>NZ_CCBB010000001.1:1200000-2400000 GCF_000613185.1 Mycolicibacterium cosmeticum
GGCGGCCGACGTGGTCCATCAGGGCCTCGGCCAGCACCGGATCACGTTGCGCCTCGGCCAGCAGATCCGGATACACCCGGCGAATCCGGCTGTCGCTCAACCACGTCCGGACCTCGTCGAGCAGGGCCAGGATGTCGTCGGTGAAGGAGCCGGTGTCCGGCGGCGGTCCGGCGTCGACACTCAGCATGCGCATGGCCTCGGCGGTCATCTCCACCTTGGACGGCCACCTCCGGTAGATGGCACTCTTGCCGACGCCGGCTCGCCGCGCCACGCCGTCCATTGTGAGGCCGCGAAACCCGTTGTCGGCCAGCTCTGCCATCGCGGCTTCCAGGATCGCTGCAGTCACCGTGGTGTCGCGCGGCCTGCCTGCAGTCACACCGGACATGACGCCAGCCCGGCGTGCTCACGCAGGTAGTCGGCGAACGCCGTGGGCGCCCGCCCGGTGAGCCGTTCCACGGTGTCGGTGACATGCGCTTGTCTACCGTCACGTATCTGCTCGTCGAGCGCGGCGAGCGCCGAGGCGAAGGCTCGGTCGTACCCGGACGCGACAAGGGTTTCGATATACGAGCCCGGGTCCACGGCACGGTGCCGGACGGGGCGCCCGGTGACCGCCGCCATGACCGCCGCCGCGTCGTCGTAGCTCAGCGCCTGCGGGCCGGTCAGGTGGTGTTCGGCGTTGCCGGCCCGCTCGGCGGTGAGTAGCCGGGCCGCGCAGCGGCCGATGTCGCGGGCGTCGATGAACGGTATCCGGCAGTGCCCGGTGGCCGTGACGAACTCGCCCGTCGCGCGGATGCTGTCGGCCAGCGGATGGCGTCCGACGAAGTTCTGCATGAACCACGACGGTCGCAGAATCTCCCACTCCGGCAACAGCTTCCGCACTTCGGTGGCGACCACGCCCAGGCCTGGATCGCCGTCGGCGACCGCCGAGGAGCTGAGCAGCACGACGCGGCGCACCCCCATCGCGACGGCTTGTTGCAGGAAAGGGCCCACCAGCCGCACCGGGTCGGGGTCACCCACCGGAGCGACGAGGTAGACGCGGTCGACACCGTCGAGAGCGCGCTGATGGGTCTCGGGGTCGGTCCAGTCGAAACGGCGTTGCTCGGCGGTCGCGGGGCCGATGGGGCGCCGCGCGCCCGTCCGCACCCGCACGTCTGGATACTCGGCGAGCGCGTCGACGACGGCCGAACCGGTGTTTCCACTCGCTCCCAGAACCAAGACGCTGCCGGTCATGCGTTGCCCTCGTATTTCGTGAAGGCGTCGGCCATCTCGTCGAGGCCGTCCAGCGCGGTGCCCGCCGCCAGCGGGTTCCAGTAGTCGCGGTAGGCGACGATGCCCTCGGCGCCCACGGTGACGAACGCGACGTAGTCCAGGTCGTACTTGCGGCCGGTTTTGCGCGCGATGCCGGTGACTCCCCACTCGACGACGACGGTGTCGGGGTCGGTGGTGTCGTGCCGGGTCTGGTGGGTGATACCGCGGATGTCGACGACCTCGGGATATCCGGAAAGGTAGGCGCGGACGTCCTCGCGGCCGCGCAGGTGCGGCCAGCCGGGCGGGGCGAATGGGAATGTCATGGTCCCGTCGGGGGCCCACTCGTCGGCGAAGGCGTCCATGTCGTGCGCCAACAGGGCCGCCACCAACCGGTCCATGGTTGCGTGGGCGCGGCGGCGTCGCTGGTCGGTACTGAGCGCTTGCTCCATCAACCTGACCTTTCTATTACGGAACTAGATCGTATCGTAATAGGTCAGAACGAGAGGAAACCAGCCTTTTATTCCGAGTCGAAACCGTCCGTTAGGCGCGGCGCTCATGCGCCCACCCCATCGATGCGCGGCGCTAATGCGCCGCGGTGTCCCAGCTGCGGCCGTATCCCACCGACACCTCCAGCGGCACGTCCAGCGGATAGGCCCCGCCCATGTGCTCACGCACCAGCGCCTCCAGCGTCTCCCGCTCGCCCTCGGCCACCTCGAACAGCAATTCGTCGTGCACTTGCAACAACATCCGGGATTTCAGGCCCGCCGACTTGATCGCCGCGTCGACGTTGATCATCGCCACCTTGATGATGTCGGCGGCGCTGCCCTGGATCGGCGCGTTCAGCGCGGCCCGTTCGGCGGCCTCCCGCACATTGCGGTTGCTGCTGTCCAACTCGGGCAGATAGCGCCGGCGGCCCAACACCGTGGAGGTGTAACCGTCCTTGCGGGCCTGGTCGACGACGTCACGCAGGTAGTCGCGGATGCCGCCGAAGCGCGCGAAGTACTGGTCCATCTGGAGTTTGGCCTCTTCGGTGCTGATCTTCAGCTGGGCCGACAGGCCGTAGGCACTCAGCCCGTAGGCCAGACCGTAGGACATCGCCTTGACGCGGCGCCGCAGGTCCGGGGTGACCTCGTCGATCGGCACGTCGAACGCCCGCGACGCGACGAACGAGTGCAGATCCTCGCCGGTGTTGAAGGCCTCGATGAGCCCCGCATCCCCGGACAGGTGCGCCATGATGCGCATCTCGATCTGGCTGTAGTCGGCGGTCATCAGGTCCGAGAAGCCGGCGCCGACCACGAAGCCGTCCCGGATGCGCCGGCCGGCCTCGGTGCGGATGGGGATGTTCTGCAGGTTCGGCTCGGTGGACGACAGCCGGCCGGTGGCCGCGATGGTTTGGTTGAAGGTGGTGTGGATGCGACCGTCGGAGGCGACCGAGGCCAGCAGACCGTCGACGGTGACCTTCAGCCGCGTGGCATCCCGATGTGCCAGCAGGTGCTGCAGGAACGGGTGGCCCGTCTTGTCGAACAGTGATTGCAGCGCATCGGCATCGGTGGTGTAGCCGGTCTTGGTTTTCTTGGTCTTGGGCATCTCCAGTTCGTCGAACAGCACCACCTGCAGCTGTTTGGGCGAGCCGAGATTGATCTGCTTGCCGATCACGGCGTAGGCGGCCTCCGCGGCGTCGCGGATCTGGTCGCCGAACTCGCTCTGCAGCTCCTGCAGGTGCGCGATGTCCACCGCGATGCCGGTGGCTTCCAGCTCGGCCAGCACCCGCTGGACGGGCAGCTCCATCCGATCCAGCAGGGACGACGAGTCGATGCGGGCCAGTTCCTCGTCGAGCGCGTCGGCAAGGTCACCCACCGCCGAGGCGCGCAGCAGCAGCGTCTGCACCGCCTGCTCATCGACGCCGTCGGTGTCGTCGAGCAACGAAAGTTGTTGCTGTCCGGTGTCTTCGGCGCGCAGTTCGCGTTTGAGGTAGCGCAGCGACAGGTCGTCGAGGGAGAAGCTGCGTTGCCCGGGGCGCACCAGGTAGGCCGCCAGCGCCGTGTCGGAGGTGACCCCGCGCAGCGTCCAGCCGCGGCCGGCCAGGTCGTGCATGGCAAGTTTGGCCTCGTGCACCGCCTTGGGCGGACCGGGGTCGGCCAGCCAGGACGCCAGCGCCGCCTCGTCCTCGGGGCTCAACGTGGCGGTGTCCAGATAGCAACCTTCACCGTCGGCCGAGGCGATGGCCAGCGCCGTGGCGTCGGAATCGAAGGCCTTGTGGGTGCCCACCACCGCCAGGCCGAACCGGCGACCGTTGCTGTGCTCGGCGAGCCAGGCCGCCAGCTCCCCGGCCGGCAGCACACCGCCGCGCACCTCGAAACCGGCGTCCACCTCGGGATCGGCGGAGCTCAGCGTGTCGAAGAGCCGGTCGCGCAGCACCCGGAATTCCAGATCGTCGAACAACCGATGGATGTGGTCGCGGTCCCAGGGCAGCATGCGCAGCGTGTCCGGCGTCTGCGCCAGCGGCACGTTCTTCACCAGCTCGGTCAGCTCACGGTTGAGCACCACGTGGGAAAGGTTGGCGCGCAACGCATCCCCGACTTTTCCCTTGACCTGGTCGACATTGTCGACAAGCGCCTGCAGGGAGCCGTGTTCGACGATCCACTTGGTGGCGGTCTTCTCCCCCACGCCGGGAATGCCGGGCAGGTTGTCGCTCGGGTCGCCGCGCAGTGCGGCGAAGTCGGGGTACTGGGTGGGCGTGAGTCCGTACTTGGCCTGGACGGCTTCCGGGGTGAACCGGGTCAGCTCGCTGACGCCCTTGACCGGGTACAGCACGGTGACGTCCTCACTGACCAACTGCAGCGAATCCCGGTCACCGGTGACCACGAGCACCCGGTACCCGGTGTCCTGCGCCTGGGTGGCCAGGGTCGCGATGATGTCGTCGGCCTCGAAGCCCTCTTCGGCCAGCACCGTGATGCCGAGCGCGTTGAGCACCTCTTTGGTGATGTCGATCTGGCCGCGGAACTCGTCGGGGGTGGCCGAGCGCCCCTCCTTGTACTCCGGGTACTTGTCCTTGCGGAAGGTCTTGCGCGACACGTCGAACGCTGCGGCCACATGGCTGGGTTGTTCGTCCCGCAGCAGGTTGATCAGCATGGCCGTGAACCCGTACACCGCGTTGGTGGTCAAGCCGCCCTGCGTCTTGAAGTTCTCGGCCGGCAGCGCGTAGAACGCGCGGAATGCCAGTGAGTTGCCGTCCAGCAGCATCAGGGTCGGCTTCGAGGATGACGTGTCCGTCGCGGTTGAACTCACGGCCCTCACTCTATTCATCACCACCGACGCCCAGCAGTTCCCGGGCCATCTCCACGAGCGCCCGGGCCGCCGGGCTGACCGGTCCGGCGGCCCGCCACGCGAGCACCAGCCGGCCGCGAAGCTCCGGCACGATCGCGATGGCGTGCACGTCCTGGCGTGCCCTGGACACCGAACGCGGCACGATGGCCACCCCCAGTCCCCGCGCGGCCAGATCGGCCAGCGCCTCTGGGGTGGCTGCCTCGAACACCACCCGCGGGGACACCCCGGCGGACGCGCACGCGATGTCGAACTGGCGGCGGATACCGCCGCCGACCGGCAGCGAGATGAGCGGCCGGCCCGCCAACGCCGCCAGACCGACCGTGCGGCGCCGGGCCCACGGGTCGTCCGGCCCGACCACGGCGTCGATCACCTGCTCGGTGGTGGGCAGCACCGCCAGGCCGTCGGGGACCTCACCGGCGCCCACCGAGGCGATCGCAACGTCGAGGCGGCCGGTGCGCACCCCGTCGATCAGGGCGTCGGAGGTGTCGGTGGACAACATGATCTCGACGCCCGGGTGGGCGTGGTGGAAGTCGGCGAGCAGCCGCGGCATGTCGACGTTGTGCGAGGTGACCGTGCCGATGGTGACGACGCCACGGACCAGGTGGGTGAGTTCGTCGACGGCGGTGCGGGCCTGCCGGACCGCGCGCAGCGCCGCCCGGGCAAAGGGCAGCACCGCCTGCCCGGCGGCGGTGAGCCGGACCTCCCGGCGGGACCGGTCCAGCAGAGGCTGACCCAGCTCGCGCTCCAGGCGGGCCACCTGCGTGCTGACGGCCGGCTGGGCGACCAGCATCCGCTGCGCGGCCCTGGTGAAGTTGGCCTCTTCGACGACGGCGACGAAATACTCGAGCTGCCGGAGTTCCATAACGATTGATTATAGTTTCCGTGCGCAGATGGTATTGGACGAATAACAGCTGGTCCGCGCACCCTGGAGAGATGAAGATCCTCATCGCAGGAGCCGGCATCGGCGGCCTCAGCGCCGCGCTCACGCTGCACGCCGCCGGGATCGAAGCGACCGTTCTGGAGTCCGCGCGCGAGCTTCGCGCCGTCGGGGTCGGTATCAACCTGCTGCCGCACGCCGTCCGCGAACTACACGAACTCGGTTTGGGCGAGCAGTTGCGGGCCATGGCGGCCGCCCCGGCCGTGATCGACTTCTACCGCCACGACGGCACCCTGCTGTTCCGCGAACCGCGCGGCATCGAGGGCGGGTACGGCTACCCGCAGTGTTCGGTGCACCGTGGGCGCCTGCAGATGCTGCTGTTGGATGCGGTGCTCGACCGATTGGGCCGCGATGCCGTGCGCACCGGCGCCGCGGTCACCGACGTCACCGAATCGGATGACGGGGTCATGGTGGGCACCCGGGCCGGGGACGTCCGCGCCGACATCCTGGTCGGTGCGGACGGCATCCATTCACGGGTCCGGTCCCTGCTGCACCGAGGCCCCGATCCCCTGCTGTGGTCCGGCGTGCGGATGTTCCGCGGCGCGGCACACATGCCGGCATTCCTGGACGGGCGCACCATGGCGATCGTCAAAGGCCCCGACGGTGTCGAGCTGGTCACCTATCCGCTCGGCGGCGGGCTGGTGAACTGGGTGCTGCAGGTCGTCGAGTCGGCGCCCGGACCACTGCCCGGCGACGCCGGCTGGAACACCCCCGGGGACCCGGCCGAGGTGAGTGCCCGGATGGCGGACTGGCGCCTGGACTGGTTGGACACCGAGCGGCTGGTCGCGACCTCCGATGCGGTGTTCCAGTATCCGATGGTGGATCGGGAGCCGTTGTCGCACTGGGGCACCCGCCGGGTGACGCTGCTCGGCGACGCAGCGCACCCGATGTATCCGGTGGGCGCCAACGGCGGCTCGCAGGCCATCCTCGACGCCCGCGCACTGGCCGACGAGCTGGCATCCGGGCGCGGCCTTGCCGGTTACCACGCGCGCCGCGTCCCGGAGACCACCGCCGTGGTGCACGCCAACCGAGAGATGCACCGCAGCGCACCCGAGGACCTGGCCCGGGTGACGGCCGACTACCGACGGAAAACGTTCGCAGACAGGAGTTCTCGATGACCACCTTCGTGTTGATCCCCGGCGCCTGCCACGGCGGCTGGTGTTTCGACGACCTGGCTGCCGCACTGCGCGACCGCGGCCACCGGGTGATTGCGCCGACGCTCACCGGTGTCGCCGAGCGGGCACACCTGCTGCACGCCGGGGTGAACCTGGAGACCCATATCGCCGACGTACTGGCCGAACTCGAGGCACGCCGGGTGTCCGACGCGGTGCTCGTCGGGCACAGTTACGGCGGCATGGTGACCACCGCGGTGGCCGATCGTGCCGGCGCACAAATCGATTCACTGGTGTACCTGGACGCGTTCGTACCCCGGGACGGCGACTCGTGCTGGACGCTGACCAATGACGAACAGCGCCAGTGGTATACGAATGTCGATGCGACCGGCTACGGGGTACCGCCACTACCGTTCTTCGATCCACGCGCGACCGCCCACCCGTTGGCCGCGTTGATGCAACCGGTGCGTCTACGGGGGAACCTGTCCACCTTCCGCCGGCGCGACTACGTCTACGCCAAAGGGTGGCCGACACCATCCCCGTTCACCCCCACCTTCGAGCGGCTGCGCGCCGACCCGACCTGGGTGACCCATGCCCTGGACGGCGCCCACAATCTGATGCGGGACAACCACGACGATCTGGTGCGCATCCTCTGCGAGGCGGCCGCTCAGTAACCCAAGAGCGTGCGGAACTTCTGGCCGACGGCCATCGACTGGCCCATGCGTTGCACCCAGCCGTCCAGAGCCGCCTTGGTATCGGCCGGATCCCAGCCCCGCTCCTGAGCGAGCGCGATCATGCCCGCCTCGTCGGTGATGCTGCGCGCCTGGGCGGCACGCGCCAAGGCGGCGTAATCCTCGAGTGAAAAACCGTTGATCGGCGCCCAGATCGGATCGTCGGCGGCCACCGGCCGGTTCGACGGACCGCCGAAGATCGCGGGGTCGATCGGCTGCTGCAAACCCTGCTGCGCGGCGGCAGCGGCTTCCCTGGCCTTCTCTTTGGCCTTGTCGAAGAATCCCATGGCACTGCTCCGTTTCCCCGGCGCCCCATCGGCCCGGTCCGACCATGAGTGCACCGGTGTCCGGTGGCTACCGATCCCAACAAGCAATCGCCCCGAGCAACGCCCGAACTCTTTGCCATCGCAACGACCATCACACGCCGTCCATCGAAAAGTCCCTAATACCACGGATATTCGCCGGAGGCGTGCTAATCGGGCGGGTGTCGCATAGTAACGAGAACATCGGATGAAATCGTTGCTCCAACCCGCCTCGGATGGTATTTAGCTAAGGCAACAGTCTTTCGGGGAGGGATCTGACATGGGTGGACGGCATCGCACCGAGCGCGCCAAACCCGCGGTGACGGCATGGCTGGGCGCCGGCGCGATCACACTGGGCATCGGTGCCGCACTCACCACCGGCGCGGCGGTGGCCAACGCCGACGCGGAGGGCTCCGGCGCGGCGTCCAACTCGTCCGGCGCCACGAACCATGACTCGGCCTCGACGGCCCCGTCGCACGAGACCGCGTCGACGTCACCGAACACGACGCCGTCGCAGAACACCACGTCGGCACCGAAGAAGAAGCCCCGGCACCGGGCCGACGCCAAACCCGACACGAAGGCCGATTCCAGGCCTGACACCAAGTCCGATTCCAAGTCCGATTCCAAGTCCGACACCAAGCCGGATACCGATGCCAGCGCGACGTCCGCCGGTGACGAAAACCCCACCAGCACACAGCAGGACGGCACCCTCAAACGTGCGAACGCCACCAAGGCCGACACCACTCCGGCGGTGCAGTCGGCAGCCACGACCACCACCCCGAAAGTAGCGGCGACGGCCAAGGCCGCGGCCGCGCCCGCCGCGACCACCGCGCCCGCCAATCCCCTCGCCGGCCTCATCGCCGCCGTCCAATCCTGGGGCCACGCCATCCAGGTCCAGTACTTCAACAACAAACCGAGGATCGTCAGCGTCAGCGCGCCGACACTGAACTCCGACGGCACCTACTCAGGACAGGTGATCGCGACCGACAAGGACGGCGACCCGCTGGTCTACTCGGTGGTCCGGCCCTACGACGGCAGCATCGTGACCATCGACCAGAGTGGCCACTACACGATCACCCCGTCCGATTACGCCCTGACCCGCCCCACCAGCGGCGCCATCGGCGTCACCGTGGTGGAGGCGAACGCCGACGAGCACTACCACGGCTTCGGCCAGATCATCGGGCAGGTGGTGCAGACCGCCCTGCACAATGCATTCGGGCAGCTGCACTATCCGCCGTACAGCGCACCGGATTACGCCACCACGCGCGCCACCGTCCCCGGCGTGCCGTGGGGTAACACCGATCCGACTGCCGGCGCGAAGGTATCGGCGAAGCTGACCGCCGCGTCGGTCCCCACCGCTGCCGCATTCACCGACCCGCTGACCACCTTGGTCTACGGCTTGCAGGGATGGTTCAACCGGACGTTCAACAACACCCTCCCCACCGTGACCATCAGCGCACCCACCAAGAACGCCGACGGCAGCTATACGGGTCAGATCACCGCGACCGATATCGACGGCGACCCGCTACAAGTCAATCTGACCCCGGTGCGGAACGGCACCATCACCTACACCGATCATGGCGACGGCACCTACACCTACACGTTCGTGCCGTCGGAGGCCGCATTGACGACGCCGAACTCGGCGTTCTCGCTCTTCGTCTCGGCGGTCGAGTTGAACGCCAATGACCACTTCCACGGCCTCCCGCAGATCCAGGACTTCATCGTGCAATCGACGCTGGGCAATTTTGCGCGAGCCGTCGTCCCCTCCTACAGCTACTCCTGGCCGCCCTACGACGCGTTGACCTGGGCCATAAATGGAGCTTCCATCCGCGTGCCCATCGGTCCAGTCGTTCCACCCACCAGCACCTGACCACCGAACTGCAACACGTTTCAGTTTCGCGCTCGGACTGGGTACGCTGAGCCTCGTGCCAGCAGCATCCTCGCAGCCCGCCGTCGAAGGGTGGTTCGCCACCGACGACGCCGGCGCCACCCATCTGATCGGGGCCAAGTGCCCGGAGTGCGCGACGTTCGTCTTCCCGCCGCGGGCCAACAACTGCCCCAACCCGGCATGTGACAGCGACGTGCTGGAACAGGTGCCGTTGTCTCGGCGCGGCACCGTGTGGAGCTACACGGAGAACCGCTACGCACCCCCGCCGCCGTACCCGTCACCCGACCCGTTCGAGCCGTTCGCCGTGGCCGCGGTGCAACTGGCCGACGAAGGCCTGATCGTGCTCGGCAAGGTGGTCGAGGGCACCTTGGCGGCCGACCTCAAGATCGGCATGGAGATGGAGCTGACCACGATGCCGCTCTACACCGACGACGACGGCGTCGTCCGGACCACCCACGCCTGGAGGATCGCGCAATGAGTGAGCCCGTGTACATCCTCGGCGCGGGCATGCACCCCTGGGGTAAATGGGGCCGCGATTTCACCGAGTACGGCGTGGTCGCCGCCCGCGCCGCGCTGGCCGAAGCGGGCCTGGACTGGCGCCAGGTCCAGTTGGTCGCCGGTGCCGACACCATCCGCAACGGCTACCCGGGATTCGTCGCCGGCGCGACGTTCGCCCAGAAGTTGGGCTGGAACGGGGTGCCCGTCACCTCCAGCTACGCGGCATGCGCCAGCGGTTCACAGGCGCTGCAGAGTGCACGTGCGCAGATCCTCGCGGGTTTCTGCGATGTCGCGCTGGTGATCGGCGCCGACACCACGCCCAAAGGCTTCTTCGCCCCGGTGGGCGGGGAACGCAAGAACGATCCGGACTGGCAGCGCTTCCATCTGATCGGCGCCACCAACACGGTGTACTTCGCGCTGCTGGCGCGGCGCCGGATGGACCTTTACGGCGCCACCGTCGAGGACTTCGCCCACGTGAAGGTCAAGAACGCCAAGCACGGCTTGAACAACCCCAATGCGCGCTACCGCAAGGAAGCCACCGTCGAGGACGTGCTGGCCAGCCCGGTGGTCTCCGATCCGCTTCGGCTGCTGGACATCTGCGCGACCTCCGACGGTGCCGCCGCGCTGATCGTGGCCAGCAAGTCCTTCGCCGAGAAGCACCTCGGATCGGTCGAGGGCGTCCCGTCGGTGCGCGCGGTGAGCCTGCAAAGCCCGCAATACCCCCAGCATCTGCCCGAACTACCCGATATCGCAACCGATTCCACCGCGGTGGTGCCTGGTCCGGACCGGGTGTTCAAGGACCAGATCCTCGATGCCGCCTACGCCGAGGCCGGGATCGGACCCGAAGATGTCAGCCTGGCCGAGGTGTACGACCTGTCCACCGCTCTGGAATTGGACTGGTACGAACACCTGGGCCTGTGCCCCAAGGGCGAGGCCGAAGGCCTGCTGCGCAGCGGAGCCACCACGATCGGCGGCCGGGTGCCGGTCAACGCCTCGGGCGGGCTGGCCAGTTTCGGGGAGGCCATTCCGGCGCAGGCCATCGCGCAGGTGTGCGAGCTCAGCTGGCAGCTCAAGGGCCAGGCCACCGGCCGCCAGGTCGAGGGCGCCAAGGTCGGCGTGACCGCCAACCAGGGCCTGTTCGGGCACGGCTCCTCGGTGATCGTCGCTCGCTAGCAATCTCTGCGCCGAGCGTGAACTCGAGCCAGAGATCCTCGCGGATTCACAGGCACGAGTTCACGTTCGGCGGTCGGTCGATCAGGCGGGGAACCAGAACGGACCCCACCAGAAGCCCCACGAGTTGCGCACGTCAGACCAGAAGACACGGGCAAACGGCGCCCACCACGGTGGCGCGGGCCGATCGTGAGCCCAGACCGGCACGTTGCCCTGGCCCGGACCCCATCCCCATGCGGGGTCGCCGTCCGGCGGTGCGGGACGGTCGAACTGGCCGGGCGGTAGCGCCGGGGGCCGATCGGGGTGCCAACCCGGTGTTCCGTCGTGTTGCGGCCCGCCGCCGGGACCGTTGTCATGCCAGCCCTGGCCACCCGGACCACCATCAGGTCCGCCCGGACCAGCGGGACCGCCCGGCCCGCCGGGACCGTTGTCATCCCGGCCCGGTCCGTTGTTGGCTGGACCACCGGGTCCGTTGTCAGGTCCGCCCGGACCAGCGGGACCACCAGGGCCGCCGGGGCCGCCGTCGTGCCTGCCGGGACCGTCGTTGCCAGGACCGCCAGGTCCGCCCGGCCCACCACCCTGGCAGTTCTGCACTCCCGGTGGACACTGCGGCGCCGCGGTCGCCACAGCTGCGCCGCCGAACAGCACGCCGGCGGTCAAACCGGCCACCACTGCCGAACTCGCCGCGACCCTGATGCCTACGTTCATGGGTTCATGTGCTCCGTTCACTGAGTCCCAACCGAAATCGATTCTCGTCGTTGAAAATCAGCGTGAGCCATGAGCAGGCTATGGCTGGATAGGAGCTTTCTGTGCCGGAGCTGTGCGGGTCACGCCACGTGATCGTCGCTCACTAGACTCGGCGGCCGTGATCACCGTCAACGTCAAGCCCGGCAGCAAGAAGGGCCCGCTGGTGCAGACGCACGACGATGGCACCTTGACCATTTATGTGCCGGAGCGCGCCGTCGACGGCAAGGCCAACGAGGCGGTTACGAAGCTGCTGGCCGCGCATCTCGGCGTACCCAAGAGCCGGTTGGAATTGGTGTCGGGAGCCACCGCCCGGGTGAAACGATTCCGCGTCACACCCTGACGCTCAGGCCGGCCGAGAGATCCTTCGTTCGGTTCACCCTGCACCTCGGCTGCAGACGAGAGGACAAAAGGCTCTAACGCAAGCCGTTCACCGGAGCCGAAACTGAGGGTTGTGGCCGGCATTCGGACCGCACCGAGACCGCGTATGCAACCCAGGAAGACATCGACATGACTGACGCACCCGAGTCCTCCACCCGGACGACATCATTCACCACAGCACCGTCGGTGCGGCAAACCCGCTCTTCCGCGTGGCCGCCTGGGTCGGCATCGTCGCTGGCGTCGTTTTGATCGTCGTCGTCATCTTCTTCAGGGGCTTCCACGCCGGCGCCTACAGCACCGGTGGATACTGGTGCAGTCCATACGCACGCACCCAATCGCCGTCGGGACCTGCCTGCGGTATGGGTCCCGGAAAGATGCCGGGGACCGGAGGACAAACCTCTGCGCCGACTCCGCCGACTCAGCGCCAGCCCTGACGAGGCCGCCGGACGCTTACGCCACGCCGAGGTAAGCCGCCCGGATGCTGTCGTCCTTGAGCAGTTCGCGGGCGTCGCCGCTGCGCGTCACGGCCCCGGTCTCCAGGATATAGGCCCGATCGGACCGACTGAGCGCCTGCTGGGCGTTTTGCTCGACCAGCAGCACCGTGGTGCCCTGACTGTTGATCTCGGAGATGATCCGGAAGATCTGTGAAATCACCATGGGCGCCAACCCCATCGACGGTTCGTCGAGCAGCAGCACCTTGGGCCGGGCCATCAACGCGCGGCCGATGGCCAGCATCTGCTGCTCGCCGCCGGACAGCGTGCCACCGACCTGGCTGCGCCGCTCGGCCAGCCGCGGGAAGGTCGTCATCACCCAGTCGAGCCGCTCGTCGTGCTCCTTCTTGGACGGGAATTTCCGTCCATAGCAACCCATCTCGAGGTTTTCGACGACGGTCATACCCGGGAACACCCCACGTCCCTCCGGCGCCTGGATCAGCCCTTGCGCCACCCGCTGGTGTGCCTTCACCTTGGAGACGTCCTGACCGTCGAACCACACCGATCCCGACGTGAGTGGCCGCAGGCCCGAGATGGCCCGCATCATGGTGGTCTTGCCGGCACCGTTGGAGCCCAGCAGGGTGACCAGCTCGCCCTCGTGCACCACCAGCGAAACACCGTGCAGCGCTTGAATTCTTCCGTAGTGCACGACGGCGTCGCGGATCTCCAGCAGCACCGGGCGCGGATCAGAGCTCGTCATCGGGCACTCCCAGGTAGGCGGCAATGACTTTCGGGTCCTCGCGGATCTCGGCGGGCAGCCCGTCGGCGATCTTGCGCCCGAACTCCAGCACCACGATGCGATCGGTGACGCCCATGACCAACCGCATATCGTGCTCGATCAGCAGCACGGTGTAGCCGTCGTCGCGGATCGCCCGGATCAGGTCGATGAGCGCGGCCTTCTCGCTGGGATTGAACCCTGCCGCGGGCTCGTCCAGGCACAACAACTTCGGTTCGGTGGCCAGCGCGCGGGCGATCTCCAGGCGGCGCTGATCGCCGTAGGAGAGGTTCTTGGCCTTTTCCTCACCGCGGTGGGCGATGCCGACGAACTGCAGCAGCGCCGCAGCGCGCTCGATGGCGTCCTTCTCCTCGCGCCGGTGCCGCGGGGTGCGGATCAGCGCGCCGGGCACCGAGGTCTTGTGCCGGGCGTCGGTGCCGACCACCACGTTCTCCAGCGCGGTCATCTCGCCCCAGAGCCGGATGTTCTGGAAGGTGCGGGCGATGCCGCGGCGGGTGATCTGGTGGCGTTTGATCTTGCCCAGCGGGGCGCCGTCGAAGGTGACGCTGCCCGAACTGGGCCGGTAGACACCGGTGATGGCGTTGAAGCAGGTGGTCTTTCCCGCCCCGTTGGGGCCGATGAGACCCAGGATCTCGCCGCGCCGGATATCGAAGGACACCGCATCCAGCGCGGTGAGGCCGCCGAACTTGACGGTGAGATCCTTTGTCTCCAGCAGCTTCTCGCCCTCGGCCGCGTTCATGTCGCGGTGCAGGGCGGCCTTGTCCTCGTCGATCTCGACGTCGATGTCCGGCTGTGTCATGCGCGATCTCGCTTCGCTTCTCGCGTGGCTGTCATGCTGCCGCCTTCGAGTCGTCGGCCTTGCTGAGCAGATTGCGCGCGGACTTGCCGTACGCCAACAACTGTTGGCGCACCGGGAACAGGCCCTGCGGCCGGAAGATCATCAACACCACCAGCGCCAGGCCGAAGAACAGATACTTCAGGTCACCCAGGTTGATGCCCAGGAAGTGCACGCCGAGGAGGCGGTTGGGCAGATACACGATGATGAAGGCACCGAAGATGACGCCCAGCTTGTTGCCCTGCCCACCGAGCACCACCGCACACAGGAACAGCATCGAGTTGATGATGTTGAACGTCGGCGGCGCAACGTATTGCACCTGCCCGGCGTACAGCGCGCCGGACAACCCGCCGATGGCCGCACCGATGACGAAGGCCCACAGTTTGAACTTGAAGGTGTTGACGCCCATGACTTCGGCGGCGTCCTCGTCCTCGCGGATGGCCACCCAGGCGCGGCCCACCCGGCTGCGTTCCAGATTGCCGACCAGCAGCAGCACGATGACGATGAGCACCAGGCCCAGCCAGAACCACCAGGTGCCGTAGTTGGCGTCACCACCGGAATTACCGCTGGAGAACACACCATTGGGCAGGTGCTCGTTCTCCCCCAGCCTCGGATACGCGATCTCGTTGAGCCCGCGCGGGCCGTTGGTGATGTCGGTGAGGTTGTCGGCGAGCAGCCGGATGATCTCACCGAAACCGAGCGTGACGATGGCCAGATAGTCACCCCGCAGCCGCAGCGTCGGCGTGCCGAGGATCAGACCGGCCAGCGCTGTCACCGCCATCGCGATCGGCACGCAGGACAGCCAGGCCCAGTCCTTGCTGAAGAAGCCGGTCGGGCCGACCTTGTTCCACGGGCTGTCCGGGCTGGTGAGCAGCGCCACCGTGTAGGCGCCGACGGCGTAGAAGCCGACATACCCCAGGTCGAGCAGGCCGGCCTGCCCCACCACCACGTTCAGGCCGATGGCGATGATGGCGACCATGGCGAACTGGGCCATGGTGCCGCCGAAGCTGATGCCCGGGGTGTCCAGGAAACCCGGTGTGTACAACGGCAGCAGCCCGACGATCACGAACAGCAGCGCACCGAAGATCCACTTCATCGGCCGGCTGAGCTCGGACCACCACTGCCGCAGGCCATCTCCGGGGGCCAAGACGTTGCGACGCCACCCCGTCGTCTGCTGATGGCTCATGCGCGTGCCTTCCCGAGGCTCTCACCGAGTATGCCCGTCGGCCGGATGAGCAACACCAGAACCAGCAGCACGAAGGCGACCACGTCGCGCCATTGCGTGCCGAACAGCGCCTGACCGTAGTTCTCCATGATCCCGAGGATCAGACCACCGAGCAGGGCGCCGCGCAGGTTCCCGATGCCGCCGAGCACCGCGGCCGAGAATGCCTTGATACCCAACAGGAATCCGCCCGAGTAGATGATGCCCTGCGGCAGTTTCATGATGTAGAGCAGCGCGGCCGCACCGGCGAGCAGACCGCCGATGAGGAACGTCGTCATGATGACCCGCTCCCGGGACACCCCCATCAACGTCGCGGTGGTGGGGTCCTGAGCGACCGCGCGGATACCGCGGCCGAACTTGGTGCGGTTGATCGCGATATCGGTCAACACCGCCAACACCAGAGCCGCCACGACGATCACGATGGTCACGTTGGAGACGGTGGCCCCGAAGATGGTGAACTGAGTCTTGGGTTGTACCAGGATGATCGGCTGCTGGGCGTTGCTGCCGCCGTAGCCCTTGATGATCTTGGGCAACACGAAGTGCACGAACTCCTGCAGCACGAACGACATGCCGATCGCGGTGATCAGGAAGGTCAGCGCCCGGGCGTTGCGTTTACGCAGCGGCCGGTAGGCCACCACTTCCAGCCCGACCGCGGCCGCACCCGAGACGAGCATGGCGACCACCATGGCGATCGCCAGATACAGCACCGTCAGCGCGATGCCCTTGTTGTAAGGCGTGCCACTCGGGGTGAAGCCCAGGATGATGTCGAGCGCGAAGTAGGCGCCGAACATGCCGAGCATGAAGATCTCGGAATGGGCGAAGTTGATCAACCGCAGCACCCCGAACACCAGGGTGTAGCCGACCGCCACGAGCGCGTAGATCGCTCCCCACGACAGTCCGTCAATGGTCAACTGGCCGAACCCGTTCACCAGGTTGTCGACGTTGAAGTTGATATTGGCTGCGGTGCAGACGTACTGACCGATGCAGTCGGGGGTCATCCGGTGGCGGGCTCCTGATCGCTGGGGTGGCTGTCTGGAACAAGAACGCGTCCGGAACCGGGGTCCCGGACGCGTTCCGTCAGCAAGTCCCTACTGGACCTTGAAGATCCAGATCAGGTTGGTGGTGAGCTCACCCTTGTCGGTCCACTGGTAGTTACGAGCGATGCCCTGGCCGTTGTACTTCTTCACGAAGTCCAGCAGCGCCGGCCGGGTGATGGCACCCGAGTCGATGCCCTTGAGCAGGATGGTGCCGAGGTCGTAGCCCTCCGCACTGTAGGTACCCGCGTCGGTGTTGAACTTCTTCTTGTACTCCTCGGCGAACGTGCCGGTGGCCGGGCCGCACGGGCAGGCCAGGATGGCGTCCTTCGAGGCCTCGCCGGCCTGCTTGACGAACTCCGGGTCCTTGGTGCCGTCGGCCGAGGAGAAGACGCCGGTGTAGCCGCCGTCGCGCAGCTGCTGGACCAGCGGGGCCGCCTCGGAGTAGTAGCCGCCGTAGAAGATGGCATCCGGGCTGACACCCTTGACCTGGGTGACCGCGGCGGAGAAGTCCTTGTCGCCCTTCTTCACCGAGATGTTGCAGCCGGGATCGGCGACCGGGCCCAGGGTGTCGCGCACCGCGGTGGCCAGGCCCAGGCCGTAGTCGGTGCTGTCGTCGATGACGCAGATCTTCTTGAAGCCCAACGTGTTCTTCAGATAGTTGGCCACCGACGGGCCCTGCACGGCGTCGTTGGCCAGGCCGCGGAAGAAGGTCTTCCAGCCGTTCTGGCTGAGCGTCGGGTTGGTGGCCGACGCGGTGGTGGCGACCAGGCCGGCCTGGTCGAACACCGTGCCGGTGGCCTTGGTCTCGCCGGAGAAGGCCGGGCCGACCAGACCGATGGTGTACTGGTCGTCGACGATCTGCGGGGCGATGGCCGTCGCCTTCTGCGGGTCGCCCTCGGTGTCGAACGGCTTGAGCTGCACCTGGCAGCCCGGGTTCGCGGCGTTGTGCTTGTCGATCGCCAGCTGCACACCGTTCTTGATGTTGATGCCGAGCGCGGCGTCCGGGCCGTTGAGCGCACCGGCCATCGCGATGGACACGGGCGGGCAGGTGGCCTTGCCGTCGCCGGCGGGATCGGCCGGGGTGGCACCGCTGGCGGCCTTGACCTCCCCGCCGTTCTCGTCGATCTGGACCTGTTCGACGATCTTCAGGTCCGCCTTGGACGTGCCCTGTTCGGGGGCGGACTGGTTGCACCCGGCAATACCGAGTACCAGCAGGCCAGCACCACCGAGCGCAAATGCATTCCGTGCCACGCGACCGCGCACGCTTCACCTCCGAGTCATGGATTCCGACGGCATCAACGATTCGGCCAGGTCGGCCGGTCGCTGAGGCTTCGGGTAGACACTAGCCAACCGGTCGCCGCGTTGCGTGATGTTGAACGATTGGCCGTGGCGCGTCGATGGCGCGAGCAGGCGATAGCCCCAGACCGGAAACGCAGTGTTAACCCAGCCCGGCCACAGCGATCAGGCAGACGAGGATTCGCCGCCGGGCGTGTCGAGGGTTTCCAGCACCACCTCGGCAACCCGCTTCATGGTGGTGCGCCGATCCATCGCCGCCCGCTGGATCCACTTGAACGCTTCGGGCTCGGTCATCCCCTGGTTGGCCTGCAGCAAACCCTTGGCCCGTTCGACCAGCTTGCGCGTCTCCAAGCGGTCCGACAGGTTGGCGACCTCGCTCTCCAGCGCACTGATCTCACTGAACCGGCTGACCGCGACCTCGATGGCCGGGATCAGATCGGTGATGGAGAACGGTTTGACCAGATAGGCCATGGCGCCGGCGTCGCGGGCCCGCTCGACCAGTTCGCGCTGCGAGAAGGCGGTCAGGATCACGATGGGCGCGATGCGCTTGGCGGCGATCTCGGAGGCGGCGTCGATACCGTCGCGGCGCGGCATCTTGACGTCCATGATCACCAGGTCGGGCTTGAGGCTTTCGGCCAGATCCACCGCTTCCTGGCCGTCCCCGGCCTGCCCGACGACCTCATAGCCTTCCTCACGCAGCATTTCGGCCAGGTCGAGTCGGATCAAGGCTTCGTCCTCGGCGACGAGGACGCGGCGTGGGGCGGGAGCGTCGGTCATGTGAGACATTGTCGCGTGAGAGCGGCCGGACAGCGACCTCGGGGTTGATCGGGCGCGTCGCGGCGCGGGGGTCCCTGGTGGCCGGCGCCGGAATCGGCATCCTCTATGGTGGGAGTCCGCAGCGGTACGGCCCTCGTATCCCAACTGGCAGAGGAAACGGATTCAAAACCCGTGCAGTGTGAGTTCGAATCTCACCGAGGGCACTCCATCCAGACACGAAAATGAAGGGCCGCGCGGTCCGCGGCCCTTCATTTCCCCTCGTCTCTTATTCGGAGCCGCCGGCTCCCGACGATGCCGCACCCGACTTCGCCGTATCGTTCTCCCGCTGCGATGGGGTGGTCGCGGCCGGGGTCGACGTTCCGCCATGACGCGGCTTGTCGCTGATACTCGGCTTCGGAGCCGTCTGCGCGGTGGTCCCATGGCCTGACTTCACCGACGAGGTATCCGGCTTGGTGTCCGGCTTCGTCGTGTCGGGTTTCGCCGTGTCCGGCTTGGTCGTGTCGGGTTTCGTCGTGTCGGGCTTGGTTGCCTCGGGACTCGACGCCTCCGGCTTCGTCTCGGGCGTCGAGGTTTCCGGTTTCGTCTCGGGAGTCGTCGTCTCGGGCTTCGTGGCTTCCGGCTTCGTGGGCTCGGGCTCGGTGGATTCGGTTGATGTGCTGGATTCCTCGGTGGCAGCGGGCTTTTCAGGTTCGGTCACCACAGGCTCGGTCACGACGGGCTCCGTGACAGCAGGTTCCGTCACCACCGGCTGCGTGACAGCAGGTTCCGTCACCACCGGCTCCGTCACGGCGGGATCGGTCACCACCGGCTCCGCGACCGCCTCGGTCACCACCGGCTCGGTAACGACAGGCTCCTCGGTGACGGTGCCCTCAGCGGCTTGCGTCTCGGCGCTCACCCCCTCGGTCTTGCCCTTGGTCTTTTCATCGGCAGCGGCGGCCGTCTCGTCCACCGCCGCATCCTGTGCGACGTCCTCGGCAATCGCCGCGTCGATCGAGGTGCCCGCCCGCGCCGCGCTCAGCGCGGTCGTCGTCACGGTCTGACCGCCCAGCAGCCCGCCGATGGCGCTGACCAGCTGTTTGACGACGTTCACCACCGAGGTCACGACCGCGCTGATGAGGTTCGGGACGAATGCCAGCACATTACTGATGAGCTGACCGAGCATCTGCAGCAAGGACGACACCGGATTCGTCGGGGTTTCCGGTTGAAGAGACTTGATCAAGTCTTTGAGAATGAGCGCTATCGCCTTGGGCGACCCATCGGCGTTGTAGAGCCCGAAATGCGCTTGGTCGTTGTAGGTGTCTTCACCAGGGTTGGCCGTGCCCTGGGTGGTGTAGAGGAACACCGGCCCGGCACCCGCGAAGGATTGCCAGTATTTGAGAAAATCGACGATGTAATCGCGCTGCTGTTCTTCGGACACCACATTGGTCGGCAGTCCGTACTCGCTTATCCACATCTTGAGTTGCTCTTGACCAGGCGCGAGATAGGAATCCATCAAAGCGCGTAGTTGCTGGGCCTGGTAGAGCGGTGTGTCGGTGTACCAAGGCACGGTGTCGCCCTCGGAGAATTTCAGGTCGTACTTGTAGGGGTGGAACGAAAGCGCGTCGAAATAGCCGTTGGCGCCGGCGTTGTACATGGCCTGGACGAAGTCAACCGGATTCATCGACAAGTCGCCCCTGGTCAACCCCGCGCCGACGACGGCACCGATCACCGTGATATCCACTCCGAGCTCAGTGGACGCCTCTTTGAGCTTGGTATAGGTGACCTTCAACATGTTGGTGTAGTCGACCGGATCGACCGGGTTCCAGAAAAACGCCGCATTCGGCTCGTTCCAGACCTCGTAGGCGCCGATCTTCTCTCCGTAGCGCAGAGCCACCTGTTTGGCGAAGTCGGCGAATTCGTTGAAGTCGGCCGGCTGACCGTTGATGGGAGTCGATTCCGTAGCCCACCACGGCGTCGAGTTGAGCACACCGAGAATGCCCATGCCCTTGTCGTGGGCGGCGTTGACGATCAGATCGAGGGCGCCCCAATTCGGGTCGCCCGCGGGTGAGCCGAGCGCCGGATCCACCGGCTGCACGCCGGCCCACGGCACCAGCAGCCGGACGTTCTCGACACCCAGGTCCTGCATCTGCTGGAGGCGAGCGTTCACCTCGGCAAGGATCGCCACCGGGTCGGCGTCCGGCGCGGCGAGGGCGTTGTTGATCGCGATATAGAAGTCCGAGCCCTCGGAAATCCCCACCGTCGACGGGGAGTCGTCGATCGCGGCCGTGTTCTGCACGTTATAGGTCGCCGTGTGCTGGACCTCGGGCATGACGAAATGGCTGCCGGTCGCCGCAACAATGGCTGCGGTGGTCAAACCAATTACCGAGCGGACCGCAATACCACGTACCGGCCCAGGGCGAGAACCCCACATGTTGACCACCTCTGTTCTTTTGCCACAACGTCGTCGACGTGGGCCTGACATTGCTAGGAAATTAACCGACGTAGCGGCAATTTGCGAAACTTACTCAGGAGTAAGAAAAAGTGTCAGAGAATTTGCCGGCAACGCGATCCGACCGGCAAAGAATTTACCGGTGCGCAAATTGCAATTTCGGCCGGTCATAATCGCGCTTATGGCAAATGCGCTCCGAATGACCTCCACTGGGCGGCCCCTTCTGGCGAACACAGCAAGTGTCCAGGTACTGGACATATTGCACACCAACACCAGCGGTGTACCGCCGCCTCAGGAGCATGATCGCGCACCATCTCGTGATGGTCCAGCAAATTCGAGCGAACCGTCCTACGTTCGGCCGACGGCCGGCCGGCGACGGCCCCTGGACAACGTTTGCCGAACCGATCGAACGCTCACCGGTTTCGGCCCGCCATCCTGACATGTGGGAGTAGCCTTCGGCACGTGGCTGTCGGCGGCCAAGGGCGCTGCCTCCCGGATCTGCCGGCGGGTCGGCAGCAGTACGAAGATGCGTCCGGCCGGCGCTTCGCCGCGCTCACCATCAGTTGCCGCATCGCCACCGCGATCACCGGCGGTTACGGCGTGGCCCAGCTGTTCCTCGGCCGGGAGCTGTGGTACCTCGCCGCGGTAAACCTCGTCACCGCAGTGTTTTTCACGGCCGTTCCGATGCTGTACCGGTTCGGCGCCATGGTCGCGGCGTCGGCGTTCGTCGCGGTCGCCTACCTCTCCACGGCCTATCTGTGCAGCCAACTGGGCACCGGCTCGGGCCTGCAGTTCTATTTCGTGGTCGCCGCCGCGCTGTTGGTGCTCATCGTGGGCACCGAGCACATCGTGTTCGCCTCGGTGCTCGTGGCGATCGGGGCCGGGTTGGTGGTGGCATTGGAGTGGCTGGTTCCGCGCAGCACGGGCCTGCAGTCGCCGCTGGAGATGCGGGTCAGCTTCACCATCACCGTTGCGACAGCAAGCGTCATGGTGGTGACCGTGGTGTACTCGGCGATCCGGCGCATCGACCGCGCCGAGCGAGCGCTACAGCAGGAGTACGACAAGTCCGAGGCGCTGCTCGCGAACATCTTCCCCAGCAGCGTGGCCGCCCGGCTCAAAGACCGCGAGGACGGCGTGATCGCCGACGGGTACGACGACGCCGCCATTCTGTTCGCCGATATCGCCGGCTACACCCAGCGGGCCAGCGACACCACGCCCGCCGATCTGGTGGTGTTCCTCAACCGGCTCTACACCGATTTCGACCGGCTGGTCGACCGGCACCACCTGGAGAAGATCAAGACCAGCGGCGACTCGTACATGGTGGTCAGCGGCGTGCCGCAGCCACGACCCGACTACGTCGAAGCGCTGGCCTGCCTCGCGTTGGACATGGCTGCCGCCGTCGACGGGCTGCGTGACCACCGCGGCCGTGCGGTGCCGTTGCGCATCGGCATCGCCGCCGGGCCGGTGGTCGCGGGCGTGGTGGGATCACGCAAGTTTTTCTACGACGTCTGGGGTGACGCCGTGAACGTCGCCTCGCGGATGGAGAGCACCGACGAAGTCGGCCGGATCCAGGTGCCCCATGACGTCTACGACCGCATCAAGGACAGTTACCTGTTCGAGGAACGCGGCCACGTCGAGGTCAAGGGCAAGGGCCTGATGCGCACCTGGTACCTGGTGGGGCGCAAACCGGCCGAAGCGCTGCCGGACGAGCTCACACCTTCCGGTTCTCCGATTTGATCAGCCAGGCCAGCTTCTCCAGGCCGTCGATCAGCTGATGCAGCACGTCGGCGGTGCTCGGGTCTTCCGCATCCACCGCATCGTGCACACCGCGCAGCGTCGCCACGGCGGCATAGATGCGCGTCACGATGAGGTCCACCACGTCGGCGGTGCTGCGCTCATAGGCCGGGAAGGCGGGCAACGTCGTGGTGGCCGCGACGGTGTCGGACCGTCCGTCGGCGACCGCGTCCAGCGCACGCATCCGCTCGGCGATGGTGTCACTGGCCTCGCGGGCGAAGTCGACGAGCTCGTCCAGCTGCAGGTGCAGGTCGCGGAAGTTGGTGCCCACCACGTTCCAGTGCGCCTGCTTGCCCTGCAGATGCAGTTCGATCATGTCGACCAGGACCTGCTGCAGCGCAGCACTCAGCTGGGCTGAGGCCCGGAATCCCTGGATATCGGTTTCATTGCGTCGAGTTGAAGTGGTCATGTCATCAACAACGGCGTCTTTTCTGGAATGATTCCAAAAAACTAGGTGCGGTTCTGGTCCTGCTGGTTCAACAACCTGGCATAACCGGCACCCATGCCCAGCAGCACCAAACCCACCACCATGAACACCGCCACCCGGAACATCCCGTCCAGCGTGCCGAGGTCGAACACGAACAGTTTCGCCACCGCCGCCGCCACCAACGTCATACCGGCGCCGATGGGCAACGACCGGTCCGTGCGCGGACGGCGCGCCGCATAACCGAACAGGGCCGCCGCCAACGCGATCCAACAGATCGTCGCCACCATATGCCCGGCCAGGAATCCGCCGTTGAGTCCGGCGATCAACACCCCGGCCGTCACGGTGAACACGGTCACGGCGTACACCAACACCAGCGCCGCCCCGCCCAACAACAGCCGCAGCAGATCACCCTCGATCCGCTGCCGGACCGACCAGCACTGCGCGGTGGCATAGCCACCCAGCAACACCGCCGAGATCAGCACCGAGACCGCATCCGGTGTGGTGAGCACCGTCGCCGAGGCCAGCGTCACCGGCCCGGCAGTCGACATCAGCGCCAACCCGCCGACGGTGCCGAAGAAGGCCGCCGTCCACTGCGCGGCCGCGCTGTGCCGCCCGGCCACCGCCGTGAGCACCGCCATGGCCAGCAACAGCGGGCCGGCGACCGGTCCGGCGAAACCGACACCGACGGCAACCAGCGCCGCCACGGCGGCCAGCGCCGTCCAGATATGGCGAACCGGCGCCGTCACCCCGGGGATGCGGCTGGCGGCCAGGACGATCGCCAGCGTGGCCGCCGACAGGGCGGCGGCCATCAGCGCCGCGGGCACGTGCGGCGTCGCGGCCGACACGGCCAGCACCGGCAGGGCGCCCAGCGCCCCGGTCAACGCCACGGCGGTGCGATGTGCACTGTGCGGCAACAGGATCAACGCCGAGCCGAGCGACAACACCGCCGCGATGGCGCACGCCCCGGCCAGCCACGGATCGCGTCCGGCGCCGAAGGCCACCCCGACCAGCGCCAGCAGCACCGGCACGCTGCCGGCGACCGTCCGCGCCACGTACATCCCCACCCAGTCGCGGCCGAGCTGGACGGGCAGCGTCGCCGCCGACAGCGCCAGCATGAAACCCACCAGCAGCAGGGTGATGCCGCCCGCCACGATCGGCGCCAGCACGATCAGCGGCACCAGGACCAGCAGCGCCAGCTGCTCGGTCGCCCACCGCCGGGCCAGCGCCAGGCCGCCACCGGCCACCAGAGCGGACAGCACCAGACCGGCCGCCCCGGGCAACCAGTCGTAGATCGTGGTGACGGCCAAGACGTCGATATAGCCGGCGGCAATGCCGGTGGCGGCCAGGGCCGTTGCGCCCAGACCGCCACCGGGCCGGGCCTGCAGCCGGCACGCGACGCCCACCAGGGCGACGGCCAGCACCGCGCCACCGGCCACCCGGACCGGCGGGGCCAGCAATCCGGCTTGGGCGGCCAGCACCACCAGCAGGACCACCCCGATCAGCGTCACCGCAACCCCGGCGACCGCCAGCGCCTTGCCGATCCAGTTCGACGGCGCGGGCCGGGGCGCGGGCACCGGCGGGGGCGGCGGTGCCGGGACCGGCTGCGGCGGATAGGGCCAGTACACCGGCGGCTGGACGGGCTGGGCGTGGAGCGCACCGGCCAACTGCTGCAATTCGGCGGAGGCACGGTGCAACTGGCCAGCGATGGTCGAGAACTCGGCGGCCAGCCGGGCGAGCGCCTGTTGCGGTTCGGTCATGTCCGTCATCGTCGCGCGGGACCGTGGCCCGCCGGATGAGTAGGACTACTCGACTTCGGGTTCGCGGTCCAACCCGTGCTCGATCGCGTAGCGGGCCAACTCGACGCGGTTGGCGAGCTGCAACTTGCGGAAGGTGGCCTGCACGTGGTTCTCCACGGTGCGGTGGCTGAGCGACAACCGTTCACCGATCTGCTTGGCCGTCAACCCCTTTGCGACGTAGCGCAGGATCTCGGTCTCCCGGTCGGTGAGGCTGGGCCCGGCCGGACCGTCCGGTGGCTGCTGCGCGATGCGCCGGTACTCCCCCAGCACCAGACCCGCCAACCCCGGCGTGAACACCGCCCTGCCTTGCGCGGTCGCGCGAACCGCCGCGCCCAGCTCGGCCTTGGACGCGCTTTTCACCAGGTATCCGGTGGCACCGGCCTTCACCGCCTCCAACACGTCGTCGCGCTCATCGGAGGCGGACAGCACCAGGATGCGCGACGCCGGCGAGACGGCCAGCACCTCGAGGGTGGCCTGGGCTCCGGTGCCGTCGGACAGCCGCATGTCCATCACCACCACATCGGGTTGGACCGCCCCGGCCCGCCGGCGCGCCGATCCGACCCCGTCCGCGGTGGCCACCACCTCGAACCCATCCTCGGCCAGATCGCGCGCCACGGCGTCACGCCAGATCGGATGATCGTCGACCACCATGACCGTCGTCATCGCGCCGGCCGCCGCACCGTTCTGGGCACCCTCAACTCCCACTCCGTCCCCCCGCCTTCCGATGTCGTCAGCACCGCCTCACCGCCGAGTGCCCGCATCCGCCCCACGATGGACTTCGACACCCCGACGCGCCCCTGCTCCTCGGCCTGGGCCAGTCGGCCAGCGGCGATGCCCGGCCCGTCGTCGCGGATGCTGACCACCACCGCGTCACCGAGATCCTCGAGCAGGACGAAGGCGTGCGCGTCCGGACCGGCGTGCCGCTCGACGTTGGTCAGCGCATTCTCTGCCGCCGCGACGATCTCGGTCGCCAGGTGGGCGTCCAGCAGAACCGCTGTGGCGGGCAGGCTCACCGACACCTGGTCGGACTCGAATCTACGCACCAGTGCACCCAGATCGGCGTCGGCCGACATCGTCTGCGAATCAGCGCCGGCGCCACTGATCAGCCGGCGCAGCGCCCGCTCCTGCTCGCCGGCCGCCTCGGCCAATTGCACTGCCGCACCGCCGATTTCCCGGCCCCGCCGGGACACCAGGGCGAGCACCTGCATGACACCGTCGTGCACCTCGCGGGACAGTCGTTCCCGTTCGGCAAGGGCGGCCGCCAGCCGGGTGGCCCGTTCCAGTTCGTCGTGCGCGCGACGCGCCGTGGACGCCGCCATGCCGACCGCCAGCCCGACGGCCAGTTCGATGAGGATGGTCGGGGTGCGCACCAGATCCACCGAGATCGAGCCCTTGAGGGCGGCGGCCGTGCCCATGACGATCAGCCCCGCCAGCATCCCGGCCACCGGCCCGGCCAGGACGGCCGCCGAGACAACGGCATTCGTGGCCCACAAGGTGGTCGGCCAGGTCTGGTTGGCCAGCGTCCACGATGCCGAGGCGACCAGCGGCGTGGACGCCATCAGCGCGACCACCACCGCCACCTCGGCCAGCACCCAGGCCCGGCGGCGGCCGAACCCGCGCAGATAACCCACGGCACACGCCAGGCTCCAGCCGGTCAACGCACCGAACAACACCCAGCCCAGCACCGGGCGGGCGAACTCGGCATTCTTCGACAGCTGGAACACCAGCGCGTACACCCAGCTGAGCAACCGGAACACCTGCGCGGCCCGCCACAGCGGCGCCGCCGGGTCGGACACGCTTGCCACCGCCGCTACATCACCTTGGACAGAAAGGCTTTCGTCCGCTCGTGCTGAGGATTGGTCAGCACCTCACGCGGTGCGCCGCTCTCCACCACGACACCGCCGTCCATGAAGACGACCTTGTCGGCGACCTCACGGGCGAAGCCCATCTCGTGGGTCACCACCACCATCGTCATGCCCTCGCGGGCCAGGTTCTTCATGACCCCCAGCACCTCGCCGACCAGTTCCGGGTCCAGCGCCGAGGTCGGCTCGTCGAACAACATCAGCTTGGGGCTCATGGCCAGGGCCCTGGCGATGGCCACCCGCTGCTGCTGGCCACCGGACAACTGCGCGGGGTAGGCATCGGCCTTGTCGGCCAACCCCACCTGGGCCAGCAGATCCCTGGCCCGGGCCAGCGCGGCAGCGCGTTTGACCCGTTTGACGTGAACCGGCGCCTCGATGATGTTCTCCAGCGCGGTGCGGTGTGGGAACAGGTTGAAGTGCTGGAACACCATGCCGACGTCGCGGCGTTGCCGGGCGGCGTCCTTGGGGCTCAGCTCGTGCAGCTTGCCGCCCCGCTCGCGGTACCCGACGAGTTCACCGTCCACGTACAGCCGCCCGGCGGTGACCTCCTCCAGGTGATTGATGCAGCGCAGGAAGGTCGACTTACCCGAACCGGACGGCCCGACCAGCACCAGCACCTCACCCCGGCCGATCTCCAGCGTGATGCCCTTGAGGACGTGCAGCGCGCCGAAGCTCTTGCACACCTGCTCGGCTTTGACCATCGGCGCGGCCTGCACCGAATCTTCTACCGTCACATCCCACCTGTCCCGGCTTGTGCTTTCGCCAGCGCCTCAAGCTGTTTGGTGGTCAGCTTGCGCGACGCGCCCCTGGAGAAGTACCGCTCCAGGTAGAACTGACCGACCATCAGCACGCTCGTCACCACCAGATACCAGGTGGCGGCCACCATCAGCATCGGCACCGGCTCGAAGATCCGGCCGCCGATATCGCGGACCGCGATGCCGTACAGGTCATACGAATAGGGCACCGCCGTCACCAGCGAGGTGGTCTTGAGCATGCTGATGATCTCGTTGCCGGTGGGCGGGATGATCACCCGCATGGCCTGCGGCAACACCGTGCGCCGCATGGTCATCCCCCAGGACATGCCCAGTGCCGTCGACGCCTCGGACTGCCCCTCGGGCACCGAGGAGATGCCGGCGCGGATGATCTCGGCCATGTAGGCGCCCTCGTTGAGCCCGAGCCCGATGACCGCCAGCAGGAACGGTATCGACAACGCCTGCAGATTCAGCTCGAAGAAGGTCGGGCCGAAGGGGATACCCAACTGCAGGTTCTTATAGATCGTCGGGAACAAGCCCCAGAACACCAACTGCACGTACACCGGGGTGCCGCGGAAGATCCACAGGAACACCCACGACACGGACCGGAACACCGGGTTGGGCGACAACCGCATCACGGCCAGGACGATGCCGAGCAGGATCGCCAACACCATCGAATAGATGGTGAGCTGCAGGGTGTTCCACGCGCCCTCCAGCAGCCGCTGATCGAAGAGGTACTTGCGGTACACCGACCAGCGGTAGGCGTCGTTGGTGGCCGCGCCGTAGAGGAACAGCGCGGTCGCCGCGATGATCAGCGCGGCCCCCACCCACCGCCACGGGTGGCGCAGGGGTACCGCGTCGATCGGTGGTGGAGCTTGAGAGACTTCGGTTTCGCTCAGTTGATTGCTCCGTTGATCACCGGCTTGTCGATCATCCCCGACTCGACACCCCAGTTGGTGGCGATCTGCTTGTAGGTGCCGTTGTCGATCAGGTGCTGCAGCGCCTGCACCAGCGACTGCGCCAACGGCGACCCCTTCTTCACCGGCCAGCCGTACGGCGCGGATTCGAAGGTCTCCCCTGCGGTTTCCAGCTTGCCGTTGCTCTGCTTGATGGCGTACAGGGTCACCGGGGAGTCCGCCGACATGGCGTCGGCCTGACCGAGCACCACCGCGTTGGTGGCCGCGTCCTGGCTGTCGAACTTCAGGATCTCGATGGCCGGCTTACCGGCATCGGTGCACGCCTTGCTCTTGGCGGGCAGTTCCTCGGTCTCCTCGGTGGTGGTGGCCTGGACGGCGACCTTCTTACCGCAGGCGTTGTTCGGGTCGATCGAACCGCCCTTGGGCTGGGCCCACTGGATACCGGCGGAGAAGTACGTCACGAAATCGACGGACTGCTCGCGCTCTTTGGTGTCGGTGAACGAGGACATTCCGATGTTGAAGGTGTCGCCTTGGACCGACGGGATGATCTTGGCGAAGTCGGACTCCCGGAACTCGGCCTTGAGGCCCAGCGTGGCGGCCACCGCGTTGACCAGGTCGACGTCGAAACCGACGATCTTGCCGCTCTCGTCCTTGAACTCGTTGGGGGCGTAGGGAATGTTCACGCCCACGATGAGCTTGCCGGAGGACTTGATGGCCTCGGGAACGGTGTTGGCGATGGCCTCGACCTTCTCGGCCGAGGCGGCCGTCGTCGTGGTGGACGGCGCGGCGCTGTCCTCGTTCTTGGCACAGCCCGACAGGGCCAGCGCACCGGTTGCCGCGAACACCGCCGCAACGCGCCAGACCGCGATCCGGCGGCTCTTACATCCAACTGCCACAGTTCCTCTTTCCTCGTCGGGCTCATGTGCCACCGACATCTTCTACTACTGCTTCAACCCGAAGACGTTAACCACAGTGGCCCCAGCGCGCAGTGCCGGTAACGGAAGATTAGGCCAGGCTGAACGTTATGGTTGCCTGAATCGCTGCGGCTCGCATCTCAGCGCTATTCCGTGTGTTATCCGACACTCTGCTAACGCCCTTTCACTGCCAGGAGAGGCATCCGCATGAGTAGTATCCCCGCAATCCTCGACACGCGCGAGTGGGTCGACAATGATCCGGTCGGGCGGACGTGGCGGACGTTCACGACGCACCAGCACGTCATCGACATCCCCAACGATGGCGGGGAGGAATGGACCACGGGTCGCCTGACCATCGGCCTGGGCGGCATCGAGTACCTCGATGGCGAGATCCACAAGTGGGTGCGCATCGGTGACGAGACCATCCCTCTGGCCGGCCTACGCGATGTGATCGCTGCACTGACCAACCTGGCCCACCAATGAGGACCACGTTCGCCGCCCTGCTGGCTGCGGCCATCTTCGCTGTGTTGCATTACTTCGTCCCGCTGACCTGTCTGCCCCTGTCGATAGGGTGCACAGCGTGAGTGACGAACTACCGTGGAGCGCAGCAGACGAACCGCTCGTCCACATGGCGGATATGTGCGCCGGTGTCGGTGACGGACCATGCCAGCCAATCAACGGCCCGTGGATTGCGCCCAAGGCCGTGTGGCTCGACATAGCACGGGCCGCTCTTGATGACGGCTCACCAGAGTGTCGGGTCTACGCGTACGGCCTGGAGTTGGATTTATACGACGACTGGCACAGCCCGTAAGGTCAAACAGGCAACCACCCCCGGCAGCCCTACGGCCGGGGGTGGTTCTTTGTTGCGCGTCGAATCAAAGACGAGCAAATCAGGGCGACTACCATCAGCCGTTATGTCCGACACGACAGACGCTTACCATCCGCCGGGGGACGTTACCGAGGTCCCTCTACTTCGAATCGTTTGGATGGGCGAGAACGGCGTCAATGAGCAGCCGCTCAATACCGTGTTGACCGATCTCGCGAACCTTGCAACCGCCGGACAAGGCTGGTGGTTCGGCGATCGATCTGCTTCGGAGAATGGCCGCGACTACTCCGTGCTCGAAGATATGCGACTTGAAGTCAACGATCTTACGCGAATTCTTGTCGATGTTCTCGAAGTCAGCAACAGACCCCATGGCGAAAAGTTTGCTTTTCGGTTCGGCCAGTGCATACGGGAAGATGCCCTAAACAAGCTGAGGCGGCAAATAGAAGCCCTCATTCGCGGCCTTCAGGATGCGCCACCTGACGAAAAGTGGGACTTGATAAGACATGCGGCGATGTCGATTCGAAATTGGTCCGACGAAACTCTCGTGACCGCCTACAAAGAACTGCAGAACTTTATCGTTGACGAACCGGACATATATCGACTCGTCATTAGCGATCTTCTTCGAGAAAAATTGGCGGATGAGTCTCTGCAGAACCTTAAGCGCATAGAACGCTCTGCCGAATCAACGTTGGACAACATTGACACAGCGGCGGGTAAGGTGGGCGCTAAGACCCTGGCGAAGGGTTTTTCGGACCAACTGGATATTGAGTCAAAGCGTGCCTATGCCTGGACCGCCGCCGTTGTCCTGACGGTAATTCTCGGAATAGCGTTGCCAGTGGCTGCACTCACGACCGAAAAAATAGTGTTTTCATCTGTGGTCGATCCAATTGCGGGAACTGCAATTAAGGCGATAATCGGGCTGCCTTTCCTTGCCCTGGCCGCATACTTCGCGCGAATCTCATCGCAGCATCGCGAGACGGAACGCTATCTACGGATACTCGTGACGCAAATAGACTCTGTCCAAGCCTACGCAGCTGTATTAGATGACGAAGAACGCCGCCACCTCATTGTCAACCTCGGAAATCGCGCATTTGCAGATCCCGGATTGGCGCGCGCAGACAAAGGCAAAGTCGGCGCCCTGCCAGAAGACGTCACAGGTTTACTTACGAAGGCTCTCGATTTGGTGGCTAAGAACCAAGGCAGCGGCAGGTAGAACCACCGCGCTTTAGAACTAAGTTTTGGCGCTTTTTGGTGCCGTGGTCCAGACGGCCAACCGGAAGCGCTAAACGGGTCGGGCAACCTATAGCTGTTGCCGGCTGGCGCAAAACCTTTACGACCGAGCGCCCCGGGTCATGGGCAATGATATCTCACCTCACCAGGCGCGCCGCATCTCCGGGTTGTCGGTGTGCGATGCGACGATGCCGTTAGACCGACCATCTGGAAGGGGTGTGGATTGGCAAAATTTGTGGAGCCTACAGCGGGACTCAACTTTTACACATGCCCCTACTGCGAGACCCTGTGTACCCAGGACTCGCGGGGCGTCCTTATCGACTACGACGATGACGAAGGCGGACCCTCACGCCACGAAGCCGTGAATTGGAACAGGTGCATGGCTTGCCTTCAAGAGTCATGGTGGGTAGACGGCCATCTCGTCTACCCATTCACCTCGAAGAGTGCTAGGCAGCCGGTAGATGGGATGCCCGATGACGTTCTAGAACTGTATCGAGAGGCCAGCTCCGTCGCGGACGTGTCTCCTCGCAGTGCCGCCGCCCTCCTACGCACCGCCTTGGAGGTTTTGACGCGCAACCACCTTGGCCAATCCGGCGTAAGCCTCAACGACGCAATCGGGAACCTCGTCAAAGACCGTCAGCTCAGCGTCAAACTTCAGCAGGCGATGGACGTACTCAGGATCACTGGCAATGACTACGTCCATCCCCGTGAGGTGCAATTGGATGACAGCGCGAAGGAAGCATCGGCCATGTTCGATCTTTTGAATATCATCGTTGACCGGCTCATCGTTGAACCCCAGCGGATCGCGCAACTCTATGCGGACCTCCCAGAGTCAAAGCGCCAGCAGGTGGAGCGGCGAGACGGCTAGCCAAAAGGCGAGCGTCAAACTAATTCGACGGACCACGCCGAGACCGGATCACGCACCGACCCGCTTGGCGATGGCCGTGCATTTGAACGGCACGCCTGCCAGGTCACCAAAGACCTGCACCGCCCCGTCCAACTGATAGGTGACGCCGTCCACGACAAACCTCATCCTTGGCTTTTGCGGCCAGGACCGCCGGCACGGGCGGACAGGTGGCTTTCCACAGATCTGACACGACGTCGCCGAGGTCCATCTTCTCGGTGGTCTTGAGCGGTCGGAAATGGCACCCGGGGACGGCGGCGGCGATACGCACCGGATCGACGGGCTCGGAAGATTAACGACCTTGGGATCACGGTGTGCGGTAATCGTCCACCGGTTATTGACGCTGTGGGAGACTGCGCCTATGACAACTGTCGCTCCTCCCAGTCTGCTGCCTCACCTGTGGAAATCCACCCTGGTGTCAGGTGTTCTCGCGGTCGCGCTCGGCGCCGCGGTGCTGGCCTGGCCGAAGATCTCCATCGTGGTGGCGGCCAGTTTCTTCGGGGCGTACCTGCTGATCACCGGTATCGCCCAGGTCGTGTTCGCGTTCAGCCTGCACGTGTCGGCCGGCGGCCGGGTGCTGTTGTTCATCAGCGGTGCCGCGTCGGTCATCCTGGCGGTGCTCTCGTTCCGCCATCTCTATGACGCCGTGCTGCTGCTGGCCATCTGGATCGGCGTGGGGTTCATCTTCCGAGGGGTGGCCACCGCGGTGTCGGCGATCAGCGACCCGACCCTGCCGGGCCGCGGCTGGAACATCTTCGTCGGCGTGATCAGCTTGATCGCCGGGATCGTGGTGCTCGCCTCGCCGTTCGCGTCGATCGCGACGCTGGCCCTGGTGGCCGGCATCTGGCTGGTGGTCATCGGCCTGATGGAGATCGCCACCGCGTTCGGCATCCGGTCGGCCTCCAAGAAGCTGACCGACGGCGGCGTGAGTCCAGAGCCGCAACCGACGTCATGAGTTGTCTGCGCCACGTTTCTGGGCATGCGGGCCACTTGTCTACTACAGTTTGTCGTAGTTCTACAGAGCCGTAGAAAGACCCGCAGCCCGGGAGTTGGTGCACATGGACGCGCTGGACGTGTCGCGGTGGCAGTTCGGAATCACCACCGTCTACCACTTCATCTTCGTACCGCTCACGATCGGGCTCGCCCCGCTCATCGCGGTGATGCAGACCGTCTGGGTGATCACCGGCAATACCGCCTGGTACCGACTCACCCGGTTCTTCGGCAAGCTGTTCCTGATCAACTTCGCCATCGGCGTGGCGACCGGCATCGTCCAGGAATTCCAGTTCGGGATGAACTGGAGTGAATACTCTCGGTTCGTCGGCGACGTCTTCGGCGCCCCACTGGCCATGGAGGGATTGGTCGCCTTCTTCTTCGAGTCGACCTTCCTGGGGCTGTGGATCTTCGGCTGGACCCGGCTGCCGCGACTGGTGCACCTGGCCTGCATCTGGATCGTGGCATTGGCGGTGAACGCCTCGGCGTTCTTCATCATCGCCGCCAATTCGTTCATGCAGCACCCCGTGGGCGCCCGCTACAACCCGGAGACCGGTCGCGCCGAATTGACCAGCATCGGCGCACTGTTCACCAACAACACGGCGTGGGCGGCGTTCCCGCACGCGGTGACCGGCTCCTTCCTGGTGGCCGGCACCTTCGTGGCCGGGGTGTGCGCCTGGTGGATGGTGCGCCGCCCCGACAGCGACGATGCCCGGACCATGCACCGTCCGGCGACCATCCTGGGCTGTGCGGTCGCGTTCGTCGCCGCGGCGGGACTGTTCTTCACCGGTGACGCCCAGGGCAAGCTGATGTTCCAGCAGCAGCCGATGAAGATGGCGTCCGCGGAATCGTTGTGTCACACCGAAACCGACCCGATGTTCTCGGTGCTGACGGTGGGCACGCACAACAACTGTGACAGCGTCATCCACCTGATCGAAGTGCCCTATGTGCTGCCGTTCCTGGCCGAGGGCAAGTTCACCGGCGTCGAATTGCAGGGCGTCAAGGATCTGCAGGCCTCGTATCAGGAGAAGTTCGGCCCCGGCGACTACCGGCCGAACCTGTTCGTCACCTACTGGTCCTTCCGGGCGATGATCGGGTTCATGGCGGTGCCAATGCTTTTCGCGCTCACCGCGCTATGGCTGACCAGGCGTGGACGGATACCGCGGCAACGCTGGTTCGGATGGTTCGCGCTCATCACGCTGCCCACCCCGTTCCTGGCCAACAGTGCCGGCTGGGTGTTCACCGAGATGGGGCGCCAGCCATGGGTGGTCGCCCCGAATCCGACCGGTGATCAGATGGTGCGGCTCACCGTGCAACAGGGTGTGTCGCACAACTCGGCGGCCACGGTGTGGCTTTCGCTGATCGTGTTCACCGCCCTCTACGCGGTGCTGGCGGTGATCTGGTTCTGGCTGATCCGGCGCTACGTCGTCGAAGGACCGCTGGAGCACGACACCGAACCGGTTCCCCCGACCCCACCCGGCGAGGACGAAGTCGCGCCGCTGTCGTTCGCCTACTAGGAGGCGTGCCATGGACTTGCAGACGTTCTGGTTCATCATCCTGGCCGCGCTGTTCCTCGGCTTCCTGGTGCTGGAGGGGTTCGACTTCGGCGTGGGGATGCTGATGGCGGTGTTCGGGCGTGCTTCATCCGGGGCGAGCGAGAAGCACCGCCGCGCCGTGCTCAACACCATCGGGCCCGTGTGGGACGGCAACGAGGTGTGGCTGATCACCGCCGGCGGTGCGATGTTCGCGGCCTTCCCCGGCATGTACGCCACCATGTTCTCCGGCCTCTACCTGCCGCTGCTGGCGATCCTGGTGTCGATGATCATGCGCATCTGCGCCATCGAATGGCGCGGCAAGATCGACGATCCGAACTGGCGGCGCTGGGCCGATATCGGTATCGCCGTGGGCTCCTGGGTGCCCGCCGTGCTGTGGGGCGTCGCCTTCGCGATGCTGCTACGCGGACTACCGGTCGACGCCGACCACCAGATCCGGTTGTCGATCGGTGACGTACTGAATCCCTACACCCTGCTGGGCGGGCTGGCCACCTGTGGCCTGTTCCTGTTCCACGGCGCGGTGTTCGTGGCGCTGAAAACCGCAGGCGCCGTGCGTGATGACGCGGTCAGGTTCAGTGTCCGGCTGGCCATGCCGGTGACCGTCCTGGTCGCCGCGTTCGGCGTGTGGACCCAGCTGGCGCACGGTAAGGACTGGACCTGGCTGGTGCTCGGGGTCGCCGTGGTGGCGCAGCTGGGCGCGGTGATGCTGGTGTGGAGCCGCGGCGGCGACGGCTGGGCGTTTGCGGCCACCGCGACGGTGATCGCGGCGGTGGTGGTGCTGCTGTTCGGCTGCCTGTACCCGAACCTGATTCCCTCCACCCTGGATCCGTCCTGGAGCCTGACCATCCACAACGCGTCGTCCACCGGCTACACCCTGACCATCATGAGCTGGGCGGCGGTCCTGGTGACGCCGCTGGTGATCGCCTATCAAGCCTGGACGTATTGGGTGTTCCGGCAGCGCATCTCGGCCGAGCGGATTCCCGATCCCGCGGGGCTCTCACCGCGGCTGCCGTGATACCCGGGCTCTCCCCCGCCATGCGGCGTCACCTCGCCGCATCGGTGGCCTGCGGCGCGCTGATCAGCGCGGCGACGGTGGCCTCGGCGTGGGTGCTGGCCCACATCGTCGCCGGGGTGATCACCGACCCCGCGTCGCGGAACGTCGCGCACTGGTCGGGGCAACTGTGGATTCTGTTGGTGCTGTGGACCGTTCGCGCCGCCGGGTCGTGGCTGCAGGCCCGCCTGAGCCAGCGCGCCGCCACCGCGGTGATCGGTGAACTCAGCGCCGGTGTGCTGCACTCGGTCACCGAACGGAGCCCGCACGACCTCGTCACGGTGCGCGCCGAGTCCGCGGTGATCCTCACTCGCGGCCTGGACGGTTTGCGGCCGTACTTCACCGGTTACCTGCCGGCGGTGGCGCTGGCAGGCATCCTGACGCCACTCACCGTGGTGGTGATCGCCGCGACCGATCTGCAAGCGGCACTGATCGTTTCGGTCGCGTTGCCGCTCATTCCGCTGTTCATGATCCTGATCGGGCGGCTCACCGCCGACCGGTCGGCCGCGGCACTGGCGGCCATGACCACGCTGCAATCCCGGCTGCTCGACCTGGTCGCCGGGATTCCGACCCTGCGTGCCCTGGGCCGGGCCGGCGGGCCCGCGCACCGCATCGCCGAACTGGCGGCAGCGCATCGCCGTTCGGCGATGGCCACCCTGCGGATCGCCTTCCTGTCGGCCGCCGTGCTGGAGTTGCTGGCCACCCTCGGTGTCGCCCTGGTGGCGGTGAGCGTCGGGCTGCGCCTGGTGTTCGGTGAGATGACCCTGGCCGCCGGGCTGACGGCGCTGCTGCTGGCGCCCGAGGTGTTCTGGCCGTTGCGCCGGGTGGGCGTCCAGTTCCACGCCGCACAGGACGGTAAGACGGCGGCCGACGCGGCGCGGCGGCTGCAGGAGACGGTACCGGTGCGCAATCCCGGGACGAGGACACCGCAGGGCCGCACCATCGCCTTGGACGAGGTCACCGTCGTCGGCCGCGACGGCCCGGCCCCGGACCGGCTCACCGCCCGTGCGGTCCCTGGCGAGGTCACGGTGCTCACCGGGCCCAACGGCGCGGGCAAGTCCACCGCCTTCGACGTCATCCTCGGACTGACCCCGGCCACCGCCGGCCGGGTGCTCATCGGGGACACCGACATCGCCGATGTCGACCCGAGCACGTGGTGGGCACAGGTTTCCTGGCTGCCGCAGCGGCCCGTGCTGCTGCCCGGCACGGTGCGCGCCAACCTGGAACTGTTCGGGCCGCTGACCGATCTGGAAAAAGCTTGCCGCGACGCGGGTTTCGACGAGGTGCTGGCCGCCCTGCCGGACGGATTGGACACCCGGCTGGGACGCGGCGGAGTGGGCCTGTCGCTGGGCCAGCGGCAGCGGCTGGGGTTGGCCCGCGCGCTGGGCTCGGCCGCTCCCGTGCTGCTGCTCGACGAGCCGACCGCACACCTGGACGCCGGCACCGAACGCCGGGTACTGGCGGCGATCGGCGCGCGGGCGCACGCGGGGGCGACCGTGCTGATGATCGGGCACCGGGCGCCGGTGCTGGCCGCCGCGGACCGGGTGATCACCGTGGGAGGTGCCGCCCATGTCCTCTCGTGACGTGGCGCACCTGCTGCGCCCGCGTGTGCCGCGACTGCTGCTGGCGGTGCTGTTCGGCACCCTGGCGTTGGGCAGTGCCCTGGCCCTGGCGACGGTGTCGGCCTGGCTGATCACCCGCGCCTGGCAGATGCCGCCGGTGCTGGATCTCACCGTCGCGGTGGTCGCGGTACGCGCGCTGGGCATCTCGCGCGGGGTGTTCAGCTACTGCGAACGGCTGGCCATCCACGACACCGCCCTGCGGTCGGCCGGCGCGGCCCGCGTCGGCCTGTACCGGCGGCTGACCGAGCTACCACCGGACACCGCGCTGCGCTGGCACAGCGGTGAATTGGTGGAGCGGGTCGGCAGCTCGGTGGACGAACTGGCCGACGTGCTGGTGCGGGCGGTGCTGCCCGCCTGCGTGGCCATCCTGCTGTCGGGCGCCGCCGTGACGATCATCGCGCTCATCGCTCCCGCGGCGGCGGTGGTGCTGGCCGGTTGCCTGCTGGTGGCCGGGGTACTGGCACCGTGGTTGGCGGGCCGGGCCTGCACGTCGGCCGAGTTACTGGCCGCGCAGCATCACAGCGCCAGGGACACCGCGGCGATGCTGGCGCTGGAGCATGCCGCCGAGTTGCGGGTGGGCGGGCGACTTGCCGAGGTGATCGCCGAAGCCGAATGCCAACAACGGGATTGGGGACATCAGTTGGACCGGGCCGCGGCGCCCGGCGCGTTGGCCGCCGCGGCGTCCACCGCCGCCGTCGGGGCCGCCGTGCTGTCGGCGGCGGTGATCGGGATCAGCCTGGCACCGGTCACCGCGCCTACCACGCTGGCCATCCTGATGCTGGTGCCGCTGTCCGCATTCGAGGCGACCACGGCGCTGCCCGGCGCCGCGGTGGCGCTGGTGCGAGCCCGGATGGCCGCCCGGCGGATCGGTGACATCACCGAACCAGTTCCGGATGACCGGCGGCGGCCGCACACCCCCGAGGTGGTGCTCGGCTCTGGCGAACGGCTGGCCGTGCTGGGGCCCAGCGGCAGCGGCAAGACCACCTTGTTGATGAAGATCGCCCATGAGTATCCTGAAAATCCGCTGACTGCAGCGTTTTTCGCCGAGGATGCGCACCTCTTCGACACCACGGTGCGGGACAACCTGCTGGTGGCGCGCGGTGATGCGACCGATCACGAACTGCTCACCGCGCTGGACCGGGTGGGCTTGCACGACTGGCTCACCGGGCTGCCCGACGGGCTGAGCACCATCCTGACCGGCGGCGCGGCGGCGGTGTCGGCCGGGCAGCGCCGGCGCCTGCTGCTGGCCCGCGCGCTGATCTCGGAGTTCCCCGTCGTGCTGCTCGACGAGCCGACCGAGCACCTCGACGAAGCCGACAGCGACCGGCTGCTGCGCGGGCTGCTCACCCCCGGCGACCTGTTCGGCCCCGAGCGCACCGTCGTCGTCGCAACCCACCATCTGCCCGACGACATCGCTTGTCCGGCGGTGCAGTTAGCCGCCGGCGGGTACCCTGACCAGTCATGAGCTCCTACGGGCCGTACGGCGAGCAATACCCAGGGCAGTACCCGGGGCCGTATCCGCCGCCACCGCCGCAGCCCTACGCCGGTTATCCGCCGCCGCCACTGACGCCGCGTAACGGACTCGGTATCGCCGCGCTCATCCTCGCCGTGCTGGGGCTGTTGTTCTCCTGGACCATCGCCGGCGGGATCATCCTGGGCCTGGTCGCGCTGATCATCGGTTTCCTGGCGCGGGGCCGCGTCAAGCGGGGCGAGGCCACCAACGGCGGCCTGGCCGTCTCGGGAATCGTGTTGGGCGCGTTGGCGATCGTGCTGGGGCTGGTGTTCATCCCGATCTGGATCGGGTTCTTCTCCCAGCTGGGCATCGGTGACTACGTGAGCTGCATGGAGCAGGCCGGCAACGACCGGGCCGCGCAGCTGCAGTGCGAGAACAGCTTCCGCGACAAGGTCGAGAACGACTACGGCGTGACCATCGCACCGACGCCGCGCTAGCTAGCGGGGCGGGAAATATTTGATGATGCCTTCCTGCATCACCGTGGCCACGATCTGACCGTCACCGCGGAAGAAGTGCCCGTTGCTCAGGCCCCGGGAGTCGGACGCCACCGGTGACGACGTCGAGTAGAGCATCCACTCGTCGAACCGCACCGGCTGGTGGAACCACACGGTGTGGTTCATCGTCACCGCGAAGATCCGGTCGAACCCCCACGACAGCCCGTGCCTGGTGATGATCGGGTCCAGCACCGTGGTGTCCGACGAATACACCAGCGCCGCGGCGTGCAACACCGGGTCCTCAGGCATCGGGCCGTCGGCGGTCAGCCACACCCGGTTGTGGTCCAACTGACCGCCCTTGTCGCGCATCACCCACGCCGGGTCGTTCGTGTAGCGCCACTGGATGGGTTTGAGCGCGGCGACGAACAGCGGCACCGTCTCCTCGTACCCGATCAGCAGGTCGTCGATGGTGGGCAAGGTGTCCGGGTGCGGGACATCGGGGAACTCGGCGTTGTGCTCCAGGCCGCGACCGCCGGCCAGATGCGACACCAGCGCGGTGCCCAGCAGGGCGCCGTCCTGGGTGACATCCACCCGGCGGTTGGCGAACCGGCGCTCATCACGCAGCCGAACCACCCGGAATTCCAGGTCTTTGGCCGGATCGCCGCCGGCGATGAAATGCATCGACAGCGTGGTCGGCGGCAACCCGGCGGGCACGGTGCGGCTCGCCGCGACGAACGCCTGTGCCATCATCTGGCCGCCGAAGGTGCGGACCGGGTTGATGCTCGGATGCGTTCCGGTGAACCTGTCCGGGTCCGCCCCGTCCGGGGTGAGGTCAAGGACCGTCAGCAGTTCCTGCAGGTGCTCTGCCGACAAAAGTCCCCCATTGGTCTGCGCGTGTGTTACGCGTGGTCGTCCTCCCCGATCCGGTGCACGTGGATCAGGTTGGTCGAGCCTACTGTGCCGGGTGGGGCACCCGCGACGATGACCACCAGGTCACCGCGCTTGTAGCGGCCCAGCGACAACAGCGATTCGTCGACCTGCCGGATCATGCCGTCGGTGGTCTGCATGTGCGGGACGATGAACGTCTCGGTGCCCCAGGTCAGCGCGAGCTGGCTGCGCACCTCGGGCAGCGGGGTGAAGGCCAGCAGCGGCAGCGGGGTGTGCAACCGGGCCAGCCGGCGCACGGTGTCACCGGACTGGGTGAACGCCACCAGCGCCTTGGCGTCCAGTCGTTCACCGATATCGCGGGCGGCGTAGGAGATGACGCCGCGCTTGGTGCGCGGGGTGTGGGTCAGCTGCGGAACCGCGGTCGAGTTGTCCTCCACGGCCGCGACGATGCGCGCCATGGTGCGCACCGTCTCCAACGGGTACTTGCCCACCGAGGTCTCGCCCGAGAGCATCACCGCGTCGGCACCGTCGAGGACGGCGTTGGCGACGTCGGACGCCTCGGCGCGCGTGGGGCGGGAGTGCTCGATCATCGACTCCAGCATCTGGGTGGCGACGATGACCGGTTTGGCGTTCTCCCTTGCCATCTGGATGGCCCGCTTCTGCACCAGCGGAACCTCTTCCAGCGGCAGCTCGACGCCGAGGTCACCACGGGCCACCATGATGGCGTCGAAGGCCAGCACGATGGCCTCGAGATTATCGACGGCCTCGGGCTTCTCCAGCTTGGCGATCACCGGCACCCGGCGGCCGACCCGGTCCATCACCTCGTGCACCAGCTCGATGTCGGCCGGGGAGCGCACGAAGGACAGCGCGACCAGGTCGACGCCCAGGTGCAGCGCGAACTCCAGGTCGGCGATGTCCTTCTCGCTCAAAGCGGGCACCGAGACGTTCATGCCCGGCAGCGACAGGCCCTTGTTGTTGCTGACCCGGCCGCCCTCGGTGACGGTGCACACCACGTCGTTGCCGTCGACGTGTTCGACGACGAGTCCGACGTTGCCGTCGTCGACCAGCAGGCGGTCACCCGGGGCGGCGTCGTTGGCCAGCTGCTTGTAGGTGGTGGACACCCGGTCGTGGGTGCCCATGAAGTCCTCGACGGTGATCCGGATCGTTTCACCGGCCTGCCACAGGGTGGCGCCGGTGGCGAACCGGCCCAGCCGGATCTTGGGTCCTTGCAGGTCGGCGAGGATGCCGACGGCGCGCCCGGCGGCATCCGATGCCGCCCGGACGCGCCGGTAGTTGCCTTCGTGGTCGGAATGCTCGCCGTGGCTGAAGTTCAGCCGGGCGACGTCCATGCCGGCTTCGACGAGGGCCTTCACCATCTCGTCGGTGCCGGTGGCGGGACCGAGGGTACAGACGATCTTTCCGCGTCTATTCACGTCACGGAGCATAGTCATGATCGATTCAGAAGACCATTCAGACGGCATCCGCCGGGGTCAGGCCGGGTGACTCGAGACGCCGACGGCGCTATACGACGGCGAGCGGGAGGGTACCCGGCCGGACCGGTGCCGGCAGGTCCGACTCCCCCATCAGAAAGGCGTCGACCGCATGCGCGGCACTGCGCCCCTCGGCGATCGCCCACACGATCAGCGACGCCCCGCGGTGGGCATCCCCGCACACGAACACCCCTGGCGCATCGGTCTGCCAGTCCGACCCGCAGGACAGCGTGCCGCGTTTGGTCAGCGTCAGGTCCAGGCCGCCCAGCAGCGCCATGTGCTCGACGCCCTCGAAGCCGATGGCCAGCAGGGCCAGATCGCACGGGATCTCCATCGGCTCGCCGACCGGGGTGATGATCCGCCGCCCGGTGGCGTCGCGTTCGACCTTGACCTCGGCGATCTCCATGGCACGCACGTTGCCGCGCCCATCATCGACGAAGCGCTGCACGGCGACCTCGAAGCGGCGGGCGCCGCCCTCGGCGTGGGCGGGCGAGGTGCGCAGCACGAGCGGCCAGGTGGGCCACGGGCTCAGGGACTCGTCGCGCAGTTCCGGCGGTGCCGGGTTGTAGTCCAGCTGGGTCACCGACAGCGCCCCCTGCCGGTGCGCGGTGCCCAGGCAGTCCGCGCCGGTGTCGCCGCCGCCGATGATCACCACGTGCTTGCCGGCCGCGGACAGTTGGGAGGCGCCGTCGCCCTCGCATTCCTTGTTGGCCGGCACCAGGTGCTCCATCGCCAGGTGCACCCCGTTGAGGTGGCGGCCCTCGACGTCGTTGTCGCGGGCGCGCAGCGCACCCACGGCCAGCACCACCGCGTCGTACTGCTCGCGCAGCCGCTCGACCGACAGGTCCACACCCACTTCGCAGTCGGTGACGAAACGTGTTCCCTCGGCCCGCATCTGGGTGAGCCGCTGGTTGAGCGTCGACTTCTCCAGCTTGTACTCCGGGATGCCGTACCGCATCAGCCCGCCGATCCGGTCATCACGTTCGTAGACGGTGACGTGATGGCCGGCCCGGGTGAGCTGTTGGGCCGCCGCGAGTCCCGCGGGACCCGAGCCGACGACGGCCACGCTCTTGCCCGTCGAGATGGCCGCGGGTTGCGGTTCGATGCTGCCGTCCAGCCAGGCCTGGTCGGCGATGGTCTGTTCGATCCGTTTGATGGTGACGCTGCCGCCGGTCTGCTCGTCGGCGATGGACAGCACGCAGGCCGCCTCGCAGGGCGCCGGGCACAACCGGCCGGTGAACTCCGGGAAGTTGTTGGTGGCGTGCAGCCGGTCGATGGCCGCGTCCCAACGGCCGCGGCGCACCAGATCGTTCCATTCCGGGATGAGGTTGCCCAGCGGGCAGCCCGCGGTGCCGGAGTGGCAGAACGGGATACCGCAGTCCATGCAGCGGCGCGCCTGCTGAGACACCTCAGCGGCCCGTTTGCGCGGCTCCTGGGACTCGTAGACCTCGCGCCAGTCACCGACACGCTCGTCGACGGGGCGTTTGGCCGCCTCCCGCTTGACAACCTTCAGGAATCCGGTGGGATCAGCCACGGCTGGCCTCCATGATCGCGGTGTCCACGTCGCGCCCTTCGGCTTTCGCCATCCGGGTGGCCTGCAGGACACGCTGGTAATCGGTCGGCATGACCTTGGTGAACTGGGCGCTGCGCCGCGGCCAGTCCGAGAGCAGGGACCGGGCCACGGTGCTGTCGGTGTACTGCGCGTGCCGCGCGACGACGTCATGCAGCCAGGTCAGGTCCTCGGGTTCGAGGCGCTGCAACTCCACCATCTCGGTGTTCACCTTCGCCGGGTCCAGCCCCAGCACGAAGGCGATACCGCCGGACATGCCCGCCCCGATGTTGCGGCCGGTGTCCCCCAGCACCACCACGCGCCCGCCGGTCATGTACTCGCAGGCGTGGTCACCCACGCCCTCCACCACCGCCAGCGCACCGGAGTTGCGGGCGCAGAACCGTTCGCCGGCCCGGCCGCGCAGGAACACCTCGCCGGAGGTGGCCCCGAACACCAGCGTATTGCCGGCGATGACGTTGTCCTCCGGCAGGAACAGCACGTCGTCCGGGGGCCGGACGATCACCCGACCACCCGAAAGGCCCTTGCCCACATAGTCGTTGGCGTCGCCGATGAGTTCCAGGGTGATGCCAGGGGGCAGGAAGGCACCGATGGACTGTCCCGCCGACCCGGTGAGGGTGACGTGGATGGTGTCGTCGGGCAGCCCGGCGGCGCCGTAGCGACGGGTCACCTCCGCGCCCAGCAGGGTGCCGACGGTGCGGTTGACGTTGCGCACCGGCAGTTCCAGCCGGACCGGGTGGGCGTCTTCGAGCGCACCCTCGGCCAGCTGGATCAGCGTCTGGTCCAGCGCCCGCTCCAGGCCGTGCTCCTGATCGCGCAGCCGGCGCCGCTGCGTCAGCTTGGCGCCGTGCGCGTCGGTCGGCTGCGCGAAGATCGGGCTGAGGTCCAGGCCGCGGCTCTTCCAGTGCGCGACACCGTCCGCGGTGTCGAGCACCTCGACGCGGCCGATCGCCTCGTCGAGGCTGCGGAAGCCGAGCTCGGCCAGATAGGTCCGGATGTCCTCGGCGATGAACCGGAAGAAGTTCTCCACGAATTCCGGCTTGCCGTTGAACCTGGCCCGAAGTTCCGGGTTCTGGGTGGCCACGCCCACCGGGCAGGTGTCCAGGTGACAGACCCGCATCATGATGCAGCCGGCCACCACCAGCGGTGCGGTGGCGAACCCGTACTCCTCGGCGCCCAGCAGCGCGGCGACCATCACGTCGCGGGCGGTGCGCATGCCGCCGTCGCACTGCACGGTGATGCGGTCGCGTAACCCGTTGAGCACCAACGTCTGCTGGGTGTCGGCCAGGCCGATCTCCCACGGTGCGCCCGCATGCTTGAGGCTGGTCAGCGGTGCCGCCCCGGTTCCGCCGTCGTAGCCGGAGATCAGCACCACGTCGGCGTGCGCCTTGGACACCCCGGCGGCGACGGTGCCGACACCGACCGAGCTGACCAGCTTCACATGGATGCGGGCCTGGTCGTTGGCGTTCTTCAGGTCGTGGATCAGCTGCGCCAGGTCCTCGATCGAGTAGATGTCGTGGTGCGGTGGCGGTGAGATGAGCCCGACACCCGGCGTCGAGTGCCGGGTCTTGGCGATGTTCGGGTACACCTTGTAACCCGGAAGCTGGCCGCCCTCACCCGGTTTGGCGCCCTGGGCCATCTTGATCTGAATGTCGGTGGCGTTCACCAGATAGTCGCTGGTGACGCCGAACCGGCCAGAGGCCACCTGCTTGACGGCGCTGCGGCGTTTCGGGTCGTAGAGCCGGTCCACATCTTCCCCGCCCTCGCCACTGTTCGAACGCCCGCCGATGTTGTTCATGGCGATGGCCATGGTCTCGTGCGCCTCGGCCGAGATGGATCCGTAGCTCATCGCGCCGGTGTTGAACCGGGCCAGGATGGAGTCGACGGGTTCGACATCCTCCAGGGCGACCGGCGGCCGGACCCCCTTCTTGAACTCGAAGAGCCCGCGCAGGGCGCCGCCCTCCCGGTTGAGCCGGTTCACCTCCTCGGAGTACTTGGCGAAGACGTCCCGCCGTCCGGTCCGGGTCGAATGCTGCAGCAGGAAGACGACTTCCGGGGTGAACAGGTGCAATTCGCCGTCGCGGCGGAACTGGTACTCGCCGCCCACCGACAGCCGCCGGTGCGCCCGCTCGGTGGGGTTCTCCGGGTAGGCCCGGCGATGCCGGAACCGCACCTCTTCGGCCAGCACATCCAGCCCGACCCCGCCCAGCTGCATCGGTGTGCCGGTGAAGTATTCGTCGATGACCTCGCGATCGATGCCGATGGCCTCGAAGGCCTGGGCACCGGTGTACGAGGCGACGGTCGAGATGCCCATCTTGCTCATCACCTTCATGACGCCCTTACCGAGCGCCTTGAGGTAGTTGCGCACCGCCGCGGCCGGTTCGATGCCGGTGAGCTCACCCTCGCGGATGAGGTCCTCGATCGATTCGAAGGCCAGGTACGGGTTGACCGCCGCCGCACCGAAACCGATCAGCATGGCGATGTGGTGCACCTCGCGGGCATCACCGCTTTCCACCACCAGGGCCACACTGGTGCGCTCCTTGGTGCGGACCAGGTGATGGTGCACCGCCGACACCGCCAGCAGCGACGGGATGGGCGCCTTGCGGTGGTCGGAGTCGCGGTCCGAGATCACCAGGGTGCGAGCACCTTTCGCGATGGCGTCACACGCCCGGGCGCGCAGGTCCTCCAGCGCCTCGGCCAGGCCCTCCCCGCCGCGCTCCACGTCGTACAGCGCCCGCAGCACCGCGGTGCGCAACCCGGGCTGCTCACCGTCGTCGTTGATGTGCACGATCTTGTTCAGCTCGTCGTTGTCGAGCACCGGCCAGCTCAACATGATCTGGCGCGCCGACGCCGCGCTGGGCTCCAGCAGGTTCTGCTCGGGTCCCATGACGCGACCCATCGAGGTCACCACCGACTCCCGGATGGCGTCCAGCGGTGGGTTGGTGACCTGAGCGAACAGTTCCACGAAGTAGTCGTAGAGCGACCGGGACCGCTGCGACAGCACGGCCGTCGGGGTGTCGGTGCCCATCGAACCGAGCGGCTCGGCCCCGGCGGCGGCCATCGGGGTGAGCAGCAGGCGCAGCTCTTCCTCGGTGTAGCCGAAGGACACCTGGCGGCGCACCACGGATTCGTGATTCGGTTGCACCCGAACCCGATCCGGCAGGGTCTTGAGATCCAGCAGACCGGCGTGCAGCCATTCGTCGTACGCCTCGGCGGCGGCGAGCTGATCCTTGATCTCGTCGTCGGAGACGATGCGGCCGGCGGCCGTGTCGATCAGGAACATCTTGCCTGGCTCCAGCCGGCCCTTGGCCACCACCTCGCCGCTGGGCACGTCGAGCACGCCGCTCTCGCTGGCCAGGATGATGCGGTCGTCGATGGTGCGCCACCAGCGCCCGGGCCGTAAACCGTTGCGGTCCAGCACCGCACCGACGACGGTGCCGTCGGTGAAGGTGACACAGGCCGGCCCGTCCCACGGCTCCATCAGCGAGGCGTGGAACTGCCAGAAGGCCCGCCGCTGCGGGCTCATCGTGGTGTTGTTCTCCCAGGCCTCGGGGATCATCATCAGCACGGCGTGCGGCAGGCTGCGCCCGCCGAGGTGCAGCAGCTCGAGCACCTGGTCGAAGGAGGCCGAGTCCGAGCCCTCGCTGGCACAGATGGGTGAAAGCCGGCTCAGGTCACCGGGGATGAACGAGCTGGCCAGCTTGGCCTCGCGGGCGTGCATCCGGTTGCGGTTACCGCGGACGGTGTTGATCTCACCGTTGTGCGCGACGAACCGGAACGGGTGCGCCAGGGGCCACGACGGGAAGGTGTTGGTGGAAAAGCGGCTGTGCACGATGGCAATGGCGCTGTTACAGCGCTCGTCGCGCAGATCGGGAAAGAACAGCGGCAACTGCTTTTCGGTGAGCATGCCCTTGTAGGCCATGGTGCGGCTGGACAGCGTCGGGAAGTACACCGGCCCGGTTTCGGCCCGCTTGCGCAGCGGGTACACCCGCCGGTCCAGGTCCAGGCCACCGATGCGGGCACCCGGCGCGGCGACGAACAGCTGCGCCATGTACGGCATGCAGCTGACCGCGGTCGCGCCGACGTCGGCACCGGCCGGGTCGACCGGAACCTCGCGCCAACCAAGGACTTCCAGGTTCTCCTCGACGGCGATCGCCTCGATACGTTCCCGGGCGGCCGAGCGTTCGACGGGGTCCTGCGGCAGAAAGCAGATGCCGGCGGCGAAGGTGTTCTCACCGCTCTCGTTCGGCTCAGGAAGTTCGAAATCGACCACGGCCCTGAGCAATTCGACGGGCAGCTGGAGCAGGATACCGGTGCCGTCACCCGTGTTGGGTTCGGCGCCGACGGCACCGCGGTGCTCCAGGTTCTCCAACGCGTCCAGCGCATCCGTCACCAGGGCGTGCGAACGCCGCCCCTGGATGTCGGCGATCATGGCGACGCCGCATGAATCGGATTCGTTGTCCGGGTCGTACAGACCCTGCGCGTCGGGGAGTGCCGAGAACAGCAACTGAAGTACCTCCGCAGTCTTGGAGATGGTGACGAGGGACTGCGTCGGCCCGAAAAGTCAGTGTATCAGCGCAGACACCCGGCTACCCAGCCGAAAGGGTGGGGACCAGGGGGAACCCCGGCCAGTTACGCACCACCGTCCAGACGGCGGCCGCCACGACGACCGTGACGGTGGCCGCGACCGGCATCAACTTCTGACCCCGTCGCCACCGCACCAGCAGCCACGCCAGTAACAGGGGCAGGCCGACCAGCAGGAACACGTTGTCGACGACCGCGGCACCGATATTGCCGGTGAGCAGGTCATGGGTCATCCGCAGGCCACCGCAGGCCGGGCAGTTCAGGCCGGTCATCAGCTTGAACGGGCAGCCCGGGAACAGGAAGCCCGGCTTGTGCGGGTCGGCGAGACCGATATAGGCCAGACTGCCGGCCACGGCCACGCCGGTGCCGATGAGGACCGGTTTCGATGCCGACGGAACCTTAAGTTCCATCGCGAAGGGGGCGGCCCTGCGGGTCGCGGACCTTGTCGGTGAGCAGCAGGACAGCGTCGATGATGCCCCAGATGACCGCACCCAACCCGCAGGTGACCAGGCCGACCAGCAATTGGGCGATACCCAGGCCGGTGTAACCGAGGTAGATGCGGCCGATGCCGACCAATCCGAACAGGCCGAGCAACTGCAGCAGGCCGGCGACCACCTTGGACTTGTCCGAGTAGGGCTCGCCGGTCAGCGGGTGCCGGCCGTAGGGCGCCGTCGGGTCGTAAGACCCGCCCGGGTACGCCGGGGGCGGGTAGGGCGGGGTGTACGGCGCTCCCCCCGGCGGATACTGCCCTCCCGGCGGGTACTGCGCTCCCCCGGGTGGGGGCGGCGGGATGCTGCCCGGGTCGACACCGTAGGGCGGCTGCTCGGTCATGGGTTCAGGATGCCAGAACTCGGCCGCGAAAGGGTCGAAGTGTGCGGGTGGGTGATGGCCAGGCTCAGGAGTCGGCGGGCTTCACCGCCAGCACCGGCTTGCGACACTCCAGCAGCAGTTGTTGAGAAACGCTGCCGAGCAACAGCTTTCCCACCGGATTGCGATGCCGGATGCCGATCACCAACAGCTCGGCCTCCGGGCGGTCCATGGCGTCGAGCAGCTCGTCGACCGGGTCCACCCCGACCGGTTGCGACACCTGGTACCGCACGCCCGCGGCATCGAGGTGCTCCTCCAGGTTGTGCAGTGCCCCGGATTGGGCGAAGGCGGGATCGGCCAGCGCCTCCCCCTTGGTCGCGTTGATCACCAGCACGTCCGTGTCGCGCAACCGTGCCTCGCGGATGCCGTGCTGCAGCGCGGCATGGCCGAATTGGTCCGCGGTGTAACCGATGACGATCATGCGTTGGCCTTCTCTTCCAGGTCGTGGTCGGCGGTACCGGCCGGCTTGCGGCGGACCAGGCGCAGGATCACCGGCAGCGCGATCAACAGCACCATGCACACGTACACCACGATGGCCACCGGTTCGGTGAACAGGTTGGCCCAGTCACCGCCACCGAGCTGCAGGCTCTGGCGCAGCTGCCGCTCGATACGCGGGCCCAGGATGACCCCGATGATCAACGGCAGCACCGGCAGCCCGAACCGGCGCATCATCAACCCGAGCAGGCCGAACACCAGCAGCAGGGCCAGATCCAGCGGCTGCACGTTGACCGCCAACGCGCCGAGTGTGGCGAAGAACAGGATGCCGGCGTACAGGTAGGGCCGCGGCGTGCGCAGCAGCTTCGCCCACAGCGGGGCCAACGGCAGGTTGAGCACCAGCAACAGGAAGTTGCCGATGAACAGGCTGGCGATCAGCGTCCAGATCAGCAGCGGTTCCTTCTCGAACAGCGTGGGGCCCGGCTGGATGCCGTAGGACACGAAGGCCGTCAGCATCACCGCGGCGGTGGCGTTGGTGGGCAGTCCGAGCGACAGCATGGGCACCAGAGTGCCTGCGGCGGAAGCATTGTTGGCCGCCTCCGGTCCGGCGACGCCTTCGATGGCGCCCTTGCCGAACTCCTCGGGGTGCTTGGTCAGCTTCTTCTCGGTGATGTAGGACAGGAACGTCGGCAGTTCCGCACCGCCGGCGGGCAGCGCGCCGAACGGGAACCCGTAGGCGGTGCCGCGCAGCCACGGCTTCCAGGACCGCTTCCAGTCCGACCGGCTCATCCACGGCCGGCCCACCGGGATCACGTCGGCGGGCCGGCGGCGCAGGTGCGCGGACACCCACAACGCCTCGCCGAGCGCGAAGATGGCCACCGCGACGACCACGATGTCGATCCCGTCGGACAGCAGCGGCAACCCGAAGGTGGCGCGCGGTTGCCCCGTCAGGAAGTCGATACCGATCACCCCGATGGCCAGCCCGAGCAGCAGCGAGATGGCTCCGCGCAGCTTCGATTCACCCAGCACCGCGGTCACCGCGACCAGGGCGAACAGCATGATCGCCAGGTACGACGGGGCACCGAGGGTCACCGCGAACCGGGACACCGCCGGGGCGAACGCGGCCAGCAGGACGGTGCCGATGGTGCCCGCGACGAACGACCCGATGGCGGCGGTGGCCAGCGCCTGCGCCGCCCGCCCGGCCTTGGCCATCTTGTTGCCCTCGATCGCGGTGATCACCGACGACGACTCACCGGGGGTGTTGAGCAGGATGGAAGTCGTCGACCCGCCGTACATGCCGCCGTAGAAGATGCCGGCGAACATGATGAACGCCGCGCTGGGGCTCACGTTGTAGGTGATGGGCAGCAGCAGCGCCACCGTCATGGCCGGGCCGATGCCGGGCAGCACCCCGACGGCGGTACCCAGCAGCACGCCGATCACCGCGTACAGCAGATTCATCGGGGTGGCCGCCTCGCCGAACCCCTGCAGCAGCCAGCTGAAATTGTCCATCTACAGAATCCCGTCCAGAATGCCTGCGGGCAGCGGGATTCCGAGCCCGGAGTAGAACGCGTAGAAGCTGCCGACCGACAGCACCGTGCCGATCACCAGGTTGCGCACCCAATGCCGGCTGCCCAGAATCGTTGCCGCACCGGCGAACAGCAGGGCACCGGTGATCGCCCAGCCCAGCGGCTGGACCGCGACGATGACGCCAACGAACAGCGCCACCAACAAGCCGACGGTGCGCCAGTCGGCGGGGCTGTCCGGGTCGACATCCTCGCCGCCCTCCATCTGCCCGACCGATCCGCGTTCGATCGCGACCGCCAGCGCGACGGCCAGCAGGATCAGTCCGATGCCGATGACGATCGGAAAGAACTTCGGCCCCACCGGATCCACCTTGGCGAAACCGGCGGTCAGTCGGAGCGCGTCGACGATCAGGAACCCGCCGACGGCCACCATCACGACGCAGATCAGATACTGCGAGCGGTCGACGGTCTTCACAGCAGACCCAGCTCGGTCAGCGTCGTCGACACCCGGTGGTCCTGGTCGGCGAGGAACTGGTCGAATGCCGGGCCGGTGAGGAACGCGTCACTCCAGCCGTTACGCACCAGCGCCTCCTTCCATTGGTCGGTGCCATGCAGATCGGTCAGCGCCCGCACCATGGCGTCACGGGCATCGTCGGAAATTCCGGGCGGGGCCAGCACGCCGCGCCAGTTGGTGAAGGTCAGGTCGATCCCGGCCTCGGTGAGGGTCGGGGCGTCGACGCCCTCGACGCGTTCGGTGCCCGACACCGCGAGCACCCGCACCTGGCCGGCCTCGATCTGGTCGACGTACTCCCCCAAACCCGAAGTGCCAACCGCGATCTTGCCGCCCAGCAGCGCCGTCAACAGGTCGCCGCCGCCGTCGTAGGTGATGTAGTTGACCCGTTTCGGGTCGACGCCGACCGCACGGGCGGTCTCCATCGGGAACAGGTGATCGGGTCCACCCGGCGAGGAGCCGCCACCCACGGTCACCCGGGCCGGGTCGGCCTTCCAGGCGGCCACGAAGTCGGCCATCGTCCGATACGGCGAATTGGCCGGGACCAGAATGCCTTCCTGCTCCTCCACCATCTTCGCCAGCGCGGTGGCATCCGAGGCCCGCGCGGTCGAGCCGTTGGTGTAGGTCGCGCCGACCACGCCGAGCCCCATCATCATCATGAGGTCGTCGTTGCCCTTTTCGTTCATCAGGCGGGCCATGGCCACCGTGCCGCCCGCGCCGATGACGTTGAAAACCTCCACCCGGCCGGTGATGTCGGTGTCCTCCATGATCTTCACCGCGGTGCGCGCGGTCAGGTCGTAACCACCGCCGGGGCTGTTGGGCACCATCATCCGCAGCCGGTGCAGCCCGGTGGCCTGGTCACCGCGGGTCACCCCGCACGCCGTCAACAGCAGCGCCGCCACCAGCAGCACGGCCAGTCCCGCTCTGGAACGCACGGTCATCCCCCATCGTCGATGTGATGTTCGGCAATACTGGACCCACCGGGTGACGTGGGTCACGCATGAGTACGCAAAGGAAGTTGTGGTCGTTAAGTTCACGAAGCCACCGTTCAAGGGCAGAAGCCTGGCCGGCCAATTCCTGCTGTTCCAGCTGCTGGTGGTGGCGGTGGTGCTGATCGCGGTGGCCGCGGTGTCGGTGGCGCAGTCCATCCGGGAGTTCCGCGATGTCCGCGGCCAGCGGATGATCGCGGTGGCCGAGAACGTGGCGTCCACCCCGATCGTTCGGGACCGGCAGGCCGACCCGTTCGCGGCGCGCATCCTGGCCCCCGACGTGGACCGCGCCGTGGCACTGTCCGGGGCGGGCCTGGCCGAGATCCTCGACCCGGCCGGTGTGGTGCGGGTGTCCTCGGACCCCGACCGGATCGGCGCCCGGGTGGACCTGAGCACCAGCCGCGCCGACGAGGGCCGGGCCTGGTTCGGCGACGGCGATATCGCCGGTGTGCGTAACCTGATCGGCCAGGTGCCGATCCTGGCCGCCAGCGGCGCGGTGCTGGGCATCGTGTCGGTCAGCGAGCGCTACCCCACCGTATGGGAGCTGCTCGGCGGCGCCGGGGAACGCCTGCTGCTGTATCTGGGGCTCGGCGCGGTGCTGGGGCTGGCCGCGTCGTGGTTGCTGTCCCGCCGGATCAAACGGCACACCCGGGGGCTGGAGGTGACCGAGATCGCGGGGTTGGCCGATCATCGAGAAGCGTTGCTGCACAGCATCCGTGAGGGCGTGGTGGCGGTCAATCCCGACGGCGTGGTCACCGTGCTCAACGACAGCGCCCAGGAACTGCTCGGGCTGGACGCCGGCGCGGTGGGCCGGCGCGTCGACGAACTGGGCCTGGAACGCGCCGTCGTCGACTTCCTGATGTCCGGCGAGGAGGGCCACGACGTCATCATCGCCACCGGCAGCCATGTGCTGGCGCTGAACCGGCGGGCCGCCAGCAGCCAGGGCAGGCGCATCGGTACCGTCACCACCATGCGCGACAGCACCGAATTGGCGGCGCTGCAGGCCCAGTTGTCGTCGCACCGCAGCGTCACCGACACCCTCCGCGCGCAGACCCACGAGTTCGCCAACCAGCTGCACACCATCTCCGGACTGGTGCAGCTCGGCGAGTACGACGCCGTGCACGAACTCGTCGGCACCTTGACCCGCCGCCGCGCCGAGATCAACGATGCCGTCACCCAACGGGTTTCCGATCCCGCGGTCGCGGCGCTGCTGATCGCCAAGACCTCACTGGCCGCCGAGAACGGCGTCACCCTGGTCCTTGACCCGGACAGCCGGCTGCGGGCGCTGTCACCGGCCATGGCCACCGACGTGATCACCTTGCTGGGCAACCTGATCGACAACGCCGTGGACGCCTCGGTGGGCGCGCCGCGCGCCGAGGTGCACGTCACCGTGCGCGACGGCGACGGGCTGACCATCGCGGTCACCGATTCCGGTCCCGGTGTGCCGCCGCATCTGCGCGAATCGCTGTTCGCGCGCGGGGTGACGTCCAAACCCGACGTGCCCGGCGGTCGGGGTATCGGGCTGGCTCTGGTCCGGTTGGTCACCACCCAGCACGGCGGGCACGTCGAGATCGACGATGCCCCCGGCGGTGGCGCGTCGTTCGTGGTGCGGCTGGCCCGTGCGTGACGTACTGATCGTCGACGACGATTTCATGGTCGCCGAGATCCACCGCCGTTTCGTCGAACGGATCGACGGTTTCCGGCCGGTCGGGGTGGCCCGCACCGGAGCCGAGGCGCTGGGCTCCGCCGCGCAGCTGCAACCGGATCTGATGCTGCTGGACGTGTACCTGCCCGACATGTCGGGGCTGGCGGTGCTGCACCGGTTGCGCGCCGAGGGCAACCGGGTCGGCGTCATCATGATCACCGCCGCCCGTGAGCTGGACACGGTGCGCGGCGCGTTGGACGGCGGCGCGGCCGACTACCTGATCAAACCGTTCGAATTCGAGCAGCTGCGCGCCAAACTCGGGGCGTTCGCGGCCCGCGCCGACGCGCTGGCCGCCGACGGCGGGGCCGATCAATCGATGATCGACGCGTTGTTCAGTGGCGCCGCGCCGGCCCCGGCGGCCGTGCTGCCGAAAGGCCTCGGCGCCGAAACCGGACAGCTGGTGCTCGACGCCGTGCGCACCGCCGACGAGGTGTCCGCCGCCGAGTGCGCCGACCTGGTGGGCATCTCCCGCGTCAGCGCCCGCCGGTATCTGGAGCATTATCTGAGCACCGGCCTGCTGGAACTGCGCCTGCAGTACGGCGCGGGCCGCCCCGAACGCCGCTACCGCATCGCCGATCAGCGATCGAACCCCGGATAGCCCGGCCGCCGATAGGATCCCCGCATGGTGCGGCGATGTCTGGCGCTGGCCCTCGCGCTGGTGGTCGCCGGCTGCGCGCCCACGATGCAACCGGCCGCACCCGGGGCCGGCGGTGCGCAGGCCGACGCCATCATGCGGATCGTGCGCGACACGATGACCGAGGCGCACCTCAAAGCGGTGATCGTGCGGGTGACCGTCGGCGGCAAGGAAGTGCTCACGCAGGCGGTCGGCGAGTCGATGACCGGTGTCCCGGCCACTCCTGCCATGCATTTCCGCAATGGCGCCGTGGCGATCTCGTATGTGGCGACACTGCTGCTCATCCTTGTCGAGGAGAAGAAAGTCGGCCTCGACGACAAGCTGTCCACCTGGCTACCGGATGTCCCGCATGCCGACCGCGTCACCCTGCGCCAGCTTGCCCAGATGACCTCCGGTTACGTCGACTACGTCATCGGCAACACCGCCATGAACGAAGCTCTGTACGCAAATCCGTTCCGGCATTGGACAACCCGGGAACTGCTGGATTTCTCGGTTCACCAGCCGCTGCTCTATGAGCCCGGCACCAACTGGAATTACGCGCACACCAATTACGTGTTGCTGGGGCTGGCACTGGAGAAGGCCACCGGGATGGACATGCCGACACTGTTGTCCGAGAAAGTGCTTCGCCCACTGGGTTTGACCGGCACCGCCGACGCCGACACCCCGGCCATCCCGGCCCCGGTGCTGCACGCGTTCAGTTCCGAGCGCCGAGCGGCCCTCAAGATTCCCGCGGGCACCCCGTTCTACGAGGACACCACCTTCTGGGATCCGTCCTGGACCATCACCCACGGCGCCATCCAGACCTCGAACATCTACGACCTGGAGGCCACCGCCGTCGGGATCGGCTCGGGTCGACTGCTGTCCGCCGACTCCTACCGGGCGATGGTGTCCACCGCGCTGCGCGGCACCACCCACGCCCAACCGGGCTGCACCACGTGCGCGGCGATGAACGACGGCTACACCTACGGACTGGGCCTGGTGATCTCGGGGAACTGGCTGATGCAGAACCCGATGTTCGCCGGCTACGCGGCCACCGAGGCGTACTTGCCGGCACGCAAGATCGCCATCGCCGTCGCGGTCACCTTCGCCCCCGACGCGTTCGACGATCAGGGCGACTACCGCAACGAAGCCGAGGCACTGTTCCGCAGGATCGGTGCCGAACTGGCACCCGAGGATGCGCCGCCGGTGCCACCGGCGAAATAATGGCGCGGTGGCGCCCAAGGTTCTCTTCCTCTACAACGAACACCTGGCTTCGGAGGCCCTGCTCGGTGAGGCGTTCACCGAGCAGGGTTTCGACGTGCACACCTTCGAGGTGGTGCCGGCGGAGCGGATCGACGACCCAGCCGGTGAGGTGAGTTTCCCCGCCGCGACCGACTACGACGTCATCGTGCCGTTGGGGGCGCGGTGGCCGGTGTACGACGAGGCGCTGCGCCGGACCTGGGTGGGCGCGGAGACCCAGTTGCTGCACGACGCCGCCGATGCCGGGGTGGGTGTGCTCGGGGTGTGCTTCGGCGGTCAGTTGATCGCGCAGGCCTTCGGCGGCTCGGTGTCGCGGGCGCCGGTGGCCGAGATCGGCTGGACCGATATCAGCACCGACCGGCCCGATCTGGTGCCGGCTGGGCCGTGGTTCGAATGGCATTTCGACCGGTGGACCCTGCCCCCTGGCGCGGTCGAGGTCGCCAGGACCGCCCGCGCATCACAGGCATTCGTGCTGGGTCGCGCCCTGGCGCTGCAGTTCCACCCCGAGATCGACCACCGGCTGCTGGCCTTGTGGCTGGCCGGCGACCGCGACGGCGAGGTGATCGGACACGGCCTCGACCACGACGAAATACTGTCCCGCACAGCAGATTTGAAGGACGACACGGTGCGGCGGGTACGCGGCCTGGTCGACGGGTTCCTCACACAGGTGGCCCGTCAGCCATGCCCCAGTTCGTGAGCCAGCGCCGCCTCGAGCGCCGGGCGGCGGAACCGGTGCCCCAGCCCGAGCAACGCGGCGGGACGCACCCGCTGGTCGGCCTCGGCGAGTTCGCGCACGCCCTGTTCGCCCAGCAGTAACCGAGGGCCGAACGACGGCACCGGCAGCAGCGTCGGGCGGTGCAGCACCCGGCCCAGCGCCGCGGTGTACTCGGCGTTGGTCACCGGTTCGGGCGCCACGGCGTTCACCGGTCCGGTCAGCCGCTCGTCGTAGAGCGCGCGGTGGTAGACGTCGAGCAGGTCGTCCAGGCCGATCCACGACAACCACTGCGCGCCGCTGCCCAGCCGGCCGCCGAGCCCCGCGGCGAACAACGGCCGCAGCAGGCGCAGGGTGCCGCCGGCGGCCGATTGCACCACGCCGGTGCGGACATTGACCACGCGCAGGCCGGCCGCGGCCGCCGGCGCGGTCGCGGCCTCCCAGTCGGCCACCACGTCGGCCAGGAAACCGTCACCCCGGCCGCTGGTCTCGTCGAGCGGCTCGTCGCCACGGTCATAGCCGTAGAAGCCGACCGCCGAGGCGCTGACGAACACCTCGACACCCTGATTGCCGGCCGATTCGGCCAATGCCCGCGTCGGCTCGATCCGGCTGTCCCGGATGGCCTTTCGGTGCTCGGCGGTGAACCGACCCGCGATGGAGGCGCCCGCCAGGTGCACCACCGCGTCCACGCCCGTCAGCAGGCCGGGATCCGGGTCCGACGGATTCCATTGCCGCTCTTGGGGTCCGGTCGCTCGGTGCCGCACCAGCCGGATCACCCGGTGACCACCGGTGGACAGGAACGCCGTCAGCGCCGACCCGACCAGGCCGCCGGCGCCGGTGACGGCGACGGTCAGCGAACCCAGACCCGCCGCGGCGGCATCACGGTGGGCCGCCAGGTCGTCGGCGAGTTGGGTGTGCCGGTAGACGAACATCGGCCGCAGCGCCGCGGCGGGCACCACGGTGTCCACCCGGTCCGACATCCGCGTCGAACCCGGTCCGGCAGAAGCGAATTCGTGCGTATGCCGCCACTGCCCGATTGCCCGGGCCGGCCAGGACCGCGGCCCGGCGGAGTCCAGTACGTCGACGAAGCGGTGCGGCGGGTCGTACTCGGCCGGATCGTGCCGTGCCACCCAGCGCAGTCCGCCCGGCAGGCCCAGCACCGCCCGCCCGTCGGCAAGCGACGATGTCTCGGACACCACCGTCATGGGCTGCCACGGCGGCACCAGCCGCCGCATGGCACCCGGGCGGGTATGCCAGTCGAAGACGACATCGAGCGGATGATCGACCACGCTGTGGTATTCGATGCCCATCGTGATTGCACCCTTCGATGTCCGGGTATCTGGTCCTACGCTGGTGATGTCCCTATCGAAGCTACCGCGATGAAGAGAGTTCTCCGCCGAACCGGATCGGGCAGGTTCGCCGATCGCAGCGATGCGGGCCGGATCCTGGCCGGACTTCTCGCGTCCTACCGGGAACGCACCGATCTGCTGGTGCTGGGCCTGGCCCGCGGCGGGGTCCCGGTGGGCTGGCAAGTGGCCGCCGCCCTGCACGCCCCGTTCGACGCGTTCCTGGTGCGCAAGCTGGGCGTGCCGAACTGGCCCGAGCTCGCGATGGGCGCGCTGGCCACCGGCGGTGGGTTGGTGCTCAACAGGGACGTGATGCGCCGCCTCGACGTCAGCGAGGAGCAACTGCAGGCGACGATCCGGGCCGAGACCGCCGAGCTGCACCGTCGGGAGCGCGCCTACCGCGGCGACCGGCCGCCGCCGGACCCGGCGGGCCGCACGGTGATCCTGGTGGACGACGGGATCGCGACCGGAGCCAGCATGTTCGCCGCCGTGCGCGCCGTGCGGGCGGCCGGATGCGGGTCCGTCGTCGTGGCGGTGCCGGTGGGCTCGGAATCGACCTGCCGGGCGTTGCGGACCGAGGCGGACGAGGTGCTGTGCGCGAGCACGCCGGCGGATTTCAGCGCCGTCGGCCAGATGTACGACGACTTCCGGCAGACCGGCGACGACGAGGTGCGCCGGTTGCTGGCGACCCCGACCTAGCGCTTGGGCTCGGCGTCCTTGTTCTCGGCGTCCGGACCGGACTCGGCGGTTTCTGGCAGCTCGGTGGTCGGCTCGGCATCCGCGGCCGGTACGTCAGCGGCTTCGGCAGCCTCCGGCACGTCGGGCGCCTCGGCGATCTCCTCGTCGGGGTAATCCACCGCGGTCTCGGAGTCTGGGGCTTCCCCTGAGGCCTCGTCGGCGTTACGCCGCGACCGGTCGCGCAGCGCATCGACGATGAGCAACAGCACACCGATCACGCTGGCACCGATACAGACCCAGGCGATCAGCTCGTTGCTGGTGACGACGGCGGCCACCAGCGAAGCCAGGCCGATGACGGCGAGGACGAGCGCAATGATCAGCATTGATCGAACTTAGCCGGTTCGGGGACCGGTCAGTTGTTTCCGCGGTTGAACTGGTTGAAGCCGCCGGAGTCGTTGGTCGCGCCGGTGTCCACCGGTGCGGCCGAACCGCGCTGGCCGAGCTCCTCGAGCTGCGATTCCAGGTACGTCTTCAGACGGGTGCGGTACTCGCGCTCGAAGGTGCGCAGTTGCTCGAGGCGACCTTCCAGGACCGTGCGCTGCTGGTTGATGGTGCCCATGATCTCGGAGTGCTTGCGCTCGGCATCGGCCTGCAGGGCGTCGGCCTTCTCCTGGGCCTGGCGTAGCTGCGCCTCGGACCGGGTCTGGGCATCCGACAACAGCGCATCGGCGCGCTGACGGGCGTCGGCGACGGTGGTCTCCGCGGTGTGGCGCGCCTCGCTGACCAGGGCGTCGGCCTGGGCGCGGGCGTCGGACAGCAGCTTCTCGGACTCCGCCTTGGCCGAGCTGGTGAGCCGGTCGGCGGTGTCCTGGGCCAGGCTGAGCACCTTGGCGGCCCGGACGTGGTGGTCTTCGGAGACGGGAGCGGCCGGCGCCTGGACGACGGGCTGCGGCGCCTCGTAGACCGGCTGCACCACCGGCTCCGGCTCGGACTCGGGCTGGTAGGCGGGGATGGACTGGGTGGGCTGGGCACCGCCGGCGCGGGCACCGGCCAGCTCCTGGTCCAGCTCGGACACCCGCTGACGCAGGTCGGCGTTCTCCTCGATGAGCCTGGTGAGCTCGTTCTCCACCAGGTCGAGGAACGCGTCGACCTCGTCCTCGTTGTAGCCGCGTTTACCGATGGGCGGCTTACTGAATGCGACGTTGTGAACGTCGGCTGGTGTGAGCGGCATCGTCTGCCCCCTTGAAGTCTGGACCGTCAACCGGTTTCAAAGTGTAGAGCGTCGGTACGAGTAACTGGCGTCCATCCTGTCACAGCAGACCCGGCGGTTGCAGAGGAGGTTGATAATTAAGAGCTAATTTCAATCTTCTCCGCTGGTAGCGGGCCTGGCCCAGGCGTGCGGACGGGCGTCAGCCGGCCGATCCGGCCGCGGCCCCGAAGGCCAGCTGCATGCCGATGAACGCGACCAGCAACAGCACCATGATGGACAGGTCGAAGCGCACCGCACCGATCGTCAGTTGCGGGATCAGTCGGCGCAGCAGCTTCACCGGCGGGTCCGTGACGGACAGGATCACCTCGAGGATCACCACCGTCAGCCCCTTGGGGTGCCAGTCCCGGCTGAACGACCGGATGAACTCCACGACCACGCGCGCGATCAGCAGGAGCCAGAACACGAACAGCGCGAAACCCAGGATCTCGAAGAACAGCGCCAACTGAAGCCGACCTCACTACGGCGGGAACACGATTGCGAACCGATGGGACCAGCGGGACCCTCAGAAAACCTTTGGAAAGCCCCTCGGTGGTCAGCCTACCCGGCGGACCCCGGGCGCCCGTCGCTACTGGTAGGAGTAGAAGCCGGCCTCGGCGATGCGACGCCGCTCCTCGGCCGTCACGTCGACATCGGCAGGCGAGAGCAGGAAGACCTTGGTGGCCACCTTGTCGAACGAGCCACGCAGGGCGAAGGCCAGCCCGGCGGCGAAATCGACGAGGCGCTTGGCGTCGGCGTTGTCCATCGACACCAGGTCCATGATCACCGGCGTGCCGTCGCGGAACCGCTCACCGATGGTGCGGGCCTCGCTGTAGTCCTTGGGGCGCAGCGTGGTGATCTTGGCCAGCGGGCTGCCGGCCTCGAACAGTTCGGCCATCCGGCGCGGCTCCATCGCCAGCGCACCCCGGGTCGCGGCGGCGGCGAACCGTGGCGCGGGACGGTCGAACTCGCGCGGCGCGCGCAGCCGGCCTTCGAATCGCGGTGAGTCGTATCCGCCGCGGTAGCCACCCGGCGCCATGTCCATGTCGCGCTCGTACTCGCGCGGGCCGCGATCGTCGAACGCGCGACTGTCGCGCGGCTCCCGCCCGTAACCCTCGTCCTCGAAGCGGTCCTCGCCGCCACGGCGGGCGTAGCTGCGCGACGGACGCTCGTCGTCGTAGTAGTCATCCTCGTAGTCGTCCATCGGCGCCATACCGAAGTAGGCCTTGACCTTGTGCAGTGTGCTCATCGCCTGCCCCTTCTGCTGCTGATGTCTGTGTTGTCTGTGATGAAGATGTGACTGGAGTGACTACTCAGGGTGACGTTAGCGGGCGTTGCCCCATCAACGCGGTACCGACACGCACACACGTGGATCCGTGTCGCACAGCTATCTCCATATCGCCGGACATGCCCGCCGACAGGCCCAGCCGATGAGCGAACGACCGCTGCACGCGGTCGCGCTCGGCGGCCAGTTGGGCAAACGCGTCGTCGGCGTCCCAGCCCAACGGCGGAATCCCCATCAGCCCAGCGAATTCCAGGGCGTCGATGGCATGGGCGGCGGCGCACAGTTCCAGGATCTGGTCCGGCGCGCTGACCGGCACCCCGCCTCGGGCGGGATCACCGTCCAGGCTGACCTGGAGGTAGATCCGCAGCGGCTCAGTGCGCCGGCCCGCGGCGATCTCCTGTTCGGCGGCACCGCCGAGCGCGGCGATCAGCCGGGCACTGTCCACCGAATGGGCCGCATGAGCCCACCGGGCCACCGCGCGCGCCTTGTTGCGCTGGATGCTGCCGACCATGTGCCAGCGGATCCGGTCGCCGGGGAACTGCGCGGCCACGGCGTCGACCTTCTTGGCCGCCTCCTGCTCACGCGATTCGCCGAAGTCGGCGCACCCCAGCCGATGCAGGATGACCACGTCGGAGGCCGGGAAGAACTTGGTGATCGGCAGCAGCTCGATGTCGCGGACATCGCGGCCGGCCGCCTCGGCGGCGGCGGACAGCCGGGCCCGGACCGCGGCCAGCGATCCGGCCAACTCCGCGTCGCGGTGCGTCTGGCCGGTCATTCCATCCACACCAACGACGCCAGCCGGCCGGTGGGCGCCCCGCGCCGATGGCTGAACAACTGACGGTCCTCGACGGTGCAACGCGGGTCGATATCGATGGCGGTGATCCCCAATGTGCTGAGTTGCCTGGCGATTCCGGCCCGGATGTCCAGACCGGGGGTGCCCTTGGCGGTGGTGGTGCGGCTGCCGGGCAGGGCGACCTCGACCTCGTCGGCCATCGCGGCGGGCACCTCGTAGTTGCGGCCGCTGACCGCCGGGCCGAGCAGCACCGAGATGTCGGCGACGGTGGCACCCAGGCCGACCATGGTCTCCACGGTGCGCGCGACGATACCCAGTTGGGCGCCGACCCGGCCGGCGTGCGCGGCGCCGATGACCCCGGCGCGCGCGTCGGCCAGCAGCACCGGGACGCAGTCGGCGGACAGCACCGCCAGCGCCAACCGCGGCGCGGTGGTCACCAGCGCGTCGGTGTCGTCGACCGTGGCGCCCGGATCGCCGTCGACCACCACGACGTGGTCGGAATGGACCTGGTTCATCCAGACGACGGCGTCGGCACCGATGGCCTCGGCCAGCCGCTTGCGGTTGGCCGCCACCGCCGCCGGATCGTCGCCGACGTGATCGCCGAGATTGAAGGAGTCATACGGCGGCCGCGAGACACCGCCCGCGCGGGTGGTGGTGACCCGCCGAACCCGTACGGGCACGGCGTCTAGTGGCGCATGAAGGGCGGCACGTCGACGTCGTCATCAGAGATGCCGCCGTCGTCCGGACCGCCGATTCGGACCGTGGCGCCGTTGGTGTGCCCGGCGGGAACACTGACCGCGTCGGCCGGCTCGAACACCGAGGACCGGACATTGCCGGCCGCCCCGGGCGCGATGCTCTGCGCCCCACCGGTGACCGGCTTGCGGCTCGGGGTGACGCTGTCGAACCCGGCGGCGATGACGGTGACGCGCACCTCGTCGCCCAGCGAGTCGTCGATGACGGTGCCGAAGATGATGTTGGCATCGGCGTGGGCGGCCTCCTGCACCAGCGAGGCGGCCTCGTTGATCTCGAACAGGCCCAGGTCGCTGCCGCCGGCCACCGACAGCAGCACGCCCTGGGCGCCTTCCATCGAGGCTTCCAGCAGCGGCGAGTTGATGGCGATCTCGGCGGCCTTGAGCGCGCGACCGTCACCGCGCGCCGACCCGATACCCATCAGCGCGGTGCCCGCACCACTCATCACGCCCTTGACGTCGGCGAAGTCGACGTTGATCAGGCCCGGGGTGGTGATCAGGTCGGTGATGCCCTGCACGCCGTTGAGCAGCACCTCGTCGGCGCTGCGGAAGGCGTCCATCAGCGAGACGGCGGCGTCGCCCATCTGCAGCAGGCGGTCGTTGGGGATGACGATCAGGGTGTCGCAGCTCTCGCGCAGCGCCTGGATCCCGGATTCGGCCTGGTTGGAGCGGCGCTTGCCCTCGAAGGAGAACGGCCGGGTGACGACGCCGACGGTGAGCGCGCCGAGCTTGCGGGCGATGGACGCGACCACCGGCGCGCCGCCGGTGCCGGTGCCGCCGCCCTCACCGGCGGTGACGAACACCATGTCGGCGCCGCGCAGCAGTTCCTCGATGTCGTCCTTGGCGTCCTCGGCGGCCTTGCGGCCCACCTCCGGGTCCGCGCCGGCGCCCAGGCCACGGGTGGAGTCCCGGCCGACGTCCAGCTTGACGTCCGCATCGCTCATCAACAGCGCCTGCGCGTCGGTGTTGATGGCGATGAACTCCACGCCCTTGAGGCCGTGCTCGATCATCCGGTTGACGGCATTGACGCCGCCGCCGCCGATGCCGACCACCTTGATGACGGCGAGGTAGTTATGCGGGGGGGTCATCGGTTGCCTTCCTCCCAGAATGTCCGTGGGTCCTGTGCGAAAAACCCTCAACCTCAACCATAGGTTTAAAGTTATGTCAAGTAGTTCCGCGCAAACAGAACGGTAGGGCGACGACGCCGTATCGCGCGTCAGGCGCGCCGGGGTGTCGCTCGGGTTTTATTTCACGGTCGGCAGGTCCGGGCTGGACACGTCGTACGTGCGGCCCGGCTGGGTGAGCAGCGCGGCGAGCTTGAGCGCCTTCTCCTCGGTGCGATCGTTGGTGCCCCACACCACAGTCCGGCCGTCGGTCAGGGTCAGGGTGATCGCCGCGACCGACGGTGCGGCGATCCGGCTGACCTGCCCGGCCACCTCCGGCGGCAGCGAGGTGAGCACCTGCAGCGCCGCCTTGGTGGCGGGATCCTTCGGGCCGGGGGTGTCGGTGTCCAGGTAGGCCAGTCCGGGCGGCGGCGGGCCGGTGACGAAATCGACGCCGTCCTTGTCATAGAGGTGCGGCCCGTCCGGAAAGTCCTTGACCACCAGCGGAACCCGCTCCACCACGGTGATGCGCAGCGTGGACGGGTACTCGCGCTGCACCCGCGCGCTGGCCACCCGGCGCAGCGTGGCCACCCGTTCGGCCACCGCGTCGGTGTCGACCTGGAGCAGCGGGGTGCCCGCCGGAACGGCTGCCGCAGCGCCGACCTCGTCCTCGGTCAGCACGCTCAGACCGGTGATGACCGTCTCCCGCACCGACATGACCGGCGTGAAGTACAGCACCAGGCCGAGACCCACCACGACCACCGCCAGCAAGGCGGTCCACATCAGCAACTTCAGGCCCCGGATGACCCGGCGGGCCGGCGCCGGCCGTTGCGGCTCGGCCCGGCCGGTGACCTTGCGTTTGGCCTCCCGGCGCGCTTGTTCGATCGCCATGGCGCGGGCCTGCGCGGCGCGGCGCTCCTCGCGCTCCCGGCGGGCCCGCCGCCGCGGGCCCTCGAAGTCCTGCGGCGAATCCTGCGCCGGGTCCGGTGCGGCGTCGGCGCTTTCGGCGGTCGGCGGCTCCGGCGCGGCGTCCGGCTGACCGGCCGCGGGCTCGGCGGTTTCGGTCTCGTGTTCCGGCCCGGTCATCACCACACCGGCCTGCGCTGCAATGCGTCGAGGATCTCGCGCCCCAGCAGTGTGACGTCACCCGCGCCCATGGTCACCACCACATCACCGGGTGCGGCCACCTGCGCCACCCGGTCGGCGACCGCCGAGAAGTCCGGCACGTAGTGCACCGGCGAGGTGACGTGCTCGACGATGCTGCGCCCGCTCACGCCCGCGATCGGCTGCTCGCGCGCGGCGTACACGTCCAGCACGATCACCTCGTCAGCGGCGCTCAGCGCGACACCGAACTCACGCGCGAAAGTCTGTGTCCGCGAATACAGGTGGGGCTGGAACACCACGATGGCGCGGCCTTTCGACTCCCGGGCCAGGGTGCGTACCGCCGACAGCGCGGCCGCCACCTTCGTCGGGTGGTGCGCGTAATCGTCGAAAACCCGGACCCCGGCCGCCGTCCCGACGAGTTCGAAGCGCCGCCGCACCCCCTCGAACGCCGCCAACGCTTCCAGCACGACATCCGGTTGCGCGCCGGCCTCGATCGCCGCCAGCAGTGCCGCCAGCGCGTTGAGCGCCATATGCCGTCCCGGCACGGCAAGCCGCATGGTGCGCGGGTTGGTCTCCCCCGCCAACTGCACGGTGGCCACCGCGGTGGTGCCGTGCTGTTCCCAGTCCAGCAGTTCACCGGCCAGCTCCGGCCGCTGCGCCGCGTCGTCCCGGCTGCCGTAACGCAACACCCGGATGCCCAGCGCCGCAGTGCGTTCGGCGAAGGCCGCCGCACCCGGATCGTCGACACAGACCACCACGGCGCCGCCCGGCTGCAGCCGCTCCATGAACGCGTCGAACACGTCGACGTAGGCCTGCTCGCTGCCGAAGAAATCCAGGTGGTCGGCCTCGATGTTGGTCACCACCGCGATATCCGGCCGGTACTCGACCAGCGAGCCGTCGCTCTCGTCGGCCTCGGCGACGAAGTAGGGGCCGCTGCCGTGGTGAGCGTTGGTGCCGGCGGCGCCCAGCTCACCCCCGACCGCGAACGACGGGTCGAAGCCGCTGTGCTGCAACGCGACGATGAGCATCGACGTGGTGGTGGTCTTGCCGGCCGTCCCGGTGACCATCAGCGTCTTGTCGCCGGTCATCAGCTTGGCCAGCACCACCGGGCGCAGGATGATCGGGATACCCCGGCGGCGGGCCTCGACCAGTTCGGGATTGGTCTTCGGGATGGCCGCGTGCGTGGTCACCACCGCGGTGGGCCCGCCCTCGAGCATGTCCAGCGCCGCCGCGTCGTGACCGATCCGGATCTCGGCGCCGCGGGCACGCAGGGCCGCGACACCCCTCGATTCTTTGGCGTCCGAGCCCGACACCTGGCCCCCGCGGTCCAGCAGGATCCTGGCGATCCCGGACATGCCGGCGCCGCCGATGCCGACCATGTGCACCCGGGCCAATTCGGGTGGAAGGCCTTTCACCGCACGGCCTTCCGCCCGGCGCGGCCCTGCCGGGCCACCTCCAGCGCCACCTCGGCCACGCTTCGGGCGGCGTCGCGATGCCCGGCCAGCGCCGCGGCGGCCGTCATCCGGCCCAGCCGCTCGGCGTCGGTGAGCAGTGGGAGCACCTGGTCGGCGATGAACCCGCCGGACAGGTCGGCGTCGTCGACCAGCAGGCCGCCACCGGCCGACACCACCGGCAGCGCGTTGAGGCGCTGCTCGCCGTTGCCGATCGGCAGGGGGACGTAGACGGCGGGCAACCCGACCGCGGTGACCTCGGCCACCGTCATCGCGCCGGACCGGCAGATCGCCAGATCGGCGGCGGCGTAGGCCAGGTCCATCCGGTCCAGGTACGGCACGGCGACGTACCGGCCCGTCCCGCTCAGCTCGGGCAACTCGACGGTGTTCTTCGGCCCGTGCGCGTGCAGCACCGAAACACCCTTGCCGACAAGATCTTTGGCCGCCGCGACGACGGCGCGGTTGATCGACTGGGCACCCTGGGATCCACCGAACACCAGCAGCACCACGGCATCGTCGCCGAAGCCGAAGGCGGCGCGGGCCTGTGCGCGCAGGGCGGCGCGGTCCAGCGCGGTGATGCTGGCCCGCACCGGCACCCCGACCACCTCGACATGGCGCAGGCCGGGGTCGGGCACCGCCGAGAGCACCCGGCGGGCCGAGCGGGCGCCGACCCGGTTGGCCAGACCAGCGCTGGCGTTGGCCTCGTGGATCACCACCGGCACCCGGTGCCGGCGCAATCCGGGCCGGGCGGCCAGGTACGCCGGCAACGCGACATACCCGCCGAACCCGATGACGACATCGGCGGCCGTCTCGTCGAAGACCGCCCGAGTCTGCCGGATGGCGGTGCGCACCCGCCACGGCAACCGGGCCAGGTCCCCCGACGGTTTACGCGGCAACGGCACCGGGGTGATCAACCGCAGGTCATAGCCGCGCTCGGGAACCAGTCGCGTCTCCAGTCCGCGGGCCGTGCCCAGCGCGGTGATCCGGACGTCGGGCTCCAGTTCGGTCAGGGCATCGGCGACGGCCATCGCGGGTTCCACGTGCCCCGCCGTCCCGCCACCGGCGAGAACGACCGATATCCCCGAACTGCTCACCCGTAACGCTGACCTTCCAATGCGCGGGCCCGTCGGCCCTGCTGACGTTGTGCACCGGCGCCGGCACGGCCGGACTTGGCCGACTGGCCGGAGCGCTGGCCGCCTCCATGATGCCCTGCGCGCCGTCCCGACCGATCGGCCGGATGGTCGGTTTTGCGCCCGGAGCCGATGGCCGCCTTGGCGGGGGCCTTGGGCGCGGCCTTCTGCGCTTTGCGGGCCGGCTTGTCGGTCTTGGCGCGCATCCGGTCCCTGGCGATGTCGATGCGGGGCGGCACGTAGGGCTCGGGCAGCGGCAGGCGCAGCAGCCGGTTGACCCGGTCGTCGCGGCCGGCCCGCAGCGCGGCCACCGCCTCGGGTTCGTGCCGCGCCGCGTTGGTGATCACGCCGAGAATGAAAAGTGTTGTCGCCGTTGATGTCCCACCGGCTGAGATGAGCGGCAACTGCAGGCCGGTGACCGGCAGCAGGCCGATCACGTAGCCGACGTTGATGAACGCCTGCCCCAGCACCCACAGCGTCACGGTCGCGGTCAGCAGCCGCAGGAAGGGGTCGGCCGACCGGCGGGCGATGCGCATGCCGGTGTAGGCGAACAGCCCGAACAGGCACAGCAGCCCGGCGGCGCCGATATAGCCGAGTTCCTCACCGATGATGGCGAAGATGAAGTCGTTGTGCGCGTTCGGCAGATAGTTCCACTTGGCCGTGCCCTGCCCGAGGCCGTCACCGAACACACCGCCGTTGGCCAGCGCATAGCGGGCCTGCCGGGACTGGTAACCCGAGCCCATGGCGTCGGCACCCGGGTTCAGCCAGGACTGCACCCGGTCGGACCGGTAACCGCGGGACATGGCCAGCACGGCGGCGGCGACCACGGCCGCGGCCAGTGAACTGACGAAGACGCGCAGCGGCAGGCCGGCGTACCAGAGCAGACCGAGCAGGATGATGGCCAGCGACACCGTCTGCCCGAGGTCGGGCTGCAGCACGATCAGGGTGGCGGCCAGCAGCGCGGCAGGCACCAGCGGGACGAGCATCTCGCGCAGTGAGGCCTGCTCCATGCGCCGCGCGGCCAGCAGATGCGCACCCCAGATGGCGAAGGCGATCTTGCACAGCTCCGACGGCTGCATGGAGAAGCCGGCGACGACGAACCAGCCGCGCGAACCGTTGGAGTAGGTGCCGATGCCCGGCACCAGCACCAGCGCGATGAGCACGACGGTGAAGGCGAAGGCCGGCAGGGCCAGCCGGCGCATCAGGGCCACCCGCATCCGCAAGGCGATATAGAAGGCGACCAGGCCGACGCAGGTCCACAGCACCTGCTTGCCGAAGATGGTCCACGGCGAACCGCCCTCGTCGTAGGAGTGCACGCCGGAGGCGGACAGCACCATCGTCAGGCCGAGGGTGATGAGCAGCCCCGTGACGGCGATGATCAGGTGGAACGACGTCATCGGCCGGCCCAGCCACATCCCGAATCTGGTCCGCGGCTCGCCCTTGACGGGCGTGGCTTTGGCGGTGTCGGCCGGCTCCGGGCTCACGCTCTCGCCGGCTTTGCTGGAACGCCGCAGCCGTGACCGCACCGCGGTCAGCAAGCCGCCCTCCGGCAATTCACAACAGTCACAGGTGTCACACCCGCCCCACTAGTCCCCTGCACCCCAGGATCTTCCCCCGGCCCACCCCGCCGGGCGGGGACATCGGTGGCGTGTCGCGGTAACGATCGGGCAGCAAACGCCCAACCCGACGGAACCCCCTGCGCGGCGCCTAAGCACCGACGGAACACCCTGCGCGGCGCCTAAGCGCCGACGGCACTGAGCCATTCGCCGTAGAACAGCGCCACACCCAACCCGCAGGAGATCGCGGTGAGCAGCCAGAACCGGATGATCACCGTGGTTTCCGCCCACCCCACCAGCTCGAAATGGTGGTGGAACGGCGCCATCCGGAACACCCGGCGGCCCGTCGTGCGGAATGCCAGGATCTGCACGACCACCGAGGTGACCTCGGCCACGAACAAGGCGCCCAGCACCACCGCCAGCATCTCGGTGCGGCTGGTCACCGACAGCCCCGCGATGATGCCGCCCAGCGCCAGCGAACCGGTGTCACCCATGAAGATCTTCGCCGGCGCGGCGTTCCACCACAGGAATCCGACACACGCACCGGCGGTGGCGGCCGCCACCAGCGCCAGATCCAGCGGATCGCGCACGTTGTAGCAGCCCAGCCCGGGACTGGTCGCGCAGGCGTTGCGGTACTGCCAGAAGGTGATCAGCACGTAGGCCGCGCTGACCATCGCCATGGCGCCCGCCGCCAGCCCGTCGAGCCCGTCGGTGAAGTTGACCGCGTTCGACCAGGCGCTGACGATCACCACCACGAACACCACGAACACCAGCGGCGCCAGGGTGACCGTGGCGATCTCACGGACATAGGACAGTCCGGCGCTGCCGGGTGTCAGCCCGTCGCCGTTGCGGAACTGCAGCACCAGCGCGCCGAACAGGATGGCCGCCCCGAGCTGGCCCACCGTCTTGGCGGTCTTGTTCAGGCCCAGGTTGCGGGAGCGGCGGATCTTGATCAGATCGTCGATGAAACCCACCACGCCCAGCGCGGTGGCCAGCCCGAGCACCAGCAGCCCGGACGCCGACGGCCCCTCGCCCCCGAAGGCCAGCCCCACCAGGTGGGTGCCCAGATACCCGGCCCAGATGCCCGCGACGATGGCGACACCGCCCATCGACGGGGTGCCGCGCTTCTTGTGATGGCTCGGCGGACCGTCTTCACGGATCTCGTGGCCGAACCCCTGCCGGGTGAACAACCGGATCAGCGCGGGGGTCAGCATGATCGACACCGCGAGGGCGATGGCGACCGCGATCAGGATCTGTTTCATGCTTCGGGCCTGATACCCGTGTCGGCACGCTCCTGCTCACCGGCGGCCACGGCATCGGCGAGCGCGCCCAGCCCGGCCGAGTTGGAGGCCTTCACCAGCACCACGTCACCCGGGGCCAGCTCGGCGCGCAACAACGCCAGCGCGGCGTCGGCGTCGGGGACCAGGACGGACTCGCTGCCCCATGACCCCTCCATCACCGCCCCCTGATGCATGGCGCTCATCGATCTCCCGGTTCCGACGACTATCAGTCGAGAGACATCTAAGCGCACCGCCAACCGGCCGATGCGATCGTGTTCGGTTATCGCGTCCTCGCCGAGCTCTGCCATCTCGCCGAGCACCGCCCAGCTACGCCTGCGCTCCGGCCCGCCGGAACGCGCCATCCAGGCCAGCGCCTTCAGCCCGGCGGCCATCGAGTCGGGGTTGGCGTTGTAGGCGTCGTTGATCACCGTGACCCCGTCGGCCCGGGTGCTCACCTGCATCCGCCGCGCCGAGACCGGGGCGGCCCCGGCCAGCGCGTCGGCCACCTGGGTCAGGGTGGCGCCGCATTCGATCGCCACCGCCGCCGCGGCCAGCGCGTTGGACACCTGGTGCTCGCCGTGTACGGCGAGCGCGATATCGACTTCTTGGCCGCCGGCGTGCAGCGTGAACCGCGGCCGGGCCACCTCGTCCAGGGTCACCGGGCCGGCCCAGACGTCGGCGCCGGCGGCCCGCGACACCCGGACCACCCGCGCGGCGGTCACGTCGGCCATCGCCGCCACGGCGGGGTCGTCGGCGTTCAGGACCACCACCCCCGAGGCCGGAACCGATTGCGGCAGTTCCGATTTCGTCGCCGCGATGACCTCGCGCGAGCCGAACTCGCCCAGATGCGCGGTACCCACGTTGAGCACCACGCCGATCGACGGCGTCGCGATGGCGGCCAGCGCGGCGATATTGCCGGGATGACGCGCCGACATCTCCAGGATGAGGAAGTCGGTGTCGGCGGTGGCGCGCAGCACCGTCCAGGGGTGCCCCAACTCGTTGTTGAACGAACCCGGCGGGGCGATCACCCGTCCAAGCGGTGCCAGCACCGCGGCGAGCAGGTCCTTGGTCGAGGTCTTGCCCGACGACCCGGTCACCCCGATGATCCGCAGCTTGCCGGCGGTCAGCTCGGCGGCCACCGCGGCGGCCAGCCGGCCCAGCGCGGCCAGCACCGCCGCGCCCGACCCGTCGGTGTCGTGTTCCAGGGCTCCGGAGGAGCTGTCCGGGTGCTCGGCGGGCGGCACCACGATGGCCGGCACCCCGACCGGGCGGGCGGCCAGCACCGCCACCGCCCCGGCGGCCACGGCGGCCGCCGCGAAATCGTGACCGTCGCTCCGCGCGCCGGGCAGCGCCAGGAACAGCCCGCCGCCGGCCACCGCCCGGGAATCGAACTCGACGGTCCCGGTGACCCGGGTGTGCTCGGCATCGGCGCGGCTGATGCCGGACAGCTCACCGCCGACGATGTCGGCGATCTGCGCCACGGTCAGCGGAATCATGCGTCCTGCCTCAACTTCTCCAACGCGGCCGCCAACTCCTCGCGGTCGTCGAACGGACGGGTGCGCCCGCCGCTCGTCTGTCCCGACTCGTGCCCCTTACCCGCGATCAGGACGATGTCACCGGGCCGGGCCCAGGCCACCGCGTGCTCGATGGCGGCCCGCCGGTCACCGATCTCCACCACCTCGGCGGGCAGCCCGACCGTCCCGACCAGCACGGCAGACCGGATGGCGGCCGGATCCTCGTCGCGCGGGTTGTCGTCGGTGACCACCACCAGGTCGGCCAGCTCGGCGGCCACCCGCCCCATCGGTTCGCGCTTGCCGGGGTCACGGTTGCCGCCGGCGCCGAACACCACCGCCAGCCGGCCCGCCGTCTGCGGCCGCAGCGTCTGCAGCACCGCTTCCAGCGCGCCCGGCTTGTGGGCGTAGTCCACCAGCGCCAGGAAATCCTGGCCGCGGTCGATGGCCTGCATCCGGCCCGGCACCGCGGCGGCGCGCAGGCCGGGGGCGCCCTGTTCCGGGGACACCCCGACGGCGTCCAGCAGCGCCAGCGCCAACAGCGCGTTGGCCACGTTGTAGCGGCCGGGCAGCCCGATGCGCAGCCGGTGGTGCACCCCGGCCGGGTCGACGACGACGAATTCCTGCGCACCCTGGCCGACCGACTGCGCCTCCTCGATGCGCCAATCGGCGTCGACGCCGGAGGTGGCGACCCGGACGGGGTTCACCGAACGGGCCGCGATCTCCCGGCCCCACTCGTCGTCGACGCACACCACGGCGCGGGCGGCGTGGGTGGGTGAATTCGGCTCGAACAACCGGGCCTTGGCGTTCAGGTAGTCGGCCATCGTCGGGTGGAAGTCCAGGTGATCGCGGGACAGGTTGGTGAAACCACCCACCTCGAACGCCACACCGTCCACCCGGCCCTGGGCCAGCGCGTGACTGGACACCTCCATCACGACGGTGTCCACCCCCTGCTCGACCATGACGGCGAACAGCGCCTGCAGGTCGGGCGCCTCCGGGGTGGTCAGGCTGCTGGGCTGATCCCGCCCGTCGATCCGGATGCCGACGGTGCCGATGAGCCCGGCCACCCGGCCTGCGGCGCGCAACCCAGCCTCCACCAGGAACGTGGTGGTGGTCTTGCCGGAGGTGCCGGTGATCCCGATGACGCGCAGCTTGCGGGTGGGATCGCCGTACACGGCGGCGGCCACCTCCCCGAGCACGCCCCGCGGGTGCGGATGCACCAGCACGTCGGCGGTGTGACCGGCCGGCAGCAGCGCCAGCCCGGCCGGGTCGGTGAGGACGGCCACCGCGCCGGCGGCGATCGCGTCGGCGGCATGCCGGGCGCCGTGCACCCGGGAGCCGGGCAGCGCGGCGAACAGGTCACCCGGCGCGACGTCCTGGCTGCGCAGCGTGACACCGGTGACCCGGGTCTGTGGGGAATGCGCGCCGCCGGCGCCGATGTGCGCGGCCAGCGTTGCGAGCAGTTCGCCGGTGGGATGCGAGGGACGCAGTTTCATGGCCTTGCCACAGTACCGGTCGGGGTCATGGCCGGCGGTAGGCGTGAGCCGGGCTCAATCGGCCTGCAGGATCAGCGGCGGTCCCGGATCCGGTGACAGCGGCACGTTCTCCCGCTGCAGCAGCCACGCGGCGATGTGATGGAACAGCGGCGCCATCGTGGTTCCGGGCTGGCCGTCGGCGGTGCGGTGCGGGTTGTCGGCCATGATCCCGACGACGTAGCGCGGATCGTCCGACGGTGCCATGCCGGCGAAGGTGATCCAGTAGTGGTCGTCGTAGTAGCAGCCGCAGGCCGGGTTGATCTGCTGGGCGGTGCCGGTCTTACCGGCGATCTGATAACCGTCCACCGCGGCGCCCGAGCCGGTGCCCTGTTGGATGCCGCGCGGGTCCTTCTGCACCACGGCGCGCAACATGTTGCGCACGGTCTGCGCGGTCTGCGCCGAGACCACCCGGATGCCTTCCGGTCGCGGCTCGTCGGCGCGGCTGCCGTCGGCGGCGATGACGGACTTGATGATCCGCGGCGGGATGCGCACGCCGTCGTTGGCGATCGCCTGATACATGCCGGCCATCTGCAGCAGGGTCATCGAAAGGCCCTGGCCGATGGGCAGGTTCGCGAACGAGCTGCCCGACCACTGGTCGATGGGCGGGACCAGACCCGAACTCTCCCCCGGCAGGCCCACATTGGTGCGCTGGCCCAGGCCGAACTTGCCGAGCATGTCGTAGAAGCGCTCGGGCCCGACCCGCTGGGCCAGCATCAGGGTGCCGACGTTGGAGGACTTCCCGAACACGCCGGTGGTGGTGTACGGCATCACGCCGTGCGGCCAGGCGTCGCGCACGGTGACACCGCCCATGTCGATCGACCCCGGAACCTGCAGCACCTCATCGGGATTGGTCAGCCCGAGCTCGATCGCGGTGGAGGCGGTGACGATCTTGTTGACCGACCCGGGCTCGAACGGCGAGGACACCGACGGGTTGCCCATCTGGCGGCTGCCCTGCCGGCCCAGGTCCTGGCTCGGGTCGAACGTGTTGTCGTTCGACATCGCCAGCACCTCACCGGTTTTCGCGTCCAGCACGACGGCCGACACGTTGCCCGCGCCCGAGGCCTCCTTGGCCTGCTGGACCTGCTGCTGGACGTAGAACTGGATGTCGTCGTCGAGCGTGAGCTGCACGGTCGAGCCGTTGACGGCGTCGTGCTTGTTGCGCATGCTGCCCGGGATCATCACCCCGTCGGACCCGCGGTCGTAGGTGACCGACCCGTCGGTGCCGGCGAGCTTGGCGTCGTAGGAATCCTCCAGGCCGAGCAACCCGTGCCCGTCCCAGTCGATGCCGCCGACGATGTTGGCCGCCAGCGATCCGCCCGGATACTGCCGGATGTCCTGCCGTTCGGTGCCCACCTCGCGGAACTTGGTGGTGATGGCGTCGGCGACGGCCGGGTCCACGGCGCGGGCCAGATAGACGAACGAGTCCTTGCCGGACAGCTTCCTCAGCAGCGTGGCCGCGTCGGGCTTGTTGTTGAGCCGAGTGGCCACCTCGGTGGCGATGGCGCGCAGCCGCTGGTCCGGGTCCGGCGCCTCGGAGTCGGCGGCCTTGGCCTCTTCCAGCTGCTTGCGCACCTTGACCGGCTGGAAGGTCAGGGCTCGGGCCTCGATGGTGAAGGCCAGCTTGTCGAAGTTGCGGTCGATGATGCTGCCGCGCACCGCTTTCTGCACGTCGGTGACCTTCAGCTGACCGAGCGCCTCGGCGCGCAGGCCGGCGGCGTTGGAGATCTGCAGGTTGAACAGCTGGGCCGCGGCCACCACCAGCACCAGGAAGATGACGACGTTGCCGACCCGGTGCCGGAAGACGAAGGACGAACTGCGCGAACCGGCGTCGTTACCGCCGGTGAGCGGCTGACGGATCCGGCGCTCGGTGGCCGAGTGTTCGCCGGTGGCGGCCGTGCGCCGCTTGACCGGTTGGGCGGCGGGCTTCTTCTTCTTGCCGATCATGCCGGGGCGCCCAACGGGACCACGGGGGCGGCTTGTTCGACGCCGCCGACCGGGCCCGGCTGCGCGGGAAGCGGTGCCGGCAGGTGCGGCGCGCCGTCAACCGCCGCCGGCGGCACGGCCTCCGGGGCGATGGGTGCGACGACGGGGACGGGAGCCACCGCTTCGGGCGCACCGGGCACCGGCACGGCGGCCGGCGGGACGGCGAGCGGGACGGCAGGCGCCACGGTGGTGCTCGGCGCGGGCACCCGGACCACCACCTCGCGCGGGTCCACCACCCGCGGCCCGGGCGGGGCCGGCGCGGCGGGCGGATTCTGCGCCGCCGGCGCGGCCGCCGGGTTTGCCGCCGCCGGCGCCGGATTGTCGTCGGGCAGTGGGGTGTTCAGCGGCGGCGGGGGTACGCCCTCGGCCGGTTTGGGCGTGCCGACCACCATCCAGTTGCCGGTCGGGTCCTGGACCAGGTGCGCGGTGTCCCGGGACGGGATCATGCCCAGATTCCGCGCGGCCTCCGCCAGCGCCGGGGCGGCCTGGGCCTCCAGCACGTCGCGCTCGAGCGCTTCCTTCTGCTGCAGCAGCGCCTGATTCAGCTCACGGGCATGCCCCAGCTGATACGACCGCTCGGCGGCGTCGGTCGACAGCCACAGCGTCATGCCCAGACCGATGCCCAGCGCCCCGATCACCAGCACCACGAACGGCACCCGCGCCACCATGGCGCGCGGGCTCAGCTCGATCGCGGCCAGCCGGGTGATCAGCCGCTCGCGCAGTGGGGGCCGAACGATCTTGGGCGCCTTCGCCTTCCGCGCCTTGGCCCGGGCCTTGGCCTGCTTGGCGCTCTTGGCCATGGTCGGCGCGGGCGTGCTGCGCGGGATCGGGCTGGTCTGGGGTGCCGACCGCTGCGGCCGGTGGGTGCGCGGTTCGGCCGCCGGTCGGCGGGGGCTGCGGCGACGGGCAGCGGGCTCCGGCTGCCGTTTACCGCCCTTGACCTTCTTCTCGGGGTTGCCGCGCCGGCGCCCATCGGCGCCGGGCGCCGGTGCGGATCGCTTGACCTTCATGAGTCATCCTTTCCGGCAACCTTTTTCTCGGACTTTTTCTCCAAGGCACGCAACCGCACCGACGCGCTGCGTGGGTTTCGTTCGATCTCCGCGGCGTCGGCCTGCTCCGCCCCGCGGGTCAGCGCGACGAATTCGGCCTCGTAGCCGGGCAGTTCGACGGGCAGTCCCGGCGGTGTCCGGGACGCCGTGGCCGCGGCGAACAGGCGTTTGACGATGCGGTCCTCCAGCGACTGGTAGGCCATCACCGCGATCCGGCCGCCACCGGCCAGCGCGTCCAACGCGGCCGGTATCGCGGCGCTCAGCGAGTCGAGTTCGGCGTTGACGGCGACCCGCAACGCCTGGAACGTGCGCTTGGCCGGGTGGCCGCCGGTGCGCCGGGTGGCCGCCGGGATGGCCTCGTACAACAGCTCGACGAGTTCTGAGGTGGTGCGCAGCGGGGACCGCTCCCGACGCCGCACGATCCGGCCGGCGATGCGGCCGGCGAACTTCTCCTCGCCGTACTCCCGCAGTATCCGGGCCAGCGCCTTCTCGTCGTAGGTGTTGAGGATCTCGGCCGCGGTCAGCGCCGCATCGGGATCCATCCGCATGTCCAACGGGGCGTCCTGGGCGTAGGAGAAGCCGCGGTCGGCGCGGTCGAGCTGCATGGACGACACGCCCAGGTCGAAAAGCACCGCGTCCACCGTGGGTTCGGCGCGGTCGGCCCAGTACCCGTCGTAGCGGGTGCGCACGAACGTCATCCGGTCACCGAACGGCGCGAGCCGCGCGGTGGCGATCGCCAGCGCGTTCGGATCGCGGTCCAGCCCGATCACGCGCAGGCCGGGGAAGTCGGTGAGGAAACGTTCGGAGTGCCCGCCCGCGCCCAGGGTGGCGTCCACCAAGACGGCGCCGGTGCCGTCGGCGTGCCTGCGGGTCAGGGCCGGGGCCAGAAGTTCGACGCAGCGGTCGATCAGGACCGGGACGTGGCCGTACTCGGACAAGGCGACTCCCCTGTGGTGATGATGCCGGGCCCCTGCAGCGAGGTCTCTGACCGAAGTGGACCTGGCGTCGGGGAAGTACGCCAGGGCCGGTTCGGGCAGAGGCCACGCTGCACGGGCATCCTGATCAGAGAATGTCGCGAAGAGTGTCATCGCTGGCCGCGGAGAAAGTCTCTTCGTGGGCGTCCTGGTATTCCTGCCACGCTTGCGCGTCCCAGATTTCCAGGAAGCGAATCGAACCGGTCACCACGCACTCCCGGGAGAGGTTGGCGTAGCGCCGGTGTTCGGCGGACAGGGTGATCCGGCCCTGCGCGTCGGGGTGCTGTTCATCGGTGCCGGCTGCCAGGTTGCGGACGTAGGCGCGTTCCTGCGGGCTGCCGCGCCGGGCCTTTTCGTCCAGCTCGATGATCATCGATTCGAATGCGGCGCGTGGATAGACAGCCAGGCTGCGGTCTTGGCTCTTGGTGACCATCAACCCTCCTGCCAGTGCGTCGCGGAATTTGGCGGGCAACGTCAGTCGCCCCTTGTCGTCGAGTTTGGGCGTGTAGGTGCCGAGAAACATCTCGCCACCTCCCGCTACTCCGGAGCCCCGGCCGCTCCGTTGTCAGCCACTTTACCCCACAATCCCCCACCAAGCGCCATTTGCTACCACAAAATTGGTGGCGCGCCCCACCGTGCCCCGCCGAACGGCCGCCAGATGGGCACGATGGGACCACCGAGGCAGCACAAAGCGCCTGAAAAACGCAGGTCAGCCCGGATCGGCGCAGATGGTGGCCGGGTGGGGCAAAGTGGGGCACCAGAACACGGCAGGCCCTACCCCGGCCGACACGCGCACAAAAAAGGGGCAGTCCCTTGCGGAACTGCCCCTCAGGTGGACGGGTGTCACTCGTCGAAGCGACGCCGGAAGCGGTCCTCCATCCGAGTGGTGAACGAGCCGCCGCTGCGGCCGCGCTTGCCGCGGGCCGGGCCGCCGGACGGAGCGGACTTGTCGACGGGGCCGGCCACCCGCGGTCCGGTGACCGCGAACACCACGCCGCCGAACATCACGATGAAGCCGATCACCGACAGGACCGGGAAGCTGCCGATCATGGTGGCCTTGAACGCCACACCCGACACCAGCAGGGCCAGGCCGATCACGAACAGCGCCGCGCCCTGCAGGCGACGACGGGTCGACGGAGCGCGCAACGTGCCACCCCGGACGCTGGAAGCGAACTTGGGGTCTTCGGCATACAGCGCACTCTCGATCTGGTCGAGCATGCGCTGCTCATGATCGGAGAGTGGCATCCGTCCCTCCTCAGGATCGATGCAGCGTCGTTGCAGCCGCGGCCGTGTCGTCAAAGTCTTACGTCCGCAAGTACGGACGCTTAATAACCATGATACGAGGTCGATCTGACCCGTACCACCTACTTGGCCCACGATTGTCCGACGTCCACTGTATGACGTCTGCCACGAAAGCCCTCCCGGCCGGCGAAGCGGGGCCACATCCGATAATGAAAGGGTCCGAACGCACGCATACCCGAAGGGCACCCGTTGGCGACGTATCTGGTGGATCTGTCGCCTGCCGCGATGGAGCGGCGGCTGAACGAGGCGCTCTCGGTGTACGTCGACGCCATGCGCTATCCGCGCGGCACCGAGGGCCAGCGCGCCTCGATGTGGCTGGAGCACAGCCGGCGCCCCGGCTGGAAGGGTGTCGCGGTGATCGACACCACCGCCGACCTCGGCAAAACCCCCGACCCCGGTAAAACCGTCCGCACCGCGGACCTCAGTAAAACCGTCGGCACCGCCGACCTCGACGCCGGCGACCTCGTCGGCGTCGCCTACGGCTACTGCGGTGCGCCCGACCAGTGGTGGCAGCAGCAGGTGGTGCAGGGACTGCGCCGGATCGGCACCGACCAGGCCCACGTCGCCGCCCTGATGTCGAGCTATTTCGAGCTCACCGAGCTGCACATCCACCCCCGCGCGCAGGGCCGCGGGCTGGGCGAAGCCCTGGTGCGCCGGCTGCTGTCGGGCCGGGCCGAGACCCACGTGCTGCTGTCCACGCCCGAGATCAACGGCGAGGCCAACCGGGCCTGGCGGCTCTACCGTCGGCTCGGGTTCACCGATGTCATCCGCGACTACCACTTCGCGGGGGATCCCCGCGCGTTCGCGATCCTGGGCCGGTCACTGCCGCTCGACGGCCCCGATCTGGCACGATGACCGGGTGCCGCGCCGCCTCCGAGCCCTGGTCCTGCTGCTGCTGATCCTCACGCCGCTGGCCGTCGGCTGCGTGCGGGTGCGCACCTCGATCACGGTCTCCCCCGACGACCGGGTGTCCGGACAGATCGTGGCCGCGGCCAAGGCCCGCAACGCCGACGACAAGGGTCCGCAGCTGCTCAACACGCTGCCGTTCAGCAACAAGGTGGCCATCTCCGAGTACGACCGCGGCGATTATGTCGGCTCGCAGGCGGTGTTTTCCGATCTCACCTTCGCCGAGCTGCCGCAGCTGGCCAACATGAACCGGGACGCCGCCGGGGTGGACATCTCCCTGCGGCGCGCCGGGGAACTGGTGATCCTGGAGGGCCGGGTCGACCTGACCACGCTCAACGACCCCGACGCCGACGTGTCGATGAGCGTGTCGTTCCCCGGCGAGGTCACCTCGACCAACGGCGACCAGGTCTCCAGCGATGTCGTCGAATGGAAGCTCAAGCCGGGCGTGGTGACCACCATGAACGCCCAGGCCCGCTATACCGACCCGAGCGCCCGGTCGTTCACCGGCGCGGCCATCTGGCTCACCGTCGGATCGTTCATCGTGGCCGGGATCATCGGCGCGGTCGCCTGGATGGCCCGCGACCAGTCACCCAAGGTGGGCGATGCGAGCTGATCGGCTACCTACGCTTTAGGCTGGGGCCCGTCGGGGCCGAATTCGGGGCAGGAGAAAGGGGCGCCCGCTGACCGTGGATACAGCGGCACCATCAGCAGTTCAACTGGTCGACGCCGTTCTCGGCCAGTTGCGTACCTACCTGTCCGAGCGGCGGCAGGCCTGCGCGTACATCGGCCCGGAATACGCCGAGCTGACCGCGGCACTCGAGGAGTTCGTCCTGCGCGGCGGCAAACGGATCAGACCGTTGTTCGCCTACTGGGGCTGGCGCGCGGTGGCGGGCGAGGACCGCGATCCCGACGTCGACGATCCCAAGGCGCTGCGGCTGTTCTCGGCGCTGGAACTGCTGCACGCCTGCGCGCTGGTGCACGACGACGTCATCGACGCCTCGGCGACCAGGCGCGGCCTGCCGACCGTGCACCGGCATTTCACCGAGCTGCACCGCAGCCACGACTGGCACGGCTCCAGCGAACAGTTCGGGCTGTCCGCCGCCATCCTGCTCGGCGACCTGTCGCTGGTGTGGGCCGACGACATCGTCGCCACCGCCGACCTGTCCGTGCCGGCGCACGCCCGGGTGCAGAAGGTGTGGTCGGACATCCGCACCGAAGTGCTCGGCGGCCAGTTCCTGGACATCGTGGCCGAATCCAGCGGGGCGGACTCGGTGGCCTCGGCGATGACCGTCAACACCTACAAGACCGCCTCGTACACGGTGTCGCGGCCGCTGCAGCTGGGCGCGGCCGCCGCCGCCGACCGCCCGGACGTGCAGGCCATCTTCCACCAGGTGGGCACCGATCTGGGGGTGGCCTTCCAGCTGCGCGACGACGTGCTCGGGGTGTTCGGCGATCCCGCGGTCACCGGCAAGCCGTCCGGCGACGACCTCCGGTCCGGCAAACGGACCGTGCTGCTGGCCGAGGCCGTCGAGCTGGCCGAGAAATCCGATCCGGTGGCCGCCAAACTGCTGCGCACCTCGATCGGGACGGAACTGTCCGACGCGCAGGTGCGCGAACTGTGCCTGGTCATCGAGGCGGTCGGCGCGCTCGCCGCGGTCGAGGACCGCATCGACACCCTCAACCGCCGGGCGCTCGACGCGCTGGGCGCCGCACCGATCGACCCGCACGCCAAGATCGGCCTGGCCGAACTGGCGGGCCTGGCCTCCAACCGGTCCGCTTAGGAGCATGACCACCCCGACGGCGATCCCGGCGCACGGCGGCCCGGCCGACGCGCTGCGCCGCCAGCTGGCCCGACTGGTGGCGTTCGCGGCCTCGCCCGAGGGCGGCCCGGCCCGGCTGGGCTTTCTGGGCGCCGTGATGATCACCGCGGGGGGCCTCGGCGCCGGCAGTACCCGGCTGCACGACCCGCTGCTGGAATCGCTGCACCTGTCCTGGCTGCGGTTCGGTCACGGCCTGGTGCTGTCGTCGGTGCTGCTGTGGGGTGGCGTCGCGCTGATGCTCATCGCCTGGCTGGGCCTGGGCCGGCGGGTGATAGACCGGACCGGTGGCGTGTCGGAGTACACGATGCTGGCCACGACGGCGTTCTGGCTGACCCCGCTGCTGCTGAGCGTGCCGGTGTTCAGCCGCGACACCTATTCGTATCTGGCCCAGGGCGCCCTGCTGCGCGACGGTTTCGACCCGTACGTCGTCGGCCCCGTCGACAACCCGAACTCGTTGCTGGACAACGTCTCCCCCATCTGGACCACCACCACCGCGCCGTACGGGCCGGCCTTCATCCTGGTCGCCAAATTCGTCACGATGATCGTCGGCAACCACGTCGTCGAGGGCACCATGCTACTGCGGTTGTGCATGCTGCCGGGCCTGGCCCTGCTGATCTGGGCGGCTCCCCGGGTGGCGCGCCATGTCGGCGCCAACGGCGCGGTGGCCCTGTGGATCTGCGTGCTCAACCCGCTGGTGATCATCCATTTGATGGGTGGGGTGCACAACGAGATGCTGATGGTCGGCCTGATGATGGCCGCCATCGCGCTGACCTTCGGCGGCCGCCCGGTGTGGGGTGTGAGCCTGATCGCGATCGCGGTGGCGGTGAAGGCCACCGCGGGAATCGCGTTGCCGTTCATGGTGTGGGTCTGGACCCGGCAGCTGCGCGAGCGGCACCACCACGGTCCGGTGAAGGCGTTCGCCATGGCGACGGCCGCCTCGGCGGCGATCTTCGTGGCGGTGTTCGCGGTGCTGTCCTGGCTGGCCGGGGTGGGGCTGGGCTGGCTGACCGCGCTGGCCGGGTCGGTGAAGATCATCAACTGGCTGACCGTCCCGACGGCGATCGCCAACGTCATCAACACCGTCGGTGGGCTGTTCGGCACGGTGAACTTCTACGCCGTGCTGGACATCACCCGGATCATCGGCGTCGCGGTGATCGCCATCAGCCTGCCGCTGCTGTGGTGGCGCTTCCGGCACGACGACCGGGAGGCGCTCACCGGTATCGCGCTGGCGATGCTCGTCGTGGTGCTGTTCGTGCCCGCGGCGCTGCCCTGGTACTACACCTGGCCGCTGGCGGTGGTGTCGGCGCTGGCCCAGTCGCGGTCGGCGATCGCCCTGATCGCCGGTTTCTCGACCTGGATCATGGTGATCTTCAAACCCGATGGCTCACACGGCATGTACTCGTGGATCCACGTGGGCCTGGCCACCGCGTGCGCGGTGGGCGCCTGGTATCTGCTGGCGAAGGCACCCGACGGCCGAGCCGTCAGTAGGCCACGACGGCCGAGCCGTCAATAGGCCACGACGGCCGAGCCGTCAGTAAGCCATCGCCTGAGCCCGCCGGATGACCTCGCGGGCCTGATGTGAGTGCAGGGCGTCCACCGGCCGGGCGTTGGTCTGCCGTTCGGTGCTGCCGTCCCGGCTGATCGTCAGCGACGGATCCGGTGTGAACAACCACCGCACGATCTCGGTCTCGTGGTAGCCGCCGTCCTGCAGCACCACCAACAGCCCGGGCAGCGGTTTGACGACGTGCCCGGTGTCGTCGAAGAAGATCTTGGGCACCACCACCGCCCCGTTCCGCCGGACACCCACCAGGTGCCCGTCGCGCAGCTGCTGCTGCACCTTGGTCACCGGGATGCGGAGAAGGGCCGACACCGCGGCCAGGTCATAAACGGATTCTTCGGGGTCCAAGACGTCGTCGGCCGCCGGAATACTGCTCACCGCACAGAGTCTAAGGCTGCGAGCACCTCTCGTACCATGTGTTCGGTGGACACCTACCAGCGCGCGGACCCGCTCGTCGGCACTCTGCTGGACCGCCGCTACCGGGTGGACGCGCCGATCGCCTCCGGTGGCATGTCCACGGTGTACCGCGGCCTCGACATCCGGCTGGACCGGCCGGTCGCGCTGAAGGTGATGGATTCCCGCTACGCCGGGGACCAACAGTTCCTGACCCGGTTCGAGCGCGAGGCCAAGGCAGTCGCACGGCTGAAGCATCCGGCCCTGGTCGCCGTGTACGACCAGGGCGGCGGCGGGTTCGGGGAGCCGGCGCCGTTTCTGGTGATGGAACTGATCGAGGGCGGCACGCTGCGTGAGCTGCTCAACGAGCGCGGTCCCATGCCGCCGCACGCGGTGGCCGCGGTGCTCGCCCCGCTGTGCAGCGGACTGGCGGTGGCGCACGCCGCCGGGCTGGTGCACCGCGACATCAAGCCGGAGAACGTCCTGATCTCCGACGACGGCGAGGTCAAGATCGCCGATTTCGGTCTGGTGCGTGCCGTCGCCGAAGCCGGGATCACCTCGACCAGCGTCATTCTGGGCACCGCGGCGTACCTGTCCCCCGAACAGGTCGGCACCGGGGAGGCCACCCCGCGCAGCGACGTGTACGCCGTCGGGGTGCTGGCCTACGAACTGCTGACCGGGCGCACGCCGTTCACCGGCGACACCGCGCTGTCGGTGGCCTATCAGCGGATGGATCAGGATGTGCCGCCGCCGAGCGCCGGGATCGCCGGGGTGCCGCGGCAATTCGACGACCTGGTGGCCCGCGCCACCGACCGCGACCCGGCCGGGCGGTATGCCGACGCCGGTGAACTGGCCGACGCGCTGGCCGACGCCATCGACGAGCTCGGGCTGCCGCCGTTCCGGGTGCCCGCACCCCGGCAGTCGGCGCAGCACCGGGCGGCCACCCTGTTCAACAGCCGGGTACGCACCGAGCGGGTGCCCAATCCCACTCGCGAGTACGGGGCCGACTTCGTCGAGGATCTCGACGGTGCATTGGCCGAGCCGGAGACCGAGCCCGAATATCAGCCGGTGCCAGAGCAATTCGCCGGAATCGACTTCGACGAGTTCGACTGGGCGCGGCAGCGGGCCAGGCGCACGCTGGCGGTCTGGGTGCTGGTGCTGCTCACCCTGACCGGGTTGATCGCGGCCGGTGCGTGGACGCTGGGCAACAACCTGCCGGGGTTGTTGCACTGACGCTGCGGGTCAGCCGCGGAGCATTTCGGCGACCAGGAACGCCAACTCCAGTGACTGCTGGGTGTTCAGCCGCGGGTCGCAGGCCGTCTCGTACCGGCCGGCCAGATCGTCGTCGGAGATGTCCTGCGCGCCGCCGAGGCATTCGGTGACGTTCTCACCGGTGATCTCCACGTGGATGCCGCCCGGGTGGGTGCCCAGCGCGTGGTGCACCTCGAAGAAGCCCTGCACCTCGTCGACGATGCGGTCGAAGTGCCGGGTCTTGTACCCGGTGGAGGACTCGTGGGTGTTGCCGTGCATCGGATCGCACTGCCAGATCACCTGATGCCCGGAGGCCTGCACCTTCTCGATGATCGGCGGCAGCGCGTCGCGCACCTTCTGGTTGCCCATCCGGCTGACCAGGGTGAGCCGGCCCGCCTCGTTGTGCGGGTCGAGGCGCTCGACGTACTCGACGGCCAGCTCGGGCGACGTGGTGGGGCCGATCTTGATGCCGATCGGGTTGGCGATGGTCTCCACGAACGCGATGTGCGCGCCGTCCAGTTGCCGGGTCCGCTCCCCGATCCAGACGTAGTGCGCGGACAGGTCGTACAGCCGCGGCTCGTCGAACTCGGTGGACAACCGCAGCAGGGCGCGCTCGTAGTCGAGGACCAGGGCCTCGTGGCTGGCGAAGATCTCGGCGGTCTGCAGGTTGCGGTCGTCGACGCCGCAGGCGCTCATGAAGCGCAGCCCGCGGTCGATCTCGCCGGCCAGCGCCTCGTACCGCGCGCCGGCGGGCGAGGTGCGGACGAACTCGCGGTTCCAGTCGTGCACCTTCTGCAGCGACGCCATGCCCGACGAGGTCAGCGCCCGCACCAGGTTCATCGCGGCGCTGGCATTGGCGTACGCCCGTACCAGTCGGGACGGGTCGTGATCGCGCACCGCGGCGTCCGGGGCGAAACCGTTGATCATGTCGCCGCGGTAGGACTTCAACCCCAGCGCATCGATATCGGAGGACCGCGGCTTGGCGTACTGGCCGGCGATCCGGGCGACCTTCACCACCGGCAGGCTGGCCCCGTAGGTCAGCACCACCGCCATCTGCAGCAGGGTGCGGATGTTGGCGCGGATGTGCGGTTCGGTGTTGTCGACGAACGTCTCGGCGCAGTCGCCGCCCTGCAGCAGGAAGGCCTCACCGCGCGCGACGGCCGCCAGCTGCACCTTCAACTTCTCGATCTCGCTCGGGACGGTGATCGGCGGCACGCTCTCCAGCACCGTCCGCATCGCCTTGGCCTGGCCGGCGTCCCAGCTGGGCTGCTGCAGCGCCGGCTTGGCCAGGGCGGCGTCGAGCCGGTGGCGCAGGTCCTCGGGGAGCGGCGGCAGATCCGGTAGTTGGTCGATGGGTACGTCGACGGTCCAGTTCACCGCTCTATGGTAACCGCGCCACCGGGCCGATTTGACCGGCCATACCCGCAGCTCAGGCCCGTACCGCCCAGTCCCCCTCCCGATCGTCGGCGGCCATCAACCGGTAGCGGCGCAGGTTGTGCCGCGCGTCGACCAGGGCGTCGTGCGAATCGGTGGGCCGCGGTGGCATCCGCGGGTTGCCGCGGTCCTCCCAGAGCTGGCGCAGCTCCCTGGTGAAGCGCGGCATGGCCGGCGGCAGGTCGGTCATCGGGCCCCACAGCTGACAGAGCACGACGTGGTCGTAGGCGCCCACCCAGGCCCACAGCTCGATGGGCTCGTCACCGTCGATATCGAAGAAGTCCTCCAGGTCCGACCGGATCTGCCGGCGCGAGCGCCACAGCTTCGACGACGGCGACGGCAGCTTGGGCAGCACGTTCTTGCGTACCCAGCTGCCGGCCCGGTCCGGGTCGAATTCCGTTGAGATCGCGTAATACTCGCGACCGTCCTCGGCCACCACCCCGATCGAGATGAGCTCGATGGTGCGGCCGTTGTCGATGAATTCGGTGTCGTAGAAATAGCGCAACTCAGCGGCCCCCCTTGCTTGCCCCCGGCGCGGCGGGCGCCGGCGCGGCATGGATCTCGCGATCCAGTTCCTCGTTGACCAACACGTCGTCCGGGAAATGCGGTTCACCGGCGACCACGTGCTGCACCCACAGCTTGGCCTGGACCACCGGTCGGCGCAGCCGCCGCTCCCGCTCCAGCGCCTTGTGCATCTTGCGCGGCCGGCTGGTGTAGCGCCAGCGCGCCCACGGCGCGTGCGGGCGGGACAACCGGATCGCGCCGAGGAACAGCAGCGGCGTGATGAACATGCCGACCAGACCGGTCCACACCTTGCCCTTGAGCAGCACCACCACCGCAAGGGCCAGCGTCAGCACAGCCACGGCGATCACCACGGACCGCGCCTGCCAGGTGTCGTCGGCCCGCCAGATGCCGATGTCGAAGAAGGACAGCGGGTTGAACCCCAGCACCAGCAGTCCGGCCACCGCGATCGCGACGAACACCGCGTCCACCGAGGTGCGGCCGTCCTCGGCCCAGTACACGTCCTGCAGGTGCAGGATCAGCGCGAACTCGTCGAGCACCAGTGCCGCGCCGATCCCGAAGAACACCGCGGCCACCGTGAATTCCGGCACACCACCGTTTACCGCAAGGGTCACCATGGACACTCCGGAAACCATCACCAGGATCACTCCGATGACCGCGTGGTGCAGGTGGACGCCACCGCCGACCGAGAGATTGCGCGGTTGCCACCACTTGCGCGGCGCGTCGCCGGCGGGATGGCTGCGGATGTACCGGACGATGAGGCGGGTCAGGAAGAACGTGAGGATGAATGCGATCAGGCAGCACAGCAGCGGCAGGCGATCGCCGGTGACGAAGTCGAACTGGACGCGCAGGTGCACGGTCGAGAACATACGCCGACCAGCAACCCGAACGCGTCACCAGGCGTCCCGCGCCGGTCGGCGTGCCGGGCCACACCGATAGGCTGGTCGGCGAAATGGGCACTCAGGCGGGTTTACGGACGACCGTGGCATGGCGGTTGTTCCAGCTGCTGACCCTGGCGGGCCTGGCCTGGGCGGGCTGGCGGTTGCTCGGCCACGCGCCGTACCGCATCGACATCGACGTCTACCGGATGGGCGGGCGGGCCTGGTTGGACGGCACCCCGCTGTACGCCGACAGCACCAAATTCCAGACCCAGGCCGGCCTCGACCTGCCGTTCACCTACCCGCCGCTGGCGGCGATCGCGTTCGCCCCGTTCGCCTGGCTCACCCTGCCCGCCGCCAGCGCGGCGATCACCGCGACCACGCTGGTGCTGCTGATCGCGTCGGTGGCCATCGTGTTGACCCGGCTGCAGGTCGCGGCCACCTGGCAGCAGCGCGCCTGGCTGGCCGCGGCGCTGGTGGCACCCGCCGTCGTGTACCTGGAGCCGATCCGGTCCAACTTCGCGTTCGGCCAGATCAACGTGGTGTTGATGACGCTGGTGATCGCCGACTGCGTGCCGAGGCGGACACCGTGGCCGCGCGGCCTGCTGCTCGGCCTGGCCATCGCCGTCAAACTGACCCCCGCGGTGTTCCTGCTGTACTTCGTGCTCCGCCGCGATGTGCGCGCGGTGGTGGTGACGGCGCTGTCGGCGGTCACCGCGACGCTGGTGGGCTTCGCGCTGGCGTGGCGGGATTCGTGCGAGTACTGGACCGAGACGCTGCGCGACACCAACCGCATCGGCACGGCCACGCTCAACACCAACCAGAACATCTCCGGCACGCTGGCCCGCTTGGGCCTGGGTGAGGAGCAGCGCTTCCTGCCCTGGGCGGTGGCCTGCTGCGTGGTGCTGGCGCTGACCGGCTGGGCGGTGCACCGGCTGCTGCAGCGCGGCGGCGACGCGGCCGACGGTGGCGAGCCGGTGCTGGCGCTGATCTGCGTGGCCATGTTCGGGTTGGTCGTCTCGCCGGTGTCGTGGTCGCACCACTGGGTGTGGATGCTGCCGACGGTGATCGTCACCGCCGTGGTCGGGTACCGCCGGCGCCGACTGGCACTGTTGCTCGTCAGCGCGGCGGGTCTGGCGCTGATGGTGTGGACACCGATCACGCTGCTGCCCGAACACCACGAGACCGCGGCCTCGCTGTGGCGCAAGCTGGCCGGCGGTTCCTATCTGTGGTGGGCGCTGATCGTCATCGCGGTGGCCGGCGCCACCGCACCGGCGCGCGGCGCGGTCGGCGGTAACGCGCCCAAGGCACCCAAGTCCTCGGATACCCCCGCGGCCGCGGCGAGTTAACCCGCTTTGGCCACCGGCGCCGGGGTCTTGCCCTCTTTGACGTCGGCCGCGTACAGGTCGACGTACTCCTGACCGGACAGCCGCATCAGTTCGTACATCACCTCGTCGATCACGGCGCGTTCGATGAACCGGTTACCCGCCAGCCCCTCGAACCGACTGAAGTCCATCGGCTTGCCGAAGCGCACCTCGACCCGGCCGAAATGCCACATCTTGCCGCCCGGCGGGTTGACGACGTTGGTTCCGATCATCGCGACGGGAATCACCGGGATGCCGCTTTCCAGCGCGATCCGCGCCAGCCCGGTCTTGCCCTTGTAAAGCCTGCCGTCGGGCGAGCGGGTGCCCTCCGGGTACATCCCGAGCAACTTTCCCTGGGCAAGGATGCGCTGCGCGGTCTGCAGGGCGGCCTGGGCCGAGTCGGCATCGGTGCGGTCGATGGGGACCTGGCCGGTGGACGAGTAGAAGAACTTGGTGAGCTTGCCCTTGATCCCGGTACCGGTGAAGTACTCGGCCTTGGCCAGGAAGGTGATCCGGCGCCGCACCACCAGCGGCAGGTAGAAGCTGTCCGCGACGGCCAGGTGATTGCTGGCCAGGATGACTGGGCCGGAGTCCGGAACGTATTCCAGCCCTTGAACTTTGGGCCTGCCGAGCAAACGCAGCAGCGGGCCCATCAAGATGTATTTGTAGAACCAGAAAAACACGTTGCCTCCCGCGCCGCACGCCTTGACAGCGTTCCGCGACAACTTTACCCACGCATTGTTGCGACGACCACATGGCAGGTCTGACGGGGAATGGCCCCCGGGGGCGAGCGCAGCGACGGGGAATGGACCCGGGGGCCGATCAGTCCTCGACGTCGACCCGGATCGATTCGTAGCGGCCGGGCGCCTTGGGGGGCTGCTCACCATCGGCCGGTGGCGGCGGGGTGCCATCCGGCGGCGGTGGGCCGGCAGACGCCGGTTCGCCGACCATGGCGCGCACGATGGCCAGCAGCGCGACGCTGTGCTCGGCGATGACCGACAGCAGCGGATGCTGTTCACCGGCCACCAGGGCCGCCAGCGCGCACACCGGGCACCAGACCTGCTGACACCTGCCCTCACCGGCGCCGGCGGCGGCGGCCCGGGCGGCGGCCAACCGCACCGCGGGGTCGAGCCGGTCCAGGATGGCCTGTGCCAACTGCCGCAGTTCGGGGCTCACGTCCGCATGCCGCCGCCGAGCGGCGTCGGGATCTGGGCCTTCCCCTGTCACTGCGGCCATACCTTTCGATCGGGGCGGAATCGCACCGTGAGTTCGGTACCCCGCAATTGCGCGTCCATCACGATGCAGCGCCGCAAAACCGACGCCAACCGGACTCGGCGGCGCATTCCGCCGGAGCCGATGATCAGATCGTCGTCGACCCGGCCCAGTGTCAACGAGCCGGGGTCCACCTGCGGCAACTGTATCCGCAACCGATAGACCGCTTCGAGCCCAGTTCCCGATTCGCGGTCCACCACCGGCTTGAGCGGACCGGGCGGGGGCGATCCGTCGCGCCGCCGGGCCTGGGCGAGCAGCTCGGCCAGCGCCTTGGGCCCGATGGGTTCGCCGGCCAGGTGCGGCACGAGCACCAGCTGCACATCGCCGATCGCGGCGTCCAGTTGGTCGAGCACGGTGCGCTGTTCGGCGATCCGCTCGGTGTACCAGTCGAACGCGGGGTGGTCCGGCAGATTGGTGTACTCGTACGAATCGTCTTGGATCAGCACCTGGTTCACCAGCAACTCGGCCACCCGCACCCCCATCAGCGTCAGCGAGCCGATGGTGCGGATCGCCTCGGCCGCCACCACCCGCTCCGGGGTGAGCACCAGGTGCGCGCTGACCCGCTCGGCGTCGGCGAGCAGCGCCGAAAGCGCGTCGGTACCGTCGGCGATCCGTTCCAGCAGCGCGACCAGCGCCTCCGATGCGGCATCGCCACCGCGCCTGGACAACCGACGGTGCCGGGGCCAGATCCGCTCCAGGTACAGCCCGAACGTCGCGGGCAGGGTGAGCATGCGCAACGCGTCGGCGGTGGACGCGCAGTCGACCACCACGTGATCCCAGTCGCCGGAGTCGGCCAGCTCCCCCACCTCGTGCAGGCCGAGCACCTCCTGGATGCCGGGCATGGCCGAAAGTTCTTCCGGGGCAACGTCACCCAGATCCGACTCGGGGAAACGCTCGGCCAGCGGCCCGGCCACGTCGCGCCACCGGTTCTCCAGCACGGCCAGCGTGTCCAGCGCCAGCGCATCCAGGTGGCCGGTGTCGACATCGGCCAGCACCCGGGTCGGCGCCCTGGTACCGGTCGGCGCGACCGGCACCCCGAGCACGTCGCCGGTGGAGTGCGCCTGGTCGGTCGACACGATCAGCACCCGCTGGCCGCTGCGTGCTGCACGCACCGCGGTGGCGGTCGCCAACGTCGACTTGCCTACCCCGCCCTTACCGACGAACAGGCTGATGCGGGCGGGTGCGGACACTTGCTCGCCATTCAGCTCACACCCACCTCGACTCGCTTCTTGAGGTCTTTGAGCGCGGTGTCGGTGAGCCGGCGTTCGGCCTTGCGCTTGAGCAGGCCGATCATCGGGATGAGCAGGTCGACGGACAACTCGTAGGTGACGTCCGTTCCAGAACCCTTGGGCGACAGCCGATATGCGCCCTCCAAGCCGCGCAGCAGCGAACTCGACACCAGGGTCCAGGTCACCGATTTACGGTCGGCCGGCCACTGGTAGGACAACACCATGGTGTCCTTGAGCACGGCCGCGTCCAGCACCAGGCGCGCCGTCTTGGGGTTGCCCGCGGCATCGGCGTCGAGCACCTCGGCTTCCTTGTACTCGGCCACCCATTCCGGATACGAGCCGATGTCGGCGATCACGTCCATCACCGTCGAGGGATCGGCATCGATGTAGATCGTCTGCGCCGTCTTCTCCGCCACGCTCAGAAATGTACCCGCACCGCCGAACGCCCTGCGCGCTATCAGGACAGCCGCGACACACCGACCGGCCGGTGCTGCTCGAGACGGGTCTTGACCTCGAAGGCCATCCGCTTGCCCGCCACCCGACGGGTGTGGTTCAGCTTGGCCAGGTCCAACCGCGCCAGGTCGTGCGCGCTGGCACCGGCCGGCTCGGCGTGCAGGAAATAGTGCAGGATGACCCCGTCCATCATGGTCTCCAGCCAGACCTCCATGGTTCCGGTCAGCGCGCCGGCGACGGTCCAGCGCACCCCGGCCGGGCCGCGGTCCTCGACGACGGTCAGGCGCAGATCGGGCCACCACCGCCGCCAGCTCGCCGGGTCGCTCACCGCGCGCCCGACATCGGCAGGATCCGCGCATACGAACGTCTCGTCGGAGATCTGCACGCTGTTCATGGCTGCCAGCATCACACACGCGGTACCGCCGGTCCGAGGCGGGCGACTAGGCTGACCGGCGGATGCCGCAAGACATCCGTCACCAGCATTGACGAGGGGCCAGAATCGTGCGTGAGTACAGCGTTGCCGCAACGTTCCAGATCGGTGAGTCCGACACCGCCGTCGACGCCGTATACGCGCACGAGCGCCAGGATCCCGACCACGTCATCTTCCAGCGCCAGGTCGACGGCCGCTGGACCGATGTCACCTGTGCCCAGGCCGCCGAGCAGATCCGTTCCACGGCTCTGGGTTTGATCGCCGAGGGCGTCCAGCCCGGCGACCGGGTGGCCATCCTGTCGGCGACCCGCTACGAGTGGCCGATCATCGACTTCGCCATCCTGTCCACCGGCGCGGTGACCGTGCCGATCTACGAGACCAGCTCCGCCGAGCAGATCCGCCACGTGCTGGCCGATTCGTCGGCCGTGCTGGTGATCGCCGAAACCGATGCGCACGCCGACCGGGTGGAACAACTGCGCGAACAGGTGCCGCACGTGCGCAAGGTGCTGCGCATCGAGGGAAGCGGTCCCGCGGCCCTGGATGCGCTGGCCGAGGCCGGCAAGGGTGTGGACGCCGCCGAGTTGGAAACCCGACGCTCCGGCATCCGGTCGGCCGACCCGGCCACCCTCATCTACACGTCGGGCACCACCGGATTGCCCAAGGGCTGCCAGCTGACGCACGCCAACCTGCTCTCCGAGATCCACGGCGCCAAGGCCAGCTTCCCCGATCTGTTGGTCAAAGGTGAGCGGCTGCTGGTGTTCCTGCCCCTGGCCCACGTGCTGGCCCGGGCGCTGACCGTCGCCGCCTTCACCAACAAGGTGACCCTCGGCTTCACCAGCGACATCAAGAACCTGGTCCCGACGTTCGGGGTGTTCAAGCCGACGTTGGTGGTGTCGGTGCCGCGGGTGTTCGAGAAGGTGTACAACACCGCCGAGCAGAATGCCCGCGACGGCGGCAAGGGCAAGATCTTCGACCTGGCCGCCGGCACCGCGATCGAATACAGCCAGGCACTCGACAAGGGGGGCCCCGGCCTGGTGCTCAAGGTCAAGCACGCGGTGTTCGACCGGCTGGTCTACGGCAAGCTGCGCGCCGCGCTCGGCGGTGCCTGCCGCGCCGCCATCTCCGGCGGCGCTCCCCTGGGTGCCCGGCTGGGCCACTTCTATCGCGGTGTCGGCCTGACCATCTACGAGGGCTACGGCCTCACCGAGACCAGCGCGGCCATCACCGCCAACCAGATCGGCGCCCTCAAGGTCGGCTCGGTCGGAAAGTTGTTGCCGGGCAACAGCATGCGGCTCGGGCCCGACGACGAACTGCTGGTCAAGGGCGGCGTGGTGTTCGGCGGCTACTGGCACAACGAGGAGGCGACCAAGGAAGCCTTCACCGACGGCTGGTTCCACACCGGTGATCTCGGCGCGATCGACGACGACGGGTTCCTGACCATCGTCGGGCGCAAGAAGGAAATCATCGTCACCGCCGGCGGCAAGAACGTCGCCCCGGCCGTGCTGGAGGACCGGCTGCGGGCGCACCCGCTGATCAGCCAGGCCATGTGCGTCGGCGACCAGCAGCCCTATATCGCCGCCCTGATCACCATCGACCCCGAGGCGTTCCCCGGCTGGAAACAGCGCAACAGCAAGGACGCCGCCGCCACGGTGGCCGACCTGGCCACCGACCCGGACCTGCTCGCCGAGGTGGAACTGGCGGTCAAGGACGCCAATCAGGTGGTGTCCAAGGCCGAGGCGATCCGCAAGTTCCGGATCCTGCCGGTCGATTTCACCGAGGACACCGGCGAGCTGACCCCGACGCTGAAGGTGAAGCGCAAGGTGGTGGCGCAGAAGTTCGCCGCCGATATCGACGCGCTGTACGCCTAGCTCTGTTCGGCGCCGCCGAGCAGCCGGTGCAGCCGCGCCCCCTGGGCGCTCCACTGCCAGTTCTGCACGGTCCACTGCCGGCCGGCCGCGCCCATCGCCGCGGCCGCGTCCGGGTCGGCCAACACACCGCTGACCGCGGCCGCGATCGCGCCGACGTCGGTGCCGTCGACGACGATGCCGGTCTCCCCGTCGCGCACCGTTTCCGGTGCGCCTCCGGAGCGCCCGGCCACCACCGGCACGCCGCACGCCGACGCCTCCAGGAACACGATGCCCAGACCCTCCACGTCCAGGCCGGCACCCCGGGTGCGGCACGGCATGGCGAACACGTCGCCCATCGCGTGATAGGCGGGCAGCTCGTCACCCGGAACACCGCCGGTGAACACCACGTGCTCGGCCACCCCGGCCTGGTGGGCCAGCTTGTGCAACGTGTCGCGGTAGGGTCCGCCGCCGACCACGACGAGGGCGGTGCCCGGCACCGCGTCGCGGATGGCGGGCAGCGCGCGGATCAGCATGTCCTGGCCCTTGCGCGGCACCAGCCGCGACAGGCACACCACCACCGGCCGCTCCCCCAGCCCGTGCCGGGTTCGCAGTGCGGCGCGCGCGGCCGGGTCCGGGGTGAACCGGTCCACGTCGACCCCGGGTGACAGCCGCTCCAGGCGGGCCCGCGGCCCGAACGCCGAGGCGAACCGGCCGCGGGTGTAGCTGCTGACATAGGTGACGACGTCGGTCTCGTTCCCGATGCGCCGCAAGGCGTTTCGGGCCAACGGCAGCATGGACCAGCCCACCTCGTGGCCGTGCGTGCTGGCCATCACCCGCGACGCGCCCGCGGCCCTGGCCAGCGGGGCCAGCAGCGCCAGCGGGGCCGCGGCACCGAACCAGACGGTCTCGATGCCGTGACCGGCGATCAGCGCGCGCATCCGGTTGGCCACGGTGGGTTCGGGCAGCATCAGGGTGGTCGGATGGCGCACCACCCGGTAGCCGGCGCTGCGGTCGTAATCGGGGGCGCCCTTCCATTTCGGCGCGTAGACCGTCAGCTCATGCCCGCCGGTCGCCAGCAGCTGGCCGACGAAGGCCTCCAGGTAGGACTGGATACCGCCGCGGCGCGGCGGAAAGTCGTTGGTTACCAGCAGCACCCGGGTCATCACGCCAAGGCTATCCGCTCATCCAGTCCCGCCAGCCGGCCAGTACCCGGTCCAGGTCGGCACCCAGGGTGGCCCGGACCGCGTCCGTCACATCGGGGTGTCCGGGCTCGCTGGCCCGCAGATACAGCCGCTTGAGCGTGGCAGCCCCGTAGCGGGCGGCGACATAGCGGCTGAACCACCAGGCCCGGTCGTAGGCGGCCGAGCGCTGCTCGCCCACACTGTCCAGGTCGGCGTCGGTGGGCAGCCGCGCCAGTCCCGCCGCGGCGGCGGGGCCGGGCAGCGGGGCCGGCGGCCGGCCCACGAAGTCGGCCACCCCCTCGGCCAGCCAGCGCGGGGCATCGGCGGCGGTGTGCGCCCGCGCCGCGTAGTGGAACAGTTCGTGGCGCACCACGATTCGCAGCGAAGCCGGGGTCATGGCAGCCGCCCCCGGCGCGAAGACGATGCCGTCGGCGGTGGTGGCGGCCGCGATGTCGGGACCGTCGAAACCCAGCACGCGGAACTGTTGGTCGGTCTCGGTGGCGATCACGACGATGTCCCGGGGCCAGTCCGGTCCCCAGAACGCGCTGACGGCCGCCGCGGCGTCGCCGAGCTCGGCGGCGATCCGGTCCAGCAGCGGCTGGGTGCGCGCCCCGCCGAGGCCGCGCAGGTGTGCGGTGCGGCCGTCCGGCAGGGGCAGCGAGCGGGTCTGCGCCGATTCGGCCGGGGCCGGTGTCGACGCGGTGGCGGGGGTGGGCGCGACGCTGGGTTGCTGGCAGCCGGCCAGCAGTGCCGTCGCGACCAGGGTCAGCGCGACCCGCGTGAGATCAGTAACGGCGGACTTCAGTAACGGCGGACACTTCAGTAACGGCGGACATTGTAGATCGGCGCGTTGTTGACGGGCGCGATCCGCACCGGCACACCGAAGGTGGATGCGTGCACCATCATGCCGTCACCGATGTAGATGCCGACGTGCGAGGCGTCGGAGTAGTACGAGATGACGTCGCCGGGCTGCATCTGATCGGTGGACACCGGTTGGCCGCCGGCGGCCTGCGCGTAGCTGGAGTGCGGCAGTGAGATGCCGGCCTGCTGGAACGCCCACTTGACCAGACCGGAGCAGTCGAAGGCGCCGGGCCCTTCGGCACCCCACGAGTACGGCGAGCCGATCCGGGTGAGCGCGGCCTGCACGGCGGCCATGCCTTCACCGGTCCCCCCGGGCGCCGGAACGGCACCGTCGGGCGGCGGCGCGACGTCACCGGGCGGGATGGCCTCCGGCGGCGCGGCGAGCACCGCCGGATCCTGTCCGGGCAACGCCGCCGGCGGCGGCACGTCGGCCGGCGCGGGCGCGGCGGGCGCCGGCGGGATGGCGGCCAGCGCCTCGCGCTGGGCCGGGGTCAGCACCTGGTACTGCGACTTGACGACGGCGATCTGCACCTGCAGCTTGCTTTGCTTGGACTGCAGATCGGCGCGCACCGCGGCGGCCTGCTCGGCGGCGGTCTTGGCGTCGGCGGCGGACTGGGCCGAGGCCGTCTCGGCCTGCGCGGCGCGCAGGCTGGTGGTCCGGAAGTTCTGCATCTGTGTCGACATCTCGGTGGCCATCACCCGCTGCACGGCGAGCTGATCGATCAGCCCCTGCGGCGAGGCGGCGGTGAGCATGGCGTCGAGACCGTCGGTACGGCCGCCCATATATTGGGCGGCGGCGACCTTGTTGACCGAGCTCTGGAAGGTTGCCAGTTGCGCCTTGGCGGCCTCGGCGTCGGCGAGGTCGGCGGCGTGCTTGGCTTCGGCGGCACGCTGGGCTGCCAGCTTGTTGTCCAGATCCAACTCGGCCGCATGCATGGCTTCGGTGGTCGCTTCGGCCTGCCGCGACAGCTCGTTGAGCTTTGCCAGAGCGTCATCGGCCGGATCGGCGTGCACGCTGCCGGCCAACGCGCTCCCGAGGACCACCATGCTTGCTATCGCACCGACCAGGGGTCGCTTGACGCCACGCTTCGGTCGGTCTTTGCGATCAGGCCTCAAGGTTTCGCGTCCTTAAACTGCATACGAGCCGGCTCGAACTCAATTAGGTCTCAGATAGGTTACGAAACGGCATCGGGCTTGTCCAACAGGAGACGCAAATTTAACAGCCGAACCGGATTAATTTTTGCCTCCGTGCAAGTGTGCGTGTCATCACGCCACACCTGTTGTACCACCTCGGTTCTCCGCTCGCCGGATCGGGACCAACCGCAGCCGCGGGGCCAGTCCGGCGTCGGCCAACACCTCCAAAGCCCGGCGCTCGTCGTCCAGCAAAGTTTCCGGAACGCCGAGGAGCACGCTGACCACGCAGTCCTGGCATCCGGGTCCGCGCACCGCGCAGTCGTCGCAGTCGATCACCACCGTGCCGGTATCCGCCTCCGGGTGCCGAGAGTCATCGGCCGGTCGTTGTCGCCGTTGTCCAGATTTCACGTCAGGTCCTCTCTGATCTGTCAGTGCCCGCACCGTAACGAGGGCCACCGACAGATCCCGGCGCTGTCGGTAGCGCGGGTTACCGTCACCGACGTGTCGCAGCTGAGCTTCGCCGATGTCGAGCCGCTCGCCGACATCGCGCTGGCCGACACCACCTTCGTCGTCGTCGACCTGGAGACCACCGGTGGCCGGGCGGCCGGGGACGGCCATGACGCCATCACCGAGATCGGCGCGGTCAAGGTGCGCGGCGGCGTCGTGCTCGGCGAGCTGGCCACCCTGGTGGACCCGGGCCGGGCCATCCCGCCGCAGATCGTCGCGCTCACCGGCATCACCTCGGCGATGGTGCACGACGCGCCGCGGATCGACAGCGTGCTGCCGGCCTTCCTGGAGTTCGCCCGCGGCGCGGTGCTGGTCGCCCACAACGCCGGGTTCGATATCGGGTTCCTGCGCGCCGCCGCCGAGCGGCTCGGGCTGACCTGGCCGCGGCCGCCGGTGCTGTGCACGGTGCGGCTGGCCCGCCGGGTGCTCACCCGCGACGAGGCGCCCAGCGTCCGGCTCTCCGCGCTGGCGCAGCTGTTCGGTGCCGCCACCACACCCACCCACCGCGCGCTCGACGATGCCCGCGCCACCGTCGATGTGCTGCACGGCCTCATCGAACGGGTCGGCAACCAGGGCGTGCGCACCTATCCCGAGCTGCGGTCCTATCTCCCCGACAAGACCGCGCCGCAGCGCCGCAAGCGGCACCTCGCCGCCGGCATCCCCGGCCGGCCCGGGGTGTACCTGTTCCGCGGGCCGGGCGACGAGGTGCTCTACATCGGCACCGCGGTGGATCTGCACCGCCGGGTCAGCCAGTACTTCACCGGCGCCGATCCACGCACCCGGATGAAGGAGATGGTGGCCCTGGCCACCCGGGTCGACCACGTCGAGTGCGCGCACGAGCTGGAGGCCGGGGTGCGCGAGCTGCGCCTGCTGGCCGCGCACGCCCCGCCGTACAACCGGCGCTCCCGATTCCCGCGCCGCTATTGGTGGATCGTGCTGACCGACGAGGCGTTCCCGCGGTTCTCGGTGGTGCGGGCCCCGCGCAGCGCGAGGGCACTGGGCCCGTTCGGCGCGCGGGCCGACGCCGTCGCCGCCGCCGAGATCCTGGCCCGCGGAACGGGTGTGCGCACCTGCACGGCCCGGTTGTCCCGCACCGCGCGGCACGCCTGCGACCACCACGAACTGGCGCCCTGTCCGGCCGAGCGCGGGGCCGACGCCGCCGGGTACGCCGCGGCCCCGCGGGCCGCCGCCGCGCTGATCGCCGGCGCGGACAGTTCGGCGTTCGGCACCGTGCTGGACCAGATCGAGGCGCTGGCCGCCACGCACCGCTACGAGAGCGCCGCCCGGCTGCGCGACCACACCGCCGACACGGTGGAGGTGGTGTGCCGCGGCCAACGGTTGCAGGCGCTGGCCGCCGTCGACGAACTGGTCGCGGCCCGCCCCGACGGGCGCGGCGGCTGGGAGCTGGCGGTCATCCGGCACGGGCAGTTGGCCTCGGCCGGCTGTGCGCGCCGCGGGGTGCCGCCCATGCCCGTGGTGGACGCCATTTGCGCTGCGGCGCAGACGATCCTGCCCGAATCCGCACCGCTGGGCGGGGCGCTGGTCGAGGAGACCGGGTTGATCGTGCGGTGGCTGGGCGGCCCCGGTGTGCGCATCGTGCGTGCCCAGCCCGGCTACTCGAGTCCGATCGGGTCGGCCGCGCGCTGGGCCGGCTGGGCAGCGCACGCCCGCTCGGCCCGGCTGGCCGCCCAACAGCACGACGGCGCCGATTTCACCGATGACCGTTTCGGCATCGACCCGCCGGCCCGAAAGCCCTTCTCGCCTAGGCTTTCTGGGTGAACTGAACCCACTTGGCCAGCAGCTGCTCGGCGGCACCGGAGTCGATCGCCTCGGTGGCGCGGCGCAGCCCGGACTCCCACGCCGGCACCCACTGGGCGTCGCCGGACAGTCCGGCGTGGGCCACCATCGCACCGGCCGCGTTGAGCACGACCGCGTCGCGCACCGGGCCCTTGGCCCCGCCCAGCACCGCGCGCACCGATGCGGCGTTGGCCTCGGCGTCGCCACCGATCAGCTCGCTCAGGTCGGCGCGCTTGAACCCGAACGCGGCCGGGTCCAGGGTGAGCCGCTCCACGGTGCCGGCCTGCACCCGCCAGATGGTGCTGGTGGTCGTCGTGGTCAGTTCGTCGAGGCCGTCGTCGCCGTGCACCACCAGCACGCTGGATCCCCGCGCGGCGAACACACCGGCCATCACCTCGGCCAGGTCACCCCAGGCGCACCCGATCAAGCCGGCCCGCGGTGCGGCCGGATTGGTCAGCGGCCCAAGCAGATTGAAGACGGTCGGCACGCCGATCTCGCGGCGCACCACCGACGCGTGCCGGTAGGACGGATGGAACTGCGGGGCGAACGCGAAGCCGATGCCGACCTCGCCGAGGCTGCGGGCCACCTCCTCGGGGCCCAGGTCGATGCGCACGCCGAGGGCTTCCAGGGTGTCGGCCCCACCCGACAGCGAGGACGCCGCCCGGTTGCCGTGCTTGATCACCGGCACGCCCGCGGCGGCCACCACGATCGAGGCCATGGTGGACAGGTTCACCGTGTTGGAGCCGTCACCGCCGGTGCCCACGATGTCGACGGCGGCGTTGCCGACCGCCTCGGCGGGCAGCCGGCGGGCGTGCTTGAGCATCGCGTCGGCCAGCTCGCGCACCTCGGCGGAGTTGGGCCGCTTCATCTTCATCGCGACGGCGAAACCGGAGATCTGGGCGGGCGTCGCCGCACCGGTCATGATCTGGTCCATCGCCCAGCCGGCCTGCCCCCGCAGCAGATCCTGGTGTGTGGTCAGCAGGCCCAGGATGTGCGGCCAGGTGGATGCGTCGGGGTGGGGTTCGGCAAGAGGCACCAGCCGATGCTATCGCCTGGCCGGGGACGTCCCGACGGGCCGATCACGGCCGGATCGGCACGCGATCGCGACACAACCTCGATCAAATCGGAACCCGGGTGGAGTTAATCAACTACAAAGCGTCATACTTGCACCTGTGACGAGCGCTGTAGGGACTTCCGGAACCGCGATCACGTCTCGCGTACATTCGCTGAACAGGCCGAATATGGTCAGTGTCGGCACCATCGTGTGGCTTTCCAGTGAACTGATGTTCTTCGCTGGGCTGTTCGCGATGTACTTCACCGCGCGAGCCCAAGCACACGGCGTCTGGCCGCCGCCCCCCACGGAGCTCAACCTGTGGCTGGCCGTGCCGGTGACCGCCGTGCTGATCGCCTCGTCGTTCACCTGCCAGATGGGCGTGTTCGCCGCGGAGCGCGGTGACGTCTTCGGCCTGCGCCGGTGGTACGTCATCACCTTCTTGATGGGCGCGTTCTTCGTCGGCGGCCAGGGCTACGAGTACATCCACCTCGTCGAGCACGGCACCACCATCCCCGGCAGCGCCTATGGTTCGGTCTTCTACCTGGCGACCGGCTTCCACGGGTTGCACGTCATCGGCGGTCTCGTCGCCTTCGTCTTCCTGCTCGCGCGTACCCGCATGAGCAAGTTCACGCCGGCCCAGGCCACCGCAGCGATCGTCGTCTCCTATTACTGGCACTTCGTCGACATCGTGTGGATCGCCCTGTTCGCCGTCATCTACTTTGTCCGATGATCGGCTCGCCGATGCGTCCGTTCAGTCCGGTGATCCAGTCGATGAGAAGGGGTTCGATGACCACCAAGTCTCGCCGTCGGTTGCACCGGCGCCTGTCAGCGGCGGTGCTGCTGCTGATCGGGCTCGGTGCCGCGGGCGCCGTCGCGGCCACGCTGACGCCCACCCCCCAGGTGGCGGTCGCCGACGAGTCGTCCTCGGCGCTGCTGCGCACCGGCAAGCAGCTGTTCGACACCTCGTGTGTCAGCTGCCACGGCGCCAACCTGCAGGGTGTGCCGGACCGCGGCCCGAGCCTCATCGGCGCGGGCGAGGCGGCCGTCTACTTCCAGGTGTCCACCGGACGCATGCCGGCGATGCGCGGCGAGGCCCAAGCCCCGCGCAAGGATCCGGTGTTCGACGAGCACCAGATCGACGCGCTCGGCGCCTACGTGCAGGCCAACGGCGGCGGCCCCGTCGTCCCGCGAGATGCCAACGGCCACATCGCCGATGAGTCACTGCTGTCCGGCGACGTGGCCCGCGGTGGCGACCTGTTCCGGCTGAACTGCGCGTCCTGCCACAACTTCACCGGCAAGGGCGGCGCGCTGTCCTCCGGTAAGTACGCGCCCGATCTCGGTGAGGCGTCCAAGGTGCCCGCGCAGGTGTACACCGCCATGCTCACCGGCCCGCAGAACATGCCGAAGTTCTCCGACCGTCAGCTCTCCCCGCAGGAGAAGGTCGACATCGTCAGCTACGTGCGGGAAGCGGCGGCCACCCCCAGCCCCGGCGGCTACGGCCTGGGCGGGTTCGGCCCGGCGCCTGAGGGTATGGCTGCCTGGATCATCGGGATGGTGGCCGCGATCGGTATCGCGATGTGGATCGGAGCACGTGCATGAGCGGTGACATCAAGGGCACCGATACCCCCGGGCAGACCGGCGTCCCCGGCCAGCCCACCGACGCCGAACTGGCGACCATGTCGCGCGAGGAACTGCTCGAACTCGGCGGCAAGCTCGACGGTGTCGAGATCGTCTACAAGGAGCCGCGCTGGCCCATCGAGGGCACCAAGGCCGAGAAGCGGGCCTCGCGCACCGTCTCGTACTGGCTGCTGCTCGGCGGGTTCGCCGGTCTGGCGCTGCTGCTGATCTTCCTGTTCTGGCCCTGGGAGTACAAGCCCTACGGGGCCGAGGGTGAGTGGATCTACTCGCTGGCCACCCCGCTGTACGGTCTGACGTTCGGCCTGTCGATCCTGGCCATCGGCGTCGGCGCGGTGCTGTACCAGAAGAAGTTCATCCCCGAGGAGATCTCCATCCAGGACCGCCACGACGGCCGGTCCCCGGAGTTGCACCGCAAGACCATCGCGGCCCAGCTGGGTGACGCGCTGGACTCCTCGACGATCAAGCGGCGCAAGCTGATCGGGCTGTCGCTGGGTATCGGCCTCGGCGCCTTCGGGCTCGGCACGCTGGTCGCCTTCCTCGGTGGTCTGATCAAGAACCCGTGGAAGCCGGTGGTGCAGACCGCCGAAGGCAAGAAGGCCGTGCTGTGGACCTCGGGCTGGACGCCCCGGTTCCAGGGCGAGACCATCTACCTGGCCCGCGCGACCGGCCTGCCGGGCGAGTCGCCGTTCGTCAAGATGCGCCCGGAGGACATCGACGCCGGCGGTATGGAGACGGTGTTCCCGTGGCGCGAGTCCGACGGCGACGGCACCACGGTGGAATCGCACGAGAAGCTCGGCGAGATCGCCCTGGGCGTGCGCAACCCGGTGATGCTCATCCGCATCAAGCCCAACGACATGCACCGGGTGGTCAAGCGTCAGGGCCAGGAGAGCTTCAACTTCGGTGAGCTGTTCGCGTTCACCAAGGTGTGCTCGCACCTGGGTTGCCCCTCGTCGCTGTACGAGCAGCAGACCTACCGCATCCTGTGCCCGTGCCACCAGTCGCAGTTCGACGCGCTGCACTTCGCGCGCCCGATCTTCGGCCCGGCCGCACGTGCGCTGGCGCAGCTGCCGATCACCATCGACAAAGACGGCTACCTGGTCGCCAACGGCGACTTCATCGAACCTGTCGGACCGGCATTCTGGGAGCGCAAATCATGAGCCCTGACCTTGCCAAGCTCGCCGCCCACCAAGGCGACGCGATTGACTCTCGGTTCCACCCGTCGGCGGCGGCCCGCCGCCAGCTGAACAAGGTGTTCCCCACCCACTGGTCGTTCCTGCTGGGTGAGATCGCGCTGTACAGCTTCATCGTGCTGCTGATCACCGGCGTGTACCTGACGCTGTTCTTCGACCCGTCGATGGCCGAGGTTACCTACAACGGCGTGTACCAGCCGCTGCGCGGTGTGCAGATGTCGCGGGCCTACGAATCGGCGCTGGAGATCAGCTTCGAGGTGCGCGGCGGCCTGTTCGTCCGCCAGATCCACCACTGGGCGGCGCTGCTGTTCGCGGCGTCGATCATGGTGCACCTGGCGCGCATCTTCTTCACCGGTGCGTTCCGCCGCCCGCGCGAAGCCAACTGGGTCATCGGCTCGCTGCTGCTGATCCTGGCGATGTTCGAGGGCTACTTCGGCTACTCGCTGCCCGACGACCTGCTGTCCGGCATCGGCCTGCGCGCCGCGCTGAGCTCGATCACCCTGGGCATCCCCGTCATCGGCACCTGGATGCACTGGGCCCTGTTCGGCGGCGACTTCCCGGGACACATCATCATCCCGCGCATGTACGCGCTGCACATCCTGTTGATCCCGGCGATCATCCTGGCGCTGATCGCGGCGCACATGATGATCCTGTGGTTCCAGAAGCACACCCAGTTCCCCGGCCCCGGCCGCACCGAGAACAACGTCGTGGGCGTGCGCGTCATGCCGGTGTTCGCGGTGAAGTCCGGCGCGTTCTTCGCCATCATCACCGGCATCCTGGGCCTGATGGGTGGTCTGCTGCAGATCAACCCGATCTGGCAGCTGGGTCCCTACAAGCCCTCACAGGTGTCCGCCGGTAGCCAGCCCGACTTCTACATGATGTGGACCGAAGGCCTGGCGCGCATCTGGCCGCCATGGGAGTTCTACCCGTTCGGCCACACCATCCCCGCCGCATTCGGCGTCGCGGTGATCATGGGTCTGGTCTTCGGGTTGCTCATCGCGTGGCCGTTCCTGGAGAAGAAGTTCACCGGGGACGACGCCCACCACAACCTGCTGCAGCGTCCGCGTGACGCACCGGTCCGCACGGCCATCGGAGCGATGGCGGTCTCGTTCTACATGCTGCTCACGCTGGCGGCCATGAACGACATCATCGCGCTGAAGTTCCACATCTCGCTGAACGCGACGACGTGGATCGGCCGCATCGGCATGGTGGTGCTGCCCGCGATCGTCTACTACATCGCGTACCGCTGGGCGATCAGCCTGCAGCGCAGCGACCGGGCGGTGCTGGAGCACGGTATCGAGACGGGCATCATCAAGCGGCTGCCGCAGGGTGCCTACATCGAGCTGCACCAGCCGCTCGGCCCGGTGGACGAGCACGGCCACCCGATTCCGCTGGAATACCAGGGCGCGGCCCTGCCCAAGCGGATGAACAAGCTGGGCTCCGGCGGTGCACCCGGTACCGGTAGCTTCCTGAAGCCCGATCCGATCGAGCAGCACGAGGCGCTGACCGAGGCGGCCCACGCCGCCGAGCACAGGGCCCTGACGGCCCTGCGGGAGCGTCAGGACACCAACGGTTCCAACGGGCACCACTAGTTCGAATCGGAAGGGCCCGCACAGCGAAAGCTGTGCGGGCCCTTTCGTTTTGGCCGGTCCCCTCCCCTCCCCCGCGCGCCCCGGCACCGAGGTTCAGACGAGTGTGGGCCCTGTGCCCGCCAAGACTCGAAAAGGCGTGCACAGGGCCCACGCTCGGGTGCGGGCGTGGCCACTTGCCCGGCTCCGCCGGACCAGACGAATGTGGGTGCTATGCACGTCGAGACACGAGAAAGCGTGCACAGGGCCCACACTCACCAAGCGACCGTAGGCCGTAGCGCGAGCGGTGACCAGAAGGGGCGCGCTGCTAGACGCTCGCAGGCCCGGTGACGGCGTGCAGCTCACGCAGGTAGAACCACGGGATCGCGGCCATCCCGACCGTGATCAGGCCCGCGACGATGTACGCCGCCCACGCTGCGGTGTCGCTGCCGGTGGCCATCAGATAGGTGCCGATACCGACGGCCAGCACCCCGGCACCCACCGCACAGCCGATGCCGGTGGTGCATCGCACGTACACGTCGTCGACGATCGCGGGCAGCGCCGGACGCCGTCCCTCGGTGGTGGCCGACACCGTGCCGGCACGACGCCGGCCAGCCGGCCGGGCGGCGATGGCGGCGATGTCGTCGGCGGCCGAGCCGCTGCTGCCGGCCACCCCGCGCAGGGGCCGTTGGTTGCTGTCCCGGCGGGCCCGGATGAGCAACGGGATGGCGGCGGCGATGACGGCGGCCGACACCCCGATCACGGTGTAGAGCACCCACGGCGTGTCAGAGCCGGACAGCTCGGCGCGCACCGAACCGCGCCCGTTGCTCAAGTCGACCAGCGCGACGGTGGCCGCCACCCCGGCGCCGAGCGCGAGCAGCCAGACCCCGGCGCAGACGCCCAGCAGGACGCGGTCCAGGTTCTCCGGGCCGGACAATCGTCTCTCGTCGCGCATCAGCAGCTCGTCTGGGCGGCGTTGCCGGTGTTGGAGGACAACACCGTGCCGTCACTGGTCGTGATGGAACAGTTCAGCCGGCTCACCAGGAACAGGCTGGAGGCTTGCACCGACCCGACCTCGGACTGCGAGATCGGCGTGACGGTCAGCGACCACGGGATGTACACGTTGCGCTGGGTGCGGCTGCGGCCGGACGCGTCGATATAGGTGACGGTGATGATGTCACCGGGCGCCTTGGTGCCGGTCACCGAGTAGGTCACCTGACGCGGACCGGCGGGCGCGGTGCTCGTCGGGGGCGGCGGTGGTGCCGTCGTGGTGGCGGGTGGCGGCGCCTCGGTGGTCGCCGGCGGTGGTGGCGGCGGAGGCTCCTGCGTCACCGTGACCGTCTCCGGCGGCGGTGGTGGCGGCGCCTCGGTGGTCGGGGGCGGCGGCTCAGGGCTCGGTGGCGGGGGCGGCGGTGTGGTGGTGGTGATCTCGTCCTGCACCGGTGGCGCCGACGTGGTGGTGCTCGTCGCCGGGGTGGCCAGATTGGTGTTGTCGGTGCGGGTCACCAGAACCGCGACGGAGGCGACCAGCGCGACGGCCGCGATGATGGCGACGACGCCGACCACCCAGGGCCAGCGCGGCGGGGCGTCGGCGGTGTCGTCGACCGCGGGATCGTAGCTGTCGTAGTCGTAGAGCGCCGGATCCGGCGGAACATACGGTGCGCTGACGAACTGTTCGGACTCCGGTGCGGAATATGCCCGCGAATGGATCTCCGTCTCACCGGTGCTCGGTGCCGGCTCGTCGCCCGCACCGGGTTTGTCCGGTCCTGAAGGCCCGCTCATCTCCAACTAACCCTCGGCCTATCCGTCTCGAATGCTGCCTCGGCAACACTACCCAACCAGGTGCGCGAGTGGATCAGGCGACGCGGCACGTCAGAGAACTGACGCATGGTTGTGACCTGGGCGGGATCAGTGCTTCTCGGGGCCGATGTAGTACTCGAACACCAGGCCGCCGGCGGTGAACAGCACGAAGCAGATACCGGCGACGATCAGCCACGGCAACCACAGCGCGGCACCGACGGCCGCCGTCGAGAAGGACAGCGCGATCAGCACGGGCCACCAGCTGTGCGGGCTGAAGAAGCCCAGTTCGCCGGCGCCGTCACTGATCTCGGCGTCCTCGTAGTCCTCGGGCCGGGTGTCCAGGCGCCGGGCGACGAACCGGAAGAAGGTACCGGTGATCAGGGTCAGCCCGGTGGTCAGCACCAGCGCCACCGTGCCCGCCCACTCGATGCCGCCGGTGGCGAACAACGCGGTGAGCACGCCGTACACCACCGCGGCCAGGGCGAAGAAGGCCGTCAGGAACTCGAACAACCGCGCTTCGATATGCATGAGTGGTCCTTACTTGCTCGCCTGGACGGGCGGCACGCCGACCTGCTCGCCGCGCCGGGTGTCGAACGGATGAGTGGTGACCGCCACCGGATCCTGGTTGATCGCCTGCAGCGCTTCGGCATTGGTCTTGCCGGCGATGCGCTGCTGGAGGTAAGCCTTGAAGTCGTTGGGCTCCACGACGCGCACCTCGAAGTTCATCATCGAGTGGTACGTGCCGCACATCTCGGTGCACCGGCCGACGAACGCGCCGGTCTCCTGGATCTCACTGACCTGGAAGACGTTGTCGGAATTGTTGGCCTTCGGGTCCGGCATCACGTCGCGCTTGAACAGGAACTCCGGCACCCAGAACCCGTGGATCACGTCGGCCGAGGCGATCTGGAATTCGATGCGCTTGCCCTTGGGCAGCACCAGGACCGGGATCTCGGTGGACGTGCCGAGGGTCTCCACCTTGTCGAAGTTCAGGTAGGTCCGGTCCTCGGGGTTGAGACCGCGGATGGCGCCGACGCGCTCCTCACCGTGCTCGTCCACGCCCTCGGGCTTGGACGTCATGGCGGCCTTCTTCTCGGGGTCCGCGCCGTCGTAGCTGAACGTGCCGTCGCCGAAGGCGATCTTCTGGTAACCGAACTTCCAGTTCCACTGGAAGGCGGTGACGTCGATGACGACCTCGGGGTTGGGGTCCTTGTGCAGCATGCGCTCCTGGACCACGACGGTGAAGTAGAACAGCACCGAGATGATCAGGAACGGCACCACGGTCAGCACGAGTTCCAGCGGCATGTTGTAGCCGAACTGACGCGGCAGCTCGGTGTCGGTGGCCTTCTTCCGGTGGAAGGCGCTGGCCCAGAAGATGAGGGCCCACACGATGGCGCCGACGACGAACGAGGCGATCACCGACCACACCCACAGATCGCGGTTGAGCTTGCCCTCTGGCGTGATTCCGGTGGGCCAGCCGAGGCCGAACACCTCCTGCCAACTGCACCCACTGAGCAGGACCGTCAGCCCGCCCAAGACCAGTGACAACGCCACCAACTTGTACCCGCGAGCGGTCACGTTGGCGCCTCCTATAGAAGTCGGTGGACCGCCGTGCGGTCGGTCGGCTCTGTATGTACTACGCAGCGTAGACCACCGGTGTGCGAACCCGCGAAGCGACCTGCCAACTCGGGCTTGACCCAGGTTGTTCGGCATACTGGCCCGGTGTGCGGACTGCTGGCCTACCTGACTGACCCGTCCGTCGAGATCTCCCCGGCACTGGTCGACGCGGTGTCCGGAGCCTCGCATCTGATGCGCCATCGAGGTCCCGACGAACCGGGCACCTGGTCCGACGACGACGTGGTGCTCGGCTTCAACCGGTTGTCGATCATCGACATCGCCCACAGTCACCAACCGCTGCGCTGGGGACCCGAGGACGCCCCCCAGCGCTACGCGCTGGTGTTCAACGGCGAGATCTACAACTACCTGGAGTTGCGCGCGGCATTGCGCGACGAGTTCGGTGCGGTGTTCCACACCGAGGGCGACGGTGAGGCGATCGTCGCCGGATTCCACTACTGGGGCACCGAGGTGCTGTCCCGGCTGCGCGGCATGTTCGCCTTCGCGCTGTGGGATACCCAGACCCGCGAGTTGATCTGCGCGCGCGACCCGTTCGGCATCAAACCGCTGTACCTGGCCAGCGGCCCGGGTGGCACCGTGCTGGGCAGCGAGAAGAAGTGCCTGGTGGAGCTGGCGCCGACGGCGGGTCTGGACCTGGACATCGACGAGCGCGCCGTGCAGCACTACACGGTGCTGCAGTACGTGCCCGAGCCCGAGACGTTGCAGCGCGGCGTGCGCCGGCTGGAATCGGGCAGCTACGCCCGGATCCGCCCGGGTTCGGCGCCGGAGATCACCCGGTATTTCGTCCCCCGGTTCGCCGCGGTGCCGTTCGTCCCGAACGAGGAGCAGGCCCGCTACGACGAGATCACCGCCGTGCTGGAGGATTCGGTCGCCAAGCACATGCGCGCCGACGTCACCGTCGGGGCGTTCCTGTCCGGCGGTATCGATTCGACGGCGATTGCCGCGCTGGCCATGCGGCACAACCCGCGGCTGATCACCTTCACCACCGGGTTCGAACGGGAGGGCTTCTCCGAGGTCGATGTGGCCGTCGCATCCGCCGAAGCCATCGGTGCGCGGCACGTGACCAAGGTGGTCAGCCAGGAGGAGTTCGTCGCCGCGCTGCCCGAGATCGTCTGGTATCTCGACGAACCGGTGGCCGACCCGGCGCTGGTGCCGCTGTTCTTCATCGCCCGCGAGGCCCGCAAACACGTCAAGGTGGTGCTGTCCGGCGAGGGTGCCGACGAACTGTTCGGCGGCTACACGATCTACCGGGAGCCGTTGTCGCTCAAGCCTTTCGACTATCTGCCCCGGCCGGTGCGGCGCTCGCTGGGCAAGGCCGCCAAACCGCTGCCGGAAGGCATGCGCGGCAAGAGCCTGCTGCACCGCGGGTCACTCACGCTGGAAGAGCGGTACTACGGCAACGCCCGCAGCTTCTCCGACGACCAGTTGCGTGCGGTGCTGCCCAAGTTCAACCCCGGCTGGACGCACACCGACGTCACCGCGCCGTTTTATGCCGCCTCGCAGGGCGCCGATCCGGTGGCACGCATGCAGCACATCGACCTGTTCACCTGGTTGCGCGGCGACATCCTGGTCAAGGCCGACAAGATGACCATGGCCAATTCACTGGAGCTGCGGGTGCCGTTCCTGGACCCCGAGGTGTTCGCGGTGGCGTCCCGGCTGCCGTACGAGCAGAAGATCACCCGCACCACCACCAAGTACGCGTTGCGTCGCGCGCTGGAACCGATCGTGCCCGCGCACGTGCTGCACCGCGCGAAGCTGGGCTTCCCGGTGCCGATCCGGCACTGGCTGCGGGCCGGTGAACTGCTGGACTGGGCGTACGCGACGGTGGCCGCCTCGCAGACCGGCGAGCTGATCGACCTGGCCGCGGTGCGCACCATGCTCGACCAGCACCGGGCCGGCGAGGCCGATCACAGCCGCCGGTTGTGGACGGTGCTGATCTTCATGCTCTGGCACGCCATCTTCGTGGAGGGCAGCGTGACACCGCAGATCGCCGAGCCGACCTACCCGGTCCAGCTCTAGCCGGAGGCGCTGATCGCCGCGCCGATCTCGGCGGCCGCGTCGGCACCGTAGGCATCGCCGAGGCGCACCAGCGCGGTCTCGCGGTCCCACGTCCACTCCTGCGGACCCGTGGCCTCCAGCACCAGCACCGCCACCAGCGAGGCCAGCTGAGCGGACCGCTCCAGGCTCAGCCCGGCGGAGCGGCCGGTGAGGAATCCGGCGCGGAACGCGTCGCCGATGCCGGTCGGGTCGGCCTGGTGGGTCTCGGGAACGACGTCGACGTGCACGAAGGTGCCGTCGGAGGACACCAGGTCCACCCCCTTGGCGCCCAGCGTGGTGACCCGCAGGCCGATCTGGCCCATCACCTGGGCTTCGCTCAGGCCGGACTTCTGCAGCAGCAGGTCCCACTCGTAGTCGTTGGTGAACAGGTAGGTGGCGCCGTCGATGAGGCGGCGGATCTCCTCCCCGTTCAGCCGGGCCAGCTGTTGACTCGGGTCGGCGGCGAACGCCAAGCCCAGGCTGCGGCACTCCTGCGTGTGGGCGAACATGGCGTCCGGGTCGTTGGCGCCGACGATCACGAGTTCCGGTGTGCCCGTTCGGGTTACGACGTCGGCCAGCTTGATGTTGCGCGCCTCGGACATGGCACCGGGGTAGAACGAGGCGATCTGGGCCATGTCCTCATCGGTGGTGCAGACGAACCGGGCGGTGTAGGCCTGCTCGGAAATCAGCACGTTGTCACAGTTGACGCCGTGGTCGGTGAGCCACCGCCGGTAGTCGGTGAAGTCCGAGCCGGCCGCGCCGACCAGGGCCGCCTTACCGCCGAGCACCCCGATAGCGAAAGCCATGTTGCCGGCCACCCCACCGCGGTGGATCACCAGATCGTCGACCAGGAAGCTCAGCGACACCTTCTGCAGGTGCTCGGGCAGCAGCTGCTCGGAGAACTTGCCCGGAAACTTCATCAGATGGTCGGTCGCAATGGAACCGGTCACCGCAATGGTCACGAGTCGCCCTTCATTTTCATTAATGAATCTAAGTAGCGTACGGGTGTGCGCCAGGGGCATATCCGTCCCGGTGCGCTAGCCTGCCTGAAAGTCCACCGGCCAGTCCAAGCCTAGACACCGAAACGTAGCCGATGTCCTATCCGCCTCCGGGCCCACCGCAACAATTTCCCCCGCACCAGGTCTCTGCCGCGTACCCGGGGATGCTTCCGCCACCGGTGCAGTATCCCAAGCGCAGGCGCTGGCCGCTGGTCGCGGCGATCGCAGCCGTCGTCTTGGTGATCGCCGCGGTGGCGGGGATCGTGCTGGTCGCCGACCGCGACGAGGTCCGGCAGTCGATCACCGCGGCGACCGCGAAGCCGGCCATCCAGCAGTTTCTCGATGCGCTGGCCGACGGCGACGAACAGACCATCGCCCGGCACACCCTGTGCGGGCTCTACGACGCGGTGAAAAACCGTGATGCCGACCTGGCGCTGGCCGATATGAGCGGCGACGCGTTCCGCAAGCAGTACAAGCGCGTCGAGGTGACGTCGATCGACAAGATCGTCTACCTGTCACCCAACCAGGCGCAGGTGCTGTTCAGCATGAAGGGGACACCCGCCACGTCCGGGCGGATGCCCTCTTCCTCGTCCGGGGATGGCGAGCGCCAGGCCGTGGCTCAGGTGCTCGCGCAGGACAACCAGGTGCTGGTCTGCAGCTACGTGCAGCGCACCGATCAGATCAGTTGAACGAGTCGCCGCAGGCGCAGGAGCCGGTGGCGTTCGGGTTGTCGATGGTGAAACCCTGCTTCTCGATGGTGTCGACGAAGTCGATGGTGGCGCCCTGCACGTAGGGAGCGCTCATCCGGTCGACGGTCAGCGCCACGCCACCGAAATCGGCGGTCAGATCACCGTCGAGGGTGCGGTCGTCGAAGAACAGGTTGTAACGCAGGCCGGCGCAACCCCCCGGCTGGACGGCGATGCGCAACGCCAGGTCATCGCGACCCTCCTGGTCGAGCAGCGCCTTGGCCTTGGCGGCGGCCGATTCGGTCAGCACCACACCGTGGGTTTCGGTGGTGGTGTCGTCCTGAACAGTCATTGCTTCTCCTGAGTACTGGGCACGCAATCGCGATGTAATCAACGGTACCTTGTCCGGGCGCTATTCCCGACTCTCACGGCCAACCCCGGGCGGTGCGCTCGGCCAATCCGGTCAGCTGGTTGGCGGCATCGTCGATGGCGCGTTGCACGGACCCGGCGTACTCGGTGATCGAATGGGCCGCGGTGATACCCGCCGCGGCCAGCGCGTGGGGCCCAAGCGTCACCTGACCCGCCAGCACCAGTACCGGTGTGCCGCGGTGCCGGGCACCCGCGGCCAGGGCGCTGACCACCTTGCCGTGCAGCGACTGGTCGTCGAACCTGCCCTCGCCGGTGATGACGAGGTCGGCGGCGGCGATATCGTCGGCCAGGTGGGTGTGCTCGGCGATGACGGCGGCCCCGGACTCGCGGCGGCCGCCCAGCGCCAGCAGGGCCGCGCCGATGCCGCCGGCCGCGCCGGCTCCCGGTCGATCGGCGATCCCGGGGCCGAGTTCGGCCGCCCAGTCGGTGAGCCGGCGTTCCAGCACCTGCACCGTCTCCGGGTCGGCGCCCTTCTGCGGGCCGAACACCGCCGCCGCACCCATCGGCCCCAACAGCGGGTGCTCGACATCACTGGCGGCGATCAGGTCGACCCCGGCCAGCCGCTCGCGTGCGGACGCCAAGCTCGACCGATGGTCACCGCTCGCGAGCGCCTCGACGAGCCCCCGCCCGCCGTCGGTACAGCTGCTGCCGCCCAGCCCGACGGCGATCCGCCGGGCCCCGGCGTCCAGCGCCGCGGCGATCAGCTCGCCGACTCCCCCGCTGTGCGCCGCCAGCGCCGTCTGCACGGTCGGTGGTCCGCCCAGCAGGGTCAGCCCACAGGCCTGCGCGCATTCCAGATAGGCGGTCTCGCCGTCGAGCACCCAGTGCGCCGTCACCGCCTCGTCCAGCGGCCCACTGACCCGGGTGGTCTGCAAGGCACCCAGCCTGCTGGCCAGCACCTCCACGAAGCCCGGACCGCCGTCGGACTGGGGCGCCAGGGTGACGGTGTCGCCGGCGCGCGCACGGCCCCAGCCCGTCGCGATGGCCTCGGCGGCCTGCACCGCGGTCAGGCTGTCACCGAAACAGTCCGGGGCCACCAGCACATGCATCCGGCCAGCGTAGGGCGTGCGATCCGGAGCCGCATTCCAAGGAATTCCGCAGCGGAAGTACCCTGTGGGCGTGAATCTGCTGGGCCGTAAGAAGGACAATCCGCAACCCGAGGACGCCGACGCCTCGGCGCCCGCATCGGCGACTGCCGCCGGTGACACCGGACTGACCGCCCCCAAGGGCCGGCCCACCCCCAAACGCAGCGAGGCCTCCCGCAAGCGCGGGCCCGTCGCGCCCGCTCCGCTGACCACCGCCGAGGCCCGCAAGCGGCGCAAGGAACTGGCCGCGTCCAAGCCCAAGCTCAGCAGGGAGGAACGCAAGGCCGAGAAGGTGGCCCGGCGGGCCGCCATGACCGAGCGCCGCGAGCGGATGATGGCCGGTGACGACGCCTACCTGCTGCCCCGCGACAAGGGCCCGGTGCGCCGGTACGCCCGCGACATCGTGGACTCCCGCCGCAACCTGCTCGGCCTGTTCATGCCGGTGGCGCTGGCCCTGGTGCTCATCACGCTGGCGGTGCCCGCGGTCGAGGTGCAGCGCTGGGTGTCCTACGGGATGCCGGTGCTGCTGGTGGTGATGGCCATCGACGGTGTGCTGGTGGGCCGCCGGGTGAACCGCATGGTCGACGCGAAGTTCCCGTCGAACACCGAGAGCGGTTTCAAGCTCGGCTTCTACGCCGCCAGCCGCGCCTCGCAGCTGCGCCGGATGCGCGCGCCGCGACCGATGGTCAACCGCGGCGACGACGTCTGACACGCGTGCGGGTACTGGTCCTCGGGGGGATCCGTTCGGGCAAATCGCAGTGGGCCGAGGCCGGTATCGCCGCAGGCATGGGCACCGCCCCGGTCCGCTACCTGGCCACCGGCCGCACCGACACCGGTGACCCGGACTGGACCCGGCGCGTCGACACCCACCGCAGCCGCCGGCCCGCCCACTGGTCCACCGTCGAAACCGCCGATGTGGCAGCCGCTTTGCGCGCCGACACCCGCACCGCCACGCTGGTCGACGACATCGGCGGCTGGTTGACCGCGACGATGGACCGGCGCCACGCCTGGACCGGCGGGTCGGTGCACGCCGACGTCGACGAACTCTGCGCAGCGGTCACAGGATTCGATGGGAAGCTGACGCTGGTGAGCCCCGAGGTGGGGCTCACCGTGGTGCCCGCGACCGCGGGCGGCCGGCTGTTCGCCGATGAACTGGGCACGCTGAACCAGCGGTTGGCGGCGCGGTGCGACCGAGTCGTGCTGGTGGTCGCGGGCCAGCCTCTAGTGGTGAAGGAGACGATCAGGTGACCGCTTTCCCCGGGATCGTCGCACCCGACGCGGACGCGCTGCGGGCGGCGCAGGCCCGGCAGAACACGCTGACCAAACCGCCGGGCGCGCTGGGCCGGCTGGAGGACCTGTCGGTGTGGGTGGCGTCGTGTCAGGGTGTCTGCCCGCCACGGCAGTTCGAGCGCGCCCGGATCGTGGTGTTCGCCGGTGACCACGGGGTGACCGCGTCCGGGGTGTCGGCTTTCCCGCCGGAAGTCACCCCGCAGATGGTGGCCAACTTCGCGGCCGGCGGCGCGGCCATCAACGTCATCGGCGACGCGGCGGGGGCATCGGTGCGCGTCGCGGACATCGCCGTGGACGCCGAACCGCTGAGCGCGGCGATCGGCGCGCACAAGGTGCGCCGTGGCAGCGGCAACATCGCGGTCGAGGACGCGCTGAGCGCCGAGGACACCGCGGCGGCCATCCAGGCCGGCCGCACCATCGCCGACGAGGAGGTCGACGGCGGCGCCGATCTGCTGATCGCCGGTGATATGGGCATCGGAAACACCACCGCGGCAACCACTTTGATTGCCGCGGTGACGCGGTCGGAGCCAGTTGTGGTGGCCGGCCGCGGCACCGGCATCGACGACGCCGGCTGGGCCCGCAAAGTGTCGGCCATTCGTGATGCGCTCTACCGGGCCCGTGGCGTCACCGCCGATCCCGAGGCGTTGCTGCGGGTGTGCGGCGGCGCCGATCTCGCCGCGATGGCCGGGTTCCTGGCCCAGGCCGCGGTGCGGCGCACCCCGGTGCTGCTGGACGGTGTGGTGGTCACCGCGGCGGCGCTGATCGCCGACCTGCTGGCCCCCGGCGCGCGGGCGTGGTGGCAGGCCGGGCACCGCTCCACCGAACCGGCGCACACGCTGGCCCTGGACCATCTGGGCCTGGCGCCGATCGTCGATCTGGGCATGCGGCTGGGCGAAGGCACCGGCGCGGCGGTGGCCCTGCCGATCGTGCGCGCCGCGGTCGCGACGCTGGCGTCGATGGCCACCTTCGACGAAGCTCAAGTATCCGGCGCGTGATCCGTTCGCTCGCTTCGGCTTTCGCATTCGGCACGGTGCTGCCGCTGCGGGTGAGTCACCCGTTCGGCCGGGGCGCGCTGACCGCGCTGCCGGTGGTCGGCGCCGCACTGGGCGGGCTGGCGGCCCTGACCGTGTGGGGCGCGTCGCAGTGTTACGGCGCCGGGGCGCTGCCCGGGGTGCTCGCGGTGGCCGTGCTGCTGCTGGGCACCCGCGGCCTGCATATCGACGGGCTGTCGGACACCGTCGACGGATTGGGGTGTTACGGCCCGCCCGAGCGTGCGCTGGCCGTGATGCGCGGCGGCACCGCGGGCCCGTTCGGGGTGGCGGCCGTGGTTGTGGCAATCGTGGTGCAGGGCTTGACTTTCGGCATGGCCGGCGGTGGCGCCGTGGTGATCGCGGTGACGGCCGGGCGGGTGGCCATCGTGATGACCTGCCGGCGCGGGGTGCCCGCCGCACAGGGCAGCACGCTGGGTGCGCTGGTGGCCGGTTCGCAGCCGCGGTGGGTGGTGGCGGCCTGGGCGCTGGTGCTGGCCGCGGCCGCGGTGCCGGCCACCCCGCTGCCGTGGTTGGGCCCGATCGTGGTGCTGGCCGCGCTGGCCCTCACCGCGGCGCTGGTGGCCCACTGCGTGCGGCGGTTCGGCGGCATCACCGGTGACGTGCTGGGCGCGGCGTGCGAACTGACCACCACGCTGGTCGCGCTGGGCCTCGCGGCGGCGTGAGTACAGTTGGAATGGTGATTGCGCTGGGTGACCAATTCGCCCGCACGCTGCCGGAACTGTCCATCGCCTGGCAGGCCCAAGCCCCCGACGCCCCGGCACTGCTGGTGCTCAACGAACCGCTGGCCGCCGAGCTGGGCCTGGATCCCGAGTGGCTGCGCAGTGCCGCTGGACTCGGGTTCCTGACCGGCACCACGCTGCCCGACGGCGCCGTGCCGGTGGCCCAGGCCTACGCCGGTCATCAGTTCGGCGGTCTGGTCCCCCGACTGGGTGACGGCCGGGCGCTGCTGCTCGGTGAACTGCCCGATGGCCGCGACCTGCACCTCAAGGGTTCCGGACGGACCCCGTTCGCCCGTGGCGGTGACGGCCTGGCCGCGGTCGGACCGATGCTGCGCGAGTATGTGATCAGTGAGGCGATGCACGCCCTGGGCATCCCCACCACCCGCGCGCTGGCGGTGGTGGCCACCGGGACGACCGTGCACCGGGAGACCCCGCAACCCGGCGCGGTGCTGGCCCGGGTGGCCGGCAGTCATCTGCGGGTCGGCAGTTTCCAGTACGCGGCGCTGACCGGTGACGGTGAGCTGGTGCGTCGGCTGGCCGACTACGCCATCGCCCGCCACCACCCGCAGGCGGCCGCCGCCGCCAACCCCTATCTGGCGCTGCTGGAGGCGGTGATCGCCGCGCAGGCGGCGCTGATCGCGCGGTGGATGGCCGTCGGGTTCATCCACGGCGTGATGAACACCGACAACATGACCATCTCCGGCGAGACCATCGACTACGGGCCCTGCGCGTTCATGGAGGCCTACGACCCGGTGACGGTGTTCAGCTCGATCGACAGCTGGGGCCGCTATGCCTACGGCAACCAGCCGGCGGTGGCCGCCTGGAATCTGGCCCGGTTCGCCGAGACGCTGCTACCGCTGATCGACGCCGACACCGACCGCGCGATCGCCACGGCCACCGACACACTGGGCACCTTCAAGGACAGCTACGAGCGCGAGTTCGACGCCCGGATGAGCGCCAAACTCGGTGTCGGGCAAGCAGATCCGCAACTCATCGCCGATCTGTTGGCCCTGCTGCAGCAGCACCGCCCGGATTTCACCTCCTTCTTCCGCGGCTTGAGCCGCGGCACGGTCCCGGATGGGTTCGCCGACTGGGCCGGCCGGTGGCGGGAACTGGACCCGGACACCGCGGCGATGGACCGGGTCAACCCCGTCTACATCCCGCGTAATCACCTGGTCGAGGAGGCGCTGGCCGCGGCCACCGCCGGCGATCCCGGGCCGGTGCGCGACCTGGTCGCCGCCGTGCGGGAGCCGTTCACCGAGCGCCCCGGCCTGGCCCGCTACGCCGAGCCGGCCCCGGCCGAGTTCGCCGCCGACTATCGAACGTTCTGCGGCACCTGACCACCCGTCGTGCGGAACCGGCGGTACCGCATAATGCAGGGATGACCACCACGGGGACGACCACACCGACCATGCGCGCCGTGACCTGTCACGCCGGCGCGCTCGACGTCGTCGACCTGCCGGCACCGCGGCCGGCCAAGGGCCAACTCGTCATCGACGTCGCCAGGGCCGGCATCTGCGGCTCGGACCTGCACGCCCGCCTGCACGCCGACGAACTCAAGGGCGTGATGGACGAGATCGGTTATCCGGATTTCATCAACAGCGCCGCCACCGTGGTGCTGGGCCACGAATTCTGCGGCGAGATCGCCGAACGGGGGAAGGGCACCCCGCGGGCGTTGAAGGTGGGCACGCCGGTGGCGGTGTTCCCGATGTTGCGGGCGCACGGCGGGGTGCACATGACCGGGTTGTCGCCGCTGGCGCCCGGCGGGTTCGCCGAGCAGGCGCTGGCCGAGGCGTCGATGGCGTTCGCGGTGCCCAACGGGCTGTCGATGGACATCGCAGCCCTGACCGAACCGATGGCGGTCGCGTTGCACGCGGTACGGCGCAGCGACATCTCCCGCCGGGACACCGCCGTGGTCATCGGCTGCGGCCCGCTGGGGCTGGCCGTCATCTGTCACCTCAAGGCCAGGGGTGTCGGCACGATCGTCGCCAGCGACTTCTCCCCCGGCCGGCGGGCACTGGCGAAACGCTGCGGCGCCGACGTGGTGGTCGACCCGGCGGTGGACTCACCCTATGACGCGGCCGCGGCCAAGGGCATGATCACCGAGGCGCCGGCCCTGTTCGAGCTGGCCGTCGGGTCCATGGAGAAACTGCGCAAGGTGCCCGGTTGGGTGCACCTGTACCGCCTGGTCGACTCGCTGGGCGGGGCAAACCCCAAGCGCCCCATCGTGTTCGAGTGCGTCGGCGTGCCCGGCATGATCGACGGCGTGATCGCCGCGGCCCCGCTGGGCACCCGGGTGGTGGTCGTCGGGCTGTGCATGGGTGATGACAAGCTGCGCCCGTCGATGGCCATCGGCAAGGAGATCGACCTGCGGTTCGTGTTCGGCTACACCCCGCTGGAATTCCGCGACACCCTGCACCTGCTGGCCGACGGCAAGCTCGACGCCGCGCCACTGATCACCGGCACCGTCGGACTCGACGGCGTGGCAACGGCTTTCGACGAGCTGGGCGACCCGGAGAAGCACGCCAAGATCCTGGTCGACCCGCGCAGCAGCGCCACCGCACCGGTCTAGCCGAGCTTGGCCATCCAGCCGTGGGTGTCGGCGAAGGTGCCGCGCTGAATCCCGGTGAGGGTGTCGCGCAGCGCCATGGTCACCTCGCCGGGCTGGCCGTCGGCGATGGTGAACTCCCCGTCGCGGTGCTTGACGTGCGAGACCGGCGTGATCACCGCGGCGGTGCCGCACGCGAACACCTCGGTGATCTCGCCGGCGATGGCCTTCTTCTGCCATTCCTCGACGTCGATCTTGCGTTCCTCGACGGCGAAGCCAGCGTCGGTTGCCAACTGCAGCAACGAATCCCGGGTGATGCCGGGCAGCAGCGAACCGGACAGCTCCGGGGTGACCAGCCGGGCCGTGCCGCCACTGCCGAACACGAAGAACAGGTTCATCCCGCCCATCTCTTCGACATAGCGGCGTTCGAGGGCGTCCAGCCACACCACCTGATCACAGCCCTGATCGGCGGCCTGCGCCTGCGCCAGCAGCGACGCCGCGTAGTTGCCGCCGAACTTCGCGGCCCCGGTACCGCCCGGCGAGGCGCGCACGTACTCGTGCGACAACCACACGCTGACCGGCTTGATGCCGCCCTTGAAGTACGCCCCCGCGGGTGATCCGATCACCAGGTAGCGGTAGGCGTTGGCGGGCCGCACCCCCAACCCGGGCTCGGTGGCGATGACGAACGGCCGCAGGTACAGCGATTCCTCACCGCCGGCCGGCGGCACCCATTGGTGGTCCACGGCGATCAACTGCCGCAGCGATTCCAGGAACGTCTCGGTGGGCAGCTCCGGGATGGCCAGCCGGCGCGCCGAGGCCTGCAGCCGCGCCGCGTTGGCCTCCGGCCGGAACGACACCACCGATCCGTCGGCCCAGCGGTAGGCCTTGAGGCCCTCGAAGATCTCCTGCGCGTAGTGCAGCACGATGGCCGAAGGGTCCAGCTGCAGCGGCCCGTACGGCAGCACCGCCGCGTTGTGCCAGCCGTCGGCCACGCTGTAGTCGATGGAGACCATGTGGTCGGTGTGATAGCGGCCGAAACCGGGATCGGCCAGGATGCCGGCCCGTACCTCGTCGCTTGCCGGTGACGTGTTGCGGGCAAGCGTGAATTCGAGGGGACCGTCTGTCATGTTCCGATTGTATAACCCGGTGGCTAGCCCTTTTCGCCCGCCGACCGCGTGTTATCGGGTGCGTGCCGGCACGAACGGCGGCGCGACGACTTGGCATTCCAGCGGCCGGCCGCGGACGTCGACGATGACGGTCTGCCCGTCGGCGATCCCGGCCGCGGTGTCGAGCAGCGCCAGCGCGATACCGACCTTCAACGTGGGCGAGAACGTCCCGGACGTGGTGACACCGACAGGGACACCCCCGGGCTGATCCCCCGGGGCCAGCACCGTCAAGTCGGCCCGCAGCACCCCACGGCCCAGCGCCTTGAGCCCGCGCAGGGTCCGCCGCGGGCCGGCCTGCTTCTCGGCCAGCAGCGCGTCGCGGCCCCAGAAGGCCTCCTTCTTCCAACCGACGGCCCAGCCGGCCCTGGCCTGCACGGGCGAGATGTCCAGCGACAGCTCGTGGCCGTGCAACGGATAGCCCATCTCGGTGCGCAGGGTGTCGCGGGCACCCAACCCGGCCGGTTCACCACCTTCGGCGCGCACCTGCTCCAGCAGCGCATCCCACACCACGCCGGCGCGATCCCATTCGGGCAGCAACTCGTACCCGTGCTCACCGGTGTAGCCGGTGCGGCAGACCCGCACGGGCACCCCCGCGTATTCGGCGTCGGCATAGCCCATGTAGTCCATCTCGGTCGGCAGCCCCAGCGCGCCGAGCACGTCGGCAGCCTTGGGGCCCTGCACGGCCAGCACGGCATAGGAGCGGTGCTCGTCGGTGATGGTCAGCCCGGGCGGGGCGTGCCGCTGCAGCTCGGCGACCACGGCCGCGGTGTTGGCCGCGTTGGGCACCAGGAAGATCTCGTCGTCGGCCACGTAGTAGGCGATCAAATCGTCGATCACCCCGCCGGATTCGTTGCAGCACAACGTGTATTGGGCCTTACCCGGTCCGATCCTGGTGAGGTCGTTGGTCAGTGCGGAATTGACGTAGGCCGCCGCGCCGGGTCCGCGCACCAGCGCCTTGCCCAGATGGCTGACGTCGAACAGCCCGACGGTGGTGCGGGTCGCATTGTGTTCGGCGACGGTGCCCGCGTAGGACACCGGCATCAACCATCCGCCGAACTCGGCGAAACTGGCGCCGAGCGCGCGGTGGCGATCCTCCAACGGGCCCTGCAGCACTGTCTCAGTCACAATCCCCCACCCTAGAGGGGATCGCGCTGGCACACTTGCACGGTGGTCGATTTCGACGCACTCGAGGCAGCGGGAATCGCCGATGCGCGCCGGCGCGCCCCGCTGATCGAATATCTGGACGGGCTGGGCTTCACCGCCGACCAGATGGTGGAGGCCGAAGCCAGGGGCCGGCTGTTCGGCTTGGCCGGCGATGTCCTGCAGTGGTCGGGCCCGCCCGAGTACTGCCTGGCCGACGCCGCCGCCGAGATCGGGGTGTCGCTGGCCGATGTCGAGCACGCCTGGGCGGCGTTGGGCCTGACCGTCACCGACTGCTCCACCAAGTCGCTGAGCCGGGCCGACGTGGAGGCCCTGCGCACGTGGGCCGAGATGCGGCTGGTGGTCGGTGATGTCGCCGCCACCGGCCTGCTGCGCGTCATCGGATCGGGCATGGCGCGGCTGGCCGAGGCGGAGTCCTCGATGATGCGGGCCACCTCACCGGATGTCCAGATCGAGGTCAGTCACGACGAGTTCGCCACCGCTCGGGCGTACCGGGAAGCGGTCTCCTACCTGCCGCGCATCGGTGCGGCCATCGACGCGGTGCACCGCCAGCATCTGATGAGCGCGCGCACCTATTTCGAACACGTCGTGCGGGACGCGTCACCGACGGTGGTGTGCGGCATCGGTTTTGCCGACCTGTCCGGGTTCACCGCCCTGACCCAACTGCTCAGCGCCGCCGAACTGACGGACCTGCTCAACGATTTCGGGGCCACCGCGGCCGATGTCGTGCACGCGGCCAACGGTCGCGTGGTGAAGTTCATCGGCGACGCGGTGATGTGGGTGAGCTCCACCCCGGAGTTGCTGATGGACGCCGCCATCGCCCTGGTCGGCAACACCAAGGCGCGTGAGGCGGGGCTGCGGGTGCGCGCCGGCCTGGGGTACGGCGAGGTGCTGGCGATCAGCGGTGACTATTTCGGCAACCCGGTGAATCTGGCGGCCCGGCTGGTCGCCACCGCCGAGCCGGGCCAGATCCTGGTGTCATCCGCGCTGTACGACGAACTGTCCGGACACGATTTCGCGCCGTCGCGGTCGTTCACGCTGAAAGGTTTCGACGCACCGGTCACGGCGCATCCGCTGCTGTGTCTCTAGGGTGGAACACCGTGAGCAGCGCATCCGGATACCAGGCCCCGTCCGTCACCCTCAGCACGTCCCTGCCCCGCCGGGGCACCGCCGATGCCGTCCTCGTCGTCGGCGTGGTGGCCGGCGACGACGGACCGCGCGTGCTGGGCGAGCACCTCGATGCCGCCGCCGCGGCCGCCATCGAGTCGGCGCTGGCGGCCCTCGGCGGCACCGGCGGCGAGGGTCAGCAGCACCGGCTGGTCATCGCCGAGCTGCCGGTGGCCAGCGTGCTGACCGTCGGGCTGGGCGAGGACCGCGATGTGTGGCCCGCCGACAGCCTGCGTCGGGCGGCAGGCAACGCGGCCCGCGCACTGGACAAGGTCGCCACGGTGGTCACCACGCTGACCGCCCTGGATCTGGAGGCGGTGCTCGAGGGCCTCATCCTGGGCGCCTACCGGTTCACCGAGTTCCGCAGCGACAAGACCGCACCCAAGGACAAGGGACTGTCCAAGATCGTCGCACTGGCGGCCGACACCAAGGCCGCCACGAAGGCCACCGTGCAGCGCGCGGTGGACATCGCCTCGGCCGTGGCGACCGCCCGCGATTTCGTCAACACCCCGCCCAGCCACCTCTTCCCCGCCGAATTCGCCAAGCGCGCAAAGGCTTTGGGCGAGGAAGCCGGCCTCACGGTCGAGGTGCTGGACGATAAGGCGCTGGCCAAGGCCGGCTACGGCGGCATCATCGGCGTGGGCCAGGGCTCGTCGCGGCTGCCGCGACTGGTCCGGCTGACGCACAAGGGGGCGGGGCGTAAAGGCAAGAAGGTGGCGCTGGTGGGCAAGGGCATCACCTTCGACACCGGCGGCATCTCGATCAAGCCGGCCGCCAACATGCACCACATGACCTCCGACATGGGCGGGGCGGCCGCGGTCATCGCCACCGTGGTGCTGGCCGCCAAGCAGAACCTGCCCATCGACGTCGTCGCCACCGTGCCGATGGCCGAGAACATGCCGTCGGCCACCGCGCAGCGGCCCGGCGACGTGCTGACCCAGTACGGCGGCATCACCGTCGAGGTGCTCAACACCGACGCCGAGGGCCGGCTCATCCTGGCCGACGCCATCGTGCGGGCCTGCGAGGACGATCCCGACTACCTGATCGAGACCTCCACGCTGACCGGTGCGCAGACCGTCGCCCTCGGCGCCCGCACCCCCGGCGTGATGGGCAGCGACGAGTTCCGCGACCGGGTCGCCGAACTCTCCCAGGAGGTCGGCGAGAACGCCTGGCCCATGCCGCTGCCTGAGGAACTCAAGGACGACCTCAAGTCGACGGTGGCCGATCTGGCCAACGTCAGCGCCTCGCGCTACGCGGGCATGCTGGTGGCCGGCACCTATCTGCGCGAGTTCGTCGCCGACGGGGTGCAGTGGGCGCATATCGACATCGCCGCGCCGGCCTACAACACCGGCGGGCCGTGGGGCTACACCCCCAAGGGTGGGACCGGCGTGCCGACCAGGACCATGTTCGCCGTCCTGGAGGACATCGCGCGCAACGGCTGATCCGGCTGACGCTAGAGCAGCCGGCCGCGGGCGGCCCGGCGCAACACCGCCGGCGCCACCCGAGCCAGGCCGTACGCCACGTGTGCCTCGGGGGTCACCGGTGCGACCGCCTTGTCGGTGCGCACCGCGGCGACGATCGCCCGAGCCACCTTCTCGGGACCGTCGCCGCGCGCGGCGAAGGCCCGCTTGGCCTGTGCCCGTCTGACCTCCAGCTCCCGGCGCTTGGCGGCGGGCATGTCGAAGTGGGTGCGGTCCACGATGCCGGTCTGGATGACGCCGGGGCACAGCGTCGTCACACCGATTGCGGCGGAACTCAATTCGGCCCGTAGGCAGTCGGAGAACATGAACACCGCGGCCTTGCTGGTGGCATAGGCGTTCACGGCGGCGATGGGAGTGAAGGCCGCCATCGAGGCGACGTTCACGACGTGGCCGCCGGAACCCCGCGCGACCATCGCGGGCGTGAACGCCCGGCAGCAGTTCACGACTCCGCCGAAATTGATGTCCAGCACCCGGTCGTACTCGTCGGCCGGGGTGTCCAGGAAATAGCCGCCGTGCCCGACACCGGCGTTGTTCACCAGGATGTCGGGGACGCCGTGCGCGCCGCGGACCGTCTCGGCGAAGCGGGCCACCGCGTCGGCGTCGGCGACGTCCAGCCGGTAGGCGTGCGCCACCCCGCCGGCGGCGGCGATCAGCCGCGCGGTCTGTTCGGCGCCGACCTGGTCGATATCGCTGACCACCACTTCGGCTCCCTGCGAAGCGAATTCCAGGGCGGTGGCCCGGCCGATCCCATCACCGGCCCCGGTCACCGACACCAACGTGTGGGCAAACGACGGCCGGCTGCCGCCGACGCGGGCCCTGGCCAGCTCGCGGGCCGCCGGCTGCCCGTCCAGGTGGTCGACGAGTTCGGTGACCGCCCTGGCCAAGACGTGCGGGTGCGACATCGGGGCCCAGTGCCCGGCCTTGAGGTCGCGGCGCCACAACGTCGGGACCCATTGGGCCACCGCGTCGAACACGTAAGGCCGGACGAACGGATCGTCGGTGTTGACGATCAGCTGCACCGGCACCCCGACGTAATGGTCGGTGCGGCCCGAGGACAGGGCGCGGAAGTAGTTGGCGGGGTACACCTTCATGCTGCGGGCGGCGTCGCGCGCGAAACCGTCGGCGTGGTGGATCGACTCGGGCGCAATACCGTCGCGCAGCAACTGGCGCCGCATGGCGCCGCGGGCGAAGGCGAACCGGATGGCCGCCGGCGCGAGCACCGGGATGGAGAACGCGCCCATGTACGCCAGCCGGGCCAGCCCGTCGACCGCCCTGGCGAAGGCCTTGAGCCGGTACGGCCGTTTCAGACTCGTCACGGCGAACCGGTTGAGGTGGTCGGCGCTCGGCCCGGACACCGAGGTGAATGACGCAACCCGCGTGGCCGATTCGGGGCGGGCAAGGTATTCCCACACCCCCACCGAACCCCAGTCATGGGCCAGCACGTGCACGGCGGTGCCGGGGCTGACCGCCGCGGTGACGGCGGCGAAGTCGTCGGCGTAATGGGCCATGGTGTACGCCGAAACCGGTGTGGGGGCATCGGATCCACCGACCCCGCGGTTGTCGTACCGGATCACCCGGAACCGGTCGGCGAGCAGCGGTACGACCCCGTCCCACAGCACATGCGAGTCGGGCCAGCCGTGCACCAGCACCACCGTGGGTCCGTCGGGGTTGCCCTGCTCGTACACGGCGATCCCGGTGCCGTCGGCACTGGGTACGCGACGGCGATGCACGGGCGCCTCACTCATCGAGTTCACTGCGCAGCGCTCGCTGCCGTTCGATGCGACGGCGGGCGTCGTAGTCGCGCATGCGTTGCGGATAGCCGACCTTCTGCACGTCGTAGACCGGGATGTCGAGCTGGCGGCTCAGCCGCCGGGCCCCGGCGTCGCCGCCCGTGCGGCGTCGGGTCCACTCGCCATCGGCGGCCACGAGCACCACGGTCACATCGGTGACGGTGGTCTTGGGTTCGACGAAGGCCTCGACGCCGTGATGGGTGGCCACCCACTGCCGCAGGTAATCCAGGTCGGCGGCGGTCTGCGACCCGCCACCCGAGCCACGCCATTTATCGAAAAGTCCCACGTGGCGTAACTCCTCTCTTTGTCACCTTCGATGGTGCCAGAGCGACAAGTCCGGACGTCTGCGACGACCGAGCGGAGCGGACGTGACAGGATGGGTCCTGCATCGCATTCCCCCCGTGACGACGACTGCTCGAGGAGTCAAAACCCATGGCCATCTCCGTCCAGATGCCCGCACTCGGTGAGAGCGTGACCGAAGGGACCGTCACGCGGTGGCTCAAACAAGAAGGGGACACCGTCGAGGTCGACGAGCCGCTGCTGGAGGTGTCCACCGACAAGGTGGACACCGAGATCCCGGCGCCGGCCTCGGGCGTGCTGACGAAGATCATCGCGGCGGAGGACGATGTCGTCGAGGTCGGTGGCGACCTGGCGCTGATCGGTGAGGCCGGCGAGTCCGCCCCGACCGGCGATGCCACTCCCGCCGAGGAGGCCCAGCCCGAACCCGAGCCGGAGCCGGCTGCCGAACAGGCCCAGCCGGAGCCCGAGCCCGCCAAGCCCGCCGCGAGCGGCGAATCGACTTCCGCCGCGAGCGGCGAGTCCACTTCCGTGAAGATGCCCGAGCTCGGCGAGAGCGTCACCGAGGGCACCGTCACCCGGTGGCTGAAGAAGGTCGGCGACACCGTCGCGGTCGACGAGCCGCTGGTCGAGGTGTCCACCGACAAGGTCGACACCGAGATCCCGTCCCCGGTGGCCGGCGTGCTGGTGGCCATCACCGCCGAGGAGGACGACGTGGTCGCCGTCGGCGGCGAGCTGGCCAAGATCGGCGCCGAAGGGTCCGCACCCGCCGCACCGGCCCCCGAGCCCAAGCCGGAACCCAAGCCCGAGCCGAAACCGGAGCCCAAGCCCGAGCCGGTCGCCGCCACCCCGCCGCCGGTTCCGTCGCCGCCGCCGGCCGCGACCCCGGCTCCGGCCGCGAAGCCCGCACCGGCGGCTGCCCAGAGCGATGACGCCAGCCCGTACGTCACCCCGCTGGTGCGCAAGCTCGCCGCCGACAACGGCGTCGACCTGGCGTCGGTCACCGGCACCGGGGTCGGCGGCCGGATCCGCAAGCAGGATGTGCTCGCCGCCGCCGAAGCCAAGAAGGCTCCGGCGCCCGCCGTCCCCGCGGCCCCTGCCGCCAAGGCCCCCCAGCCCGCGGCCGCCGCGACCCCGGCACCGGCACTGGCCCACCTGCGCGGCACCACGCAGAAGGCCAACCGGATCCGTCAGATCACGGCGAAGAAGACCCGCGAAAGCCTGCAGACCACAGCGCAATTGACGCAGACACACGAGGTCGACCTGACCAAGATCGTGGCGCTGCGGGCGAAGGCCAAGAAGAGCTTCGCCGAGCGCGAGGGCGTCAACCTGACCTTCCTGCCGTTCTTCGCGGTCGCGGTCGTCGACGCGCTCAAGGCGCACCCGAACGTCAACGCCAGCTACAACGAGGACACCAAGGAGATCACCTACTACGACGCCGAGCACCTCGGCTTCGCGGTCGACACCGAACAGGGTCTGCTCTCACCCGTCGTGCACAACGCCGGCGACCTGTCGCTGGCCGGGCTGGCCCGGGCCATCGCCGATATCGCCGCCCGCGCCCGCTCGGGCAACCTCAAGCCCGACGAGTTGTCCGGTGGCACCTTCACCATCACCAACATCGGCAGCCAGGGCGCCCTGTTCGACACGCCGATCCTGGTGCCGCCGCAGGCCGCGATGCTGGGCACCGGCGCCATCGTCAAGCGTCCGCGCGTGGTGGTCGACGAGAACGGCAACGAGTCGATCGGCGTGCGGTCTGTCGCCTACCTGCCGCTGACCTACGACCACCGCCTCATCGACGGCGCCGATGCCGGCCGCTTCCTCACCACCATCAAGCGGCGGCTTGAAGAGGGCGCGTTCGAGGCCGACCTGGGTCTCTAATGTCGGTGCAGGGACCCGGCGTGATCGCGATCGCCGGGTCATCGGGGCTGATCGGATCGGCGTTGACGACGGCGTTGCGCGCCGCCGATCACCGGGTGATCCGCATCGTGCGCCGCGCACCGGGCAACGCCGACGAGCTGTTCTGGAACCCGGCGACCGGCGACTTCGACATCGACAGGCTGGCCGGCGTCGACGTGGTGGTGAATCTCTGCGGCGTCAACGTCGGCTCGCGGCGGTGGTCGGGGTCGTTCAAACAGAGCCTGCGCGACAGCCGGATCGGGCCGACCGAGGTGCTGGCCGGCGCCGTCGCCGACGCGCAGGTCCCGGTCCTGCTCAACGCGAGCGCCGTGGGGTTCTACGGCGATACCCGCAACAAGGTCGCCGACGAGACCGCGCCCCAGGGTCAGGGTTTCCTGGCCCAGTTGTGCGCGGACTGGGAGGCGGGCACCGAACCCGCCGCCGAGGGCGGGGCGCGCGTCGTGCTGGTCCGCACCGGCCTGGTGCTGTCGCCGTCCGGCGGGGTGCTCGGCCGGCTGCGGCCGCTGTTCGGCCTGGGCCTGGGGGCCCGGTTGGGCAGTGGCCGCCAGTACTTCCCGTGGATCACGCTGGAAGACCAGGTGCGGGCGCTGCTGTTCGCCATGACCCACGACGAGCTGGCCGGGCCGGTCAACTTCACCGGGCCGGCGCCGGTGACTAACGGCGCGTTCACCACGGCGCTGGGCCGGGCGCTCAACCGCCCGACGCCGATGATCGTCCCCGGTATCGCGTTGCGGGCGGTGCTCGGCGAGTTCGCCGAGGAGGGCTTGTTGTTCGGCCAGCGGGCCATCCCGGCCGCACTGGAACGGGCGGGATTCCGGTTCCACCACAACACCGTCGGTGAGGCCCTTGCGTATGCCACCCGCACCGCCCCGACCGGGTAACTTGGCTGCTATGTCCTCCATCCGATCGTCGACCACACCGCTTGAGATCAGGCAGCTGGGGACGGTGGACTACGCCGACGCGTGGGCGTTGCAGCGGGAGATCGCCGACGCCCGGGTGGCCGGCGGGCCCGACACCCTGCTGTTGCTGGAGCATCCGGCGGTGTACACCGCCGGCAAGCGGACCTTGCCCGAAGAAAGACCCAGTACGGCCGGCGTTCCCGTGGTGGACACCGACCGCGGCGGCAAGATCACCTGGCACGGGCCCGGCCAACTGGTCGGCTACCCGATCATCGGGCTGACCGAACCGCTCGATGTGGTGAATTTCGTTCGGCGCCTTGAGGAAGCACTCATCACGGTGTGCGCCGACCTCGGCCTCGAGGCGGGCCGGGTCGAGGGCCGATCGGGTGTGTGGGTGCCCGGCCAACCGCAACGCAAGGTCGGCGCCATCGGTATCCGGGTTGCCCGCGGGGTGACATTGCACGGCTTCGCGCTGAACTGCGATTGCGACCTCGGTGCGTTCGGCGGCATCATCCCGTGCGGCATCTCCGATGCCGGTGTCACGTCCCTGACCGCCGAGCTGGGCCGCCACGTCGGCGTGAGAGATGTCACGGACGCCGTCGCCGAAGCGGTCGCCGGCGCTTTGGATGGACACATCCGCGTAGCATTGGCCCAGTGAGCGTCGTACCCGAAGGCCGTAAGTTGTTGCGCCTCGAAGTGCGCAATGCCGAGACTCCCATCGAGCGGAAACCGCCGTGGATCAAGACCCGGCTGCGCACCGGCCCGGAGTACACCGAACTGAAGAACCTGGTCCGCCGCGAGGGTCTGCACACGGTGTGCGAGGAGGCCGGCTGCCCCAACATCTACGAATGCTGGGAGGACCGCGAGGCCACCTTCCTCATCGGTGGTGAGCAGTGCACCCGCCGCTGTGATTTCTGCCAGATCGACACCGGCAAGCCCGCCGAGCTGGACCGCGACGAACCGCGCCGGGTCGCCGAGAGCGTGCAGGCCATGGGGCTGCGCTACTCCACGGTGACCGGGGTAGCCCGCGACGATCTGCCCGACGGCGGGGCCTGGCTGTACGCCGAGACCGTCCGCCAGATCCACGCGCTGAACCCGAACACCGGGGTCGAGCTGCTGGCCCCGGACTTCAACGCGATCCCCGAACAACTCGAAGAGGTCTTCGCCTCGCGCCCAGAGGTATTCGCGCACAACGTCGAAACGGTGCCGCGCATCTTCAAGCGGATCCGCCCGGCGTTCCGCTACCAGCGCAGCCTGGACGTCATCACCGCCGCGCGTACCTACGGGCTGGTCACCAAGTCCAACCTGATCCTGGGCATGGGTGAGACCACCGACGAGGTGCGCACCGCGCTGGCCGATCTGCACGAGGCCGGCTGCGACATCGTCACCATCACCCAATACCTGCGCCCGTCCCCGCGGCATCACCCGGTGGACCGGTGGGTGCACCCCGATGAGTTCGTCGAGCTGTCGGCCTTCGCCGAGAGCCTCGGCTTCGCCGGCGTGCTGGCCGGACCCTTGGTGCGCTCCTCCTACCGGGCCGGCCGGTTGTACGAGCAGGCGGCGCGCGTGCGTCCGCCTGTGTCCTGAGCCGTATCCTCAGGGCTATGGCGCAATCACGTACCCCCGCCCAGACCAAGGCCGCCAAGGCCGAGGCCAAGGCCGCCCGCAAGGCGGCGTCCAAGCAGCGGCGCAGTCAGCTGTGGCAGGCGTTCCAAATCCAGCGCAAAGAGGACAGCCGCCTGCTGCCGTACATGATCGGCGCGTTCGTGCTGATCGTGGCCGCGTCGGTGGCGCTGGGACTGTTCGCCGGCGGCTTCACCGCCTACATGCTGATCCCGCTCGGCGTCGTGCTGGGCGCGCTCGTCGCGTTCATCATCTTCGGCCGGCGCGCGCAGAAGTCGGTATACCGCAAGGCGGAGGGCCAGACGGGTGCGGCGGCCTGGGCGCTGGACAACATGCGCGGCAAGTGGCGGGTCACCCCCGGGGTCGCGGCGACCGGGAACTTCGACGCCGTGCACCGGGTGATCGGCCGCCCCGGCGTCATCTTCGTCGCCGAGGGTTCGCCGTCGCGCGTCAAACCGCTGCTGGCCCAGGAGAAGAAGCGCACCGCCCGGCTGGTCGGCGATGTGCCGATCTACGACATCGTGGTCGGCAACGGCGAGGGCGAGGTGCCGCTGTCCAAGCTGGAACGCCACCTGATGAAGCTGCCGGCGAATATCAACGCCAAGCAGATGGATGCGCTGGAGTCCAAGCTGGTGGCCCTGGGCTCCAAGGTCGGCCCGGCGGCCATGCCGAAGGGCCCGCTGCCCAACGCCGGCAAGCTCAAGGGTATGCAGCGCACGGTCCGCCGCAGGTGAGCTGACACTTTCCCGCGAACAGTCAGCGGCGGACGACGGCGGTGGCCGTCGCCCGGTCCTGCAGCCCGCGCAGATCGATGTCGGTGAACAGCGGCGGCACCACCGTCGCGATCAGCAGGCCGCGCCCGACTGCCCGGCCCAGCCCGACATAGTCGCGCCGGCCGTCGATCGGGACGACCGTCAGCCCCATCACCAATTGCCCTGGGCTGAAACCGAACAGCCGCACCGACAGCACGCCCAGGACGAACCACACCCCGAGCACGGCCGTGGACAGCGATGTCATCGAGACCCAGCCCAGCGTCATGCCGAGTGCGGCCAGCCCGTATCCGATCAGCCAGTCGATCAGCAGCGCGGCGGTGCGCCGGCCGAACCGGGCGATGGAGCCGGGGCCGCGCTCGGGCAGGCCCAATCGCTGCCCGGGATACTCTCCGGTTTCATACCCTGGCTCCGGTCCGGACAGCCAGGACGCGATTTCGCGGGCCATGTGCCCAAGCATAGAGCGCACCCGATTGCGTAACGTCCACGCAACATATGGTTGATCGCGGGGCAACATCATTTCCCTAGCGTCACCGGCGGGTAACCAGTCAAAGGAGAGCACTCAGTGGCAGAAAAGACAGCGGACGACCTCTTCAAGCTGATCAAGGACGAGAACGTCGAGTACGTGGACATCCGTTTCTGCGATCTGCCCGGTGTCGTCCAGCACTTCTCGATCCCGGCTTCGGCCTTCGACGAGAGCGTGTTCGAAGACGGCCTGGCGTTCGACGGCTCGTCGGTCCGCGGCTTCCAGTCCATCCACGAATCCGACATGATGCTGCTGCCGGACCCCGACACCGCGCGCATCGACCCGTTCCGGGCTGCCAAGACGCTGAACCTCAACTTCTTCGTCCACGACCCGTTCACCCGCGAGGCCTACTCCCGCGACCCGCGCAACGTCGCCCGCAAGGCCGAGAACTACCTGGCCAGCACCGGCATCGCCGACACCGCCTACTTCGGTGCCGAGGCCGAGTTCTACATCTTCGACTCGGTGAGCTTCGACTCGAAGATCAACGGCACCTTCTACGAGGTCGACTCCGAGTCCGGCTGGTGGAACAGCGGTGAGCCCTTCGAGGCCGACGGCAGCGCCAACCGCGGATACAAGGTTCGCCCCAAGGGCGGCTACTTCCCCGTCGCTCCGTACGACCACTACGTGGATCTGCGCGACGAGATGGCCACCAACCTGCAGAACGCCGGCTTCACCCTGGAGCGCGGCCACCACGAGGTCGGCACCGCCGGGCAGGCCGAGATCAACTACAAGTTCAACACCATGCTCGCCGCGGCCGACGACGTGCTGCTGTTCAAATACATCATCAAGAACACGGCGTGGGCGAACGGCAAGACCGTCACCTTCATGCCGAAGCCGCTGTTCGGTGACAACGGCTCGGGCATGCACGTGCACCAGTCGCTGTGGAAGGACGGCAAGCCGCTGTTCCACGACGAGTCCGGCTACGCCGGCCTGTCGGATCTGGCCCGCCACTACATCGGCGGCATCCTGCACCACGCCCCGTCGCTGCTGGCGTTCACCAACCCGACGGTGAACTCCTACAAGCGTCTGGTGCCGGGCTACGAGGCCCCGATCAACCTGGTGTACAGCCAGCGCAACCGCTCGGCCTGTGTGCGTATCCCGATCACCGGCAACAACCCGAAGGCCAAGCGCCTCGAGTTCCGCTGCCCGGACAGCTCGGGCAACCCGTACCTGGCGTTCGCGGCCATGCTGATGGCCGGTATCGACGGCATCAAGAAGAAGATCGAGCCGCAGGCCCCGGTCGACAAGGACCTCTACGAGCTGCCGCCGGACGAGGCCGCCAACATCCCGCAGGCCCCGACCTCGCTGGCCGCGGTGATCGACCGCCTGGAAGAGGATCACGACTACCTCACCGAGGGTGGCGTGTTCACCGAGGACCTGATCGAGACCTGGATCAGCTACAAGCGGGAGAACGAGATTCTGCCCGTGCAGATCCGCCCTCACCCGTACGAGTTCTCGCTCTATTACGACGTCTAAATCCCCGCCGTCGCGACGAGGCCCCCGGTTCGCCGGGGGCCTTTGTCGTATTCAGTAAGGTAACCCTATGAACAACCTGAATACTCGCTTGGAAGCATTGGCGCCCACGGTGCTGAGTCTGGTCCGCATCGTGTTCGGTTTCCTGTTCACGGCGTTCGGCACCTCGAAGCTGTTCGACTGGCCCATCGCGATGGGCATTCCGACGGGCAACTGGCCGGCCTGGTACGCCGGTCTGATCGAGTTCGTGGGCGGCCTGCTGATCATGACGGGCCTGTTCACCCGGATCGCGGCCTTCATCGCCTCGGGCGCGATGGCGGTCGCCTACTTCTGGCAGCATCAGCCGCTGGCGTTGTGGCCCATCGTCGACCCCCAGTACGGCGGCAACGGCGGCCTGTCGGCGATCCTGTTCTGCTTCGTCTTCTTCCTGCTGGTCTTCACCGGCGGCGGCCCGTACGCGCTCGATGCGCTGCGTCACCGCACCACCCAGCCGTAGAGATAAGCGGACCGTAGTCCTATTATGGGCGGCATGCCATCACCTCAGATTGACGCCAAGCTCAACGGACTCGCACCGGTGGTGCTGTCGGTGTTCCGGATCGTCTTCGGCCTGCTGCTCACCGTGCACGGCACCTCGAAGCTGTTCGCGTGGCCGATCCCGCCCGGCCCCGGTGGCGCCGTCCCCACCGGCACCTGGCCGTTCTGGTACGCCGGTGTCATCGAGTTGGTGCTGGGGCTGCTGCTGATCGCCGGCCTGTTCACCCGGGTGGCCGCGTTCATCGCCGCCGGGGAGATGGCGTTCGCCTACTTCACCCAGCACCAGCCGACGGGCCTGTGGCCGATCGAGAACGGCGGTGAACTGGCGGTGCTGTACTGCTTCGGGTTCTTCCTGCTGGTGTTCACCGGCGGCGGCGCGCTGGCGGTCGACGCGGCGCTGCGGCGCAAGAGCTGAGCTCAGCCCGCTTCCCGCGCCCACGCGGGCATCACGAAGATGCCCTCGGCCTCGACGGTGACCCCTTCGGCGTCCAGGATCTGGCCCCGCGCAAAGGCTTTGACGCCTTCGACGCGGTCGATCCAGGCTTCGGCGCGCAGTGCCCCGAGCGGGGTGCCGCGCAGGTACTTCAGGGTCAGCGTGCCGGTGAACCGCGGCTTGATCAGCCCCTCGCTGGCGGCCTCGCCGAGCAGATGGTCCAACACCAGGGCGCAGATCCCGCCGTGCACCCGGTTCGGCGGGCCCTCGTAGGCCGCGCCGAGGGTGAACTCGGTCCAGCACCGGCCCGCCTCGGTGTGGTGGATCTGCAGCGGCGGCGCAATCGCATTGCGCAGCCCGATGGCCGGGTCGGCCCAGGCCACCGGGCGCCCGGTGATCTCGTGCCGCAGGGTGCGCGGTCCGTCGTGCTGCCGGCGTTCCAGCGACGCGGTGACGGCTTCGATCGACGCCACCGCTGCCCGGATCGTCTCGTCGTCCACACCGGTCCGGATGCTGGCGTCGACGAGTTTGCGGACGGCTGCCGTCAGGGGCCCGTACAACTCCTGCAGCCGGTCGTGCTCGTCGGCACTGATCACCTCGAACGGAACACCCATCAACCGGTTCTATCAGCCCGGCACGGCGTTGCCGCAATCAGGTGCTAAATGCGCCTTACGCACGCGTCAACGTCTATCGTCTCCCCATGAGCGACGCACGGATCTGCGGTCATGCCCGATACGTGGGCCGGGTCGGCGCGCTCGCGGTCGCGCTCGGTATCGGGGTGGGTATCACCGCCGTCCCCGCGGTGGCGGGGGCCGAACCCGAGACGACGTCGACCGAGACGTCCGGCACCGGCACGTCCAGCACCACGAGCGCCCCCGACACCGCGGGCACCGCTGCTGTCACCGCGGCCACCGCAGCCTCCGAGTCCCAGATCGCGGCGGCGACGGTGACCACCCCGGAGCAGAAGTCCGACAAGCCCACCACCAAGAAGAACCGAAAAACGGCGCCGCGCGCCAGCACCCACACCTCGAAGAAGACCACGCCGACCGCCGAACCGCGGACCGCCGGCACGGCCGATCAGCCGGCGGCCAAGACCGACACCACCCCGGCCACAGCCGCGGCCGCCACCGCGCAGCCCGCCCCCACCGTCACCGCCGCGGTCAGTTCCGTTGTGCAGCAACCCGTCCCGGCGCTCGCACCCCGGCCCAGCACGCCACCGCTGGTCAAGGCCGTCCAAACTTTCCTGACCGCGCTCACCGCCCCGTTCCTCGGCGGCGGGTCGGTGCCGCACCTCGAGTTCCCCGGCCTGTGGGTGCTGATGGCCGCCGCCCGCCGTGAACTCGGGCTCTCGGATGCCACCGCCGACACCGCCACCCGCAGCACCGAGACCCAGACCGTCAGCGCACTGAGCCTCACCACGGCCACCGCCACGGTCACCAACCTGCCGCCGCAACCCGACACCACCACCCTGGGCGAGGCGGACCCGACCACCGGCGCGGTGACCGGTCAGGTCCACGCCGTCGACCCGGAGGGCAAGGCGGTGACCTATGCGCTGGTCACCCCGCCGACGCTGGGCACCGTCAAGTTCAGCTCCATCGGCGCGTTCACCTACACCCCCACCGCCGCGCAGCGGGTGCAAGCCGGCCTCGGTTCGGTTCCCGACGCCGTGTTCCGTGTGACGGCGTACGACGGCAGCACCGCCAAAGTGCCGTTCGACGTGGCCGTTCCGATCGCCCCGACCCCGGTGCAGCTGCTCAGTCCGGTCGGCACCGGCCAGTCCACCGCCATCGCGGCAACCAACACGCGCGCCTACCTCACCGACTCCGCGGCCGGCACACTGACGGTGGTCAACACCCTCGACGGCACTGTGGTCAAGACCATCGCGGTCGGCCCCAACCCCACGGCGGTCGCGGTCCGGCCCGATGGCAAGTACGTCTATGTCGCCGACACCGCGAGCAAGACCATCTCGGTGATCGATGCGGCCACCAACACCGTCAAGCGCACGATCGGCACCAGCGCCACCCCCACCAGCCTGGCCATCAGCCCCTCCGGCGGAACCCTGTTCATCGGCAACGCGACCGGCAAGGTCGCGAAGTTCAGCACGTCGACCAATTCGATCACCGGCTGGATCAGCAACACCGTCGGCGCCACCTCGGTGATCCTGAGTCCCGACGGCAAGAAGCTCTACGCCACCACGCCGGCCGGGGTCGCCGTGTACACCACCTCGTCCTGGTGGAACTCCGCCAAAGTGCTTGCCATTCCGGGGAGTTCACCCACCGCCGTGGCCGCCGCCAAGGACGGCTCACGGCTGTACGTGGTCACCGACGGCGGCACCGTCAAGGTGGTGGAAACCGCCAAGTACACGGTGGTGGACCAGTTCGAGGCCACCGCGCCGGTGCGGGCGGCGACCGTCAACAAGGACGGCTCGCTGCTGCTGGTCACCGCGGCCGGCGGCGAGTTGACGGTGTACGACGCCAAGACCGACGCCCTGCTCACCACGCTGGACACCGGTGACACGGTGCACGGCATCGCCGCCAGCCCCGACGGCATGCAGCTCTACACCGCCGGCGGCAGCGCCATGCGGGTGGTGTCCCTGGTGCCCACCAACACCAAACCCGTTGTGGCCGTGCCGATCACCACCTCCAGCACGGTCACCGGTGTGGTGAGCGGTTCCACTGGGGTCACCGACGCCGACGCCGACCCGCTGAAGATCACCGTGCTCAGCGCACCGGTGCGCGGCACCGTCAGCTTCGGCGCCGACGGCACGTTCACCTACACCCCCACCGCCACCGCTCGGCACAAGGCGGCCGCCGACACGGCGCCGACCACCGATCTGTCCGACACCTTCACCTTCACCGTCGACGACGGTCGCCGCGGGGTGGTGCAGCAGACCATCACCGTCACCGTCGTCCCGGCCAACAAGGCACCGACGGTGAAAACCACGGTGGGGACGGCGAATACGTCGACCGGCGTGATCACCGGGTCGGTGAAGGGCACCGACGGCGACGCCGACCGGATCTACTACGAGGGCACCGTCTCGACGTTGCAGGGCACCGCGGTGGTCAAGGCCGACGGCACCTTCACCTACACCCCGACGGTCACCGCGCGGCACGCGGCCGCGGCGGCCACCGGCCCCACCCAGGACACCTTCACCGTCACCGTGGACGACGGCCACGGCGCGGTGATCCAGGTGCCGGTCACCGTCACCGTCTACCCACGCAACACCGCCCCGACGACCGCCACCGTGAGCACGCCGCTCGTCAGCGCCTACACCGGGCGGGTGACCGGCCGGATCACCACCACCGACGCCGACGGCGACCCCCTCACCTACACCTCCACCGGCCCGGCCAAGGGCGCCGTCGTGGTCAACGCCGACGGCTCGTTCAGCTACACCCCGACCGCTGCCGCCCGTGCGGCGGGCACCGGCACCGACACGTTCACCGTCACCATCAGCGACGGCCACGGCGGCAGCCGGGCGGTCACCGTCACAGTCGCGGTGACCGCCTCCACCCCGGGCAACGACCTGCCCGTGGCGGTCACCAATGCCTATGTGGCCAACACCAATTCATCGACGGGCGTGGTCACCGGCCAGGTGAACGCCACCGACAGCACCGCCCTGACCTACCTGCTCGACTCCACCATCGCCAGCACGGTCGGCTCGGTGGTCGTCAACGCCGACGGCACCTTCACCTTCACCCCGAGCACCGTCGCCCGGTACCACTCCTGGTTCACCCCGCAGCCCGACGTGGCGACCTTCACCGTCGCCGCGTACGACGGCCGGGACGGCATCCCGGTGGATGTCAGCGTGCCGATCACCGCACTGCACCCGGACGCCGACGGCACCCTCACCCTCGCCGAACTGAAGACCCTGGCCGGCACCGGCGACGTCGATGTCAGCAAGAACGCCAACGGCACCGTGCGCAATATCGACGGCACGTTCACCGTCGCCACGGTGTCCGACGCCGCGTCCGCGGCCGCGGTGCTGAACAAGGTCGCCACCCTGCTGGGCGCCCCCGCCGGCTTCGCTGACGCCGCCCGGATCGCCGTGTCCACCACGGCCTACAACGGCGACGTGTTCTACCGGCTCACCCAACGGGTCGGCGGGCTGGCCGTGCTGGGCAGCGAGGTGGTGCTGGCCACCGACAGCACCGGGCGGGTGACCGGGCTGGTGAGCAACTACGACTCCGCGCTCGGCAGCGTCAACACCACGCCCACGCCGTCGCTCGGTCACGCCGCCGACGCCGAGGCCATCGTCCGCAACGACCTGCTGACCGGCCTGGCCGGCACCCCCAGCCAGGCCACCAAGGACGCCTTCCTGGCCACCCTGCACCTGGCCACCGATCTGGTGATCTACGACCAGGATGTCAGTGAGAACCTGAACACCCTGGTCCGGTTCCACCCGGCCGCGCTGGCCTGGCGGGTGGTGGTCGACTCGGCGCCCGACAGCCCGTACCCGTCCGAGGGCGTCACCTATTTCATCTACGCCAACGGCAGCAACGCCGGCCAGATCTTCTCCGAATTCTCCAGTGCGCAACAGGCTTTGAGCCCGCTGCGGTCCAGCGGCACCGACCTGCTGGGCGCCACCCGCACCGTCGGCGCCGGCAACACCGGGTCGGCCCTGGTGCTCAGCGACCCGACCCGCAATATCACCACCTACACCACCACCTATGTCAGCAGCGGCTGGCCCGGGCTGCCGAGCATCCCCGGCACCACCGTCGCCTACACCTCCAGCTGGGGCACGGCCGCGGTGTCGGCGCAGGCCAACATGACCCGCGTGTACGACTACTACTCGACGGTGCTGGGCCGGACCTCGTTCGACGACAACGGTGCGCCCATCGTGCTCAGCATCGACTACAACCCGAGCGGATCGGCGGCGACGGGCTGGCGCAACGCGGCCTGGACCGGTTCGGAGCTGGTGTTCGGCGACTCCGGCGCCACCCAGGCCGCCCTGGACCTGGTCGGGCACGAATACACCCACGCGGTCATCCAGTACGTCAACGGATTCGCCTACCTCGGCGAGTCCGGGGCGCTGAACGAGGGCTATGCCGACATCATGGGCGCCCTCATCGAGAACAAAACCGGAAGCGGCCGATGGCTTTTCGCCGAGGACGCGGCCGGAAACCCGTACCGCAGCATGCAGGACCCATCGGCCTACGGTCAGCCCGAGACCTACGGCGGCCGCTACGTGGACCCCTGCGGCTGCCACGACAACACCACCGACGACTTCGACTACGTGCACAGCAACAGCGGGATCCTCACCTTCGCCGCGTACAAGATGATGGACGCCACCAAGAACGAGGTGTCCGGCGAACAGTGGGCGCGGGTGTTCTACGAGTCGCTGTACCGGATGCCGTCGACGGCCCGGTTCGTCGACGCCCGCTACGCGGTGATCGCCAGCGCCCGCGCCAACGGATTCACCGCAAGCCAGATCGCGGCGATCAAGACGGCGTTCGACGCGGTGGGCGTGACGGCCTCGGCGCTGTGAGGCCGGCTAGTCCCCGAACACCTTGCGCACCACGGCTTTCGCCCGCCGGGTAACGCGCAGATAGTTGTCCAGGAATTCCCCGCCGTCGCCGTCGGCCCAACCGGCCGCCAGGGCGACGGCGTTGAGTTGCCGGCCGGGACCGGGCAGCTGGTCGGTCGGCTTGCCGCGCACCAGCACCAGCGCGTTACGCGCCCGGGTGGCCGTCAGCCAGGCCTGGCGCAGCTGATCGACGTCACCCTCGGCGATCAACTCGGCGGCGCCGATCGCGTTCAGTGTCTGCAGGGTCGAGGTGTTGTGCAGCGCCGGGATCTTGTCGGCGAACCGCAGTTGCAGCAGCTGCACCGTCCACTCCACATCGGCCAGCCCGCCCCGGCCCAGCTTGGTGTGGGTGTTCGGATCGGCGCCGCGCGGCAGCCGTTCGGCGTCCACCCGGGCCTTGATCCGCCGGATCTCCTGCACGGTCTCCGGTGAGATACCGCCCTCGGGATAGCGGGTCTTGTCGATCGTCCGCAGGAACCGCTCCCCCAGCTCGGCGTCGCCGGCCACTTTGTGCGCGCGCAGCAACGCCTGCACCTCCCACGGCTGCGCCCATTGCGCGTAATACGCCTCGTAGGACGAAAGCGTCCGCACCAGTGGGCCATTGCGGCCTTCGGGCCTGAGGTTGGCGTCCACCTCCAGCGGCGGATCCGAGCTGGGCATCCCCAACAGGCTGCGCACCTGTTCAGCAACCCCGACCGACCAGCGCACCGCGGCGGACTCCTCGACCCCGGGCATCGGCTCGCACACGAACATCACGTCGGCGTCGGACCCGTAACCCAGTTCGCCGCCGCCGAGGCGGCCCATGCCGATCACCGCGATCCGGGCCGGCGGCCCGCCCTGCGGCGACCGGTCCCGGATCACCGCGTCCAGCGCGCACTGCAGCACCGCCACCCAGATGCTGGTCAACGCCTGGCACACGTCGGTGACGTCGAGCATGCCGAGCAGGTCCGCGGACGCCACCCTGGCCAGTTCGCGGCGGCGCAGGGTGCGCGCCGCGGCGATGGCCCGGGCCGGGTCGGCGTGCCGGGCGGCCGAGGCGACCAGGGCACGCGCCACGCTGTCCGGGTCCACCTCCAGCAGCTTGGGGCCCTGCGGCCCGTCCGCGTACAACTGGATCACCTCGGGGGCCCGCATCAGCAGATCAGGCACGTATGCCGAGGTGCCGAGCACCCGCATCAGGCGTTTGGCCACCGCGCCCTCGTCGCGCAGGGTGGACAGGTACCACCGCAGATCGCCCAGCTCCTCGCTGATCCGGCGGTAGGACAGCAGCCCGGCGTCCGGGTCGGGGGTGTCCGAGAGCCAGTCCAGCAGGGTGGGCAGCAGCACCTTCTGCACCTGCCCGCGCCGGCCGCCCTCACTGCTCAGCGCCGCCAGATGGGTCAGCGCGCTCTGCGGGCCTTCGTAGCCCAGCGCGGCGAGCTGCCGTTCGGCGGCGTCGGTGCTCATCACGTCGAAGCCTTGGTTCCCAACCGATTCCAGCAACGGTTGGTAGAACAACTTGGCATGCAGCCGGGACACCCGCATGCTCTGGCGCTTCAGTTCCTCGCGCAGCACCCCCGCGGCGTCGTGGCGGCCGTCGGGCCGGATGTGCGCGGCGCGGGCCAGCCAGCGCATCGCCTCCTCGTCGTCATCCTCGGGCAGCAGGTGGGTGCGTTTGAGGCGCTGCAACTGCAGCCGGTGCTCCAGCAGGCGCAGGAACTCGTAGGAGGCCGTCATGTTGGCGGCGTCGTCGCGGCCGACGTACCCGCCGGATCCGAGTGCGGCCAGCGCGTCCACCGTCGACGCCACGTGCAGCGACTCGTCGTTGCGGCCGTGCACCAGCTGCAGCAACTGCACCGCGAACTCGACATCACGCAGGCCGCCGGTGCCGAGTTTGAGTTCGCGGGAGCGCACCCCGGCCGGCACCAGTTCTTCCACCCGGCGCCGCATCGCCTGCACGTCGGGCACGAAATCCTCACGCTCACAAGCGGTCCAGACCATCGGCAGGATTGCGGCGATGTACTGCGCGCCGAGTTCGGCATCGCCGACGGCGGCGCGTGCCTTGAGCAGGGCCTGGAATTCCCAGGTCTTCGCCCAGCGCTCGTAGTAGGCGATGTGCGATTCCAGGGTGCGCACCAACTGCCCGCGCTTGCCCTCGGGGCGCAGCGCGGCGTCCACCTCGAAGAAGGTGTCGCTGGCGAAGCGCATCATCTCCCCGGCCACCCGGGCGGTGATGGCGTCGGCGGTCTCGCCGACGAAGATGACGTCCACATCGCTGACGTAATTCAGTTCGCGCGCACCGCATTTGCCCATGGCGATGACGGCCAGCCGCGGCGCCGGGGTGTCCGCACCGCACACCGTGGCGGTCGCGACGGCCAGCGCCGCGGCCAGGGCGGCGTCGGCCAGGTCGGACAGGTGTGCGCCGACGGTGCTAAATTCCAGCACCGGTTCGTTCTCGACGGTCGGGGCCAGGTCCAGTCCGGCCAGCACCAGCAACCGGTCCCGGTACAGGGCGCGCAGCGAGGCCTGCACCGAGCGGGTGTCGCTGGTGCTCTGCGCGACCGCGACGAATTCGTCGCGCAACTGGGCGGCGCCGGGCAGGGTGCCCGCGCCGGCCAGCAGATGCCAGGACTGCGGCCGGGCCACCAGGTGGTCGCCGAGGGCCACCGATCCGCCGAGCACGGAGAACAACCGGCCGCGCAGCGGCTTGTCCTTGAGCAGCGCCTGGTTCAGCTCATCCCAGCCGTCGCCCAGTTCGTCGGCCAGCCGCACCATGGTGAGCAGCGCGGCGTCGGCGTCGGGCGCACGCGACAGCGACCACAACAGTTCGACGTACTCGTCGGTGTTCCAGCCCAGTCGGTCCAGCCGGTCGCGCGCCGGCGCGTCGACGAGACCGAGCCGTCCGACGCTGGGCAGCTTCGGGCGCTGGGTGGCTGGTTTTGGCACGCCCCTAAGCTACAGCGACAGGTAGTTCTTCAACTCGAACGGGGTGACGGTGCTGCGGTAGCTCTCCCACTCGGTGCGCTTGTTGCGCAGGAAGTAGTCGAAGACGTGCTCCCCCAACGCTTCCGCGACCAGTTCGGAGTTCTCCATCTCGGCCAGCGCCACGCCCAGGCTGCCGGGCAGCTCCTTGTATCCCATGGCGCGGCGCTCCTCGGCGGTCAGGCTCCACACGTTGTCCTCGGCCTGGGGGCCCAGGGTGTAGCCCTTCTCGACACCGCGCAGGCCGGCGGCCAGCAGCACCGCGAATGCCAGGTACGGGTTGCAGGCCGAGTCGGGGCTGCGCACCTCGACGCGGCGGCTGGACGCCTTGCGGGGGGTGTACATCGGCACCCGCACCAGGGCCGACCGGTTGGCCGCGCCCCAGGACGCCGCCGTCGGCGCCTCGCCGCCGTGCACCAGCCGCTTGTAGGAGTTGACCCACTGGTTGGTGACGGCGCTGATCTCGCTGGCGTGCTCCAGGATGCCGGCGATGAACGACTTGGCGACATCGGAGAGTTGCAGCGGGTCGTTGGGGTCGTGGAAGGCGTTGGTCTCACCCTCGAACAGGCTCATGTGGGTGTGCATGGCCGAGCCCGGGTACTGGCTGAACGGCTTGGGCATGAAGGACGCCCGCACACCGTCGGCCAGCGCGACCTCCTTGACGACGTACCGGAACGTCATCACGTTGTCGGCCATGGACAGGGCGTCGGCGTAGCGCAGGTCGATCTCCTGCTGACCGGGGGCGCCCTCGTGGTGGCTGAACTCCACCGAGATGCCCATCTGCTCCAGCGCGTCGATGGCGTGCCTGCGGAAGTTGGGCGCGGCGTCGTGCACGGCCTGGTCGAAGTAGCCGCCGTTGTCGGCCGGCACCGGCACCGAGCCGTCGTCCTCACCGGGCTTGAGCAGGAAGAACTCGATCTCGGGATGCACGTAGCAGGAGAAGCCGAGGTCGCTGGCCTTGGCCAGCTGGCGGCGCAGCACGTGCCGGGAATCGGCCCAGGACGGCGATCCGTCGGGCATGGTGATATCGCAGAACATCCGCGCCGAGTAGTGCTTGCCGGCGCTCGTGGTCCACGGCAGCACCTGGAAGGTGGACGGGTCGGGGCGCGCCACGGTGTCCGATTCGTAGACGCGGGCGAAGCCCTCGATCGAGGAACCGTCGAAGCCGATGCCCTCTTCGAACGCACCTTCCAGCTCGGCGGGGGCGATCGCCACCGACTTCAGGTATCCGAGGACGTCGGTGAACCACAGCCGCACGAACCGGATATCGCGTTCCTCCAGCGTGCGCAGCACAAATTCCTTCTGGCGGTCCATGACCGAAGCCTAGGCAGCGGCTGTTAAATCCGTGTTACACACGTGTCGCGGTTTGGGCGGCGCGGCTCAACACCGCAGGCCGGCCGGTGGCGGTGTCAGGCCGACCAGGAAGTTCACCACGGCGGTGTCCACGCAGGCGTCGCCGTTGAAGACGACGGTGTGCTGCGTGCCGTCGAAGGTGATCAGTGAGGCGTCCAGTTCGCGGGCCAGGTCGACCCCGGCCTGATACGGCGTCGCCGGGTCGTGGGTGGTGGACACCACCACTGCCTTGCCGGCGCCCAGCGGCGACGCCTGGTGCGGCACGGTGGTCGCCGGCACCGGCCACAACGCACACATGTCGCGGGGCGCGTACCCCGTGAAGGTGCCGTACTCCATGAACGGCGCGGCCGCCCGCGCCCGCCGGTCGGCCTCGGCCCACACCGCGGGATCGGTCGGGTACGGCGCGTCGACACAGCGGATCGCGGCGAACGCATCCTGCTGGTTGCCGTAGCGCCCGTTCTCGTCACGGTGCCAGTAGTCGTCGGCCAGCGTCAGCAGATCCCCCGCGTCGGTGCCGCGGGCCAGGCCGAGCAGCCCGCTGGTGAGGTACTTCCAGTACCGCTGGGTGTAGAGCGCGTTGGCGGTGCCGGTGATGGCGTCGGCGTAGCCGAGCCCGCGCGGGTCCGAGGTGCCGCCGGGGCGCTGCACCAGCGGGTCGATCAGTTGGTGGTAGCGGGCGGAGAACTGCGCGGGATCGGTGCCCAGCGGGCAGTCCGGTGAACGCGCGCAGTCGGTGGCGTAGTCGGTGAACGCCTCCTGGAAACCGGCCAGCTGGTTGACGTTCTCGCTGATCGGGTCCGAGCCGGGGTCGACCGCGCCGTCGAGCACCATCGCGCGGACGCGGTCGGGGTAGCGGTCGGCGTAGGCGGCGCCGAGTTCGGTGCCGTAGGAGAACCCGAGATAGTTGATCTGCTCGTCACCGAGCGCGGCCCGCACCACGTCCATGTCCCTGGCCGCCGACGCGGTACCGATATTGGCCAGGAACTCGCGTCCCATCCGGTCCAGGCAAGACTGGGCGAACTGCCGGTAGACGTCCTCGATGTGCGCCACCCCGGCCGGGCTGTAGTCGGCCAGCGGCTCGCGCCGGTAGGCGTCGAATTCGGCGTCGGTGCGGCACCGCAGCTGCGGGGTCGAATAGCCCACCCCGCGCGGGTCGAAGCCGACCAGGTCGAAACTCTGCCGGATGGCCGTGCCGTCCAGCGCGGCGGCCATGCCCGCCACGGTGTCCACCGCCGACGCGCCAGGGCCACCGGGGTTCACCATCAGCGTGCCGATTCGCTGCCCGGTGGCGGGCACCCGGATGACGGCCAATTGTGCTTGCGCCCCTTGCAAATCGGGGGCATCCCAGTTCACCGGCACCGGCACGTCGGCGCATTGCGCGGTCGGCAGCGCCTGGGTCACCAGCGGACTGGCGGCGAAGAAACGCTGGCAACTGCCCCACACCGCGGGCTGGCCGTAGCTCGACTCCGGCGCCGCCTGCGCGGGCGCACACCACGTGCCGGCCGTGATCGGGAGGGCCAGCAGCACCGCGAAAACCCTGCCCGCCAGCCACATGGCGCTCATGTTCGCACAGCGAATCTCACGGGTCTTGCCCAGTGTCACCGCGGTGACGATCAGCAATCAGACGGTGATACGGCCGTTATCTCTAGCACCGGGCGCCGGGCGGCGGCACCACCACGTCCACAAGGTATTTCGCGGCGATGTCGTCCACGCACGTGTTGCCCTGGAACACCACGGTGTGCTGGGTGCCCTCGAAGGTCAGCAACGCGCCGCCGAGCTGCTTGGCCAGGTCCACCCCGGCCTGATACGGGGTCGCCGGGTCGTTGGTGGTGGACACCACCAACGTGGGCGGCAGGCCCGACACCTTGAGTTGATGCGGGGTGGAGGTCGGCGGCACCGGCCAGAAGGCGCAGGTGCCCAGCGGGGCGTGCCCGGTGAAGTCGCCGTAGCTCATGAACGGGGCGACCTCGCGGGCCCTGCGGTCCTCGTCGACGACGGTCGCGCGGTCGGTGATCGGCGGCTCGTCGACGCAGTTCACCGCGACCCGCACATCGGTCGAGTTGTTGTAATGCCCGTCGGCGTCGCGGCCCATGTACAGGTCGGCCAGCGCCAGCATGGTGTCGCCGCGGCCGTTCTTCAGCTCGGTCAGCCCCTTGGTGAGGTGGCGCCACAGGTTCGGCGAGTACAGCGGCAGGATGGTGCCGACGATGGCGTCGCTGTAGCTCAGGCCGCGCGGGTCCTTGGTCGGGGCGGGCTTGTCCACCAGCGGGTTCACCAGCGAGTGGTACACGTCGACGGCCTTGGCCGGGTCGGTGCCCAGCGGGCAGTCCGGGTTGGTCGCGCAGTCGGCGGCGTAGTTGTCGAACGCGGTCTGGAACGCCTTGGCCTGCCGGATGTCGGCCTCCACCGGATCGGCGTTCGGGTCCACCGCGCCGTCCAGGATCATCGCGCGCACCTTGTCGGGGAACAGCTCCGCGTAGGTGCCGCCGATGCGGGTGCCGTACGAGTAGCCGAGGTAGGTCAGCTTGTCGTCCCCGACGGCCTGCCGCATGGCGTCCAGATCCTTTGCCACGCTGACGGTCCCGACGTTCTCCAGGAATTCGTCACCCATCTTCTGCTGGCAGCGTGCCACGAAGTCCTTGGTCTCGGCCTCGATGTGGGCCACCCCTTCGGGGCTGTAGTCCACCTGCGGGTCGGCCCGCAGCCGGTCGTTGTCCTCGTCGGAGTTGCACCACAGCGCCGGCTTGGAGGACCCGACGCCGCGCGGGTCGAAGCCGACCAGGTCGAAGTGCTGGCGCACCGACTCGGGCATGGTGCCCACCAGCGACACCGCCGATTCGACGCCGGACTCCCCCGGCCCGCCCGGATTGACGAACAGCGTGCCGATCTTCTGCCCGGTGGCCTTGAAGCGGATCATCGCCAGCTGCGCGACGTCGCCGTCGGGCTTGTCGTAGTTCACCGGCACCGAGATGAAGCCGCACTCGGCGCCGGACGGGATCCGCGACTCACCGGAGGACGCCTTGCACGGCGCCCACTGCACCGGGCTGCCGGGCCGCGGCGCGGAGATGACCGCTCGCCCGTCGACGACATTGCTGCATGCTGTGACGAGGAGCAGCGCCGAGGCGGCCGCGAGAATGCCGCGCGTGAACTTCATGGCTGACCATGCTGCCATGGGTGCCCATCGCGGCTGGTGAGGCTACCCGGTGACGTCCAGCAACTCGTCGAGCGCGACGGCGAAATCGTCGGCCATGTCCCACAGGTCGGGCAGCAATTCCGGGCAGGAGATGATGCCGACGTCGAGCTTGCCGTTGAGCGACATGACGGTGATGTTCAGTCCCGAGCCGTGGAAGATCGGGCCGAGCGGGTACATCGCCTTGACCTCGGAGCCGAGCAGATACAGCGGGACCTGCGGGCCCGGCACGTTGGAGACCACCAGGTTGTGCACGGGCACCGCCGCCGACAGGTTGCTACGCGCGTAGACGCGCATCGCGATGCCGAACACCGCCGGGGCCGCGAACTGCGACCAGTCCTGCAGCAGGGTGGCACCGATCGCCGAACTGTGTTGTTTGGCAGTTGAATTGGCCGCCGCGATGGCCATCAGCCGCTCGGCCGGGTCTTCGATGTTGGTGTGCAGCGAGGAGAACATTCCCGACACCTGGTTGCGGCCGGGCCGGTCGGACTTCTCGTGCACCGACACCGGGATCATCGCCACCAGCGACGAATCGGGCAGTTCGCCACGATCGAGCAGGAACCGCCGCAGCACGCCGGACACCAGCGCCATCACCACGTCGTTGACCTTGACGCCGAAGTGGGCCCGCACCTTCTTGACGTCGTCGAGATCCAGCTCGGCGAACGCGATGTTGCGATGCCCGGTCACGTTGGCGTTGAACGCCGTCTTGGGGGCGGCGAACGGCGCGGCCATGGTGAGGCCCTTGGTGGCCCGGCGCGCCGTGTCGATGACCGTCGAGACGGTGGAGGGCAGCACGTTCATCAACTTCAGCGGGCGGGTCGCGAATTTGATGGCGCCGTTGACGGCGATCTCCAGTTCGGACGCCCCACCGGCGCCCGGCACCGGGTCCGGCGGCGGCGCGTCGGGTTCGGTGCTGCACAGCGTGGACATCAGGTTGGCACCGGTGACGCCGTCGACGGCGGCGTGGTGCACCTTGGTCATCAACGCCAGTTTGCCGCCGGCGTGGGCGTCGGTGCCCGCGACGTTCTCGATGACCCACATCTCCCACAGCGGGCGGCTGCGGTCCAGCGGCAGCGACGCGATGTGCCCGCAGATCTCGGCGAGTTCGGCGCGGCCGCCGGGGGCGGGCAGCCCGATCCGGTGCAGGTGGCGCTGCACGTCAAAATCGTTGTCCTCCACCCACACCGGGTGATCCGGATTGAATCGGCTGTCGGCGAGTTTCTCGCGGAATTCCGGCATCGCCTTGACCCGCATGGCCAGCTCGTCGTGCAGCCGGTCGAAGGTGTAGCCGCCCGGCACCGTCGAGGTGTCCAGTTCCAGGATGGAGCACACATGCAAGGGCTGCGCCGCGGTTTCGAGGTACAGGAAGCTGGCGTCGAGTCCGCTCAGTCTTTGCATGACGCCGATGGTAGGTCTGCACCGCCGCGATGTGAGCAAATCCACTTAACCCGTCGTTCACGTTCGCGATCGTGGGTGGCAGACTGGCTGTGTCAGACGACCCGGGGACCGAGCAACGGCCTCGAGGATCAACCCGACAACACACATCGAGGGACAATGATGTCTGAGCAGTCTGTCTATGGTGCGACCACCACGAGCACTGCCACCCCGCGGACCAAGGTCCGCACCCATCACCTGCAGAAGTGGAAGGCCGAAGGCCATAAGTGGGCCATGCTCACCGCCTACGACTTCTCCACCGCCCGCATCTTCGACGACGCAGGCATTCCGGTGCTGCTGGTCGGCGACTCGGCCGCCAACGTCGTGTACGGCTATGACACCACGGTGCGGGTCACCGTCGACGAGCTCATCCCGCTGGTGAGCGCCGTCGTCCGCGGTGCCGAGCATGCCCTGGTGGTGGCGGATCTGCCGTTCGGTAGCTACGAGTCCAGCCCGGCTCAGGCCCTGGCGACGGCGACCCGGTTCATGAAGGAGACCGGCGCCCACGCGGTGAAGCTGGAGGGCGGCGAGCGGGTGGCCGAGCAGATCGCCACACTGACCCAGGCCGGGATCCCGGTCATCGCGCACATCGGCTTCACCCCGCAGAGCGTCAACAGCCTGGGCGGGTACCGGGTCCAGGGCCGCGGTGACGCCGGCGACCAGACCATCCACGACGCGATCGCGGTGGCCGAGGCCGGTGCGGTGGCGGTGGTGCTGGAGATGGTGCCCGCCGAGCTGGCCACTCAGATCACCGGCAAACTGACCATCCCCACCATCGGCATCGGCGCGGGCCCCAACTGCGACGCCCAGGTGCTGGTGTGGCAGGACATGGCCGGGCTGACCTCGGGCAAGACCGCGAAGTTCGTCAAGAAGTTCGCCCAGATCGGCGACGTACTGCGCAGCGCCGCAACGCAATACGCCGACGAGGTGGCCGCCGGGGTCTTCCCGGCGCAGGAGCACTCCTACTAGGAGAATTCCGGGGCACGCTTGCCCAGGAACGCCGCGACACCTTCTCTGCCGTCCGGAGCGGAGGCATTCGCAGCGATATGGCGCGCCTCCTGCTCCAGCTGGGTCTCGTACCCGGCGGAGTAGGTGTTCAGCAACAGCTTCTTGACCGAGGCGTTGGATCCGCGCGCACCGGCAGCCACCTTGGCGGCCAGCGCTTCCAGCCACTGCGGCAGCTCGGCGTCGGGCACCACCTCGGTGACCAGACCCCAGGCCAGCGCCTCGGGCGCCGTGAGTACCCGGTTGGTGATCATCAGATCCTGGGTGCGACGCAGACCCACCAGGCGCGGCAACACGTAGGACGCGCCGCCGTCCGGGCTCAGGCCGGCCTTGGTGTAGGCCATGGTGAACGACGCCGATTCGGCCGCCAGCACCAGATCCCCCGAGACGCCCAGCGAGAACCCGGCGCCGGCGGCCACACCGTTGACGGCGGTGATCAGTACGGCGTCCATCCTGGCGAAGGTCGACATCGCGCGGTGCAGGTCGTCGGCGATGCCCTTGACGAACACCCCCGGATCGGGCGCGGCGGCCATCGCCTTGAGATCGCCGCCGGCGCAGAAGAACCGTCCCGCGCCGGTCAGGGTGACCACCTTGGTGCCCGCGGTATCGCACAGCGTGGCCGCGGCGGCCAGGTCGCGGGTCATCGTGTCGTTCATCCCGTTGGCCGCGTCCGGCCGGTTCAGCACGATGCTGGTGACGGGCCCGGACTGGGTGAACGTCAGCGTCTCGAATTCGGTCATGGCGCAAACGCTATTACGTCGCCGCCGCGGTCTGTAATGCGAGTCGGGTTTCGGCGGCCGCCCGCAGCACCGCGAAATCGCCGTCGTACCCCAGCGTGCGCAGCGCGCCGTCGGCGCTGATCCACGGTTGGTCGGGCGGGCAGGCCCCGTCGTCGGACCGCCGGTTGATGGTCGACTCGGCCAGCCGGAACGGCAGATCGTCGGCGTCGGCGGGCCCCGCGTACTCGGCGATCACCGTCGCGGCCAGGACGCGATAGCGCTCGCGCAGTTCGGCGCGCCGGCGGCGGAACTGCCCGAACCGGTCCACCCGGAGTTCGGGCAGCAGGTACAGCGCGCCCAGGTTCCATCGGCTGCCGCACAGCTGGGTGACGTCCGCGACGATCAACGTGTACAGCTGCCCCGCCGCGGGGCCACCTTCGCCGTCGAGTTCGGCGGCCAGCCGCAGGGGCGCCTCCACCGTGCCCGCCAGCAGCGCGTCCAGGATGTCGTCCTTGGTGGCGAAGTGGTGATAGAGCGAGGCCTGCCGCATCCCGACGGCGTCGGCGATCCGCCGGGTGGAGGTGTTGGCGTATCCGTGCTCGGTGAACAGTTCCGCCGCGGCGTCGAGGATCTCGTCGCGCGGGGTGTGCCCCGGCCTGCGGGGTTGCTCGAGCCTCGGACGTCCACGGCCATCGGTGCTCATCGGGCCATTGTGGCACTGGCCTTAATTTCTATCGTTTGATAGAAATTGTCATGCGGACGTAACAACGCCGTCACGAGCACGGAATGCGTAGCCCTAAAACTTTCAAGTGACAGATAAGGAGGCCGGCAGATGGCAGAAACCAGTTCGACCGAGGGTGCGCGGTCCCACGCTCGCGCCCAGGCCGCCACGGCGGCGCTGCGCGTCCCCCAGACCCCGAACGGAGTGACGGAGCTGCGGTGGGCCGAGGTAGTCCCGGCAGGCTCTTATGCCACCGCGGTGCTGGGCCGCGGAACCCGGCTGCGGCTGGCCGACCCCGCCGGCGGCGCCTGCGCCCACCTGCTGCTGTTCCGCGCCGACGCCCCGTGGGAGCGGCTCAACGTGGCCGATACCGTCAAGGTGCCCTGGCAGGCGTATCTCGGCACCGGCCATCCCCTGCTGTCCGATCAGGGCCGGGTACTGGCCACCGTCGTCGCCGACACGTCGCACCGGCACGACACGCTGTGCGGACCGACGCCGGCCGGGCAGGCGCAGCTACTGCTGGGTGTGCACAAGCACGGGCTGGACATCCGCGACGTCGCGCCGTCGGTGTCGTTCTTCAAGGGCACCCACGTGCAAGCCGACGGCGGCATCGCCTTCACCGGCACCGCGGGACCCGGAGGTTCGGTCGACCTGCTGGTGCATCTGCCGGTGGTGGTCGTGTTGTCCAACAGCGCGCACCCGCTCGACCCCGAACCCGAGGTGACCGATCTGGACGTGCTGGCCTGGCGCGCCGACGACGAATTGCACACCCCCGCCAACGACGCCCCCGAATACCTGCGCGCCCTGTTCAACACCGAAAGTACTTGGGCCGCAGCACGAAACGGAGACTTCTGATGACCACGTTCGAGGTGCCCGCACGCGCACCCTGGTCGGCCGTCGTGCCCGCGGGCCACACGCTGCAGATCGTCGACCTGCACGGCAACCAGGCCGTGGACACCCTGTTCTACGGGGTCACGCAGGGCCGGCCCGATCCGGCATTGCGCTACAACGCGCAGACAACCGTTGCCGCCCAACGCAATATCTTCCTGTCCACCGGCTCGGTGCTGCGCGCCTCGGACGGCACCGCCCTGATGACCATCGTGGCGGACGAGGTCGGCAACCACGACACCATCGCGGGTGCCTGCTCCAAGGAGTCCAACACGCTGCGCTACGGTCACCACACCGTGCACCAGCACGCGTGCGCGGAGAACTTCCTCGCCGAGGCCACCCGGTGGGGCATGGGCAAGCGCGACATCGTGTCCAACGTCAACTTCTTCATGTACGTGCCGGTGGAGGACGACGGCACCCTGGGCATCGTGGACGGCCTGTCGGCGCCGGGCAAGTCGCTGACCCTGCGTGCCGAGATCGACACGCTGGTGCTGGTGTCCAACTGCCCGCAGATCAACAACCCGTGCAACGGTTTCAATCCGACACCGGTGCAGATGGTGATCGCGTGAGCACCAACCTCGTCGAGGTGCTGCGCCCCGGCATGCTCACCACGGTGCAGGACTGGCCCGGCCGGATCGGATTCTGGCACATCGGCGTCCCGCCCTCCGGACCGATGGACGACCTGTCGTTCCGGATCGGGAACCGGGTGCTGGGCAACGCCGAAGGCCTGGCCGGGCTGGAATGCACCCGCAGCGGGCCCGCGCTGCGTTTCCCCGACGGCGGCCGGGTCTGTGTGACGGGCGCACCGGTGCCGGTGACGGTGGACGGTGTGCGGGTGCCGCAGTGGCAGTCGGTGACCGTGCCCGCCGGTGGCGTGCTCGACGTCGGAACGCTGTCCGGGCCCGGCATGCGCTGCTACGTGCTGGTGGCCGGCGGGTTGGTGGAGCCCGAATACCTGGACAGCACAGCGACGTTCACCCTGGGATCGTTCGGTGGGCACGATGGTCGGGCGTTGCGTGCCGGTGACGAGCTACACGCCGGACGCGACCCCGGGCCGCACCAGGACCGGCCGGACCGCGACGCCAGGGCGGCCATCGACGAACAGCCCAGCATCGGGCACCGCTGGGAGATCGCGGTCACCGAGGGGCCGCACGGCGCGCCGGAGTTCTTCACCCGCGCCGACATCGACACCATCATCGGCACCGACTACACGGTGCACTTCAACTCCGACCGCACCGGTGTGCGACTGGAGGGCCCCAAACCGCAGTGGGCCCGCACCGACGGCGGTGAGGCCGGCCTGCACCCGTCCAACATCCACGACAACGCCTATTGCGTGGGTGCGCTCGACTTCACCGGTGACACACCGATTCTGCTCGGCCCCGACGGCCCCAGCCTGGGTGGCTTCGTCTGCCCCGTCACCGTCGTCGGCGGCGACCGCTGGAAGCTGGGCCAGCTCGCGCCCGGCGACACGGTGCGATTCGTCCCGGTGCGCGCCGACCGGGCGCCCTCGCTGCGCAGCATCGACATGGATCGCCGGGCGTCGTTCCCATGGGTGCAATCCACCGGCGGCGACGGCGACGACGGTGTGTTGGGGCGGTTCAGCGCCGCCGACGGCACCGAGGTGACGATGCGCCGGGCGGGCGACGGCGGTGTCCTCGTCGAATACGGGCAGATGGTGCTCGACCTCGTGCTGCGGGCGCGCGTGCACGTGCTCTACGAACACCTGCTGGCGCTGCAGGTCACCGGGGTCACCGAGCTGACGCCGGGTGTGCGCTCACTGCAGGTGCAATTCGACCCGGCCGTGCTGTCCATGGCCGAGGTGGTCGACCTGATCGCCCGTACCGACGAAAGCCTGCCTGCCTCAACCGAATTGGTGGTACCCAGCCGCACCGTACGGCTGCCGCTGTCGTGGGACGATCCGGCCACCCGCGAGGCCATCCAGCGGTACATGCACGGCGTGCGGGCCGATGCGCCGTGGTGCCCGTGGAATATCGAGTTCATCCGCCGGGTCAACGGCCTGGCGGATGTGGCACAGGTGTACGACATCGTGTTCGACGCCGAGTATCTGGTGCTGGGCCTGGGCGACGTGTACCTGGGCGCGCCGGTGGCCACTCCCCTGGACCCGCGCCATCGCCTGGTGACCACCAAGTACAACCCGGCCCGCACCTGGACCCCGGAGAACGCCGTGGGGATCGGCGGGGCGTACATGTGCGTCTACGGCATGGAGGGTCCCGGCGGCTACCAGTTCGTCGGACGCACCACCCAGGTGTGGAATCACCGGCATCCGGCCGACTCGCAGTCCTTCGAGCCGGGCACGCCGTGGTTGCTGCGCTACTTCGACCGGATCAGCTTCTACCCGGTGAGCGCGGACGAGCTACTCGATCTGCGCGCGGACATGGCGGCCGGGCGCGGACAGGTGCAGATCGCCGACAGCCAGTTCGACCTCGGTGGGTACCGTGACTTCCTGGCCGCACACGCGGACTCGATCGCGAGCTTCCGCGCCCAGCAGGCCGCCGCGTTCGGCGCCGAGCGACAGGCCTGGGACCGCGCCGGCGAGTTCCGCCGAGCGGGCTGAGCCGTTTGTTCACCTGGATGTGGCAACCTGTTCACGACTTTCGACAGTGACTTCGTCCAGACAAAGGTGAAAATGCCTGCTGCCAAGCCCAAGACCGCCCGCTATACCGAGGTGGAACGCAAGTTCGACCTGCTGGAAACCACGGTGTCCCCTTCGTTCGAGGGGCTGGCCGTCGTGACACGGGTGCAGCATTCACCGACCCAGACGCTGGAGGCGGTCTACTACGACACCGCCGGCTACGACCTGGCCGCACGCAAGATCACGCTGCGCCGTCGCACCGGAGGCAGTGACGCGGGCTGGCACATCAAACTGCCCACCACCGGTGCCGACACCCGCACCGAGGTGCGGGCCGCCCTGGCCGACGCGGTGCCCAAGGAGATTCGCGACGTGGTGGCCGCGATCGTGCGCGATCGGCCCCTGCAGGCGGTGGCCAGGATCACGACGCAGCGCTCGGTGTCGCTGTTGTTCGGCGCCGACGGCACCCCGCTCGCGGAGTTCTGCGACGACAACGTGACGGCCTCGGCGCTGCGCCCGGACAGTGAACCGCAGGTGTGGCGGGAGTGGGAGCTGGAGCTGGTCGGCGGCGGTTCGCCGGAGGTGCTGGAGCGGTTGGCCAACCGGCTGCTGGACGCCGGCGCCGTCCCGGCCGGGCACGGATCGAAGCTGGCCAAGGTGCTCGACGTCGCGGTGCCCGAGCCGGCGCCGGTCTCGGCGGACCCGGTGCATCGGGCCATCGCCGAGAACGTCGACGCGCTGCTGGTGTGGGACCGTGCCGTGCGCGCCGACGCGTGGGACGCGGTGCACCAGATGCGGGTCACCACCCGCAAGATCCGCAGCCTGCTGGCCGAGGAATCGGGCCCCGAGAACACCTGGATCCTGGACGAGCTCAAGCAACTGGCCGCGGTGCTGGGGGTGGCCCGCGACGCCGAGGTGTTGGCGGACAAGTACCAGCGCGCCCTGGATTCGCTGCCCGCCGATCTGGTGCGCGGTCCGGTGCGCGAGCGGCTGGTCGAGGGCGCCAAGCAGAAGTACAAGGCCGGCTGGCGCCGGTCGGTGGCGGCGATGCGCTCCGAGCGGTACTTCCGGCTGCTCGACGCGCTGGACGCCGTGGTCGCCGCCGCCCCCGCCGCCGCCGGCGGCGCGGAGTCCCAGCCCGTCACCGTGGAGAGTGCCTACCGCAAGGTGAAGAAGGCGGCCAAGGCGGCCGAGGCCGAGGGCACCGACGAGGCACTGCACCGAATCCGCAAGCGCGCCAAGCAGCTTCGCTACACCGCCGCCGCACACGGTGACACCGCGGTGGCCGACAGCGCCAAGACCATCCAGACGTTGCTCGGCGATCACCAGGACAGTGTGGTCAGCCGCACCCACCTGCTGGCGCAGGCCGACGCCGCACACGCCGCGGGCGAGGACACCTTCACCTACGGCCTGCTGTACCAGATGGAGGCCGAGGTTGCGCTCTACGCCGAAGACGAGGTCGGCGCCGCGCTGAAGGCACTGCGCAAGGCGGTGGGCAAGTAGGGGGCGGACGAGCTGGCCTGTAAGCCGGATTCTGTCCCTCACCAAGTGAGGCGGCGACCATCCATCTGGACACACCGTCGCCGGGTGCCTCAAGCGGCCTACCCGCAAGCTCGGGCGAGCAGCCCTCGAACGCTTGCGCAGCCGCAACCAGGTTGCGGCCTTCTTGGCCTTGCTTCGGGTGGGGTTTGCCTAGCCACCCCGGTCACCCGGGATGCTGGTGCGCTCTTACCGCACCGTTTCACCCTTACCCCCTGCCCCGATGGGACAAGTGGCGGTCTGTTTTCTGTGGCACTTTCCCGCGAGTCACCTCGGATTGCCGTTAGCAATCACCCTGCTCTGTGAAGTCCGGACTTTCCTCGACACCCAGGCACACCTGAGCGCCGCGGTCGCCCGGCCAACTCGTCCGCGCCGATCACCGTACCCTTTTCTGCGTTTACGGCGGTAACTCTGCGCCGCGGTTGAGGGCGCGTTCGTGCGCGATGCGATACGCGCGCGCCTGCGCCCGGGTGCGGCTCCGGGTCGGCATCGCCAGCCCACGGGTCGCCTTCGGCGGTGGCGCGGTGGCGGGAGCGAGGTCGGCGGTGGGCGCGGCCATCGCCGGGAAGAACAGCGCGCCATCGGGTTTGGTCTTGTAGATGCGCCCGGCGGGGGAGATCACCGTGACGCTGCCGTCGGGGCCCTGAGTGTCGGTCCAGCCCGGGCAGAAGGTCTTCACGAGGTGGTGGACCCGGCAATAGAGCTTGGTGTTGGACGGGTGGGTGGGCCCGTACGGCCACGGGGTGGTGTGGTCGATATCGGCCCGTTCGGCCGGCACATCGCAGCCGGGCCACCGGCAGGTCAGGTCGCGGCAGCGCACGAAGTCGGCCAGCTTGGCCGACGGCCGATAGCCCGGCTCGGCGGTCAGACTCGCCGCGTCGGCGACCGGCCGGCACCGCGCCTGCGACGCCATGGCCCGCACCTGCTCGGCGGGAACCGTCCCGTACCCGGGCACCAAACCCGGGGTGTCGCCGGTGCCGTCGAGCGTCGACTGTTCGGCCACCACGTGGATGACGACGCCGGCGGCCGGGGCGTCGGCGTCCTTGGCGGGGCACTCCGGTGATCCACACAGACAGGGCAACCGCGTGCCGCCCTCGCTCAACACCCGCAAGGCATCGGCCCGGCGCTGGGCGAACGTCCGCGGGTCCGCACTGCAGACGGTGCCGGCGATCTGGCTGAGGCGCTTGTCCACCACCGCGGCATCGGCAGCATCGATCGATCCGTAGACGTCGGACAGCCCGTTGTCCCCGGGCTGAATCTCGATATGGCGGTCGAGGCGGCGCTGTTTGGCCACCCGGACCGCCTCGGGATCGACATCGTGCACCATCCAGTCGACCTGCTCGGCGACCCAATCCCGGGAATGGGCGCACCAGCCGGGTGCCGCGGCGGCCAGCTGATCGTCGAGGACGGTCAGCACGTCGGGGTCGGTGATCAACGCCGTGCGCGCGACGACCGCGGTGAAATGCCCGTACTCCATGTCCCCGGCCAGAAACACCTCGGCCAGCCGCGGCAACCGCTCGATCAACGTCTGCCCGTGCGCCATCTCGGTGGAAGCACGTTTGCGCCCGATGCCCAGCTCGGCGGCCACCTCGACGGCGACCATCTCCCAGTCGTCGACCACCCAGTCCTCGTGGGTGTTGCCCAGCTCGACCATCCGCTCCCGCGCGTAATGTCCCAGATCGATCAACCGCCGCGCGGTCGCGGCACGCTCGGCCCGCAACGCCGCGCGGGCGGAGTCGAGATGCCGGATCGATTCGAACATGTGTGCGATTCTACTCGTGCCGCGTGACACGCCGTGCGCAAATTCAGCCGAGAAACGTCACCGTTTCGGACAGCTGCGCCCGCGGCATGGGCGGCGCGGTGACCCCGGGATCCGGGTAGCCGATCGACATGCCGCAGTACAGCACGCGCTGCGCTGGCGGATCGATCACCTCAGCGACGGTCCGGTGGTACTCGGCCCACGCGATCTGGGGGCAACTGCCGACGCCTTCTGACTGCAGCAGCAGCATGACGGTTTGCAAATACATGCCGGCATCACCCCACTGTGCGGCGGGCATGTCCCGGTCCAGGTAGCAGAACAGCGCCGTCGTCGCGCCGAAGCAGTCCCAGTTGCGGGCCCGCACCCGCGCTCGCGCCGCGTGATCGTCGCGGCCGATACCCAACGCCCCGTAGCGGCGCCTGCCGAACTCCTGCAAGCGTTCTCGGTACGGGCTGAGCATCGGCTCCGGATAGATCGGCACGGCCAGCGCATCCCCGGTGTCACCGGCGGCCACCCGCTCGGCGATCCGGGACTTCAGCTCGGCCAACCGATCACCGGACAGCACGTAGATGTGCCAGGGCTGCAGATTGCCACCCGACGGGCTCTGCGCCGCCGCCGTCAGCACGCGCGCCATGAGCTCCCGGCTCACCGGGCGGGCCAGGAAATCGCGGACCGACCGCCGGGTGGTCACCGCCTCGTATACGTCCATCCGACCGATCGTATGGCGGGCAACTCACTCTCCGCGCCGGCGCGCGATCCGGACCGTCACCCGCGGCAGCCGCTGTCCGGGCAGCCGCGCCACCGCGTAGTCCCACGCCAGCCCCTCACCGAGTTGCCAGCGCCGCCAGCGGGCCAATACGCACATCGCCGCACCCACCGCGGTGCCAGTGAGCGCGCCGACGGTCGGCTGCCCGGCATACCAGAACGCGATCACCACCGCGCTGGCCACGACCGCGCAGCTCGCGTACAAGGTGTTGCCGCCGAAGATCTGCGGGATCCGAAGCACGAACAGGTCGCGCAGGGCGCCGCCGCCGACGGCGGTGATGGTGCCCAGCAGCAGTGCCGGCAGCCACCCCAGCCCCAGCGACAGGGTCTTCTGCGTGCCGACCGTCGCCCAGCAGCCCAGCGCCAACGCGTCGATCACCAGGAACGAGACGTTCCAGGCCCGGCCGCGCACCGGCAGGACGAAGGCGACCACGGCTCCCCCGATGGCGGTCAACGCGTACAACGAATCCGTGAGCGCCACCGGCGGGCCGTGCTGCAACAGGGTGTCCCGGATGATGCCGCCGCCCAACCCGGACAGCAGCGCCAGCGCCGCGAAACCGACGGGGTCCAAACGCTTGTCGCGGGCGACCATGCCGCCGAGGATCGCGTTGGTGAAGACACCGGCCAGGTCGAGGACGCGAAACAGTTCGCCGAACACGCCTGAGGGTATCTACGATCGGCGCCGCAACACCATCACATTGTCGATCAGGTGCCCGGCCTGGCCGTCCGGGCCGGCCGCCTCACGCCCGACCGGTTCGGCGCGCAGCCGCTCCCACTCGGGGCCCAGGTCCAACCCGGCCAGCACCTCGTCGACGCTCGGGAACGGGTAGTCCTTGTGCTTCGACCACGGCGGTGCGGCACCGTGATCGACGATCACCAGCCGCCCGCCCGGGGCGACCGAGGCCGCCGCCTTGCGCAGCACGGCGGTCCGATCCAATGGGACCATGGAATGCAGGAACTGGGCAGACACCAGATCGAATTCACCGGACGGGAAGCTCTTGTCGAGGTCGTGTTGCTGAAAGTCGATACGCTCCAACAGTTCTCCGGCATCCTCGGCGGCCCGCGCCAACGCGACGCCCGAGATGTCGGTGGCAACCACCTGCCAGCCCTTGCTGGCCAGCCAGATCGCGTCGGCACCTTCACCACACCCGAGATCCAGGGCACGACCGGGCGGCAGCGACTCGGCAACCTCGGCCAGCCGCACGTTCACCCGACCGCTCCAGACCCGTTCGCGCTCACCGTAATGCCGGTCCCAGTGTTGTTCGGCGGTCGAATCGAACACCGGCCACGGGAGCCCCGGCAGCCCGACGTCCTCGCCCAGCAGGCTCTGCATCACCGCAGCGCCGGCCATCGAGCCCGACGCGACGGCCGCCGACACCTGCGGCATACCCACACAGACGTCACCGGCGGCGAACACGCCGGGCACCGAGGTGCGTTGCATGGGGTCGACGGCGACGGCATCGACGGCGACCGGTGAGGGTGGCGCCAGTGCCAGCCCCAGCTGCGCCACCAGATCACTGCGCTGCCGCAATCCGACGGCGGCCAACAGTCCCCGGCGCGGCAGGTGTCCACCGTCGGCGAACACCACTGCGGTCAATTCTCCTGCTTCCGAGCGTAATTCGGCGACCTGGCGCTCGTCGACCTTGATGCCGGCGCCGGCCAGCAGGTCGAGTTCCTCGGCACCCAGCCCGGCCGGGCCGTTCGACAGCACGATGACGTCGTCGGTCCAGCCTCTCAGCAGCAGGGCGACGTGCACGGCCCGCTCCCCCTGCGCCAGCACGGCCAGCGGCTGATCTCGCATCTCCCAGCCGTGACAGAACGGGCAGTGGAACACCGACCGGCCCCACAGCTCGGCCATTCCGGGAACTTCCGGCATCTCGTAGCGCATGCCGGCGGCCAGCAGCACCCGCCGCGCCCGCTCCTGGCGACCATCCGCCAGGGTCAGCACGAACCCCGCACCGTCGCGCACGGCGGTGACCACCGTGCCCGGCCGCACCTCCACGCTTGGATAAGCCCGCAGCTCGGCCCGTCCCATCTCGTACAGCTCCGCGGGCGGACGACCGTCATGGCCGAGCAGGCCGCCGATCCCGTGCGCGGCCAGATTGCTCTGTGCGCCCTGATCCACGACCAGGGTGCGGCGGCGGGCCCGGCCCAGTACGAGGCCGGCACTCAGACCCGCCGCGCCGCCGCCGACGATGATGCAATCCCAGGTGATGTCCATGTCATCGAGCTTGCCGAGGATGGCCGTCAGATGCCAAGCTGATTTGCCATGCAGGCAAACTCGGTGGACGAGACCGTCCGAAAGCGACTGCGCGACCTGCGCAATCAGCAGGGCCTGACCTTGCAGGATGTCGCGGCCCGGGCCAGCATTGACGTGTCGACGCTGAGCCGGTTGGAGTCGGGCAAGCGGCGGCTGGCCCTGGACCACCTCCCCCGACTGGCCGCGGCGCTGGCCGTCAGCACCGACGAACTGCTACGCGAACCGGGGTCCGAGGACCCGCGTGTGCGGGGCAGTTCGCACACCCGGCACGGCGTCACGTACTGGCCGTTGACCCGGAACGGGCCCACCGGCGGCCGGCACACCTACAAGGTGCGGGTCAGCGCGCGGCGCAACAAGCCGCCGGCGGAGTTACCGGTCCACGAGGGTCAGGACTGGATGTACGTGCTGTCCGGGCGGCTGCGGCTGATCCTCGGTGAGCGTGATTTCACCATCGAACCCGGTGAGGCCGTGGAGTTTTCGACGTGGACACCGCACTGGTTCGGCACCGTGGACGGGCCGGTCGAGGCGATCATGATCTTCGACATCCACGGCGAGCGGATGCACCTGCACAGCTCGTGACGTCGGGCCTACAGGTAGGCGGTCTGATTGACCAGTCGCACCGAGGCCAGTCCGTCCGGGTAGAACTCGGCCACGCTCAGCGACGCCAGGTCCAGATGCAACCGGTAGAGGATTCCGGCGTTGCCGTCCAAGGCAAGTCGCAGCAGTGTCTTGATCGGCGTGACGTGCGACACCAGCAGCACCGTCGACCCGGCATGCTCGGCGACGATCCGGTCCTTGGCGCTGCGCACCCGCCGCGCCACGGCGTCGAAACTCTCGCCGTCGGGCGGCGTGACGCTGGTGTCGCGCAGCCAGCGTCCGTGCAACTCCGGATCCCGTTGGGCCGCTTCCCCGAACGTCAGACCCTCCCAGGCGCCGAAATCGGTCTCGATGAGATCGTCGTCGACGCTGACGTCCAGGCCCAGCACCTTGGCGGCGGCGGCCGCGGTCTCGTAAGCACGTTGCAGCGGTGAGGAGATGACGGCTGCCACACCACCCTGCTCGCCGACGTAGCGCGCCGCCGCGTCGGCCTGGGTGCGGCCGAGTTCGGTCAGCGGCGGGTTGCCGCGGCCCGAGTAGCGGCGATGCACCGACAGCTCGGTCTGGCCGTGCCGCAACAACAACAACCGGGTGGGCTCGCCGCGGGCACCGGTCCAGCCGGGCGCCGCCGGCTTCTCGGCCGGCGGGTCCAGGGCCGCGTCCATCGCCTCATTGGCCAGCCGGTCGGCGTGCGAATTGCGTTCCCGGGGAATCCATTCGTAGCTCACCGAGGCGAAGCGCCGTGCCGCCTGGGTGGCCTCGCGGTGCAACTCCAGCAGGTCGGGGTGTTTGACGCGCCACCGGCCCGACATCTGCTCGACCACCAGTTTGGAATCCATGAACACCGCCACCTCGGTGGCACCGACCTCGGCGGCCGCCTCCAGCCCGGCGATCAGGCCGCGGTATTCAGCGACGTTGTTGGTCGCCAGCCCAATGGACTGCTTGCGTTCGGCCAGCATCGTCGACCGGTCGGCGCTGAACACGACCGCGCCGTAGCCGGCCGGCCCCGGATTGCCGCGGGAGCCGCCGTCGGCTTCGACGACAACCTTCACGGCCTGATCCGCAACAGGATGGCCCCGCACTCCGGGCAGCGCAGTACCTCGTCGTCGTCGGCGGCGGAGATGCGGGCCATCTCACCGCGGTCGATCTCGATGCGGCAGGCACCGCAGCGCTTGCCCTGCAACAGCCCGGCGCCCGGACCGCCCTTGGCGCGCTGCTTCTCGTACATCGCCACCAGGTCGGGCTCCAAGGCGGACGTCAGCTCGGTGCGGCGCAGGGCGCCGACCTGGCGGGCCTGGTCGATGGCGACCAGCGCCTCGTCGCGAGCCCGCTGGGCCGCCGACAGTTCGTTCTGCAGCGCATCGATGCGGGTGAGCTGCTCGGACTGCTGGGCCTGCAACGCTTCCCGGCGCTCCATGATCTCCAGCATCGAATCCTCCAGCGCGGACTGGCGGCGTTGCAGCGTCTCCAGTTCGTGCTGCAGCTCCGAGAGCTGCTTGGGGTTCACCGACCCGCCGTCCAGCAGCGCCCGGTCCCGGTCCTCGCGCTGCCGGACGCCGTCGATCTCGCTCTCCAACTTGGCAACCTGACCATCCAGGTCCTCCAGGGCGATGCCCAGCACGGCGAGCTGATCGTTGGCGGCGCGGTGCTCGGCCTGCGCCTTGTCCAGTTCCTGCTGTTCGGCGAGATTACGGGCCCGGTGCTCGACCCGGCCCAGCTCGGCGTCGAGCTCGGCCAGGGCCAGCAGCGAACGCTGTTGGGTAAGTGCAGCTTTCATCACAGATGTCCTTCATCGATATTCCAGGGATCGGTGCGCACCGTGCTCACGCGCACCGGAAGTTCCGGGCCGAAACGATTGGCCAGCAGCGTGGCGGCCTGACTGCACCAGGGGTATTCACTGGCCCAGTGCGCCACGTCCACCAAGGCAGTGTCGTGCTTGCGGCGATGCTCGTCGGCGGGATGGTGGCGCAGGTCCGCGGTCAGGTAGACCTGCGCGCCGGTGCGGGCCACCACGTCCAGCAGCGAATCGCCCGCTCCGCCGCAGAGGGCCACCCGGGACACCAACTGTTCCGGATCGCCGGCCGCCCGCACCCCCCACGAGGTCGCGGGCAACCTGTCGCGCACGCGGGAGACGAAGGCGGCCAACGATTCCGGTTCGGGCAGGGCGCAGATCCGGCCGATCCCGACGCCGGAGGGCAGCGGCGCCAGGGCGAACACGTCGAAGGCCGGCTCCTCGTACGGATGTGCCGCACGCAGCGCCGCCAGGACCGCCGCGCGGCGCGCGGACGGCGCGATGACCTCGACCCGGTCCTCGGCCACGTGCTCGACGGTGCCCACCGTGCCGATAGCCGGGTCGGCGCCGTCGAGCGGCAGGAACTGCCCGGTGCCGCCGACACTCCAACTGCAGCAGGAGTAGTCACCGATCTGCCCGGCACCCGCCGCGAACAGTGCAACCCGCAGGCTCTCAGCGTCACCGGCCGGGACGAAGACCACCCATTTGTCCAGGCCGGCGCGGGACTCGGCCGGTGCCAGCACGTCGCGCACCTCCAACCCCAGGGCGTCGGCCAGGGCATCGGAGACGCCGGGTGACGCCGCGTCGGCATTGGTGTGCGCGGTGAACAGCGACCGGCCCGAACGGATCAGCCGGTGGATCAACGACCCCTTGGCGGTGCTGGCCGCCACGGTGTCGACACCGCGCAGCAGCAGCGGGTGGTGTGCCAGCAGCAAGCCGCCGTCGGGCACCTCGTCGACCACCTCGGCGGTGGCGTCGACTGCCACGGTCACCGAGGTAACCGGCTCGGACGGATCCCCGCACACCAAGCCCACCGAGTCCCAATCATGGGCCAGGGCAGGCGGATACGCGGTGTCGAGCACCTCGATCACATCGGACAGTCGCACGGTCAACGCAGGCCCTCCACCAATAGCGGCCACTCGAGACGCACCGCGGCCCGCAGATACTCGCCGTCCAGTCCCACGAAGGTATCGCAGCGACGCACCGCGATTCCCTTGGCGTCCAGCTTCTTCCGGGCCAACTCGGCATCGGCGACGCGCAGCAGCACAAACGGGGCGCGACCGTCGACCACGTCGACACCGGCCGCACGCAGCCCGGCCACCATCTCGGCGCGCAGCGCCGCCAGCCGCTGCGCACCGGCCTGCGCCTCGGCCACCGCCTCGGGCGCGCAGCACGCCGTGACCGCCTCCAGCTGCAGCGTGCCCAGCGGCCAGTGCGCGCGCCGGGCGGTCAGCCGCTCCAGCACCTCCGGCGCCCCCAGCGCGTAACCGACCCGCAGGCCCGCCAGCGACCACGTCTTGGTCAGACTGCGCAACACCAGCACATCGGGCAGCGACAGCGCGGCCACCGACTCCGGCTCACCCGGGACCCCGTCGGCGAACGCCTCGTCCACCACCACGATGCGGCCCGGGCGGCGCAGCGAGAGGATCTGGTCTACCGGGTGCAGCACCGAGGTGGGGTTGGTCGGGTTGCCGACGACCACCAGGTCGGCGGCCTCGGGCACCTGGGCGCTGGACAACGCGAACGGCGGCGCCAGTACGACGTGCTCGACGGGGATGCCCGCGGCGCTCAGCACGGCCTCGGGTTCGGTGAACGACGGCGCGATGAGCGCGGCCAGCGTCGGCGCCAGGTTGGGCAGCAGCGCGAACCCCTCGGCACCGCCGGCCAGCAGGGCGACCTCGTCCACGCCGCGCCGGTGCCGGTCGGCCACCGCCCGCACGGCGCGGTCGGTGTCGGCCGCGGACGGGTAGTGGCCCAGCTCACCCAGGCGCGCGCTCAGCCGGTCGACCAGCCACGACGGCGGGCCCGACGCGCGGACATTGACGGCGAAGTCCAGCATCCCGGGCTCGACGGCCTGATCGCCGTGATAGCGCGCCGCCTGCCGAACCCCGTGAACCACAGCACGACAGTAGTGCGCTGCCCGGGGGCACAGGTACATCGGCGACAATATGACGGTGACACGTCTCCCCCAGCTGGTGCTCTTCGACCTCGACGGAACCCTCACCGACTCTGCCGACGGGATCGTCGCCAGCTTCCGGTACGCGCTGGACACCGTCGGCGCTCCGGTGCCGGACGGGGACCTGGCCGGCCGGATCGTCGGGCCGCCGATGCATCACACGCTGGCCGCGATGGGCCTCGGCGACCGCGTCGACGACGCCATCACCGCCTACCGCGCCGACTACACCACCCGCGGCTGGGCGATGAACAGCCTGTTCGACGGCATCCCGGCGCTACTGGCCGATCTGCGCGCCGCCGGGGTGCGGCTGGCCGTCGCCACGTCGAAGGCGGAGACCACCGCCAAGCGCATCCTGGCGCACTTCGGCCTGGACGGCTATTTCGAGGTGATCGCCGGCGCGAGTTCCGACGGCACCCGGGCCGCCAAGGCCGACGTGGTCGCCCACGCGCTGGCGCAGTTGAGCCCGCTGCCCGAGCGGGTGCTGATGATCGGCGACCGTTCCCACGATGTGGAAGGCGCCGGACAGCACGGCATCAACACCGTCGTCGTCGGCTGGGGTTATGGCAGCGCCGATTTCGACGGTCCCGATGCCCCCGCCCCGCTGCACCGGGTCGACACCATCGCGGATCTGCGGGAGGTGCTGGGTGTCTAGCCGCCTGCACGTCACGTTCATCTGCTCGGGCAACATCTGCCGGTCCCCGATGGCCGAGAAGATGTTCGCCCACCAGATCGGCGAACGCGGCCTGGCCGACGTGGTCCGGGTGACCAGCGCGGGCACCGGCGGCTGGCATGCCGGCGAGCCGGCCGACCACCGCACCAATCAGGTGCTGCGCCAGCATGGTTACCCGACCTCACATCGCGCCACCCAGATCGACGAGCAGCACCTGGCCGCCGACATGGTGATCGCGATGGGCCGCAACCACGCCCGGATGCTCAAGGACATGGGGGTGCCCGCCGAGCGGCTGCGGATGATGCGATCCTTCGATCCGCGTTCGGCGGCCTACGCCCTGGACGTCGAAGACCCGTACTACGGATCGCTGCACGACTTCCAGGACGTGTTCGACGTCATCGACGCGTCGCTGGTCGGGCTGCACGAATGGGTGGACAAGAGGCTGGCCGAGCAATGAAGCGCTGGGCGTTCCTGTTCCGGCCGCAGTGGCTGGCGCTGTTCGTCGTGGTGCTGGCGTTCGCCTGGTTGTGTTTCACCGTGCTGGCACCGTGGCAGCTGGGCAAGAACACCAAGACCTCCCGGGAGAACTCACAGATCGCCGCGTCGCTGTCCGCCGACCCGGTGCCGCTGACCAGCGTTCTGCCCCACCAGGATTCGTCGGCACCCGATCAGCAGTGGCACCGGGTGACGGCCACCGGACGGTATCTGCCCGAAGCGCAGGTGGTGGCCCGGCTGCGGTCGGTCGACGGCGACCCGGCGTATGAGGTGCTGACCCCGTTCGCGGTCGACCATGGGCCGACGGTGCTGGTGGACCGGGGATACGTCAAACCCGAACAAGGCACGGCGCTGCCGGCGTTCGCCGCACCGCCGGGCGGAACGGTGACCATCGAGGCGCGGCTGCGCGATGCCGAGCCCGTCGCGCTGGGCAAGGAGCCGTTCCGGGCCGACGGTGCCCAGCAGGTGTATTCGATCAACCCGGGGCAGGTGTCGCAGGTGACGGGTGTCCCGCTGGCCGGGTCCTACCTGCAATTGGTGGACAATCAGCCCGGCGGCCTCGGCGTGATCCCGCTGCCGCATCTGGATGCCGGGCCGTTCTTGTCCTACGGCATCCAGTGGATCGCGTTCGGCATCATCGCGCCGATCGGGCTGGGGTATTTCATCGTCGCCGAGGTGAAGGCGCGCCGGCGGGAGAAGGCGGCAAATGCGCCCGAAACGCCGGCCGCTACGCCGCAGACCGCCGAAGAGAAGCTCGCCGACCGGTACGGGCGGCGACGCTGACCGCCGCGACGGTGGCCAGCGCCTGCACCCCGCGGGACAACCGGACCGCCCGGCGCAGATCGTCCACCCGCGGCGGCGGACCGTCACCCAGGGGGGGACGCATCTCCAGCCGGTGCGCGTACTGAGTCGGTCCGCCCAGCTGCACACCCAGCGCCCCGGCGAACGACGCTTCCGCGACCCCGGCATTCGGGCTGGGGTGTTTCTTGGCGTCGCGCCGCCAGGCCCGCCAGGTCGCGCCCGGCGCACCCGAGACCGCGACGGCGCACAGCCCGGTCGCCCGGGCCCCGACGTAATTGACCGCGTCGTCGAAACGCGCAGCGGCCCAACCGAATCGCTCGTACCGCGGCGAATGGTGCCCGATCATCGCGTCGAGGGTGTTGGCACCGCGGTACACCAGCAGTCCGGGCACCCCGGCCACCGCACCCCAGAGGATCGGGGCGACCTGTGCATCGGAGGTGTTCTCGGCGACCGATTCCAGCGCGGCGCGGGCAAGACCGTCGGCGTCCAGCGCCGCGGGATCCCGGCCACACAGCGACGGCAACAGGGTCCTGGCTCCGTCGACGTCCGCGCTGCCGAGCCGGTCCGCCATCTGCGCGCCGGTGCGGGCCAGTGAGGTGCCGCCCAGCACGACCCAGGTGCTGACCGCGGTGACGGCGAAGGTCCACACCGGTCCGCGCCGCGCCGCGGCTTTCTCGGCGGCGGCGCCGAGCGCGGCGAGCCCGCCCAGCAGGGCGGCCGTGTGCGCGACGCCGGCTGCCCTGCTGTCGGCGTAGGTGCGTTTCTCCAGCGCGGCGGCGGCCGTCCCGAATGCGGCCACCGGATGGGCCCGCTGCGGATCGGCCCACCACAGGTCGGCGAGGTAGCCGGCGGCCAGCCCGGCCGCGCGAGCAGTGTGTCCAAACACGACGGGCAGCATAATTCCCCCGTCGGTTCCCTCACCTGAACGTCTCACAAGGTGCTGTACTCACTGACATGAGGCTGGGACCACCACGCCGTCCGCGCCGCGTCATCGACCTGCTCAACCCGGTCGCCGCGCTGGCCCCGGCCGCCAACGTCATCATGCAGCTGTCGCTGCCGGGCGTGGGTTACGGCGTGCTGGAGAGCCCGGTCGACAGCGGCAACGTCTACCTGCACCCGTTCAAGAGGGCCCGCACCACGGGCACCTACCTGGCGGCGGCCACCTGCGGCACCGATGCCGATCGCGCGCTGATCCGCTCCGAGGTGGACCGGGTGCACGCCCGGGTCCGGTCCACCCGGTCGAGCCCCGTGCGCTACAACGCTTTCGACCCGAAGCTGCAGTTGTGGGTGGCGGCGTGCCTGTACCGGTATTTCGTCGACCAGCACGAGTACCTGTACGGACCGCTCGACGACGAATCCGCTGATGCGGTGTACGCCGACGCCCGAACCCTGGGGACCACCTTGCAGGTGCACGCCGAGATGTGGCCGCCGGACCGGGCGGCTTTCGACGAGTACTGGAAGCGGACCCTCGACGATCTGCGGGTGGACGAGCCGGTGCGTGCGCACCTGTACGGGGTGGCGTCGGTGGCGTTCTTGCCGTCGCCGCTGCGGCAATTGGCCGGACCGCCGATGCTGTTCGCCACCAAGGGTTTTCTGTCCAGCCCGTTCCGCACGCTGATGAAGCTGGACTGGACCCCGGACGACCAGCGCCGGTTCGCGCTGTTGCTGGCCGGACTGCGTGCCGCCGACCGGATCGTGCCGCGGGAGGTTTGGACGTTCGGCTATCGGCTGTATCTGTGGGATATGCGGGTGCGGGCTCGATTGGGAAAACCGGTGGTGTGAAAGGGGAAAGTCATGTCTTTTGGGGCACTGAATCATGTGGCGGTCACGGTGAGCGATATCGGCGTCAGCGGGCCGTGGTACCGCGCGCTGATCGGGTTCGACCCGGTTCTCGATGAGCAGACCGATGCCGGCTTCCGGCATCTGGTGTGGGCGTTGGACGGCGGCACGCTGTTCGGCATCCACCAGCACGAGCGCGGCATCGAGCCGGGCGAGTTCACCGAATTCCGGGCCGGGTTGGACCATGTGGGGTTCGGCTGCGCGTCGCGGGCGGAGTTGCAGACATGGGCCACCAAGCTCGACGAGCTCGGTATCGCCCATGGTGGCGTCGTCGACGCGCACTACGGCTCGGGCCTGAGTTTCCGGGACCCGGACGGTATCGCCTTGGAGTTCTTCGCGGCGCCGGAGTGATCAGCCGCGGGTCTGGTCGGCCGGCTGAGTCGTGGCGATGAACTCGTCGATCAGCTCGATCACCCTGGCCGGCTGCTCGACCTGGGCGAAATGGCCTACGCCGGGCAGGACTTCGAGCCGGCAGTCCGGCCGGGCGTTCAACGCGGAGTAGGCGTGCTCGACCGGGATAATGCTGTCTTCGTCGCCCCAGATGGCCAGCACGGGCAGTCCTTCGCGCAGGTTCAGCCGGTTGAGCGCGCTGACGGACTGACCGCGGTAGTCGACCACCGACCGCAGGGTGCGCAGGAACGCCTCACGGGTCTCGCGGTCGCTGAAGGAGGAGTACGCGTTCCAGATCTCCGCGCCGCGCGGCGATCGCAGACCGGCCGAACTCAACCATGAGCGCACCGCGTTTCCGGCGCGCAGCACCGGGCTTGGCGCGATCACCGGCATGACGAGCTCGGCGCCGGGGGCGGCCAGCAGCCGCAGGATCCAGCCGACATCGGGACCGAGCCCGCCGCTGCTGATGAGCGCGAGGCGGCGGCAGTAGTCCGGATGCTGATAGAGGAACTGCATGGCCACCCCGCCGCCCAGCGAATGCCCGACCACCGTGGCCGATGACACGCCCAGTTCGTCGAGCAAATCCCGCAGGCCGACGGCGAACGCACCGAGCGAGTAGTCGGTGCGGGGTTTGGACGACTGCCCGTGCCCCAGCAGGTCCGGCGCGATCACGCGGTACTTCTTGGCAAGTTGCGGCAGGACGTCCCGCCAGGTGTGCGCACTGCCGGCCATCCCGTGGATCAGCAAAAGGACTTCGTCGCCCTCGCCCTCGTCCACGACGGCCTGACGTGCACCATGGATGTCGATGAACTTGGTCTCAGCCATAGGCAGCTCCTGTTCGCTCCACCCCCAACCCTACTGACCGGTAAGTTGCGGGGGCAACACGAGTGAGTGCCTGCGACGGGGCCCGTCGAACGTGTGTTCTAATGGGCGTCATGACGATGACCGCAGACACCCTTGCACCGGAAGCGCCGCTGCCCGAGGCGGTCGCCGAGCCCGTCGCGGCGCCGGCACCCAAGAAGGCGCCGGCCAAGCGGAAGGCCAAGACGCTGGAACTGACCCTCACCGTCACGGGTACCGCGGACGGTGAATGGCGCGCCGAACTCAAGCAGGGCGGCACCTATCTGGCCCGCGACCTCGCCGTGGCGGCAGCCGCGGTGTCCCGGGCCGCCAAGGAACTGCATGAGGACCTCGCCACCCCGATCGACGAGGTCATCGAAGAGGCGCGCGTCCAGCAGGCCGCCAAGGTGGCGGCACTGGAAGCCGAGTTGGAGGCTGCCCGGCGAGCGTTGGCCGAGCTGGACTGAGTGCAGTAGGTCCCGCTATCGGGCCATTCGCAGCAGTCCCCGCTCACACGCCCACTCATGGTGCAGGACACCGAGTTCCGTAGTCGGCGAAGCAATTCCGTCCAGTTCATCGGTGATCGCCCGGGCGGGCACCGTCGCGGCCAGGCCGGCGCACACGTTGCTCAGCGCGGCGTGCACTCTCGGCGCGAAGGCAAGATCACCCGGCGCGTGCATGCGCGTCAACGGGTTCGACAGATCATGCAGACCGAAAAGCCAGTGCGCCGTCCGGGCCGAGGCGTCTGGCGTGTAGGTGACCGGCTGCGGCGCCAGCGCGACCTCGTAGAACACCTGCGACCAGTACCCCAGGGCTTCCTCGGCTGTCATCGGTGAATCTGCGGTGATGAACCCGACCTGCACCATGCAGTCCCGAAGGTCGTCGGCGCGACCGTCGATCGCCGCGCGCATCACACCGACGGCCGCCCGGCGCATCGGCTCGGGGAGAATCTTCACGCAACCGAAGTCGACGACACCGACGCTGCCGTCCGGGTGGAACAGGTAGTTGCCCGGGTGTGGGTCGTTGTGCATCAGGTTGGCCAGCCGATAGTTGGCACTGGTGAAGAGGGTGATCACTTCGGCCCACGTGTTCTTGAGCCCCTGGTCGGCCTGTTGCGCTTCGGCCCAGCCCATTCCCTCGAGAAACGTCATCGTCAGCACGCGACCCGTCGACAGCTCGGGAATTGCGTCCGGGATTCGGATGAACGGGTGCCCGCGGTAGAGGTCGGCGAATCGGGCGATCATCGCGGCCTCCCGCCGGTAGTCGACCTCTTCGGCGATCCGAGCGCTCAGTTCGCGCGCCAACGACCGAGGATCGAGCACAATGCCGGCGGCCGAGGTCACGAACCGCAGGAACGTGGCCACCAGTTCGGTATTGGCCAGATCGGCCCGGATGGCCTCGGCCACGCCAGGGTATTGAATCTTCACCGCAACGGCGCGGCCATCCCGCAGGACGGCTCGGTGCACCTGGCCGATTGATGCGGCCGCGATCGGCTCGTCAACGAAGTCTGCGAACCCTGCCGCGGTGCAGCCCAGTTCGGTATCGAGGACTTCGCGCACCAAGCTGGGCGCCATCGGTGGCGCGGCGGACTGCAACCGGGTAAGGGCCCGTTGGTAGGGCGCGAATCCGCCGGTGCCCAAGCCACCCGTGTCGATGATGGAGAGCAGTTGCCCGAGCTTCATCAATGCACCCTTGGAGTGACCCAAGATCTCGGCGTAGCGTTCGGCGGTCCGCTCATGGAACCGTTCCACGGCCCCCTCATTGCCCGCCTTCTCACTGAGGCCGGCCACGAGCCGCCCGCCGGTCGCACGCGCGGTGAAGCCCGCCAGTGGCATGGTCCGGCGGATCCGTCCGTTTGCGATCGGCCTGTTCGGTTGCGGCATGTGAAGCACTCCCATCTTCCCCGCCCCGCGGGTAAAGTGATTCAGTACGGACAGTAAGTGATCACTTTGGAGGAGTCAATGACCGCGCCGACATCCACCCGGGAGCGGATCCTGACCGAGGCGATGCGGTTGTTCAGCGCCAAGGGCTTCGAGGCCACCAGCGTCTCCCAGATCGAGACCGCGGCCGGCTTGGCCGCGGGATCCGGCGCGCTGTACCGGCACTTCAAATCCAAGGACGCGCTGCTGATCGCTGGCATCGACCGGCAACTCGACCGCCGCGCCGCCATGCAGGACATCCGCGCGCTGTTCGCCGGCCTCGGCGACCTGCACAGCGAACTCACCGTGCTGGGCCGCTACCTGCTCACCGTCATCGACCAGGAAGCCGAGCTGCTGCAGATCGCCGCGCGCACCCCCGCCGGTCTGTCGGACCGGCTCGACACCGCCTATGCGGCATTGGTCGACTCGCTGACCGACGAACTCGACGGCTGGATCGCGGTGTGGGCGCCGAAGGCCTCACCGGAGCAAACCAAGACCCTGGCCACGCTCGGCGTCAGCAGCCTGCTGGGGGAACGCTTGGCCACCAACCTTTTCCGACGCGCGAGCGCGTCGGTTCCCGACGACCGCTATCTCGACGAGTGGACCGCGGTGCTGTCGGCTCGGGTGCGGACGTTGGAGTGACGACCGTCCGACGGCGACGCCCGGCAGGTCAGGCTGCCTGATGCCGGATTGGCGGGTATAGTCCCCCACACCACAAGTCAATACGCCGTTGACACGCAGCGGGAGAACCTCCGCGTCGGAGGCGCCGTAGGAGCAATCTCCTCCCCGAGAAACTCTCAGGCCCAATACCGTTGCGTCGAGGCAACTCTGGAGAACAGTGCCGGTGAGCCAACCGGGTACTTGCCGAAGGTGAAAGCGCGCACCCCGCGTCAAACTCTCAGGTAACAGGACAGAGCGGGGAGGTGCCACCACTCGCAGCCCATCCCTCGTGGGCTCGACGAATCGGAGTCACCTCGTGCACCGTCGAAACCGGCTCACCACAACCGATCTCAGAGCCGAGAGCTCATGACCATCAGCGTTTTCGAACTCTTCACGGTCGGAATCGGCCCCTCCAGCTCCCACACCGTGGGGCCGATGCGCGCCGCGGCGCAGTTCGTCACCGACCTCACCATTCGCACGTCGTTGACCGAGGTGACCGAAGTCCGGGTGGATCTGTTCGGTTCCCTGGCCGCCACCGGCGCCGGACACCGCACCTTCTCGGCGATCCTGCTCGGTTTGGAAGGACTATGGCCCGACACCGTTGAACCGGATCACGCCGAAGGACGGCTGGCAGAGATGCGAGCCGGCGGGACCATCAGATTGGGCGGCATCACCGAGATTCGATTGGCCGAATCCGATTTCCATCTGCACCCGGAGACGGTTCTGCCGCGCCACCCCAACGCGATGACCCTCGCCGCCTACGGGTTGTCCGGGCACGCGCTGTACACCGAGACCTACTTCTCGGTGGGCGGCGGTTTCATCGTCACCGGGGACCAACCCGCTGACCGATCCGACGACACCCCGAAGCCGTGGTCCTTTCACAGTGCCGCCGATCTGCTGGCGTTGGCCGATGACCACGACTGCAGCATCAGCGAGATCATGCTTCGGTACGAACTCACCTCCCGCACGCGCGACCAGGTCCACCACGACCTTCTGCATCTGCGGGATGTGATGGTCGCGTGCGCGCAACGCGGCATCACCCAGCAGGGGTACCTGCCGGGGAATCTTCGGGTGCCGCGGCGCGCACACGATTGGCACAGCCGACTGGCCGCCGAAGACCCGCACCGCGATGCCGCCTTCGCCGAGGACTGGGTCAACCTGATTGCCCTGGCCGTCAACGAAGAGAACGCCTCCGGTGGGCGCATCGTCACCGCACCCACCAACGGCGCGGCCGGCATCATCCCCGCCGTGCTGCACTACGCCACGCACTACACCAGGGCGGGCGTAGCCGATCCCGACGACACCGCCGTCCGATTCCTCCTCGCGGCCGGGGCGATCGGCTCGCTCTACAAAGAGCGTGCCTCCATCTCCGGAGCCGAAGTGGGGTGCCAGGGCGAAGTGGGGTCCGCAGCCTCGATGGCCGCCGGCGCCCTGGCCGAGATCCTCGGCGGCACAACGCGCCAAGTCGAGAATGCCGCCGAGATCGCCATGGAGCACAGCCTGGGGCTGACCTGCGATCCCATCGGCGGCCTGGTGCAGATCCCCTGCATCGAACGCAACGCCATCTCTGCCGGCAAAGCCATCAATGCTGCCCGGATGGCCCTTCGTGGCGACGGCACCCACCGCGTCTCCCTGGACCAGGTGATCGAAACCATGCGGACCACAGGCATGGACATGAGCAACAAGTACAAAGAAACCGCCACCGGCGGCCTCGCTGTCAACGTGGCGGTCAACGTCGTCGAATGCTGACCAGAGTGGGCGCGGACGGTATCGAACCGCCGACCGCTGGTGTGTAAAACCAGAGCTCTACCACTGAGCTACGCGCCCCGTCGCAGGCACGCTACACGCCCGCGCTGGCCAGTACTAAATCCGCAGCGCCGCCAGCGCGTCCCGCCAGACCGCGGCGTCACGCATCTCACCTGGCTGTTTGCACTCGGCGAACCGGATGACACCGGACCGGTCGATCGCGAAGGTGCCGCGGTCGGCGAAACCGGACTCGGAATTGAACACCCCGTACGCCGACGCGACCGCACCATGCGGCCAGAAGTCGGACAACAGGTCGAAGGTGAAGCGGCTCTGCTGCGCCCACACCTTGTGCGTCGGCGGCGGCCCCACGGAGATGGCGAGGGTGACGGTGTCGGGCGTGTCGTACACCTCGGGATGGGCCTGGATCTCCCCCAGCTCGCCCGCGCAGATCGGGGTGAAGGCCAGCGGGAAGAAGACCAGCAGGACGTTGCGGTCGCGCAGCGCCGACAGGGTCACCGGCCGGCCGTGCTGGTTTTTCAGGGTGAAGTCCGGCGCGGGCGCGCCGACCTCGAGCACTATCGCCGACCGGCGGCTTTGGACTTCGGCTGCACCAACCGGCTGGCGATCCAGTCCCCCAGGTTCGCCGACGAGGTCTGCATCAACCCGGCGGTCGGTGCCGACTCGGCGATCTCGGCGGGCTGAACGTGGCCCGGCTTACCCGTCTTGGGCGTGACCACCCAGATGACGCCGTCGTCGGCCAGCGGGGTGATGGCGTCCATCAGCCGGTCCACCAGGTCACCGTCGTCGTCGCGCCACCACAACAACACCACGTCGACGACCTCATCGGCGTCCTCGTCGAGAAGCTCGCCACCACAGGCGTCCTCGATGTCGGCCCGGATATCGTCGTCGGTGTCTTCGTCCCACCCCAATTCCTGGACGACCTGATCCTTCTCGATGCCCAGTTTGCGGGCGTAATTCGGGTCAGAGTCCGTCCCCGCGGCGACCACCGTCAGTCCTCCTTAAGCCGTTTCGAGTGCGCTCGGCCTATATTCGCACGCCGGAGGCCCAAGGCCGAGACTTGGCGGCAAGGTTTATCGATATGCCGCATCGCACATGTCCAGCGCGGCGGTCTTTGCATCGTTCAGCCGGCCCACCGCGTCGTTGAAGGCATCGGGCCCGACATCGCCGGCGATGGCCGAGGCCACCGCCCGCGCCGCGCTCACCCACTCGGTCAGCGCGCCCTTCAGCGCCGGGCCCAGTGGATCGGACAGGCTTTGCTCCACCAGATCGGCGCTGTGGTTGAGCGCGTCGATGGCAGGCTGCGCGGCGCCCGCCACGTCACCGTTCTCGTTGTAGGCGCCGACGTAGGTGTTCACCGCCGTGATGGAGTCCACGCTGCTGGAGCTCAGCGCCTCGCACGAGGTGTGGATCGCGCCGGTGGTGATCGACTTCTGCCGCTCCGACTCCTTCGAGCTGGAACTCTCGGCCGATTCGGCCGCCGACGCCGAGACCGAGGCCCGGTAGATGGGCGCGTCGGCCTTGTTCACGGTGGCGGTACCGCTGGTCTCGCTGGTACATCCGACGACGATCATCGCCAGCACGGCCAGACAACCCACGATCAGGGCGCCGACACGCACCCGCATCAGCACCGCAGACCCCCAACCACTGTTCAGCATTGCTGCCAGACGTTACCGCTTCCGACCAGCGAACGCCGGATCATTTGGTTACTGAGCGGTAGGACACCCTGCCCGGTGATCTGCGGCACGATAGGAGCACGATAGTGATCGCCACAAGCACCGCACTACGAAGCACCGTTAACCAAGGAGCCGCAGTTGACCACCGAGTTCGCGCGCCAAGACCTGGCCCAAAACTCCGGTAACGCAGGCGAACCCGACCGGGTCCGAGTGATCCGTGAAGGAGTTGCCTCTTATCTACCCGACATCGATCCGGATGAGACGGCCGAATGGCTGGAGTCGTTCGACGACATGCTCGAACGGCATGGGTCCGCTCGCGCGCGCTACCTGATGTTGCGCCTGTTGGAGCGATCGCGGGAGAAGCGCGTCGCCATCCCCGCCCTGACGTCCACCGACTACGTCAACACCATCCCCACCGAACTGGAGCCCTGGTTCCCCGGTGACGAGGACGTCGAGCGCCGCTACCGGGCCTGGATCCGCTGGAACGCGGCCATCATGGTGCACCGCGCACAGCGGCCGGGAGTCGGTGTGGGCGGCCACATTTCGACCTACGCCTCGTCGGCGTCGCTGTACGAGGTCGGGTTCAACCACTTCTTCCGCGGGAAATCCCATCCCGGCGGCGGCGATCAGATCTTCATCCAGGGGCACGCCTCCCCCGGCATCTACGCCCGCGCCTTCCTCGAGGGCCGGCTGACCGCCAACCAGTTGGACGGGTTCCGCCAGGAGCACAGCCACGCCGGCGGTGGCCTGCCGTCCTACCCGCACCCCCGGCTGATGCCCGATTTCTGGGAATTTCCGACGGTGTCGATGGGGCTGGGCCCGATGAACGCCATCTACCAGGCGCGGTTCAACCACTACCTGCACGATCGCGGCATCAAGGACACCTCCGATCAGCACGTGTGGGCCTTCCTGGGTGACGGCGAGATGGACGAGCCGGAGAGCCGCGGCCTGATCCAGGTGGCCGCCAACGAGGCGCTGGACAACCTGACCTTCGTGGTCAACTGCAACCTGCAGCGCCTGGACGGACCGGTGCGCGGCAACGGCAAGATCATCCAAGAGCTGGAGTCGTTCTTCCGCGGCGCGGGCTGGAACGTCATCAAGGTGGTGTGGGGCCGAGAGTGGGACGCGCTGCTCCACGCCGACCGCGACGGCGCCCTGGTGAACCTGATGAACACCACCCCCGACGGGGACTACCAGACCTACAAGGCCAACGACGGCGCCTACGTGCGCGACCACTTCTTCGGCCGCGACCCGCGCACCAAGGCCCTGGTGGACCCGATGACCGACACCGAGATCTGGAATCTCAAGCGGGGCGGTCACGACTACCGCAAGCTGTATGCCGCCTACCGGGCCGCGATGGAGCACAAGGGCCAGCCGACGATCATCCTGGCCAAGACCATCAAGGGCTACACGCTGGGGCAGCACTTCGAGGGCCGCAACGCCACGCACCAGATGAAAAAGCTTGCGTTGCAAGACCTCAAGGGCTTCCGCGATGTCACCCGGGTGCCGATCAGCGATGCCCAGCTCGAAGAGAACCCGTACCTGCCGCCGTACTACCACCCCGGGCCCAACGCCCCGGAGATCCGCTATCTGCTGGATCGCCGGCGCACCCTGGGCGGGTTCGTCCCCGAACGCCGCACCAGGACCAAGGCGCTCAACCTGCCGGGCAGCGACGCCTACAAGCCGCTGAAGAAGGGCTCCGGCACCCAGGCCGTGGCCACCACCATGGCGACCGTGCGTACGTTCAAGGAACTGTTGCGGGACAAAGAGATCGGGCCGCGTCTGGTGCCGATCATCCCGGACGAGGCGCGCACCTTCGGCATGGACTCGTGGTTCCCCAGCCTGAAGATCTACAACCGTAACGGGCAGCTCTACACCGCGGTGGATTCCGAACTGATGTTGGCCTACAAGGAATCCGAGGTCGGCCAGATCCTGCACGAGGGCATCAACGAGGCGGGGTCGACGTCGTCGTTCACCGCTGTCGGGACGTCGTACGCCACCCACAACGTGCCCATGATCCCGATCTACATCTTCTATTCGATGTTCGGGTTCCAGCGCACCGGTGACGGGCTGTGGGCGGCCGCCGACCAGATGGCCAAGGGCTTCGTGTTGGGCGCCACTGCCGGGCGCACCACGCTGACCGGTGAGGGCCTGCAGCACGCCGACGGGCATTCGCTGCTGCTGGCCTCGACCAACCCGGCGGCCGTCACCTATGACCCGGCGTTCGCGTACGAGATCGCCTACATCATCGAGAGCGGCCTCAAGCGGATGTACGGCGAGGACCCGGAGAACATCTTCTTCTACATCACCATCTACAACGAGCCGTATGTCCAGCCCGCCGAGCCGGCGAACTTCGATCCCGAAGGTCTGCTCAAGGGCATGTACCGCTACCGGGCGGCCACCGAGAAGCGCACCAGCACGGCGCAGATCCTGGCCTCGGGTGTGGCCATGCCGGAAGCGCTGCGCGCGGCCGATCTGCTGGCCGCCGAGTGGGATGTGGCCGCCGATGTCTGGTCGGTGACCAGCTGGGGCGAGCTCAACCGCGACGGCGTGGCGGTGGAGAAGCAGCGGCTGCGCCATCCCGACCAGCCGGCCCCGACCGCCTACGTCACCCAGGCGCTGGCGCAGACGGCCGGCCCCGTCGTCGCGGTGTCGGACTGGATGCGGGCGGTGCCCGAGCAGATCCGCCCGTGGGTGCCGGGCACCTACGTCACGCTGGGCACCGACGGGTTCGGCTTCTCCGACACCCGCCCGGCCGCGCGGCGGTACTTCAACACCGACGCCGAGTCGGTGGTGGTGGCGGTGCTGGAGGCGCTGGCCCGCGACGGTGAGATCGATCCGTCGGTGGCCATCGCGGCGGCCAAGCAGTACCGCATCGACGACGTGGCCGCGGCCGAGGTGTCGTTCGTCGACACCGGCAGCGCCTAGACCCGACCGTTTGTGCGGTGTCATACGCCTCGCCCGGTGCGTCGCGTATGACACCGCACAAACGCCGGGCGGCTCTTACGCGGTGCCAGTCTTACAAAACACCGGCGTAGATTTTAGAGATGCCCGACAAACGCACCATCCCGCCGCCGTCCACGCTGGGCGTGCTGCAGACGGTGCCGGATTCCGCGTTGCGCCGGCTCAAGCAGTACTCGGGCCGGCTGGCCACCGAGGCCGTGCACGCCCTGGAGGAACGGTTGCCGTTCTTCGCCGACCTGGAGGCCTCCCAACGCGCCAGCGTGCATCTGGTGGTGCAGACCGCGGTGGTGAACTTCGTCGAGTGGATGCGCGACCCCACCAGCGACGTCAGCTACACCGCCCAGGCCTTCGACGTCGTCCCCCAGGACCTGCGCCGACGGATCGCGCTGCGGCACACCGTCGAGATGGTGCGGGTCACCATGGAGTTCTTCGAAGAGGTGGTGCCGCTGCTGGCCCGCACCGACGAACAGCTCAGCGCGCTGACCGCGGGCATCCTGCGCTACAGCCGGGACCTGGCCTTCGCGGCCGCCACCGCCTACGCCGACGCCGCCGAGGCGCGCGGCGCCTGGGACACCCGGATGGAGGCCAACATCGTCGACGCCGTGGTCCGCGGGGACACCGGCCCGGCCCTGCAGTCCCAGGCGGCCGCACTGAACTGGGACGCCACCGCACCCGCGACGGTCATCGTGGGTTATCCGCACCCGGACCGGATCGACCTGGCCAGCGGGGACGTGCACGATGTCGCGTTGCGCAACGGCCGCACCGCCCTGTCGGACGTGCACGGCACCTGGCTGGTGACCATCGTGTCGGGATCGCTGTCCCCGACCGACCGGTTCCTGGCCGATCTGATGAGCGTGTTCGCCGACGGCCCGGTGGTGATCGGCCCGACCGCGCCGACCCTGACCACGTTGTACCGCAGCGCATCCGAGGCGATCTCGGGCATGCGCGCCGTCGTCGGGTGGGGCGGCGCGCCGCGGCCGGTGTCGTCGCGGGAACTGCTGCCCGAGCGGGCACTGCTGGGCGACGCGCTCGCGCTGGCCGCGCTGGAAACCGAGGTGATGCGACCGTTGGCCGACGCCGGTCCCGCGCTGACCGAAACGCTGGACACCTACCTGGACTCCGGGGGCGCGATCGAAGCGTGCGCACGCAAATTGTTCGTTCATCCAAACACCGTGCGGTACCGGCTGAAACGGATCGCCGACTTCACCGGTCGCGATCCGACGGTGCCGCGCGATGCGTACGTCCTGCGGGTGGCCACCACGGTGGGCCGATTGCGGCGTGACGCAGGCCACTTCAACGGGTCAATCGCCAGTACAACCGTGCCGCACGGCGGCCAAACCGCGAAGTTGGGGAGCCAGATTCCGACATAACAGATCGCGAAGCGGTCTCGGGCGGGTCGCATCACGTGCACTTTTGTAGAAACTCCACAAAAGAATAAGACAAGGTTCATAATCTCTTACACGGCGCGGAGACGAGTCCACAGTGTTTTCTTAATCCCGTGCTTGCATTGCTTGCTCCCGGACAGGGATCCCAGACCCCCGGCATGCTCACCCCGTGGCTCGAGCTGCCCGGTGCTGCCGAGCGCCTGGCCGCGTGGTCGGAGATCGCCGGGCTGGACCTGGCCCGGCTGGGTACCACCGCCACCGCCGAGGAGATCACCGATACCGCGGTGACGCAGCCGCTGGTCGTGGCCGCCACGCTGTTGGCCCACCAGGAGCTGACCAAGCGCAACCTGATCACCGACGACACCGCGGTTGCCGGCCACTCGGTCGGTGAGATCGCCGCCTACGCGATCGCCGGTGTCATCTCGCCCGACGACGCGATCAAGCTGGCCGCCACCCGCGGCGCCGAGATGGCCAAGGCCTGCGCGCTGGAGCCCACCGGGATGGCCGCCGTGCTCGGTGGCGACGAGGCAGAGGTGTTGGCCCGCCTGGAGTCGCTGGACCTGATCCCGGCCAACCGCAACGCCGCCGGCCAGATCGTGGCCGCCGGTGCGACCGCCGCGCTGGAGAAGCTGGCCGAGGATCCGCCGGCCAAGGCCCGGGTTCGGGTGCTGGCCACCGCCGGGGCCTTCCACACCCACTACATGGCACCCGCCGCCGAGGGTTACGCCGCCGCGGCCGCGACGGTGCCCACCAACGAGCCGACGGCCACCCTGCTGTCCAACGCCGACGGCCAGCCCGTCGCCGACGCGGCCGACGCGATGGCCAAGCTGGTTGCCCAGATGACCCGGCCGGTGCGCTGGGACCTGTGCAACGAGACCCTGCGGGGTCTGCAGGTGAAGGCGATCGTCGAGTTCCCGCCCGCCGGGACGCTCGTCGGCATCGCCAAACGAGAGCTGAAGGGCACGCCGACGCACGCGGTGAAGGCCCCCTCAGACCTGGACGGGCTCGCCGAGCTCTGACCGGTTGTTCCAACCCCGAAAGACGTTCCACCCAAGAAGCTCCGACCGCCGGAGCGAAGTAACCCAAGAAATAGAAGGAGCCATCGTGGCCGCCAGTCAAGAAGAAATCATCGCCGGCCTCGCCGAGATCATCGAAGAGGTCACCGGCATCGAGCCTTCCGAGGTGACCCTGGAGAAGAGCTTCGTCGACGACCTGGACATCGACTCGCTGTCGATGGTCGAGATCGCCGTGCAGACCGAGGACAAGTACGGCGTGAAGATCCCGGACGAGGACCTGGCCGGCCTGCGCACCGTCGGTGACGTCGTCGCCTACATCCAGAAGCTCGAGGAAGAGAACCCCGAGGCCGCCGCCGCACTGCGCGATAAGTTCGGCAAGTGACCCGACCTTCCACTGCTAACGGCGGTTTCCCCAGCGTTGTGGTGACCGCCGTTACGGCAACTACTTCCATCGCTGCGGACATCGAGAGCACGTGGAAGGGCCTGCTGGCCGGCGAGAGCGGCATCCGGGTCCTCGAGGACGATTTCGTCACCAAGTGGGACCTTCCGGTGCGCATCGGCGGCCATCTCGTCGAGTCCATCGACGAGAAGATGACCCGGCTGGAATTGCGACGCATGTCGTACGTGCAGCGGATGGCCAAGTACATCGGCAACCAGCTGTGGGACAGCACCGGCCGGCCGGAAGTCGATCCCGACCGGTTCTCGGTCGTGATCGGCACCGGTCTGGGCGGCGGCGAGAAGATCGTCGAGACCTACGACGCGATGAACGAGGGCGGCCCCCGCAAGGTGTCGCCGCTGGCCGTGCAGATGATCATGCCCAACGGCGCTGCCGCCGTCGTCGGCCTCGAACTCGGGGCCCGCGCCGGCGTCATCACTCCGGTCTCGGCCTGTTCGTCGGGCTCGGAGGCGATCGCGCACGCGTGGCGCCAGATCGTCATGGGTGACGCCGACATCGCCGTGTGCGGCGGTGTCGAGGGCGGTATCGAGGCGCTGCCGATCGCGGCGTTCTCGATGATGCGCGCCATGTCCACCCGCAACGACGACCCGGCCGGTGCGTCGCGCCCGTTCGACAAGGACCGCGACGGATTCGTGTTCGGCGAAGCCGGTGCCGTGATGGTCATCGAGACCGAGGAGCACGCCAAGGCCCGTGGCGCCAAGCCGCTGGCCCGCCTGCTCGGTGCCGGTATCACCTCGGACGCCTTCCACATGGTGGCCCCGGCCCCGGACGGCATCCGAGCTGGTGCGGCCATGAAGCGGGCGCTGGAGACGGCGGGCCTGTCCCCCAAGGACATCGACCACGTCAACGCGCACGCCACGGCCACCCCGATCGGTGACACCGCGGAGGCCAACGCCCTGCGCGTCGCCGGTGTGGAGCACGCCGCGGTATACGCACCCAAGTCGGCACTGGGTCACTCGATCGGCGCCGTCGGCGCCCTGGAGTCGATCCTGACGGTCCTCGCCCTGCGCGACGGGGTCATCCCGCCGACGCTGAACTACGAGACGCCCGACCCCGAGATCGATCTCGATGTCGTTGCGGGCGAGCCTCGATACGGCGAATACCAGTACGCCATCAACAACTCGTTCGGGTTCGGTGGCCACAATGTGGCCCTGGCCTTCGGGCGGTACTGAGGTACGGAAGGAACATCTCGGCAATGGCGGGAGTCACCGGCATCTCGACGGGGAACGGTCTGCCCAATGTGGTCGTCACTGGCATTGCCATGTCGACGGCGTTGGCAACCGATGCTGAAGGCACCTGGAAGAAGCTGCTCAACGGGGAGAGCGGCATCCGTAAGCTCGACGATCCGTTCGTCGAGCAGTACGACCTTCCGGTTCGCATCGGTGGACATCTCCACGAGGATTTTGAAGACGACCTGACACGTGTCGAGAAGAGGCGCCTGTCCTACCTCCAGAAGATGGCGACGGTCCTGGGCCGTCGTGTCTGGGAAAACGCGGGTGCACCCGAGGTGGATCCCCGCCGGCTGATGGTCTCCGTCGGCACCGGGCTGGGATCCACCGAGGAACTCCTGTTCGCCTACGACGGGATGCGCGAGCGCGGCCTCAAGGCCGTCTCGCCGCTCGTCGTGCAGATGTACATGCCCAACGGGGCAGCGGCCGCCATCGGACTCGAGCGCAAGGCCAGGGCCGGGGTCAGCACCCTGGTTTCGGCCTGTGCCTCGGGTTCGGAGGCGATCGCGAACGCCTGGCGCAACATCGTGCTGGGCGAGGCCGACATCGCCATCACCGGCGGTGTCGAGACCAAGATCGAGGCGGTGCCGATCGCCGGTTTCGCCCAGATGCGGATCGTGCTGTCCACCAGCAACGACGATCCCGAAGGCGCCTGTCGCCCGTTCGACAAGGACCGCAACGGCTTTGTCTTCGGTGAAGGCGGCGCGCTGCTGGTCATCGAGACCGAGGAGCACGCCAAGGCCCGCGGCGCCAACATCCTGGCCCGCATCATGGGCGCCAGCGTCACCTCGGACGGCTACCACATCGTCGCGCCGGACCCCAACGGTGAGCAGGCCGGCTACGCCATGACCCGGGCGATCCAGCTCGCGGGGCTGCAGCCGTCGGACATCGACCACATCAACGCCCACGCCACCGGCACCAACGTCGGCGACGTGGCCGAAGGCCAGGCCATCAACAACGCGATGGGCGGCCACCGACCCGCGGTCTACGCGCCCAAGTCGGCGCTGGGGCACTCGGTCGGGGCGGTCGGCGCGGTCGAATCCATCCTCACGGTGCTCGCCTTGCGCGACGGCGTCATACCGCCCACCCTGAATCTGAAGAACTTGGATCCGGATATCGACCTCGACGTGGTGGCCGGTGAACCGCGCTACGGCGACTACCACTACGCAATCAACAATTCGTTCGGTTTCGGCGGGCACAACGTCGCACTCGCCTTCGGCAAGTACTGACCCGCTCACCGCGGAGATCAAGGAGAACCCCTACATGACAACCATGGCCCCCGAGGCGGCTGCCGAATCCCTTGATCCCCGCGACCCGCTGCTGCGGTTGTCGACGTTCTTCGACGACGGCACCGTGGAACTGCTGCACGAGCGCGACAAGTCCGGGGTGCTGGCCGCCGCGGGCACCGTCAACGGCGTGCGCACCATCGCCTTCTGCACCGACGGCACCGTCATGGGCGGGGCCATGGGCATCGAGGGCTGCGCGCACATCGTCAACGCGTACGACGTCGCCATCGAGGAGCAGTCCCCGATCGTCGGGATCTGGCACTCCGGTGGTGCGCGGCTGGCCGAGGGCGTCAAGGCGCTGCACGCGGTCGGTCTGGTGTTCGAGGCGATGATCCGGGCCTCCGGTTACATCCCGCAGATCTCTGTGGTGGTCGGCTTCGCCGCCGGCGGCGCCGCCTACGGCCCGGCCCTGACCGACGTCATCGTGATGGCGCCGGACAGCAAGGTCTTCGTCACGGGCCCCGACGTGGTGCGCAGCGTCACCGGTGAGGACGTCGACATGGTGTCCCTCGGCGGCCCCGAGGCCCACCACAAGAAGTCCGGCGTGTGCCACATCGTCGCCGACGACGAGCTGGATGCCTACGAGCGTGGCCGCCGTCTGGTCGGATTGTTCTGCCAGCAGGGCCATTTCGACCGCAGCAAGGCCGAGGCCGGCGACGTCGACCTCAAGGCCCTGATGCCCGAGTCCGCACGCCGCGCCTACGACGTGCACCCGATCATCGAGGCCCTGCTGGACAACGACGCCCCCTTCGAGGAGTTCCAGTCCCGCTGGGCCCCGTCGATCGTGGTCGGCCTGGGCCGGCTGGCCGGGCGCACCGTCGGCGTGATCGCCAACAACCCGCTGCGCCTGGGCGGCTGCCTGAACTCCGAAAGTGCCGAGAAGTCTGCGCGTTTCGTGCGGCTGTGCGATGCGTTCGGCATCCCGCTGGTCGTGGTGGTGGACGTGCCCGGCTACCTGCCCGGTGTGGACCAGGAGTGGGGTGGCGTGGTGCGCCGCGGCGCCAAACTGCTGCACGCCTTCGGTGAGGCCACCGTTCCGCGCGTCACCCTGGTGACCCGCAAGATCTACGGCGGCGCGTACATCGCGATGAACTCCCGCTCACTGAACGCCACCAAGGTGTTCGCCTGGCCGGACGCCGAGGTCGCCGTGATGGGTGCCAAGGCCGCCGTCGGCATCCTGCACAAGCGCAAGCTGGCCGCCGCGGCCGATCACGAGCGCGACGCACTGCACGAGGAACTGGCCGCCGAACACGAGCGGATCGCCGGTGGGGTGGACTCGGCGATCGAGATCGGCGTGGTCGACGAGAAGATCGACCCGGCGCACACCCGCAGCAAGATCACCCAGGCGCTGGCCGAAGCGCCGCACCGGCGTGGCCGGCACAAGAACATCCCGCTGTAACGACGCGCTACCGGATGGCCTGGGCTTCGCCCCGGGCCATCCGTCGTTTCCGATGAGTTTCGCGGTCCGGGGAGGTCTATCGGGCCATGGTGCAACTGCTCAAGGTCCAGAACTTCAACGTCTCCCAGGACGGCTTCGGCGCAGGCGTCGGCCAGAGCTTCGAGCGTCCGTTCGGCCACGCCGACCCGGCCACGATGTTCGCCTGGTGCGGGGCCACCGCCAGCTGGCCCAACCGCACCGAGCCGGGTGGCAGCCGCGGTCTGGACGACTACCTGACCAGGGACTTCCACCACAACATCGGTGCCGAGATCATGGGCCGCAACAAGTTCAGCCCGCACCGCGGGCCCTGGACCGGCGATGCCGCCCGCTGGACGGGCTGGTGGGGTGACGAGCCGCCCTTCCACACCCCGGTGTTCGTCATGACGCATCACGAACGCCCGTCGTTCACGTTGGGCGACACCACGTTTCACTTCGTCAGCGGCGACCCCGCGACGGTGCTGGCCCAGGCCCGCGAGGCCGCCGGCGGCAAGGATGTCCGGCTCGGCGGCGGGGCGACGACCGTCCGGGCGTTCCTGGACGCCGACCTGGTCGACACGTTGCATGTCGCGGTCTCACCGGTGACGCTGGGCGCCGGGTCACGCCTGTGGGAGAGCCCCGACGAGCTACTGGACAGGTTCCTCTGCGATGTCGTACCGAGCCCCAGTGGGGTCACCCATCACCTGTTCTGGCGGCGCTAGTGCACCTCGGCGACGAACTCCGCGGCCACCTCGGCGACCCGTGCCCGGTCGTCGGGGACCAACCCGATGCGGGTCCGCCGGTCCAGGATGTCCTCGGCCGTGAGCGCGCCCTCGTGGGTGACGGCGAATTCGAACTCCGCGCGCAGCACGTCGATTCCGTCGGCGACCGGTTCGGCGGGCCGCGCACAGTTCGCGCCGGCGAGCACCTCTACGGCCTCCGCCCCGTACCGCGCCACCAGTGAAGTGGGCAGTCCGGCAACGGTTTCCCGGGTCGCGCCGACCAACGGGAGGTCACGGGTGCGGCAGGGCGCCGCGGTGATCCCACGCAGCGCGACGGCCCGGTCCAGGACATCCTCGGCCATGTAGCGGTATTCGGTGAGCTTGCCGCCGATCACGCTGAGCACCCCCGACGGTGATTCGGTGATGGCGTGTTCCCGGGATACGTCGGCGGTCCTACCGGTTCCGGTGTCGATCAGCGGTCGCAGCCCCGCGTAGGCGCCGCGCACATCACCGGGGTGCAGTTGGGTCTGCAGCGCGGTGTTCACGGTGTTCAACAGGAACGCCACCTCCTGCGGTGTCGCCTGCGGCACATCGGGAATCGGGCCCGGCGCCTCTTCATCGGTGAGCCCCAGGTACACCCGGCCGAGCTGTTCGGGCATTGCGAACACGAACCGGTTCACCTCACCGGGTATCGGAATGGTCAGCGCTGCAGTCGGATTGCCGAAGGCCGCGGCGTCGAACACCAGATGGGTACCGCGGCTGGGGCGCAGTCTGATCGAGGGGTCCACCTCGCCCGCCCAGACACCGGCCGCGTTGACGACGGCGCGTGCGCTCAGGCCGAACGATTCTCCGGTCAGTTCGTCGGTCAGGGTGACGGTGGTGCCGGTGGCCGCGGAGGCCGCCACCCTGGTGAGGATGACGGCCCCGTGCCCGGCGGCGGTGCGGGCCACCGCGGTGACCAGCCGGGCGTCGTCGATCAACTGCCCGTCGTAGGCTAGGAATCCCCCGTCCAAGCCGTCGCGGCGCACGGTCGGCGCGAGCGCGATTGCCCGGGCGGCGTCCACCCGGCGTGACCGCGGCAGCAGGGTGGCCGGGGTGCCGGCCAGTTTGCGCAGCCCGTCGCCTGCGACGAAGCCGGTGCGCACCAGCGCGCGGGCTGCCCGGCCCATCGCCGGCAGCAGCGGCACCAGTTGTGGCATCGCCTTCACCAGGTGAGGAGCTGTGCGCGACATCAGGATTCCGCGTTCGACGGCGCTGCGCCGGGCGATGCCGACGTTGCCCGTAGCCAAGTACCGCAGCCCGCCGTGCACCAGTTTGGAGCTCCACCGGCTGGTGCCGAAGGCCAGATCGTGCTTCTCGACCAGCGCGACGGACAGGCCGCGGGTGGCGGCATCCAGGGCGATACCGGCCCCGGTGATGCCCCCGCCGATCACGACGATGTCGACCCGACCGGCGTCGGCCAGCGCCGCGAGTTCGCGTTGCCTGCGGGCGGCGTTGAGGGCGGTGGTCATGGTTTGAGGTATCCGTTCAGCGAGTGTTCGAGTTCGACCGCCAGCGCGTCGGCGTCCAGGATGGGGGCGACCATCTGCGCGGACTGCACCGCCGACTGGGTGATCAGCAGGCACATGGCGGCCAGTTGCCGCGGATCACCGGGCCGCACACTGCCGTGCTCCTGAGCGAGCTTGAGCTGACCGGCGAGCGCGTCGATCAGGACCTGTTGGCTGGTGCCCAACCGTTCGGCGATGTACACCATGGCCAGGTCCGGCGCGGTGTGCAGCACCGACATCACGATGTCGTCGTGGCGCAGCCGTTCGGCCACCGCGACCATGCGCTGCACCAGCGCCACCCGGCCGTCGCCGTGCTCCCCCACCTCCGTCAGCACGCGGACGATCCGGGCGGTCAGCAACGCGGCCAGGATCGAGCGGGTGTCGGGCCAGCGCCGGTACACCGTCGGCCGGCTCACGCCCGCCCGGCGGGCGATTTCGGCCAGCGTCACCCGGTCGATCCCGTAGGCCAGCACGCAGCTCGCGGCGGCCTCCAAGATCCGATCCTCGAGGGAACCCTCGTTACTGATTGACACCATATGTAATACTGTAACGCATGACTGGTCCGGACGTGTCGCTCTTACCCCCGATGAAATGGAATGCCTGGGGTGATCCCGCGGCCGCCAAGCCGCTGTCCGACGGCATCCGCGCCCTGCTCAAGCAGGCGTTGGGCATCGAGCAGTCCGGCATCCCCGACATCACCGCCGAGCAGGTGACGCTGCAGCCGTCCCGACTGTCCGCCACCGCGCACGAGGCATTGGCGGGCATCGTCGGCGCCGGGCACTGCCGGGTCGACGACCTTGACCGGCTGCTGCGGGCCGGCGGCAAGTCGACGCTGGATCTGTTGCGGCGCAAGGACACCGGCGTGCAGGACGCGCCGGATGCGGTGCTGCTGCCCGGCACCGAAGAGGAGATCGCGGAGATCCTGCGGGCCTGCGTCGAGCACCGGATCGCCGTCGTCCCGTTCGGCGGGGGCACCAGCGTGGTCGGCGGACTGGACCCGGCGCGCGGCGACTTCACCGCGGTTGTGTCGCTGGACCTGCGCCGCCTAGACCGGCTGCTGCACCTGGACGAGGTGTCCGGCGAGGCCGTGCTGCAGGCCGGGGTCACCGGGCCCGGCGCCGAGCGCCTGTTGGGCGCGAAGGGGTTTTCGCTCGGCCATTTCCCGCAGAGCTTCCAGTTCGCCACCATCGGCGGCTTCGCGGCCACCCGGTCGTCGGGACAGGATTCCGCCGGTTACGGCCGCTTCGACGACATGGTCCGCGGCCTGCGCGCCGTCACCCCGGCCGGGATTCTCGATCTGGGGCGGGCGCCGGCCTCGGCGGCCGGACCCGATCTGCGTCAGCTGCTGATGGGATCCGAGGGCGTGTTCGGCGTGATCACCGCCGTCCGGGTCCGCGTGCACCCGGTCCCGGAATCCACCCGCTACGAGGCCTGGTCGTTCCCGGATTTCCCGACCGGAGCGGCGGCGCTGCGCGCGGTCACCCAGACCGGCACCGGTCCGACGGTGATCCGGCTCTCCGACGAAGTGGAGACCGGGATCAACCTGGCCACCACCGAGAGCATCGGCGAGCAGCGCATCACCGGCGGGTGCCTGGCGATCACCGTGTTCGAAGGGTCGGCCGCGCACACCGCGAGCCGGCACGCCGAGACCGCCGCCGTGTTGACCGCCCACGGCGGCACGTCGCTGGGTGAGGCACCGGCCCGGGCGTGGGAGCACGGCCGGTTCGGTGCGCCCTACCTGCGGGACTCACTGCTGACGGCCGGGGCGCTGTGCGAGACGCTGGAAACCGCGACGTCGTGGTCGAACATCGCCGCCGTCAAGGCGGCCGTGACCGCGGCCCTGACCGAATCACTGGCCGAATCCGGCACGCAAGCGCTGGTGATGTGCCACATTTCGCACGTGTATCCGACCGGCGCCTCGTTGTATTTCACCGTGGTGGCCGCTCAGCGCGGCAACCCGATCGAACAGTGGAGCAAGGCCAAGGCCGCCGCGTCGGAGGCCATGGTGCGCGCGGGGGCGACCATCACCCATCATCACGCGGTCGGCGCCGACCACCGGCCATGGATGCGCGCCGAGATCGGCGACCTCGGCGTCGAGGTGCTGCGCGCGGTGAAGGCGGTGCTCGACCCCACCGGAATCCTCAACCCCGGCAAGCTGATTCCGTGAAGCGCATCTCGGTCCTGACCAACCCCGCGTCCGGACACGGCAACGCACCGCATGCTGCCGAGCGCGCCATCGCACGCTTCCAGCAGCGCGGGGTCGACGTGTGTGAGGTGGTCGGTGCCGATGCCGCACACGCCCGCCGGCTCGTCGACGAGGAACTCGCGCGCGGCACCGATGCCCTGGTGGTGGTCGGTGGCGACGGCATCATCTCGGTGGCGTTGCAGGCCTTGGCGCTCGGGGCTGTCCCGCTGGGCATCATCCCGGCCGGCACCGGCAACGACCACGCCCGTGAATTCGGCATTCCCACCGGTGATCCGGAGGCGGCGGCCGACGTCGTACTCGACGGCCGCCCCGAGACCATCGATCTGGGTCGCGTCGTCGACGCCACCGGTGCCGTCAAGTGGTTCGGCACGGTGATGGCTGCCGGCTTCGATTCTCTGGTCAGCGACCGCACCAACCGGATGAGCTGGCCGCACGGTCGGATGCGGTACAACGTCGCCATGGTCGCCGAGCTGTCCAAGCTGCGATTGCTGCCCTTCCGGTTGACGTTCGACGACGGACCGGAGATCGTCACCGAACTCACGCTGGCCGCGTTCGGCAACACCCGCAGTTACGGCGGCGGCATGCTGATCTGCCCCGGCGCCGACCCGACCGACGGCCTGCTCGATGTCACGATGGTGCATTCGGCGTCGCGCACCAAGCTGATCCGGCTGTTTCCCACGGTCTTCAAGGGCACCCACGTCAATCTGCCTCAGGTGACCACCAAGCGAGCGGCGCGGATCGTCGTCGACTCCCCCGGCATCAACGCCTACGCCGACGGTGACTTCGCCTGTCCGCTGCCGGTGACGGTCTCGGCCGTGCCGGGCGTGTTGACGTTGTTGCGCAAGTAGTTTCGGCCTAAGCCCCGGGCGCGGAACCGATGGCGCCCAGCATGTTCACCAGGTAGCGGATGGCGTCGGTGGCCGGCCGTGCCGGCACCGAGGGATCGATGGCGCGCTGGATGCCCAAGCCGATGCCGGCGCTCAACAGCAGATTGCCGACATCATCCAAACCTGCTGCCACGGAACTGGATTCGTCGATGCCGAGGTCGGCCGCCAGGGTGCGCAGCACGCCGGCCACCGACCGAGCGGCCTCCTCGCGCAGCGCGGTGATCATGTCGGTGAGATCGGGATTGTTGCGGGACAACACCACGAACTCCAGCTCCAGCATGGTCCACCCGACATCGCCCACGGTGGCCTCAAACCAGGTGTTGAGTGCGGCGATCCGGCTGTCCAGATCGGCGGCCGCCGTCGCCAACTCGGCGATCTCGCCGAACTTCTCCCGATGGATGAGCTCCAGCACCGCCCGGCACACATTCGGCTTACTGCCGAAGTTGGAGTACACCGCGCCCTTGGAGTAACCGGCATCCTCCGCGATGTCGTCGAGGCTGGTGGCCGCGTAGCCGTGGGTCAGAAACCGCCGCCTGGCGGCCTCGAGCAGTTCAACGCGGGTCTGTTCCTGGCGTTGCGCCCTGGTCAGCCGCGGCATCCAAAAATCATATACCCCAAGTATTGATTTGACTTCGAGTATTCGGATACCGTCGGTATTTGATTGGAGGAGGCGGCCATGACGTTGTCGAGAACCCCCAGGGTGGACGGTTCGGTGGTGGTGATCAGTGGCGGTGCGCGCGGCATCGGCGCCAAGACGGCCGAGTTGTTCTGCCATCTCGGGGCCACCGTGTGGATCGGCGACGTGGACGCCGACGTCGCCGCTGCCACGGCCACCCAATTGCACTGTCACAGCGCCCATCTCGACGTCACCAGTCGGGAATCCTGGGACCGCTTCCTCGCCGAGGTGGCGGCAGCCTCGGGACCGGTCGACATCCTGGTCAACAACGCCGGGGTGATGCCGTTGGGCGCGTTCGACGCCGAGACCGCCGCCACCACCGGCCTGATTCTCGATGTCAATGTGCGCGGTCTGCTGCACGGTATGCAAGCGGTCATCCCGGCCATGGTGGCGCGCCGACGGGGCCACGTGGTCAACGTCGCGTCGATGGCGGGCATGATCCCGATCCCGGGCATGGTCACCTACAACGCCAGCAAGTTCGCCGCCCTCGGCGCCTCGCTCGCGGCGCGGCGCGAATACAGCGGAACCGGTGTCACGGTGTCGGCGGTGCTGCCCGCGGCCGTGCGCACCGAACTCGCGTCGGGCGCACCACTGGGACGCGGACTGCCCACCGTCGATCCCGATGCGGTGGCACGCGCGGTGGTACGCACACTGCACACCCGCGCGGCCCGCACGTCGGTGCCGGGCTGGGTCGCCCCGGCGTGGTCGTTGGTGGACGCGCTCGTCCCGGAGTTCGTGCAGCGGTGGGTGCGTCCCCGCGTCGACGACCGGCGTGCGCTCACCGGGATCGACGCGACCGCCCGGCGGGCTTACCTGGACCGGTTGGAGCGGCAGGCCAAGGACCACGCGTCATGACGCGCGCCGTGCGGATCGTCATCATCGGCGCCGGGATGGCCGGCATCGCCGCCGCCCACACGTTCCGGCAGGCCGGTTTCACCGATTTCACCGTGGTGGAGAAGGGATCCGACGTCGGAGGCGTCTGGCACTGGAACCGCTATCCCGGCCTCACCTGCGATGTCCCATCGCAGATCTACCAGTTCGGGTTCGCGCCGAAGCCGGACTGGAGCCACCTGTGGGCATCCGGCGCCGATATCCAGCGCTACCACCGGGACGTCGTCGACCGCCTCGGCCTGACACCCCATGTACGGCTGAACACCGAGATCACCGCCGCGCGCTACGACGGTGGCGGCTGGACGCTGAGCACCTCGGGCGGCGACACCCTGACCGCCGATTTCGTGGTGTGCGCCACCGGCGTCCTGCACCACCCGTTCATTCCGGACATCCCCGGCATGGATCGGTTCCGGGGACCCGTCCTGCACACCGCACGGTGGGATCCCGACGTGCGCACCAGCGGCCGGCGCATCGCGGTGATCGGCACGGGATCGACCGGGGTGCAGGTCGTTTCGGCGCTGCAGCCCGAAGCCGACACGGTGCTGCACTTCGCCAGGTCTCCGCAGTGGATTTTGTGGGCGCCGATGTGGATGCGCCAGCCGCGCGCACTCTCGGCGACGCTGCGGCGCTGGCCAGCCTTGCACGCGTTCACCTTCGACCGGCTGCAGTGGATGTCGAACATCCTCGCCGATGTCGTAACCAAGCCGTCGTGGCGACGCAGCCTGGTGCAGGCCTACGCCCGGCTGAGCCTGCGCGCGCAGATCCGCGATCCAGAACTGCGCGCGAAACTGACACCCGACTATCAGCCACTGTGCAAACGCCAGGTGGTATCGGGCAGCTACTACCGTGCCATCACCCGGCCCAACGCACGGCTGGTCACCGAGCCGATCACCGAGATGACCGCGACCGGTATCAGAACCGCCGACGGCGCCGAGCACGACGTCGACCTCGTGGTGCTGGCCACCGGTTTCCACGCCCACAACTACATGCGGCCGATGTCGATCGTCGGCCGGGACGGAGTCACCCTCGACGAAGCCTGGGTGAAGGGGCCGCGCGCCTACCGGATGACCGCGATTCCCGGCTTTCCGAACCTGTTCACGGTTCTCGGCCCGAACTCCCCCACCGGGTCGATCCCGCTGCAGTACTCGGCCGAGGCCACCGCGCGCTATATCGTGCACTGGCTCAAGCGGTTTCGCGACGAGGAGATCGACGAGGTGGAGGTCACCGACGAGGCCACCACCGAATTCAACGCCGCGGTGGCCGAGGCCCTCGGTCCGACGGTGTGGAGCACCGGGTGCAACTCCTGGTATCTCACCGAGGACGGCACCGTCGACCTGTGGCCCTTCGATCGGGCCACGCTGACGCGGATGCTCGCCGAGCCGGACCCGGAGCACTACCGGGTGAGCTGACGACGAATGGGTGGTTAGGGCACGCCATTTCGGCAATCGCGTGCCTCAACCACCCACTCGGCAACTGGGACTAGCCGACACCCCTGTTCAGCCAGGTCATCTCGCCGGTGTCCCCGCCACCGCGGTAGGGCTCCAGCGACTCGTCCCAGGCGGTGCCCAGCACGGTGTCCAGTTCGGCGGCGAGCGTGTCCGCGCCCGAGGCCATCAGGCTGCGCAGCCGCTGCTCGCCGACCATGACATCACCGTTGGCGCTCATCGCTCCGCTCCACAGGCCCAGCTGCGGGGTGTGACACCAGCGGTGCCCGTCCACGCCCTCACTGGGATCTTCGGTCACCTCGAAGCGCAGCACCGACCACGAGCGCAGGGCATTGGCCAACTGCGCGCCGGTGCCGACCGGCCCGACCCAATTCGTGACAGCACGAAGCTGCCCCGGCATGGCCGGTTGGGGCGTCCATTTCAGGTTCGCCCGCGCCGACAGGGTCGACGAAAGTGCCCACTCCACGTGTGGGCATACCGCCGCGGGCGAGGCGTGAACGTAAACCACGCCAGTCGTCGCATCGGCGAACTGGTTCAACGCACGCATCATCTGCTCCTTCGGCTCCACGAGGGACGTCTTCCCCAACGACCTGGCGTTACCGAATAGATGCAGTTGTTTCGTGCGTGTCTATTGTGCCTTGTGGGACCAGTGTTGCGCTAGTCTGCGCGGAATTCTCTCAGGACCTCATCAGAGATCGCCGGCCACAGCGGATACGTCCACTCCCCGAAATCCCGGTCGGTCAGCACCACCAGCGCCACGTCAGCGCCCGGATCGACCCACAGAAACGTCCCTGACTGGCCGAAATGCCCGAAGGTGCGCGGCGTGTTGAGCGCCCCGGTCCAATGCGGCGACTTGCCGTCCCTGATCTCGAAACCCAGCCCCCAGTCGTTGGGGCGCTGCGACCCGAATCCGGGCAGCACCCCGGCCAGGCCGGGGAACTGCACCGACACGGCCTCGGTGTGCATCTGCGGCGACACCAACCTCGGGCGCAGCAGTTCACCGGCGAAAGCGCTGAGGTCGGCCACGGTGGCCCGGCCGCCGTACCCTGCGGCGTCGGCACCGCCGACCAGGTCGGAGTCCGCCATCCCGAGCGGCTCGAACACCGCTTCGCGCAGATACCCGCCGAACTCGATGGCCGCCGCGTCCTGCAGCGCCTCGGCCAGCAGGGTGAAGCCGTAGTTGGAGTAGATCCGCCGGGTGCCGGGCGCCGCCATCTGTTGGGCCGACTGCATCGCCACACCCGAGGCGTGCGCCAGCAGGTGGCGCACCGTCGCGCCGGGCGGACCCGCCGGGGTGTCCAGTTCGAAGACGCCCTCCTCGACGGCGACCTGCGCGGCGCGGGCGACCAGCGGTTTGGTCACCGAGGCCAGCCGGAACACGCGGCCGACATCGCCATGGGTGGCCAGCACGCCGGCCGCCCCGATCACCGCCGCCGCTGCGGTATCGACCGGCCAGTCCGACAGCACATCGAGGGCGCTCACGGGCGCCAATCTAGCCGGGGAGAGCTACCGCCGCGCCAGCAGATCGTCGAGCAGCCCGACGACCGCGGCGTCCACCTCCGCGACCACCCGGCGCAGCTCCCCGAGCCGGGTACGCGCCGGGGCCAGGCCGGCATGGGACCGCAGCACATCCACGATCGCCCGGTAGGTCACCGCGTCGGTCGCCTCGGCCCACCGCAGCGCCGACTCGGACCAGGCGCGCAGTCGGTCGGCGTCGGCATGGTCGGCGGCCGACATCAGCGCGCGCCGGTAGACATCGGCCGCCCACTCCATCGGCACGCGCTCGTCCAGCATCGGCAACAGCGCGTCGTCGAGCGCGGCGTAACCCTCGGCGAACCGCTGCCGCGCCAGGGCGGTGATCCCCTCGGCGGCGTCGGCGAGGGCGGTCAGGGCCGGATCGCCCACCCGTGCGGCGATGCCGCGCAACTCGGTGGCGGCTGGGCCCTCGGGCGCGAGAACCACACCGAGATAGGCGACATATCCGTGCGCGGCGCTCTCCGCCGTCCCGCGGAGTAGCAGCGCGGCGCGGTCGGCCCAGCTGCGAGCCACCGCCACATGCCCACGGGCCAACCAGGCCAGCCCGAGTTCGGCGGCCTTGACGGCTGCCTGCACCGGATCGGTGCGCACCAGCAAGGTGTGTACGCGTTCGTTGATCCGGACGGCCTCGCGGCCGTGGCCCAGCCGCCAGGCCGCGGCGGCATAGGCTGCCAAGTCGTCGGTGGCCAACCGCTGCACGCTCTCGACGCGCCCGAATGTCTCGTATGTCGTGCGCCAGTCGCTACGCCGGTACGCGGAGCGCGCAACGACGAGAAGTTCGATCCCGTGGTCAACTGACAGCAACACCATGGCCCACCGTAGCGCGCGAGACGGCGCCGGACCCTTGTTTGGACACCATTCCATATTTCTGGCGAGGCATTAGGTTGTACGCATGCCTCAGACAGTGCGCGGTGTGATTTCCCGGTCGAAGAAGCAGCCCGTGGAGTTGGTGGAGATCGTGATCCCCGATCCCGGTCCGGGTGAGGTGGTGGTCGACATCATCGCGTGCGGGGTGTGCCATACCGATCTGACCTACCGCGAGGGCGGCATCAACGACTCCTACCCGTTCCTGTTGGGGCATGAGGCCGCCGGCACCGTGGAAGCGGTCGGTGCGGGTGTCACCCATGTCGCCCCCGGCGATTTCGTGATCCTGAACTGGCGCGCGGTGTGCGGCGAATGCCGGGCCTGCAAACGCGGCCGCCCCAACCTGTGTTTCGACACCTTCAACGCCACCCAGAAAATGACCCTGACCGACGGCACCGAACTGACCCCCGCCCTCGGGATCGGGGCGTTCGCCGACAAAACCCTCGTGCATCAGGGCCAGTGCACCAAAGTCGATCCCGAAGCCGACCCGGCCGTGGCCGGTCTGCTCGGCTGCGGGGTGATGGCCGGCATCGGCGCGGCCATCAACACCGGCAACGTGGGCCGCAACGACACCGTCGCGGTCATCGGCTGCGGCGGGGTGGGTGATGCCGCCATCGCCGGGGCGGCCCTGGTCGGGGCCAAAAAGATCATCGCCGTCGACACCGACAACCGGAAACTGGACTGGGCCCGCGGGTTCGGGGCCACCCACACCATCAACGCCAAAGAACTCGACCCCGTGGAGACCATCCAGGATCTGACCGACGGGTTCGGCGCCGACGTGGTCATCGACGCCGTCGGGCGCCCCGAAACCTGGAAGCAGGCCTTCTACGCCCGCGACCTGGCCGGCACCGTCGTGCTCGTCGGCGTCCCGACCCCGGACATGACCCTAGAAATGCCGTTGGTGGACTTCTTCTCCCGCGGCGGAGCACTCAAGTCGTCCTGGTACGGCGACTGCCTACCCGAACGCGACTTCCCCACCCTCATCAGTCTCTATCGCCAGGGCCGGCTGCCCCTGGAGAAATTCGTCTCCGAACGCATCGGCCTCGACCAGATCGAAGACGCCTTCCACAAAATGCACGCCGGCGAGGTCCTGCGCTCCGTGGTCATCCTCTGATGGGTGCCATCACCCGGGTCGTCACCAGCGGCACCTTCTCCCTCGACGGCGGCACCTGGGACGTCGACAACAACATCTGGCTCGTCGGCGACGACTCAGATGTCATCGTCTTCGACGCCGCCCACACCGCCGCCCCCATCATCGAGGCCGTCGCCGGACGCAACGTCGTCGCCGTCATCTGCACCCACGGCCACAACGACCACATCACCGTCGCCCCCGAACTGGCCACCACCCTGGACGCCCCGGTGTTCCTGCACCCCGCCGACGACATGCTCTGGCGAGAAATCCACCCCGACACCGACTTCCGAAGCGTCGAGGACGGACTGGTGCTCACCGCCGGCGGCATCGAGGTACACGCCCTGCACACCCCCGGGCACTCCCCGGGCTCGGTGTGCTGGTCGGCCCCCGCACTGAACGCCGTCATCTCCGGAGACACCCTGTTCCAAGGCGGACCCGGCGCCACCGGCCGCTCCTACTCCAGCTTCCCCACCATCCTGGAATCCATCTCCACCAAACTGGGCACCCTGCCCGACGAAACCGTCGTCTACACCGGCCACGGCGACACCACCACCATCGGCGGCGAACTGGTCCACTACGACGAATGGGTCAAGCGCGGCCACTGACAACACACCGCCCCGCCGCCGGAATCCACCAACGGCACCCCGACCCTGGATAGATCCTGGCGGAGACCTTCGCCGACTCGTTGAGCATCAACTTCGTCAGCTGTTGAGGATCAACACGCACTACCGCATCATGCAGAGAGCGGCTCCGAACCACGGAACCCTGACCAGCCCTAGGGACGCTCATAGGTACCGGTCAGCACACCGCGTGCGGTCCCACTGGCGCGGATGATGTTCATGAGGCTGCGCGTGGTGGTGACGTCGTGCGGTACGGGCCTACTGAGAGCGAAAAGAGAGAAACGATAGTGATGCGTTCCATGACCGGGAATGGGACGCGGTCCTGAATACCCATATCCGAGTAGCGTTTTGAGGAATCGCAATCCGGGTGTGCCCGGTTGCAGCGAACCTTCGTCGAGTTGACCGACGGCGGGATCGAGGACCGCCACCGTGTGCATCAGCGGACGTGGCAGCGGCACGTCTTCGTCTTCGATGACCAGCACCAGGGCCGCGGTGTGCTCCGGTACACCGGACCAGCGCAACGGTGGTGACACGTTGTCACCGACACCTCTGCCGGCGCACTTGCTCGGCATGGCACCGCCATCGCTGAACATGGAACTGGACAGTTCGATGGTCCACGCCGGCGCCAAGGCCGCCAATCGGCTGCGATGGCGACCGGCCCGTACCGGCCGGAGAACCTTCCCGATACGTTCGGGTAGACCCGTCATGTGCCGCTGCCGTGTGCTGCCGCCGATATCGCCGGTGAGCGAAGCGCGTCGGCGAGTTCGGCTGGGATATAACCTTGTTCGGCCAGCCGAGGCAACACGCCCCCGCTCGCGAGAATCTCCAGTATGAGCTCGGGAAGCTCACCGGCGGTGCCATCCACGCCGGTGGTGTCGTTGCGCCAGGCGCCGCTGCGCAGGTCGAACGTGCCGGTATCGCCATCGGAGAACGCGGCGGTGGCACCAGGGATGGTCATCGCGGGTAAGCCGGCGTTGACCGCGTTGCGGAAGAACAGCGAGTTGAACTCCTCGGCGATCAACGCGGCCACACCGAGTTGGTTGAACAGTGTGGCGACCGGGCGCGACGATCCGACGCCGAAATTCGTGCCGGCCACCACGATGTCACCGGGTTCGACCTGGTCGGCCCATCCGGGCCGTACTTGGTAGAAGACCATCTTGGCCGCCTCGGGAACATCGAGCTTCATGGCGTCGGGTGGATACATGGCGTCGGTGTTGAGGCTGTCGCCGAACACCCAGACGCGGCCGGTCACGGTGATATTCTTGCTCATCGGGTCAGTGCCTCTCTGGCATCGGTGATATGGCCGGCCACGGCCGATGCGGCGACGGTCGCCGGTGAGGCCATGTAGATCTCGGCCTCGGTCGAACCCATCCGGCCGGTGAAGTTGCGGGTGGAGGACGTCAGGCAGACCTCTCCCGGCCCGACGACGCCCATGTGGTACCCGAAGCAGGCACCGCACGTGGCGTTGGTGACGACGGCGCCGGCGTCGGCGATGTCCTGCAGATAGCCCAGGCGCATGGCATCGCCGTAAACCTGCTGGCTTGCCGGGGTGACGATGAGCCGCACACCGGGTGCGACCTGTCGGCCGCGCAACACATCGGCGGCGATCCGCAGGTCGTCGAGCTGACCGTTCGCGCACGATCCGATGAAGGCCTGGTCGATTTTACGCGGCTCGATCTCGTTGACCGGCATCCCGTTTCGGGACACCGTTCCGGGCCGGGCGACGTAGGGCACGAGGGCCGACAGGTCGATCTTTCGTACGTCCAGGTAGGTGGCGTCGGGATCGGCGTGGGCCGGCTCGTACCCGCTGATGCCGAGTTCGTGAAAACGTTGAGCCAGGACGTCGTCGTACGCGAACGTGGAGAAGTCGGCGGACACTTCGGCTCCCTGGGTGGCAATGGTGCGGCGATCGTTCAGTGGTATCGAGGCGAGCCCCGGTCCGCCATACTCCAGGTTGATGTTCGGTGTGTCACCGTATTCGTCTGCGATATAGAGGAATACGTCTTTGCCGCTGACCCCGGAAGGCAGGCTGCCGGTCAGCTCGTAGCGGATCGTCGGCGAACACTGAAACCAGGTGGCGCCCGTGCACAGGATCGAGTACACCTCGGCCGGCCCCAGCCCGCGCGCCGCGGTGTTGTAGGCACCGCCGGCGCACGTGTGACTGTCGGTGCAGGCCAGAATCTCGCCGGGGCGCGCCAATCCGTTCTCGGCTATCACCTGGTGACAGATGCCGTGCCGGCCGACGTCGTAGAAGCGTCGAATAGCGAAGTCCTCCGCGAACTTCCGCGCTTTCGGGCCACCCGCGGCGTCTTTGATGGTGGGTGCCGGCACCGCGTGATCCATGACGATCGCGACCTTGTCGGGATCGTTGATCCTGAGCGGCTGGATCCACATGGTGGCGAACTGCAGGTCGATCAGGACGGTCATGTCGACGTCCACGGTGACCATGTCACCGGCGCGAACGTGGGGAACGCCGGCTTTGCGCGCCAGGATCCGTTCGATCATCGTCATACCCATGTCAAGCCTCCCGTCGAGCCGGCTGATATCTCTCGCCGAGCGTGAACCACTCAGCCATTCCGACCAGGTTGAAGAACTCTTCCGGCTTGCTCGGCAGGAACTCGTCGGCATCGATACCGCGCAGCTGGCACAGTGCGGTGAGCGTGCCCAGCGTCGAGTGCGCGAGAACGGCCGAGGGATGGATGGCAACCGCAAAACCCAACTGTTGCAGCCGCTGTGTGGACTGCTCGGGGGTCAGGCCGCCGAGCACCAGGTTGAGCAGCAGCGGTGCCTCGACCTCGGCGGCGATGCGCTCGATCTCGTCCTCACTCTGGGGCGCTTCGACGAAGAGGACGTCGGCGCCTTCGGCCGCATACCGGTTGGCGCGGCGAATCGCTTCGTCCAGTCCGAGCGGTCCGCGGGCGTCGGTGCGGGCGATCACCAGCATGCCGTCGTCGGTGCGCGCGTCCAGAGCCGCGGCCAGCGTACGGACGAAGTCGTCGGCGCCGACCAGTTCCTTGTCGGGCAGATGGCCGCACCGTTTGGGAAACGCCTGATCCTCCAGTTGAATTGCGGCCACGCCAGCGTCCTGGTAATCGCGCACGGTCCGGATGACGTTGATCGGCGCACCGTAGCCGGTGTCGGCATCGGCAAGCAGCGGCACGTCGCCGAGCGCGCGCACGACCATTCTGGCGCGTTCGACCATCTCGGTCTGGGTGACGAGCCCGATGTCGGGCAGGCCGAACCCGGACGCCGCGACACCGGCTCCGGTGAGGTACGCCGCGGTGTGCCCGGTGCGCTTGGTCAGGTGTGCCGAGATTCCGTCATACACGCCGGGGGCGACGATGAGCTCCTCACGGTCGAGCAGTTCGCGCAACCGTGCACGGGCGGGGGTCGTCATGAGTTCTCCTGTGGGTCAGCGGGTATGGCGGCCCGTAGTGAGCGGATGAGGATACGAGCCGAGTGGCAGCCGGTGAGGTCGGCGACCGTCTCCGCAACCGGCTCGGGAAACACATGCCGGGTGAGACCCTGGTATTTGGTGCGGACGAGTTCCCACGACAGGTTGCTACCCGGCTCCCCCGAGGGCAGTTCGACGCGGGCAGTATGGATTTTGCCGTCGGTGGTGACACGGAGTTCGGCCCCGGCTTCGGGCAACGTCGCATCGGTGGACAGCTCGACGCGTGCGGTCAGCGCACGCACGTCGGGAGCGGTGATGCGCTGATAGCTTCGCCAGTCGACGCGACCGTCGAGCAGTGCGACTGCAGCCTGGAACACCGCACTGAACTGACCGTCGACAGAATTCTCCGGCGCACGCTTACGTGGATCGGTGCCCCCGACAAGCTGGTCTGCCGTCGGCGAGATCGTCAGCCGGACACTGGCATCGGGCGGTAGTTTCGCCGCGAGGTCAGCGCGGACCTGTAGCGCGGCGTCGATGGCGCCGTGGGTCAGCCGGCACGCCGGATAGGGCTTGATGCCGGTGCCCTCCAGATACCAAACTCGGCCGAGATCGGCGGTGAGTTGGTCGGGGTGGGGCTGATCGGTGTACGCGTGCAGCAGGCCGTAGTTGCCCTCCAGGGCCGCGGCTGCCCCGCGCACCCCGGATCCGGCGAAAGTCGTTGCCAAAATCGCGTTGTGGGCCGCAAGGCCGGGGTGGAGGCGCTTGTTTTCGGCGCCGCTGGCCAGATACTGCATCGATCCGGCTGCCATCGACCCGGCCAACCCGATCGCCTGCACGACACCGACGGCATCAAGACCCCGCAGCCGGCCGGCCCCCACGGTCGCACCGATCAGGCCCGCGACCGCGGTGGGGTGAAAGCCACGCCGGTAGGCGCCACGCCCCAGTGCCACACCGACGCGACAACACACCTCGTATCCCACCGCGAGCGAGGTCAGCAGGTCGGTGCCGGTGGCATCGCTTTCCTCGGCAACCGCCAGGACGGCGGGGATCACGGCTGCGCCGGGATGCAGGCCACCGGCGATGTGGGTGTCGTCGAAATCGAGGCTGTGGGCATAGATCCCGTTGAGCATCGCGGCGTACGGCTGCGGCCAGGGGTCGGGGTCGGCGACGACCGTCGTGTCACCGCCGGTCGCCACGCTGCGCAACGCCGTTCGTATCGCGCGGCTGGATTCGCCGTAGCGCGATCCGGCTGCTGCGACGCCGATGAAGTCGAGCAGGCACTGTGCCAACCGGGTTCGGGCCTGTTCTGGTATGTCGTCGAGTGTGGTGTCTGCGACGAAGTCGGCCAGACTCGCGGTGGCTCCTGTGGCGGTCATCAGTCCAGCGCCCGTCCCACTTCACCGCCGAGCAGTTCCACCAACGGCGCGACATCGTCGACGTCCGGCAGACCGAGCAAAGCGTGCTCGATCGCGGCGGCGCGCTCGGCCGGCATCACCGGATCGACCAAGCTGTGGAACTTCGCGACCACCTCGTCGTCGGTTACCGGGTCCCCCGGGTAACCATGCGGTGCGATCACCGTTGCGGTGTCGGTGCTGCCGTCGCTGAAGGACAGGGTCAGGTGTGTCTGGAAGCGTTCGGTCAGTGGCAGTTCGTCGATGCTGCGATCGAGTTCGACATGCGTGCGGTCCAGCAGCTGCCACACGTCGTCGGCGTCGAGGCGAGCGGCGGTGAACTGCTGGGGCAGAGCGACTCCGTCCAGCAGGGTGACGGCTGCGGCGTAGCCGATGTTCATCTGCCCGCCGATCGCGGTCAGAGGGCGCTGCGGGTTCCACCAGCCGTGGTGGTAGATGACGTCACCGACGCGGATGTCGATGCGCTCGATCATGCGGCCGCCCAAGCGTTCCCGTAGCGTGCGGGCCGCCTCCACCACACCGTGCAAGCCACCCATCACGGACCACGACTTCACCATGATGAAAGTGGTCTCCCAGTGGTCGCCGAGACCACGGGCAATGGCCTCTGCGTCGGGGTCATGGCCCTCGCCGTACACCGCGAGGAATCCGCCGTACGGTCTTTCCAACACCTGGTCGATACCGGTGTAGCCCGATTCGGCGAGCGCCGCCGAATAGAACCCGTTGCGGGCTGCGAAGCCGTGTTGCATCCGCTTTCCCATCGCCTCGTACTGTGCCGACATCAGCCCGGCGGACTGGGTCGCGCCGAAACCGACCGCGTCCTCAAGTTGGGCGCCGTCGAGGCCACGCAGCTTGCCGCAGGCCAGCGCGCTCGCGATGCCGCCGAAGATCGGGCCCGAATGCCATCCGCGGGACAGCATTTCGGTACCGCCGAGGGCGTAGCCGATCCGCGGTCCGGTTTCGAACCCGGCGATCGCAGCCACCAGCAGCTCCCGGCCGCTCACCGGGCGATCGAGGTGAGCTGCCGTCGCCAGCAGCGACGGCACCAGCAGCGACGCAGAGTGCAACGGCGCCAGCGGGTGGAAGTCGTCGAGTTCGAAGCCTTGGATGAAGGTGCTGTTGAGCAGTGTCGCGCCGATGGGTGTTGTGGTCCGGCCGGTACCGAGGACCGGAACGGTGCCGGCCCCCTCGATGCCGAGCACAGCCTGAGTGGCGACGCGAGACCACGGCAGCTGTGCCCCGATCAGCCCACATCCGATGCCGTCGAGCAAGAGGTGGACGGCACGCCGGCGCACCGGGTCGGGAATCTGATCCCAGGCCAGCGCGTGGACCCAGTCCACCAGTCGGCCGGTGGGACCGTCGGGGGCGCTCGGGGTCACTATCTGCGGCTGCGTCGACAATGCGTTCATACCGCCCATTGCAGACGGTCCGTCACCGACATCCCACTCAACTTGCGGAATCCGCAAGTATGATCGGAGCGTGGCTACGACAGCGCTGCGCGGACTGCATGTGCTGGAGACACTCGCGGGGATGCGTCAGCCCGCGACGTTGCGCGATATCGCCGAGCGCGCCGGTCTCTCCCAGTCCAATGCGTTCCGAATCCTGCAGGCGCTCGAGCAGGAGGGCTACCTCCATCACCTCGGCCGCGCCGGTTACCGCTTGGCGAGCCGCTCACTGGCGCTCGCAACCGTCATCGGTCCGCGCCCGGCGATGTTGCGGTTGATGTATCCGGTGGTGGCCCGGCTCGCCGCGACCAGCGGCGAAGCCGCCGTGATTCACCTGCGAGCCGGCCACTTTCGGGTCCTCGTGCTGGGTGTGCCGGCGCGGTCTGGACCGATATTCGATCCGGCGGGCGTCCTTGGAGAGCGGACGCCGCTGGCCTCGGGAGCCAGTGGGCGGATCATCCTCGCTTATCTACCCGAGACGCAGCGTGCCGGTATCGACCCCGCGGGAGTCACCCCCGAACAGCTGGCAACGATCCGCGAGCGTGGCTACGAGACCTCGCACGGGGAAAACCATCCTGGCATCAATGGAATCTCGGTGCCGCTGCTCGCCGAGGTCGATGGAGCGGCAGATTCGCCCATCGCGCTGGGCGCCATGACGATTGCCGGGCCGGCCGAACGCCTTCCCGACGACGGCCTGCTGCGCCTCGCCGGCCCGCTACAGGCGGCCTGCCGCGACCTCAGCCCGCGCCTGGCGGCGCTCTTGGGACCGAATCCGGGTGCCACGCTCGACGCGCTCGATCTGTAGCAGAACATTGTCGGATGGGCGGGTCGTCCGGACATCGACTCAAAGTTGGAACCGGTGATGGGGCCACGACCGATCAACCGAAAGTCGCATAGCGACTTGACCTTTTCCCGCGTTGAGGGTCCATGGTTGTGAGAGTTGAGGGCGGAGTGATCGACGGACAGCCCCGGGTTTGGTTGACTCACTGATGTGCCCAGGTTCGGTGGTGTCGCCATGCTGGTTTCAGGCCACGGGTTGGGCGGATTGGTGTAGCAGTTCGAACGCTATCGGAGTGCGCATGGGTCATGCGGTGGTTTGGGTTCAGGCCCGGTGGAGTCCAAATAGTCGCACTGGCGGCACCCTTAAGCGTCCAGCCGATGCTCGGCGTCGGGCGGATGGTCCGTCCGATCGTCGATAACGACCACCTATGTCAGGACTGCGCAGGGTAATCCGGCGTCAGTCAGCCGATGAAGCCCCCTCCCAAAAAAATAACGCGAAGACACCCCGCGTCGTACGCTCTGCCGTCAAACCCACAGCAGACGCTCACGTGTGGCTGATCGGGCACCCACCGACGTCCCCGACGATGTAGTTGTGTCGGTCCAATCGATTACACCCGCGGACTCCGGCCGGGTGACCAACAAAGTGCCCGCCGTGACGGCGATCTTCTGGGTCACGAAGATCCTGACGACGGGGTTCGGTGAAGCGGCTTCCGACGCGGCGATGCGAACGATCGGTTCAGTCGCCGCCGCGGTGGCATGGTTACTGCTGGCAGTGGGTTTGGTAATTCAGTTCCGGTCGCTCCGTTACCGTCCGGCGGTTTACTGGTTCAGCGTCGTGATGGTGGCTGTGTTCGGCACCATGGCCGCCGACATTCCGTCCTCGGTCGGCGTTCCACTGTGGGTCACCTCGGTCGCTTACCTACTGCTGGTGCTGATCATTTTCGTGTGTTGGTTCCGCGCCGAGGGCACCTTGAGTTTCGCCACCATTGGCACGAGGCGCCGCGAGGGTTTCTACTGGCTCGCAGTCGCGGTGACCTTCGCGTTGGGCACGGCCGTCGGCGACCTGACCGCGGACGTGTGGGGCTGGGGGTACCTGGCGTCCGGTTTGGTGTTCTGCGCGCTAATCGCGATACCGGCAGCCGCCGTCCGGGCCCGGTGGCTCGGCGCCGTCGCAGGGTTCTGGATCGCCTACGTACTGACCCGGCCCCTTGGTGCTTCCTTCGCAGACTGGATGAGCATGCCGCAGCGGCACGGCGGGCTCGGGCTCGGCGCACCGCTGGTCGCACTGATTTGGGCGGTTCCGGTGGTCATTATCGTCGGCCTGATGACCGTCGCCGACGGGAGGCGCTGACCGTGGCCGGTACACCACCCGCTCCCGAGTTCGGTGAGGTCGTCAGTCAGATGCTCTACTACCTCGGGCTGTCGGCAGCGGTGGGTCTCGGGATGGCCGTCGCTGTCCTGACCACCTCGAAGCCCAACGGTGTGCTGCGCGGCCGTCTGCGCCGGCTGGCCATCCCCACCGCGGGGTTCGTCGCGTTGTCCGCGGCGGCGCACATTGCGGTGGCCGCAGATCTCGACACGCTAGTGCGGCTACAGGCCGGTACCTACCTGGCGACAGTCGCGGCGATGCTGTGTATTCGTATGCGGGACAACCGAACTGTCGGCTGGACGATCACTGTCCTCGCCCTGCTGACAGCCATGGTCCCCGAACTGACGTTGCGCAGCGTCACAGCGAGCTCCGTGGCCGCCAAGGCGCTGACTCTCGCCCACATCGCCGGAACATTGGTGTGGATCGGCGGGCTTACCGTGCTGGCCGTCGTCGGCCTCATGGGCCTGCACCGTGAGGCGGATGCCGAGTGCGCCGACGAGTGGCACACGGTGTGGGAACGGTTCAGTGTCGCCGCGGCCTGTGCGGTGGGAGCGCTCATCGTCAGCGGTGCATGGCTGACCTGGAGCCACGTCGGCACTCCAATGCAACTGCTCACCACCAGCTACGGCCGACACCTCGCACTCAAAATGATCATCGTGATGCTGCTGATCTGCGCGGGAGCGTACAACACGCGGGTGCTGTTGCCGCGCATCCGGTCCGCTCGCCGAAACGGCGACACCGCCAGCGCAATCCGTCTGGCAGTGCGTCACTTTCCGCAGGTGGTGACCGGCGAAAGCCTCCTCATCATCGCGGTGCTGGCGATCGTGCCCTTCCTGCGCGGGTCGGCTCGCACCGAGGCCTCAGCGCCTGCGGCCGGGCCGTTCGACTTTGGCGCGCTCGGTGCCGGCATCGTGCTGGTACTACTGGTCACGGGAGCTCTGTGGATCGGCACCAGGACGCCGACCGCCGAACGTACGGTCTAACGCAATCCTTCGCCGGAACCGCAACCACCCGATCGGGTGCCGCTGTTCTCAGGCCGGGGCCCCTTCGAGCCGTCGTCTCCCTTCGTTTCACCACGAGTAACGGCCCGTGCTGCGGGTAGCCACGACCAGAGCCGACGACGCGCTCATCACCCCTCCTGAAAGGCGCATTCATGACCGAGACGACAGCGCCACCCAGAGCCGCCGTCCGAGACCTGCGCGAGGCCATCGAGCTTCTCAAGCAGAATCCGGGTCAGTTCGTCTCGACTTCGGTCGAGGTCGATCCGCAGGCCGAACTCGCCGGCGTCTACAAGAAGGTCGGAGCGGGCGGAACCGTACAACGCCCTAATGCCGACGTCGTCGACGGCGTCCGCTACACCCTGCACGACACCGACTCCACCGTCGAACGATGGCGCCGCCAGATCGACGGGTTACGAAACCTCGACGAGTCCGGGGGCGACACCGCGTCACCCGAGCGGTGACCCGCCAACCACCGAAGGAGATCTCATGCACATCAATCGGCGGATGTTCCTTGGTGGAACGTCAATGACTCTGGCCGCCCTCGCGGCCGGCTGCGCGGATTCGACGACGAGCCCCGATTCACCCTCAGCGTCCGGTACAACGTCATCGGCGCCACTCGGCCCCTTGGCTTTCGATGCGGACAAATACACCGAAAAGACCGTCACCGTCGCTACCGACACGGGGCAGAAGGAGGTCAAGTACCGCTTCTACGGTCCACTGACGTATGTCACCAAACCCGTGAACGCCGACTACCAGAGCCTCGTCATCAGTGTGCCCACCAGCATCGACGGCCAAGCTGTCGATGCCAGCAGAGCGCCGATCGTCTTTGCAAACGCGGTCGGCGGATACCTGCCGGCCTCGGTCAAAGACGCCACCGGCGTCGGTGAAGCGTCGATGGGAATGGGTGCCATGCCTGGCGGCCAGACCCCTCCGAGTGGTGCACCGCCGTCGAGCGGCGAAGTGGCCTCCGGCGGTAACGCCATGCTCGACGCCATGGGAAAAATGGTCAACCTGGCCCAACTGGCCGTGGCGGCCGGGTATGTGGCCGTCGAACCCGGCTGCCGGGGAAGGACTTTGGTCAACGATGCCGGCACGTACTACGGAACCGCTCCCGCCGCCATCGTCGATCTCAAAGCCGCCGTGCGATATCTGCGTGCCAACGCGGGCCACATTCCCGGCAATACCGACCGCATCATCTCCACCGGAACCAGCGCCGGCGGCGCATTATCCGCATTGCTCGGGGCATCAGGTGACAGCCCGCTTTATCACAAATATCTCGACGACATCGGCGCGGCCGAAGCCAGCGACGCCATCTTCGCCAGCGGCGACTGGTGCCCCATCACCGATCTCGGCCATGCCGACGGAGCCTACGAGTGGAACTGGGGCACCAACCCCACCCAGACCGGCGCAGTCGACCAAGCGCTGTCCCAAGAATTGCGCGGCCTGTTCGTCGACTACCAGCGATCACTGAAGTTAAACGGACTCAACGAATTCGGGCCACTCACCGCGGAGAATTACGCAGACTATCTGCTGAAAACCTATCTGCAGCCGTCTGCGACACGTTACTTGACGGCGCTGTCGGACACCGACCGCGCGACGTACCTGCGCGACAATCCGACCATCAGGTGGAAATCCGGCGCGGCCACCTTCAGCTGGCAAGATTTCTTGACACACGTGGGCAACCGCAAGAAGAGCCTGCCTGCGTTCGACGCCTTCGACCTGTCGACCGGAGAGAACAACCTCTTTGGAACCGGCACCACCAAGGCTCGGCACTTTACCGACTACAGTGCTGCCCATTCCACTTCAGGCGCCAATCGTCTCGATGCAGACATTGCAGACTTACTCGTATTGATGAACCCGATGCACTTCATCGCCGAGCGCAACCCCCAACGGGCCAAGCACTGGTGGATCCGGCTGGGCGCCAAGGATTCCGACACGTCGCTGACTGTGTCCAGCAATCTGGCCGCAAGTCTCGCCGGACTCGGTGATGACGTCAATCACCTTATGTACTGGGACGAGGGCCACGGCGCGAACACCGACGCCGCTGATTTCCTCGGATGGGTCAAGAAGATTTCCGGCTGAGCACATGCAGTCGCGACCAGGAGGGCACAAGTGCGGTGAGTGCCATGGGTGACCGCAGCGGGTCCCAAGCCGACACGGCAGCGCAGCAATGGGGCGCTCGGGTTCTCGCGGCGGTTATCGCTGCCGGGCTCACGACGTTCGCCGGCATCGTGGTCGAGACGTCGAAACGTCCACCCTCGAGGTTAGCGGTTACGCGCCCTAGTGCCGCAACAACCCGCACCGCCCATTGACACCACCACCCAATTGTCGTAGATATGAGACATGTCACTTGATGTGTCTCATGCACCCAAGTTCCGGCTGGCCGGTGCCGACACCTGGGCGGACCCGTTCTCGATGTACGCGGCCCTGCGCGACCACGACCCGGTGCACCACGTCATCCCGGACAATCCAGAGCACGACTATTACGTGCTGTCCCGGCACGCCGACATCTGGGCCGCCGCGCGCGACCACCAGACGTTCTCCTCTGCGCACGGGCTCACCGTCAACTACGGCGACCTGGAAATGATTGGCCTGCAGGATAATCCGCCCATGGTGATGCAGGATCCACCGGTGCACACCGAGTTCCGCAAGCTGGTGTCGCGCGGCTTCACCCCGCGTCAGGTGGAGGCCGTGGAGCCCAAGGTTCGCCGGTTCGTCGTCGATCGCATCGAGGGGTTGCGGTCCAACGGCGGCGGTGACATCGTCACCGAACTCTTCAAACCGCTGCCGTCGATGGTGGTGGCGCACTACCTCGGTGTCCCGGACGAGGACCGCGACCAGTTCGACGGCTGGACCGAGGCGATCGTCGCCGCGAACACCACCGAGGGTGGGATCGGCGGGGCGCTGGACACCCTGGGTGACGCCCTCGGCTCGATGATGGCGTACTTCACCGCGCTCATCGAACGCCGTCGCGCCGAACCGGAGGACGACACGGTGTCACATCTGGTGGCCGCGGGCATCGGCGCCGACGGCGATATCGCCGGGGTGCTGTCCATCCTGGCCTTCACTTTCACCATGGTGACCGGTGGCAACGACACCACCACCGGCATGCTCGGCGGTTCGGTGCAACTACTGCACCGCAATCCGGACCAACGGCGGCTGCTGGCAACCGATCCCGGCCTGATCCCCGATGCCATCGACGAGCTGCTGCGCCTGACCTCCCCGGTGCAATGCCTGGCCCGCACCGCCACCCGGGACGTCACCATCGGCGACACCACCATCCCCGCCGGCCGAAAGGCGTTGTTGCTCTACGGCTCCGGCAACCGTGACGAACGCCAGTACGGCCCCGACGCCGCCGAACTGGACGTCACACGCCGGCCGCGCAATATCCTGACCTTCAGCCACGGTGCGCACCACTGCCTCGGCGCCGCTGCGGCCAGGATGCAGTCCAGGGTGGCACTGGAGGAACTGCTCACCCGCATACCGGATTTCACCGTCGACGAGGACGCCGTCGTGTGGGCCGGCGGCAGCTACGTGCGCCGGCCGCTGTCCGTGCCGTTCACAGTAGGCTGAATCCATGCCGGACTGGCTTGCCGAGCGGCGCACCGAGGCGGCCGCCGAACGCATCCTCGACGCCGCCGACGATTTGTTCACCCGACAGGATGCCGCGACCGTCGGGATGAACGACATCGCCAGGGCCGCCGGCTGCTCACGCGCCACGCTCTACCGCTATTTCGAGAACCGCGACGTGCTCTACGCCGCCTACGTGCACCGGCAGGCTCAGCGGGTGTTCGCCGAGATCGCCGATCTGCTCACCGGGCTGACGGATCCGGACGAACGGTTGGTCACCGGCATGCTCGCCGCCCTGGCCCGAGTGCGCGAAACCCCGGCGCTGGCATCGTGGTTCGCCAGTACCCAGCGTCCGATCGGTGGCGACATGGCCGAGCGCTCGGAGGTGATCCTCGCGCTGGTGACGGCTTTCCTGGGCGGCGACGACGGTGACGCCGAGATGCGGGCCCGCTGGGTGATCCGAATTCTGGTGTCGCTGCTGCTGTTTCCCGGCCGCGATGCGGCCGACGAGCGCACCATGCTGGAGAGCTTCGTCGTCCCGACGGTCGGGGTCAGGCAGCCCAGTAGGCGCGCGCCTTGAGCGAGCGTTTCGGGATCTTGTAGTCGTCGCGCAGCACCTTGGCCACCGCGCGGGTGGTGCGGTTGTCGCAGGCGACCCAACCGAAGTGCTCGGACGCGTCGAACGCCGCCGCGGCCACCGCCTCGACGAGCGCCTCCCCCGCGTTCTTGCGGTCCACCCACGTGACACCGGGCCGCGCCACGGGCAGATCGCGGTCGTCGGCATGTGCGGACTCCAGGAACACCCGCGCGGGCGCGTCGCCGATGGCCTCCAGCAGGGAGTTGATGGCCGGCAGCGACGCGGTGTCGCCGACGATGACGTACCCCTCCGGCGCCGGGGCGGGCAACACGAAATCACTGCCCAGCACCGTCACCTCGAGCACATCGCCGGGTTGCGCCTCGATGGCCCACCGGGTGGCCAGACCCTCGTGCAGTGCGAAGTCGATGTCCACCGTGCCCGCAGCCGGATCCGGGTTGACCAACGTGTACCCGCGCTGGTGGGATTTCGCGCCATCGGGGAACCAGCCGCGGATCCACATGGTCGGATGGACGGGCCGGTCTGCCAGCAGTTCGGCTGCGGTGAAGTGCAGTCGCAGGTAATGCTGGGTGATCTGGGTCCGGCCGGTCACCGTCAGTTCGTAGTCGCCGCCGCGCCACAGTTTGACCAGCGCGCCGGACAGGCCGCGGGACGGTTTCTGCTCGGTCAATGCAGCCCCCTCGATCCGGATGGATTACTTAGGGCAGCATAACCTATGTCGACTGTGTGATGGCGGCCGCGATCTCCCCGCCCCGCACCGCGACGTTCGACAACAGCGTCGCCCCGAGCCCGTGCGTGTGCTCGATCACCGATCCGTTCAGGTAGATGTCCCCGGCCGCACCCGGCCGACCCGCCAGCCGGTAGTCACGCGTCACCACCGGCAGCCCGCGCTCGTCGAACTCGTAATCGGCGGCCAGCGCACCGAGAAACGCCGCCACATCCGTCGGCGCGTACCCCGTCGCATAGACCACCGCGTCACAGTGCAGCTCCTCCTCGTGCCGGTCGACGAGGCTGCGCACGGTCACCCGGACACCGTCGGCGTGCTCGGTGGCCTCGGTGATCTCCGACGCCCGGTGCAGGAACAGCCGGCGCTGCCCACTCACCCCCTCCTCGTAGACCAGCCCGTACAACTGCTCGATCAGGTCGACGTCGACGGCCGAATAGTTTGCCGAACGGTGATATTCCAGCAGCCGCCGGCGCACCGACTCGTCCGCACCGAAGAATTCGTCGACCGCCGCGGGGTCGAAGATGCCGTTCACGAACGCACTGTCATCGGCGAGGCTGTACCCGTAGCGGCCGAACACGGCATGCACCTGCGCCTGCGGCATGGTGCGATACAGGTACGCGACCACCTCGGCCGCGCTCTGCCCGGCCCCGACCACCGCGACGGACCGGACCGGACCCAGCCGGGCCAGCGCGCCGAGCAGTCCATGACTGTGAAAGCACCGTGATGTACACCGAATTCCGTTGGGCAGCACCGGTGTCAGACCCATCCCGAGCACCAGGTTGTCGGCCTGGACCACCGCACCGGCATGCGTGCGCACCGCGAAACCACCATCGGGGCCGCGCGCCAGGCACACCACCCGCTGCCCGTACCGCACATCGGCGGCGAAATGCGCCGCGGCCCAGTCCAGGTAATCGTGGAACTCGAGTCGGCTGGGGAACACGTCATGGCGGCCGATGAACTCGACCAGCCTGCCGCGCTCGGTCAGGTAATTGACGAAGGTGAAGTGACTCTGGGCATTTCGCAGTGTCGCCAGATCCTTGAGGAACGGAATCTGCATACGGGTACCGGGCAGCAGCATGTCGCGGTGCCAGCCGAACCTCGGCTGGGCCTCCAGGAAGCAGCCGTGCGCACCCCGCTCGGCCAGCGCGATGGCCAGTGCGAGATTGGCCGGCCCGAAACCGATGCCCAGCAGCCCGACACGCTCGGGTTCAGGCCGGGACATGGGTGCGGCTCAACCGTTCGAGATAGCGCCCGCGCACCATGTCCCGATTGATCAGGACCACGAAATCGGCCATGTCGAAATCCGGGTCGTACGAGGGCTCCCCACAGATCACCCCGCCGATGCGCAGGCTGCCCGCCACCATCGGCGGCACCCGCACCCGGCCCGGTGACGGCATCTCGGCCAGACTCAAACCGTTGACCCGCAACGGGTTCCGCGGCACCACCCGGAATTGCGCCGGCGCCGGATGGGCCCGGTACGCCTCGTCGAGCACACCGCGGACCAGCGCACCGCGCGGCCCGCCCGCTTCCATCCGGACCGACAGGCAGCCGATCGCCCACAGGTAACCGGTGAGTTCCTGGTAGCGCAGGATGCCGGCCCACAGCATGCCCATGACCGCTCCGTTGCGGTGGTCGGGATGCACACTGGCGCGGCCCAGTTCGACCAGCGACGGACGCAGCGCGTCGATACCGGGACTGACCTCGAAGATGGTGTCGGTGAACACCCCGCCCGCGGCCCGCGCACCATCGGGCGGCAGCAGCCGATAGCAGCCCACGATCTGCCCGGTGGACTCTTCACGCGCCAGCAGATGATCGCTGTGCTCATCGAACTGGTCGACGTCGATCATCTCGCCGGTGCGCCGTCCCCGCACGGCGTGTGGCAGCGCGGCGCCCAACTCCTCGGCGAAGGTCAGATACCGCAGCCGCTGCGCCGCCTCGATCTCGCCGGGATCGTCTGAGATCACGACGCTGTAGCGGCCGGACTCGGTCGCCGGGATCAACACGCCCCCACGCATCATGATTTGCCAAAGGTAAACCCATCGCGCCCCGGCCGGTGGCAGTTCCCGCTAATCCACCGACATCGGCGTCCGGTCCCGCGGGGTCCGTCGCGCACCGGTCCCCACCAGCATCGCGACCGCCGCGGTGGCGCCGGTGGCGACCACCGCGGCAGCCACCAGGGCGGCCTGCATCCCGGCCGCGCCGGCCTCCCTGGCGATCGTTGCCAATGTCGGCACCATCGGTCGCATTTCGACGGGCAGCACGTCGAGCACGCGCAGTCCCGCGCCGGCACCCAACCCGTCGGTGAGCAGCCGGGTCGGCTCCGCACCGAGTGCCGGCAGCGCGGAAAGCCGTGCGGCGGCGATGTCCCCGGCGGCCCGGCTGAACAGGGCCCCCAACCCGGCGACACCGGCGAGGATGCCGATCTGGCGCACGGTGCTCACCGTGCCGGTCGCCATGCCCGCATCTGGCACGGACACGAACCGCAGGGCCGCATCCGATGTGAGCGCCGACAATCCGCCCAGACCCAGACCGGCAACGACCGACCCGGCGACGAAATGCGTCCACCCGGTGGCGGCGGTCACGCCGGTCATCATCCACATCCCCACCGCGATGAGCGCCACTCCGCCCGGAATGGCGACCACTGCCGGCACCCACCGCGCCCCCAACATCGCCGCCGGTGCGCCGACGACGATCGCGACCGTCAGCGGTAGCGCCCGCAGGCCCGCGTCGAAGGGGCTGTAGCCCAACGTGTTCATGAAGTACAGCGCCAGATAGTTGGTGGATGCGATGAGCGTCCCGGTCGCGGCGAAGGCGGCCAGGCACACCCCGGCGAAACCGGCATTGGCGAGCATCCGCACATCCAGAAGTGGTGCGGTGCTGCGGGTTTCGTGCCGCACGAACACCAGCAGCGCGACCAGGCAGACGACGCTCAGCGCGAGCATCCGCGGACTGCCCCAGCCGTACCGGTTGCCCTCGATCAACACGTACACCCCGGCGAACAGACCGGCGGTCAGCACCACGGTGCCATGGATGTCGACCGGTCGGGCCTGCGGGGCAACGCTTTCCGTCACCGCGAAGACGGCGATCGCCAGCGCGACGATCCCGATCGGCAGGTTGATCAAGAAGATCGACGGCCAGCCGTACGCGGTCACCAGCGCACCGCCCAACAGCGGACCGACCGCCCCACCGGCACCCATCATCGCCCCGTACAGCGCGATCGCGACGGACCGTCGGCGCGGTTCGGGAAACGCGGCGGCGATCATCGGCAGCGAGACACCGAGCAGCACCGCCCCGGCCGCACCCTGGACCGCGCGCAGACCGTTGAGAAATGCGATGCTGCGGGCCAGCGCGCACCCCGCCGAGGCGAACAGGAACACGATCATGCCGCCCAGGTACAGCCGTCGCCGGCCGATCCGGTCCCCCAGCGTCGCCGCCGAGAGCAACAGCCCCGCCATCGGCAGCGCGTACGCGTCGACCACCCATTGCAGGCCGGACAGCCGGGCATCCAACGAGGCCTGGATGTCGGCGAGTGCCGCGGCCACGATCGTCATGTCCAGCAGCAGCATGAAGACCGCCAGGCAGACCGCGGCCAGGGTCAGGCGGGCGCCACGCTCGGGGTGCCCGCCGGTGGCCATCAGCGCACCCGGGTGACGCGGTGCAGTAACCAGGCCAGCGGGATGGTGACCACCATGGTCCAGAAGAACAGCCACCACATGGGCCCGGTGTACACCGGGCGCTGCAGGATCTCCACCATCACGACTTCCATCAGCACCAGGTGGATGAGGAAGATTTCGTAGGAGATCTCGCCGAGGAACACCATCGGCCTGCTGCCCAGCAGCCGGGAATACCAACCGCGGTTGCCCAGGGCCAACGGCGCCACCACCAGGGTGGCGATGACGGCGTAGAAGACCGTCTTGACCACGGCCTCACTGAGCTTGGCCGGCGAGGTGGTCGGTTCACCGGCGATCGGGGTCGACGCGATGAGGTAACTGATCAGCGCCAGCGGGAGGCACACCACGGCATAGGCCCGGACCCGCATCGCCTGCAACACCGCCAGCAGCATGCCGCCCAGGAACCAGGCCAGATACGTCGGCAACCACAGCCGCGCGCCGTCGGGCAATCCGTGGGTGGTGTGCACCAACGCCAGCCAGGCCGGGCTGATCAACGCCAGCCCGAACAACCCGGCAAGCAGCAGACCCGGCCGCCAGCGCCGCCGGCACAACACCACCAGCAGCAGCCACGCCAGCACCGGAAGCGCCACGTAGAACGCCGCCTCCACCGCCAGACTCCACATCTGGGTCAGACCCTGGTGCAGATAGGAGAACAGGTAGTTGTCGGTGTAGATCTGCGTGAGGGTCAGGTTGCGCAGCAGGCCGGTCCAGTTGTGGCCGGGATTCGGCCCGGCCTCGCGGAAGTGGTAGACGGCGTAGGCCGCCAGCACCGTGACCACGTAGGCCGGCATGATGCGGCGCACTCGGTGCCAGGCATACCGGCGCACCGACGGGGGTGGCATGCCCGCCCTCGCCCGATCCACCCACGGCTTGAACAACAGATAACCCGACAACACGAAGAAGATCGGCACACCGATCTCGGCGCGGGACAGCAGCAGTCCGACGTAGCCGTCGTTGTACCTGCCGGTGGTGTAGGCCGCGTGGGTGAGCACCACCAGCAGTGCGGCCAGGGCCCGCACCCCGGTGAGGGACGCGACACGGTCGACCGTGGTGACCGACTCCAGACCACCCTGCTCGCGGATTCCGGATTGCAGCGTCACGAGTCCTTGCGGCGTGGCTTGTGCGGGCGGTCCGGCTGCAGGTTGATCAGCACACCCTGGATACGGGTGTTCTCCAACTTCTTGTAGACCTCGCGCGGCAGCTTGGCGGGCAGCTCAACCAGGGAATGGTCGACCCGGATCGAGATGTGGCCGAAATCGCTGCGGTGCAGCCCGCCCTCGTTGGCGATGGCCCCGACGATGGCGCCGGGAGCGACCTTGTGCCGCTTGCCCACTGAGATCCGGTAGGTCGCCAGATCACTGCGGGTGCCGTGCTTCTTGCGCTCGCGCGCGCCGTCCTCGCGGGGCGCCCGCTCGGTGCGCTCCTTGCGCTTCTCCGGCGGCGGCTCGGTCATCAGGAAGGCTTCACCGTCACGCGACTGCAGCGCGAGCGCCGCCGCGATATCGGCCATCGGGACGTCGTGGTCGCGCGCGTAGTCCTCGATGAGCCGGCGGAACAGGTCGATGCCCGCGCCGTTGAGCGCGTCGGTGATCGAATCGCGGAACTTCGAGACCCGCTGCTCGTTGACGTCGTCGACGCTGGGCAGCTCCGCCTCGACCACCTTGGACCGGGTGTGCTTCTCGATCGCCTTGAGCAGGTGACGCTCGCGCGGTGTGACGAACAGCAGCGCGTGCCCGGACCGGCCGGCGCGCCCGGTGCGGCCGATGCGGTGCACATAGGACTCGGTGTCGTGCGGGATGTCGTAGTTGACGACGTGGCTGATGCGCTCGACGTCGAGGCCACGCGCGGCCACGTCGGTGGCCACCAGGATGTCGATGCTGCCGTCCTTGAGCGCGGTGATGGTGCGCTCACGCTGAGCCTGCGCGATATCGCCGTTGATGGCGGCGGCCGCGAAGCCGCGGGCCTTGAGCCGCTCGGCGACCTCCTCGGTGGCCTGCTTGGTGCGGACGAACACGATCATCGCGTCGCCCTCTTCGACCTCGAGCACCCGGGTGAGCGCGTCCAGTTTGCGCGGACCGGCCACCTGGATGAACCGCTGCGAAATGTTCTCGGCGGTGGCGGTTTTCGCCTTGACGGTCACCTCGACCGGGTCGTGCAGGTACTTCGAGGTGATCTTCTTGATCGCCGGCGGCATGGTGGCCGAGAACAGGGCCACCTGCTTGTACTCCGGGGTGTCGGCCAGGATGCGCTCGACATCCTCGGCGAAGCCCATCTGCAGCATCTCGTCGGCCTCGTCGAGCACCAGGTAGTCCAGGTGCGACAGGTCCAGCCGGCCCTTCTCCAGGTGGTCGATGACCCGGCCGGGCGTGCCGACAACCACCTGCGCGCCGCGGCGCAGGCCGGCCAGCTGCGGCCCGTAGGACGAACCGCCGTAGATCGGCAGCACCTGGATATCGGGCAGATGCGCCCCGTAGCGGCCGAATGCCTCGGCGACCTGCAACGCGAGCTCGCGGGTCGGGGCCAGCACCAGGGCCTGGGTGTTCCTGCTGGTGGTGTCGATCTTGCTCAGGATCGGGATGGCGAAGGCCGCCGTCTTGCCGGTGCCGGTCTGGGCCAGCCCGACGACATCGGAGCCGGCCAGCATCGCCGGGATGGTGGCGGCCTGGATGGCCGACGGGGTCTCGTAGCCGACGTCCGTCACCGCCTGCAGCACCGCCGGGTGAATCTGCAGGTCAGCAAAGGTCGCTTCGGCGGCTGTCGCGCCGTCTTCAGGGGAAGTCATGTCAGGAGCAGTCTAGAGCGTGCGCGCCGTCACGCCCTGCAGAGTCGCGTCGCCGGTCCTGGGCCGGTGTGGAGCACAGGTACGGTTCGGTGTTGTGCGAAGGGTTGCGCTGGGGGTGGCGATCGTGACGGGCCTCGTGCTGACGGGGTGTGGATCGAGCGATTCCACCGTCTCCAAGACACCAGATGCCACCACCCCCGCGGCGGGTCCACGCACCACGGTCGCCGCGCCGGCGCCCATCGTGACGCCGACGACCGCCGCACCCGCACCCGATCCGTGTGCGGTGAATCTGGCCGCCCCGGAGATCGCCAAGGCGGTGTCGACGTTGCCGCGCGACCCGCGCAGCAATCAGGCGTGGAGCCCGGAACCGTTGGCGGGCAACTACAACGAATGCGCCCCGCTGTCGGTGGTGATCGTCAAGGCCAACACCAACGCGCCGAACGCCAACACCAGGGCGGTGATGTTCCACCTGGGCAAGTTCATCCCGACCGGGGTGCCCGACACCTACGGCTTCAACGGGATCGACGAGAGCGCCAGCACCGGCGACACCGTCGCACTCAAGTTCTCCGGCGGCACGCCGGGGCTGGACAGCGTGGTGCGGTTCCGGTGGAACGGCAACGGCGTGGAGTTGATCGGCAACACCGGGCACTGAGACCTGCCCTCGACGCGGTAGGGGATGTCGGCGCTCTCCCCTAGCCTGGGTGCGTGTTCGTCGCCGGGGATCGAGTCATCTACAGCGCCTCGGACCTCGCGGCCGCCGCGCGCTGTGAGTACGCGCTGCTGCGCTCGTTCGACGCACAGCTGGGCCGCGGCCCGAAGGTGTCGTCCTCCGACGAACTGCTGGCCCGCACCGCCGCGCTCGGCCACGACCACGAGCAGCGCCACCTCGAGGAACTGCGGGCCGACGGCACGGTCACGGTGATCGGCCGCCCGCCCTACACCCTCGCCGGGCTCACCGCGGCCGCCGAGCAGACCATGGCCGCGGTGAACCGCCGGTCGCCGGCCATCTATCAAGCCGCGATGTTCGACGGCCGGTTCGCCGGCTTCGCCGACTTCCTGCAATTCGAGGCTGGGCGCTACCGGCTGCGCGACACCAAGCTGTCCCGGTCGGTGAAGGTCGAGGCGCTGCTGCAGCTGGCCGCCTACGCCGACACCCTGGCCGCGGCGGGGGTGCCGGTGGCGCCGGAGGTGGAGCTGGTGCTCGGCGACGGCGCGGTGACGCGGTACCAGGTGGACGAACTGTTGCCGGTGTACCGGCCCCGGCGGGCGGCGTTGCAGCGGCTGCTGGACGAACACCTGGCGGCCGACCGGCCGGTGTCCTGGGCGGACGAGCGGGTACGCGCGTGCTTCCGCTGCCCCGAATGCGAGCAGCAGGTCCGGGCGACCGACGACCTGCTGCTGGTCGCCGGGATGCGGACCAGCCAGCGCGCCCGGCTGATCGACGCCGGCATCACGACGGTGCGGGATCTGGCCGCACACACCGGTCCGGTGCCCGAGCTGGCCAACCGCACCGTCACCGCACTGACGGCCCAGGCGCGGCTGCAGATCGCCGAACGGGTCGACGGCAAGCCACCGTTCGAGGTGGTCGATGCGCAGCCGCTGATGCTGCTGCCCGACCCGGACAAGGGCGATCTGTTCTTCGATTTCGAGGGTGACCCGTTGTGGACGGTGAACGGCCGCGACTGGGGCCTGGAGTACCTGTGGGGCGTGCTGACCGTCACCGACGAGTTCACCCCGTACTGGGCGCACGACCGGGGCGAGGAACGGCAGGCCCTGGTCAACTTCCTGGCCATGGTGCGCAAGCGGATGAAGCGCTACCCCAAGATGCACATCTACCACTACGCGGCCTACGAGAAGAGCACGCTGCTGCGGCTGGCCGGACGGTACGGCGTCGGCGAGAACGAGGTGGACGACCTGCTGCGCAACGGCGTACTGGTCGATCTTTATCCCTTGGTGCGCAAGAGCATTCGGGTGGGCACCGAGAGCTACAGCATCAAGTACCTGGAGCCGCTGTACATGGGAGGTGAGCTGCGCGACGGCGAGGTGACCAACGCCGCCGACTCGATCACCCAGTACGCCCGCTACTGCGCGCTGCGCGACGACGGCCAGCCGGACGAGGCGGCCTTGGTGCTCAAGGAGATCGAGGACTACAACCGCTACGACTGCCGGTCGACGCGGCGGTTGCGGGACTGGCTGATGGCCAGGGCCATCGAATCCGAGGTGCCGCCCCGCGGCCCGCAACCGGTGCATGCGTTGGGCGCCGACGCGACAGCGGCGGTGACCGACGGCCTGGACCGGGCGCTGGCGAAGTTCGCCGGGGACGGTATCGAGGAGCGCACCGCCGAGCAGACGGCCGTCGCGATGATCGCGGCCGCCCGCGGCTTTCACAAACGCGAGGACAAACCCTTCTGGTGGGCGCACTTCGACCGGGTGAACAATCCCGTCGATGAATGGGCGGACAACAGCGGCGTTTTCGTGGCCGACCGCGCAGAGGTGGTCAACGACTGGCACCAGCCGCCCAAGGCGCGCAAACCGCAACGCCATGTCCTGCTGACCGGTGAGCTGGCCAACGGCGACCTCGGCACCGACATGTACGCGCTGTACGACCCACCGGCGCCCGCGGGGTTGGCCGACGACCCGGACCGCCGCGCGTTCGGTTCGGCGACCGTACTCGAGTGCGACGATCCCGAGGTGCCGACGCAGGTGCTGATCTGCGAGCGGGAACCCAAGGGCGCCGGCCCATTCGACCAGATGCCGTTCGCGCTGACACCGGGGCCCCCGATCAACACCAAGCCGCTGCAGGAGTCGATCGCCGCCACCGCCGCACAGGTGGCCGCCGGGCTGCCCGACCTGCCGGCCGACGCGGTCACCGACATCCTGCTGCGCCGCGCGCCGCGCATCGTCGGCGGTGGCCCGCTCCCGCGCACAGGGGACGTCGCCGCCGACATGACGGCCGCCCTGCTGGCGCTGGACTGCTCTTACCTGGCGGTGCACGGGCCGCCCGGAACCGGTAAGACGTTCACCTCGGCGCAGGTCATCGCGCGGCTGGTCAACGGGCACGGCTGGCGGATCGGTGTGGTGGCGCAGTCACACGCCGTGGTGGAGAACCTCTTCCGCGATGTGATGGCCGCGGGTGTGGACGGCACCCGTGTCGGCAAGAAGATGAACACCGTGAACGCCGGCTGGACCACGCTGACCAATCCGGAGTTCGCCGGGTTCATCGCCGACAACGACGGCTGCGTCGTCGGCGGAACGGGCTGGGATTTCGCCAATGCCAACAAGATTCCGCGACTGGCGCTCGACCTGTTGGTCATCGAGGAGGCCGGTCAGTACAGCCTGGCCAACACCATCGCCGTGGCACCCGCGGCGCGGAACCTGATGCTGCTCGGTGACCCCCAGCAGCTGCCGCAGGTCAGTCAGGGCACCCACCCGGAACCGGTCGACGAATCGGCGCTGGGCTGGCTGGTCGACGGCCACCACACCCTGCCGCCCGAACGCGGCTACTTCCTGGACTGCTCGTTCCGGATGCATCCCGCGGTGTGCGGGCCGGTCTCCCGGTTGTCCTACGACGGCCGACTCCAGGCACGCGAAGACGTCAGTGGCGCACGGCATCTGGACGGCGTGGCGCCGGGCGTGCAGGTGCTGACCGTCGCACACGACGGCAATTCCACCGACAGCCCCGAGGAAGCCGAAGCCATCGTCTCGCGGATCACCGCGCTGCTCGGTACCGCGTGGACCGACGAACACGGCACGGTCGCGCTGGAGCAGCAACACGTGCTGGTCGTGACGCCGTACAACGCGCAGGTGGTGACGTTGCGCCGCGCGCTGGACGCGGCGGGGTTGCCCGGCGTCGAGGTCGGCACCGTGGACAAATTCCAGGGCCGGCAAGCTCCGGTCGTCTTCGTGTCCATGGCGACGTCGTCGGCCGACGAGGCGCCGCGCGGAGTGTCGTTCCTGTTCAACAGGAATCGACTCAACGTGGCGGTGTCGCGCGCCAAGCACACGGCGTTCATCGTGCGGTCGGCACTGTTGACGGACTACCTGCCGGCGACACCCGACCGGCTGACCGAATTGGGAGCGTTCCTCGCGCTGACCGGCGGCTGACGCTACTTGTCGTACCCCTCTGCCAGAATTGGTGTCATGTCCACCGCCGCAGCATCTTTGGAACCCAAAGAGCGGTTAGCGATGCTGTTCGGTGAGATCGGTGAACTGTGCGGGCAACGCAACGCCATCGACGGGCGACTCGTCGAAATCATCGCCGAAATCGAGCGCGACGATCTGGCCGGGATGACCGGCTGCCGCTCGATCGCCGCCCTGGTGGCCTGGAAAACCGGGACGACACCCCGCAACGCCGAAACCATCACCGCCGTCGCACACCGCCTCGACGAGTTCCCCCAGTGCGCCGACGGCCTACGCGAGGGCCGGCTGTCGCTGGATCAGGTCGGGGTGATCGCCGAACGCGCCGCCGACGGCTCCGACGCCCACTACGCCGAACTGGCGCTGTCGGCCACCGTCGAGCAGTTACGCACCGCCATCAAACTGGCACCCCACCCGGATTCGCCGCCAAAACCCCCACCCACGGCGGTAATCACCAGAACCGAGCACGGCGAGCACACCACCTACCGCATCACCCTGCCCCGGCTGGAAGCCGTGAAGTTCGACGCCGCGCTGAAGTCCCGCCGCGACGCCCTGATCGCCGACCACCCCGGTGACCAGACACCGTTTCCCACCCAAGTGGATGCGTTCATGAGCCTGGTCAAGGCCGGCTGGGACACCGACGCCGCCGCCCGTCCGCACGGGCAGCACACCACCGTCATCGTGCACGTCGAGGTCGATCAGCCCGCCGCCCTGCACCTCGGACCCGTCTTGACCGATGCGGAGCGCCGGGAACTGTTGTGTGACGCCACGTGTGAGGTGTGGTTCCAGCGCGACGGCCGCCCGATCGGGGCCGGGCGGTCCACCCGCACCATCAGCCGCCGGTTACGCCGGGCGTTGGAGCACCGTGACCGGCACTGCGTCGTGCCCGGCTGCGCCAACAGTCGCGGCTTGCATGCCCATCACCTCGTGCACTGGGAGGACGGCGGTCCCACCGACCTGGGCAACCTGGTGCTGCTCTGCCCGTACCACCACCGCATGCATCACCGCGGCGAGATCACCATCACCGGCCCCGCGCATCGGCTCGTCGTCACCGACACCGAAGGACAACCACTGCCCGGCGGGTCACTCGCCCGCCCGCCCACCACGGCGCCACCGACCGTCGGCGCCTACAAAGGACCGACCGGGGAACCCGCCCAATGGTGGTGGTACCAACCCTTCCAACCACCACCGACGAGCGACAACTAGCCGTCAGTCGTCGCGGGAGTGCCTGCCGCGGCTGGGTCGGGAGTGCCTGCCGCCGGGCTCCTCATCGTCGTCCTGATCGGTGGGCGGTTGCAGCGGCTGGAACCAGCCGTTCTGATCGGTGTGAAAACCGTTGTGGGCGTGACCGATCTGATCGGCAGGTGGCTCCGCGAGCAGATCGTCGAGGATGCTGCGCCAGGCCCGGGGCGGATCGGGCATGGGCCGGGGCGGTGCCGGGATGGGCCGGGGCTCGGGTTCAGGTTCGGGTTCGGGTTCTGGTTCGGGTTCTGGTTCGGGTCCCAGATGCTGCCAGGTGTCGACGGGTCCGGCGTGCCAGGTGTCGGCCGGCGCGTGCAGGGGGTGCTCGACGTGGGCGTACAGCGGCTCGGTGTGCGACTCGTCGGGCGGGGTGTGATCGACGGCCGGCAGCAGGTCGGTGGGCGGGTCCTGGGCCCCCGGCGAGCGAAGCGACGGGGAATCAAGACCCGGCGAGCGAAGCGGCGGGGAATCATGGCCCGGCGACCAGTCCACGGTGTACTCGATGTAATCGTCGTCGTCCTGCCAATGCTCATCGACGGAGTGCTGGTCGGCCGCCGGCAGCCGGGGCGCGGGCAACCCGGTGACCAACCTGGGCGTCGTCGCGCCGAAGCCACGCAGGAACAACGCGGCCACCACACCGAACAACGCGACGAAAGCCGGCAGCAACAGCGATTGGGACAGGGCCGCCGAGAACGGTTCGCGCAGGAACTCCGGCAGAACGGTGGCCTGCCCCTCCGCGGGGGCGCCGGCGCTGGGCCGCGCGGGCAGTTCGGCGCTGATCCGGGACGTCATGAACGCGGCCATGCTGGCGCTGCCGAGCACCGAGCCCACCTGCCGGGTGGTGTTGTACACCCCGGACCCGGCGCCGGCCAGGTGCGGCGGCAGATTACGGGTGGCCGTCGCGGCCAGCGGCGACCAGATGAACGCCATCCCGACACCCATCACCGTCAGCGGCAACAGCAGCCGCCAGATGGGCGTCGTCGGTGTCATCTCGACCGACAGCCAGGTCAGCCCGACCGCGATGGCCGAGAACCCGAAACCGATGATCGGCGCCGGATGCGCCCGGTCGACGATGCGACCGACGAACGGCGCCAGCACCCCCGACGCAACGGCCATCGGCGCGGTCAGCAGCGCCGACCGTGTGTAGGACAGCCCGCACACCGCGGGCGCGTAGAACATGACCGGCAGGATCATCGCGGTCACGACGAAACCGATGACGGCGATCCCGACATTCGACAGCGTGAAATCCCGATCGGCGAAGATGCGCAGCGGGATCAGCGGTTCCCGAGGGTTGACCGATTGCCAGTACACGAACGCGACCATGAACCCGACGCCGGCGACGATGGTCGCCCAGATCCACGGCGCCCAGTCGTGCGACTGGCCCTCCTGCAAGCCGAAGACGATCAGCAACATCGCGATCCCGGACAGCGCCACCCCGAGCAGGTCGAAGCTGTGCTTCTCGGTGGGCAGCACCGGGACCAGCCAGACCGCCAGCGCCAGGCCGATAAGCCCGATCGGGACGTTGACGAAGAAGATCCACTGCCAGCCCAGCCCGTCGACCAGGACACCACCGGCGAGCGGTCCGACGAGGGTGGCGACGCCGGCGGTGGCGCCCCACACGCTCATCGCCACGCCGCGCCGCTCCGGCGGGAAGATGCGGGTGATGGTGGACAGGGTCTGCGGCGTCAGCAGCGCCGCCCCGACGCCCTGCACCACCCGCGCGGCGATCAGCATCTGGATCGACCCGGACAGCCCACACCACAACGAGGCGATGGTGAACACCGTCAGGCCGAGCAGGTAGAGGTTCTTCGGCCCGAACCGGTCGCCGAGCCGGCCGGCCACCAGCAGCGGCACCGCATAGGCGAGCAGGTAGGCACTGGTCACCCAGATGACACCGTCGTAGTCGGTGGCCAGCGCCTCCATGATCCGCTTGTTGGCGACGGCGACGATCGTCGAGTCGACCAGGATCATGAAGAACCCGACCAGCATCGCCCAGAGCGCATGCCAGGGGTTGGCTTGCCGGGCCGTCCCGGTCAGGCGGGCGGCCGCGGGCGCGCGTCGATCAGTCTGGTCTGCGGGCATCTACTCGGAAATCGGAAGGGGCGACGCGACGGACGCTACGGACCCGCCGCCATCCCGACAACTTACGCTGCGTCGCAGACGGGCTCGCCGGCCGGCGCGTCCCGTGCCTCGGTCGCCGACGATCCGACCGCGAGCAGGGCGAACAACGCGATGCTGGATCCGACGACCATCACCAGCGCCAACGCGAACTCGTTGTTGCCGAGCACACCGACCAGTGGCGCCACCGCGGCACCCAGGCCGAACTGCGCCGCACCGAGCAGGGCGGCCGCCGTCCCGGCCGCGTCGGAGTGCCGGGACAACGCCACCGCCGGCGCGTTCGGGATGACCAGACCCATCGCCGCCAGGATCACCCATACCGGCACCAGGAATCCCCACAGACCGCCGACATGGCCCAGGGCGAGCGCGACGAACACCGCCGCGCTGACCGCGGAAGCGGCCAGCGACCACACCGTGATGGCCTGCGGGCTGAACCGCTTGAGCAGCAGCACGTTGGTCTGAGTCGCACCGATCAGGGCGACCGCCCCGGCGGCGAACACCAGCGCGAAGGTCTGCTGATCCAGTCCGAACCGCCCCTGCAACACGAACGGCGCGGCGGCGATGTACGCGAACAGTCCAGCCATGCCGAGCGCCGCGACCAGCACCAGGATGACGAACCGCGCGTCGCGCAGCAGCTCGCCGTAGGTGCCGATGATGTTGCGGAGGTGCAGTGGACGACGGTGCGAGACGGGCAGCGTCTCCGGCAGGGCCAGTACCGCCAACAACAGCAGCCCACCGGCCAGCACCACCAGCGCGGCGAACACCCAATGCCAGGACGCCTTGAGCAGGACGGCCGCACCGAGCGACGGCGCGATCACCGGGGCGACGCCGAGCACCAGCATCAACCGGGACATCACCGTGGCGGCCGGCGTCCCGGTGTAGAGGTCGCCGACCACGGCGACCGCGACGACCGACGCCGCGGCCGCACCGAAGCCCTGCAGCCCGCGACCCAACCCGAGCACCGCGATGTTCGGCGCGAACAGGCAGATCAGGGACGCCACCATGTGCAGCACGATCCCGGCCATCAGGGGCCGCCGGCGGCCCAGCGAATCGGACAACGAGCCGACCACCAGCTGGCCCACGGCCAGACCGGCCAGCGTGCCGGTCAGCGTCAGCTGCACCACCGAGGACGACACCGACAGGTCCCCAGCGATCCGCGGCAGCGCGGGCAGATACATGTCGATGGTGAGCGGGCCCAGTGCGATCAGCAGCCCCAGCACCGTGATGATCCGGAGGCGGCTGGGGGTCTGGGTTGCTTGCACGCTCACGGATGTTGCCACGGTCAGAGGCAGCGTTGCACGCCGGTTTTTTCTTCCACGCAGGGCGAACAGTGACTGCCGTCACACGGCCGTTGGCAGTGACTGCTGTCACGGCCGGGCACCGGACCTCCCCGGCCGATCGTTGTATGAGGGTTAGCCTTGTTGGTCTACAGGGCTCGGGGATTGCACAGGGGAGACACAGCGATGAACGCTCGGTCCAACACCACGAGTCGGCTTCCGGCCACCCGCGACGGTGTCGACGAGGATCCCAGCGCGGCCGCCAAGGCGCTGTCCCAACTCTTGGAGCGCAGCACCCGCCTGCAGGCGCCGGCCGTGACGGCCTACGTCCGCCGGTTGCGGGACAAGAAGCCGGACGCCACGCCGGCCGAGATCGTCGCCAGCCTGGAGAAGCACTATCTGGCCGCGGTGATGGCCAGCGGCGCGGCGGTCGGATCGGCGGCCGCCTTCCCGGGCATCGGCACGCTGGCCGCGATGTCGGCGGTGGCCGGGGAGACCGTGGTGTTCCTGGAGGCCACGGCCATGTTCGTGCTGGCGGTCGCCGAAGTGCACGGCATTCCGGCCGATCACCGGGAACGGCGCCGCGCACTGGTGCTGGCCGTGCTCGTCGGCGACGACGGTAAGCACGCGGTAGCCGATCTGCTGGGCACCGGGCGCACCAGCGGGGCGTGGCTGTCCGATGGCGCCGCAACGCTGCCGCTGCCGGCCGTGTCCCAACTGAACAGCAGGCTGCTGCGGTTCTTCGTGAAGAAGTACACCCTCAAGCGCGGGGCCATCGCCTTCGGGAAGCTGTTGCCGGTCGGCATCGGCGCCGTCGTCGGCGGGGTGGGCAACCGGTTGATGGGCAAGAAGATCGTGGGCAATGCCCGCAAGGCGTTCGGCAACCCGCCGCCCCGGTGGCCGTCGTCGTTGCTGGTGCTGCCCGCACCGCGCGACTGACTGACAACCGGACATAAGGCCGGTCATGTCAGCTGCGCGTTCGGTGACAAATCCGACAGGTATGCCGTGGTCTGGCCGCAATCGGAAGGGTTAGCCTTTAAGGCGGCCGAGCGCGGGTAACCGCACACACGTGGTGGGCTCATCACATACGCCCGCCGTGACAGATGGAATCGAGGCGAAGAACTGCCGTGACCAGTTCCCCATCCCCCTTCGGACAAAACGAGTGGCTGGTCGAGGAGATGTATCGCAAGTTCCGCGAAGATCCCTCGTCGGTAGATCCCAGCTGGCACGAATTCCTCGTCGACTACTCACCGGAACCGGTGACCGAAGCGGCCGCCACCAATGGTGCCGCCCCGGCCGCGCCCGCCACCCCGGCCCCCGCTCCCCCGGCGACACCCGCCCCCACTCCAGCCCAGGCTTCTCCCGCCGCCCCGCCCAAGGCCGCCGCGTCCGCTCCTGAGAAGGCCCCCGCCAAGGCCGCACCCGCCCCCAAGCCCGCGGATGACGCCGAGACCTCGGTGCTGCGCGGCGCCGCGGCGGCCGTGGTGAAGAACATGAATGCCTCGCTGGAGGTGCCCACCGCCACCAGCGTGCGGGCCATCCCGGCCAAGCTGATGATCGACAACCGGGTCGTCATCAACAACCACCTCAAGCGCACCCGCGGCGGCAAGATCAGCTTCACCCACCTGCTGGGCTACGCGATCGTGCAGGCGGTCAAGAAGTTCCCCAACATGAACCGGCACTTCGCCGAGGTGGACGGCAAGCCGACCGCCGTCACCCCGGCGCACACCAACCTCGGCCTGGCCATCGACCTGCAGGGCAAGGACGGTGCGCGCCAGCTCGTCGTGGCCGCGATCAAGCGTTGCGAGACAATGCAATTCGGTCAGTTCATCGCCGCATACGAGGACATCGTGCGGCGTGCCCGCGACGGCAAGCTGACCGCCGAGGATTTCTCCGGGGTGACCATCTCGCTGACCAACCCCGGCACCATCGGCACCGTGCACTCGGTGCCGCGGCTGATGCGCGGCCAGGGCGCGATCATCGGCGCCGGCGCCATGGAATACCCCGCGGAGTTCCAGGGCGCCAGCGAGGAGCGCATCGCCGAGCTGGGTATCGGCAAGCTCATCACCCTGACGTCGACCTATGACCACCGCATCATCCAGGGGGCGGAATCCGGCGACTTCCTGCGCACCATCCACCAGCTGCTGCTCGACGACGACTTCTTCGACGAGATCTTCCGCGAGCTGGGCATCCCGTACGAGCCGGTGCGCTGGCGCATCGACAACCCGGATTCGATCGCGCACAAGAACGCCCGCATCATCGAGTTGATCGCCGCCTACCGCAACCGCGGCCATCTGATGGCCGACATCGACCCGCTGCGGCTGGACAAGACCCGGTTCCGCAGCCACCCCGACCTGGACGTGCTCACCCACGGGCTGACGCTGTGGGACCTGGACCGCGAGTTCAAGGTCGACGGCTTCGCCGGCAAGGAGTACAAGAAGCTGCGCGATGTGCTCTCGGTGCTGCGCGACGCCTACTGCCGCCACGTCGGCGTCGAGTACACCCACATCCTGGAGCCCGAGCAGCAGAAGTGGCTGCAGGAGCGCGTCGAGGTCAGGCACGAGAAGCCGACGGTCGCCGAGCAGAAGTACATCCTGTCCCGCCTCAACGCCGCCGAGGCCTTCGAAACCTTCCTGCAGACCAAATACGTTGGCCAGAAGCGCTTTTCGCTGGAAGGTGCGGAGACCGTCATCCCGATGATGGACGCCGCCATCGACCAGGCCGCCGAGCACGGCCTCGACGAGGTCGTCATCGGCATGCCGCACCGCGGCCGGCTCAACGTGCTGGCCAACATCGTCGGCAAGCCCTACGGCCAGATCTTCAGCGAGTTCGAGGGCAACCTGAACCCGTCGCAGGCGCACGGCTCCGGTGACGTCAAGTACCACCTCGGCGCCACCGGCACCTACATCCAGATGTTCGGCGACAACGACATCGAGGTCTCGCTGGTGGCCAACCCCAGCCACCTCGAAGCCGTCGACCCGGTACTGGAGGGGCTGGTCCGCGCCAAGCAGGACCTGCTGGACAAGGGTGACGGGGCCGACGGGTTCACCGTCGTGCCGATGATGCTGCACGGCGACGCCGCGTTCGCCGGCCAGGGCGTGGTGGCCGAGACGCTGAACCTGGCGCTGCTGCGCGGCTACCGCACCGGCGGCACCATCCACATCATCGTCAACAACCAGATCGGCTTCACCACCTCACCGCAGGACTCGCGGTCCAGCGAGTACTGCACCGACGTCGCAAAGATGGTGGGAGCGCCCATCTTCCACGTCAACGGCGACGACCCGGAAGCCTGCGTGTGGGTGGCCCGGCTGGCCATGGACTTCCGGCAGAAGTTCAAGAAGGACGTCATCATCGACATGCTGTGCTACCGCCGCCGCGGGCACAACGAGGGTGACGACCCGTCGATGACGCAGCCCGGCATGTACGACGTGATCGACCACAAGCGCGGTGTCCGCAAGACCTACACCGAAGCCCTGATCGGCCGCGGCGACATCTCCATCAAGGAGGCCGAGGACGCGCTGCGCGACTACCAGGGCCAGCTGGAGCGGGTGTTTAACGAGGTCCGTGAACTGGAGAAGCACACCATCGAGCCGAGCGAGTCGGTGGAGGCCGACCAGCTCGCCCCGAAGGGCGTGAACACCGCCGTCGACAAGTCGCTGCTGGCCCGGATCGGCGACGCCCACCTGGCCGCGCCGGACGGCTTCAACGTGCACCCGCGCGTGCAGCCGGTGCTCGACAAGCGGCGCGAGATGGCCTACGAGGGCAAGATCGACTGGGCGTTCGCCGAACTGCTGGCGCTGGGAACCCTTGTCGCCGAAGGCAAGACGGTGCGCCTCACCGGTCAGGACGTGCAGCGCGGCACCTTCACCCAGCGGCACGCGGTGATCGTGGACCGCAAGACCGGCGCCGAGTTCACCCCGCTGGACCTGCTCACCGTCGACGCCGACGGGAACCCGACCGGCGGCAAGTTCCTGGTCTACAACTCCGCGCTGTCCGAATTCGCCGCCGTCGGTTTCGAATACGGCTACTCGGTGGGCGACCCCGACGCAGTCGTGTTGTGGGAAGCCCAGTTCGGTGACTTCGTCAACGGCGCGCAGTCGATCATCGACGAGTTCATCTCCTCCGGCGAGGCCAAGTGGGGCCAGCTCTCCGATGTCGTGCTGCTGCTGCCGCACGGGCACGAGGGTCAGGGCCCCGACCACACCTCGGGCCGGATCGAGCGGTTCTTGCAGGTGTGCGCGGAGGGGTCGATGACGGTGGCCCAGCCGTCCACCCCGGCCAACTACTTCCACCTGCTGCGCCGGCACGCCCTCGACGGCATCCACCGTCCGCTGATCGTGTTCACCCCGAAGTCGATGCTGCGCAACAAGGCCGCGGTCAGCGATGTGAAGGACTTCACCGAGATCAAGTTCCGCTCGGTGCTGGAGGAACCGACCTACGAGGACGGTATCGGCGACCGCAGCAAGGTCACCCGGGTGCTGCTGACCAGCGGCAAGATCTACTACGAGCTGGTGGCCCGCAAGGCCAAGGAGCAGCGCGACGACATCGCGATCGTGCGCATCGAGCAGCTGTACCCGCTGCCCAGGCGCCGCCTGAACGCGACGCTGGACCAGTACCCGAATGTCACCCAGTACTTCTGGGTGCAGGAGGAGCCGGCCAACCAGGGTGCCTGGCCGACCTTCGGGCTGTCGCTGCCCGAGCTGCTGCCGGAGAAGCTGACCGGGATCAAGCGGATCTCGCGGCGGGCCATGAGCGCGCCGTCGTCGGGGTCGTCGAAGGTGCACGCCGTCGAGCAGCAGGAGATCATCGACGAGGCGTTCGCGCCGTAGCATCGCCGCGTTTGTGCGGTTTCATCCCGGACACACCGGTCCGCGCGGATGAGACCGCACAAACGCGGTCAGAGCTGCGTCAGAACCCCGGCAGCGGGAACGGCAGCGGCGAGTCGCCGTTGGCCAGCGACGCGACCGCGCCCGGGCAGAAGGCCTGGATCGCCAGGCCGGTGAACATGGTGGCCGGGCCGAGCGGCTTGCCCAGCGTATCCGCGACATGAGCGGCCGCGTCGGCGACCTGCTGGCCGGGTTCGGCGAGCATGGGGCACACCGACTGGCCGACGTCCACCGCGGTGCCCGGATCGATATCGCCGAAGCCGGCCGCGCCCAGCGCGGTGGTGAACAGGTCGGTGCCGGGATCGGCCTGCGCCGGGGTGGCCAGGAGGATGGAGCCGGCAGCCATGGCTGCCGCCAGGACGGCGATCCGGGTTCGATTCATGACCGGGTTATCGGTGCCGGGCGCGCAAGCGTTACCCCGTACCGGCGGTACCGTCGCGTCGGGCTAAGCTCGACGCGAGTCGAACCGCCAATGCGAGGGAGTGTCCATGGAGGGCTTTGCCGGAAAGGTCGCCGTCGTCACCGGTGCCGGGTCGGGTATCGGGCAGGCACTGGCCGTCGAGCTGGGTCGCTCGGGCGCCAAGCTGGCCATCAGCGACGTGGACCTGGAGGGTCTGGCCGTCACCGAGGAGCGGCTGAAGGCGATCGGTGCCCCCGTGAAGGCCGACCGGCTCGACGTCACCGAGCGCGAGGCCTTCGAGCTGTACGCGACCGCCGTCAAGGAACACTTCGGCAAGGTCAACCAGATCTACAACAACGCGGGCATCGCCTTCACCGGTGACGTCGAGGTCAGCTCCTACAAGGACATCGAACGCGTGATGGACGTCGACTTCTGGGGCGTCGTCAACGGCACCAAGGCGTTCCTGCCGCACCTCATCGAGTCCGGCGACGGCCACGTGATCAACGTGTCCAGCCTGTTCGGCATCTTCTCGGTGCCCGGTCAGGCGGCGTACAACTCGGCGAAGTTCGCCGTCCGCGGTTTCACCGAGGCGCTGCGCCAGGAGATGGTGCTGGCCAAGCGCCCGGTGAAGGTCACCGCCGTGCACCCCGGTGGCATCAAGACCGCCATCGCCCGCAACGCCGGCGCCGCCGACGGCCTGGACGCCGAGCAGATGGCCAAGATGTTCGACAAGAAGCTGGCCAAGACCACCCCCGAGAAGGCCGCCAGGATCATCCTGGAAGCCGTCCGCAAGAACCAGGCCCGCGTGCTGGTGGGCGCGGACGCCAAAGTGCTGGACGTCCTGGTCCGGCTCACCGGATCGGGCTACCAGCGGCTGTTCTCCGGTGTGATCGGGAAGATGATGCCGCACTGACGTTTCCGGCACCCGGGTCGGCGGAGATCTGGTCCGAATCGGTGTCGTAGTCGTACAACTCGGCGTAACGCCCCCAGTCGATGGCGATGTCGAGCTGCCGCTGGGCATCGTCCGGACCAAACCCGCGGCGCAGCAGGTCCAAGAAGAAGCCGGCGCGCAGGTTGCCGTCGGTACTGGACTGAAGCGCCGTGCAGATCGTGCGCACCAGCGGGGCACGGGTGCGCGCCTGCTCGGCGAAAATCTGCTTGCTGCGCTGAATGTCCGCGGTGGTGAACTGGGTGCCCACCGTCGTCAGCTCGAGGTCACGGCGGTCGACGGTGAGCAGACCGAGCAGCGCCGCCGCGTCGACGAGCGGTAGCAGATCGTCGATCTCGAAACTGAGTTCGGTGGCGATATCCGGCAGATCGGCCCGCCCGCCCGTGGCATGCACGATCTCCACCAAGCCGGCCAGCCCGCCGACGGTCGCGTCGGGCAGCGGGCTGCCGGTCGGCGTGGCCTGCGCGGGTGCCTGCCGGGTGACACCCGGCTCGGCGCCGGTCAGCAGTTCGTAGAGCGAGTCCACGACGGCGGCGAAGGCCGCCGAGCGCCGCGCACGTGGCCGGGGCAGGTCGATGCGCACCTCGGCGCGGACACGGCCGGGGTTGGCGCCGAGCACGACCACACGGTCGGCCAGCAGCACCGCTTCCTCGATGTTATGGGTGACCAGGCAGATGGCCCGGGTCGGGAAGTCGGCACCCGCCCACAGGCCCATCAGCTCGGTGCGCAGGTTCTCGGCGGTCAGCACGTCCAACGCCGAGAACGGCTCATCCATCAGCAGCACATCCGGCTCGAGCACCAAGGCGCGGGCGAATCCCACCCGCTGCCGCATCCCACCGGAAAGCTCCTTCGGATAAGCCGATTCGAAGCCGTCCAGGCCGATCGCGTCGATCGCCTTCAGTGCACGTTCGCGTCGCTGCGCGGGCGGCACGCCGCGGGCCGCCAGGCCGAGTTCGACGTTGTCCTGCACGGTGAGCCACGGCATCAGCGCGAACGTCTGGAACACCATCGCCGTGCCGGGGTTCGCGCCGTTGAGCTCGGTGCCGCGATACCGCACGGTGCCGGCGGACGGCCCGATGAGGCCCGCAATCATCCGCAGCAGCGTCGACTTGCCCGATCCCGAGCGCCCCAGCAGGGCCACGATCTCACCGGCCCGCAGCGCAAGGGAGATGCCGTCCAAGACCAGGAGTGGGTCACCGGCCGCACCGGTGAAGGTCTTGGTCACGTCCTCGACAGCGACCAACACGTCAGCGTTGCTCTTCGTCATCGTGTTCTCCATTCGAATTCGTTGTCAGGCAAGGGAGTAACGTCGCTGGGCGATCGCGTACAACCGGCGCCAGAGCAGCCGGTTCATCGCCACCACGTAGACACTCATCACGATGACGCCAACCAGGATCCTGCCCGCGTCGCCGTCGGCGGTCGCGTCCCGGATGTAGGCGCCCAGACCTGTGGCGGTCAGCGTCGTGCCGTGATAGCTGACCACTTCGGCGACGATCGAGGCGTTCCACGCCCCACCGGCGGCGGTGATGCCGCCGGTGACATAGCTGGAGAAGATGGCCGGGGCGATCAGTTTGCGCCACCGCAACATCGGCGGCAGGCGCAGGTTGGTGGCCGCCTCCCGCAGGTCATTCGGGATGGCGCTGGCCCCGGCGATGACGTTGAACAGGATGTACCACTGGGCACCCAACGCCATCAGCAGGATGCCGCCGATGTCGAGGCCGATCCCGGTGGCCAGCAACGCGGCGGTGAAGATCGGGAAGAGGAAGTTGGCCGGGAACGACGCCAATATCTGCACGACAGGTTGGGCCAACCGAGAGACGTTGGGGCTCAGGCCGATCCACACCCCCACCGGTACCCACACCACCGTGGCGACGACGATGAGCACCACCACGCGCGCGAAGGTGGCCAGCCCGAGCAGCAGCGCATGGCCGATCTCGCCGAATCCGATCGTCGTCCCGATGTAGGCCACGGCCCGCAGCGCTCCGTAGCCGACGAGCGCACCGACCACCACACCGAACACCCAGTCCCCGGCCCGGGTACGCGCCGCCGAGTCGCGTAGCGGCCGCTCGGCGCGGCCGAACACCGCCATCGCCCGGTCCAGCGGGTACACCAGCCGACCGGCGAAACCGCCGAGGCTGTGGGGAACGCTGGAGCGGCGCAACAACTCCAGTGTCAGGCTGCGCGGCGCCTGGACAGCGCCGGAGTCCTCCAGCCGGAAGCGTTCGGCCCACGCGGTCAACGGTCGCCAGAACAGCAGGTTCACCCCCACCACCATGAGGATCATCACGCCGACGGCCAGCAGTACCTTGTCGAGGTCACCGGCGTCGCCGGCGGCGGCCACGTAGGCACCGACGCCGGGAAGGGCGAAGTTGTGGTTGTTCACGCTCAAGGCCTCCGAGGCGGTGAGGAAGAACCAGCCGCCGCCGAAACTCATCATGCCGTTCCATACCAGCGGGATCATCCCGCTGGGCAGATCGACTCGCCAGAACCGTTGCCAGCGTGACAGTCTCAGCAATCGCGACGCCTCGTCCAGGTCGCGTGCCTGCGACACCAGCGACGAGTAGAAGGCGAAGGTCATATTCCATGCCTGCGAGGTGAAGATCGCGAAGATGGAGGCGCACTCCAGTCCCAGCTCCGAGCCCGGGAACAGGGCGATGAACCCGGTGATGGTCACCGACAGGAACCCCAGAATCGGCACCGATTGCAGGATGTCCAGTAACGGGATCAGCACCTTCTCGGCCCGGCGGGACCGTGCCGCGATCGTGGCGTAGACGAAGGTGAAGATCAGCGAAAAGCCCAGCGCCACAAACATTCGCAGCAGCGAACGCCCCGCATAGTAGGGCAACTCGCCCGGGTCGGTGGACACCGCAGGGGCGGCGGTCTCCACGGTCCATGGCACGTCGGTGCGCCGGACCAGTGCGATCACCACCCACAGCAGGGCGGCCGCGCCGGCGAAAACCGCGACGTCGTAACCGATCCGGCGCGCCGGGCGAGTGAGCACACCTTCGGTGGGATAGGTACGAAAGATGGTCATCGCCGTCTCACTCCCGGGTAGCGGCCGCGGCCGATCGGTCGACCTGCCAGCGCACGCTGGTCACGGCCGGTTCGATGGACAGTCGGCTGATCGCGGTCTCCATGGCCTTGTCATCCCGTTCGGCAGCGGTGACCGCCGCGCACACCTGCACCTGGCCGCCGGTGTTGGTGTGTGTGCTCTCCACCGACTGCAGCGCCAAGTCGGTGCGGGACAACGCGTCCACCAGCACAGCCCGAATATGCGCCTCGGCCGCTTCGGCGCCGAGGGCGTGGAACGTATAGGTCGTAGGCGCGTCGGCGGTGGTGTCGGGCCGCCGGTCGACGAACATGCCAATCGGGCGCATCACCACATGGATGACGATCACCGCGACCGCGCCGGCGGCGGCCGCCGGGAACATGCCCGCACCGGCCAGTGCGCCCACCGCGGCCGAACACCACAGCGTGGCCGCGGTATTGAGACCCCGCACGGAAAGGCCCTCACGCAGGATCACCCCGCCGCCGAGAAATCCGATGCCGGAGACGATCTGTGCCGCCACGCGCGTCGGGTCGGCGGTGGCGCCCGCGAAACCGTGTGCCGAAAGCAACACGAACAGTGTCGCCCCTGCCGACACCAGGGCGTTGGTGCGCAGTCCGGCCATCCTGGCCCGGTACTGCCGTTCGAATCCGATCAGTGCACCCAGGCCCATTCCGGCGGCCAGGCGCAGCAGCATATCCGCAGTCGTCATCTGCGCTCTCTTTCGAATGTGTTGGTGAAACTAGAGCCAGTCCTGCTTGCGCTGGAAGTGCTTGACGCACTGCGCTGCCGCGGCATAGCCGAGCACGATCAGCAGCAGCCACAGCACACACGGCAGCGGTAAGGGTGTCAGCCGCAGTGGCGCACCGAGCGGGCTGTACGGCAACGCGAGACCGATGGCGGCCGCCGCGAGTGCGGCGATCACGACCACCGGGGCAACGCGCTCGCCGCGCCAGGGCGCGACCCTCGAGCGCAACACCAAGACCACCGCCAGCTGACTCAGCAGACCCTCGATGAACCACCCGGTCTGGAAGGTCGACGGCACGTTCCCGGCTCCGTAGCCCCACCACAACACGGCGAAGGTGATCAGGTCGAATGCCGAACTCAGCGGTCCGAACGTGAGCATGAACGAGGCCAGCCCGCGGGACTGCCACCGCCGCGGGGCGCGCAGGTAGTCCCGGTCGACGCGGTCCCACGGCAGGGCCAGCTGTGCGCAGTCGTACAGCAGGTTCTGCACCATGAGCTGGATGGGCAGCATCGGCAGGAACGGCAGCACGACGCTGGCCGCCAGCACCGAGAGCACGTTCCCGAAGTTCGAGGCGGCGGTGATCTTCACGTATTTGAGCGTGTTGGCCAGCGTGCGCCGACCTTCGACGACAGCGTCGGCCAGCACACCGAGATCCTTGTCAAGCAGGATCAGATCGGCGGCGGCCTTCGCGGCGTCGGTGGCGGTGTCCGCGGCGATCCCGGCGTCGGCGGTGCGCAATGCCACCACGTCGTTGACGCCATCGCCGAGATACCCTACTGCGCAACCAGTTTCGCGCAAAGCAACCACGATTCGCACCTTGTGTTCCGGTGCGAGCCCGGTGAACACGGCGGCGTGGGTGACGAGGGTGCGCAGCCGGCGGTCGCTGCACCGGTCGACCTGGTCACCGAGCACGACCTGATCGGTCGGCACGCCGACCAGCCGGGCCACGTGCCGCGCGACAACCGGGCTGTCGCCGGTGAGAATCTTGACCCGCACGCCATGGGCGGCCAGGTTTGCGACGGCGCCGGCGGCGCTGGCCCGGATCGGGTCCACGAAACCTATGAACCCCGCCAGCACCAGATCACGCTCTTCGGTGTAGCCGTAATGCTCCAGCCGGGCCGGCAGGGCGCGGACCGCGACCGCCATCACGCTCATCCCCTGCTTGCGGTAGGCCGCGACCAGGTCGGTCGCTTCGGCCAGCAGATCCGGCCCGAGCGCGGCGTCGACGCCGTTCAGCCGGGCGTGGGTGCACAGGGCCAGCACGGCATTCGGGTCGCCCTTGCAGATCAGCAGGTGCTCGCCGGGCTGTCTGCGCAGGACCACACTGGCAGTGCCCCGGTCGTCGTCGGCGCCGATCTCGTCCACCTTCGTGTACGCAGCATCAGCCAGCACCGACATGCCTTGCTCGGCAAGCATTTCCAGGATGGCCTCGTCCATCCGGTCGTGCACCGCGTCCTGGAAGAACGCCGCCAGGAAGGCCAGCTCGGTGACGGCATCGTCATAGCGTCCGGTCACGTCGATACCGTGCGCGTATACGATGCGGTCCTCGGTCAGCGTGCCGGTCTTGTCCACGCACAGCACGTCCATGGCGCCCAGATCCTGAATGGCGTTGAGCCGGCTGACCACAACGCGCTCGCGGGCGAGTTTGGCAGCGCCGCGGGCGAGGTTGGTGGTGACGATCACCGGCAACATCTCCGGCGTCAGCCCGACGGCCACCGCGACGCCGAACATTGCCGCCTGGTCCCAGACCCCGCTGACACATCCGTTGACCACGAAGACGATCGGGGCCAGCACGAGCATCAGCCGGATCAGGGTCCAGCCGACGGCGCGGACACCGAGATCGAAGCTCGACGTCGGTCGCAGTGCGACCGCGCCGGCGGCCAGTGACCCGAAATAGGTGTGGCGGCCCGTCGCGAGCACCACCGCCGTGGCTTTCCCGGCGACGACGGTGGAACCGGAGAAGCACAGCGACGGCGTGTCGGCCAGCGCCCGCGGGGTGGCGGCGGGGGCGACGTCGGCGGACTTGGCGGTGGGCAGCGATTCCCCGGTGAGCACCGACTGGTCGACCATCAGGTCCGTGGCCGCCACCAACCGAAGGTCGGCCGCGACCACATCGCCGGCCTGCAGGAGCACGACATCCCCGGGTACCAGATCGCCGGTCGGCACCTCGCGGTCCATCCGATCGGCGGTGTCGTCGGCGCGGCGGCGCACGGTGACCGTCGACGTCACCAGTTTGCGTAGTTCGCCGGCAGCCCGCGCGGAGCGGGTGTGCTGCCAGATCCGCAGGAGCACCGCGAGTGCGTCGATGATCCCGACCATCGCGGCACCGCGGCCGTCCCCCACGACCACGAACACCACCGCGAGCGCAGCCAGCAAGGCCACGAACGGGCTGCGCACCGCGGCCAGCGTGCTCGCGGCCAGCCCGCCCCCGGCGGGGTGGAACTCCTGGTTGTCCCCGAAGCGCTGCAGCCGTTCGGCGGCCTCGGCTTCGGTCAACCCGCGCGGCGAGCCGCCGACGTGCTGGAAAACCTGGAAGGTGGGCAGCGTCGCCAGCTCAGGCAGTGAGGTGTGAGCCATGGTCCGGTCCTTACGGCAGCAGAGGCGTCGGTCGACGTGGTCAGCGAAGGTCGACCCCATGCATGCCGCACCGGCCGGGTCAGGCCGGACGCACGCATGGAGGCGGCGTACTACTTCCCTCGATCACGAGGACACCTCCTGCGGAACGGATGACGCCGCGGTGGCGCGGCGCCCCACCAGTAGAACTCACCGCACCCAATCAGTCAAACGCTTGCGCAACTGTCCTCAATGGTGGAGTCTGTTCGTGTCGCCGAGAGGAGTTCCGTGCCCGACCCGTCCCCGTCCGTACCACCCGACGACGAGTTGACCGTGCAACTCCTCCAGGAAACTGCCGCGACCCTCGGCCTGCTCTCGGCCACCGTGCGACTGCACATTCTGTGGGTGCTCGCCAAGGGCGAGCAGGACGTCGGCACGCTGGCCGCCAGGACGGGCCAGAGCCTGGCCACCGTCAGCCATCATCTGGCCAAGCTCAAACTCGCCGGCCTGGTGCGGGCACAGCGCGCCGGCAAACGCCAGGTGTACGTCGCCACCGACCCGCACGTCCTGGCCATCATCGATGTCGCGCTGGGGCAGCGGTTGCGTTCCGAGGATGCCCCCGCGCGACTGCGGCAGGCGTAACCGCGGCAGGAGTAGTGCTACCGGCCCAGCGGATGTGCGTCCAGGTACGCCGCCGCCACCACGCCCGGATCCTGCCCGGCGGCGACCTTGGCCCGCATCTGCGCCAGCGCGTCGGTGTCCAGCACACCGGCCAGCTCGTTGATCGACCGCACCTGCGGATCGGTCAGGGTGTTACGCCGATAGACCGGTACCACGTTCTCCGCTCGCACCAGCGCCGTGCGGTCCGGCAGCACGGTCACCTGGTCGGGGATGTCCGGCGCGGCCGCCGAGGTCCACGCCACGTCGATCGTGCCGGCCCGCAACGCATCGAAAAGCGCGGCGGCGTCCGGGAATTCACGCGCCTTCGGCAGCACGCAGGCGGCCAGCGAGCCGGGGGCCGGCTCCCCCGCGACGCGGCCGACCCGCAACGCGGCGCACCGCGGCAGCAGGGCCAGCGTGTCGGCCGCACCCCACGCGCGCGCGGTCCGATCGGTCACCGCGGGCAGCGGCTTGTCCGACGTGGTGTCCGCGTAGTCACCGGCCGCCAGCCCCTCCGGCAGCGCGGCCACCATCGAGCGATACACCTGTGCCGCCGAGCGTGCCGGCGCGTCGGGCTGGAACCGGGTGAGCAGCGCCCCGGTCAGGCCGGGCACGACGTCGACATCGCCGGAATCCAGGCCGCCCACCGGATCTCGGTCCACCCGGACGTGCGCGGCACTGCCGTAGAACCGCAAGGCCGCGGCGTACAGATGCGCCAGCAGCGCCGACTCCGCGTCGTCCTGGGCGCCGACGGTCACCGATGGTGGCGGTGGCGGCGTCGAACATCCGGCGACCACCAGCACCAGCAGCGCCGCCAGTCTGGGCAGCATCCGACGCATCAGATCAGCGCTCAGGCCTTCGAGGCTTCGGCCACGGCCGCGGCGACCGCCGGGCCCACCCGCGGGTCCAGCGCGCTCGGCACGATGTGGTCCACCGCGAGATCGTCGCCGACCACCGAGAAAATCGCGTGCGCCGCAGCGACTTTCATCTCTTCGGTGATGCGCCGGGCGCCGGCGTCCAGGGCGCCGCGGAACACACCGGGGAAGGCCAGCACATTGTTGATCTGGTTGGGGAAGTCACTGCGGCCGGTGGCCACCACGGCGGCGTACTTGCGGGCCGCATCCGGGTGGATCTCGGGGTCCGGGTTGGACAGCGCGAACACGATGCCACCGGGGGCCATCGTCGCGATGAGTTCCTCGGGCACCAAGCCGGCCGACACACCGAGGAAGACGTCGGCGCCGTCGAGGGCTTCGGCCACCCCGCCGGTGAGACCCCGCGGGTTGGTGCGCCCGGCCAGTTCGGCCTTGAACGAGTTCAGGTCGCCCCGCCCCGTCTCGACGATGCCCTTGCTGTCCAGCACGACGATGTCCCTGATACCGCTGTTGAGCAGGATGTTGGTGCACGCGACACCGGCCGCACCGGCCCCGGACACCACCACCTTGAGTTCGTGGATGTCACGGTCGAGCACCTTGACCGCACCCAGCAACGCCGCCAGCACCACGATGGCGGTGCCGTGCTGATCGTCGTGCATGACGGGGCAATCCAGCGCCTCGATGACCCGGCGCTCGATCTCGAAGCAGCGCGGGGCGGAGATGTCCTCCAGGTTCACCGCACCGAAGGTCGGCCGGAGCCGGATCAGGGTTTCGACGATCTCGTCGGGATCCTTGGTGTCCAGCACGATCGGGATGGAGTCCAGCCCACCGAAGGTCTTGAACAGCGCGCTCTTGCCCTCCATCACGGGCAGCGACGCGGCGGCGCCGATATCACCGAGGCCCAGCACCGCGCTGCCGTCGCTGACCACGGCGACGAGCCGGTTGGCCCACGTGTATTTCTTCGCCAACGTCGCATCGGCTGCGATCGCGCGGCTCACCTGCGCCACGCCCGGCGTGTATGCGATGGACAGGGCGCGCTGGCTGTCCAGCGGCTCGTTCAACGCCACCGAGAGTTTGCCGCCCTCGTGGGCGGCAAAGATCTCGGCATCCTCGACTACTACTTGCGGGGTACGCACCAATTCGGCCACGGCGACCACGGTAACCCACACCCCGAACTCACAGGGGCCGGTTCCCCACTCGTGAGAAGACCGAAAGATGCCCTTTACGTCGAGAAATAGCCTACCCGCGGGTAGGTTCCCAGCCAGTAGACAGCTCGCGGGCGCGGGTGCCGGACACCTGGGACACGTAGCATTCGATGCGTTCCGGCCCGGTCCCCGGCCGGCTACGACGCGCCGATCCGGAGGTTTGCGATGCCCTCATTCCGTGCATTGCCACCGTCATTGCTTCGCACCGGAGCCAGGAAGGCGGTGCCCGCAACTCCGGATGCCCGCACCATCCACGTCCCCGTCGCGCGGGCGATGGTCGACTGCGGTGTCTACGTCGACGGGGTCCGGCTGCCCGGCAAGTTCACCCATGCCGCCGCACTGACCAAGGTTCGCGAGATCGAGGCCGAGGGCAACAACCACGCCTTCGTGTGGATCGGGCTGCACGAACCTGACGAGCACCAGATGGAGGCGGTGGCCGATGTGTTCGGGTTGCACGAGTTGGCCGTCGAGGACGCCGTGCACGCGCATCAGCGGCCGAAGCTGGAGCGCTACGACGACACGCTGTTCCTGGTGCTCAAGACCGTCAAGTATGTGGAGCACGAGTCGGTGGCCAATGCCCGCGAGATCGTGGAGACCGGCGAGATCATGATCTTCGTCGGGCCCGATTTCGTGGTGACGGTCCGCCACGGTGACCACGGCGGACTGGCCGGCGTGCGCAGGCAGATGGACACCTCACCGGCCAACTGCGCACTCGGGCCGTACGCGGTGATGCACGCGATCGCCGACCACGTCGTCGACTCCTACCTCGGGGTGACCGATCTGGTGGAGACGGACATCGACGCCATGGAGGAGAACGTCTTCTCCCCCACCAGCCCCACCGATATCGAACACATCTATCTGCTCAAGCGTGAGATCGTCGAGATGCGGCGCGCGGTCAGCCCGCTGACCTTCGCTCTCCAGCGCCTTGGCAGCGATCACAACGACCTGATCTCCAAAGAGGTCCGCCGCTACATGCGCGACGTACTGGACCACACCATCACGGCCGCGGACCGGATCGCCAGCTACGACGAGGTGCTCAGCTCCCTGGTGCAGGCCGCGGTCGGCAAGGTGGGCATGCAGCAGAACACCGATATGCGCAAGATCTCGGCGTGGGTCGCCATCGCCGCCGTGCCGACCGCGCTGGCCGGTATCTACGGCATGAATTTCGACAATATGCCCGAATTGCATTGGACCCTCGGGTATCCCATGGTGCTGTTGGTGATGCTGACGGTGTGTGTGGTACTGCACCGCACCTTCCGCCGCAACAACTGGCTCTAGGTGTACCCACTCGTCGGGTGACCGCTCCGCCGTCTCGGAGCGGTCCGTTCGCGTTGCGCGCATGTAAATACTTCGCGTCTGTCCGCGCCCCGTCTTGCACGCCGGCACCGGTGCCCATACGTTCGCCACTAAGCGATCCGTTAAGCAGCCTTAAGCGAAATGGGGCCCGTGTCTTATCAACGCACGACCGCCGTTGACGTGCCGGACTCGACGGCACGCACCACCCTCGGGCGTCGGCTCCGGGAAGCCCGCGACCGCAGCCGATTGTCGACGCGCGACGTCGCCGCCAGGGCCGGGGTCAGCGCGGGCTTCATCAGCCAGCTGGAGAACGGGAAGTGCGGGGTCTCCGTGGGGGTGCTGAAGCGCATCTCGGCCGCCGTCGGCATTTCCGTCGCCGATCTGTTGTCGGACGAAGCGCCGCTCGTACGGCCCGTTCTGCGGGCGCACGAGCGGCCGGTGTTCTCCAGTGACAGCGGTCTGCAGAAACTGCTGCTGTCCCGGCCACCCATCCGTCAACTCGAGGTCTACGAAGGCACGTTCGACGTCGGGGGTTCGACCGGATCGGAACCCTACGCCCACGACGACGCGCAGGAACTGTTCTACGTCCTGGCAGGTCACATCGAATTAACGGTCGGCTCAGCGACATTCGCGCTCGGTCCACGTGACAGCGTCGAGTTCCTGTCCTCGGTTCCGCACCGGGCGGTGAACATCGGCGCCAGTTCGGCGCAGGCCATGTGGATCACCTCGCACTTCACCCCGCCGATCGACGCCAACCCGCTCAATGCATCACCCGCACACCAGATGAAGGATTGACAGATGCCCGCTGCCCACCCGGTCCTGATCACCGGCGGTCACGTCTTCACACCCGCCGGCATCGTCGAAGAACCCGTTCTGGTCGACAACGGCGTCATCACCGCGATCGGTGCCGAGGCGCTCACCGGCACCGGCGCCGTCGAGATCGACGCGGCCGGTGGTCTGGTATCGCCGGGCTTCCAGGACAGCCACATCCACCCGTACCACGCCGGTCTGGACATGATCGCGTGCGACCTGACGCCGTACACCACCGCCGACGGCTACCTCACCCGGATCGCCGAATACGCCGCAGCCAACCCGGAATTGACCTGGATCAGCGGCGGCGGATGGTCGATGGACTCGTTCCCCGGCGGCCTGCCGACCGCCGCGGCGCTCGACGCCGTCGTCCCCGATCGGCCCGCCTACTTTCCCAACCGCGACGGTCACGGCGCGTGGGTGAACACCAGAGCCCTCGAGATCGCGGGGATCGACGACGCGACGCCCGACCCGTTCGACGGCCGCATCGAACGCGACGCCGGCGGACATGCGATCGGCACGCTGCAGGAGGGGGCCATGGGCCTGGTCGCCCGATACATCCCGCTGCCCACCCAGGACGACCTCGACGACGCGCTGGAGATCGCCCAGCGGCAACTGTTCGCCTGGGGTGTGACGGCGTGGCAGGACGCCATCGTCGGGGCCACCAACGACACCCCGGACCCACTCGACTCCTACCTTCGCGCCACCGCGTCCGGCATGCTCAAGGCGCACGTCGTCGGTGCGCTGTGGTGGGACCGCAACCGCGGGCTGGAACAGATTCCCGAACTCGTCGCCAAACGCGAACGCGCCCTGGCAGGCGGGTTCTCGGCCACGACGGTCAAGATCATGCAGGACGGCGTCGCCGAGAACTTCACGGCCGGCATGCTGGAGCCCTACCTCGATGCGTGCGGCTGCCCCGGCGAGAACATGGGGAAGAGCTTCGTCGATCCCACCACCCTCAAGCAGATCTCGACGGAGCTCGACGCGCTGGGCTTTCAACTGCACTTCCACGCTCTCGGGGACCGTGCCGTGCGCGAATCGCTGGATGCGATCCAGGCGGCTCGAACGGCCAACGGCGACAACGATCTCCGTCACACGCTGGCACACATCCAGGTGGTCCATCCGGACGACGTCCCCCGCTTCGCCGAACTGGGGGTGGTGGCCAACATGCAGCCCCTGTGGGCCCGACACGAAGGCCAGATGGATCTGCTCACCATCCCGTTCCTCGGCCGCCGCCGGGCGGCCTGGCAATACCCGTTCGGGTCACTGCAGCGAGCGGGGGCAGCGCTGGCGTCGGGCAGCGATTGGCCGGTGAGCACCGCGAACCCGTTGGAGATCATCCACACGTCGGTCAACCGTGCGCCCGCGGGTGCGACGGGCCCGTCGTCGCTGCCCTTCCTCGGCGAGCAGGCTCTGTCGCTGGCCGACGCGCTGATCGCGCACAGCCTCGGCACGGCGTACCTCAACCACGACGAACACCGTTCCGGAACAATCGAAGTCGGGAAAGCGGGCGATATCGTCATTCTCGACCGGGATATCTTCGCCGCCCCGGTGGCCGAAATCGGTTCCGCCTCGGTGGCATACACCCTCATCGGCGGCGAGATCGTCTACGAGGCCGACTCCGTCCCGGTATCGGCATGAGCCTGCTGACCGCTGTCGGAGCAGCGCCGAGCACCGAGGTGGCCGGCTCGGTCGACTTGCGCGGACTCACCAAGACATACGGCAGCGCCGTGGCCGTCGACAACCTCTCCCTGCACGTGCAGGCCGGTGAATTCCTCAGCCTGCTCGGGCCCAGCGGGTGCGGCAAGACCACGACGCTGCGGATGATCGGCGGGTTCGAGTTCCCCGACGACGGCACCATCACGATCTCCGGCCGCAACGTCGAGAGCCTCCCTCCGCACAAGCGCCCCGTCAACACCGTCTTCCAGGCCTATGCCCTCTTCCCGCACATGAAGGTCGCCGACAACGTCGCCTATGGACTACGCCGGTCCGGGGTGCCCAAAGCCGAGATGTCCGACCGCGTGGGCCGCGCCCTGGACATGGTGCGGATGACGGCATTCGCCGCGCGCAAGCCGGCGCAACTCTCCGGCGGCCAACAGCAACGCGTCGCCCTGGCCAGGGCACTGGTCAATCGCCCCGCCGTGGTGCTCCTCGATGAACCGATGAGCGCGCTCGACCGCAAGCTGCGTGAGGAGATGCAGGTCGAGCTGAAGTTGCTGCAGCAGGAACTCGGGACCACCTTCATCTTCGTCACGCACGACCAGGAGGAAGCCCTGTCCATGAGCGACCGGATCGCGGTGATGAACAACGGGCGCATCGAGCAGATCGGCACGGCCTCAGCGGTTTACGACGCACCGGAATCTGCCTTCGTGGCGGGTTTCATCGGGCGGCAGAATTCGTTCACCGGCACCATCTCGTCCTTCGACGCCGCCGGGGTCAACGTTCGGACCGCCGGCCTCTCGCTGTACTCCACTCGCCCGGCCAAGGGCGACGTGCCGGCCGCAGGCGGTGCGGCGGTCACCGCCGCGATCCGGCCGGAGTCGGTGCTCGTCACCGAGCGGGCGGCGCCCGAGACCCCCGGGGTCAACGTCGTCTCCGGTGTGCTGCTCGGTGTCTCCGAACTGGGCCACAGCCTGCAGCTGGTCGTCCACACGGACAGCGAGGACAGGATCCTGGCGCGCCTGCCCCGCAGCGCGAACCCGCCCACCGAACTCGGCGCCCTCGTCTCCTGCTCGTGGTCCGCCGACGCCGTGCGGATCTTCACCTCCTGACCGAACCCGTCCCCGCCACCCCGATCCGAAAGTGCTCCCCATGAACCAACCCGTACGCGTCCTCATCCCCAAAGCCCTTGAGAAGTCGCTCAGCCGGCGAACCTTCCTCAGCGGCACCGCGGCCCTCGGAGCGGGGGCCTTGCTGGCCGCGTGCTCCAAGCCGGCAGCTGGCGGCGGCTCCTCCTCGGGCGGCGGCCTGAACATCTACACCTGGGGTGAATACGACGATCCGGCCGTGCTCAAGGACTTCACCTCGGCCAAGGGCCCGGCGATCACCCTGGACTCCTATGGTTCCAACCCGGAGATGATCGCCAAACTCAGTGCGGCCAAGGGCACCAGCGGCTATGACATCTGCGTCCCCACCCACTCGTCGATCCAGCAGATGGCAACCGGTGGACTGCTGACCGAACTCGACCACACCAAACTGCCGAACATGAAGAACCTCAACGCAAAGGTCGTGAACACCCCGTTCGACCCGGGGAACAAATACAGCGTCTGCAAGGACTGGGGTTCGACCGGCTACGTCTACGACACCACCGTCATCAAGCGCGAGCTGACATCGTGGGCCGACTTCCTCGACGCGGCGCAGAAGGAGGCGTCGGGCAGCATGTCGCTGCTCGAAGACCAGGGTGAGGTCGCCTTCACGTACTTCTACGCCAACGGAATCGACCCGAACACCACCGACCCCGCCCACATCGACGCCTACCGGTCGTTCATCCTCGGCAAGATCGCACCCCACGTCCAGGCCTTCGAATCATCGACCAACAACTCGATCTCGTCGTCGGCACGCACCCTGATCCACTGCTGGAACGGGGACGCTCGGCTCGGCATCCTCGCCAACCCCGAGCACGACCGGTACAAGTGGGTCTGGCCCAGCGAGGGCGCAAACCTGTGGCAGGACAACTGGGCCATCGTCAAAGGGGCACCGCACGAGGATGCGGCCTACGAGTTCATCAACTACGTGCTGGACCCGACGGTCTCCCTCAAGGAACTCACCTACATCGGCTACAACACCGGCATCCAGGGGATCGAAGAGGCCGCGACGAAGGCCGGCATCGAACGGCCCGACATGGTGTTCATCAGTGATCGGATCATGTCGAAACTGATCTACAGCCAGATGACGTCGATGGACGGCAAGATCATCGCCATCTACGACGAGCTCAAGGCGGCGGCGGGCAAGTGACCGTCGTGCAGGAGCCGTCGGTGCGGCGGAGGCTGCGGCTGCCGGAGGGCCTGGGCGCCATCCCCATCACCGTGTGGATGGTCCTGTTCTTCGTGCTGCCCTTCGCCCTCGTGGTCTGGTACAGCTTCGGCTACAAGCCGGGTCTCTACACGACCCACGCCAACGACGTGCTGTCCTTCGACCGCTACGGCGAGGCGGCGTCACCGGCCTTCTTCGCGATCTTCGTCCGCACGTTGAAGATCGCCATGCTGGGCACGGCGCTGTGCCTGGTGATCGCCTTCCCCATGGCTTACTGGATGGCCGTGAAGCTACCCGCGCGATGGCGCGGTGTGGTGCTGGCGCTGATCTTGATTCCGTATTGGACGAACTTCCTGGTCCGCACCATCGGTTGGCAGATCTCACTCAGCCCAGCCGGATTCGTGTCCAAGCTGCTGCAGTGGGCGCAGGTCGTCGACGGACCGCTGCACGTGCTGTACACCTCGGCCGCGGTCCAGCTCGGTGTGGTGTACAACTATCTGCCACTGATGATCTTGCCCCTCTATGTGGCGCTGGAACGTCTCGATCTCAAACTGCTGGAGGCCAGTCGCGACCTCGGCGGCACCGCGTGGAGCACGTTCCGGTGCGTCACGGTTCCGCTGGCTGCGCCCGGAGTGATGGCGGGGCTGCTGCTCGTCTTCGTGCCCTTGATGGGCGACTACATCACTCCCACCGTCCTCGGCGGGGCCAGTGGAAGCATGGTCGGCCAGATGGTCGCCGCCCAATTCCAGAGTGCGCAGAACTGGGCCCTCGGCGCCGCGATGGCGGTGCTGCTCATGCTCGCCATCTTCGGCACGAGCGCCGTCGTCGGCGGTGTTCTCAAGGCGGTCGGCCGCGTCGCGACCGCGATGACCTCGTTGCAACTGCCGGCGAAGGAGACCTCGTGATGACCACCAGGCGCCGGATCCGGCCGGGCGACGCAATCCTGCACATCTGGGGCGCACTGGGCCTGCTGTTCCTGTTCTTCCCGATCGTCGTCATCGTGGTCTACTCGTTCAACTCCGGCCGCAGCCTGCAGACGTTCGACGGTTTCAGCGTCGAACCCTACGTCGCGGCACTGAGCAACCCGGCGATCATCAACTCGATCACCGTCTCCGTGATCACCGCCGCCGGGACGGCCGTGGTGGCAACGATTCTGGGCACCTCCGCGGGAATCGCCTTGGCGCGCCGGCCCCGATGGTGGGCACCGGGGTTGCTCACCCTGCTCGGCCTGGTGATGGTGACCCCGGAGATCGTCAGCGCCATCTCGTTGCTCCCCTGGTTCGTCACGCTCGGCATCGACTGGGGCATCACCGGTTTCAACATCGGTCAAGTGCGCTTGATCATCGCGAATTCACTGTTCGCCTGTGCCGTCGTGACATTCATCGTGCGGGCGCGGATGACGGGGATGAACGAAAGCCTGGAGGAGGCGGCGGCCGACCTCTACGCGACTCCGCTGCGCCGCTTCACCGACGTGACCCTGCCGCTGATCCGCCCCGCCGTCATCGCCGGCGCGCTCCTGGCGTTCACCCTCAGCCTGGACAACACCGTCGTCTCCTCGTTCGTCTCGGTCGCCGGCTCCACGCCGTGGCCGGTGTACATCTTCGCGTCGCTCAAGGCCGCGTTGCGGCCCGAGATCGCCGCGATGTCGACACTGATGTTGGTTCTCACCCTGATCGTCCTCGGCGTCGCCGCGCTGATACTCCGCCGGGACCCCACCGGAACGGGCGGCGGCGCGGCGGGCCTCACCGACGCGATGGTCGGGCGCTGAGCGCGCCGCTCAGGTTGGATTGGCGGCTCGCCGCTCAGGTGGGATTGGCGGCTCGCCGCTCAGGTGGGATTGGCGGCTCGCCGCCGGGCATCCAGCACGTCCACCCCGTCCGTCTGCCACGCCTCACGCATCGCGTCGGCACCCTTGAGCCGGACCCAGGCCGCCTCCGTCGGGGTGATCGGCGTGGCGGCGAAGAACCGCACCGGCGACAACGGCTCCGGCAGTTCCAGATCGTCGATTGTGCTGGGGCCCAACAGGAATGCGGTGAAGGGTGCGCCGTCGAACAGCGGTGCGCCCAGATCCACCAACGCGTCACCGTCCAGGATCAGGCCCTCGACGGCGGGGGCCGCCGCCAGCACCGCCACCGACTTGGCCAGACCGGTCGGGGTGGGGGCCCGAAGCGACACCACCACCTCGGCTCGCGGCCCGAGCTGGGAATCGGCCAGGAATTCCGTCGGATCGGTCATCGCGTGACGGGAACAACCAACCGAGACAAAGTGATTCACCCGGTCGGTATCCGGACCGAAGCGCAGCACGTCGATCCGGTCGGTACCCAGGAAGGTGATGCTGGCCTCGTCGGGTTCACCGAGCACCCCGGCCGCCGTGAAGTGTGCGCTTAGATGAGCGCGGACATCGGCGAGAACGTCTGTCACTCCGCTGCGATCGACAGGTTGGCGCCGGTGGCGGCGTCGAAGATCACCAGCTTGGAGGTGTCCAGGGCCAGTTCCGCCTTCTGCCCGGCCTTCACCTCCGACGACGCGGACACCCGTGCCACGAACTCGTTCACACCGACGCCGGACTCGGCGGCCAACTGAGCCAGCTGAGCCGATTGCGCGCCCTCACCTTCGGTGCGGAAGTGCAGATACTTCTCGGCGCCCAGCGACTCGACCAGGTCCACCGTCACCTCGAAGACGTGGGCCCGGATCCGGGCATAGGAATCGATCTGGGCAGCGTCGTCGAAGTGCTCGGGACGGACGCCGACGATGAGGTTGGCCCCCTGGTGCTGCGACAGCCCGGCATGTGTCACCGGACCCTCGACGGGCAGCGTGATCTCACCGAACGGCAACCGCAAACCGACGTCGGTGAGCGTGGCCGGGAAGAAGTTCATCGCCGGTGAGCCGATGAACCCGGCAACAAACAGGTTCACCGGGCGGTTGTACAACTCCTCGGGGGTGCCGATCTGCTGGACCACGCCGGCCAGCATCACCACCACCCGGTCGCCGAGCGTCATCGCCTCGGTCTGATCGTGGGTGACGTAGACGGTGGTGGTCCCCAGACGGCTCTGCAGGCGGGCGATCTCGGTGCGCATCTGCACGCGCAGCTTGGCGTCGAGGTTGGACAACGGCTCGTCCATCAGGAATGCCTTGGGACTGCGCACGATCGCGCGGCCCATGGCCACGCGCTGGCGCTGACCACCCGACAGCTGCGCCGGCCGGCGGTCCAGAAGTTGGGTCAGGTCAAGGATTTTCGCCGTCTCCTCGACCTTCGCGGCGATCTCGGACTTCGACAGTTTGGCCAGAGTGAGCGGGAAGGCGATGTTCTGCCGCACCGTCATATGCGGATAGAGCGCATACGACTGGAACACCATGGCGATATCGCGGTCCTTGGGCTGCTTCTCGTTGACCCGCTCACCGCCGATACGCAGTTCACCGGAGGTGATCTCCTCCAGGCCGGCGATCATGTTCAGCGTGGTGGACTTTCCGCATCCCGACGGACCCACCAGGATGATGAACTCGCCGTCGTTGATGGTCAGCGAAAAGTCCTGCACCGCTACCGCACCGCCGGCGTAACTCTTGGTGACGTGGTCCAGAACGATCTCGGCCATGAGCTACCCCTTCACCGCGCCGGAGGTCAACCCGGCCACGATCCGTCGCTGGAAAATCAAAACAAAGATGATGATGGGCACCGTGATGACCATCGCGCCGGCGGCGATGGACCCGGTCGGTTCCTCGAATTGCGAACTACCGGTGAAGTTCGCGATCGCCACGGGCGCGGTGATGGCCCGCTGCGTGGCCGTCAACGACAGCGCCAACAGCAGGTCGTTCCAGGCGAAGATGAAGACCAGGATGGCGGCGGTGACGATGCCCGGCGCGGCCAGCGGGGCGATGACCTTGCGGAACGCCTGGCCCGGAGTGGCGCCGTCCATCTTTGCGGCCTTCTCCAGATCCCATGGGATCTCCTTGAAGAACGCGCTCATGGTATAGATCGCCAACGGCAGCGCGAAGGTGATGTACGGGATGATCAGGCCGGGCCAGGTGTCGAACAGACCGATCCGCCGCTCGATGTTGAAGATCGGGGTCACCAATGAGATCTGCGGGAACATGGCGATCAGCAGCGCCACCCCGACGAGCACCTTCTTGCCGGGGAACGCCAGGCGCGCGATGGCATAAGCGGCCATGCCGCCGATGGTCACGGCGATCACGGTGGTGATCAGCCCAATGCCGATCGAGTTGATCAGCGCCGAGGAGAAGATGTCGCCGGAGAAGATGGCCTTGTAGTTGTCGAAGGTGATCTCCGACGGAATGAACTTGCCGTCCTTCACCGTTGACGTCGGTTTCAGCGACAGCGACAGGATCCACAGCACCGGGATCAACGCGTAGAGCACCACCAGGATGTTGACCACGGCCCAGCCGGAGGCGCGGCCGGGACTGACCCGCTCGCTCATCGCGCCCCCTCCTCGTCGGCGCCCGGCGCCGACGCCCCGAAGATCTTGATGTAGATGAACGCGATCACCGCCACGCACAGGAACACCAGCACGCTGATCGCCGAACCGAGCCCGAGGTTGAATGCCTTGAACAGGTTGTCGTACCCCAGGATCGACACCGACCCGGTGTCGTTGGCACCACCGGTGAGCACGTAGATGTTGTCGAAGATCCGGAACGCATCCAGGGTGCGGAACAACAGGGCCACCAAGATCGCCGGCTTGATCATCGGCAGGATCACCCGGACCAACCGCTGCCACGCCCCCGCCCCGTCGACCTGGGCGGCATTGAGCAGATCCTGCGGCACCAGGGCCAGCCCGGCCAACAGCAGCAGCGCCATGAACGGCGTCGTCTTCCACACCTCGGCCAACACCACCACGGCCAGCGACGGGATCTGTTCGGTGAGCGGGGCGGTACCGGTGGGCAGCAGATTGGCCAGATAACCCGTGCCAGGCGTCCACGCGTAGTACCAGCTGTACGACGCGGCGACGGTCACGATGCCGTACGGCACCAGGATCGCGGTGCGCACCACACCCTTGCCGAAGATCGTCCGGTGCATCACCAGGGCCAGCGCCATGCCCAGCACGAACTCGATGGCCACCGAGACCACGGTGATCGCCAGCGTGATGACGAACGCCGTCCACCAGTACCGGTCGGTGAGGATGGTGACGTAGTTGTCGATGCCGACGAACTTCGTGTCGTCGGGCGCGGCCAGGTTGTAGCGCTGCAGGCTCAGCCACACCGCATAGGCGATCGGGTAGGCCGTCACCGCCAGCATCAGCACGACCGCCGGGCTGATCAGCCAGTAGGCCAACCGCCGCTGGGAGGTACGGTCGTCGACGTCTGCCGCGTTCGCCATCAGCGATCCGCTCCGCTCGCTGGAGTCAACGCGCGATCCGCTCCGCTTCTCGCTGGAGTCACGGGATGAGCCCCTTCCCGTCGATCGCCTGCTGCACCTGGCGGGTCAGCTCGTCGGCGGTCCGTTCCGGGTCGATCGCGTTGATCGGGGCCAGCGTGGCCGAGATCCGCGTCGACACCGACTGGTACACCGGCGTAGCGGGCCGGACGGCCGCGTTGGTCAGCTGCTGGCGGATGATCTCGTACTGCGGGTACTTGGCCTGGAACTGCGGATCGTCGTACAAGGAGGCGCGCACCGCGGGCAGCCCGCCCTCCACCGAGGTGTAGCGCTGGTTGTCCACACTGCGCAGGCACCGGATGGCTTCGAAGGCCTCGGCCTTGTGCTGGGTGTTACGCCCGACCGCGAGGTTGAGCCCGCCCAGCGTCACCCGCGCCTGCTCGCCGGGATTCACCGCGGGATACGGGGCGAAGCCGAACACCTTCTTGCTGGCGTTGTAGGCGATGTCGAACTGCTCATCCGACGGCGAGAACGTGCCGACGTCGTTGATGGCACCCTTGAGCGCCGGATCTTCGTTCAGCGGCAGGAAGCTGACCCCGCCCTTGGTGGCGTTTTCCAGCATGGACGGCAGCACGAAGGGCCAGTTGACCTCCAGCGCGGCTTTGCCCTGTTCCAGGGCCAGCCGCGCGGTGCCCTCGTCGGTCTGAGTGATCGACGGGTCCGCACCGGGCGCGGTGGCAACCGATTTGATGATGGACAGCGCCTTCACCGTCGCGGCCCGGTGCTCGGGTGTGTCGGTGAGCGTGACGGTCTTGCCGTCGTCGGAGAGCACCTGCCCCCCGGCGCTCTGCAGCAAGGTGTTGAACCACACCACCAGGCCCTCGTATTGCTTGGCCTGCACGGCGATCCAGCTGGGGCCGCCCTCAGCGTGCAGCCGGGTGGCCTCGGCCACCATGCCGTCCCAGGTGGGTGGCGGTCCGCTCATCAAATCGGCTCGGTACCAGAGCAATTGGGTGTTGGTGGTGATCGGCGCGGCGTAGAGCTTGTCCTGCCAGCGGGCGGTCGCCAGCGGGCCCGGCAGGGTGTTCTCGGTGGCGTCGGCCTCGGCCTGGCCCGCCGGGTCGTCCGACAACGGCAACGCCCAACCGGCTTCCGCGAATTCGGCGGTCCACACCACGTCGAGCGCCATCACGTCGAGCGACTTGTCGTTTCCGGTGAGTCGGCGTGCCAGCTGCAAACGTTGGTCGTCGGCACCTTTGGGCAACGACACCTGCTTGATGGTGAACCGCCCGCCGAGTTGCTCGTTGCACCGTTTGGCGACCGCGGCGAATGTCGCCATCTCGTTTGCCGGGGTGTAGTAGTTGATGACGATCCCGTCATCCTTGGCACCACACGCCGTGACCACCGACCCAGCCGTGAGCGCGGCCAACACCGCAGCGCAGAGCCGTCGTGTGCGCACTTCGGCCTCCCGTCGGGATCCGGGCGGGAACCTCCCGCGGGCAAACCGTAGAGCTATTCAGACGTGATATGCAACCGTATCCTCGGCGGGTCGCCCACTCAGATCGTCAAGCGCGCCAGCAGATCCCGGCCCTGTTCGGCACTCGTGGGCTCGCACAGCACGTCGTAGCGACCGGCCACCAACTGCGTTGTCGAGCTGAAATCCCTTGTGCCCCTGGCAATTGCATAGGGGATGGCGGAGGTGATCAGGCCGAAGAACACGCCCGCGACCAGGCCCGTCACCAGCGCACCCCACGGGCTCGGGCTGAAGAAACCGAGGATCAAGCCGATGAACAGACCCAGCCATGCACCGGACAGCACGCCCCCACCGAGCACCTTCGGCCAGGTGAGCCGGCCGGTGACGCGCTCGACCTGCATGAGGTCGACACCGACGATGGTGACCTGCTCGACCGGAAATTGTTGATCGGAGAGGTAATCCACGGCCCGCTGAGCCTCGGCGTAGGTCGGGTAGGAGCCGATGGGCCAGCCTTTGGGCGGGGTAGGCAGCGGCGCGGGGCCGCGGCCGCCGGGAGTGGCACCCGGTCTCTGGCCGGGCTGTAGGGGACCGCTCATCCTGAGTTCTCCTTCATGCGCATGGTGATGCCGCCTCCCAACCTATCGGTATTCGTCCGCGCGTATCGATGGTCGGCGACTCCGGACGCGCCCGGTCCATCCACACCGCGAGGACCAGCGCATACGCTACGTTTAGGGCATGAGCGAACCGGGCCAGGACTCAGGCGCGACATCATCGGGACCATCCGAGACGGGGCCATCCGAGACATCGTCGGCATCGGGTTCGGGGTCCGAGCCGCAGTCGGGGGCCTACGAGGCCCCGCCGATCGAGCAGACCTCCGAACCGGCGCAGCCATCGCAGGGCCTCGAGTACGGGGGTTACAGCCAACCGCCCGGGTACGCGGCGCCTGCTGGCTACCCACCACCGGGTTACCCGCAGCCGGACTATGGCCAGCCCGGGCCGCCGCCGAGCTATCCACAGCCGGGCTACCCGCCGCAGGACTTCCAGCCGGGTGGTTACCCGCCACCCGCCGGCTATCCCCCGCCCGGCGGTTACCCGCCTCCGGTGTCCGATGTCGGCGGCTACCCGCCTCCGGTGTCCGATGTCGGCGGCTACCCGCCTCCGCCGCCCGGCTTCGGGGCGCCCGGCTACCCCGGCGCCCAATACGGCACCCCACCTCCGCCTTATGGAGCGCCGTCGGGTTACCCGCCGGCGGGATACGGCAGCCCGTACGGCGGCACCCCGTCATCGACCAACCCGCTGGCCATCGCCTCGCTGGTCGCCTCGGCGATCGGCGTGCTGTGCGGGATCGGTTCGATCATCGGGATCGTGCTCGGCATCGTCGCGCTGAACCAGATCAAGCAGAAGAACCAAGGTGGGCATGGGCTCGCCATCGCGGGCATCGCGGTGGGCGCGGTGTCGCTGGTGCTCAGCATGGTGCTGGCGATCACCATGTTCTCGCCGAACACATGACCGAGAACGGGCCCCATAACCCGCCACCGGATCCCTTCGCCCCGATCGACTATCCGACCGACCCCAGGCTGCCGCCGCCGGTCTATCAGCCGCAGCCCTATCCGGCCGCACCCGGCTATCCGCCCGTCGGCTATCCGTACTCCGGGTATGACCCGTATCGGCAGAAGCCGCTCGGCACCAACGGCAAGGCGATCGCCGCGTTGATCACCGCGGTCGGCGGATTGGTGTTCTGCGGGTTGCCGTCGGTCGTCGGCCTGGTCCTCGGGGTGATCGCGATGCGGGAAACCCGCCGCTCCGGCCAGGACGGGTTCGGCCTGGCGCTGGCCGGCACCATCATCGGCGGCCTGGCCACCGCAGGCCTGGTGTTGTACGTGCTGCTGTGGGTGGGCATCATCGCCAGCGGCTTCACGCTCTCCTAACTGGGCGGCTGGAACGGCTCCGTCGTCCGCGCCATCCCCGCGGCCCGGCCCTTCCCGGCGATCACCAACGCCATCTTGCGGCTGGCCTCGTCGATCATCTCGTCACCGAGCATCACCGCGCCGCGCGCTCCGCCGGCCTGCGAGGTGTGCCATTCGTAGGCCTCCAAGATCAGCTCGGCGTGGTCGTAATCGTCCTGTCGCGGGCTGAACACCTCGTTGCCCGCCTCGATCTGATCCGGGTGCAGCACCCACTTGCCGTCGTATCCCAGTGCGGCGACGCGGCCCGCAATCCGCCGGAACGCGTCGGTGTCCCGCACCTTCAGGTACGGGCCGTCGATGGCGTTGATGCCGTGGGTGCGAGCGGCCACCAGGATCGTCATCAGCACGTGGTGATGGGCGTCGCCGACGTCGTAGCCCTCGGGCTGCTCCCCCACCACGAGCGTGCGCATGTTGAGGCTGGCCATCATGTCGGCCGGGCCGAGGACGAGCGCCTGCACCCGGGGTGCGGCGGCGATCTCGTTCACATGGGTCAGCCCGGCGGCGTTTTCGATCTGCGCCTCGATGCCGATGCGGCCCACCGGAAGTCCATGGGTGAGCTCCAACTGGGTCAGCAGCAGATCCAGCGCCCGCACATGCGCGGCGTCGGTCACCTTGGGCAGCACCACGATGTCCAGGTGGGCACCGGCGGTGCCCACCACCTCGATGATGTCGGCGTGCGTCCACGGCGTGGTCCAGTCGTTGACCCGTACGCCGCGCAGCTGCCCGGCCCAGCCGGGTTCGGCCAGCGCCGCGGCCACCCTGGTGCGGGCGGCTGCCTTGGCCTCAGGCGCGACCGCGTCCTCGAGGTCGAGGAACACCTGGTCGGCGGCCAGTGTCTTGGCCTTCTGAATCATCTTGTCGCTACTGCCCGGAACGGAGAGGCATGTTCGGCGGGGGCGATACAGGTTGTCCACACCGTCAGTCTCTACGCTTGCGGTCATGGTGGCGGTCAACCGGGTCTATGCGGCCCGACTTGCGGGGATGGTGGTGCTCGGCCCGGACGGCGAGTCCATCGGCCGTGTGCGCGATGTGGTGGTGAGCATCAGCGTTGTCCGTCAACAACCCCGGGTTCTCGGCCTGGTTGTCGAATTGCTCACCCGCAGACGGATTTTCGTTCCGATCCTGCGGGTCACCGCGATCGAGCCGAACGCTGTGACCCTCAGCACGGGCAACGTGTCGCTGCGCCGGTTCTCCCAGCGCCCCGGCGAGGTGCTGGTGCTGGGCCAAGTGCTGGACACGCGGGTGCGCGTCCATGACCCCGAACTCGAAATGCTCAGCGGCAGCGATGTCGTCGTGGTCGACCTCGGGATCGAACAGGTGCGCTCGCGGGACTGGATGGTGACCAAGGTCGCGGTCCGCAACCACCGCAGGCTCGGCCGCCGCACCACCATGCACATCGTCGACTGGCAGGACGTCAGCGGTCTGACCCCGTCGGCGCTGAACCTGCCCGGTCAGGGTGTGGCGCAGCTGCTCGCACAGTTCGAGGGCCAGCGTCCCATCGAGGTCGCCGACGCCATCCGCGAACTGCCGCCCAAACGTCGGTACGAGGTGATCGCCGCCCTCGGCGATGAGCGCCTCGCCGACATCCTGCAGGAGTTGCCCGAGAGCGAACAGGCTGAGCTGCTCGAACAGCTCGACACCGAACGCGCCGCCGACGTGCTCGAGGAGATGGACCCCGACGACGCGGCCGACCTGCTCGGTGAGCTCGACGCCAAACGCGCCGAGATTCTGTTGGCCCGGATGGACCCGGAGGACTCCGAGCCGGTGCGCCGCCTGCTGCAGCACTCCCCCGACACCGCGGGCGGTCTGATGACGTCGGACCCGGTGGTGCTGGCACCCGACACCACGGTGGCCGAGGCGCTGGCCAGGATCCGCGATCCCGACCTCACCCCGGCGCTGGCGTCACTGGCGTTCGTGGTGCGGCCGCCGACGGCGACACCGACCGGTCGCTACCTGGGCTGTGTGCACCTGCAGCGGCTGCTGCGGGAACCACCGGCGACGCTGGTCAGCGGCATCGTCGACAAGAACCTGCCCAGCCTGACGCCGGAATCGTCGCTGGCCGCCGTGACGCGGTACTTCGCCGCCTACAACCTGGTGTGCGGGCCGGTGGTCGATGAGGAGAGCCACCTGCTGGGGGCGGTGTCGGTGGACGACGTGCTCGACCACCTGCTGCCGCACGATTGGCGGGTCAGCGCCGAGGAGCCCGAGTTGGGGGCCACCCCATGAGCGAGCGGATCGACACCCCGCAGGTGTCGCGGTGGCGGCTGGCTCCGCGCATCGACATCGAGGCCGTCGGGCAGTACAGCGAGTCGCTGGCCAGGTTCCTGGGCACCGGCCGCTACCTGGCGATCCAGACGGTTTTCGTGGTCGTGTGGATCTGCCTGAACCTGTTCGCCGTCGGGTTGCAGTGGGATCCGTACCCGTTCATCCTGCTCAACCTCGCCTTCTCGACCCAGGCCGCGTACGCCGCGCCGCTGATCCTGCTGGCCCAGAACCGGCAGGAGAACCGGGACCGGGTGGCCTTGGAGGAGGATCGCCGGCGCGCCGAACAGACCAAGGCCGATACCGAGTTCCTGGCCCGGGAGCTGGCGGCGCTGCGGTTGGCGGTGGGCGAGGTGGCCACCCGCGACTACCTGCGCCACGAATTGGAGGACCTGCGCGACATGCTCGTCGAGCTGGTCCCACCGAAAGGCAAGAAGAAGAGCAAACACGCTCCGGCGGTGGCCGAGACCGAGAACACCGAGGCCGACGAGATCGTTTCGGACAGCAATAGCTGACCATTGCCCCACCACAGCGATCACCGAATGGGTATGGTGACTTGGTTCACAACCAAGTCGGGCACCGCATAACTAGGACGGTTGAGTGGTCAAAGGGGGAGGCGCCGCCCTCGCCGCAGTGCGGCGCCGAGCAGGCCGAGCGGTCAGCAAGCCTGTGTTCGGTATCGCGGTGCTCACACCGGTCGTCCTCGCCGTCAGCGTGGGCGCCTCGGCACCGTCGATCAAGCCGGTGCGCGACACCACCGTCACGACGCTGGCCGCCGTCGGGCCGGTGGCCCCCGACGATTCCGGGCCCTCGATCGTCGCGGCGTTCAAGACACCGCGCCCGTTCCATATCGCGGGCGGGGCACTGTCGGCCATTCCGCCGTCGGTCGTGATCAATTCCCCTGGCAGCCTTCGCATTCCGAGCATCGCCCTGAACGCCTACCGCAACGCCGAGCGGATGATGGCGGCCGCGGCGCCGAGCTGCGGGATGAGCTGGAACATCCTGGCCGGCATCGGGCGGATCGAGTCCATGCATGCCAACGGCGGTTCGACCGACACCAACGGCACCGCGGTGCGGCCGATCTACGGTCCCGCATTGGACGGCACGCTGCCCGGCAACGAGGTCATCGTGCAGAGCCGCAGCAACGACCGCATCACCTATGCGCGCGCCATGGGCCCGATGCAGTTCCTGCCGGGCACCTGGTCGCGCTATGCCGCCGACGGCAACGGCGACGGCAAAGCCGATGTGCAGAACGTGTTCGACGCGACGCTGGCCGCGGCCCGCTACCTGTGCAGCGGTGGTTTGAACATGCGCGATCCGAACCAGGTGATGACGGCGATCCTGCGGTACAACAACTCGGTCGCCTACGCGCAGAACGTGCTCGGCTGGGCGCGCGCCTACGCCACCGGTGTGGTGCCGGTGAACCTGCCGCCGATCACCGGCCCGATCCCGCCGCTGGGCGACGCGCACCTGGACACGAACCCCGAGGGGATCGGGCCCGGCCTCCCGCTCAATGCCATCGGCCTGCCCGCCGGTGACCCGTTGGCACTCACCCCGATCTTCGATGTGGGCCGCACCGACGTCGCCAGCCAGCTGCCCACCGCACCCGGCCCGGGCGCCGTGGCACCGCAACAGAACTGCGCGGTGTTCTGCATCGGCCAGAACGTCCCCGAGCCGGCGCCGGCACCGCCGGCCGCCCCGCCCCCGTTCTTCAACCCGTTCGCTCCGCCGCCCGAGGCCGTGCCCGCACCGGTGCCCGCGGCGCCGCCGGCCCCCGTCGTGCCGATCGCGCCGCCCCCGGTACCCAATGCAGCGGCTCCGCCGCCGGTCTTCAACCCGTTCGCGCCTCCCCCGCCGCCCGCTCCCGCGCCGGCACCGGTTCCGGCGCCGCTGGGTCCCCCGCCCGGCCCCGCGGCCTGAGCGTCCAACCCGGCCCCGCGGCCTGACCCGTTCCTGGGACCGCCGGTCCGCGGCCTAGACTCGCGGGTGATGTCTGCGAACAATGACCTGGCCGCGGCGGTCCGCTCCGCGTTGAGCAAGGTGATCGACCCCGAACTGCGCCGTCCGATCACCGAGGTCGGCATGGTCAAGAACGTCACGATCGACGGTGACGCCGGCGTGCACGTCGAGGTGTACCTGACGACCTCGGCCTGCCCGAAGAAGAACGAGATCGTCGACCGGGTGACCGCGGCGGTGACCGACGTGCCGGGCACCGGCGCGGTCAAGGTCAGCCTCGACGTGATGAACGACGAGCAGCGCGCCGAGCTGCGCAAGCTGCTGCGCGGCGACTCCCGCGAGCCCGTCATCCCATTCGCCCAGCCCAATTCGCTGACCAGGGTGTACGCGGTGGCGTCCGGCAAGGGTGGCGTCGGCAAGTCCAGCGTGACGGTGAACCTGGCCGCCGCCCTGGCCGCCCGCGGTCTGTCGGTGGGGCTGCTGGACGCCGATATCTACGGCCATTCGGTGCCCCGGATGATGGGTGTGACCGATCGGCCCACCCAGGTGGATTCGATGATCCTGCCGCCGATCGCGCACGAGGTGAAGGTCATCTCGATCGCGATGTTCACCCAGGGCAACACCCCGGTGGTGTGGCGCGGACCGATGCTGCACCGCGCACTGCAGCAGTTCCTCGCCGATGTCTACTGGGGCGACCTGGACGTACTGCTGCTGGACCTGCCGCCGGGCACCGGTGACATCGCGATCTCGGTGTCGCAGCTGATCCCGGGTGCCGAGATCCTGGTGGTCACCACCCCGCAGTCGGCGGCCGCCGAGGTCGCCGAACGGGCCGGGGCGATCGCCCTGCAGACCCGGCAGCGCATCGTCGGCGTGGTGGAGAACATGGCCGGCCTGACCTTGCCCGACGGCACGACCATGCAGATCTTCGGCGAGGGCGGTGGCCGCCAGGTCGCCGAGTCGCTGACCCGCTCGGTCGGCGCCGACGTGCCGCTGCTGGGCCAGGTGCCGCTGGACCCGGCGCTGGTGGCCGCGGGTGACACCGGGGTGCCGCTGGTGCTCTCGGCGCCGGATTCGGCGGCCGGGAAGGAACTGCGCAAGATCGCCGACGCGCTCGGCGCGCGCAAGCGCGGGCTGGCCGGGATGTCGCTGGGTCTGGACCCCGCGGGCCGCTAGGTCGCGTCGCTGTCGAACTTGGTGACACCCGGTTCGGCAGGCGGCGTTTCCGGCGCGGGCACCGGCTTGGGCCCGTCAGGCGACACCGGCTTGGTGGGCGTGTCGAAATTGCCCGTCAGGAACGAATCGTCACCGTCGAGCAGGTGTTTGGTGAGCGCCGCCCGCGGCGTCATACCGCGCAGCTTCTGCAGCTCGGACAGCGGTTCACGCAGATCGTCGAATTCCGGCCCGAGGTCCTGGCGCAGCTGGCTCGTCGCCCCGCTCAGGTATTCGCGGGCCTGACGCAGCGTGCCCGCTGTCCACCGGATGGCCCCGGGCAGCCGCTCCGGTCCCAGGATCACCAAACCGGCGACCACCAGGATGAGCATCTCGCCCCAGCCCACGTTCGCGAACACGGATCTACGTCGGGTTGTCGCCGGTGGGGGTGACCATCAGCGTCACGTGCCGGCCGTCGCGAACCACCTCGATCGGCGCTTCCTGCCCGATCTTGAGCTGGCGCACCGCGACGACGAACTCGTCGGCGTCGGCGACATTGCGGCCGCCGACCTTGACCACCACGTCGTTCTCCAAAATGCCGGCCTTCTCGGCGGGGCCCCCGGCCTTGACGTTGGCCACCTGCGCGCCCGAGGCGACATCGTTGCTCACCGACCGGGCGCTCAGGCCCAGCGTCGGGTGCGAGATCTTGCCGGCCTCGATGAGCGCCTGCACGACGTCCTTGACCTCGTTGACCGGGATCGCGAAGCCCAGCCCGCTGGCGCTGTCGGACAGCGACTTGCCGGCCGTGTTGATGCCGATCACCTCGGAGTTCATGTTGATCAGCGGGCCGCCGGAGTTGCCGTGGTTGATCGACGCGTCGGTCTGCACGCCGTCGATGACGGTGTCGGTGTCGGAGCCCTCACCCGAGAGCGGGACCGGGCGGTGCAGGGCGCTGATGATGCCCTGGGTGACCGTGCTGCGCAGGCCGAGGGGTGCGCCGGCGGCGATCACCTCTTCACCGACGGTGAGCTTGTCCGAGTCACCCATCCGCGCGACGGTCAGATTGTCGACGTTGTCGACCTTGAGCACCGCCAGGTCGGTCTTGGGATCGCGACCGACCAGGTTGGCCGGCACTTCCTTGCCGTCGTTGAAGACGACGGAGATCTTGAATTTGCTCGGATTGGTCGCCGCTTCGGAGATCACGTGGTTGTTGGTGACGATGTAGCCACGCCCGTCGACCACCACGCCGGAGCCCTGCGAGCCCTCCTGGTCACTGACCGCCTCGATGGTGACCACCGAATCAGCCACGGCCGCAGCCACTTTCGCGAACCGCCCGGGCGGGCTCTGCGGATTGTCACTGGTTTCCAAGGTGACCTTGGAGGTGGTGAACGCCTCGACCACCTCGGCGGTCTTGCGGCCCACCCAGCCACCGGCGAAACCGATGACCAGCGCGACGATGGCCAGGATGGCCAGCGCCACGAAGGACACCCGGCCGCCGAACAGCACATCGCGCACACCGAGCTTGCCCTGCGGGGCCGTGACGACGGTGGGCCCGGCCGGCGTCACCGCGGGCGCACCGAGGGCCGCGCCCGCCGCGGGATCGCGCCAGGGGTCGGCTGCTATGTCGGGGCCGTCACCATCGCGTTCGGCGTCCAGTGCGCCGGCGTCGGCGGGATGGCGCTGCAGCGAGTCGACACCCGGGTAGGGCCGCCCGAACGCCTCGGCCAGCACCGGGTCGGGTGCCTGGTCCCTGGGGGTGTACTCACCCTGGTCCTGGTACTTGTCCGCGGCCAGGAAGGAGCCGTCGAAACCGGCGGGCCGGCCGAACGCGCGCTGCGCCGCCGGGTCCACCGGGGGACGCGAGACCGGGCGCGGTGCCAGCCGGGGCCGGTCGCCGGAGGGGTCCTGATTGGTCACCCGTGCATCACTTTCCACTCCGGCGCGCCCGAGGGGCGCGCACAGCTGTCTGTCTCATCAAATCTACCGGCGCTTGCGGCGGGGCCGGACCGGCTCGTCAGCGAACTCCGCGGACCTCTCGTCGACCGTCGCTTCTCTCGGGTTTTCGTCCGGGATCTGCGATAACAGGCCAAGCAGTGAGGTCGGTATGGAGATCGGGCAGGAGTCCCGCAAAGCGGCGCGGGCCTGGCGCTGGGCATCCACCTCGGCCGCGCAGGTCGGGCACAGCGACAGATGGTGGCCCGCCCGCAGGTGCGCCGTCATCCGCAGCTCACCGTCGACGAACGCCGCGATGGCCTCGGTGGAGAGGTGTTCGGTGGAGCGGAACCGGCGCGGACCCACCGGCTCGCTGCTCTGCGACGCGAACTGGGTGGGCAACCAGGAGAAAGCGCGCCGGAACACGTCCCCGGGGTCGACCATCACCCAGCTCCTCTCTGGCCACAACGCATCGCGCACACTCTGCTCTTTTGAATGTAGCGCGGGAAGCTGTGCCCCACACCTACGACGCTCAGGCGGACGTCGGCAGGGTATCGGAGTGCTTGGCCAGGTATTCGCGCAGTGCCTGGCGTCCACGGTGGATGCGGCTGCGCACGGTGCCGAGCTTGACGCCCAGCGTGGCACCGATTTCCTCGTAGGACAGACCTTCGATATCGCACAGGACGACGGCCGCGCGGAACTCCGGCGGCAGCGAATCCAGCGCCGCCTGCAGGTCCGGGCCCAGACGCGAATCGTGGAAGATCTGCTCGGGGTTCGGGTCCTCGGCCGGCACCCGGTCGTAGTCCTCGGGCAGGGCTTCCATGCGGATGCGGGTGCGCCGGCGGACCATGTCCAGGAACAGGTTCGTGGTGATGCGGTGCAGCCAGCCTTCGAAGGTGCCGGCCTGGTAGTTGTGCACCGAGCGGAACACCCTGATGAAGGTTTCCTGGGTCAGGTCCTCGGCGTCCTGCTGGTTACCCGACAAGCGGTAGGCCAGCCGGTAGACGCGGTCGGCGTGCTGGCGGACGAGCTCGTCCCACGACGGCATGGCGGCTTTGTCACCGGTGGCGTCGAATACCGCCGTCCCGGTCAGCTCGTCCGAGGGCTCGACCCAGTCGCCGTCCGTGTACTGCTCAAGGTGCGGCATCGAGACCGGTGTGGCCAGGCGCGTGGTGGTGTTCGTCAGATCCTCCGTGTCGCTGTGGCAGCCATCCGTCTCCGGCGACTGCTCGGTGCCTTTGGGAACGCGACCGTCGAAATCGCTATTCCCCGAGTGCCAGCTTCCGCCGATGTTCATGCCAGTACCGTCGCCGACGGCGATAAGGCAGACATAGAAGAAAACTGAACAATTCCTGAGAAAGCGTGTTACCCCATATTCGACCTGCCAAAACCAGCCGAAATCAGATGTGATCCTGATTTCACGAGCGGGCGTGTCGGCGCGCAAGCCGGTCGCTCTTCGCTCTACGCTGCGGGCATGACCAGCACCGACGACGCCGCTCAGCGCGCCCAGGCGATCGTCGCCCATGCCGAGGGCTCGATCACCGAGGACGACGTCACGGCCGCGGCCCGGGAACGCGCCGTCGACAGCGGTGCCGGTGCCGTCACCCCGGCCGTCGGCGCCCTGCTGAGTGTGCTGGCCCGGTTGACCGGCGCGAAAGCCGTGGTCGAGGTGGGCACCGGGGCGGGCGTCAGCGGCCTGTGGCTGCTCGCCGGGATGCGCGAAGACGGCGTGCTGACCACCATCGACATCGAGCCGGAGTATCAGCGGCTGGCCAAGCAGGCCTTCGTCGAGGCCGGCGTGGGGCCGTCGCGCACTCGGTTGATCGCCGGCCGCGCTCAGGAAGTGCTGACCCGACTGGCCGACGAATCCTATGACCTGGTGTTCATCGACGCGGCGCCCACGGATCAGCCGGCCTATGTGGCCGAGGCCGTCCGGTTGCTGCGCCCGGGCGGTGCGGTCGTGGTGCACCGCGCCGCGCTCGGTGGCCGTGCCGGGGATGCGTCGGCCAGCGATCCTGAGGTGAGCGCCGTGCGTGAAGCCGCCCGGCTGATCGCCGAGGACGAGCGGTTCACCCCGGTGCTGGTGCCGCTGGGTGACGGGCTGCTGGCCGCCGCCCGCGACTAGGTTTCTACCCGCGAGCAGACGCGTAGGGCCCCATCTCGGGGGCTTTCCGGGGCCGTTGGTGTCTGCTCGTCGTGTTATCCACAGGCCTCGGCCGTCGGCGCTACCCGCTGGCGCCGATCGCGGCCACGATCCTCGGTGTGGATTGGCGTCACGTTTTCGCGGACACCGAGGTGGTCGGTACCCGCGAGTTGCTCGCAGCCATGACCCGCAAACAGCTGCGCGGCCGCGTCGAACGCGGAGAACTCATCCGCGTGCAGCGCGGCGTGTACGCGATCAGGCCGCCGGACGCGATCACCCGACTGGAAGCGCTCGACCTACGGACCGGCGTGCACATCGTGGCGTGCCTGAACACGGCGGCCGACCTCTACGGCTTCAACACCGAACCCGACACCCGGCTGCACATCCTCGACCCGGGCCGTCGGCTCCGGCCGACTGCGGATGTGATGGTGCATCAGCGGCTCGGTGCCCCACTGCGCAAGGTCGGCCGTCGACTGGCGACGACGCCGACGTGGACGGCGGTCGAATTGGCGCGTTCGGTGCGACGGCCGCGCGCCCTGGCCGTCCTCGACGCCGCGTTGCGCACACGGTCCACCACTGTCGCCGAACTCTCGCACGCCGTCGGCGAGCAGAAAGGCCGCCGCGGGATCGTCAACGTCCGCGAGGTGCTGCAGTACGCCGACGCCAGGGCGGAGTCCCCGATGGAGAGCGAGACGCGGCTGTGCTTCATCGACGGCGGACTGCCGATGCCCGAGTTGCAGTACGAAATCGTCGACTTCCAGGGTCGCCTGTGGCGCGCCGACTTCGCGTGGCCGAAGTCCATGCTGGTCGCCGAGTACGAGAGCATGGAATGGCACGCGACACCCCAAGCGTTGCGCCACGACCGGATGAAAGTGGCCCGTCTGCAGGAATGTGGATGGACCACCATCCCGTTGGTCGTCGACGACATCCGTCGCCACCCGGCCGAGTTGGTGGCGCGCATCTCCCGTCACCTCCTCGGTTTGGCCAGCTGAGCAGACACAAAGGGCCCCGGCAGACCGGCAATTTGGGGCCCTTTGCGTCTGCTCGCGACAGAAAACCCTTGACCGCGGACTGAACGCACGTTTAGCGTACTAAACATGCGTTCAGTCGACGATCTGACGGCGGCGGCCCGAATCCGCGACGCCGCGATCGAACAGTTCGGTCAGCACGGCTTCGGAACCAGCGTGCGGGCCATCGCCGCCGCCGCCGGGGTGAGCCCCGGGCTGGTGATCCACCACTACGGCTCCAAGGACAAGCTGCGCCTCGCGTGCGACGAATACATCGCGGCAGCGATCCTGGAGACCAAAAGCGAGACCATCCAGAGCACCGACCCAGCCAGTTGGTTCGCCCAGTTGGCCGAGATCGAATCCTTCGCACCGGCGATGGCCTACCTGGTACGGTCCATGCAGGCCGGCGGCGATCTATCGAACACGTTGTGGCGCAAGATGATCGACAACGTCGAGCAGTACATCGACGAAGGGGTCCGGGCCGGCACCGTAAAGCCGAGCCGGAACCCCAAGGCGCGCGCCCGATTCCTGGCGCTGACCGGCGGCGGCGCCTTCCTGATGTATCTGCAACTGCACGACAACCCCACCGATCTGCGGGCGGTGCTGCACGACTACGCCCAGGAGATGGTGTTGCCGGCCCTGGAGGTCTACACCCAGGGGCTGCTCACCGACTCCACCATGTACGACGCGTTCGTCGCGCAGGAGGAACAGGGACTGCCCATCGTCACCTCTCCGGAAGGAAACAACTGATGACGCAGAATGCCATCGAAATACGAGGACTGGCCAAGAGTTTCGGCGCGGCACGGGCACTGGACGGCCTCGACCTCACCGTCGCCCACGGCGAGGTGCACGGCTTCCTGGGGCCGAACGGCGCGGGTAAGTCCACCACCATCCGCACCCTGCTCGGCCTGGTGCGCGCCGACGCCGGCACCGTCCGCCTGCTGGGCGGCGACCCATGGTCCGATGCCGTCGAATTGCACCGCGATATCGCCTACGTACCCGGTGATGTCACCCTGTGGCCGTCACTGACCGGCGGTGAGACCATCGACCTGCTGGCCCGGATGCGCGGCGGTATCGACGACCGCCGGCGTGCCGAGCTGATCGACCGATTCGCCCTCGACCCGTCCAAAAAGGCCAGGACCTACTCGAAAGGCAACCGGCAGAAGGTCTCCCTGATCTCGGCGTTCGCCTCCCACGCCAGGCTGTTGCTGCTGGACGAACCCAGCACCGGCCTGGACCCGTTGATGGAGAACATCTTCCAGCAATGCGTGCGCGAAGCGAACCATCGCGGCACCACCGTGCTGCTGTCCAGTCACATCCTCGCCGAGACGGAGGCGCTGTGTGACCGGCTCACCATCATCCGCGCCGGGCGCACCGTCGAAACCGGAACCCTGGACTCGATGCGACACCTGTCCCGCACCTCGATCACCGCCGAGATGCTGCGCCACCCCGGCGATCTCAGCCTCATCCCCGGTGTGGTGGACGTCAGCCTGGACGGCAGCACGCTGCGCGCCGAGGTCGACAGCGAAAGCCTCGGCCGGGTGATCAAGGTGCTCGGCGACGCCGGAGTGCGCAGCCTGGTCAGCCGGCCGCCAACCCTGGAGGACCTTTTCCTGCGACATTACGACGTGGTGCACTCATGACCCTCCTGGACCGGCCCGCACTGCGCGCCTCGAATTTCACCGGAACCACCAGCCTGCTGCGCCTTTATCTACGCCGCGACCGCGTGGTGCTCCCGCTGTGGGTGCTGCTGCTTTCGATACCGGTGTCGACGGTGTACGTCGGCAGCACCGAGGCCGTGTATCCCACCGCGGCCGACCGGGCCACCTTCGCCGCCACCATCATGGCCAGCCCGGCCCAACGCGCCCTGTACGGCAACATCTACGACGAATCCGTCGGCGCCGTGGGCGTCTGGAAGGCCGGGATGTTCCACCTGCTCATCGCGGTGGCCGTCATCCTCACCGTCATCCGGCACACCCGCGGCGACGAGGAATCCGGCCGCACGGAGCTGCTCGACTCGACCGCCGTCGGCCGGTACGCCGCGCTGACGGCCACCCTGGTGCTCACCGGCACGGCATCGGTGCTGACAGGCCTGCTGAGCACCGCCGGTCTGCTGACCCTCGACATCCCGCCGACCGGGTCCGTCGCCTTCGGCACCACCCTGGCCGCCTCCGGCTTGGTGTTCACGGCGGTGGCCGCCGTCACCGCGCAGTTGTCGTCGAGCGCCCGATTCGCGCGTGGCGCAGCCTTTTCCGCACTCGGTGCGGCATTCACCGTGCGCGCGGTCGGGGATGCCTCCGGCACCGAGGGCGGTGTGTTGAGTTGGCTGTCGCCGTTGGGCTGGTCGTTGCAGGTGCGCCCGTTCGCCGGTGACCGCTGGTGGGTGTTGCTGCTGCATCTGGCGCTCACCGTGGCACTGATCGTCCTGGCCTACCGGCTGTTGGCCCGACGCGACGTGGGCGCCGGATTGTTCGCCGAGCGGCCGGGAGCTCCGGCCGCCGGGCCGAGCCTGAGCGGCGCGTTCGGTCTGGCGCTGCGACTGGACCGCGGTGCGTTGCTGCTGTGGACCGTCGGGCTGTGCCTGTACGGCTTGGTGATCGGCAGCGTGGTGCACGGAATCGCCGACGAGGTGGGTGACAGTGCGGTGGCACGCGACGTGGTGGTGCGGTTGGGCGGCAGCGCCGCCATGGAAGAGGCGTTCGTGGCGGTGGCGTTCACCATGCTGGCGATGATCGCCTCGGCGTTCGCCATCTCGCTGACCCTGCGACTGCACCAGGAGGAAGCCGAGCAACGCGCCGAAGCGTTGTTGTCCGGGTCGGTCAGCCGGATTCGTTGGCTGGCAAGCCATCTGGTGTTCGCGGTGGTCGGCTCGGCCGCCGCCCTGTTGATCGCCGGCATGGTGGCGGGACTGACCTATGGCGCGGCGGCCGGCGATATCGGCGGCAAGCTGGCGACCGTGCTGACCGCTGCGGCGGTACAACTGCCCGCCGTGTGGTTGCTGGTGGCCGTCACGGTGGCGATCTTCGGACTGACACCGCGTTTCACCCCGCTGGCGTGGGGCGTGCTGGTCGGCTTCATCGCGCTGTTCCTACTGGGCTCGCTGTCGGGTTTCCCGCAGGTGCTGCTGGATCTGGAGCCCTTCGCCCACATCCCGCATCCCGGTGCCCTCACCGCCACACCCCTGGTGTGGCTCCTGGTCATCGACGCAGCGCTCGTCGTGTTCGGGGTCGCCGCGTTCCGCCGGAGGGACCTGCGATGAAGCTCGCCATCCAGACCGTCACATCCGGGTTGTTCGGAGTGCTGTTTTTCGGGGTGTTGTTGTTTCTCCCCGCGGGCACCTTGAATTATTGGCAGGCTTGGGTTTTCATCGCGATCTTCCTGGCCGCCACCCTGGGACCCAGTCTCTATCTGGCGGTGACGAATCCGGCTACCCTGGCTCGGCGGATGCACGGCGGTCCCACCGCCGAGACCCGGCCGCTGCAGAAGGTGATCATCACGGCGACGTTCGCCTCGGTGGTGGTGCTGACGGTGGTGAGCGCGCTGGATCACCGGTTCGGCTGGTCGCAGGTGCCGACCGCGATGGTCGTTGTGGGCAATGTGCTGGTGGTGCTCGGCCTGGTGCTGGCGCAGGCGGTGATCCTGCAGAACAACTACGCTGGGGCCAGCATCCAGGTCGAGAATGAGCAGCCGCTGGTCTCCACGGGCCTGTACGGCGTTGTCCGCCACCCGATGTACTCCGGTGCGCTGATCATGATGTTCGGTATGCCGCTGGCGCTGGACTCCTACTGGGGTGTGCTCGTCACCGTGCTGGCGGTGCCGATCTTGGTGCTGCGCATTCTCGACGAGGAGTCGCTGCTGCGGACCGAACTGGCCGGCTATGACGAATACACCCGGACGATCCGCTATCGCATCGTGCCCTATGTCTGGTGACATAGCGCCGATCTAGGATCAGGCAATGCCCAGCCCGAGCGCGACGCCCTGCCCCGGTGGAGGCAAGAATTGGACCGTCGACAAGGCCGGCCGACCCGTCTGTCCGCGCTGCCGGCGGGCACTGAGCACCGTAGCGGGCCGGGGCCGCACCCCGCGCGACACCCCGATCGTTCCACCGCACGACCGGCCACGCAGCGACGATCACAAGCAGCGACGCAGCTGAGCCGTCGCGCCGCATACTGACGACGTGGAACTGCTGACCGGATTCGGGCTGGCGACCGCCGCGGGGCTGAACGCCTATATCCCGCTGCTGGCGCTGGGGCTGCTGTCGCGGTTCACCGATCTGGTCAGCCTGCCGGCCGGCTGGTCCTGGCTGGAGAACGGCTGGGTGCTGGCGATCGTGACGGTGCTGCTGCTCGTCGAGATCGTGGCCGACAAGGTCCCCGCCCTCGACTCGGTCAACGACACCATCCAGACCTTCGTACGGCCCACCTCCGGTGGCATCGTGTTCGGCTCCGGCACCGCGGCCCAGACCGCCGCCATCCCCGACCCGGGCGCGTTCGCCGGTTCCGGTCAGTGGATTCCGGTGGTGATCGGGGTCGTCACCGCGCTGGTGGTGTCACTGACGAAGACGGCGGTGCGCCCGGTCGCCAATATCGGCTCGGCGGGGATGGCCGCCCCGGTGTTGAGCACCGCCGAGGACGTCGTCAGTGTCGGGCTGGTGTTCAGCGCCGTGCTGGTGCCGGTGCTGATCGTGGTGGCCCTGCTCGTGCTGGCGGTGGTGGTGATCCAGGTGTGGCGGTGGCGGCGCCGCCGTAAGGCTGCCGGCTAGATCCAGACGCCCTTGCCGACGGCCACCACGCCCCCGGCGCTGATCGAGAAGCGTTCCTTGTCCTTGTCCAGGTCGACCCCGACCATCTCACCGGGTCCGACGACGACGTTCTTGTCCAGGATGGCCCGGCGCACCACGGCCCCGCGCCCGATCCGCACGCCGGGCATCAGCACACTGCCCTCGACGATGGCGCCGTCGTCGATGGCGACGTTGGAGGACAGCACCGAATTGCGCACGGAGGCCGCGGAAATGATGCTGCCCGCGCCGACGACGGACTCCTGGGCGGAGCCGCCGTTGACGAACTTGGCCGGGGCCAGGTTCTCCGAGCCGCCGCGGATGGGCCAGCGCTTGTTGTACAGGTTGAAGATCGGGTGCACCGATACCAGGTCCATGTGCGCGTCGTAGAACGCGTCGAGGGTGCCGACATCACGCCAGTACCCGTGGTCGCGCTCGGTGGCGCCGGGGACTTCGTTGTCGTTGAAGTCGTACACCGCGGCCATCCCGTCGGCCACCAGGCGCGGGATGATGTCGCCGCCCATGTCGTGGTCGGAGTGGTCGTCCTCGGCGTCGGCGCGGATGGCGTCGATGAGCACCTTGGTGGTGAAGATGTAGTTGCCCATCGAGACGAAGGTCTGCTCCGGGTCGTCGGGCGTGCCGGGCGGGTCGGCCGGCTTCTCCACGAACGCCCGGATCCGGCCGGAGTCGTCGGCGTCGATGCAGCCGAAGGCCGAGGCTTCCGAACGCGGCACCCGGATGCCGGCCACGGTGGCGCCCGCACCGCTCTCGATGTGGAACTGCAGCATCTGCTCCGGGTCCATCCGGTAGATGTGGTCGGCACCGAACACGACGACGTAGTCGGGGTCCTCGTCGTAGATGAGATTCAGCGACTGCAGGATCGCATCACCGGAGCCGGTGTACCACCGTGGGCCCAGGCGCTGCTGGGCCGGGACCGGTGTGATGTATTCGCCGGCCAGACCGGACAGCCGCCAGTTCTGTGAGATGTGCCGGTCCAGCGAGTGCGATTTATATTGCGTGAGAACGCAAATCCGCAGGAATCTGGCGTTGACCAGGTTGGAGAGGACGAAGTCGATCAGCCGGTAGGAACCGCCGAACGGAACCGCCGGTTTGGCCCGGTCGGCCGTCAGCGGGTAGAGCCGTTTCCCCTCCCCGCCCGCCAGGACGATGCCCAGCACATGTGGCGCTTCCCTCATGCTGCCAACCTATCGGCGATACCGCACCAGGGCCAGCCAATCGGCCCTATTGGCGCATGTCGGTCAAGACATTTCGCTGCGGTACCCGCTGGGTTCGACCGCAACGGTGCGCCGCGAACCGCGGCCCACTACCGTGCACAGCATGCGGGTGGCGATGATGACACGGGAGTATCCACCTGAGGTGTACGGCGGCGCCGGCGTGCACGTCACCGAACTGGTCACCCAACTCAGACGGCTGTGCGAGGTCGACGTGCACTGCATGGGCGCACCGCGGGACACCGCCATCGTGGCGCAGCCCGACCCGGCGCTCACCTCGGCCAACGCGGCGCTGTCCACCCTGTCGGCCGACCTGGTGATGGTGAACAACGCAGCGGATGCGACCGTCGTGCACTCGCACACCTGGTACACGGGGATGGCCGGGCATCTGGCCGCGCTGTTGCACGGTGTCCCGCACGTGCTCACCGCCCACTCGCTGGAACCGCTGCGGCCCTGGAAGGCCGAACAGCTCGGCGGCGGGTATCGCGTCTCGTCCTGGGTGGAAAAGACCGCGATCGAGGCCGCCGATGCCGTCATCGCCGTCAGTTCCGGGATGCGCGACGACGTGCTGAGCACCTATCCGGCGCTGGACCCCAGCCGGGTGCATGTGGTGCGCAACGGGATCGACACCACGGTGTGGTACCCCACCCCGCCCGAACCGGGTGAGTCGGTGCTGACCGAACTCGGGGTGGACCTGGGCAAGCCGATCGTGGCGTTCGTCGGCCGCATCACCCGCCAGAAGGGCGTCGCGCATCTGGTTGCGGCGGCACACAAGTTCGATCCCGACGTGCAGCTGGTGTTGTGTGCGGGCGCACCGGACACCCCGGAGATCGCGGCCGAGATCAGTTCGGCGGTGCAGGAGCTGGCCCGCAGCCGGACCGGCGTGTTCTGGGTGCGCGAAATGCTGCCCATCGGCAAGATCCGCGAAATCCTGTCGGCAGCATCGGTGTTCGTGTGCCCGTCGGTGTACGAGCCGCTGGGCATCGTCAACCTCGAAGCGATGGCGTGCTCGACGGCCGTGGTGGCCTCGGACGTCGGTGGCATCCCGGAGGTGGTGGCCGACCACAGCACCGGCCTGCTGGTGCACTACGACGCCGCAGACACCGCGTTCTTCGAGCAGCGGCTCGCCGATGCGGTCAACACGCTGGTGGCCGACCCCGAGCGGGCGCGTCGCTATGGCGCGGCGGGTCGGCAGCGCTGCATCGACGAGTTCTCGTGGGCCCACATCGCGGAGCAGACCGTGGAGATCTACCGCAAGGTACAGCGCTGACCCCGAGGGGATCAGCGCTGCGGCGGGATGGAGCTAGCTGGTGACGCCCTTGAGCTCGTCGCCCAGTGCGGCGGCCTCATCCGGGGTGAGTTCGACGACCAGTCGTCCCCCACCTTCCAGTGGTACTCGCATCACGATGCCGCGCCCCTCTTTGGTTGCTTCCAGTGGACCGTCACCGGTCCGGGGCTTCATCGCCGCCATCGTGTGCTCCCTCCGCGTGCGCCGGCCCGCGCCGACGGACCCGTTCATGGCCGGTCTCACCGGCTCGAGTTGGATAGTGAACTGACTCTATTGTTCCCTATCCGGAGCCTTCGGTGTGAAAAGACCCGGCGATGGCACCTGACTGTGACCAGTTCAGGTCGCTGACGGCACCCAGCACGAGGCGATGTGGTCGTCCACCATCCCGGTCGCCTGCATCAGCGCGTAGGCCGTCGTCGGCCCCACGAATCGGAACCCGCGACGCTTGAGTTCCTTGGCCATTGCCGTCGACTCGGCCGTGACCGCCGGCACCGCCGACATGTCGGCGGGCCGTTCGCGGCGCTCCGGCGCAAACGACCACAGCAGGTCGGCAAACTCGACATCGAGATCGGACACCGCCCGCGCGTTGGCGATGGTGGCCTCGATCTTGGCGCGGTTGCGCACGATGCCCTCATCGGCCAACAGGCGCTGCACATCCCGCTCGGTGAAGCGGGCCACCTTGTCCACGTCGAACCGTTTGAACGCCTTGCGGAAGTGCTCCCGTTTGCGCAGGATCACCAGCCAGGACAGCCCGCTCTGGAAAGCCTCCAGGCTGACCCTTTCGAACAGCGCGGCCGAATCCCGTACCGGCTGACCCCATTCGGTGTCGTGATACTCACGGTAGAGCACCGAGTCCGGTTTGGAATCCATTGGCGCCCAACCGCACCGGATCAGGCCGTCGTCAGTGACCAGTGCGCTCATGACTCCTCGGCGCGGGCATGCGCCGCCTCGTGCTCGGCGGGTTCGGGCTCCTCGGCGATCCCGTAGGCAGCCCGCACCGCGGCCAGTTCGCCACGCACCAGATCCAGCTCGGCACCCAACCGGTCCAGCACCCAGTCGACCTCACTGGTCTTGTAGCCGCGGAAGGTCTGCGTCAGTTTGACCGCGTCGACGTCGGCGCCGGTGACCCCTGAGGCCGGTAGCACCGTCGCGGTGGTGCCCCGCGGCAGGGGCGGCAGCGATTCGCCACGCCCGAACAGCACACTGCCCACGGCAAACAAGACGATGCCGACCAGCACCAGCACGACCAAGTACAGCAGGATCAGGGTCACGCTTCGATAGTGCCTTACCGCACCGACAAGTGGATCAGGGGCGCAGCGTGTTCATCGGCGGCCGGTCCTCCAGACACACCGACGAGGTACGGGCGGTGTAGTCGTCGCCGTCGGCGAAGAACTGGGTCAGCCCGACCCCGGAGTCCGGGATGCCGCAGCGCGACAGCAGCGTGGCGATCACCTGCCGGCTCATCGACGCGAGTTCGGTGAGGGGCCGGTTGCGGTGGGTGCGCACGCCCAGATTGACCTGGGCGATGGCGTCCAGGCCCAGCTTGTCGTAGGTGTCGACGAGCAGACCGATCTCCACGCCGTAGCCCGGCGCGAACGGCACCGAGGTCAGCAGTTCGCGGGTGCCGGCGTATTCGCCGCCCAGTGGCTGCAGCAGGCACGTCAGCTCCGGGCGCAGCGCGGCCAGCAGCGGCCGGGCGACCAGCTCGGTGACGCGGCCACCGCCGTTGGCGTCCTCGGCACCGCTGACCTTCAGCGGGCGCCGGTAGAAGCCCTTGACCAGGTGCACCCCGTCGGCGGTGAGCAGCGGACCGAGCAGCTTGGGCACGAACATCGGGTCCGGATCGATCAGGTCGGAATCGACGAACGCGATGATGTCTCCGGTGGTCGCCGCCAGCGAGCGCCACAGCACCTCGCCCTTGCCCGGGCGCGGTTCGAGTTCGGGCAGGGCGGTTTCGCGGCTGATCACCCGGGCCCCGGCCGCGACGGCGCGGAATTCGGTGTCGTCGGTGGACCCGGAATCCAGCACGATCAGCTCGTCGACCAGCCCGCCCAGCAGCGGCGCGATGGTCTCCACCACCGCCCCGACGGTCTCCTCCTCGTTCAGCGCCGGCAGCACGACGGAGACGGTGCGGCCGGCTTTGGCGGCCTCCAGCTCGGCGATCGTCCACATCGGTCGGCTCCAGCTGTGGTCGGTGAGCCATGAATGGCCGGTGATTCCGGTGGCCAGGTCAGGCGAGAGTGTCATGCCAGTCCCCTCACGGTCCGCGTCGGTGGACGCTCCCCTTGGATGGACGCGACCATTTCCAGTACGCGTCGTGTAGGTCCCACCTCGTGTACCCGGAACATCGCAGCTCCATCGGCGGCCGCCAGTGCGGTCGCTGCCAGGGTGCCTTCCAGGCGTTCAGTGAGGCCCACACCCAGAGTCTCCCCGACGAAATCCTTGTTACTCAGGGCCATCAGGACCGGCCATCCCGTATTTACAAGATCTTTTACGTGGCGCAACAAACTAAGACCGTGGTAAGTGTTTTTGCCGAAATCGTGCGTCGGATCGATCAAGATCGCGTCCTTGGACACCCCGACCTCGACCGCGTGTTCGGCCGCCGCGGTCACCTCGGCGATGACATCGTCCACCGCGCCACGTTCGGTGATGCCGTAGTTCACCCGGAACGGCCTGGTCCGCGGCACCGCGCCGCCGGTGTGGGAGCACACCAACCCGGCATTGAACGCCGCGGCCACCTCCGGCAGGCCCGGGTCGGCGCCCGCCCAGGTGTCGTTGATCAGGTCCGCTCCGGCCGCGCACGCCTGTTTGGCCACGGTGGCCCGCCAGGTGTCGACACTGATGAGCTGGTTCGGGTAGGCGTCGCGCAGCCATTCGATGAAGGGCACCACCCGGGCGATCTCCTCGTCGGCGTCGACGCTGCTGCCCGGACCGGCTTTGACCCCGCCGACGTCGATGACGTCGGCACCGTCGGCGATGACGCGGTGCACGGCGTCTTTGGCCGCCTGGTCGTCGAAGGTGGCGCCGCGGTCATAGAAGGAGTCCGGGGTGCGGTTGACGATGGCCATGATCATGGCCCGGTCGCCGGCGACCGGGCGGCCCAGAAACAATCTCCGGTCGCTTCGCTCGCCCCGCCACGTCGACTGCACGTCACCAGGCTAGCGGCGTGCGAGTTCGGCGCGCTCAACCGCGGTGAGCGCGGTTGAGCGCGCCGAAGCCGTTACGACTTGGGCCGCTTCCCGTCGCGCACCTCGTCGACGTAGCCGTCGTAGAAGGGGACATAACCCTCGTCCCGGCCGGCCAGCACGTAGATCGGGTCCTCGACCTCGGGCCCGTAGGCCTGCTTGCGCAGCTCGACCTTCTGACTCTTGAAGGTCGAGGTGTGCGCGAGTTCCTCGACCACCCGCACGAACAGCGGCACGGCGTAGCTGGGCAGGTTCGCGTAGGCGGCCTTGGCCAGCGCACCGCCGTCGAACTCGGTACCGGACTTGAGCTGCAGGGCCACCATGCCGGCCCGCCCGCCGCAGCCGGGCACCTCGACCCCGAACACCGTCGCCTCCTCGACCTGGTGGTCCGCCGAGATGGCGGCCTCCACCTGGGTGGTGGCGACGTTCTCGCCCTTCCACCGGAAGGTGTCGCCGAGCCGGTCGGCGAAGGCGGCGTGGCCGAAGCCCTGCGAGCGCATCAGGTCACCGGTGTTGAACCAGACGTCGCCGTCCTTGAACGCGTTGTGCACCAGTTTCTTCTCGCTGGCCGACTTGTCGGTGTAGCCGTCGAACGGCTGGAAGCTGGACACCTTGCTCAGCAGCAGGCCGGGCTGGCCGCGCTTGACCCGGCGCAACCGGCCGTCGGGGCCGCGGGCCGGCTCGCCGGTATCGAGGTCGTATTCGACGAACGCGACCGGGCTCGGGCAGATCCCGGTGGTCTTGTCGACGTTGAAGACGTTGACGAAGGCGGTGTTGCCCTCGCTGGCGGCGTAGAACTCGCACACCCGCGGGATGCCGAACCGTTCGGTGAACTCGTCCCAGATGGCCGGGCGCAGCCCGTTGCCGGCGATGACCCGCACCTTGTGCTGGCGGTCGGTCGGCTTGGGCGGCTGGTTGAGCAGGTAACCGCAGATCTCACCGATATAGATGAAGGAGGTGGCGCCGTAGCGGATCACCTCATCCCAGAACCGCGACGCCGAGAACGACTTGCCCAGGGCCAGCGCCGCGCCGGCGTTGATGGCCGATCCGGTGGCCACCGTCAGCGCGTTGTTGTGGTAGAGCGGCAGGCAGCAGTACAAGGTGTCGTTGCTGTTCAGGCGCAGTCCCAGCCCGCCGAAGCCGCCCAGTGCACGGAGCCAGCGGTAGTGCGTCATGACGCTGGCCTTGGGCAGGCCGGTGGTGCCCGAGGTGAAGATGTAGAAGGCCTTGTCCTTGGCCAGCACGGCCGAGGTGACGGCCGGGTTGGTGGTCGGCGCGGTCAGCGACAGCTGGCGCAGGTCGTCGATGGTCAGCAAGCCCTCCGGCTCGGCGCCGCTCTCCCCGATGGGCTCGATCAGGTCGTGCTCGGCGACCACGGCCCGGGCGTTGAGCAGACCGAAGCTGTGGGCCAGCACATCACCGCGCTGGTGGTAGTTCAGCATCCCGGCGACCGCGCCACATTTGACCGTGGCCAGCATGAGCAGCACCGCGTCGGGCGAGTTGCGCAGCATGATGCCCACGACGTCGCCGTGGCCCACCCCTTTGGCGGCCAGCACGGCGGCATAGCGGTTGACCGTCTCGTTGGCCTGCCGGTAGGTGTACTGCTGGTCCTCGAACTTGAGGAAAACCTTGTCGGGGTACTGGGCGGCCCGATCCTGGAACACTTTGCCGATCGAGGTCTTGGCCGTCGGCCGCGCGGCCAGCCCGGTGACCAGCCCGCGCACGATCGCGGGAGCGTCGGCGAGGAACCCTGGGAGTTGGGTGGCGATATCGAGCAGACCGACGCTGGCGCGGGATGTGTCGTTACTCATGAGTAAGAACTCTAGTGAGCGATCTCACCGGGGGCACATGCGGCCATGGCCGCGTCCACATTGTTAACCACGATCAGGCGATCGAGGGCGGTGGCGCCGACGTACCCGGTGTCGACGAGACCGCGCAGCCAGCTGAGCAGCCCGTCATAGTGGCCGAACGGGTCGAGCATGACGATCGGCTTGTGGTGCATCCCGAGATAGCCAGCAGTCCATGCCTCGAAAAATTCTTCGAGAGTGCCAATGCCACCGGGCAACGCGATGAACGCGTTCGCGCGTTCCTCCATGACCTGCTTGCGCTCCCGCATGGTGTCGGTGACGATCAGCTCGTCGGCGTCCACGTCGGCGAGTTCGCGGTGCACCAGCGCCTTCGGGATGACTCCGACGGTGCGACCGCTGTGCTGGCGCGCCCCGTCGGCGACGGCGCCCATCGCCGAGACGTTGCCGCCGCCGGAGACGAGCGTCCAGCCGCGGTCGGCGATGGCGCGGCCCACGTCGTGGGCAAGCGTGAGCAGTTCGGGGTGTGTGGGGCCGGAGGCGCAGTAGACGCACACCGCCCAGGCAGGGGTTTCGGCCACGGGGCAAAACGTTACCGAGCGTCCCGTGGCCGCCATACACTGCGGCGGTGCCTGATCCCGTAGCTGAGTCGCTGCAGGCGCGGTTGGCCCGAGCGCAGGAGCTGGCCTGGCAGGGCCGCGGGCGGGAGGCCGACGCGGTGCTCGCGGCGGTTGATCCGGCGACATTGGACGAGGCCGATCTGCTGGCGTGGGCGCTGCCGCGGGCGGCCAACCAGTTCTGGATGCTCGACGAGCCCGAGCGGGCGACGGCCTTCCTGCGGACGCTGCGCGGCCGGGTGTCCTCGGATGCGACGGTGGACGCGTTGTTGGGCACGTTCGCGATGAACGCCGGGGACCTACAGCGGTGCCGGGCGTTGTCGGCGTCGGTGCTGGCGTCGCCGACGGCATCGGATCAGGCGATCGGTTGGGCGGCGTCGGCGGCGGCTTTGGCGCATGCGCGGATGGGCGAGTTCGGCCCCGTCGACGCGTTGGCGTCGCGGGCGATCGCGGCGGGCCATCCCGGCTTGCTGCGCTTCACCTCCGGTTACGGACAGGTGCTTGCCGCGGTGTTCGGCGCCGAGCTGGACCGGGCCGAGGAGCTGGCCGCCGAGCTCACGGGAGACTCCGGGCCTGGACACTGGGTGGGCCAGGTGCTGACCGCCGAAGTGTTGACCGCGCGCGGTGACCTGGACGCCGCGGTGGGGTTATTGCGTTCGACGGCGGACAGTTTGGCGCCGACCGGCTATTCGTGGACTCCGTTGGCGTGGATGTTGTTGGCGCAGACGCTCGGCCAGCAGGGGTCGACGGTGGCAGCGGCAAAGGCATTGGGGCGAGCAGAGTCTCGGCACGGTTTGAAGTCGATGCTGTTCGCGCCGGAGCTCGCACTGGCCCGGGCGTGGACGAGCTGGGCCCGCAAGGATTCGATCGGCGCGGTGAGCGCCGCGCGGGAGGCTTTCCGCGCGGCCGAGCGCGGCGGTCAATCCGCGGTGGCATTGCGCGCCGCGCACGACGCGGTGCGACTGGGGGACGTGCGAGCGGCGGCGGCGCTGGAGGGACTGTCCCTGCCGTGTCCGTTCGCCCGGGTGACGACGGTCCACGCGCGAGCGCTGGCGGCGCGCGACGCGGACGGCTTGGCCGCGGTGGCCGACGAGTGGCTCGATCTCGGGTTCGGCGCCGCGGCCGCCGACGCGGCGCGTCAGGCGCAGGAAATGGTGGACCACGGCGGGGAGTCGCGGCAATAAGATCGATGTCGTGACAGGGGGGATCACGTGAGCGTGCTGGACGCGTTTCTGTCGACGTGGTCGAAGGCACGCGAGACCTTCGGCACGGGGACACCGCAATCCGGTGAACGTTTCGACCAGAGCGCGTCGCTGCGCCAGATGCAGTCGACCGTCGAGACCGCGGCCCCCGGCTCCAAATGGACGGGATCCGCGGCGAACGCGTACGGCGCCGTCAACACCGATCACGCCAAGGTGTTCGCCCAACTGGCCGTGCTGGATCAACGCCTCGGCGCGCATGTCACCGAGTCCGCACAGGTGGTGGCCAACGGCAGGCAAACCCTCGACGGCATCAAGAAATGGGTTCTCGACGCCGCGGCGCAGGTACCGCCGGGCAAGAATCGCGACCGCGATCTGGTCCCGATCGTGCGGGAGGGGCTGAGCCGGATCAGCAATGTGGTTTCGACGTCGAACACCGAGCTGAACACCATCGCCGGCAAGATCCGCGGGCTCGGGACGGAGTGGGACAAGCTTTCGACGGATCAGAAGTTCGGCGGCGGGCCGAAGGAGGGCACGGGCGACTTCAAAGGGGTCAAGGGGGACGGCGAAGCGACGACTGGCAAGGACAAGCCTCCCAGCGAGACCGGGGCCGAGGATTCTGAGGCCTTACAAAACGGGCAACTCACCCCCGAGCAGCGAGAGCGCCTGAACCAGAACACCACCTTGACCCCTGAGCAGCAGGCGGCGCTGCACAACGGGAATCTCACCCTGCCACCCGACCAGATGTCCTATCTCCAGGGCTTTTCGAGAGCATTCGGGGACAAGACGCCTGCCGAAATCAAAGCCATCATGGACAAGTCCGGAGCCGATGGCGGCCGTGTCGCAGATGTGTTCCAGCTTGCTTCGAACCCGCACATCACCACCGGACTTCCGCAGACCGAGCCGCCGTCGATCGATCGGCCTGCGAGCGGCGGCAAGTACGCGCTTCCTGATGGCGTCCAGAAGATTTTGGACGGACCTGCGATGACGCAACCGATGTCGAGCGGCGTATTCGAGGATGGACGCTGGGTCGTTCCGCCGGAACCGACAGGTCCGCTACAGCCGACGCAAGGTCTCAATGATCTCGCGAACGTGATGCAGCAGGGCAACAGCAGCTTGCAACAAGGTTCCGCTTTGGACGCTGGAATGATGGCGAAAAGCCAAGAGATGCTCGATATCTCCAACCGTCAGCCGATACCGCAGGCACCGGGGACCGGATTCGGCCCTGGCGATGACGCGCCGCGGTGGTACCACGAGAACGTCGATCCGACCTTGCAGAACATGCTCAACTCGGTGAACAAAGACGACATGGTCATCCACGACACGGTGACCGGCGCCGGCGGTGACAAGTTCCTGCATGACCTGACCAACCACCAGTGGCAGGACGACGGCCTGGCGGCTGGCGGCCTGTTCGACTGGGTGGAGCAGTCTGCCGATCAGGACTCGACGGGTCGGGCGGCCGAAACAGCCCACGCCCTCGCCGAGTTCACCAGCAACCCCGACAACCACCTGCTCAATCTCGATAGCACCAGAGGCTATGGGGCGGAGGGTCAATCACTCGGCCAAGTCAACCCAGAGCTCACCCGGGACATGGCGCGAGCATTGTCGCCGTACCTTGACGATATGGTCGGCAACAACACCGGAGGCAACAACGGACTTTTCGCGCCGCTCGATCCCGCCGATCAATCCCAGACCGAACCCGTGAAGACCCGTCATCTGATGAGTGTGCTGATGTCGGACCATCCACTGTTGGATCAACAGCCAGGATCCGGTGCGCCGAAGACCGCCAGCGAGATTCTCTTCGAGAACACCCAGCAGCACGTGAACAAGGCGTTCGAGAACGCGGCGCTGTCAGCAGCGAGCGGGAATCCGGTGAAGGACGATTTCGCCATGCAATCTGCTGGCCGTCTGCAAGCAGCGCTGAACCTCGGAAGCTATGACGAGGCTGCATCCAGGCTGCACAACGAGTTCCAGGCCCGCCATGAATCGTGGCAGCTGCGGGGGAAGCTCTTCGATCTCGCGACAACTGTGGCAGGACATGGAGGAACACCCGGCGGGCTGGCATCCGAGGCCGGCTCGATCGGAAAGGACTTCATCGTCGGCCCCGAACCCCAGGAAGGTAAGCCCCCGAATGTGACCATCCCCGGAACATTTCCGACCCAGCAGTATTTGGCACAGGTGTTGGCGAATGCGAACGCTGGGGACATGTCATTGATTGATGAGTACCTCCAGACCGGCGAACTGGTAGCACCTGACCAGTCAGGAGGCAAGGAGTACAGGGACTTTCACAACAACGTCAACGCGTACCTCGATTCGGTCGGGGTCGACCGCCCCATCGACGACCTGATGACCGCCTACTGGCGGACCTACGTTGAGGCTGCCTACGGTGCGACGTAAGCAAGCGTCCGCGATGCGCCTGTTGGCAACGCTGATGGTCGTTATCGTATTAGCCGGATGTGGCAGCCCCTCGCAAACCAGCCTGTCGCCGGTACCGAGTGCTGAGCCGGGCCGCCAGTTCCCGTATTGGCCCCCGCTACTCAATGACTTCCGGTTCCACTGGTCCGCTGAACCGGGTATCGATATCTCCACCGGACCGGCCGTGATCATCCGCGCGTACTTGGAGTCCTACGACATTGCGACGTTCACCGCCGACATCAACAACGTGTATCCCGGCTTTATGCGTGCCACGCCAGAGAACCAGACGTATCGCGAAGCGCCCGAGCTACAAGTAACGGGTATCCGCCCACTAGGAGAGGGTTACAACATCACCTCCAAAGACGCCCGCCCTCACTACGGAGCCGTTCAGTACCACCTTCTCGAGATGAACTCGACTCCTGATGGATGGGACGTAATTGGCTGCACAGGTGACTATGCGAACTTTATGGAGAGCGAGGTACATCCTGGGAAGTTCGTCTCCGTTGCAGCCTTTCAGCCCGACGCCCAACCACGCCCAGGCAGCGGCGTGCGTCCGTTTCGCATCACACTCACCCAGCTGGAAAGCGGCGGCCCGGCGCCTGTTTCGGTGCCACAGCGCGGACCTGCCCCGGCACCCAATCAAGACTTGTTCGCTAACTGGTTCATTACCGGAGCCAGCTTCGGGGGATGGGGACCGAAGAATGCGCCCGAACCGCTTCGCTGGCCGCCGACTTCGCTTCAGCAGCGTTGCAGCCAGGTCATGCCCCAGAACGAAAGCGAGAGACTTGCCATCATCACAGGCTTCAAGGACAACCCTCCGCCGCATAACGACGCGGTCCCTGGTTGGCCACTGGATGCCAGCTGAACAAATCGCCTTGAGCTACATCTAGTTCGCCGTGGTTCATCACCAGCTCTGACCGCTGAGATTCCAGTAGGCAGCTGACAGCACCAGCGTTGTGAGTTCGACCCGCTGATACCGCACAAATAAGGATGATCAGTTTGCTTACGACGACGAGGCAGAAATGCCTGTTGGCCTTAGCAATTGCGCTCACGGTGACGATCGCCGGTTGCGGGGCGGTTTACGGTGCGACCTGAGCGATGGAGCCAGACGATACGGTCGATAGCGTCCTTTGTCGCCGTGGCACTGCTTTCGGCGTGCGCCACGACCTCTCAATCCGGGCCTGTATCGACGACAGAGACAGCACCAACGCGTTCATACCCCAACTGGCCCAAGCTGGTTGATGACTTTCGGTTTCAATGGTCAGCCGAGCCCGGCATCGATCTCACGGAAGGACCTGGCGTAGTCGTCCGCGCCTACGTCGAGTCCTACAACATCGCGATCTTCACAGCCGATAGCAACAACGTCTACCCCGGCTTCATGAGAGCGACCCCTGCGAACCAAACGTATCGCGAGGCTACGGCTCTACAACTGACGGGCATTCGGCCACTTGGCGAAGGGTATTCCGTTACTCCACGGGACGCTCGACCGCACTACGGATCCATGCAGTTCCATCTGCTCGAGATCACGCCTGCCGCCGATGGATTGGAAGTTCTAGCCTGTATCGGCGACTACGCCAACTTCATGAGAAGCGACGTTGAGCCGGGAAAGTTCATCTCGGTCGCAGCTATTCAGTCGAACGCCACACCCCGCCCAGACACTGGGGTTCGACCGCTTCGGATCACATTGACCCAGCACGATCCGAGAGTTGGATCGAATGCCCCTGCACCGGTTTCCGCACCTCAAGAAGGACCGGCTCCCGCCCCAGACCAAGATGTGTTCGGCAATTGGTTCATCACTGGAGCCAGCTTCGGTGGATGGGGCCCCAAAGACGCGCCGGAGCCTACGCGCTGGCCACCTGCCTCGCTTATGCAACGATGCAGTCAAGCGATGCCTCAAAACGAAGCCGAACGGCTGTCCATGATCGCCGGGTTCAAAGACAAGCCCCCTCCGCACGGTGACGCCGTGCCGGGTTGGCCGCTGAATCCGAAATAACTGGCACTGCAGCACTCGTCAGGCCTGCGTATGCAGCACGCTCACCGCCGTCCTGCCACGCAAGGAGCGGTGAATATCCGTCACTGCCTCGGTGCCGTCGCCCATAGAATGAGCTGCGAACCGAACGGGGGCCGACGACGATGACCGATCCGCTTCATGTCCAGACAGACGGGGTGCTGAACTACTCGCAACTGCATTCCGATGTCGCGGCCGGACTGTCCGGTCTTGCCGGTGTGGACGGATCGGGTGTCGAGACCAGCCATGGCGTCATCGCCTCGGCCGTGAACACCGCGTTGTCGGGAGTCCTGACCGGCCGGCAGAACACGCTCGGCGTCACGTCGACGGCGGCGAGCACCATCTCTGAGCTCTTGCAGAAGGCCGCGCAGGCGTATGCGGCTGGTGATCAGCAGGGAGCTGAACGACTCAAGGCCGCTGCTGATGTTCTCGAAGGCAAGGATGCACCGGGGCGTGGGGCAGGCTCTGCTGTTGGCGGCGCGCCGGCTTCGGGTGGTGGAGCCGGCGGGGACATGGCCGGCCAGATGGGGCAGGTGCTGGGCCAGGTGGGACAGCAGGTCGGCCAGATGGCTCAGTCGATCACCCAACCACTGCAGGGATTAGCCCAGGGGTTGCAGCAGATTCCGCAGCAGATCATGCAAGGTGTGCAGCAAGCGGCGCAGTCGGCGTCGGGTATCGGAGGCCAATCCGAGGTCAAGAGTGCCCAGATCGAGAAGGACGACCGCCGCGCCGAGGAGAAAGCCGAGGACAAGGACAAGCACGGCACCGAGGAAAAGGAGCAGGAGGCCCGAGCCGAAGCAGGACCCACGTCGCCGGCCGAGCGTGCACCGGTGGAGCCCCCCGCTCCTCGCCAGCGTCCGGCACCGACCCATCCGCAAGCGGATTGAACCTTCGATGCCGTTCTGGCAGCGCGCGTCGGGCCGACCGTAGGTCCGCTACGTCGGCTGACCTGTCACCTGGACTCTTCCCAGCAAACCAGCGGAGCTTTTCGTCGGGGTTGACGCGTATCGACTCCTCCGGCCTTTGCGCTGCGCAAAGCCCGGAATGTTCTGCATCAACGGCCTCTGCAGGTTGGGTAGTGTCTTAGCTGAGGTATGCGGAGGGGATTGTCGATGCTGGTTGAGCCCATGGGCCCAGACCGAGCCGCGGGGGTTTCGGGGGTCCGCGCCACGTCCGTTGAGGCGGGTCGTCATGGCGCCTGAGACGCTGAAGGTTGATACAACGGCGTTGTCTCAGGCGGGCGACAACTTCTTGACGGCGTCGCAGGGCATCCCCCAGCCGCCCACCGGTTACACGCCCAGCGGCTCGGATCCGTTGTCCATGGCGATCGCGGCGGTGGCGCCGCAGTTCCTCGCGCCGATCGCGGTCGGCTTGCCGGTGCTGAAGGCGCAGACCGCCCAGTTCGCGCAGAACATCAAGACCGTCGCCGAGCGCTATGCGGCCACCGATGCGCAGTCACACGCCAAGCTGTCGGGTCAGATGGGTGGCGGCTCGGGTGGTGGTGGCGGCGGAAGCGCCGGGTCACCCGCCTCGGGTGTGGCTGCGGGTGTGGGTGGGCCGGCCGCTGGTGCGGCGCAGGGCGCGGGCCAGCTCGGCCAGATGTTGCAGATGCCGATGCAGATGGCCAGCCAGGCGGCGCAGATTCCCCAGCAGGTGATGGGCATGGCGGGATCGCTGCCGCAGGCCGCGATGCAGGGTGCACAGCAGGTCGCCGAGCAGGTGAGCCAGGTTGCCGGCAAGGCCGGCGGCCCCGAGAAGCCCGACGGAAAGCCCGAGGAGGCGCATGACCGGGAAGGCAAGCACCGGCGGGAGGAGTCGCCGGAGGAGTCGGCGGAGCCGAATGCCGGCGCTGCACCCGCGGTGCCGAATGCCGAGCGCGTTCCCGACCAGGTTTCGGGGGATGCCCACCGTCATGCATCGTCACGTCAATCACCGGAGAATGTGTTGTGACTCAGCCTCCCCCGCCGCCCAACGGTTCCTGGAATCCCGGACCCGGTGGCTGGCCGCAGGGCTATCCCGGCGGACAACCCGGCCCGCAATGGAATCCGCAGCAGGGCTGGCCGCAGACACCGCCGCCGCAGAAGCGCGGATTCGCGAAGTGGATCATCGGCGGGGTCGCGCTGGTCGGTGTCATCGCCGTGACGGCGGTCGTCGCGGTGTCATGCACGAAAAGCAGTGGCGGGAGCGATAAACCGACCGCGGCACCGACGACGAGCGGTGCATCGACATCGGATTTTGCGAGTGCGAATGACACCGGGCCGGTATCGGTGATCACCGAGGATCCGTCGTGTGCGCCGTGGATGCCGATTTTGACGACGTTCGCAAACAGCACCGATGAAGGCTGGAAGCAACGAGATCCGTCCATACCCGCTGATTTGTGGAGCACCGAGCTACGCAGCCAGTACCAGTCAGCCGCACAGGCGATGCGCACCGCGGCGGATCAGACGGTGCCGTTAACAAAATTGACCAACCACCGAGTGATGCGCGAGCTCTACGAACAGTTCATCGCTTACGCACGTGCCTACGCGGATCGCATCAGGGGCTACACGCCGCAAGACGACAGATTGGCCGTGACTGCGGTAACCACGACCGAGGTCCTGAGCAATATCTGCCAGGCCATCACGTACGGTTCAGCTGCTGCTCGTGCGCCTTTGACTACACCAGCGCAACCGCCCACAAGCATCGCACCAGTCGGGAACCCAAACGATCCCCAGAGATTTCTGATCGGGTCAGAAACACAATGCAAGGCTTGGTCCGATGCCATGGATGCATATTCTGCGAACACGGCAATTAATGCTTGGCTTAAGATCGATCCAAATATCCCGGCCAGCCAGTTGACACCCGAACAAAAAGCGCAGACTGATGCCGCTGTTCCTGTCCTGCAATCATTCGCAGAACAATTGGCGGACATCGGTTCGCAAAGCGAGAACCCGACTTTTCAAGATTTCGCGATTCTTGCGTCACAATATAAATTAGCCTACATAAGCGCGATTCCTACACTGGTGCCGTCAGACAACTACCTCTACGACGCCGGCCGGTACATCCCAGGGGTTATTCGTGGCGCTTGCGAATCATCGGGATCATAACCGATGGGAATAGGCAAGCCTGGCGGGCCATACTCTGACAGACTTTTAGAGCCAGGGGGGTGGCCAAACGTCGACGAGGATCAACTGTATTTAGTTGCGACGCATCTAATTCAGACGTTGCAAGATTTAACCTTTGACGGTGCAGATCCTTGGAATAAGCAACGCGGTGAAACATTCGACACCGGAGCTTGGACGGGAGGGGCGTCTACAGCGGCGAATACCAAGTGCGGTGAACAGGCCTCCAACTTCAACAGGCAGCAGGAGAACCTAGTTAAAGCGGTGAGTTGGCATAACCACGTCGCGGACATGGTTGCCGATGCGAAGGAGAAGATCACAGAAAACGTCCACGAAGCACAACGCCTTATCGACGAGATAGAAAAGCAGGCGAAGTCAAGCGACCCTGAGGCGCGCGAAGCCGCTATCGAAAACGTTTTAAACACCTTTCACGTTCTCAACACATCAGTCGTGGCTGCGACAAGTGCCCAAGTGCCGACCGTCTCCAACTGGAATCCTTCGCCCGATTCGCTAGACAAACTACTCAGCCAAAAGCTGCCTCCACGCGAGCCAATTCACGCTCCAACAACGCAGAACAACTCTCCCCCAAGCTCGGCCGCCAGCGGACCCGGTGCACCGAATGGCAAGGGTGATAACGCAAATCTCTCGGCGCCAACTGCACCCCAAACCGCCCCAACGCCGCCGCACTTTCTGGCCGATCCTGACGGAGGGAAGGGTGAGGCAACCGAAGTCGCGACACCCACCGCTCCGCAGCCCGCTCCGGCGACTCAAGTCGGTCCGTCGAATTCGAACCCACCGGTATCAAAGGGCAGCGATTCCCAGTTGAGCGCACCCGCAGCCCCACGCCCCCCTACGCCGCATACCCCGAGTGCGGCCACGCCAGCATCACCTGTCTCGACCCCGAGTACGCCGCCCGGACCACCACAAACGACAGTGCCGAGTCCGTCCCTCGGAGGCGGCAGCAGCAGCCCAGGCTCCCCCGCTGCCGGCGGCGGTTCCCCGTCACCACTCTCCTCATCGAGCGGGACGGGTGCGCCCGGTCAATCCGGCGCCCAAACGGGACAAGGCGGCCCAGGAACCCAAGGCGCCCAAGGTTCGCAAGGTGCATCGGCGACCAAGCCCGATCCCCTCAATGGCGCAGCGGGTCCCAAGACGCCCGGTATGCAGGCACCGGTGCAGCCGCCGCCCGCCCCACTGAGTAACGCAACACCGGCCACACCCCTGTCCGCGCCGGCGGCACCGATCGAGCAGGCCGCCGCCAGCTCACCGACGACACCGGCGGCGGCCCACCCGGCCGTCCCGACCGGCGGAGGTGGCCCCGCCGCTCCCCCGGCCGCGCCGACGTCGGCACCCGCGTCACCGCCGCCGCCCATGCCGCTGGGGCCGCCGTCGACCCCGCCGCCCGCTGCGCCGGTGCCGCCGTCGGCCGGAACTCTGGGGCCCGGCGTCGCACCCGCGGCGAGTTCCAGCGCGCAATCCGGAGGCGCTGCCGCGGCACCCATCCCGGTGTCGGCCGCACGAGCCGAACGCGATCTGATGGCCACGTCGGCGGCAGCCGGCGCGCTGAAGCGTCAGACGGGTGGCAACGATCCGCTGAGTGTCGCGCGCCGCATCGCCGCCGCACTGAACGCACCGGACATGGCGCGGCCGAACGACATCGGGTTCTTCTGGCTGGTGGCGCTCACTGCCGCCGACACGATCGTCGTCGCCAACAGTTACGGCATCGCCTACCTCCCCGACGGCGTCAGCCTGCCGGAACAGGTCAAACTGGCCAGCGCCGACAGTTCCATCCCCGCCGGCGAACGGGCCCGTTGGGCCACCTATCCTGTTGCGGCCCTGACAGGCTGGGCGCAGGCACACGACACGACGCTGCGCGCGGTCATCGGCGCCAAGGCGCATCTGGAGGGTATCGATCCCGGCGCACACAAGGTGCTCCTGGAAGACGATGACATCCCGTCGACGGGCAAGATGACCGGCCGCAGCCGACTGGAGATCAGCTTTCCCGACGCCGCAGCCAAACTGGCGGCGGTCAAGGACCCCGACCTCGTCGCGCAGTTGCCGCCCGCCGGGGCAGACAACACACCGCCGGCCAACGACTCGTTCACCCTGTGGTTCGACGTCATGCAACCGCTGATGAGCGCGGCTTCCGGCCGCGAGGTCGCGCACCTGGCCGCCTTCGTGCGCTATGCCGCCCACGCCGCCGACCTCGCGCTCTACCGCGCCCACACCGCCCTGGAGATCGCCGACCAGCGCGCAGCCGTCGCCGACTGGTTGTACTGGCTGCACCAATACGACCTGCTCACCGAGGCCGAGGCCGCCGTCACGGCGACGACGTGAGCTCACCCCGCTCCAACACCAACCGGCGTTGCACCCCGATGTTGGCCAGGAATCGCTCGTCGTGGCTAACCACCATGAAGGCACCGCGATAGGCGTTCAACGCCTCCTCCAACTGGCCGATGCTGACCAGGTCGAGGTTGTTGGTGGGCTCGTCGAGCAGCAACAGCTGCGGCGCGGGCTCGGCGAACAGCACGCACGCCAGCGTTGCCCGCAACCGCTCACCCCCGGACAACGCACTCACCGGCAGATCGACCATGTCACCGCGAAACAGGAACTGCGCCAACAGGTGCCGTCGCCTCGTCACCGACAGAGCCGGCGCGAACACCTCCAATGACTGCAGAACGGTCAGCGATGGCTCCAGCAGATCCAGCCGCTGCGACAGATACGCCACGGGAACTTGAGCGCCGGCCACCACGAGTCGCAGCAGCGTCGACTTGCCGGCGCCGTTGGGTCCGGTCAACGCGATCCGCTCGGGACCCCGGATATCCAGATCGACCGCGTCGAATGCCGACGAACATAAGCCGTTGGCGGAGAACAACACCCGCCCCGCCGGGACTTCGGTCGCCGGCAGGTCCAGCGCCAGCACATCATCGTCGCGCAAAGCTCGTTCGGCCTCATCGAGCCGTGCCCGCGCGTCATCGACCCGACGGCTGTGCATATCGTCGGCCCGGCCGGCCGATTCCTCCGCACTCCGCTTGCGGGCCCCGGCAAGAATTTTCGGCAATCCGGCGTCCTTGATATTGCGGGCCGCGTTGGATGCCCGCCGGTCGGCCCGCTCGCGTGCCTCCTGCATCTGCCGCTTCTCGCGTTTCAGTTGCTGCTCGGCGTTGCGGACATTGCCTTCGGCCACGCGCTGGGCGGCTTGCACCGACTCCTCGTACGCCGAGAAGCCGCCACCGAACATCGACACCTCACCGGCACGCAGCTCGGCGATCGCATCCATCCGGTCCAACAGCGCGCGATCGTGACTGACCACCAGCAGCGTGCCGCGGAACCCCGCCAGCGTCGTGTAAAGCCGTTGACGCGCCGCGGAATCCAGGTTGTTGGTCGGTTCGTCGAGCAGCAGCACATCCGGCCGTTTCAGCAGCTGCGCCGTCAAGCCGAGGGATACCACCTGCCCTCCTGACAGCGAGCTCAACCGACGGTCGAACTCGATGTCACCCAACTGCGCCCGTAGTCGCTCCTCGATGTCCCAGTCATCCCCGATCGCGGCGAATACCTCCTCGCTCGCGTCACCGGCGGCCAGCGCATCCAGGGCCGCCAAAATCGGTGTGACGCCAAGAACATCGGCCACCGTCTGATCCGACAGGAACGGCAGTTCCTGCGGCAGGTAACCGACGACACCGTCGACCTTCACGGTTCCCGAGGTGGGCGACAACACCCCGGCGATCAGGCGCAGCAGTGTGCTTTTGCCGGCGCCGTTGGGCGCGACCAGCCCGGTGCGACCCTCTCCCACCGCGAAAGACAAATCGGTGAACACGGGGGTGTCGTCGGGCCAGGCGAACGAAAGGTGCGAACAGACAATAGACATGCGGGAACTCCCAGAGTAAAAGGATGTGTGACGACGCGAAAGATCTCGGGGTTCTACCCGGAGATGTCGTCGATTCCCAGCACGACAAACATGCTACCGACCGAGTCAAGCGGTTAAGTAAGCCCGCAGCATTTCGGTGGTGGCGGTGATGGCCGCGACGTCGACGTGCTCGTCGACCTTATGCGCCAGATTGGGATCACCCGGGCCGTAGTTGACGGCCGCGATGCCCAGCGCCGCGAATCGGGACACGTCCGTCCAGCCGTACTTGGCCCGGACCTGTCCCCCAGCCGCGGCCACCAGCGACGCCGCGGCCGGATTCGTCAGTCCCGGTAGGGCACCCGCGGCGGCATCGGTGACCTCCAGGGACACGTTCAGGCCGTCGAACACCTCGTGCACGTGCGCCACCGCCTGCTCGATGCTGCGATCGGGCGCAAACCGGAAGTTCACCGTCACCGACGCCGCATCGGGTATGACGTTGCCGGCGATGCCCCCGTCGATACGGACGGCGGACAGCCCTTCCCGGTATACGCAACCGTCGATGTCCACACTGCGCGCCGCATACCGCGACAGTCGATCCAGCACCGCACCGAGTTTGTGAATAGCATTGTCGCCCAACCACGATCGCGCGGAGTGCGCGCGGGTTCCGGTCGCGCTGACCACGACACGAATGGTGCCCTGGCAGCCGGCCTCGATGAAACCACCCGAAGGTTCACCGAGGATCGCGACGTCGGCGGTCAACCAGTCGGGCAGTTCACGCTCGATGCGGCCCAGACCGTTGGCGCTGGATTCGATCTCCTCGCAGTCGTACATGACAAGGGTGATGTCATGGGTCGGCTCGGCAAGCGTCGCGGCCAGATGCAGGAACACCGCATCACCGGACTTCATGTCCGAGGTACCGCAGCCGTACATCAGGCCGTCCTCGATGCGGCTGGGCAGGTTGTCGGCGGCGGGCACGGTGTCGGTGTGACCGGCGAGCAGCACCCGCGACGGGCGGCCGAGGTGGGTGCGGGCCAGCACAGCGTCGCCGTTGCGGATCACCTCGAAGTGCGGCGCCTGCGCCCGCAGCGCGGCCTCGATCTCGTCGGCGATGCGCCGTTCATGGCGCGACTCGCTGGGAATGTCCACCAGCGCAGCGGTCAGTGCGATCGGGTCGGCACGCAGATCTAGGCCCACAACCCTCGAGGCTAGTCGAGTACCCTAAGCCACCGTGACTGCCGCATCTGGCGTCGGCCTGGCGACCATCGCCGCCGACGGAACCGTACTGGACACCTGGTTTCCCGCCCCGCAGCTCAGCGCCGACGGGCCGGCCGGCACCACACGGCTATCGGTGGCCGAAGTGTCCGACGATCTGGCCGCGCTGACCGGCCCCGATGCCGATCGGGGCGTCGAGGTGGTGGCCGTGCGCACCACCATCGCCGACATCGCCGACAAGCCGGCCGACACCTACGACGTGTACCTACGGCTGCATCTGCTGTCGCATCGGCTGACCAAGCCGCACGAGGCGAACCTGGACGGCATCTTCGGGCTGCTGGCCAACGTGGTGTGGACCAACTTCGGGCCGGCCGCGGTCGACGGCTTCGAGGCGGTCCGGGCCAAGCTGCGCCGCCGGGGTGCGGTGGCCGTCTACGGCGTCGACAAGTTCCCGCGGATGGTCGACTACGTGTTGCCCAAGGGTGTCCGGATCGCCGACGCCGACCGGGTCCGCCTGGGCGCGCACCTGGCCGAGGGCACCACGGTGATGCACGAGGGGTTCGTGAACTTCAACGCCGGCACGCTGGGTGCCTCGATGGTGGAGGGCCGCATCTCGGCCGGGGTCGTGGTCGGGGACGGCTCCGACGTCGGCGGCGGCGCCTCGATCATGGGCACGCTGTCCGGGGGCGGCAAAGAGGTCATCTCGGTGGGCGAGCGCTGCCTGCTCGGCGCGAACGCGGGCCTGGGCATCTCGCTGGGGAACGACAGCGTCATCGAGGCCGGGCTGTACATCACCGCGGGGACCAAGGTGACCACCGCGGACGGCCAGACAGTGAAGGCCAAGGAGCTTTCCGGCGGCAGCAACCTGCTGTTCCGCCGCAACTCCGTCTCGGGTGCGGTCGAGGTGGTCAAGCGGGACGGCACCGGCATCACGCTCAACGAGGCGTTGCACGCCAACTAGCAGCCGGCGCGAGCGTGAGCTAGTGCACGACGATTCTCCGAGATCTCGCACTCAAGTTCACGCTCGTGCGCCGCTTTCAGCACCCTTGGCTCACCCGCAGCAGCGCCACCCCGTGCCGCGGCACCGACGCCGCGACGGGGCCGGTGGTCTGGGAGTCGGTGTGCTGCCACAGATCTCGCACGGTGTGACAGCTCCCGTCCGAAAACCCGATCGCGCCCAACGAGGTGCGGATGGTCACGGTGTCGGCGGCCTGGTTGAACAGTCCGACGGCCACGGCGCCGTCGGACAACGGTTTCACCAGCACCCGCGGATCGCCGGATAGCGGGTGCGCCTGCTTCACCAGCTGATCCTGGTCGACGGCGATGACGTCGCGGTTGGTCAGCAGCGCCGCGGTCTGCGCCGACATGGACCGAATATCGTTGCCCGCCAAGAGCGGTGCCGCCAGCAGAGCCCACAACGAGAAGTGCGTCCGCTGCTCGACATCGGTCAGATCGGCGCGCGCCGAGCCGAGCGACATGGTGGGGTGCCCGGCCGCGAACTCGTTCCAACCCACCCCGATCACCATCATGTCGGGATCGTTGACATGGGTCGGCCCGCTGGGTGATGCCGCCCCGCCCGCTTCGGTGAACGCCTGGCTGACCCCGGCGAGCCCCGACGACCACAGGGCCGAATCACCCCACGCCGGAACCAGGTCGACGGTACTGCGGGTGACGTCGGCGATCTTCGACCAGTCGTATTCCAGGCCGGCACCCGGATCACCGGAGCTGTTGGGGTTGATGGAGTAGACGATGTGCCGACCGGTCGCCCGCAGGGCGTCGCGCATCGCGATGAAGTACTTGACCTGGTCGTCGTGGTCGGCCGCCAACCGACACCAGTCGTATTTCAGGTAGTCGACGCCCCAGTCGGCGAAGGTCTGGGCGTCGGTCCGCTCGTGATCGGCTCCACCGATCCGCGGGTCCTGGCCGCATCCCTGGTTGAACGGGCTGTGATAGATGCCGAGCAGCAGGCCGCGGTCGTGCGCGTAGCGCGCCAGCGCGGCGATCCCGTGTGGGAAGCGGTCCGGGTCGGCCTGGAGGTGACCGTCAGGGTCACGGGTCGGGGCCGCCCAGCCCGCATCCAGGTTGACGTAGCGGTACCCCGCGTCGCGCATGCCGGACGACACCATGGCGTCGATGACCTGGTGCACGTTCGGCTCGGTGAGCGCGATACCGGAATTCCAGGAATTCCAGCCCATCGGCGGGGTCAGCGTGCGCGACGGGGCGGTGGTGGCGCATCCGGCGAGCAGCAGGATGCACGTCGCCAGCCAGACCAGGGCACGCATCCGGCCATGGTGGCAGCTCAGGCTGGGAGCAGGATGTGACCGGCTATTTCGCCGACAAAATGCAGAACTCGTTGCCCTCCGGGTCGGCCAGCACCACCCAGCTCTGCTCCCCCTGGCCGATGTCGACGTGCTTGGCACCAAGGCCGATCACCCGTTGCACCTCGGCGTCCTGGTCATCCGGGGTGAAGTCCAGGTGCAGCCGGTTCTTCACGGTCTTGTCCTCGGGAACCTGCAGGAACAACCAGTCCGGGCCGGCGCCCGGTGGCGCGCTCAATACCACGTCACCGTCCTTATCGACGTGGTGCTGCCATCCGAGCACCTGTGACCACCAGGCGCCTTGTGCCTCGGGGTCACGGGCGTCGATGCAGATCTCGGAGAACCTGAGGGTCACGTCAACAACTCCTTCTTGAGCACCTTGCCCATCGCGTTGCGCGGCAGCGATTCGACCACCCGCACCTCGCGCGGCCGCTTGTGCACCGAAAGCTGCTGTGCGACAAAGTCGATCACCTTCTCCGGTGTCACGGACCCCACGATGAACGCGACGATACGTTGACCGAGATCGTCGTCGGGCACGCCGACCACCGCCACCTCGTCCACACCCGGATACCCGAGCAGCACCGTTTCAATCTCTCCGGCGCCGATCCGGAAACCACCCGACTTGATCAGATCGACCGATTCCCGGCCCACGATGCGGTGCATGCCGTCGGCGTCGATCACGGCGACGTCCCCGGTGCGGAACCAGCCGTCCGCGTCGAATGCCTCGGCGGTGGCGTCGGGTCGGTTGAGGTAACCGCTGAACACGGTGGGGCTCTTGATCTGCAGGTGGCCGATGGTTTCGCCGTCGTGGGGCACCGGCGCGCCATCCTCGTCGACCAGTCTGGTCTGCACCCCGGGCAACGGCAGTCCCACCCAGCCCGGCCGGCGTTCACCGTCGGCCCGCGTGCTGATCGTGATCAGGCTTTCGGTGCTGCCGTAGCGCTCCACCGGCGCATGGCCGGTGAGCCGCACCAGCTCGTCGAACACCGGCACCGGCAGCGGAGCGCTGCCCGACACCAGCAACCGTGCCGACGCGAGCGCACGCGCCGACGACTCGTCGTCGACCACCCGCGACCAGACCGTAGGCACGCCGAAGTAGAGCGAACCGGCAGCGTCCGCGTACGCCGCTGGGCTCGGTTTGCCGGTGTGCACGAACCGGTTTCCGATGCGCAGCGATCCGAGCAGACCCAACACCAGTCCGTGCACGTGGAACAACGGAAGCCCGTGCACCAAGGTGTCCTCGGCGGTCCACTGCCACGCCGCGGACAGCGCGTCGATATCGGCGGCGATCGCGCGCCGGCTGATCAGCACCCCTTTGGGCAGGCCGGTGGTGCCGGAGGTGTACATGATGATCGCCGGACTGTCGGGCGACGGCTCGGCATAGCGGTGCCACGACCGGGCGTGCATCCGGACCGGAATATGCGGCAGCCCTTCGGTTTCGGCCGGCAACTCACCCAACCACGCCTGCGCACCGGAATCGGTGAGGATGTGCGCGCGTTCGGTGGCACCCACATCGGCGGGCACCGGAACGAACGGGACACCGGCGATGAGGCATCCGGTGACGGCCAACACGGTGGTGGCGGTCGGGGTGGCCAGAATGGCGACGCGCCGCGCGACGGAGACGCGTTCGGCCACCGAGGTGCCCGCCCCGACCAGGTCGCTTCGGCTCAGAGTCACCCCGTCGATGCGTACCGCGTCCGCGAGATCGTGTCCGGCGGCCACGGCTGCGGGGTCCAGCGAAGTCAACAGCATCCTGGTGAGGCTACTCTGGGCCGGTGGACCCGATCGAAAGACTGGCCAGTCGTGAGGTGTACCGCAACAACTGGATGGTGGTGCGCGAGGACGATATCCGCCGCCCGGATGGCTCGGTGGGCATCTACGGCGTCATCGACAAACCGACGTTCGCCCTGGTGGTTGCCCAGGACGGCGACCGTTACCGGATGGTGGAGCAGTTCCGCTATCCAATCGGGTTGCGACGCTGGGAGTTTGTCCAGGGCACCGCTCCGGGCAGCCTCGACGGTGACGAACCCGAACCGGCAGCCCTGGCCGAGCAGGAACTCCGCGAGGAGACCGGTCTGCGCGCCCAGTCGTGGGAGGTGCTGGGCCGCCTCGATGTCGCGCCGGGGATGAGCAGCCAGCGTGGCTGGGCTTTCCTGGCCACCGGCATCACCGAAGGTGATCACGAACGCGAGCACGAAGAGCAGGACATGCACAGCGAGTGGTTCACCGCCGACCAGATCGACAAGATGATCCGGGACGGGTTGATCACCGACTCCCAGTCCCTGGCGGCGTGGCTGCTGATCCGGCTGCGCCGGGAGAACGGGTAGCCGACTACTCGCACCGTTGAGCGGGCCCTCCGCGATATTCGTTCGCAGGAGGTGGCCACATGCCGGTAGCCGACATCGACGGGGTGCTGTCCCGACTGGCGACGATCATCGCCGACACCAAGCAGCGACGCGACCCGCTCGGCTGTTTCGCCGCTCTGTACCGCCAGGTCACGCTGCGGGTACGAGACGGAATCACCAATGGGCTGTTCGACGACGGGCCGCGGATGTCGCGGTTCGATGCACAATTCGCGAACGCTTATTTCACCGCCTACCGGCAGTTCACCAGCCAGCAGCGGCCGAGCCGGTCATGGAGACTGGCGTTCGACCTCGCTCGCTCCGACGACACGATCATCCTGCAGGACCTGTTGCTGGCCATCAACGCCCACATCAATCTGGACCTTGGTGTGGTCACCGGGACCACCTTCGGCCCCGCTCAGTTGCAGGGCTTTCACGACGACTTCGACCGGATCAACGACATCCTCGCATCGCTGATCCCGTTGGCCCGCAAGACGGTCGAACAGTTCTCGCCCCGATTGACCGAGCTGACGGCCATCGGTGGGCCGGAGGTCGAGTTGACCCTGCAGTTCAGTGTGGACGTGGCACGGGACGAAGCGTGGCGGGCCGCGACCCTGGTATCGAACACTCCGGGTGTCCTGCGGACCTTGTTGACCGACACTCTCGACACCCGGGCCAAGCTGCTCGGCCGGGTGATCGCCACGCCGGCCGAGCCGGTCAGGTCGGTGATCCGGCATATTCGCGCGGGCGAAAGCACCGACATACCCGCCATCATCGATGCCTTGGACGCCCTGGCGTAGTCAGGCCCGTCCGGCGCCTTGCCCGTCTGCGCCGGCCAGCAGATCGCCGGATCCGATGATCGCCGCGCCGCCGATGCCGGCCCGCAGGTACGCTGCCGGCGGCTGCGATGTCTGGGCATGAAGGTCCTTTCGCGAGTCAGCGGGTGGCCCGGCCGACGACGAGCGGATGCACGATCACGGGCATCCCGCTCCACACGGCCTCGGTGGCGTCGACGTCGAAGCCGGCGGCGCGCATCAGATCGAGGGTCGGGCGGTTGCAGACGCACCCGCCGGCGAAGGCGCGCCAGGGCCGTTCGAAGATGTTCTGGCACACCATCAACGGCAGCCAGCTGGATCGGGTGTGCTCGATGAACAGCAGCTGCCCGCCGGGCCGCAGGATGCGCGCGATCTCGTGCAGCGCGCGTGCGGGATCGTCGACGGTGCACAGCACCAACGTCGCCACGACGGTGTCCACCGAGGCGGTGTCCATCGGCAGGCACTCGGCACGGGCATCGGAGATGACGGCCGTACGACCGTGCCGGTTCACGCGGCGCGCCAGTTTCCGGCGCATCCCGGCCTCGGGCTCGGTGAGCACCAGCTGGTCCAGATCGGCGGGATAGTGGGCGATGTTCAGCCCGGTACCGGCTCCCAGTTCGACGACGCGGCCGTGGGCCTGAGCCAGTAGGGTGCGGCGGCGGCGCCGCATACCGGCGATCTCACCGGCCCACACGAACGGGTCGTAGAGCAGGGCCATGACCCGCAGCCACGCCCGGGGCAAGCGCAGCGATGGGGACGAATCGGGGCTCGAATCTCCTTTGATGAGCTGGGTCATGCCGCGAAACTACGATCCGACGGTCCGCGCGCACATCGCCCGATCCGGCCATCTTGCGGAAATGGCCGATTCCGGCCAGCTAGAGCAGACCGCGCTTCGAGGCCTCGGCGACGGCGGCGGTACGCGACGCGGTCCCGAGTTTGCGGCGGATGTTGGCGACGTGCCGGTGCACGGTGTGCGGGCTGAGGTGAAGGTGCTCGGCGATCTCGGGGTCGGCGAGGCCGCGGGCCACGCACGCCAGGACCTCACGTTCACGCACGGAGAGCACGGGGCCACCGTCCTGCGGACGGGGTGGTTCCGGTGCCAGCGCGTACCGGCACGCCCGGATCACCGATTCGATGTCGCCGTGCCACGGAAAGTGCGAACTGCCTTGCAGCGGAACGAATGCCGCGCCGGTGATGGCGGCCGCCACATCTCGCCCGCACCGGTACGGGACGGCCCGGTCGTCGCGACGGTGCACGACGGTCGTCGGCACCCGGATGAGCGGAAGGCAGGCCCGCACATCCAGGCTGTACACCAGCCGCAGCAGCGCCGCGGCAGTCTCGGGGGTGGCCGATTCGCGTTGCAGCCGGGCGAAGCGTTCATGCGCGGCCGCGTCGGCGTCACCGAGGAAGATGTTGCTGAGCACACGCGAGCCCAGACCCCAATGGGCTTGTACGGCGGTCACAATCGCCTCATCGACACCCGGCGGCGTCAACACGCCGCCTCGGGGATAGGAGCCGTAGAGCACCAGCCGTTCCACCCGGTCGGGGTGGGCCGCGGCGAACGCCACCGCCGTGCAACTACCCGACGAACCGCCCAGCAGTGATACCCGCTCAAGACCGAGCTCGTCGAGCAGCGTGCGCAGCACCGCCACTTCGCCGTCGAGCGTCAGGTCCGCCTCATGGACGGCACGGTCGGACATCCCGACGCCCAGCCGGTCGTACCTGATCAGGGTGAAGTCCGCGGCGACGCCCTCCCAGAAACGCCGCACCGGCGGGTCCTGCCAGTCGAGTTCGAGGTGGCTGACCCACCAGGCCGGCGCGACGAGAGGCGGCCCTTGGCCGCGCTGCTCGTAAGCCACGCGGCGGTCCCCGACCGGGAGGAAGCGGATTGCAGGCATGGTCCTGCGAGCGTACGACGCTAGCTGGCGCTGTGGTGGCCGCGATTGCCGGATCGCCGAGCCTTGGCGATGAACCGGATGATCAGCGCGCCGACCACGATGATGAGGAACGGCCCGTAGAACTCGGTGTAGGTGACCCCGCGCCGCCAGTAGGCGATGAAAAACGCAAACCAGATGACGTAACTTCCGATCACGTGCAGTCGGTGCCAGGCCGCATACGGCATCCGCTTGGCGACGCGGTCGAAGGATGTCACGGTCATGGCGATGAGGAAGCCGTAGGCGATGAAGTCGATGACGTAGACGCCGTGCGGGGTGCGTTCGACGCCGGCATCGAACCGCTGCTTGTTCAACACGATGGTGGCCACGATGAAAAAGGCATGGACCACATGGGATCCGGCGAAGGCGACACCGAGATAGCGCCGGTTGCGGCGGATCCACCGAGTGGCGGCGGTGGGCCAGAGCTGGTACAGCGACGAGGCGGTGAAGGCGAGCAGGAACAGGACCGCCGATGTTCGCGCAGTGATGCGGATGCCGAGGTTGGCCCCGCTCGCCCCACCGACCGCGGTGGCCGCGATCGTAGAGAAGATGGCGACGAAGGCGATGAGGAGCCAGGTCAGCTTCCAGCCGGACAACGTGGTGGACAACGTGGACGACGGCCTCGGTCGAGTTTCGGTTGTCATGGCTCCATTCGAGCATCGGCGTTCCATCTCGTCCAACGAACGTTTCCGATAGATCTCATCAATACAGCAGATGATGCCTCTGAAAGCGCCGGCCCGCGTCGTCCCGCCCCTCTAAATCCAGGGCCCGCGCACCTAATCAGTGGTGCCTTGGCCGTCCCGATAAGCTTCGAGAAGTCGCAACCAGACCTCGCTGATCGTGGGAAAGCATGGGACCGCATGCCACAGCCGCGCCAACGGAATACGACTCACGACCGCGATGGTGGCCGAGTGGAGCATCTCAGCTACCCCCGGGCCCACCAATGTGACGCCGAGCAGGTATTCACCGTCTTCGTCGACAACCATCCGCGCCTGGCCGCGGTAGCCGTCGGCATAGAAATTGGCCCCCGGGACCGCGGCTCCCATGTCGACGTCGACGGTACGCACGCGATGGCGTCGTTGCTTCGCTTGCTCGCTGGTCAGTCCTACCGACCCCGCTTCCGGATCGGTGAAAAACGCTTGCGGCACGGCGAATTCGTCAGCGGTTGTGGCGTGCGGGCCCCACGGATCGGTGTCGACAGGATGACCGTGCGCTCGGGCACCGATCACGGCGCCCACGATGCGGGCCTGGTATTTGCCTTGGTGCGTCAGCAACGCCCGGTGATTGACGTCGCCGAGCGCATAGAGCCAATCTCCTTCGACTCCACGCACCGTGCAGGTGTCGTCCACGTCCAGCCAGCTGCCCGGCGGCAGGCCGATGGTTTCCAAGCCGATGTCTGCGGTGTTCGGGGTACGTCCCGTCGCAAAGAGGATTTCATCGACTTCCAGTTCGTCGCCGGATTCCAGCGTGACCTGAATGGGCCCGGCCCCGCCCGGCCGTCGCAGCGCCGAAACGGTGACGCCGACCCGTACGTTGACCCCGGACTCCACCAGCCCTGCTTGGACGTATTTCCCGACGAACGGCTCCATCCTGGGCAACAAGGTGGGGGTGCGCGCCAACAGTGTCACCGTCGACCCGAGGCCGCTCCAGGCCGTGGCCATCTCAACGCCCACACCGCCGGCTCCGACGACCGCCAATCGAGGAGGCACATTGCTGCTGTCCGTCGCCCTTCGATTCGTCCACGGCTTGGCCTCCGCAACACCTGGAAGGTCGGGGACAGCCGCCGTGCTACCCGTGCAGATGACCACCGCATGACGCGCCCGAAGTGCGGCGACGCCGTCGTTTGCAGTGGTGAGGGTGACTCGACGTGCACCGTCGAGTCGGGCATGCCCGCGAAGCAGCCGAGGCCCCATGGCAGCGACCGCCTCGGCCACCGGGGTGTCGTCCCAATCGGCCACGTAGCGGTCGCGGCGACCGAACACACCCTTGGGGTCGATCGGTCCGATGACGGCTTCTCGCGCACCGTCGACTCGGCGCGCGTCGGCGACCGCGAGCACGGGACGCAGTAGCGACTTGCTGGGCACACACCCCCAGTAATTGCATTCGCCTCCTACCAACTCGCGTTCGATCAGCGCCACCGAAAGACCCTCTGCATGTGCACGATCGGCGGCGTTGATACCGACCGGTCCCCCACCGAGGACGATGACGTCGTAAACGTCCCCGGGTTCCGGCACGGCCTGGCGGTTCGTATCTTCGGAGCTCAATGTTTTTTTCCCCTTCATGACTCACTAGTCGAAGCTGCCGCGCGCCAGCTCGTCTGCATCGAGGCCTCGATCAGGGCCGTGGGCAAGCACGGTCTGCCCTGGCTCCATGACCAGACGTCGGCCGTCGAGCCGTACCTCGATCTTGTCGGGCTCGAAGGATACGAAGTTGCGCACCCTTGCGACCTCAGCCCAGGCGTCGGGGTACGACCACGCAGCACGTGATCGATCACCGATGTCGTAGTAGCTGGCCAATCCCTTGTATGGACAGAACGTTTGGCCTCCGACCGGTTGCAGCGCCGATTCGTCGACATCTTCGCGTGGGACATACCAACGTGGGGCGAAACCGGATTCGAACAACGCCAGCGGCCGCCTGGTATCCGCCACCACCAGAGGACCGTCCCGGACAACGAGATGTCTTGACGTCGAACGGATGTCGATACGGTGATAGAAATCTGCGGCATGGCCGACGATCCGCTCGTCTTCTTCATAGAAGGCGTCCATTGCTCGCCATGCGAACGCTACACGCTCGTCCAATACGCGCGCGTGAGCCGGAAGTGATTCGAACCGCCACGCGGCCCGCGTGACATCTCGCTGTCCGTTGCGCAGTCCGAACCAGGTAATTGGCCCGAGTTCAGAATGCTGGGTGACGTGTCCATCACGCACGAGCACCTGGGCATCGATGTCTTCGATGGGAAAGTAGGCCACCGGATAACGGCCGGGCTCGTGCAACAACAGAACATTTTCACTGTCGGCGACCCATGACTGGGCCAGCCGGGCCCGCATCCGGCGTCGCAACGGTTCGACGAACAGCAGCCGAGGCATTGGTGCCGGTGCGAGGAACTGGCCGGCCGGCTGACGGCCAAATGGTCCCTGTTGCCAGGCCAATCCCATCGCGGTGCCTTCCATGATCTCAACGGCCACACACTGGCGTGGGGGCTACACCGACTCGCCGCTCAGCGCTCCCCACCGGCACCGATTGCGCCGGCCTATAAATTGGGACGCTACACCCACAATTCTGGGTTGCATAGCCCAAGTTGTCCAGAGCGGTCAGCTGTGAATGACCTGTCCACGCGAAGCGTCAGCGCGACGGGCGCGCCACCCGGCGTGACTTCGCCGCCGGCACAGCGAAACTGGTCACATACTCAAGAGCCGCTTCCACGGCCTGCTTGAACGGTTCCTGGGACCCGGCGATATGCGTGAGCATCGTCCCGCCCTGGTGCGCAACCACCAGGGCAGCCGCGAGATGTCGGGGATCGGCATCATCGCGCAGTTCATTCCGCTCGACCATGGCGTGCAGACCGTCGCGGAACAGGCCGATCCAACGGTCGTAGCCGGCGGCGAGGTCATCAAGGACAACGTCATCTGCTTCGAGCAGCTCGCCGGTCAGCGAGCCGTACACGCAGCCGTTCCGAAGGTAGCTGGGCCCAGATTGCGCCCAACACAGTTCAGCCCATGTTCGAAGCGACGCCAGGGTGTCCAACCGTCCCAGCTGTGGCTGAGTATGGAAGCCGACGACGAACTCCGTCCTGGCAGAGATGATCTGACGGATCAGGTCTTGCTTGTCGAAAAAGTAATGCGACATCTGTGATCCGCTGACCCCTACGGCGGTGCGCACGTCGTCGAGGCTCGTACCGTTGACACCTCGCTGCAGGACCAGCTCCGCGGCTCCCTCGATGATCCGCGTCCGTGTCGCCAGGCCCTTCCGGGTCAACCGCCGCTCGGAGGGCTGCTCAGGTCGCCGCGGCAGGGCCCGGGGTGGTGTGCGCCGTACCGACCGAAGACGACGCTCCTGCGGATCCTTGGCAAACAGGCGAAGGTAGTTGACGATGAATTGGGTGGCGTCGACCAACGGCCATTCCTGGCGATAGGTGAACGCGACCACTCCTGCGCCTTGATGGACGGCCACCACAACGAGTGCGAGATGGCCTGGATCAGCGGATGGAAGCAACGCCCCACGGCTCTTCATGCGGGCGAAGCAGTCCTCGAGCAGTGCCACCCAACGCCAATAGCCGTCGGCGAAGGTCTTTCGGGTGCCCTCGTCCGTCTTGGCAAGCTGGCCCGCCAAGGCGTGATAGGTGGCTGTGCCCCGATAGCCGATCTTGCGCAGGTAGCGGACGTTGAGGTCGGCCCATCGCTCCCAATCCGGGAAAGTGTCGAGGCCACCCAGGGCCGGCTGACGATGGAAGTCCAGAACGATGCCGATCTGACGTCTCAAGACGGCGCGAATCAGCTCATTGCGGTCCCCGAAGTAGTGGTTGAGCTGGGAGCCACTGACCCTCGCCGCCTGGCGCACCCTGTCCAGGTTGAACGCCGTCAGACCACCGTCGAGCAGGACATCCGCTGCACACCGGAGAATCCTGTCTCTGGTCGCGACGCCTTTGGCGGTGAAACCGCGTGTCTTCGGTGGATCCGCGGAGGTCATCTCACTATGCAAGATACCGCAGCGCACCCTCGACCTGGTGCGGACTCTCCCGGCTTGTCGCTGTGGATTAGTGTAAACAGCGCAGGCCCAACCTCGTCATCGCGTCGCATCCAATGGGTGGTCGTCACCCAATAGCGGGCAGATATCGGCAATTCACAGCGACATGGCCATGGACATACTGGGTGGCGTAACCCATACTCGGGGCAAGCCGCCGAACCGCTCCCGACAGCGCCCGAAGGAGAGACGTGTCCACCACCGGACGTCCGAACGCTCCGCGCATCCTCGTCTTCGACGTCAACGAGACATTGCTCGACATCGACTCACTGCAGCCGCACTTCGCGGAGATCTTCGGTGACGCGGCCACCCTTCGCACGTGGTTCGCCGAACTGGTCCTGTACTCGATGACCCTGACGTTGTCGGGCTACTACCTGGACTTCTTCGCCCTGGGGCGAGCGACGATGAAGATGCTAGCGACCACCCGGGGCCTCACCCTGGAGGACGACGATATGCGAGCACTCGAAGAGGGGATGCGCGCGATGCCGGCACACCCTGACGTCGAACCAGGTCTCCACCGCTTGCGCGACCACGGTTATCGACTTGTCACACTGACGAATTCGCCGCTACGCGCCGATATTCCGACACCTCTGGACAACGCTGGATTGGGCACGTACTTCGAGCGTCAGTTCACCGTCGATGCGCTGAAGGTGTTCAAACCCGCTCCCCAGCTGTACAAGCGGGTGGCTGCGGACACGGGTGTTGCGCCCGCGGACTGCATGATGGTGGCCGCGCACGCATGGGACCTCATCGGCGCGCACAGTGTCGGCATGCGGACGGCACTGATCACGCGGTCCGGCAACGCCGCACTCGTCGGATACGGGATCCCTCACCCGGACACCGCCGCGGGCACCATTCTTGAACTCGCCGACCAGCTCGTGGCGGCCGCGGGTTGACCGAGCGCCTATCCACCCACCGAACAGAGATACGAGAAGCACCATGACGCCTACCGTTTCGACCGATCCCGTCGGCGAGGGAGCCGTCCTGCCCGCCGGCCCCGCCATTGTCCGGGAACGGCCGGGCGGCGACACGATGCGGGCCATCGTGCTGGACGGTTTCGGCGGGCTCGACAAGCTGGTTCACACCGAGATCCCAAAACCGCTGCCGAAGCACGGAGAAGTCGTGATCGCCGTGAAGGGCTTCGGCATCAATCATGCCGAGATGCATATGCGCCGAGGCGAGTGGGCCGAAGCCGCCGAAGTCAGCGGCATCGAGTGCGTCGGAGTGGTCGACTCCTGCCCGGACGGCACCTTCGATGTCGGCGACCGGGTGGCTGCCCTGATGGGCGGACTCGGGCGAACGATCAACGGCAGTTACGCCGAGTACACCCGCGTCCGTACGGCCAATGTCGCACGCATCGACGTCGACCTCCCATGGGCACAACTTGCGGCGCTTCCGGAAACCTATGCAACAGCGTGGACATGCCTGTTCCGCAACCTCGAACTCGAGTCGGGTCAACGAATCCTGATTCGTGGAGCGACGTCGTCTTTCGGCCAAGCCGCGCTGAAGTTGGCGGTCAACGCCGGAGCCCACGTCATCGCCACCACTCGCAAAGCGGAACAATTCGGCGTCCTGACCGGACTAGGGGCCGAGCGTGGAGAGCTCGAGAGCCCGGACCTGGCCGCGCGGCTGCCGGAAGCGAAATCCGTCGACGCCGTGCTCGATCTGGTCGGCAACAGCACCATTCTCGATTCGCTGGACCTGTTGCGCCGTGGTGGGCGCGCCTGCCTCGCCGGCTGGCTGGGAGGCCTGGCACCCATTCCGGATTTCAATCCGCTGGCCAGGATGGCGAGCGGAGTGCACCTGACGTTCTTTGGCAGTTTCGTCTTCGGGTCACCTGGTTTCCCTGTCTCGGATGTGCCCCTGAGCGACATCGCCTCCCAAGTGCAAGCCGGCGAACTGGAGGCGGCACCCGCACGGGTGTTCTCGTTCGACGAGATCAAGGAAGCTCACCGTCTGATGGAGTCCGGGGCTGCCAACGGCAAGATGGTCGTGGTCCTGGATTGAAGGTGGCCTCGCCCAGACGATCCGGCTTCCCGGTGACGGTCCCTTCCGGCAGATGCTCAGATGCCAGGTCATTGCTCTCAGCCGACATCTCCGGCATGCGCGGCCAGGAATCGCGAGATGAGCGGTACCACTTTGTCCAAAGCTGATTCGAGGAGGAAATGCCCGCCCTCGAGCAGGTGCACTTCGGCGCTTGGCAGGTCGGCTGTGAAGGCTTGCGCTCCCGCCGGCCCAAAGATCGGGTCGCCACTGCCCCATACGGCAAGAAGCGGCACATTGCTCTGGCGGAAGTAGGCCTGTACGTCTGGGTAGAGCGGACGATTGGTTTCGTAATCGGCGAACAGCGCCAGCTGGATGGCGTCGTTACCCGGCCTGGATAGTAAGGCGAAATCATGCGCCCAGGAGTCTGGATCTACCAGGGTTTCGTCCGCTACGCCGGTCACGTACTGCCACCGCGTGGCGTCGAGAGACAAGAAGTCCCGCAACGGCGCTGCGGTCTCGGGGCACGGATCGCCGTGATAGGCCCATATCGGCTTCCAGAATTCTTCGACGAAACCGGCATCGTAGGCGTTGCCGTTCTGGCTGATGATCGCCGTGATCGCCGCCGGGTTCGCCAGCGCCAATCTCCAGCCGATGGGTGCTCCGTAGTCTTGAACGTACATCGCGTACCGGTCGACGTTCAGGGCTTGCAGTAGTCCGGCGGTCAGTCGCGTCAACGTGTCAAAGGTGTAGTTGAAATCGTCGGCGGTCGGTGCATCCGACAGACCGAAGCCGAGATGGTCGGGGGCAATGACGTGATAGTCGTTGGCCAGAGCCGGAATCAGATGCCGAAACATGTATGAGCTGGTGGGAAACCCGTGCAACAGGATGACGGCGGGAGCATGCGCATCGCCGGCCTCGCGGTAGAAAAGGCGATGACCTTCAACGGTCGCGAAACGGTGATGGACCACAGCCATGCCCGAGCCTCCTCGATATCTGACCCAACTGTATGGGTTGTTCCACCCATTATTGTCACGCAGGATGCATCGGCGCTAGCGAATGGGACCGAATAAAAGCGCACATTGCGGACCGCATGCGTACGTCGAAGGTCACCTGCATAGTGGGTTGCATCCCCCATCCAGAGATGACTGAGGGTCGACAGCGCACCTGAACGCGCCGCGCATGGCCGGCCCCGAGTTCGAGTTCCTACGGATACCGATCCGTCACGATGCGATTACTAATTGACGGCGGGGCGCTGTGGGATCGCTGGGATGTCGGTGCCTGCTTCTACCGTGGGCTCGTCGGAGCTTGAGAGAAGTAGGGAGTGATGTCGGTCCGTCGAGTGTGCGTCGTGGTGACGCTCGCGTTGGTGGCATGTCTGGGTAATGCGGCGACGGCCGGCGCCGCGGGCCAGCCGTTGAACGGCCGCTACCAAGTGGTCAGCTACGCCTCGCAGAAGAACGGCACCAGCATCGCCGCGCGCCAGGCCGAGCCGGATTTCGGTGCGGTCTACACGTTTTCGACGGCGTGCGGCAGCGTATGCGTGGCGACGGTGATCGACGGGCCGGCACCGTCGAACCCGACCATCCCGCAACCTCAGCGGTACAAGTGGGATGGCGCCAAGTGGACTTTCACCTATGACTGGCAGTGGGAGTGTTACACCGGCGAGCAGTACCCGCGGGTGTACAGCCCGGCGACGTCGTGGGTGTCCTACACACCGCAGCCCGACGGATCGCTGCGCGGCAGCTGGTACACCGACATCCTCAGCGACGCGTGCCGTGGCAACGTGTTGATGCCGGTCGCCGCGTTCCCGGTCCCTTAGCTTTCGAACAGGCCCTGCGCCAGCGGCGTCGGGGAGCCGAAGCGGTGCGCGGTTACCGCGACCGCTTGCTCGTGCACGAAGGTCAGCAGCTCGATCCGGCCGGCCTCGACAACCGGCTGGGCGTACAGCGCGATGTCGACCCGGCCCGCGCTGTCGCGGGCGAACTGCGCTCGGTCGCCACCGAGCAGCCGCACCCGCTCAGGGGCGTTGTCGCGCAACAGCTTCTGCCAGGCCGCCGCATCGTCGACCCGGTAGGTGACACCCGTGACGCGCAGCGCCTCGGCCACCGCCGGGGTAAGCGGCTCCGGACTGGAGACGGTCAGCGCGGCGCCGGCCAGAATCCCGGCGCCCACGACGCGCAGCAGGGCCGCGGTGTCGCCGTCGGTCACGCGCACGGTGACGGGCACCGGAAGGTACCGCAGCACGTTCAGCTCCACCTGCAAGGCGGACACGTCGCGCGCGACGCCGAATTCCTCGGCCCAGGCGAGCGCATCGGAGGCGAAGGCGCGCTCCAGGAACGCGCGCTCATCGGGCGCCAGACCTGCTGCGGCCGAGAGCAATCGGGATACGGCCGGTGCGGGGCCGGCACCTCGGGTGGCTCGGGCCGGCCGCCAATCGGACAACCCGATCAGGTAATTGGGCCCACCGGCCTTCGTGCCGGCGCCGACGGCCGACTTCTTCCAGCCGCCGAACGGCTGACGGCGCACGATCGCCCCCACGGTCGAGCGATTCACGTAGGCGTTGCCGGCCTGCACCTGGTCGATCCAGCGTTCGATCTCGTCGCGGTCCAGGCTGTGCAGTCCCGCCGTGAGCCCATAATCCACCTGATTCTGGATCGCGATCGCCTGATCGAGATCGTCGGCCGCGATGAGACCCAGTACCGGGCCGAAGTATTCGGTGAGGTGGAACTCCGAGCCGGGGCGCACGCCGGTCTTCACCCCCGGGGACCAGAGCCGACCGGTTTCGTCGAGGCGGCGGGGTGCCACCAACCACTGCTCCCCCGGAGCCAGCTGGGTGAGCGCCCGCAGCAACTTGCCGTCCGCGGGCTCGATGACCGGCCCCATCTGCACGGTGGGATCCGTCGGATAGCCGACCTTCAGCGAGGTGACGGCATCGATCAGCTGGTCCCGGAACCGCGCCGACCGAGCGACCGATCCCACCAGGATGCCCAACGAGGCCGCCGAACACTTCTGCCCGGCATGCCCGAAGGCCGAGGACACCAGGTCCTTGACCGCGAGATCGAGATCGGCGTGCGGGGTGATCACGATGGCGTTCTTGCCGCTGGTCTCGGCCAGCAGCGGCAGATCCGGGCGGAAGCTGCGGAACAACTCCGCCGTGTCGAAGGCCCCGGTCAGGATCAGCCGGCCGACCCGCTCGTCGGACACCAGCCGGGTTCCCAGGTCACTTTCGTCGACATGGACCAACCGCAGGACTTCCCGCGGGACGCCGGCCTCCCACAGTGCCTGCACCATCAGCGATCCGCAGCGGCGCGCCTGAGTGGCCGGTTTGATGATCACCGGGCTTCCCGCGGCCAGCGCGGCCAGCACCGATCCGGCGGGAATCGCCACCGGGAAGTTCCACGGCGGTGTGACCACCGTGAGGCCGACCGGCACGGCGGTGGCGCCGTCCACGCTGTCCAGTTCCTCCGCGAGTGACGCGTAGTAGTTGGCGAAGTCGATCGCTTCGGAGACTTCCGGATCGCCCTGATCGAGGGTCTTTCCGCATTCGGCGGCCATCGCCTCCAACAAGACCGCCCGGGCGGCCTGCAGCGTCCCGGCGGCGCGGCGCAGCACGGATGCCCGGTCCGCGCCGGACAGCGCCCCCCACCTCGCCCCGGCCGCGACGGCATCGGTGATGACCCGGTCCAACGCCTCCGGTGTGTCAACGGTGTACTGGGACACCAGTTCCCGGCCGGCCGTCGAGGTGGCGATCCGCTCGGTGACCGCTTGCCCCCACGCCCGGTTGCCGGGCAATGCCGGGTCGGTGTCGGCGACGTTGACGAAGTCGCCCGCCGGGCAGATGGCGGCGTTCGGATCGTCGGTGCGCCGGTCCTGCCGACGGTTCGGCAGCGGGAACGCATGGTCGAGCTGAGCCAGGGAGGCGATGAACCGGTGCTTCTCACGCTCGAAAAGGCTTGGTTCGTCGTGCAGTTCGAAGACCGCGGACATGAAGTTGTCCTGGCTGGCGCCCTCCTCCAACCGCCGCACCAAGTAGGCGATGGCGACGTCGAAGTCCTTGGGGTGCACCACCGGTACGTACAGCAGCAGACCGCCGACCGTGCGCCGGACCGCTTCGGCCTGGGCCTCGGCCATGCCGAGCAGCATCTCGAATTCGATCCGGTCCCGGACCCCGCGCTGCCCGGCCAGCACCCAGGCATACGCGATGTCGAACAGGTTGTGCCCGGCGACACCGAGGCGGACATTGGCGGTGCGCTCGGGGTGCAACGCGTAATCGAGCACCCGTTTGTAGTTGGTGTCGGTGTCCTGTTTGGTCGGCCACGTCGCCGGCGGCCAGCCGTGCAGTGCCGCCTCCACGTGCTCCATCGGCAGGTTGGCGCCCTTCACCAACCGAACCTTGATCCCCGCACCGCCACGCTCACGCCGGGCCCGAGCCCAATCTTGCAGGCGCATCATCGCGTTCAGCGCATCCGGTAGGTAGGCCTGCAGCACGATGCCGCCTTCGAGGTCCAGCAGTTCGGGCCGGTCGAGCAGCCGGGTGAACACCGCGATCGTCAGCTCCAGGTCGCGGTACTCCTCCATGTCGAGGTTGATGAACTTGCGCGTCGGCGAGGTCGCCGCCAGGGTGAACAACGGCAGCAGGCTTGCTTCGATGTGGTCGACGGCGTCGTCGAAGGCCCACGGCGAGTGCGGCGGGACGGTCGCCGACACCTTGATCGACACGTAGTCGACATCGGGCCTGCCGAGCAGCCGTTCGGTGCCTTCGAGCCGTCGCCCCGCTTCGGCCTGGCCCAGCACCGCCTCACCGAGCAGGTTGATGTTGAGCGCGACGCCACGCCGGCGGATCCGCGCGATCGACCACCCAAGCCGGGCATCGGTCGCGTCGACCAACAGATGACCGACCATCTTGCGCAGCGCTTTTCGAGCGACGGGGATGACCAGTCCGGGGGCGACAACGGAGACCAGCGCACCGAGTCTGATCAGCAGGCGTAGGTGCGCCGGCAGGAAACCCGGTGCGGTGCGGGCAAGCTCGCGAAGGTTGGCCGCGGCGACCCGACGGTCCTCGGGCCGGACCACCCGGTCGACGAACCCGACGGTGAAGTCCAGGCCGTGCGGGTCGCGCAGCAGCTTTGCCAACTGCCGGCCGGCCGGCGCCACCGGTTGGCCGGCGGCCTCGTCGAGCCAGCGGCGCACCTGGTCCACCACGTCGGTCAGCAGGTCTTCCTTACTGGTCACGTCGGTCATCTGCCCATCATCGGCCGCCAAGACACTTAAAATAAAGCAATGATTTCTGACATGAAAGTTTAAGCGGAAATGAAACATCAGCGCGCCGACCTGCTCGATGTCCGCAGGCTGCGGTTGCTGCACGAGTTGAGCCTGCGGGGCACATTGTCCGATGTCGCCGAGGCGCTGCACCAGAGTCCGTCCGCCGTCTCCCAGGCGCTCAACCAGCTGGAACGCGAGGTCGGCGTTCCTCTGCTGGAAAAGGTCGGCCGCCGGTTGCGGCTGACCCCGGCGGCCGAGGTGCTGGTGGAGCACACCGGGGTCATCTTGGCGCGGCTGGAACTGGCGGCCTCCGATGTCGCCGTGCAGAGCGATGAGGCGTCGGGCACCGTCCGGTTGGCCGTCTTCCAATCGGCGGCCTCGGCCTTCATGCCACAGATGCTCACCGAGTTGGCGACGCGTCATCCGCGGCTGCGGGTGACGATGTCCCAGCGTGAACCCGAGCAGGCGCTCTACGAGACGTGGATGCGCGAGTTCGATCTGGTGATCGCCGAGGAGTACCCGGGGCACGCCGCCCGGGCGTATCCCGACCTGCACCGCGCGCCGCTGACCACCGACCTGCTGCGGCTGGCCGTCCCGCCGGCCGGGGATCCGTGGGACCGCGTTGCCTCGGTCGCCGATGCCGCCGACCTGCCGTGGACGATGGAGCCGGAAGGTACCGCGTCCCGGCACTGGGCCGAACAGCTATGTCGGCGAGCCGGTTTCGAGCCCGATGTGCGCTTCGAAACCGACGACCTGGAAGCCCAGATCGCGCTGATCGAGAACGGCAACGCGGTCGCGATCCTGCCCGACCTGATGCGAGTCCGCCGCCGTCCGCACGTGCGCGTCGTCGACGTCGACCCGCGTCGGCGTTCGGTGTTCACCGCGACACGAGCCGCGATCAGCGCCACCCCGGCCATCGTGGCCTGCCGGCAGGCGCTGGCCTCCGTGGTGCCCGAGCATCTCGACGTGGACTGAGTCGCTGCACCGCAGCCCTAGCTCAATCGCTGCACCGCAGCCCTAGCCCAATCGCTGCACCGCAGCGGAAATCCGTTCGTCTGTGGCCGTCAACGCGATCCGCACATGCTGGGCACCCGCCGGCCCGTAGAACTCGCCGGGCGCCACCAGGATCCCGCGTTCGGCCAGCCATGCCACGGTGTCCCGGCACGGCTCCCCACGCGTGGCCCACAGGTACAGGCCCGCCTCGGAATGGTCGATGGTGAATCCGGCATTGCGGATCGCGGCCGCCAGCACGTCGCGGCGCCGGGCATAGCGATCCCGCTGCTCGGCCTCGTGGGCGTCATCGTCCAGGGCGGCAACCATCGCCGCCTGCACCGGCGTCGGGACGATCATCCCGGCGTGCTTGCGCACCTCGAGCAGCTCGCGCACCAAAGCGGGATCCCCGGCCACGAACCCGGCGCGATACCCGGCCAGCGACGACGTCTTGGACAGCGAATGCACCGCCAACAGGCCGGTGTGGTCACCGTCGGACACCGACGGGTGCAGCACACTGAGCGGCTGCGCGTCCCAGGCCAACCCCAGGTAACACTCGTCGGAGGCCACGATCGCGCCGCGCTCCCGCGCCCAGCCGACCACCTTGCGCAGATGGTCGACGCCCAGGACCCGCCCCGTCGGATTGCTCGGCGAATTCAGGTAGACCAACGCCGGATTCTGCGGCCCCAGCTGGGTCAGCGAATCGGCCGCCACCACCTGGGCACCGGCCAGCCGCGCACCGACGTCGTAGGTGGGATACGCCAACTCGGGAATGACCACCGTGTCGGCGGCACCCAGACCGAGCAGCGTCGGCAACCAGGCGATCAGCTCTTTGGTGCCGATCACCGGCAGCACCGCGGACTCGGCCAGCCCGGTCACGCCGTAGCGGCGCTCCAAGGCCGCGACGGCGGACAGCCGCAGCGCGGCGGTGCCGGCCGTGGCCGGGTAGCCGGGCGACGCGCTGGCCGCGGCCAGTGCGTCGCGAATCACCGGCGCGACCTCGTCGACGGGCGTGCCGACCGACAGGTCGACGATGCCGTCAGGATGTGCGCGGGCGGTAGCCGCGGCGTCGGCCAGGGTGTCCCACGGGAAAACCGGCAGCGCAGCGGACTTGACCGAACGGACCGTGCTCACTCGCCCTTGGGCTCGAGATCCTTGATGGCCTGCGGATCGTTGTCGGTCTGGCCGACCTTCGACGCACCACCGGGAGACCCCAGCTCGGCGAAGAAGTCCGCATTGCTCTGCGTGTAGCCGCCCCACTGGTCGGGCACATCGTCCTCGTAGTAGATGGCCTCCACCGGGCACACCGGCTCGCAGGCGCCGCAGTCCACGCACTCGTCGGGGTGGATGTACAGCATGCGTGCACCCTCGTAGATGCAGTCGACAGGGCACTCCTCGATGCATGCCTTGTCTTTGACGTCAACGCAGGGTTCGGCAATGACGTACGTCACTGATGTCTCTCCTGTCCAGTGGGCTGCTGGTCGGGTATGTCCGGTTCGGACTCATTGAACCTGCGGCAAGTATGCGATGCCCATACCTGCACGCGCGTCTCAGTGTGTCCTAACTTTCCGCGCGGCCCGTGGGGGCGCGCACGTGGTTACTGATACTAGACGTTGCAGATACACCTCGACTAGACACCACGCGCCGTGTTTGTCACGTCTTTGCACCTTGTTGCATAGGACCGTCGGTACCGCATACGCTGCCGTCATGGCACTGCAGCACGCGATCCTGGTGGCGTTGTGCGAGCAGGCCGGATCCGGGTACGAATTGGCCCGCCGATTCGACCGCTCCATCGGGTATTTCTGGGCGGCCACCCATCAGCAGATCTATCGGACGCTGCGCACGATGGAGGGTGACGGCTGGGTGTCGGTCCAAGTCGTCCAGCAACGCGGCCGCCCCGACAAGAAGGTGTACTCGGTATCGGGCGACGGGCGCGCGGAGTTGGCCCGCTGGATTGCCGCCCCGTTGACGGGCGGTGGCAGCACCGTGGCCGATCACCGCACCCGCGATCTGGCCGTCAAGGTCCGCGCCGCCGCCTACGGGGATACCGCCGCCATCCGCGCTCAGGCGCACGCGCTGCGCGCCGAGCGTGCCGCGCTGCTGGACACCTACCGCGGCTATCAGAAGCGCGAGTTCGCCGACCCCACCAGCCTGACCGGCACCGCCCTGCACCAGTACCTGGTGCTGCGCGGCGGTATGCGCGCCGAGGAGGGCGCGATCGAATGGCTTTCCGAAGTGCTAGAGGCCCTGTAGGCGTTGGAGGCGTTGTGAACTATCCGAACCTGTTGTCGCCGTTGGATCTCGGCTTCACCACCTTGCGCAACCGGGTGGTGATGGGTTCCATGCACACCGGCCTGGAGGACCGCGCCCGCGATACCGACAGGCTGGCCGCGTACTTCGCCGAACGCGCGCGCGGCGGGGTCGGGCTGATCATCACCGGTGGCTATGCCCCCAACCGGACCGGCTGGTTGTTGCCGTTCGCGGCGGAGATGCGCTCGGGCGCCGACGCGCGCCGGCATCGCACCATCACCCGCGCGGTGCACGACGAGGGCGGCAAGATCGCGCTGCAGCTCCTGCACGCCGGACGCTATGCCTACCATCCCTTTTCGGTCAGCGCGTCGTCGGTCAAGGCGCCCATCAACCCGTTCCGTCCGCGCGCACTGCGCGACGTGTCCGGGACCATCGCCGATTTCGTGCGTGCGGCCCTGCTGGCCCGCGAGGCCGGTTACGACGGTGTCGAGATCATGGGCAGCGAGGGCTACCTGCTCAACCAGTTCCTCGCGCCGCGCACCAACAAGCGCAGGGACGCCTGGGGCGGCACGCCGGAGAAGCGGCGCCGCTTCCCCGTCGAGATCGTGCGTCGGGTCCGCGAGGCCGTCGGCCCCGACTTCATCATCGTCTACCGGATCTCGCTGGCCGACTTTGTAGAGGACGGCCAGACCTGGGACGAGATCGTCACGCTGGCAACCGAAATCGAGGCTGCCGGCGCCACCATCCTCAACACCGGGATCGGCTGGCACGAGGCCCGGGTGCCCACCATCGTCACCTCGGTCCCGAGCGGCGCCTTCGTCGGGACCAGCAGCACGCTGGCCGAACTCGTCTCCGTTCCGGTGGTCGCCTCCAACCGCATCAACATGCCCCAGGCCGCCGAGCAGATTCTCGCCGACACCGCCGTGCAGCTCATCTCGATGGCCCGCCCCCTGCTGTCCGACCCGGACTGGGTGCGCAAGGCCGCAGCGGATGCCGCCGACCAGATCAACACTTGCATCGCCTGCAACCAGGCCTGTCTGGACCACGCCTTCGTGCACAAGACGGTGTCATGCCTGCTCAACCCGCGCGCCGGACACGAGACCACCCTGGTGCTCGGCCCCACCCGGCGCGCCCGGTCGGTGGCCGTGGTGGGCGCGGGTCCGGCCGGGTTGTCCGCCGCGGTGAGCGCAGCGCAACGCGGGCACCGGGTGACGCTGTTCGAGGCCGGTTCCGTCATCGGCGGTCAGTTCGACTTGGCCAGAAGGGTTCCCGGCAAGGAAGAGTTCAACGAGACGTTGCGGTACTACACCCGAATGCTGGATGTGCACGGCGTCGACGTGCGGTTGGGTGTCCGGGCCACGGTGGACTCGCTGGTCGGCTTCGACGACGTCGTGCTCGCCACCGGGGTGACGCCACGGACGCCCGATATCCCCGGCATCGACCACCCGATGGTGTTGTCCTACGCCGAGGCGCTGTCCGGTGCGCCGATCGGCAAGGCCGTCGCGGTGATCGGCGCCGGCGGGATCGGATTCGACGTGAGCGAATTCCTGGTGACCGACGAGTCGCCCACGCTGAACGTCAAGGAATGGAAGGCCGAGTGGGGCGCGCTGGACCCGCAGGACGCGCCATCGGTGCGGGGTGCGTTGACGACGCCGATTCCGCTGCCGCCCGCCCGCGAGGTGTACCTGCTGCAGCGCACCAAGGGCGCCCAGGGCACCCGGCTGGGCAAGACGTCCGGATGGGTGCACCGCGCGACGTTGAAAGCGAAAGGGGTGCAGCAGCTTTCCGGGGTCAACTACGAGCGCATCGACGACGCCGGGCTGCACATCAGCTTCGGGCGTGAGCGCACCGGCGCGCGGGTGCTGGCCGTGGACAACGTGATCGTCTGCGCGGGCCAGGATTCGGTCCGCGACCTCGAGGACGGCCTCCGCGCCCGTGGCGTGCAGCCGCACGTGATCGGCGGGGCCGCTGTCGCCGCCGAGCTCGACGCCAAACGGGCGATCCGCCAGGGCACCGAGCTGGCCGCCCGCCTGTAGCTTCCCTCGCAGCGGGTGAGCAGACCCACCACACGGGTCTGCTCACCCATCGCGGCCTCAGGCCTGCTTGAGCGCCTCGATCTCGAGGGTGATGGTGACCTTGTCGCCGACCACGGCGCCACCGGTCTCCAACGGCGCATCGAAGGAGATGCCGAAGTCCTTGCGGTTCAACACCACCGACGCCTCGAAGCCGGCCACCGCGCCGTGTCCCATGCCCGGGTTGACACCGTTGAATTCGAGCTCCAGTGACACCGGCTTGGTCACACCCTTGAGGGTGAAGTCGCCGTCGAGCACGTAGTGGTCACCGTCGGCGCGCACCCCGGTGGAAACGAAGGTCGCGGTCGGGAACTGCTCGGTGTCGAAGAAATCGGCCGCCTTGAGGTGGGCGTCGCGCTGCTCGTTGCGGGTGTTGACCGAGTTCACGTCGATGGTCGCGGTGACGGACGGGGTGCCGTCCTCGGCCACGACGATGGCACCGCTGAACGAGTCGAACGTGCCGCGCACCTTGCTCACCACGAGGTGGCGTACCGAGAAGTTGACCGAGGAATGCACCGGGTCCAGCGCCCAGGTGCCAGCGGTCAGGTCGGTGGCTACTGCTGCGGTCATGAAAGCTCCTTGTTCGATGGGGCCGGCCCTCCCGGACCCTCATCGAAACTAACTGGACCGCGGTCCGGATTATTCGAGCATACAGACAATTGTGATACGCATCACATGCAGATGATAGCCGGGCAAACAAATACGTGCATACCGTAAATTTGCGTCTTCGAGTCAAGTTGAAGAGGTGAATCACGTGCTCCGCACGGTATTTTCGATCATAAGCATGGCGTGGGCACTCACGGTGTTCGGTCTGGCCTCCAGTCCAATAGCAAACGCGTACGCCAACTGTGCAGAGGCGCGGGCCGCCGGTGCCGCTCCGCTTTACGCCGGCCAACCCGGCTACAGCAGGAGGCTCGATCGGGATGGCGACGGTGTCGCATGCGAGACAGGGAGCGGCGGAACACGAGCGCCCGCGGGGTTAATGCCGTCGTATCCGGTGCAGCCGCCCGTCCCGGCATCACCCGCCCCGGCGGGACCGGTCCCCACCGCCACAGGCACCGTCACGACGGTCGTTAATTGGTCTGGCGCCGACTGCATCGATATCACCGCACCGAACCCGAACGCCGCGGGCATCCTGGAAACCGCCAATTTCTGCGGCGGCTCAGCGCAGTTCCAAATCTCCCCTACCAGTGGTGCGCAGATGGTGGGCGCGGACCCGAATATCGGCTCCGCCAACGCGGCATCGTGTGAAATTCTGTCGGGCAGGCTCGTCGACTCCGGCACGTTGGGCGACGGGCACGACATCAACTGCCTGACGCGTTTCGACGCCCTCCGCTAGCCTCCACCCCACACCGCCCGAGCGCCGGAATCCCCGACCCGGATCACCGCGGCGATCGCCGCCAGCCCGATGGCCACGGTCAGCACCGCCACCACGGCAGCCGTCGCGCGACCGTGGCCGGACCACCACTGCAGCAGCGCCAACAACACCGCGATCACGAGCAATGCCGCACCGACGTAGGGCATCCAGTTCCCGCGCTCGGCGTGCTCCTGGAGCACGGCGGGCGGTTGCGGGAAGTTGGCGTACATCGCTTCCCCCGCCTCCACGGTCAACGGGGTCAGGGCTGCCGTCACCGCGGCCAGCACCAGCACGAGCCACACCAAGCGGTCCCGCGCGGCCGGCCACAGGGCGCACAGGATCTCCAGCAATGCCACCAGGGGCACCAGCACGACGATCGCGTGCACCAGCAGCGGGTGGGCGGGCAGCCCGGCGATCGTGTCCATGGGCCGAGGATCCCACGCGAGCGTCCCCGAAATGCCAGGAATGGCGGCGTGTCACTGTGCAGACACGGGCGCTCGCCGAAGAAAAAGCTACGCCGCCAGCGGGGTGTAGGTGGTGGTGCGCTGGCGGGCTGGGCGGCCGATGCCCTCGGCGATGGCGACCAGTTCTTCGACGGACTTGGCCGAGCCGTTCTCCGAGCCGGCCATCCGCGAGATGGTCTCCTCCATCAACGTGCCACCCAGATCGTTGGCGCCGCCGTTGAGCATCACCTGGGTGCGTTCGGTACCCAGCTTCACCCACGACGTCTGGATATGAGAGATCCTGCCGTGCAGCATGATCCGCGCCAGCGCGTGTACCGCCCGGTTGTCGCGGTGGGTGGGCCCGGGCCGAGCGCCGCCGGCCAGATACAGCGGCGAGGACTGGTGCACGAACGGCAGCGGCACGAACTCGGTGAACCCGCCGGTGCGGTCCTGGATCCCGCGCAGCACGTTGAGGTGACCCACCCAGTGCTTCGGGGTGTCGACGTGGCCGTACATCATCGTCGACGACGACGGCAGCCCCACCTCGTGCGCGGTGGTGATCACGTCGATCCACTCCGAGGTCGGCAGCTTGCCCTTGGTGAGCACCCAGCGCACCTCGTCGTCGAGGATCTCGGCGGCGGTGCCGGGAATGGAGCCCAGCCCCGCCTCCCGCAACGCGGTCAACCACTCCCGCACCGAAAGACCGCTGCGGGTCACACCATTGGCGATCTCCATGGGCGAGAACGCATGCACGTGCATCGACGGCACCCGCTCCTTGACCGCCCGCACCAGATCGGCGTACCCGGTGACCGGCAATTCCGGATCGATACCGCCCTGCATGCACACCTCGGTGGCGCCGGCGACGTGCGCTTCCCAGGCCCGGTCGGCGACCTCGGCGGTGGACAGCGAATAGGCGTCGGCGTCGCCCTTGCGCTGCGCGAACGCGCAGAACCGGCAACCGGTGTAGCAGATGTTGGTGAAGTTGATGTTGCGGTTCACCACGAACGTGACGTCGTCGCCGACGACGTCACGGCGCAGCGCGTCGGCCAGCGCGGTGACCGCATCGAGCGCCGGGCCGTCGGCGGTGGCCAGGGCCAGGTACTCGTCGTCGCTGCAGCCGCCGGGATCACGCTCGGCCGACCGCAGGGCCGCCAGCACGTCGGTGTCGATGCGTTCGGGTGCGCGGGCCGCCAGCTCGGACACCTTCTCGCGGATGGACTCCCAGTCCCCGAACGCGCTGCCCAGGTCACTGCGCGTCTCGGTCAGACGGCCTTCGCTGTCGATCGCCGAATGCAGGTCGATGCGCCCCAACGATTCCGACGCCTCGTCCGGTTCCTGCCAGGGCCGGCCCACCGGATTCACATCCCGGGCCCACCCGGTGTCCGGGTCGGCCAGCGCGTCGACGTGCCCGCGCACCCGCGGATCGATCCACGCGGCCCCGGCCTGCACGTACCAGGGCTGGGCGGTAAGCCGTTGCACCAGTTCATAACCGGCCTCTGCGGTCACGTCGGCGAGGTCGTCCAGCGCGGGCCACGGCCGCTCGGGGTTGACGTGGTCGGGCGTCAGCGGTGACACCCCGCCCCAGTCGTCCACCCCGGCACCGATCAGGGCCAGGCATTCGTCCCGGGACACCAGGTTCGGCGGGGCCTGGATACGCATCTTCGGTCCGAGCACCAGCCGGGTCACCGCGACCGTGGCCAGGAAGTCGTCGATGCCGGCGTCGGGCACCGACGCCATCGCGGTGTGGTCCTTGGCCCGGAAGTTCTGCACGATGACTTCCTGGACGTGCCCGAACTCCTTGTGCGAGCGCCGGATCGCGTGCATGGTCTCGGCGCGCTCGGTCAGCGTCTCGCCGATACCCACCAACAGACCCGTAGTGAACGGGATGGACAACCGCCCCGCATCGTCGAGGGTGCGCAGCCGCACCGCCGGATCCTTGTCCGGGCTGCCGTAATGGGCCAGCCCCTTGGTCTCGAACAACCGCCGGGAGGTGGTCTCCAGCATCATGCCCATCGACGGCGCCACCGGCTTGAGCCGCGACAGCTCCGACCAGCTCATCACCCCGGGGTTCAGGTGCGGCAGCAGGCCGGTCTCCTCCAGCACCCGGATCGCCATCGCACGGACGTAATCCAGCGTGGAGTCATAACCACGCTCGTCGAGCCACTGCTTGGCCTCGTCCCAGCGGGCTTCCGGACGGTCACCCAGGGTGAAAAGCGCTTCCTTGCAACCCAACTCAGCACCGCGGCGAGCCACCTCGAGGATCTCGTCGGGTTCCATGAACATGCCCTTGCCAGCCGCCCGCAAGCGGCCGGGCACGGTGACGAACGTGCAGTAATGGCAGGTGTCCCGGCACAGGTGGGTGACCGGGATGAACACCTTGCGCGAGTAGGTGACCGGCAGACCGCCGCCGGGACCACGCCGGCCGGCCGTCTCCAGGCCGGCATCGCGGACCCGCGCGGCACTGGCGCACAGGTCGGCGAGGTCGGCACCGCGCGCCGTCATCGCGATCGCGGCTTCCTCGACATTGAGCGCCACCCCGTCGCGGGCGCGGCGCAAGACGCGGCGTAGCGCGGACGCATTGGGCTTGGGCGGGATCACCGGGCTGGGCAGATCGGAGCCGTGCTGCGGGTTCAGAGCCACTCCCCTGTAACCCGTGCGTCGTCGCGAATCATCCGCGCGTCCCACTATGTGAAACCACTGCCCCTGGCATAGGGGCCACGATAGTCCGAGCCATCGAGCAAGACGCGCCGACCCGATGCAGCCGGCCGGGAGTTGACACTGGCGTAAGTTCAGCAGCGTCGACGATCCCAAGAACCAGGAGCCGCGATGCGTGTGTCTGTCCGTTCGTATCTGATGGCAGGTGTGGCCGCACTCGCCGCCGGCACCGTCGCGATCCCACCGTCGATCACGCCGACCGCTCCCGCCCCGGCGCCGGTGCACACCCAGGTACGGCTGGCCGCCGAGACGAGGACCGCCTGGGCGCCCAAGCCGGTGATCGCGCTGATCCCCAAGGCTGCGACCGCCGGCACCACCGCAGCCACCCCGGCCGCCCCGGTGCGCACGGCCGCGGCCGGCAAGACCGCCGCCGCACCGAGCGCCGCACCCGCGGCGGCCACCGTCACGCCGACGGCCGCGGCACTGGCCTTCCCCGGGCTGAGCAACGCCATCATCCAGGGCTACGACTGGGTCATCGGCTGGGTCGACTACGGGGTCGACCTCGCCCAGTACGCCGTCGGCTGGATTCCCGTCGCCAACATCTTCGCGCCCCAGATCGGCATCGTGTACTACAACCTGATCGAGCCGATCCTCACCAGCGCGGTGTACAACACCGCATACGTGATCGGCGGGCAGGTCGATCTGATCCAGGGCATCAGCAACGTCGTCAACGACAGCATCGCCGCGGGCCGCGGATTCATCCAGGCCGAGATCAACTGGGCGCTGAGCTGGCTGCCGCCGCTGCCACCCCTACCGTTCACCGCGACGGCAACCACGGCAGCCAAGACGGCGGCCGTATCGCTCACCGCGACCGCCGAACCGACCGACGGGAAGCCGCCGGTGACCGCCGAGCAGCAGACCGATCAGGGCAGCGAGCACGAGACCGAGCCCGTCGACACCAAGCCGACCGAGACGGAGCCCGTCGACACCAAGCCCGTCGAGACCGAGCCCGTCGACACCAAGCCCGTCGAGACCGAGCCGGCCGACTCGACGCCGGTGAAGGAACCCAGCGATACCCCGGCGACCCCGGAAAGCCCGAAGACCCCGGAGTCCGGCACCGCGCCCGAGAAGTCCGAGAAGCCCGACACCACCAAACCCGACACCCCGAAAACCGACGACAAGAAGACCGACACCAAAGCCGGGACCGACAAGACCGACACCGAGAAACCGGCACCGAAGAAGGCCGAGCCGAAAAAGAAGAAGCACGACCACCCATCGGCCGGCGATTCCGCCCCGAAGGCCGACACTCACACGGGTTCGGACGCCACCTAGCGGCCCCGCGCGTACCGCCGCAGCACCATCAGCGGCGGCAGCACGCCGACCACCACGAGCAGCAACAACAACAGCGCACCGGATGCGGTCAAGCCGAACACGATGTCACTGCCCGGCCCGCCGAGCGTCAACGCCCCGATGGTCGCGAGCCAGCACCACAACGGCAACGCGCCGACCCGGGGTGACAGGGTCCACTGCAGCGCCGCCCACACCAAGGCCGCATTCACCAGGCCGCTGATCAACACGCTCACCGGGAACGGCGCACCACTGACGCGCCAGGGCAACAGAAATGCCGCGAGCACGGCGGACAGCACACCGTCCAGCGACAGCAGCGAAAGCATGACGGGCGGCACCCAGGCCGGGCCGTCGGTTTCCTCGGTTGTCAGGTCGGGATGCTGTCGAGCAACGCCACCAGCGAACCGACCACCCACTGGAAGTTGTCGAGGCGGTCCTGCTGGTGCTGCAGATTGGGATCCAAATCCGGGTCCATGCCGGGGAGCTTACCGCGTGTGCAAACCCGTCAGCCCAGATTCACGCCGGCGAGCAGATCGGTCTCCACCCCGTTGGCGTCGCGCTCGCCCGCCGACCCGGCGGCCAGCACGTAATGCTCGATCCCCCACAGCGGCAACGCGACGAGATTCGACAGCGCCAGCGACCGGCCGTCGGGAGCCACGCTGACCTGGGTGGCGTGGGCACGCAACGCGGCCGCTTTGGCCGGCAACTGCGCCGTGGCGTCGATGACGGCGTCCACCTTCTCGTCCGGATAACCGAAGGTGAGGTCCTCGGGGTTGATCCTGATCCAGTCGGCGGGCGGGTCCCCGAGCGCGGCCAGCCCGGCGGCGATCGCCGACTGCGCCAGCACGGTCCAGTAGAACTTCGGCACCTGCCACGGCTCGCCGGGATGGCCGTCGCCGGCCGCGGCCGCGACGGCGGCGGTGGTGACCTCGTGCGCGCGGATGTGGTCCGGGTGCCCGTACCCGCCGTTGGGGTCATAGGTGACGACGACGTGCGGGCGCATCTCCCTGATGACCGCCACCAAGGCGGCGACGGGTCCCTCGATGTCGGCGTCGACGAAGCGCTGCCGGTGCCGCGCCGGCGTGCCCGGCATCCCGGAATCGCGCCAGCGACCCGCGCCGCCGAGGAAGATCGGCTCGCCGGCTCCGAGCGCGGCCAGCGCGGTGCTCAGCTCGGAGATCCGGTAGCCACCCAGTTGATCGGCGGCGTCGACGGCGAGCTGGGACCAGCGATCCCCGATCACCTCGCCTTCCTCGCCCATGGTGCAGGTGACCACGCGCACCGTGGCACCCTGCGCGGCGTAGTGCGCGATGGTCGCGCCGGTGGTCAGGGACTCGTCATCGGGGTGGGCGTGCACGAAGAGCAGCCGAGGTGTTTGCACTCCCCTAGATTTACCCTGTGCCGCCGACCGACGCGAAGAACACCGGTGAGCGGCGCCTTCTGGAGTTCGGTTGCGGTGTCCTGGCGGTCGGCCTGCTCGCCGGCGTCGCGGGCGCCGCCACCACCCTGCTGCTGCACTACGTCGAACACCTCACCTACCACTATCACCTGGGCACATTGCTCACCGGTGTCGGCGCGGCCGGCCACATCCGGCGGGCCACCGGACCGATGATCGGCGGGGCGCTCGCCGGCCTGGGGTGGTGGCTGCTGCGACGGCGCGGACCGGTCCCGTCGCTGACGGCGACGATCAGCGCGCACCGCCCGCTGGCCCGGATACCGATGGCCGTCGATGCCGTGCTGCAGGTGCTCGTCGTCGGGTCGGGGGCCTCACTCGGCCGCGAAGGCGCGCCCCGCCAACTGGCCGCGGTGTTCGGCGACACCGCCACCCGGCGCTGGACCCTGACCGAGTGGGACCGCGAGATCCTGCTGGCCTCTGCGGCCGGCGCCGGATTGGGCGCGGTGTACAGCGTGCCGATCGGCGGGGCACTGTTCACCGTCACGATCCTGCTGCGCAGCTGGCATCCCCGGGTGGTCGGCACCGCGCTGGTCACCTCCAGCTTGGCGGTGGCCGTCGCCGCGCCCGTCACCCACCTGGAGCATCCCCTGGTGTGGCCGTCGGCCGGGGTGTCCTACCGCTTCGTGCTGCTGGCGCTGGCCGTCGCCCCGCTGGCGGTCGGGATCGGGATGGCGTTCAACCGGCTGATGGCCGCCGCCCGGCCGCGCACGCCATCCGCCTCGTGGCTGCTGATCCCGGGTATCGCCGCGGCCGGGCTGCTGACCGGCATCTGCTCCATCTGGTACCCGGAGTTGCCGGGTAACGGCCGCAGCATCCTGGCCGTCGCCGTGGACAGCTCATTGACGTTGTCGGCGGCCGCGGTGATCCTGCTGCTCAAGCCGGCCCTGACGGCGTTGTTCCTGCGGGCGGGCGCGGTCGGTGGCCTGATCACCCCGGCGCTGGCCACCGGCGCGGCGGCGGGTTCGGTTGTCGCCCTTGCCCTCAACGAGTTCGCCGGGGCCGGGCTGAACGTCCCGGCGGCGGCGCTGACCTGCGCCGCGGGGGTGCTGGCCATCACCCAGCGGGCGCCGCTGTTCGCCGGGGTGTTCGTGTGGGAGCTGGCCCGCCCGCCGGAGTGGCTGCTGATCGTGTTCGCGATCGCCGCCTTCGCCGCCCATGCGCTGTGGAAACGTGTTGCGGCTAAGGCTGTTTGACCCATTTGCCGGCGTCGCCGACGATCCCGACCGGGACCGCGCCGGAGAGGCTGACCCCGCGGACTCGCGGGCCGGCGGCGACGATGGTGGTGTCCTGCAAGATCGGCAGCACCGTCGCCATGTTCCACAGTCGCGGCTCGACGGCGTCGATAACCTTGCCGATCTCCTCGGTCCCGGCCAGCGCGGACTCGATGCGCGGCTGGATGCTGCGGTCGCAGACGCCGGTCAGGTTACTGGGCACCGTCACCAATTCGCCTGCGCCACTGGGCGGCGGTGCCGTCGCGGTCGGGGTGGGGGGAGCCGAGGTCGCCGGCGGTGTCGTCCGCGTGGGTGACGACGACGGAGTGGTCGTGATACTCGGCGACGGCGTCGCCGTGGACACCGAGGTGGCCTCCAGGGCCGGGCAGCCGTAGCGCGACGCGAGCGCGGTGGCCAGATCGCCGCCGGCCTGATGCCAGCCGACGATCGCATCGACCTTGTTGTTGGCCAAGGCATCTCCGTACAGCGCGACGGGGTCGAGCGCCGACACCGAGGCGGCGATCCCGACGCTGCGCAACTGGTCGGCCGCGGTGTTGGCCACCGCCACCGAGGTGGGATCGTTGGCCGCCACCCCGATCACGACCGTCAGCGGCTGGCCGTCCTTGGAGATCTGGCCGCGGGAATCGTCGGGCGGCGGCGTGCCCGGCGTCGACGGTGGGGTCGAGGTCACCGGCTCGACCTGATAGCCGGCGTCGGCCAGCAGTTGCAGCGCGGCTTCCCGGGTCAGCGCCGGCGGAGCGGTCGGCACGTAGCCGGGATCCGATGGCGACCGCACCTGGGCCTGCGCAAGTGTCACGGTGTTGTCCGAGCCGGCGCCCACGGCGGCCAGCAGGTCGACATCGAGCAACCCGAACAGCGCCTTGCGGACATGCGGGTCGGCGAGCGCGGGCTGTTGGGCGCGCAGCGTCAACTGCATCACCCGGGGCGTGACGATGCGCGCGGTGCGCACGTCCGGGATGGCCGACAGTTGCGCGAAGGCCGCCTGGCCGCCGTGCACCTGAGCCACCTGGGTGTCGCCGTTGCGGATCGAATCGGCAAGGGCCGCAGGCGCTCCCCCACGCCGGAAGAGGATCTGGTCGGGCGCCGCCGGCGGGCCCCAGTACCGGTCGTTGCGCGCCAGCAGGATCTCGTCACGCTGCGGGTCGATGCTCTCGACCCGGAATTGGCCGCCGGTCACCGGCATGGCCCGCACCAATCCGGCGCCGAAACCACCCGGCACGTCCTTGACGATGTGCGCGGGCAGGATGTCGTTGAACAGTTCCCGCCATGCCGGGTAGGGCTGAGAGAAGGTGACGACGGCCGTCTTGCCGCCCTCGACCGACTGCACCCCGGTGATCAGGTCGTAGCCCGCCGGATCGACCACCCCGGGCTGGCTGACCATCTGCCGCCACAGATACCAGTAGTCGTCGGCGGCGATCGGCGCGTTGTCGGTCCAGGACGCCTCGGGCTTGATCTTGTAGGTGACGGTGAACGGCGCCTCGCTGGTCACCTCGGCCGACACCAGCAGGCTGGTATCCAGTTCCCACCGCGAGCCCGTGGGCGACGCGGGGTCCGGAACCGGCCGGAACGAGCTGGGCAGCACCAGTGCGGAGATGGCGGCGTTCACCGGCGACTGGTCGGACATCAGATGCGGGTTGAACCCGGCTCCGATCGAGTCGATGGCCATGATGATCTGCATCGACTTGGGCGGCGGCGGGGGCGTCGACTGCGTCGTCTCGGTGCTCTGCGGAGCGGGCGGCGGGCTCACCGTGCACCCGGCCAACACCAACGACGTTCCGATCAGTGCGCCGGCGACAGCGCGGAAACGTCGTGGGTTCGTCGGCACGCACAACAGGGTATCGGCATGCCCGGGAGCCACCCCCAACATGGGTTCGCGGCGCCGATCGAGGATTGTTTCGACTAGAGGTCGTAGTTCTGTCGAAATTCCATCAATCCGGTCAGAATATTAGCTACCAGATGGTCACTGCCGCGGTTCAGCAACCTCACAGCCATACTGACTCCTTCGCAAGAACCCGAATATCACGTGCATATATGCCGCCGGAGCTTCCATCTGGAAAATATTCACTGAGCATGTAAAAAGTGGCTGTAATTCCGCTTGCGCGCATATTGGCAAACAAGTAGCAGACCCCGACAGAATTAAATTGGAACACGTTTTACCAAAGTTCCCTCCCGCTCCTTCCGCCGTACTACGGTCAGCCCCGTCGGAGTGACCGACATCACAATTCCGGTGAAGGAGAGAACGTTGCAACGTGCATTGCGCCCCTATGTGACGACGGGCATCGCGTTGGTGGGTGCCGGCGTCATCGCGGTGACCCCGGTGACGGCACCACCACCGGAGGTCCATCTGCCGGCCGTCACCCTCGCCGCGAACCCGGTCGTCGACGCCTACACCGAGCTGCTCCAGAACACCTGGACCAACCTGCAGGCCGTCGGTTCACAAGCGTGGAATCAAGGCATGCCGATCCTGGAACAGTTCCTGGTCAACACCCGGGCCAACCTGAACATCGTGGCCAAGGTGCCGCCGGAGATGTTCAACGCCCTCAAGTACTCGGTGCAGCAGATCCGGCCGACACTGGACGCGGCGGGTGTGCAGCTGCAGGCCGGCCAGGTCGGCGAAGCGATCAACACGCTGTGGAGCGGGCTGGTGATCAATCCCCTGGTGGGCGTTGCCTTCCCGCTGCTGAACACCCTGCAGATCCCGGTCAACATGGCCAAGACGTTCGCCCGGGTGGTCGAAGCGCTGCCCACGGCGATCCTGATCGGTGTGGGCCTGCCGGTCCTGAGCACCATGACCGCCGTGGTGAACTCACTGGGCGTGGTGGCTCAAGGGCTTTACGACGGCATCACCACCGGCAACCTCGGCGCCGTGCTGACCACCGTGCTCACCGCTCCGGCCACCGTCATCGGCGGTGCGCTCAACGGCGACCCCAACACCGGGACCGTCGGCCTGATCAACGGCCTCGTCGCCGGAATCCTCAACGCCCGCCAGACCATCGCCGACGCCATGGCCCCGCCGCCGTCGCCGCTGGTCAAGGCTGCCGGGCCGGCCGCCCTCGCCACGGCGGCGGCCACCGAGCTGCCCGCCACCACCGCGGCGACGGTGACCCTGGATACCGCGCCGGCAGCCCCCGACACCGGTGCCACCGACACCAAACCGGCCACCGAGGGCGCCAAAACCGAAGGGACGCAGGCCGAAAAGACCGGGACCACCGACACCAAGACGGCCGAGGCGGCACCGGCGGAAACCAAGACCGAGCCGGCCGAGGTGAAGACACCGTCGACATCGGCCAACGGTGCCACCGACCTCAGCGACGGCAACAAGGTCACCCCCGGCGCCAAGGTCGGTGACCCGGCCGGCGAAAAAACCTCGGAGACAACGTCATCCGGGAAGGCGACCGAAGAGCCGGCACCCACCGACCCGAAGGGGACCGACAGCAGCACGTCACCGTCGGGGTCCACCGGCTCGGCATCGACGGATACCGGCAGCGGCTCGTCCGGTGCCACCGCCGGCGCCGGCTCGTCATCGACGGCGGGCGATTAACCGAGAGCGGCCGTCAGCCCTGCTGCTGCTTCGCGCGTGCCTTCGCGCGGGCGCGCAGGCTGGCGGTCAGCTCGACCTTGCGCACCCGCACCACTTCCGGGGTCACCTCGACACACTCGTCCTCGGCGCAGAACTCCATGGCCTGCTCCAGGCCGAGCTCCATCGGCCGCGCCAGCGTCTCCATCACATCGGCCGTGGAGGAGCGCATGTTGGTGAGCTTCTTCTCGCGGGTGATGTTGATGTCGAGATCCTCTGCGCGCGGGTTGATCCCGACCACCTGGCCCTCGTAGGTGTCCTCACCCGGCTCGACGAAGAACGTCCCGCGATCGGCCAGCTGGATCATGGCGAACGGCGTGACCTGGCCGGACCGGTCGGACACCAGCGAGCCGGTGTGCCGGGCGCGGATCTCGCCCGCCCACGGCCGGTACCCGTCGAACACCGCGTTGGCGATGCCGGTGCCGCGGGTGATGGTCAGGAAGTCGGTGCGGAAACCGATGAGCCCGCGGCTGGGCACGATGAAGTCCATCCGGACCCACCCGGCGGCGTGGTTGGTCATCTGCTCCATGCGGCCCTTGCGGGCGGCCATCAGCTGGGTGATGGCGCCGAGGTGTTCCTCGGGACAGTCGATGGTCAACGCCTCGAAGGGCTCGTGCAGTTTGCCGTCGACCTGCCGGGTGACCACCTGCGGCTTACCGACGGTCAGCTCGAAGCCCTCGCGGCGCATCTGCTCGACCAGGATGGCCAGCGCCAGCTCACCACGGCCCTGCACCTCCCACGCGTCGGGCCGGCCGATGTCGACGACGCGGATCGACACGTTGCCGACGAGCTCTTGATCCAGCCGGTTCTTGACCATGCGGGCGGTGAGCTTGTGTCCGGACACCTTGCCGGCCAGCGGTGAGGTGTTGGTGCCGATGGTCACCGAGATGGCCGGCTCGTCGACGGTGATGCGCGGCAGCGCGTGCGCGTGGTCGGGGTCGGCCAGGGTGTCGCCGATCATGATCTCCGGGATGCCGGCCACCGCGACGATGTCGCCGGCCACGGCCTCCTCGGTGGGCGTGCGCTCGACGCCGACGGTGCCCAGCAGTTCGGTGATCTTGGCGTTGGTGACGACGGGGTGCCCGTCGACCTCGCGCATCCAGGCCACCTGCTGGCCCTTCTTCAGCCGGCCCTTGTAGATGCGGATCAGCGCGAGCCGGCCCAGGAACGCCGAGGCGTCGAGGTTGGTCACCAGCGCCTGCAGCGGCGCGTCGGGATCGCCCTGCGGCGGCGGGATGTGCTCCATCAGCACGTCGAACAGCGGGTCGAGGTTCTCGCCGTCGGGGTTTTCGCCGTTGGCGGGCTGGTTGGTGCTGGCGATGCCGGCACGACCGGAGGCGTACAGCGTCGGCAGGTCCAGCGCCTTCTCGGCGGCGGCCTGAGCGTCCTCGTCCAGGTCGGAGGCGACGTCGAGCAGCAGGTCGTGGCTTTCCTCGACGACCTCGGCGATGCGGGCATCGGGCCGGTCGGTCTTGTTCACCACCAGGATCACCGGCAGGTGCGCGGCCAGCGCCTTGCGCAGCACGAACCGGGTCTGCGGCAGCGGGCCCTCGGACGCGTCGACCAAGAGCACCACACCGTCCACCATCGACAGGCCGCGTTCCACCTCACCGCCGAAATCGGCGTGGCCCGGGGTGTCGATGACGTTGATCACCGTGACGGTGCCGTCGGCGTTGTGCCGGTGCACCGCGGTGTTCTTGGCCAGGATGGTGATGCCTTTTTCCTTCTCAAGGTCACCGGAGTCCATGATGCGTTCGGTCGCGTCGTCACCGCGGTGGGTCAACGCACCGGACTGCCGCAGCATGGCGTCGACCAGGGTGGTTTTACCGTGGTCGACGTGCGCGACGATGGCAACGTTGCGAAAGTTCGGGCGAGAATCCACGACGGTGATTGTCGCAGTGTGAGTACCCGATCACGAAAACGACGGAAGAGCCCGTGAAGAAGCTGGTATCGGCGAAGCCGAAGAAGAAGTGCTGCCGGAGCAAGCCGCGCTGCAAGCGGTGTCCGCTGGTGCTGCACAAGGTGCGGAAGGCGGCGCACGCCGGTGTGTCTGGTAAGGAGCTGGAGAAAGTCTTCAAACATGCCAGAAAGTCGTGATGACCTGCATAGACCGGCAGAATCGGGCGTACCGTTGAAGTGTCCGTCACCGATGGTTGGAGGTAGCGATCATGACGGTTTACGAGGCACTCACCGTAGCGCTGATCGTGGTGCTGGCGCTGGCGACGACGGCGGCGATCTACCTCGGATTGCTCAACTGGATCGGCGCGGCGTTCGTGGTCCGGTGTGCGGCATGTCACCATCTGACCTTCGCCTCGGCCAATGCGCCGCAGGCGTCGTGCCCGCATTGCCGCCATCAGGCGCTCATCCACCCGATCTACTCCGCCCAGCATCCCGGCGGTGAGGTGCGGGTGGTCGGCGACCGGCTCCGGTACTAGGGGAACCGGCCGTCAGGGCGTCTGCAGCAGCACCAGCACCCGGCCGTCGTCGGACCCGGGGAACGCGGCCGGGTCCAGTCCGTAGTACTTCTGCTGCGTTTCGGTGACCTCGTCGATCACCTTTCCCTGGGTGTGGATGACACCGTTCTTCGCCTCGGCGACGGCGGCCTTGAAATCCGACACCGTCATCGACTCGGCCAGCAACAACGCCTCACCGCCCCCGTCCAGGCGAACCAGCACCCCGGCTCCGGCGTAATTGTTGCCGCCGCGACCGGTTCCGTTGGGCGCCCAATACACCGGATCCGATGTCAGCTCACCTTCCACCCGGACCTCCGCACCCGGACGATCGCCGACGGCGACGACGGGCCAGCCCGCCACCCGTCGCGCGTCCTGCCAGAACATCACCGCCAGCGGGATGCAGGTGATCGCATAGCAGAACACGACGAGCATCAGCACCGGCTTCCACGCGATCTCCCAGGCGATCCGCGGACTCACCCGCTCCAACTCCTTGCGACCGAATCTGAAGACGTACCAAGCCAATACCCGCGCAATGGCCAGGCCGGCGAGCAGGGCCATCCCGACCAGACCGGTCACCCGCCAGTAGAAGGTGCTGTCACCTTCGTCGCGGCTGAAGAACCACATGGACAGCGGTAGCGGCAGGATGATGAGCAGTAGCAGCGCGTAGGACGGATGGCTGGACAGGTAGTCGTAGGTGACCCGGGCCCGGCTGTTGGCCACCAGCAGATCGACATCCCCGCCGAGCGGTATCCGGGCCATGGGCGCCCAGCTGCCTTCGCGCACGCGCGGCCGAACCAGGCTGCGGACGACGAAGAATCCGCACACCAGGGACACCATCAAGGCACCCCAGAACACCGCGGGCACCGCTCCCCCGGTGCCCGGCACCCCCAAGGCGCCGCGGATGTCGATGACCTTCCCGATGAAGAAGGCCAACGGCATCACGAAAAGCAGTTCCACGAACGTGATTTGGACGAGCTGTGGGATGCGGCTGCCGACCCGGTCGAATGCCAGCACGCCCCGCCAGAGGAATTGCAAGAATCGCATCGCCGGCCAATCGTCAGGGGTACTCGAGCAGCAGCATGACACGCCCTTCGGGAGGCGGCTCATCGAAATCGTCGAGATCGAAGCCGTAATACGTCCGCTGATCCTCGTCGATGGACTCGATCACCCGGCCGTGAGAGTTCAGCACCCCACCGCCGGCCTCCTTCATCACTCCCACGAAGTCAGGGACCGAGAGCGCCTCGGCGAGCAGGAGCGCGTCACCACCGGATTCCAGGTCGACGAGCACACCGGCACCCGCGTAATTGTTGCCGCCGCGGCCGGTCCCGCGCGGCGCCCAGTACACCGGCTCGCCGGCCACCGCGCCGCGCACGCGGAAGAACTCGCCTTCGTGGCCAGACCCGTCGGCGGCGGTCACCTCGGGCAGGTGTGCGATGGTGCGCTGCTCCTGCCACCACATGTAGGCCACCGGGACCGCGCTGACCGCGTAGATCAGCACCAGCAGCATGATCAGCGGTTTCCAGGCCATCTCCCACGCCAGCCGGGTGGCCGATATCGGTGCGTCAGCGAGTTGCGTGTCCAATTGCGCACGGCCGCAGCGGAACACATACCAGGACAGCAAGCGGGCCAGCGCGATCAGGCCCAGCAACACCAGCCCGGTGTAGCCGGCGACGCGGTAGTAGAACGTCTCGTCGCCGCGGTCGACCGTCATCCACACCATCACCAGCGGGATCCAGACGGTCAGCAGGTGCAGCAGGATGTAGGACGGATGACTGGTCAGGTAGGTGTAGGTGACCGCCCAGGCGCGGTTGCCGCCGTACACCGTCACCGGTCCGACGTCGGCGCGCACCATCGGCGTCCAGGTGGTCTGCACCAGCCGCGGTCGGACCAGGCTGCGGACGAACAGGAAGCCGAACACCGCCGACACCGCCAGCGCGCCCCACTGCGCCCCGGAGATCGAGCCGCCGGTGCCGGGCACGCCGAACGCACCGCGAATGTCGATGAGCCCGGCGATGAAGAACATCAGCGGGATGACGAACAGGAATTCGATCAGCCACGTCTGGATCAGTTGCGGTACGCGTTTGCCCACTCGGTCGAACGCCAGCACACCACGCCAGATGAACCGCAGCACGCCCATGGCTCGAGGAGATTACTGTGTGCCGGCTGTGCGCGTGGCAAACCCGGATCTACCGGCCGCCGGGTGTGCGCAGCGCGACGAGCAGATCGGGCACCCAGGCCCGGTCGGCCGGTACCCACGCCAGGCCGTCGAGTTCGGTGGCCGACACCCAGCGCAGCGCGCGGTGGTCGTGCGGCTGCGGGCTGCCGTCGGTGAGCGTCACCCGGTAGGCACGCAGCGTCATGCCGTTGGGCAAGGTCACATCCGGGCCGATGCGGGCGCCCACGCTCACCCGGATCTCGAGTTCTTCGTGCAGTTCGCGGGCCAGGGCCTGGGCGTCGGACTCTCCCGGCGCGACCTTGCCGCCGGGCAGCTCCCAGAGCCCGGCCAACTCGGCGGGACGGGCCCGTTGCGCCACCAGCAGGACGTCATGCGAAATGAGCGCCCCCGCAACGACAATCTGCTCATGCATCGCCGATGACGGTATACCGTCGATTGCATGGCTGTGTTGACGAACGAACAGGTTGATGCCGCGCTGGCCGATCTTCCCGGGTGGGAACGGGCAGCGGGCGCCCTGCACCGGTCGGTCAAGTTCCCGGCGTTCCTGGACGGGATCGACGCGGTGCGCCGCGTCGCCGAATTCGCCGAGCAGGCCGACCATCACCCCGATATCGATATCCGTTGGCGGACGGTCACTTTCGCATTGGTGACGCATTCCGCCGGCGGGATCACGGAGAAGGATCTGGCGATGGCGGCCGATATCGACCGGATTCTGGGCCAGTAGCGGCCATCCACCCCAGTGTGGCCAGGGTGGCCACGGGGTAGATCAGGGCGGCCCAGGCCAGGTACCACGGCCGGCCGATCTCCCAGATGGTCGGTTGCGCGAAGCTCAACAGCCAGGGCAAGCCGACGAGCGTCAACGCCAGCCAGCCCCATCCGAAGACCCGCGCGCCCAGCCGCTGCCGCAGTGGGCCGTGCAGCAGCCAGATCATCAGCGGGATCAGCCACACCCAATGGTGGGTCCACGAGATCGGCGACAGCAGCAGGCCGAACAACTGCACGATCACGATGCCGGCCAGCCGGTCGTCGGCGCCGTCGACCGCGCGCCAGGCCAGCACCGCCAGCACCGCGGCCACCACCAGGATGGCCACGACCACCGGTCCGTAGCCGGCGTCGTGCCCGACGATCCGGGAGATCGCGCCGCGCACCGACTGGTTGAACGACGTGCCGATCGGGCCGACGCGGCCGGCATCACCGAGCAGATCGGTGAAGTAGTAGCGGCCCTGATCGCCGACCACCAGGATCGACAATCCGACCGTGGCCGCGAACACCAGCGCCGAGAACGCGACGGCCGCCCAGCGCCGCACCCCCACGAAGTACAGGCCCGACACCGCCGGGGTCAGCTTCACCCCGGCAGCCAGGCCGACCAGCAGGCCCGATACCCACCACCGCGAGCTGTACACGGCGTAGAGCACGGCCAGCACCAACAGGACGTTGATCTGCCCGTAGTCGAACGTGCTGCGCAGCGGCTCGATCCAGATACCCACGGCCGTCCACGCCATCGCCAGGCGCGCATCGGTTCGACCCAACAACCGCAGGCTCAGCGCCACCACGCCGTACAACGCGGCGATGATGCCGATCTGCCACAGAAACGCCACCACGCCGAACGGCAGCAGATGCAGCGGATAGAACACCACTGCGGCGAACGGCGGATACGTGAAGGGCAGCGGGAAGTCCGGAGTCTGGTCGGCGTAGACGTAGTCGTAGAGCGTTCCCGGGTGGTCGAGCGCCGCCGCGCCACCCACGTAGACGTGCAGGTCGACGAAGTTCGCGCCGTTGGGCACCAGATACGTCCAAGCCAGCCGGGCCGCGATGCTGAGCGCGAGCACGACCGGCGCCAGGCGGGTCAGCGGCGCGCTGGGTGCGCGCGAAGAGGTGGTGTCTACCGGCACGACTGTAGCCGCGCGGTGCGCGGTCACCATCGGCGCACACCTCCGTAACGGTTGAATAACCGCCACACGTGTCACTTGAGTAACACCAGTAACTGGATACCTTCGGGAGCAGGCCTGCCGTCAACGAATTGGGGAGAACCATGCCAGCTACCAGAAAAGCCTTTATTTCCAGCGTGATTGCCGGAGCCGGTGCTGCCACCGCGCTCGCACTGAGCCCGCTGGCCGGCGCCGACCCGGTGCCGCCGGCACCGGTCACGCCCGGCGCGCCGGCCGCACCCGCCCTGCCGTTCGCCAACCAGATCGCCATGGCGCCCCAGCTCATCCAGGGCCTGGCCTCGGCGCTGTCGGGCGGCGGAGCCGCCACCGCCGCACCCGCGGCCGCGACGCCCGCCGCGGCTCCGGCACCGACGGCGAGCGCCAACCTGACGCTGCCGCAGCTGCCCGCGGTGACCCCGGCGTCGGCGGCCGCACCCGCGGCAGCCGCTACCGCGCCTGCGCCCACCGGCAATGTGTTGCTGCCCGCGGCCGATGTGAACCTGCCGCAGGTGGCCGGCCTGGATCTGCCCAAGCAGTTGGACTTCCCGGGCGCCCTGGCCGGGTTGATGCCCGCCGGCTCGCCGCTGGCCGGCCTGCTGCCCAAGGCCGCCTCGGCCGCGACCACCGCACCCGCTGCGCTCGGTGCCCCGGCGACCGCCGCCGCTCCGGCCGCCGCGTCCGCACTGCCGGGTGCCGCGGGACTGGTGCCGATGCTGCTGCCGACCAACGCGCTGTCCGCATTGCCGTGACCCGGCACTGACCGACCGTCGTCATCACCACATATCCAGGGGGATTCATGTCATCGATCCGGACACTGCTGACCAGCACCGCGGCCACGACGCTGGTGGTGCTGGGCAGCGGAGTCGCCGGCGCTGAGCCCGCGGTGCCGTCACCGCTGCCGATCAACAGCCTGCAGGCCCCGGGCCTGCCGGCCATGGAGACGCTGGGCCCGGCGATTCAGCAGGCGGCGGCGGATCCGTCCGGCGCCGCGTCGATGCTCATGGCCGCCGCCGCCGCGTTCGCCGGAAACGCGGCGGCACCGAGTGATTCGAAGAATGTGGCGGCAGCGGTGAACCAGTTCGTCGCCGAGCCGGCGGCTCATGTGCCCGCGGCCGGCGCCGGACCGGAAGCCCACCTGCCGCCCGGGGTGGACCCGGCCTACGCCGTCGGCCCGGTACCGGGGGCGGCGTCGATCGCCGCTCCCGCACCGGCTCCGGCACCCGCTGCCGCACCGGCGCCCGACGCCGCTGCGCTGGCCGCGCCGGCCCCGGCGCCCGACGCGGTGCCCGCACCCGCCCCGGCCCCAGCCCCCGGTCCCGCACCCGCGCCGGCCCCGGCAGGCGTGTTGAGCCCGGACGCGGCGACCAAGCAGGACTTCATGTATCCGTCGATCAGCAACGGCTGCCTGTCCGACGGCGGCAATGTGCTGGCGACCGCCATCTCGGTGGCCGGCCCGGCGGCGATCCCCACCCCCGGTCCGGGACCGGGCCAGACCGCCTATGTCTTCACCGCGGTCGGCACCCCCGGCCCCGCCGCGGAGCAGAAGCTCCCGCTGAACGTCACCTGGGTCAACCTGACGACCGGGAAGTCCGGGACCGCGACGCTGAAGCCGCGTGCGGACATGAATCCCGAAGGGCCGACCACGTTGACGGCGATCGTCGACACCGGTTCGGGCAGCATCATGTCGACGATCTTCGGTCAGGTGACCACGACCGAGAAGCAGTGCCAGTTCATGCCGACCATCGGCTCGACGGTGGTGCCGTAAGCCTGCAGAACCGCGACGGTGCATCCAGATTGCAAATCCGGCCCGACAAGCGATCTGGGTGCACCGTCGTCACATGAGCGGCCCGCTCAGTACGCCATGAACAGGATCATCTCGCGGTCGTACTCACGACCGGGATGCGCCTGCGCGAGGTGCTCCTGAGCCTTCTCCACCAGATCGTCCTCGTCGGCCCCGCTGATCGCTTCGCCGCACGGGCAATTCAGATGCGTCTTCGCCATGTGATCACCATCTCATATCCTGTGACTCAGGCCTTGGCCGCCTTTGCGGGCCAAATGGCTCAGGCCTGCTTCGCAGCCTTCGCGGCAGCCTTCATCTTCTTCTTGTACGCCCGAACCTCCTGCAGCGAACCGGCGTCCACCACATCGGCCACCGACATGTGCGTGCCGGCCTTGCCGTAATCACCCGCCGCGGCCCGCCAGCCCGCCGGCGTCACGCCGTACTGCTTCCCCAGCAGCGCCAGGAAGATCTTGGCCTTCTGCTCGCCGAAACCGGGCAGCCGCTTCAGCCGGCGCAGCACCTCGGCACCGTCGGGATCACCGGCGGTCCACAACGCCGTCACGTCGCCGTCGTAGTCGTCGACGATGGCCTGCGCCAGTGCCTGCACCCGCTTGGACATCGAGCCCGGAAAACGGTGGATCGCCGGGGTTTCCGAGCACAACGCGGTGAACTCATCCGGGTTGTACTCGGCGATCTGGCGGGCGTCGACGCCGCCGATGCGGTCGGCGATCTTCTTCGGCCCCGCGAACGCCGTCTCCATCGGGATCTGCTGGTCGAGCAGCATCCCGACCAGCAGCGCGAACGGGTTGGACTCGAGCAGGGCGTCGGCCTCGGGGTCTTGGACCAGCTGCAGGGTGGGCATCTGGTCAGTTTAAAGCGCGCCGCCGGGCCGGTGGAGTGTGCGAACGTGGACACGACAACCGTGGTCACACCCTTGGGAGACGAGATGAAACGCCTGGTGGCGCCCCTGCTGGCAGCGCTGGCCACCGCCCTCGCGCTGGCCGCACCGGCCGGCGCGATCCCGGACCAGGGCACGCCGGCGTTCGACGACTACATGCAAGGCCTGCAACGCAACGGCTACAACCTGAATCCCGACACCGCGTGGCGGGTGGCGCACCAGGCCTGTATCGGTGGCATCCCCGGCTACATCGGATTGGAACTGGCCGCCCAGGGCGTAATCGGCCCCGGCGCGCAGGAGCGGGTGATGGACGTGGCCAGGAAGTACGCCTGCCCGGTCCAGTAGTCCCGCCACGTCCGAAAACGATCCGTTCTATGTCCGGCCCCGTTGCCCTCGCGCTGGCCGCCGCCGCGGTGCTGGCGGCGATCGCCGCCGTGTTCGTCGTGCGCACCCGCCGGGTCGTGGCCACCCCCACCGAACGCGCCGTGCACACCGCCCTGCACACCGCATCGCTGGCGGCGCGGGCGCTGCGGCGCGGCCTGGACACCGAGTCCGCGCAGACGGCGGCACCCTTCCTGCGCGGGCTGACCGGCACCGACGGGGTGGCGCTGTTCGACGGTGACGGGGTGTTACTGGCCCGCGACGCCGCCCACGACGCGATCTGGCAGCCCGATATCGACGACGCCTGCGCCACCACGGCGCGCGATTCGGTGACCGCCGCCCGGCGGGTGCTGACCAACAACGGCACCACCGCCGTGGTGGCCCAGCCGCTGCTCGCCGAGAGCGGTGACGTGCTCGGTGCGCTCGTGGTGGTCGCGGCCGGCAATCCGGGTCCGGGCATGCTCGGCGCGATCGGTGAGGTGGCCCGGTACGCGGCCAGCCAGCTGGAGCTGGCCGAACTCGACGCGTCCCGGGCGCGCCTGGACCGGGCCGAGGTGCTGGCGTTGCGCGCGCAGATCAGCCCGCACTTCATCTACAACGCACTGAACACCATCGCATCCTTCGTGCGCACCGATCCCGACCGCGCCCGCGAATTGATCCTGGAATTCGCCGATTTCACCCGCTATTCGTTCCGGGCGGCCGGCCAGTACACCACCCTGGCCGAGGAACTGCGCAACATCGACCGATATCTGACGCTGGAACGAGCCCGGTTCGGGGCGACGCTGACGGTGCGGTTGCAGGTGGCACCCGAGGTGCTCAACGTCGTCGTGCCGTTCCTGGCGTTACAACCGTTGGTGGAGAACGCGGTCCGCCATGGCCTGGCCGGGCAGGGTGGCGGCTCGGTGGAGATCATCGCCCGCGACGCCGGGACCGACTGCGTCATCACCGTCGAAGACGACGGCACCGGAATGGATCCCGACACATTGCGGGCCGGGCACGGGGACGCGTTGGCAGAGCAGACACACCAGTCCGCACACGTGGGCTTGACGAATGTGGACCATCGGCTGCGTGCGGCGTTCGGCAACGACTACGGTCTGGTGGTCGAGACGGCACTCGGGGCGGGCACCAAGGTGATCATGCGGGTGCCGAAGTTCCGCTCCGGGGTGCGGGCCAGTGGAAGTGGGGTGGCGTGACTGCGAAGCTGACGGTGCTGGCCGTCGACGACGAGGCACCCGCCCTCGACGAGCTTGCCTACCTGCTCGGCCGCCATCCCGGTGTGGCAGAGGTATTCACCGCCGGGGACGCCACCTCGGCGCTGCGCGAACTCAACCGGCACACCATCGACGCGGTGTTCCTCGACATCAACATGCCGGGGCTGTCCGGGATCGAACTGGCCGGCATCCTGGCGAATTTCGCACACCGGCCCGCCGTGGTCTTCGTGACCGCCCATGACGACAAGGCCGTGGCGGCGTTCGACGTCGGCGCCACCGACTATCTGCTGAAACCGATCCGGCAGGACCGGCTCGACGAGGCCGTGCGCCGGGCCGCGACGGCCCACACCGCGACGGTACCGGGCGAGCAGGATTCCGATGTGATCCCGGCCGAACTCGGCGGCATCACCCAACTGGTGCCGCGCGACAGCATCGGCTGGGTGGAGGCCGAGGGCGACTACGCGCGCCTGCACTCGGCCACCGGGGCACACCTGGTCCGAATCCCGTTGAGCGTGTTGGAAACCCGGTGGGCCGACCACGGCTTCCAGCGCATCCACCGGTCGTACCTGGTGTCGCTGCGGCTGGTCACCGGCCTGCGCACGCAGGACGGCGCGGTGCTGGTCCGGTTGCGCGCCAACGGCACCTCCCCCGCCGTGGAGTTGCCGGTGAGCCGGCGGCAAGCTCGTGAACTGCGGGATCGGTTGGTCCGTGATCCGATGCGCAATCTGAAGCCCGCCGATGAGTGATCGACCTGAGGCTCCGCACCCGCGGCCCGCCGCGGGACCCAATGCGCGGCCCGCCGCGGGACCTAATGCGCGGCCCGCCGCGGAACGCCAGCGGGTGGTGCTCGCCCACCGGCGCGGCGCCCGGATGGTGCGCACCCGGGTGGAAGTCCAGGAGCAGACCCAGGTGGGTGACGCCCTGGTGCGCGGATTGGTGCGCGCCCAACTCGGTTTGGCGCTGCGGCTGAGCCTGGTCGTCATCGCCTCGGTCGCGGCGGCGGTGCTGCTGGCGCCGCACCTGGGCGCGCTGACGGTGCTCGGGATGCGACTGAACTGGCTGATCCTGGCGGTGCTGGTCTACCCGCTGCTCTACGGCGTCGGCCGGTTGTACGTCCGGCTCGCCGAACAGGCCGAGCGGGACTTCGTCCGCGTCGTCGACAGCGAACCATGACCGGCTCCCCACTGACGGCGGCCGCGCTGCTGGCCGCGGCGGTGGCCACCGTCGCCATCGGCGCCTATGGAGTCCGCTTGTCGCGCACCACCTCCGACTTCCTGGTGGCCTCCCGCAGCGTGGGCCCCCGCTGGAACGCGGCAGCCATCTCGGGCGAATATCTCTCGGCGGCATCGTTTCTCGGCGTGGCGGGATTGATCGCCAAGTACGGCGCCGACGCGCTGTGGTACCCGGTCGGCTTCACCGCGGGCTATCTGGGCCTGCTGTTGTTCGTCGCCGCCCCGTTGCGGCGCTCCGGCGCGTACACCGTGCCCGATTTCGCCGAGTTCCGGCTCGGTTCGGCGCGGCTGCGCAAGGTCGCGATGCTGGTCGTGGTGGTGATCTGCGTGTTCTACCTGGCACCGCAGTATCAGGGCGCCGGGCTCGCCCTGAAAACCCTTCTCGGCGTGCCGGTCTGGATTGGCCCGCTGCTGGTCGGCGGCATCGTCATCAGCAATGTGGTGGGCGGCGGCATGCGCTCGATCACCTTCGTGCAGGCGTTCCAATACTGGCTCAAGCTGACCGCCATCGCCATCCCGGCGCTGGCCCTGCTCGCGTTGTTCCTGCACGACCGCGCGGAACTCGGCGGCCCGCTTCCGCCGAGCGTGCAGCATGACACCACCGTCGCCATCGACACCGACGTGGTGGTGCAGGTGATCGACCCCGCCGGCATCACCGTCACCGGAGCGCTGGACGGGCGAGACGTGAACGCCGCCATTATCAATACCCCGGGTGACCACACCCTCGGCGCGGGCAGCACCCTGACCCTGGCCGCCGGCGCGGCCACCCCGGTGGTGGCCGGCACCCCGGGCACCGGCAGCGCGTGGATCGCCTCCGGCGGCGGACTGGGCGGCGGGCATCCGCTGTATCAGGTGGTGTCCATCATCGTCGCGACATTCCTAGGAACCATGGGCCTGCCGCATGTCCTGGTGCGCTTTTACACCAATCCCGACGGCCGCGCGGCCCGGCGCACGGCGCTGGCCGTCATCGCCATGCTGTCGGTGTTCTACCTGTTCCCCATTCTGCTGGGGGTGTTCTCCCGGTTGTACGTGCCACAGTTGTTGATCACCGGAACCGCCGACGCCGCAGTGCTGCTCGCGCCGGGCTCCACCGTCGGCGGGGTGGCGGGGCAGCTGTTGGGCGCCCTGGTGGCCGCCGGCGCGATCGCGGCGTTCCTCGCCACCTCGTCGGGTCTGCTGGTCAGCATCGCCGGTTCGCTGGCCACGGACGTGCTGCGCGGCCGGGTGCGGGATTTCCGGGTGGCCGCCGTGATCGGCGGGCTGATCCCGATTCCACTGTCGATGGTGGTGTCGGGCCTGGAGCTGTCCCGCAGTGTGGGCTTGGCCTTCGCCGTCGCGGCGTCGACGTTGTGTCCGCTTCTGGTGCTTGGCATCTGGTGGCGCGGACTGACCGCCACCGGTGCCGCGTGCGGGCTGATCACCGGCGGCGGCGTGTGTGGCGGCGCGGTCGTGGTGGCCATCGCCGGCGGCGTCGATGACGACGTGCTCGGTGGCTGGCCGGCGGTGATGGTCGGCTACCCCGCGGCCGTCAGCGTGCCGCTGGCCTTCGCCACCATGATCGTGGTCAGCCGGTTCACCCGGGCCACGCCGGATGTCGCGCGGATCTTCGCCCGCATGCACGTACCGGAGCGGCTGGGGATGGGTGTGGAGCGCGTGCCGAAAGACTAAGTGTTCCAGTCCCGGTTCAGCGCCTCGACCCGATCGATGTTGTCCTCCACCCAGGTTCGCAACAGCCCCAAGGGTTCCGACACGCTGATGCCGAGATCGGTCAACGTGTACTCCACCCGTGGCGGCACCTCGGCGTACACCGTCCGGTCCACCAAGGACGCCGCCTCCAACCGTCGCAGCGTCTGGGTGAGCATCTTGGCGCCCACGCCCGGCAGCTGCGCCTGCAACTCGGAGAACCGCACCGCACCGCGCTGTTCGAGTAACCCGATGATCAGCGCGGACCACTTGTTCGACAACAGGTCCAGCAGGGCCCGACAGGGGCAGCTGTCCGAATACACGTCGTGCTTGTCGTGATGCCCCGTCGGACACGGCCTGGCCATCGGACCCTCCTGAGCTGCATCGGTGTCATATCGAAAGTAACCGTCGTCAGGCTCAACCGCGGCGGATCGCCCTGAATTCCACTGATGTGCAATGCTTCCCCGCAGGAAAGTAACCGTCCTTGCACGACACCGGGGTGGTGGGTCTAGCCTCGCGCCCATGACCACCATGACCGCCATCGGAGCATTCACCGCCCTGCCCATCGACGACCCCGACGCCCTGCAGGATGTGCGGGTCGACGTTCCCGAGCTGCGCCCGCACGATGTGCTGGTCCGCGTGCACGCGGTCTCGGTCAACCCGGTCGACATCAAGCGGCGTCGTGGCCTGCAGCCATCGGCGACACCGACGATCCTCGGCTTCGATGCGGCCGGTGTCATCGAAGCCGTCGGTCCGCGGGTCAGCACCCTGGCCGTGGGTGACGAGGTGTGGTACGCCGGCGACGTCAGCAGGCCCGGCACCAACGCCGAGCTACACTCGGTGGACGAGCGCATCGTCTCCCGTAAACCGAAGTCCTTGTCCTTCAAGGATTCCGCCGCATTGCCGTTGACCACCATCACCGCATGGGAGGCACTGTTCGAGCGGTTCGGCTTGACCGCGGACTCCACCGGCGACCTGCTGGTGCTGGGTGCGGCCGGGGGCGTCGGCTCGGTCATGATCCAACTTGCCAAGAAACTGACCGCGGTCCGGGTGATCGCCACCGCCAGCCGAGACGACTCCCGGGACTGGGCGCTGCGCTTGGGCGCCGACGTGGTGATCGACCACCACGACCTGCAGAGGCAGGCGTTGGACGTCGCGCCCGACGGGATCGACTACGTGTTCTCTCCGCACTCGGCCGGCAACGTCGAGACGTACGCGGCGATCACCAAGCCGTTCGGGCACATCACCGCCATCGACGAGCCCGAGGGGCTGGAGTTGGTGGCCCTGAAACCCAAGAGCATCGCCTGGCATTGGGAGCTGATGTTCACCCGCGCGTTGTCTTCCTACGACATGATCGCCCAGCAGCGCCTGCTCGCCGCCGCCGCCGACCTGGTGGACCGGGGCGAGTTGCGCAGTACCATCACCACCGCGATCGACGATTTCAGCGCGGCGGGGCTGCGCGAGGCGCACCGGCTGGTCGAGTCGGGGCACATGATCGGAAAGGTGGTGGTGCACCGGTGACTGACCGGCAGGTCGACCTCGCGGTGATCGGGTTCGGCAAGGGCGGCAAGACACTGGCCGCCGCGCTCGGCCGCAAGGGCTGGCGGGTGGCGATGGTCGAGCAGTCCGCGCAGATGTACGGCGGCACCTGCATCAACATCGGCTGCGTCCCGACGAAATCGCTGGTCTACCGGTCCGAGCACCTGGACACCGGCACGGCGCACCCCGACGAGTACCGCCGCGCCGTGGCCGCGACCGCCGAGCTGACGGCCGGCCTGCGCGCGGTGAACTACACCATGATCGACGGCATCCCGACGGCCGAGGTGCTCACGGGCTCGGCCCGGTTCGTCGACGCGCACACCTTGGCGGTGAGCACCGCCGCGGGCGATGTCACGGTATCGGCGAAGTGGATGGTGATCGGAACCGGTTCGCGCCCAACACTTCCCGACATCCCGGGACTGGCCGCCTCACCTCGCGTACACACCAGCACCGACCTGCTGACCGAGCAGAACCTGCCCGCGCGACTGGTGGTGTTGGGCGGCGGTTACGTCGGTCTGGAGTTCGCCGCGATGTACGCCGCGTACGGCTCCGAGGTCACCGTGCTGGAGCGGCACACCCAGGTGCTGGCCCGCGAGGACGACGACATCGCGCAGGCGGCTCGGAACATCCTGCAGGACAAGGGCGTCCGGATCATCACCGGAGCACAGGTGACTGCGGTCGACGACGGTGCGGTCAGCTACCGGACCGAAGACGCCGCACACACCGTCGACGGCGACGCCATCCTGGTGGCGTTGGGCCGCGAACCCGTCACCGCCGAGCTGGACCTGGCGGCGGCCGGCGTGCGCACCACACCGTCGGGCGCCGTCGCGGTCGACGAGCACCTGCGCAGCAGCCAACCGCACATCTTCGCGATGGGCGACGTGAACGGCGGCCCGCAGTTCACCTACGTCTCGCTCGACGACTACCGCATCGTGCTCGACCAGCTGGTCGGCGACGGCACCCGCAGTACCGCCGACCGAAACGCCGTGCCCTACAACCTCTTCATCACCCCACCGTTGGGCCGGGTGGGCCTGACCGAACGCGAGGCCAGGGAGAAGGGGCTCGATATCAAGGTGGCGGCCATGGCGGTGGCCGATATGGCCACCGTGCCGCGGGCCCGCATCGTCGGCGAACCGCAGGGCCGGATGAAGGTGGTGGTGGACGCACAGACCGACCTGATCCTGGGCGCGGCGCTGCTCTGCTACGACGCCCACGAGGTGATCAACACCGTCGCGCTGGCAATGCGACACGGCATCACCGCCACCGCCCTGCGCGACTCGATCTACACCCACCCGTCCATGACCGAGGCGTTCAATCAGCTGCTGGGCAGCTTGTAGAGCGCCGGAAGCGGCAGTCGGCGCTTGTGCCGCCAGAAGCATCACGTCGCGGTATAGCGTCTCCCTGTGCAGGTCAGCGGTTATTCCGGCGACGACCGGTTGCCCAAGCTTCTCGGTCGTCGGGATGAGTGCGCGGTTCTCGATGGCATCGTCGCGGCTCTGCGCGGCGGTGAGAGCCGTGCATTGGTGCTCCGCGGTGAACCCGGGATCGGCAAGACCGCGCTGCTGAACCACCTGGCGAGTAACGCCGGCCCATGCCGAGTGGAGCGGACCACCGGCATCCAGTCGGAAATGGAATTCGCTTTCGCTGGGATCCATCAACTCTGTATGCCGTTGTTGGACCGCCTCGATGGTCTGCCCGCGCCACAACACGCAGCGCTGTCCACCGCCTTGGGAATGGCGGAAGGACCGGCACCGGACCGATTTCTCGTGGGGCTGGCTGTCCTCAACTTGTTCTCCAACGTCGCCGCCGACCGCCCCTTGCTCTGCCTGATCGATGACGAACAGTGGCTGGACCGGGCGTCGGCGCAGATCCTCGCATTCGTTGCCCGCCGATTGGGATCCGAGTCGGTGGGGATGGTCTTTGCCGCCAGACAACCCACTCAAGCCGTGGCCGGGCTGCCAACTTTGGTGATTCGAGGTTTGCGTGGACCCGATGCGAAGGCACTGCTCGATTCCGCGCTCACGGTTCCGGTGGACCCGCGGATCCGCCAGCAGATCATCGCCGAGACCCATGGCAATCCACTGGCATTACTGGAATTGCCCCGTGGGCTGAACCCCGACGAGTTGGCGGGCGGGTTCGGATTGCCGGGCGGCGTGCACTTACCAGCCGAGATGGAACAGACCTTCGGCTCCCGTATCCGGGCATTACCCGACGCCACGCGGCGCTTGCTGCTGCTGGCTGCAGCCGAACCGACCGGTGACTCCGCCCTGATTTGGCGGGCCGCCGGTGACGTCGGGGTGGCATCCGAGGAAGCCGCTCCCGCGATCGAAGCCGGGCTGGCGTCATTCGGTGGCCGGGTGAAGTTCCGCCATCCGTTGGTGCGTTCTGCGGCATATCGGTCAGCGTCGCTATCCGAGCGACAGCAGGCCCACCGCGCCCTGGCCACCGCCACCGACCCGGGATCAGACCCTGATCGACGCGCTTGGCACCTTGCTCATGCTGTTACCGGCCCAGACGAAACCGTCGCCGCAGAACTGGAAGCCTCCGCAGGCCGCGCACACGCCCGCGGCGGAATCAGCGCCACGGCAGCCTTCCTGGAGCGGGCTGCCATACTGTCGGTCGATTCCGCGAAACGCAGCGAACGGGCACTGGCAGCGGCATCGGCGAAAGTTCAGCTGGGCGCCTTCGACAGTGCCCAGGACCTGCTGACAATGGCAGAAGCGCAGCGCCCCAGCGATCTTCAACAAGCGCGAGGGGATCTCATCCGGGCGCATATCGCGTATATCTCCAACCATGGCCGCGACTCGCCGCCGCTGCTACTGAGCGCGGCCAAACGCCTGGAATCGATTGACGTCACCCTGTCCCGAGTCACCTACTTGGACGCGATGTTGGCTGCCATGTTCGCGGGTCGCCTCGCCGTCAACGCCAACGTTTTCGACGTCGCCCTCGCCGCGCAGACAGCACCCCGACCGGCCGGCACTCCCGACCGGCGGGATCACTTGCTGGATTGGCTGGTTCTGCATTACCGCCAGGGGTACGTCGCGGCCAGGCCCGCTCTGGGAGCCGTTCTCACAGCGTTCGACGACGGCTTATCACCTGACGAACAGCTCATCTGCGCGCTACTCTCGTCGTCGGCAGCCCACTTGGCCTGGGATGACGACCGTTTCGACCTGGCGACGAGGCGCCATGTCGACGTTGCCCGCCATCGCGGTGCGATCGGTGACATCCCGGTCGCGCTGAGTTCCCGCGCAACAGCGTTGTTGTTCTTCGGTGACCTCGCCGGTGCCGCGGCGGTGATCGATGAGCTCGAAGCCGCACAGGATGCGACCGGCAGCAGCCTCGCTCCGTACGCGGCGTTGGGCCTTGCCGCCCTGCGCGGTGACCGAGCACAGGCCATGGCACTCATCGAGGCGACGGTGGCCGAAGTGACGGCGCGGGGCGAGGGCAACGGTCTCACGGTGGCCTGGTGGGCTGAAGCGGTCCTGCACAACGGTTCCGGAGATTATCGCCGGGCTCTGGGCGCTGCCGAGCTGGCCGCACAGTTTCCGCCCGAATTGGCATCGGCGAATTGGGCGCTGCCCGAACTCGTCGAGGCGGCGGCCCGCGGCGGCGCCTCCGAGAAGGCAGCGGATGCGTTCACCCGATTGGAAGAGCTGACCGCCGCCAGCGGTACCGATTGGGCATTGGGACTCGGCGCGCGCTCAGCGGCACTGCTGCATCAGGGCGCGGACGCCGAGCGTCTCTACCTGGAGTCGATCGAACGGTTCGGTCGGACACGTGTTCGCGGGGATCTGGCTCGCGCGCACCTGCTCTACGGAGAATGGTTGCGGCGCGAACGGCGACGCGCGGATGCCCGAGAACATCTGCGCATTGCCCACACGATGTTCGTTTCGATGACGATGAGCGCATTCGCCGAGCGGACACAGCGTGAGTTGAGGGCGGTGGGTGACACGGCGATGCACGAACGAACCCCGTTCGATGCCGACCGGGGCCTCACCGCACAGGAGTCACAGGTCGCGCGGCTTGCCCGCGATGGATTGTCCAACGCCGAGATCGGAGCCCGGCTGTTCATCAGCGCCCGCACGGTGCAGTACCACCTCAGCAAGGTCTTCGCGAAGCTCGAGGTGAGCTCCCGCAGTCAGCTCGATCGCGCATTGCCGCCCGGGGACCAGACGTGACGAGCGGAGCCGCTACGACGCGCACCACGATGACGGCGAGACTGGTCACTGGACAGGACGGACACACCGACACTGTCCGGTTGGACTGTCCGATGGCGGATTCGCCCGCACCGCCTGACGACGACACTGGGTGAAGCTGTCCGCTGCGTCGGTCGACGCAGAAGGGCAGCCCTTTCCCACCCCTCACCGACGCCCGGGAGATGAGCATGACGGTATCCGCACTGGTGCCTCCTTTCACCGACGAGTCCGCGACCGCGAAAGTCCGCGCCGGCGAGAACCTCTGGAACACCCGCGATCCCCAGCGCGTCGCTCTGGGCTATACGCAGGACAGCTGGTGGCGAAACCGCTCCACCTTCCTTCGGGGCAGAGATCAGATCGTCGATTTCCTCGCGGGCAAATGGGCCTCCGAACACGACTACCGGCTGATCAAAGAACTCTGGGCGCACGGTGAGAGCCGTATTGCCGTCCGGTTCGCCTATGAGTATCACGACGAGACCGGCCAGTGGTTCCGCGCATACGGCAACGAGAACTGGGAGTTCGCTCCAGACGGCTTGATGAAGACCAGGCACGCCAGCATCAACGACGTCCGCATCACCGACTCTGCCCGCCTCTTCCACTGGGACAGTGCGGGGTCACGGCCCGCCGACCATCCTGGCCTCACGGAACTCGGGCTGTGATGAAACCGCACGCCCGGCTGATGAAAGCCGTCGGCCTCACCGAGTACGGCGGACCTGAGGTCCTCAAGCTGGTCGAAGTGCCGGTACCCGCAACCGGGGCACGGCAGATTCGCATCCGCGTGCATGCCGCCACGGTCAATCCGGGCGACACCTTGTTGCGCTCCGGAGACCTGGACGAACAGTTGCGCTCCGGGCCGTTGCGTCCGCCGTTCATCCCCGGCATGGAAGCCGCCGGCGTCGTGGACGAGATCGGACCCGAGGCGCGGACCGACCTGCACGTCGGTGACCGCGTGATGACCATCGTCATGCCGATTGACGCCACTGGCGGGGCGTACGCAGAGTACTTGGTGGTGGCCCCGGATCAAGTCACGCTCGCCCCCGCGGGCAGCGCCCACGCGGCTGCGGCGACATTGCCGATGAACGGTCTCACCGCGCGCCTCGCTCTGGACATGCTGAACCTGCACCCCGGCCAAACGCTTGCCGTCACGGGCGCGGCCGGCGCGGTGGGTGGGTACACCATCCAGCTGGCCAAGGCCGACGGGTTGCGCGTGATCGCCGACGCCGCCCCCGCCGACGAGACGCTGGTGGCGGACTTGGGCGCCGACCAGATCGTCACGCGCGGTCCCGGGGTGGGAGAACGCATCCGCCAGTGGTGGCCCGGCGGGGTCGACGCAGTTGTCGACGGTTCGTTGCAGGGGGTGGACGTGGTGCCCGCACTGCGCGACGGCGGACAACTCGCCACGGTCCGCGGCTGGGAACTGCGCGGCGGCCCGGACCCCCGTGCGGACCGCGATATCACCGTCCGGGAGGTCTTCGTCCCGGAGTACACCCACGCCCACGCCAAACTCGACGAGCTCCGCATGCTGGCCGAGAAAGGGCTGCTGACGTTGCGGGTGGGGCGAACCTATCCGGCTGCCGAGGCTGCCGAAGCCCATCGCGCCATCCAGTCCGGCGGCATCCGCGGCCGGATCGTGCTGACCTTCGACTGAATGAGTGCCACCGTGGACCTGATGAAGACGATGGGAGTCGACACCGCCGGAGCCGGCCCCGGCATCATGTCTGCCGCTGCCGCACACATTCAGGAAGTCGTGCATCCGGAGATCTACCACCACAGCGTCCGGACGTTTCTGCTCGGACGGCAGGCGGCCCTGCGGGATGGAGTGCCGAATCTCGACACCGAGGCACTGTGTCTCGCAGCGCTTTTCCATGACGCGGGGACGGCGGATCGGTACAACGGCCCCGCGCGGTTCGAGGTGGAGGGCGCCGATGCCGCCGCTGCGTTCCTGAGCCGGCACGGTTGGAGCGCCGCGAAGATCGACTCCGTCTGGGAAGCGATAGCCCTGCACACCACACCGGGCATTCCCCAGCGCCGGGGTCCCATAGCTCACTACCTACGCCGCGGTGTCGAGATCGAGTTCGGCCCAGCGGCGTTACGCGCCGCGTTTGCTTCTCCCATCGCGGAGGCAGAGAAGCGGTTTCCCCGCGACCGCCTAGAAGAGATCTTGCAGACCTTGGTCATCGAACAGGCTCTGCAACAACCGGCCAAAGCCCGCGCGCCGTCCTGGGCGGCAGATCTTGTCCGACAGCACCGACCGGGACATCCCGGAATCAATCCCGGCTTCTGATAGTTCGTCAAGAAGGCCGCGACAGTGAGGAAGACCATGACAGAAGCATTCGATTTCGACGCGATGAACCGTCAGGTGATCAGCGAGTTCCGGGCCAACGGCGGCACCGCGGGCGGCGTGTTCGAAGGCAAGCCGCTGGTGCTGGTGCACCACATCGGCGCGAAGTCCGGCAAGGAACGCATCGCTCCGCTGGTCCCCCTGATCGAGGGCGACCGCATCTACATCTTCGCCAGCAAGGGCGGCGCCGACACCAACCCCGACTGGTTCCACAACCTCGTCGCGCATCCCGAGGTGACCGTCGAGTGGAAGACCGAGACCTTCCCGGTGACGGCGCGGGTGCTCGAGGGCGCCGAGCGCGACGCCATCTATGCCAAGCAGACCGCCGTCGAGCCGCAGTTCGGTGACTACCAGCGCAACACCACGCGGGTGATTCCGGTGGTCGAGCTGGTCCGGCGTCCGGCGTAGCCCGCCGCTCACCGCCACCCACCGACCGTTCGGCGCACCGGCCAGAAGCTTCGGCGCCGCCCACACCCGTGTGACTCACATCTCATTTAGGTTCGACTTCAAGCTGGTTCACAGTCGACCTCAAGGAGTCACCGGTGCCCACAACCGACAGTCCGCCCGCCCCCACGGGCGCCGAGTTCCTGCACATGCAGGACAGTCCCGAGTTCCAGGAGTTGCGCAGCAAGCTGCGTCGGTTCGTCTTCCCGATGACGGCGTTCTTCCTCGTCTGGTACGGGCTGTACGTGGTGCTCGGCGCCTTCGCCCACGACTTCATGGCCACCAAGGTGTTCGGCAACGTCAACGTCGGGTTGCTGCTCGGCCTGGGGCAGTTCGTCACCACCTTCCTCATCACCGGCATCTACGTCCGGTTCGCCAACCGTGAGCTGGATCCGCGGGCCGCGGCCATCCGGTCCGAGCTGGAAGGCCCGGCGAAGTGACCACCCTTGTCGCCGCCGCCGACTCGGTGGGCAACCCGGTCGCCAATATCGCCATCTTCGGCCTGTTCGTCGCCGTCACCATGTACGTGGTGATCCGCGCCAGCGGCAACAACAAGTCCGCCGACCAGTTCTTCACCGGCGGCCGCGCCTTCTCCGGGCCGCAGAACGGCATCGCCATCGCCGGTGACTACCTGTCGGCGGCCAGCTTCCTGGGTATCGCCGGGGCCATCGCGGTGTACGGCTACGACGGGTTCCTGTACTCGATCGGCTTCCTGGTCGCCTGGCTGGTGGCCCTGCTGCTGGTGGCCGAACTGCTGCGCAACACCGGCCGGTTCACCATGGCCGACGTGCTGAGCTTCCGGCTCAAGCAACGCCCGGTCCGGCTGGCGGCCGCCACCACGACGTTGACGGTGTCGCTGTTCTACCTGCTGGCCCAGATGGCCGGCGCCGGCGGCCTGGTCGCCCTGCTGCTCAACGTGCACAGCAAGGCGGGCCAGTCGCTGGTGATCGCCGTCGTCGGCATCCTGATGATCGTCTACGTCCTGGTCGGCGGGATGAAGGGCACCACCTGGGTGCAGATCATCAAGGCCGTCCTGCTGATCACCGGCGCCGCCCTGATGACCGTCATGGTGCTGGCCAAGTTCGGGCTGAACTTCTCCGAGATCCTCGGTGCCGCCCAGTCCGCCGTCTCCGACGCCACCACCAAGGGCGTTGCCAGCCGTGACGTGCTCGCACCCGGCGCCCAGTACGGCGGGTCCACGGAATCGAAGATCAACTTCCTGTCGCTGGGTCTGGCGCTGGTGCTGGGCACCGCGGGCCTGCCGCACGTGCTGATGCGCTTCTACACCGTGCCCACCGCCAAGGAAGCCCGCCGCTCGGTGGTGTGGGCGATCGCCCTCATCGGCGCCTTCTACCTGTTCACCCTGGTGCTGGGTTACGGCGCCGCCGCGATCGTCGGGCCGGACCGCATCCTGTCCGCGGCCGGCGGGCAGAACTCGGCGGCCCCGCTGCTGGCCCTGGAACTGGGGGGCGTGGTGCTGCTCGGCATCATCTCGGCGGTGGCGTTCGCCACCATCCTGGCGGTGGTGGCCGGCCTGACCATCACGGCCTCGGCGTCGTTCGCCCACGACGTGTACGCGTCGGTGCTCAAGGGCCACAAAGTAACCGAAGAGGAGCAGGTCAAGGTCTCCCGGATCACCGCGGTGGTGCTCGGGCTGGTGGCCATCGGGCTGGGCATCCTGGCCAACGGGCAGAACATCGCCTTCCTGGTGGCACTGGCCTTCGCGGTGGCCGCCGCGGCCAACCTGCCCACCATCGTGTACTCGCTGTACTGGCGCCGGTTCAACACCCGCGGCGCGCTGTGGAGCATGTACGGCGGGCTGATCTCGACCATCGTGCTGATCGTCTTCTCCCCCGCTGTTTCGGGCTCGAAGACGGCGATGATCCCGGGTGCGGATTTCGCGTGGTTCCCGCTGGCCAATCCCGGCATCGTGTCCATCCCGCTGGCCTTCCTGCTGGGCATCGTCGGCACCCTGACCTCGTCCGACCGGGGCAATCCGGAGGTCAACGCCGAGATGGAGGTGCGTTCGCTCACCGGTGTCGGCGCCGAGAAGGCCGTCATGCACTGAATCGGGTATGGATTACCCATGGCGGCGGCGGCGTTGTTCACCCGAGTGAGCACCCGCCGCCGTCTGGCCTTTCCGCTGCTGGCCTTCGCGTTCGCCGCCGTCATGCTCGGCACCACGTTGCCGACGCCGATGTACGCGCTGTACGCGGACGAGATGCACTTCGCGGTGCTGACCACCACCATCGTGTTCGCGGCCTACGCCGTCGGGGTGCTGGGCGCGTTGCTCGTCTTCGGCCGCTGGTCCGATGCGATCGGTCGGCGCCCGGTTCTGCTGGGTGGCATCGTCTTCGCGCTGGCCAGTGCCGTGGTGTTCATCTTCGCCGACAGCGTTGCGGTGCTGCTGGTGGGACGGCTGCTGTCGGGGCTGTCGGCGGGTGTCTTCACCGGGACGGCCACCGCGGCCGTCGTCGAGGCGCTGCCCGCCGCCGAGCGGGAGCGGGCCGCCACGGTCGCGACCATCGCCAACGTCGGTGGGCTGGGCAGCGGACCGGTGCTGGCCGGGCTGCTGGTGCAGTACGTCCCGCACCCGCTGGTGGTGCCGTTCGTCGTGCACATCGTGCTGATGGGGCTGGCGCTGGTGGCGGTGCTGATCGCCCCGGAAACCTCCGATCGCACCGGCCGGATCGGGTTCCAGCGGCTGTCCATTCCCGCCGAGGCGCGCGCCGTGTTTCTGACCGCCGCGACCGCGGCGTTCGCCGGTTTCGCGGTGATGGGGTTGTTCACCTCGGTAGCGCCGGCGTTCGTGGCCAACGTGGCGGGCATCGGCAACCACGCCGTCGGCGGCGCGGTCGCGGCGTCGATCTTCGTCGCCTCGGCGCTGGCACAGCTGCTCGGCCGGCGGATCCCCCCGGCGCGTGCGGTCGCGGCGGGGTGCGCCATCCTGGTGCTCGGTATGGCGATACTGGCTGTGGCGCTGCGACTTTCGTCACTGGCCGGCATCCTGGTGGCGGCGTTGATCGCCGGTACCGGGCAGGGCATCAGCTTCAGCCGCGGGCTGGCCGCCGTCGTCGAGCAGGTTCCGGCCGACCGCCGCGCCGAGGTCAGCTCGACCTATTTCGTGGTCGCGTATGTGGCGATCTCGCTGCCCGTGGTGGGCGCGGGATTGGCCGCGCACGAATGGGGGCTGCGTACCGCCGGCGAGGTGTTCGCCATGGCCGTCGGGGTGCTGGCCGCACTGTGCTTCGCCGCGATCCTGGTGCAGGAGCGCCGGGCCACCGCCGCCAACGTGTGATGATGTGAGTGGTTCTACTCAGGCGGCGCCGGTGAGCGCGGCTTAGCGTCGAGCCATGCCCGTGACCGCGTTTCCCTCCGTCGCCGAGGTCGCCAGCGCCACCCCGCCCGACCGCGACCGCGCCATCGACGTCATTCGCATCGGCTCCCTGCTCGGCGTGATCGCCGGGCACACCCTGATGGCCACCAGCATCATCACCGACGAGGTGTTCCACTGGGACAACCTGCTCACCACCTCGGTCGTCTTCCAGGCACTCACCTGGGTGTTCCAGATCATGCCGCTGTTCTTCTTCGCCGGCGTAGCCGCGACGGTGCAGACATATCACGGCAATTGGGGCGGCTGGCTGTTGAAGCGCTGCACCCGGTTGTACCGACCGGTGTTCTATTACCTGGCGTTCTGGGCAGTCGCCCTGACGGTGCTGCACCGCACGATGCCCGTGCACGTCTACGAACCGATCGCCGGCATCTCGACCCAATTGCTGTGGTTCTTGGGCGCGTATGTCCTTGTGCTCGCGGCCGTTCCGCTGCTGGCCCGGGTCACCAGCACCGCCCGGCTGGCCGGTGCGGTGGTGCTGGGCTACGGGTTCGTCGCGGTGGTCGACGCGGTGCGCCTCGCCGATCCGGGGCTGGGCTGCCTGGGCTATGCGAACCTGTCGGTATGGCTGCTGCCGGGCCTGTTCGGCGTGGCCTACCGGCGCGGCCTGCTGCGCCCGCCGGGTGCCGCCGTGCTGGGTGTGATGATGCTGGCCGCCAATATGGCGCTGCTGCGGTTCGGGCCGTACGAGCTGAGCCTGGTGGGCATCGAGGGACAACACCTGAAGAACATGACGCCACCGTCGCTGCTACTGGCTGGGCACGCAATCATGATGTGCGCCTTCGCGATCGCCGCGGCGCCCGCGCTCACGCGGTGGGCCACCCGACCCCGGGTGTGGTGGCTGACGGTGATCGGCAACAGCGGGGCGATGACGCTGTACCTGTGGCACATGCCGGCGCTGCTGGGCATGCATCTGGCGTTCGACCGTCTCGGCCTGCCGCGTTATCCCGGGCAACCGCATTTCGTCGCCCTGAGCATCGCCCAACTGGTGATCATGGCCGCTGTGGTCGCCGCCCTCTTCGTCGCGCTGCGCCCGCTGGAGAACGCTCCGCTGCCCTGCTGGGACGGCGGCGCGGTCACCGCCGCGCGCAGCACCGTGGTGGGCATGTTGCTCTGCGTCGCCGGTGCCGCGACCCTGGCCTCGGTCGGCTGGGGACTGAAGGGCCCTGGCGTGTGGTGCGTGGCGGCGCTGCTCGCCGCGCTGGCGGCGGCGCGCAGCCTGGCGCGTTAACCGCTCTTGCGGCGGAACTCCCGGCGGTTCTCCACGGCGCCGTGGGCGCGGGACTGCTTGCGACCGCCGTCGGTGTGCGACGCACCCGCCGACGATTGCGCCTTCTTTCGTTCCAACGCCTCCCGGAACTTGCGCTTGGTGTCGTCCTCTTCCGGTTTCTCGGCCATGTGGTCAGCCTAAACGACTCAGCGCAGACCCGGCGGCATCCCGTACAGATGGGAGACGGGGATGGTAAGCAGCACCCTGCGGTCGTCGACCATCGCCCTGCGGTAATCGTCCCAGTCCGGGTGTTCACCGGCGATGTTGCGGTACAAGGCAATCAGCGCCTCGACGGTGTCGTCGTGCGGATCGGCCGCCGGCGGGGTCAGGATGGCGTTGCCCTCGGCAACCGCGTACGCCCATCCGTCGTCCGAGCTGACATGCAGCGACGCCCGCGGGTCGCGCCGAAGATTGCGGGTCTTGGCCCGCGGCTCGGTGATCGACACCTGGAGCGCGACGGCCCGCGGGTCGAAGTGATACGACACGTTGGACAGCTGTGGCCGGCCGTCGGACTTGATGGTCGCCAGCACCCCCAGCGAGTTCCCGCTGATCAGCGCCAACAGCTTGTCATCGAAAACCAAACGGCCCATGCGACGAGGGTACGTCGATACCATCGAGACGATGACCGCTCTGCCCAGGATTGCCCCGCCGCCGGTGCGGAACCCCGGCCCGTGACGCGTTATGCCGCCTTCCTGCGCGGCGTCAACGTCGGCGGGGTGAACCTGAAGATGGCCGAGGTGGCCAGGGTGTTCACCGACGCCGGCTTCGGCGATGTCAAGACGGTGCTGGCCAGTGGAAATGTGTTGCTGGACAGCAACTCCGGGGTAGAGAAGGTACGCAGTACGGCGGAGGCCGCGTTACGGAAGGCGTTCGGATACGACGCCTGGGTGCTGGCCTACGACCTGGACACGCTGCGCGACATCAGCGCCGGATACCCGTTCGAACGCGAGGTGCCCGAGCACCACTCCTATGTCACCTTCGTCAGCGACGACGCGGTGCTCGACGAGCTCGCCGGCCTGGCGGCCGATGCCGGCGAGACGGCCGCGCGCGGGGCCGGTGTCCTGTACTGGCAGGTCGCCCGTTCGGCGACGCTGGACTCCGCGATCGGCAAGACCATGGGCAAGAAGCGCTACAAGTCGTCGACCACCACCCGCAACCTGCGCACGCTGGACAAAGTGCTGCGCTGACCCGGGCGTGGGTAGATTCGGCTCCGTGACTTCGGAGAAGATCGACGGCTCGGCACTGACCGGGGTGTCCGAGACGGCGCTGTTGACGTTGCAGGTCCGCGCCAACGAGGCCCGCAGGCCCGATGCCATCCTCGACGATCCGGTGGCGATCGACCTCGTCGACGCCATCGACTTCGACTTCGCCAAGTTCGGCCCGTCCCGGCGCCAGGACATGGCGCTGCGCGCGCTCACCTTCGACGCCGCCACCCGCGACTACCTCCGCGATCATCCGGCCGCCACCGTCGTCGCCCTCGCCGAGGGGCTGCAGACCAGTTTCTACCGCATCGACGCCTCCGACGTCGGCGACCGGTTCCGTTGGCTCACCGTCGATCTGCCGCCGATCGTGGCGCTGCGCGAGAGTCTGCTACCGCCGTCGGACCGGGTCCGGGCGTGCGCACAATCGGCACTGGACTACAGCTGGATGGATGAGGTCGGAGCCGCGGCGACATCGAGCTCGGACTCCGACGACGGTGTCTTCATCACCGCGGAGGGGCTGTTGATGTACCTGCAGCCCGACGAGGCGCTCGGCTTGATCGCCGCCTGCGCGCAGCGGTTCCCCGGTGGGCAGATGATGTTCGACCTGCCGCCGCATTGGTTCGCCTGGGGTTCGCGCAACGGCCTGCTGCGGCCGTCGTTGCGCTACCGGGTTCCGCCGATGCCGTTCAGCCTGTCGGTCGCCCAGGCGGCGGAGCTGGCCGCCACGATTCCCGGTGTCCGCGCCGTGCATGATGTCCCGCTGCAGCCGGGACGCGGCCGGGTGGTGAACACCTTGATCTGGGCCGCGCACCGGCTTCCACTGCTGAACTCGGTGCGCGGAGTGGTCATCTTGCTGGAGTTCGGCTGACCCGGCCGCGGGCCGCGTTCTGACCGATCACCGTCACCAGGCGGCGGATGAGGCCGGGAGCCAGGTCGTGGCCCATCCCCGGGATCGTGAGATGGCGGGCAGCCGGGATCGCGGCCGCGGTGGCGGCGCCACCGCTGGGATGCACGATCCGGTCCCGGTCGCCGTGCACGACCAGTGTCGGGGCGGTGATCCGGCCGAGTTCGGCGGTACGGTCGCCGGATTTGAAGATCGCGTTGATCTGGCGCGCCACCCCGGCGCCGGCACAGGGACCCGGTCCGCGCTCCCACGCACCGCCGGCGTAGTCGGCCGCCGCCTCGACATCCAGCGGGAAGCCCCTGCCGGCAAGATGTTTCATCATCGCGACGTGTCGATCGATGAACGCCTGCTTGGTCCGTGGCGGCCGCTTGGCCAACAACGCCAACGTGGAAAGGGCCGGCTGCCCGACGTCCGGCGCTCCGGTCGTCGAGAAGATGGAGGTCAGGGTCAGCACCCGGTCGGGATACCGGGCGGCGACCGTCTGGGCGATCATGCCGCCCATCGACATCCCCACCAGGTGCGCCCGATCGATGTCGAGGTGGTCGAGCAGGGCGATGACGTCGGCGGCCATGTCGCCCAGGTCGTAGCCGTCTGCGCGGGGGCGGCGAGTGAGCTGGCGCAGCGTACCGGGCGGCGCGGTGGTAGCCCAGGTGGACCGCCCGACGTCGCGGTTGTCCAGCCTGATGACGCGGAAGCCCTGCCCGGTCAGCCCGTCGACCATCTCCGCCGGCCAGGAGGTGAGATCCAGCGTGAGACCGGCGATGAGCACCAGCGGCTGTCCCATCGGATCGCCGTCGACGCGGTAGCAGACCCGGTTCCCACCCGGGCGCACACAGTACCGATCGGTCATCGAGCGGCGACGGGTTCGGTTGCCGCGACGCGCGTGCTGAACCGCAGGTTCGGGTCGGTCACCGGCCCGTTGCGCAGCGTTTCGGCGTCGGCCGTGTAGTTCATCGTCATCTGCCAGGGGCCGTTCGCCCCTTGGCGGGGCAGCTCGGCGGCGCTGCGGCTGATATAGCCGGCGCCGAAGTCGATCAGCGGCAGCGTCGTCATGGCCGGGTCGCTGAATTCCGGGCGGACCGCGTCGAAACCGTTGGCGTCCATGTAGGACAGCAACCGGCAGAAGTGCTCGCACAGCAGCCCGACCTTGAGCGTCCACGACGAGTTGGTGTAGCCGAACGCGAAGGCGAAATTGGGCACGCCGGAAAGCATGATGCCCTTGTAGGCCACGGTTTCCGCGGGGTTCACCGGCACCCCGTCCACGGTGAGCCGCATCCCGCCGAACAGCTGGACCTGCAAACCCGTTGCGGTGACGATGATGTCGGCCTCCAGCTCACGGCCGGACTCCAGTGCGATACCGCGCTCGGTGAAGGTGGCGATCCGGTCGGTGACCACCGAGGCGCTGCCGTCGCCGAGCACCTTGAACAGGTCGCCGTCGGGCACCGCGCACAGCCGCTGATCCCACGGGTTGTAGCTCGGGTTGAAGTGCTCGTCGACCGGGTAGCCGGCGGGCAACTGTTTGGTGTTGATGTACCGGATCAGCTTGCGGGCGGCCCGCGGGTACTTCTGGCAGAAGACGTAGACCGAGCGCTGTTTGAGGATGTTCTTGCGCCGGGTGAGGGCGTAGCCGCGTTTGTCACCCAACAGTTTCTTGGCGGTGTTGGCGAAGCCGTCCTTGGCCGGGACCGGCATCACGTAGGTGGGTGAGCGCTGCAGCATGGTGACGTGTCCGGCGGTCGGCGCCATCGCCGGGATCAGTGTCACCGCGGTGGCGCCGCTGCCGATCACCACGACCTTCTTGCCGGTGTAGTCCAGGTCGTGCGGCCAGTGCTGCGGATGCACCACCTGGCCGGTGAACCGCTCGCGGCCGGGGAACTCCGGGGTGTAGCCCTGGTCGTAGCGGTAGTAGCCGCCGGCGCAGAACAGCCAGTTGGCCGAGATCTGGATCAGCTCGCCGTCCCGCTCGATGTCGACCACCCAGCGCGAGTCCGCGCTGTGCCATGCCGCGGCGATCACCTTGTGGTGGAACCGGATCCGGCGGTCGATCCCGTTCTCGGCCACCGTCTCGCGCAGGTAGGCCAGGATCTTGTCGGCGGTGGCGATGGCATGCTCGTCGCGCCACGGCTTGAACTCGTACCCGAAGGTGTGCAGGTCGGAGTCCGACCGGATGCCCGGATAGCGGAACAGGTCCCACGTGCCGCCGGTGGCGCCGCGCGCCTCGATGATGGCGTAGCTGCGGCCCGGGTGCTCCCGCTGCAGATAGTAGGCAGCGCCGATACCCGAGATGCCGGCGCCGACGATCAGCACGTCGAGGTGTTCGGTGTGAGTCATGTCTCCATGGTCCCCGGGCGTACCGGGCCACCCTAGGCCAAAATGCCTCACATTTCCGGTGCTGATGTGCAGTTTGCACCACATCGGTAGGCTGGCCGGGTGGAGTGGAAGGCGCCGTCGCCACGGGTTCGCGAGCTGATCCGGCACTGCGCCCAGATCGTCGTCAACCCCCGGCCGGAATGGCTCGACGAATTCGACGCCGCGGTGCTGGCCGCCAGCCCGATGATCGCCGCCGATCCCGAGCTGGCCGCGGCGGTCAGCCGCAGCAACCGCGCCAACCTGTACTTCTGGGCGACCGCCAACGTGCGTGACCCCGGCGCCCCCGTGCCGCCCAATACCGGGCCCGAGCCGCTGGCCATCGCCCGCGAGCTGGTGCGTCGCGGCATCAACGCGTTCCCCTCGGACGCCTACCGAGTCGGCGAGGGCGTCGCCTGGCGCCGCCTGATGGAGATCGCCTTCGAGCTCACCTCCGATGCGGCCGAATTGCACGAGTTGCTGCAGATCTGTTCCCTGTCCATCAGCACGTTCATCGAGGCGACGCTGCAGGGGATCGACGCCCAGATCGAGCTGGAGCGCGACGAACTCACCCTGGGCACACACGCCGAGCGGCGGGAGACGGTCGCACTGCTGCTCGACGGGGCGCCCATCCCCCACCGGCGAGCGGAGGCCCGCCTCGGTTACGCGCTGACGGGCGCCCATACCGCGGCGGTGATCTGGAGCGTGCGGTCCGACGGGGATCTGTCCGTGTTGGACGGGGTCGCCGAGGCGTTCGGACAGGCGTGCGGCAGCCCGCGGGTGCTCAGCGTGCCGGCCAGCACCGCCACCCGGTGGGTGTGGGCGCCGGGTTCGGGTGGAACCGACATCGCCGCCCTGCTCCAGATGGTGCGCGCCGCTCCCGATATCCGCGTGGCGATCGGCCCGACGGCTGACGGTATCGACGGTTTCCGGCGCAGCCATTTCGACGCCATCACCACTCAGCAGATGATGGCGCGCCTGCACTCACCGCAGCAGCTGGCGTTGTTCACCGACATCCAGTTGGTCGCTTTGATCACCGCCGACGCGGATCGGGCCGCGGAGTTCGTGCACCGGGTGCTCGGCGACTTCGAGTCCGCGAGCCCCGAACTGCACGACACCGTGCGCGTCTTCGTGACCGAGCAGTGCAATGCCTCACGCGCGGCGGCCCGGCTGTACACGCACCGCAACACGCTGCTGCGCAGGCTGGCCCGCGCCGACGAGCTGTTGCCCCGCCCGCTGGCCGAGTGCAGCGTCGACGTCGCCGTCGCGCTGGACGTGCTGCGCTGGCGTGGGCCTTAGCGGTCAGTCGAAGACGGCGTCGAGGTAGCGCAGCGCCTCGGCCTTGCCCAGGCCCACCTGGCGGGCGGCCTCGGCGAACGCGTGCGCGGCCGTCGCCATCGCGGCATCCGCCGGATCCACCCGAGCCACGAATGTGCCGAAACGGCCCCGAGTTTCGAGAACTCCCGCGGTCTCCAGTTCCCGGTACGCCCGCGCGACGGTGTTGACCGCCAGCCCCACCTGCCCGGCCAGATCGCGCACCGTCGGCAACCGTGTTCCCGGCTCCAGCCGCCCGTCCCGAACCCCATCAATGATCTGGGTGCGCAGCTGGTCGAACAATGGGCTTGCCCCCTGCGCGTCCAACCTGACCCAATCCCCCAACCCGGCCATGTGCCCAGTATTGCCCACACCGGCTACTTTGGTGGGGTGCAGGTGACGGTGCTCAGCGGAGCGGGCATGTCCGCCGAGAGCGGTGTCCCGACGTTCCGCGACGTCGAGACGGGTTTGTGGGCGAAGGTGGACCCGTACGAGATCTCCAGCAGCGAGGGCTGGCAGCGGCACCCGGAGAAGGTGTGGGCCTGGTACCTGTGGCGGCATTACCTGATGGACGCGGTGCAGCCGAACAACGGTCACCGCGCCGTCGCGGCGTGGGAAGACTACGCCGACGTGCACATCGCCACCCAGAACGTCGACAACCTCCATGAACGGGCCGGCAGTACCCGGGTGCACCATCTGCACGGCAGCCTGTTCGAATTCCGTTGCGACCGTTGCCAAATGCCCTTCACCGGGGAGCTGCCGACGATGCCGGAACCGGTGGAGGTCGTCGAGCCGCCGCGCTGCGGCTGCGGCGGACTGATCCGCCCCGACGTGGTGTGGTTCGGCGAAGGGCTGCCCGACGACGCCTGGGACGCCGCCGTGCAGGCGGTGGCCGGCGCCGATGTGGTGATCGTGGTGGGCACGTCGTCGGTCGTCTACCCCGCCGCGGGCCTGCCGGAGGCCGCGCTGGCCAACGGGATTCCGGTTATCGAGGTGAACCCACAGGCCACCCCGCTGTCGGCGGCGGCCACCGCGGTGGTGCGCGAGCCCGCCGCTCTTGCGCTGCCCGGCCTGCTGCAGCGGCTGCCGGCCCTGCTGGGCTGACGGTTCACCGCCACCCAACGTGCACTCGTGCACGAAGGACGGGCCCGACGTCGCGCACGAGCTCACGCTCGCGCGACACTCAGGGCCGCGTCGCCTGCCCGATCGCGAGCTCGGTGACCGGCAGCGGCACCCAAGCCGGCAGGGCCTGCTCCCGGCGGGACTGGGATACGGCGAATCCCGCGCCGGCGATCGAGGCCTCGGTGTCGCGGTGGGTGTGGCAGTTGCCCAGCAGGCGCGGCCACACCGTCGCGTCGGCCACCCGCTGCAGCGACGCCCGCGCTCCGGTGCCGGCGACGTGTTCCAGATACCGCAGCTCACCGCCCGGCTTGAGCATCGAAAAGATCTGCCGCAGCACGTCATCCGGTTCGCCGACCGAGCACAGCACCAAAGCGCACACCACGGCATCGAACGGTTGAGTCGCGGCGTAGCCCTCGACCGTGTCGATGCGCACGGTCACCGGAACCGGAGCCGACCGGGCGGCACGGGTCGCGATCTCGGCCAGCCGCCGTTCCGGTTCGATGGCGACCACCTCGGTGACCCCGGCGGGATAGTGGGCGAAGTTGGTGCCGGTACCGGCGCCGACCTCGAGCACCCGGCCGGTCAATCCGGCGAGGTTCTCCACCCGCAGCCGGCGCAGCGATTCGGGCTCATGCCCCGCCATCACCGTCCACAGCCGCGCGAAGAAGGGGTTCTCTATGTCAGTCATTCGCGCGTCCTCCTTCAGATCGGCGCCCCCGGGTCGGCTCTGCCGACACCATCGTCGCGTCCTCACACGCTACTGTCTGTCGGGAAGTCAGGATCACGACGGGATGATCTGTGCTGCACAGAAACACACCGACATGGCCGGCGCTGCTCGCGGTCGCCGCGACGATGGTCCAAGAGATCGGCGCCGCCTTCGCCGTCGGACTGTTCGACGCGCTGGGGGTGGCCGGCACGGTGTTCGCGCGGTTCGGCGTGGCCGCCGCAGTGCTGTGCGTGGTGTTCCGCCCACGCCTGCGCGGGCTCGATGGTCGAGCGTTCGCCGCGATCGCCGCGCTGGCCGTGACGTTGACCGCGATGAACCTGTGTTTCTACGGCGCGCTTTCCCGGATTCCACTCGGGGTTGCCGTCACCATCGAGATAACCGGGCCCCTGCTGTTGTCGGTGATATTGAACCGCCGCTGGTCGGGGTGGCTCTGGGCCGTCGTGGCCTTCGCGGGCGTCGCGCTGCTCGGACTCGGCGGCGGCCCCCTGCCCGCGTCGGACATCGTCGGCTTTGCTCTCGCCGGGGCAGCGGCGGTCAGTTGGATGGGTTACATCTTGGCCAGTGCGCATGCGAGCAAGGTGTTCGCCAACTTGGACGCTCTCGCGTTGGCGACCGTGCTGGGCGCGGTGTTGACCGCCCCCGCGGCGGCATTGTCGGTCGATATCCATTCGGCCGCGCGGTGGGAGGTGGCAGGGTTGGCGATCGTCGTCGGCCTGATGTGTTCGGTCATTCCGTACTCGCTGGAACTCATCTCCTTGCGTACGCTGCCCGCCAGCACTTTTGCCATCCTGACCAGTCTGTCGCCGGCCATCGCGGCCGTGGCGGGCTGGATCGTTCTCGGCCAACGCCTCAGCCCGGCCGGGTACCTCGCCGTGGCCCTGGTCGTGATCGCCAGCGCTGGGGCGGTGCGCTCGACGCGCATCATCACCCCCTGATCCATCCCTTGCGCATTGTCGACAATAATCTATTGTCGACAGCGCGACGCGGCCTTGGCGTCCCTGACGAGTCGCTGCAATCAGGAAAAGGTGACAGATGATGGTGCCCCAGCCGGTGCGCGTCCACGGTGCCCCCGCGCGTGTGGGCGTGGTCTGGCGTCCGGACTTCCCTCCCGGGGCGCTTGCGGAGTTCGCCTGCGCGGCCGAACACGCCGGTGTCGACGAGTTATGGCTGTGGGAAGACTGTTTTCTGCAGGGCGGCATCGCGCAGGCGGCGGTCGCGCTGGCGCAGACCAGATCGCTCGTGGTGGGCATCGGGGTATTGCCGGCACCCTTGCGCGGCGTGGTTGCGACCGCACTGGAAATCTCCACGCTGGCAACGATGTTCCCCGGTCGCGTGCAGCTGGCGATCGGACACGGCGTGCAGCGGTGGATGCGTCAAGCAGGGGCCGCGGTGCCGTCCCCACTGACCCTCCTGCGCGAATACGTGACGGCCCTGCGCGGCTTGTTGGCCGGCCACACGATCAGCATGTCCGGTGACTACGTCCAACTCGACGCGGTGCGCCTGCAATTCGTTCCCGATGGTGCGGTACCGGTGCTCATCGGTGGCGCCGGCCCCAAGACGTTGGCGTTGGCGGGCGGAATCGCCGACGGCGTCCTGCTGGATTGCCAACACACGGCGTCCAGCGCCGGCACCGCACTCGATCTCGCCGACCGCGCACGGAGTGCCAGCGACATCCCGGACTTTCGTCGGGTGATGTATATCGCCTGCGCGCCTGGGCCGTTCGCAGCCGAGCGGTTGACGGCGGAAGCCCAGCACTGGAACGTGACGCCGGCCCAGGACTTCGGCGTCGGCGGCTCGGCCACCGATATCAGCGCCGCCGTCGAGCCGTACTGCGCCGCCGGACTGGACACCATCGTGCTGCAGCCCATCGGCGAGGAAACCGGCACACCCGATCTTCTGGCAACGGCCGCAGCTCTTGTCCGAGCATGGCGGCATCCCTCGTCCAACCTGCCCGGCTAGTCGATCCGTCCCGCGCCTCGCATTCGGCGAAGCCGGCTTCCTTCCCCGCATCCAGTGCAGTACATTGTCGACAACACACAATGACCCAGGTGTGTTGATCCCAGATCCCGACAGAGGAGTTCCCATATGAGCACGCAGCCGTGGCACGGCGTGGTGGTAGCGAGTGCGCTGCCATTCCACGCCGATCTATCGGTCGACTTCGATGCCTTCGCCGATCACGTCCGCTGGCTGGCCCAGAACGGCTGCCGGGGTATCACCCCCAACGGTTCGCTCGGCGAGTACTCATGCCTGAGCGCAGAGGAGAGGGCCAAGGTCGTCGAGGTCGCCGTCGAGACCGCGCCCGACGGGTTCAGCGTGGTACCCGGGACCGGCGCCTACGGCTCGCGGGAGGCCACCTTCTGGGCGAGACAAGCCAAGGACGCCGGCGCCGACGCGGTGCTGGCCCTCCCGCCGAACGCCTACCGCGCCGACGACGACATCGTGTTCGCCCACTACGAAGCGGTCGCTTCGGCCGGCCTGCCGGTCGTGGCGTACAACAATCCGCTCGACACGAAGGTCGACCTGACGCCGGCGCTGCTGTCCCGCTTGCACGCCGCCGGCCTGATCGTCGCGGTCAAGGAATTCTCCGGCGATGTGCGCAGGATCTACGAACTGCAGGAACTGGCGCCCGAACTCGACGTGCTCGTCGGTACCGATGACGTGGTGCTCGAACTCGCGCTGGCCGGCGCCAAGGGGTGGATCGCCGGCTATCCCAACGCGCTGCCGGCCGCCTCGGTGGAACTGTGGGAGCTTTCGGCGGCCAGGGATCTGGACAAGGCCCTGCCGATGTACCGCGACCTCCATTCGTTGCTGCGGTGGGACTCCAAGCCCGCCTTCGTCCAAGCCATCAAGCTGTCGATGGACGTCGCGGGGCGCCCCGGCGGCGCCTGCCGCCCGCCTCGGCTGGCCCTGCCGGCCGATGTCGCGGCCACGGTGCGCAAGGATACCGAGAAGGCGCTGGCCAGCGGCTACCGCTGACCGTCAGCAGATCCGTTGGAGGCCGAAGCACACGCCTTGGCCTCCAACGGTTTATGGCCACCTACCACGAGATCAACGAGAGAGCGGAGCCAGCCAGTGCGGTTCAACAACATGGTCGACGTCGTCGGCTGCCACGCCGAAGGCGAGATCGGCAATGTCGTCGTGGGAGGCATCGGCAACGTTCCCGGGGACACGATGCTCGACAAGCGCAACTACCTGCAGGAGCATCGTGACGATCTGCGCCGGCGGCTTCTGCACGAACCCCGCGGCAACGTGGTGCGGTCGGTCAACGTCGTACTTCCGTCGAACAATCCCGCAGCCGCAATGGGTTACGTGATCATGGAGTCCACTGAGTATCCGGTCATGTCGGGCAGCAACACGATCTGTGTGGCCACCGTCCTGCTGGAAACCGGGATGGTGCCGATGACCGAGCCCGTCACGACTCTGACGCTGGAATCGCCGGCCGGGCTCATCGACCTGGAGTGCACCTGCCACGACGGCAAGGTCACCAGTGTCCGATTCCTCAACCAGCCGGCTTTCGTCTATCACCTGGACGCTCCGATCGAAGTGCCCGGCTACGGCACGGTGACCGTCGACGTCGCTTGGGGCGGCATGGCCTACGTGCTGGTCGATGCGGCAAGCGTCGGCTTCGCCCTCGAACCGTCCGAAGCCCGTGATCTCTGCGTCGCCGGTCAGGTGATCAAGACGGCGGCCGCCGAACAGCTTTCGGCGGTTCATCCGGTGAACCCAGCATTCCCGGGCATCACCCAGACGGAGTTCACCACGCCGCTGCGCCGTGTCGACGGGGTGCTGACGGCCCGCAACGCGGTGATCGTCTCGCCCGGACGGATCGACCGCTCGGCCTGCGGGACCGGCACCTCGGCGCGCCTGGCGGCCATCCATGCCCGTGGCCAGATCGCACCCGGGGAACACTTCGTCCACCGGTCGATCCTGGACACCCACTTCGATGGCGTCATCGAGCGCGTGACGACGGTCGCGGGCGTGCCCGCGGTGGTGCCGAGCATCGCCGGGCAGGCGTGGATCACCGACTTCAGCAAGGTGGGGGTCGATCCGAGCGATCCGTTCCCGACCGGCTTCACCCTGTCGGACACCTGGTTGGGACCCGCCGCGGACCCGTCGACGATCTGAGGTCGTTCGCCCCCGGCGGGTGCAACCGCGGTCGACGCAGCACAGCGGTGTATTGTCGACTAAATCCCAAAGAGGGGGAATGACGTGGCGACCTTCGTTCCGCTGGCACACCAGAAAGCGCCGACCGCGGTGCTCGCTCAGATCCGACAGGCGATTCTGTCCGGCGAATTGCCTGCCGGCGCGCAATTGCGCGAAGCGCACATCGCCGAGGAGATGGGGATCAGCCGCTCCCCCGTCCGGGAAGCCTTGAGCCGCCTGGAAGAAGAGGGCCTCGTCGAGAAAGTGCCTTTCAAGGGCGCTTTCGTCGCGTCGGTCTCGCCCGAGACGATCGCCGAGATCGCGGCCATTCGCGCATTGCTGGAGCCGTACGCCGTCACCCAGGCGCTACCTCACCTCGGTCAAGCCGATTGGAAGCAACTGCGCAAATTGCTGGAGCAGCTGGACCGCGCGTCCGGCCGCGATCTGGTGTCGGCAATCGAGAAGCACCTCGCGTTCCACCGCTACTTCTACGAAAAGTCCGGCAACGCAACACTGCTCGCGCTGTGGCAAGACTGGGAGCTGAAGCTGCGGCTGTTCTTCATCTTCGACCACGAGGCGTTCCAGTCGGCCCAGGATGTCGCAGGCGTGCACGAGGAACTCATCGCCGTCATCGAAACCGGTGACCACGACCGGATCCGCGAGGCCTTCGGCCACCACGTCCACTTCGCGCCGGGGGTCGAAGTCGGCAATCCATTGCGCGATACCCGCGGCTCGGACCGCTCCGCGTAGTCATAGGCACCCGCCCCGACATTGCCCAGCCGATGTCGGGGATTTGTCGTATCCAGCCTGATCACGCCCGCCTTCCCGGGCCGCCGGACCGCGCCCGGAGCGGTGTGTTCCAGATCGCATTTCCGTCTTGCACGCATCGCCGCTGTGGCATATTGTCGACAACGCACAATGAACCAAGCTGAGATCGAAGGCTTGCACCATCCCACGCCGACCACCCAGAAGCGAAGAGTCCATGACAGTTGACAATCCCCCACCCGTACCGACGGGAACAGGTAAACCGTTGACCCATACCGTCGCCGACGACGAGCACCATCTGCACAAGTACGGGTACAAGCAGGAACTCCATCGAGCGCTCGGCCTGTTCTCCTCCTTCGGAGTCCAGTTCACCTCGATCTCGGTGGGCTCGGTCGTGTTCACCACGATCGTCGTCGGTTTCGGATTCTTCGGCCCGGCGTCCTTCTGGCCGTTCGTCATCGGCGGCGCCCTGCAGGTTTTCGGAGTGGGTTTGGCTGTGGCTCAGCTGGTTTCGGCCTTTCCGCTCTCCGGTGGGGTCTACCAGATCGTCAGCCGGCTCGCGCCACGGCAACAGTGGCTCGCCTGGCAGGGCGGCTGGTGGCTGATCATCGCCCACACCGTGGCGGTGGCCGCACTGTCGGTCAGCATGGTGCCCTTCATCGCGGGCTGGTTCGGTCTCGGTGAACTGTCCGGGACGCAGATCACGCTGTTCGCCATCGGCATCATCGTCCTGGTCACCGTGGTCAACATCGCCGGCGTGAAGGCCGCCGCGCTGCTCAACAACATCGGTGTGGTCGCCGAGGCGGCGATCATCGTCATGGTCATCGTCGCGCTCGTGGTCGCCAAGTACGACCGCGCACCCGCATCGGTCCTCTTCGACACGGCCGGCACCGTCGGCCCCGGCGGCAACGCCCCCTGGATCGGCTTCCTGTTCGCGATGATCCTGCCGGCGTACACCATCTCCAGCTTCGATGCGACCGGCAACGCGGCCGAGGAGACCAAGAACGCCGCCCGCACCGCCGCGTGGGGCACCGTGCTGGCCAATACCGCGGCACTCATCGGCGGCACCATCTTCTTCTATCTGCTGGTGCGTGCGATCCCCGACGTCGACGCGGTGATGCAAAGCGCCATCCCCGTGAAGCTGATCCTGGATTCGGCCGTGGGCAGCACCCTCACCACCATCTTCGAGGCGGTGGCCATCGTCGCCCTGATGGCCTGCATCGCCATGCTGCAACTGACCGCGGTCCGGGTGGTGTGGTCGCAAGCCCGCGACCGCCAGATGCCCGCGGCGCATTGGCTGCACAAGCTGAACGGCAACCGCATCCCCATGAACGCCACCTTCGTGGTCACCCTGATCTCGATCGTGGTGTGCTGCTGGTCCTCACTGCTGAGCGTGCTCTCGGCGATGACCGCACTGGCGTGGGCACTGGCTTACGGTGTGGTCGTCGTGGTCGGCTTCGTCGCGGTGCTCCGCCGACGGCTGCCCGAGCACCCCTTCAACCTGAAAGCCGCATCCCCCTTCGTATTCGCCGTCGCCATCGTGTGGTCGATCGTGCTGTGCGCCTTGCTGATCTGGTCGGATTGGCTGCGCGTCGGCGTCGGCATGCTGGTGGCCATCGCCATCGGATTCGGCATCTACGCACTCATTCCCTCCGCGCACCGCGGCAAACTGGAACGCGAAGGCATCCACGACTGAACCCGGCAGGGTGGTGCCGAACCACCACCCTGCGGCTCAGCCACCTCCCGCTCACACAAGGAAGACACCACACCATGGCATTCACCGCCCCCGCCCTGCCCACCGTCGCCAATCTGATCAACGGCCAGTGGGTGGACGGTTCCGGCTCCGAGATCCTGACCGTTTTGAATCCGGGCACCGGTGCGGAATTGACCAGCTTCTCGTCCTCCACCGCCGAGGATGTCGATCGTGCGGTGGCCGCGGCCCGCGCCGCGCAACCGGCGTGGGCCGCACTCTCGGCCCGGCAGAGATCGGTGGCGCTACACGCGATTGCGGACGAATTCGTCAGCCGCCTGCCGGAATTCATCGGCCTGGAAGTTCTCGACGCCGGCAAGCCGGTGACCGCCGCCACCGAGGAGGAACTGCCGGACATCGCCGATTCGGTGCGCCACTTCGCCGGCGCCGCCCGGGTACTCAGCGGTCAGGCAGCCGGTGAATACGTACCCGGCACCACGACATTCGTGCGCCGCGAACCGCTCGGCGTCGTCGCCGGTGTCACACCGTGGAACTACCCGCTGTGGCAGGCGGTCTGGAAGATCATGCCCGCGCTGGCCGTCGGCAACACCGTGGTCATCAAACCTGCCGAGATCACGCCGCTGTCCACCGTGGCATTCGCCGCCATGGCTCAACGGCACCTACCGGCCGGTGTGCTCAACGTCGTCAACGGCCACGGCAGCGTTGTGGGTGCGGCGCTGGCCGCGCACCCCGGCGTCAACCTGGTGTCGTTCACCGGATCGACCGTCACCGGCCGCAAGATCGCCGCGGCCGCGGCGCAGCATCCCACCCGGGCGATCCTCGAACTCGGTGGTAACGCACCGGTCATCGTCTTCGACGACGTCGATGTCGACTCCGCCGCCGAGAGCATCACCGGTGCCGCGCTCTACAACGCCGGCCAGGAGTGCATGGCAGCCACCAGGCTCATCATCGCCGAACCGGTCGCCGAGCGGTTCCTGGACGCCATCGTGGCCAACCTCGCGAAGGTCAGACTGGGCGACCCGACCGATGAGTCCACCACGCTGGGACCACTGATCTCGGCCGACCAACGTGACCGCGCCGAAAAGCTGATCGCCAATCGACCCGCCTCCTCGACCTTGCGGTACGGCGGCAAGCGACCGGACCGGCCCGGCTTCTACCTGGAGCCCACGCTCATCACCGGCCTCAGCCAGGACGACGACCTCGTGCAGCAGGAGATCTTCGCGCCGGTCATGACCGCGCAGACTTTCACCACCGAATCCGAGGCGATCACACTGGCCAACGGCGTCGACTTCGGCCTGGCCGGATCGGTGTGGACCCGTGATATCGGACGCGGGCTGCGCGTGGTCAACGCCCTCGACTACGGCAACGTCTGGATCAACAACCACCTCGTCGTCGCGCCCGATCTGCCGATCGGGGGCCTGAACGCATCCGGCTACGGCAAAGAGGGTGGGCAACTCGGCATCGAGGAATTCACCCGCGTCAAGCAGATCGGCATCAGCCTGACCTGACCGATGCACGGAGCCACCCACCGAAAGGCACGACCACATGACCTACGCCGCCGGCGTCGATCCCCGCACCGCGAACCCGCTTCCGGCAGTCACCGAAGAAACCTCCGAGCAGCAGGTCGACAACATCGCCGAGCGCGCCGCGACCGCGTGCGCCGGCCTGGAAGCCATGGGCCGGCACGGCCGAGGTGAGCTGCTCGACACCATGGCCGACGCGGTGGAGCGGCACCGCGACGAACTCGTCGAGACTGCCGCGCTCGAGACCGGCTTCACCACAGGAAAACTCGAGGGTGAACTGACTCGCGCCGGGTATCAACTCCGATTCTTCGCCGACGTGATCCGGGACGGCGGCTACCTCGAAGCGACCATCGACCGGGCGCGCACCACACCGATGGGTCCGCGGCCGGATCTGCGGCGGCTGCTGCTACCGATCGGCCCGGTCGCAGTCTTCGGGGCCAGCAACTTTCCCTTCGCGTTCTCGGTGCTGGGCGGGGACACCGCCTCCGCGCTCGCCGCCGGATGCCCGGTTGTGGTGAAGGCGCATGCGTCCCACCCGGCCACCTCCAAACTGTCCTTCGACGTGTTGGCCGAGGCGATCGCCGGCACGCCGGCACCCGTTGCCGCACTGGGCATCGTGTACGGGCGCGAGGCCGGCGCTCGGCTGGTCGCTCATCCCGCCATCCGGGCCGTCGGCTTCACCGGTTCGCTCGGCGGCGGAAATGCTCTGTTGGACATCATCAACCGCCGCCCGGACCCGATCCCCTTCTACGGCGAGTTGAGCAGCATCAATCCGGTGATCGTCACCCCGACGGCCGCCGCGGAACGCGGCGAGGCGATCGCAGCAGATCTGGTCACCTCATTCACCCTCGGAGCCGGCCAGCTGTGCACCAAACCGGGGCTGGTCCTGGTTCCCGACAACGCCGGCGGTGATGCCCTGGTGCGCGCCGTCGACAAAGCCGTGGCGGAAGTGGCTTCCGCTCCCCTGCTCAACGAGCGCATCTTCGACAGTTACCGCAGCGGGACACGGGAACTGCGCGAGCATCCGCGCGTGTCCGCCCTGGGCGCTCCCGACGAGAACCCCGCCGCCGGCTTCACCGTCGAGCCGATGGCCTTCGAGACCGGTATCGATGATCTGCACGAAGGTCTGGTCACCGAGATCTTCGGCCCGGTCACCGTCCTGGTGCGTTATCCGGCAGCCCATCCTGACGTTGCCACCCGTTCGGCGCTCGCCGTGCTGCCGTACTCGTTGACGGCCACCATCATTCACGCTGCCGGCGAGGACGAGTTGCTGGCCCGGCTCACCGACATCACCCGGCCGGCGGCCGGGCGCATCGTCTACAACGGCTTCCCCACCGGGGTCGCGGTCTCGTGGGCCCAGACGCACGGCGGACCGTGGCCGTCGACGAACTCGCTGCACACCTCCGTCGGTGCCACCGCGATCCGCCGCTTCCTGCGCCCGGTGACCTACCAGAACGCCCCGGAATCGATTCTGCCCGAAGAGCTACGTGACGGCTACGAGGCCATCGTGCGCCGGCTCGACGGCGTCGTGACGCTGCCAGGCTGAGCGATGACCGTCGATCACGGCCATCCCGCGCCGGCACCGTCGGCCGCGACACAGCGGACTCCCGACCACGCGATCACCATGACCGTTCTGATGTCCCCCGACATGGCGAACTTTTCGGGCAACGTGCACGGCGGTGCCATCCTGAAGACCCTCGATCAGGTGGCGTACGCGTGCGCGAGCACCTTCGCGCGCAGTTACGTGGTGACCCTGTCGGTGGACCGGGTGCTCTTTCGCGAGGCCATCCATGTCGGTGAACTGGTCACCTTCTCTGCGGCGATCAACTACACCGGACGCACATCGATGGAAGTGGGCATCAGGGTCGACACCGTCGAACCCCGCACGGGCGTCACCCGCCACACCAACAGCTGCTATTTCACCATGATCGCGGTAGACGGCGACGGTAATCCCGCTCAGGTGCCACAGTTGAGGCCGCGCGACCCCCTTGCCGTACGTCGTTACGAAGACGCGCGCCGACGCCGGCGCGCCCAGCGGCGTCAGTTCGAAGGCGAGCACGCCTGCGAACCCACCGAGTGAAAGCTGGTGTACCCCATGACATCACCCGTAACCATCGTCACGGGAGCCTCCTCCGGGATCGGCGCGGCCACGGCCCAACTGCTGGCCAGGAAAGGCCACGCGGTCGCGCTGTTGGCGCGCGACGAGGCGGCGCTGCGTGACGTTGCGGCCACCCTGCCCGCCGGCACACCGCAACTGGTCCGGCCCTGCGATGTGACGGCACCCCAGCAAGTCGCCGAGGCGGTCGCCGCCGTCGTGGAAGAACTGGGAACACCGTTCGGACTGGTCAATGCCGCGGGCGTCTGCGTGCCCAGCCCGTTACCGCAGACCAGCACGGCAGACTGGGACACGACCCTGGCGGTCAACCTCACCGGCACATTTCTGATGTGCCAAGCCGTCGCCCCTCACATGTGCGCCTCGAGCGAGGTGGGGAGCATCGTGAACTTCGGCTCCGAAGCCGGGTCGATCGGCATGCCGCACTATTCCGCGTACTGCGCCAGCAAGGCCGGTGTTCTCGGCCTCACCAGGGCGCTGGCGGCCGAGCTGGCTCCGGCGGTGCGGGTGAACGCCTTGTGCCCGGGACCGGTCGACACTCCGATGCTGCGCAGCGAATTCGCGTTGACCGGGGATGTCGACAAGGCCTACCGAGCGGAGGTCGACCGGGTTCCGTTGCGTGCCATCGCGACCGCAGCCGAGGTGGCCGACGCCGCGGTCTGGCTGTTGCACGCCGGTGGCGCCACGGGTACCGCGCTCGCGCTCGACGGCGGAACCACCGTGGCCTGCTACGGCGCCGCGCCGCACCAACACTAGACACCCGGCAACACAGGAGACCACCCTGACTCTCAAACAGGCACTCAACGTACCCAACGTCGGAAATGCCGACGCCATCGTCGAATTGGCAGTGCAAGCCGAGGCGGCCGGGTGGGACGGGTTCTTCGTCTGGGACACCCTGCAAACCGAGGCCGCCACGCCCGTCGACGTGCTCGACCCGGCGGCGGTTCTGGCCGCGATCGCCGTATCGACCTCCCGCATCGCGCTCGGTCCGATGGTCATCGCGCTCCCTCGTCGCCGGCCCTGGAAGGTCGCCAAGGAGATCATCACCATCGACCATCTGGCTGGTGGCCGCGTCATCGCCGGATTCGGTTTGGGGGCACCCCCCAAGGAGGAGTTCGCCGACTTCGGTGAGCCGACCGACCTGCGCGCCCGCGCCGAGTTACTGGACGAGGGCCTTGCCATCATCGACGCGATGTTCGCCGGCCAGAAGCTCGACCATGACGGGCCCGCCTACCGGGTGCATGCGCACCTGAGCCCCAGGGGGTTCCAGCGACCACGGCCACCGATCTGGGTGGCGTCCATCGGCACCAACCGCGGACCGGTGGCGCGCGCCCGCCGATGGGACGGGGTGTTCACCCTCACCGAGGACTTCCAGGGACTCACCCCGGGCGATGTCCATGCGTGGCGGGACCGGGTCGGCCGCGAGGACTCGTACGTCATCACCACCACCGCGCGTGCCGGCATCCGATCCCGCGATCTCGAGGCCGCCGGGCTGAACTGGCGCGTCAGCGAACCACCGCACCTGCACAACGACTGGATCACCGACCTGCGCCCACTCGTCCTGGCGGGGCCCGACGCGTCGGACTTCTGACCGGCGTACGTGCACGACGACGGGGGCATCGGGGACGCCTTGTGTCTCAGACCGATTCGATGTCGGACCGACGCGTGACCATCATTCGCCGGCAGCCGGGACGTAGATGTGACCGCGTTCCAGCACCGGGTCGAGGATACCGCTGCCGATCTCGTCGGCAGCCAGTTCCAGTGGTGCCGGGTCGCGGTGCTGGCCCGGGTAGCCGATGAGTTTCATGACTTGAGGGGTCATGAAATAGGCGCCGGCCAACACCGAAGACATCGGGTCGAAGGTGAACTTGTCCTCGGCGGACATCCTCTTGAGCGCGTCCCACAACTCGCCGTCGGGAACCTCGCTGAGCTTGCAGGCGCCGCCGACGACGGCGTCGAACACGTCGGTCCGCGCCGCCAGTGCCAGCTCCAGGTAAGAGGTGTACTGCTCGGCCTCACTGGCTTTCGGATTGGGGCCCGACTCCGGGATCAGGCAATCGGCCACCCGCAGGAGCGCCGCCAACTCGGTCTCCGTCAGCGCCCGAGGGGGCTGGGTGTTGCGCGGCGGCACGGATAACCGTTGCCGGGGCACGTGCCGATGTCCATTCGAAGTCATGCGTGTGCCTTTCGGGCCGTGACCTGCTCGACGACACTCTTGGCGACGCGCAGCGCCAGAGCGGTGATGGTGCAGGTGGGGTTGGCGGATCCAGAGGTGACGAAGATGCTGCCGTCGGCGATGTACAGGTTGTCGACATCGTGGGTCCGGCCGTACGAGTCGACGACGGAGGTCGCCGGGTCGTCACCCATGCGCGCGGTGCCCAGCAGGTGACCAGGCTGGTCTACCCAGATCTCCTGGGTGAGGACGCGGACGGCGCCCGCCGCCTGGTGGAGTTCGACCATGCGGTCGACGGTGAATTTCAGTATCTTGCGGGTGTTTTCGCTGATCCGGTATTCGATTTTCGGTGCCGGCAGTCCGTCCCCGTCGACCAGCTCCGAGGAGAGGGTGACGCGGTTGTGCAGCTCGGGCAGATCCTCGGTATTGGCGGCCCACAGAATCCCGTTCTGCGCCAGTCGGGCCACGTCATGAACCGCCGGACCCCACAAGTCTTCGAAATCGAGTTGTCGGTGGGCTTCGATGGCGTTGAGTGGGCCGGGCGTCGGCAGGATGTGCATCTTGCTACCGCGCACGAAGCCGCGGGAGGTATCCGTTTCGTAGAACTGGAGTGAATGGATCAGCTGACCGGCCGGCCCGCGCCAGCTTTCCAGCGGCTCGTCGTAGAACCCCAGCGCACTGCAATTGGGGTGCAGCATGAGATTTCTGCCCACCATGTCCGACGAGTTGGCCAGCCCGTTGGGGTGTCGGTCGCCGGCGGACAGGAGTAGTAGGCGTGGCGTACCAACCCCGTTGGCGCACAGCACCACGGTGCGGGCGGCCTGGAACCGCGCGGTGCCGGCGCGGTCGACGTATTCCACGCCGGTGGCCAGCCCGGTGTCGTCGTCCGTCACCACCCTGCGGACCCGGGCGCCGGTGACGATATCGGCACCGAGCTTCTGCGCCTGAGGTAGATAGATCAGGTCGAAGGACGCCTTCGCCCCCTGGGGACAACCCCACTCACACGTCCCCCAACGGCCGCACTGCTCAAGGGTTTTGAATTTCTGACTGGCGATGGCGTTGGTTCCCGGCCACCAGTGCCAGCCCAGCGCGTTGGCCGCCTGGGCACCCTTGAGCCCGGCCTTCCCGAGCGGATTCGGGGGCAGCGGATAGGTCAGGCCGTCCGGGTAGGCGGTGTCACCGTCGACACCCGAAACGCCGATGAATGCGTCGACCTCGTCGTGGTACGGCTTGAGGTCATCGTAGGAGATCGGCCAGTCGTCCCCGACGCCGTCGAGGGTCTTGACCCGGAAGTCGGAAGGCACCAGGCGTGGCCATTCAGCGCCGTAGAAGATCGAACTGCCGCCGACGGCGTTGAACATCACCGGCCACATATCGGACTCGGACACGTCGACCGGATAGTCCGCCGGAAGGTGGCGGACGTTGGGATCGTGCGACCAGTCGTGCTGGATCAGCAGTTCCCATTCCGGGTGGTTTGCCGGGAAGTCACTCGGATTAACCCAGTCACCCTGTTCCAGCACCATCACGCTCAGGCCCGCGGCCGCGGCGGTGTGCGCGACGACCGCACCGGAGGGTCCGGCACCGATCACGAGCACGTCGACCGTCGACTTCGTTTCACCGGGAGTTTCTGATGCCATGGAGACCTCTCTCGAAGGACACCGCCGAAGTGCGGGCCGCATCGAACGGATGGACGTCGCTCCCGCCATACGGTGCATCGGTCCGCAGATTTGTGCATTGTCGACAGGAGACAATTTATTCTGGACTTGATCCCCGTCGTCGTCAAGTATTCGGCACGCCGGCGCACCCGGCAGCTCATGAGACCAGCAGCGTCGACTGTTGCACATTGTCGACAAACAACCGATACTGGCCCGGGCTGCGATCGTCGGCCCCGGCCGCGAGAGGATGGACGATGGAGAAATGGCGTACGGCGCAAGACATTGCAGCAGCCCATGATCGCTTCGCCGCAAGGCTGGCGGATTGGTGCCCGCCGTACGCGCACGGCGTCGGCCTCATACCGGCCGACGCGCGCACACCTGCGGCCGATCACTTCTCGGTGGTGAACGTCGGGCCGGGATCTCTGCCCGGCGTGGTGATGGCCGAGGTGACCGGATATCGCGGCGGAACAGCCGCATACACTCTCGGCCGGGCCGAGCTCGAACGCGCGATCGACCAGCTGACGCCTGCCGAAGCGTGCACCGAGCACCCCCACCCGAATCTCTGGACCTGGCGTGACACCTACTTGCCCGCTCTGAGCGCCGATCCGCGTGCGCGGTTGGTAGCAGTCTTCGTGGCCACCGCAGAGACCGGTATCGACGAAGGGGCCGAGGTCACGGCATTCCGGCACGCGCTGGAGATACACCACCGTCACCGCGCCGGAACCGTCTAGCGCTGTCCGGCACCGCCATCAGACCGGCAGACCTACTCGCCACGCACACCGGAGGACACCATGGAACTACCCACCGACTCGTCGGGATGGCTCGAGCTCTTCGAGTCCGTTCTGGCAGAAGAGAACACCATCGACTTCGACCGATTCACCTACGACGACGCATGGGACCTCGGCACCGCAATGGCGTCAAGAGCAGTGGCGTCGTCGCTGCCGGTCGCCATCGCCATCCACTTCGGCGAGCAAAAGGTGTTCCATCGCGCCTTGAGTGGCTCGTCGGCCACGAATGACGACTGGCTGATGCGCAAGTTCCGCGCCGTCGCCAAGCACAACTGCTCGTCCTTCGCCATGGCCTGTAAACACCGGGCGAGCGACTCCGACTACTTCGTCGAAGGCGGATACGATCCCGCGTTCATCGCATTGGCCGGCGGTGCGGTACCGCTGCGCGTGCGCGGATCGCTGATCGGCGCGGTGGGCGTCTCGGGACTCGCCGGCGAGGACGACCACCGTTTCGTCGTCGACGCACTGCTCGCCTTCCGTCGCTAGCGGCGAACCACCGGCTGGTCCGACGCCCTCATCGCAACGCCTGCAATCTGGCGATGGTCTCCTCCGGGGTAGCGTCCGGCCCGACGATGCCGTAGACGATCCGCCCGCAGCACACCGCACTCAACACCCGGTCGGTGAACGCCTCGACATCACCCCACGGCAGATACGGCTTGGCGATCAGCAGCGCCGCGACACCGTGCACGGCGGCCCACAGCTCCAGCGCCGCGTCCGTCGAATCCCCTTGCGGGTAGACACCTTCGGCCATCAACGCCTCGATCGACGCGCGCATGTGCTGAAAGGCCGAGCTGGCCAGCGTCACGTCGACATCACTGCCCGGGTTGCCCTCACCCATGGTCGCGATGCGGTAGAGCTCCGGGGTCTGGCGGGCGAAGCGCACATAGGCCAGCCCTTGGGCCCGCAACACCTCGATCGTGGAGGTCTGGCCGACCGCGACCCGCTGCATCTCCTCGTCGAGCTTTTCGAAATAGCGCGCGCACACCGCGTCCAGTAGCGCGTCCTTGTCGGCGAAATGCAGGTAGATCGACGGCGGGGTGACCCCGACCCGCTGGGCTACCGCCCGGATCGACACCGACTTGGCATGCCCGGTTTCCAGCAGCAGCTCGGTGGTCGCGTCCAGGATCTCCTCGCGCAACTGGTCACCCGAGCCGCGTGCGGCGCGGCGGCGTTTGAGTGCTTCAACCACGCTGACCAGTGTCCGTCACGCCCGCGGTCACGGGTTCACGCCGCTCCGAGTCCGGCCCCGATTCGCTGATCCCGATCCGCTGGTGCAGCCAGACCAGCGGTGCGGGCGCCCACCAGTTCCACCGGCCCGCGACGTGCATGAACGCCGGCACCAGCACCATCCGCACCAGGGTGGCGTCGACCAGGACGGCCAGTGTCAGGCCGACCCCGAACATCCGCATGAACGACACCTGCGCGGCGATCAGGGCGGCGAAGGTGATCGACATGACCAGGGCTGCGGCGGTGATGACCTTGCCGGTGCGGGCCAGGCCGAGGGCCACCGCCTTGTCGTTCCGCTGACGTGCCGGACCGTCCAGCGCCAGCCAGTACTCCCGGATGCGGGCCGCCAGGAACACCTCGTAGTCCATGGACAGGCCGAACGCGATGCAGAACAGCAGCACCGGCATATTGGCCACCAGGGTGCCCGTCGGTGTGGTGCCGAGCGCGGACAGGTGCCCGTCCTGGAAGATCCACACCAGCGCACCGAATGCGGCGGTCAGCGAAAGAACGTTGAGCACAAGGGCTTTCAATGGCAGCACCACGCTGCCGGTGAGCAGGAACAGCAGCCCGAACGTGATCACCGCGATCACACCCAACACCCAGGGCAACCGGGTGGTGATGGCGGTGACGCTGTCGCGGTTGATCTGCGCGATGCCGCCGAGTTCGACGGTGCGCCCGTCCGGCCCGGTGACGGCGTGCAGCGCGTCGAGCTGGCGCTCGGAGGCGTCGGAGAACAGCGGCGCCGTGCTGCCGACGGTGAGGAAGGCGCTGCCCTCGGCGATGCCGGCCTGCCCGGCGGGGCCGACCTTGCGGCCGTCCACGAACGTCCCGGTCGGGCCCGCGACCGACGACACATCGGCCACCCGGGAGAGTTCGGTTGCGTAACGGTCGAATTCGGCCGGGGTGAGCCCGTCGGCATCGGGAATGACGGCGGTCACCGCGGTGGCTGAGTTGTCGGTGAAGTCGTTGCGCAGTTGATCGCCGACCTGGCGCGCCGACGCCGAGGCGGGCAGCACCCGATCGTCCGGGAAGCCCCACTTGACGCCGAGGAACGGCGCTCCCAACAGCACCAGCAGCGCGACCACGGCCAAGCCGACCGGCACGGCGCGGCGCATCACCTTGCCTGTCCAGCGGTACCAGAACTGTTGCTCCACCGGCTTCGGCGACCGGTCCACGACCCGACGGAACACCCACCGCACATCGAGCGCGTCGAGCCGCTCGCCGAGCAGCCAGATGGCCGCCGGCGCAACGACGATGGCCGCCAGCGCCGCGAAGCCCACCGTCGCGACACCGGCGTAGGCGAACGACTTGAGGAAGTACATCGGGAACAACAGCATGGCCGCCATCGACAGCGCGACCGTCGTCGCCGAGAACAGCACCGTGCGGCCCGCCGTCGCCATCGTGCGGATCAGCGCGCGATCGCGCGGCTGCCCCTCGGCGAGCTCGTCGCGGTACCGGCTGATGATCAGCAACGTGTAGTCGATGGCCAGGGCCAGCCCCATCGCGGTGGACAGGTTCAGCGCGAAGATCGACACGTCGGTGGAGAAGGTGATCAACCGCAGCACCGACATGGTGCCCACGATCGCCATCCCGCCGACGATCATCGGCAGCGCGGCGGCCACCAGTCCACCGAACACCCAGACCAGCACCAAAAAGCTCAGCGGAATGGCGATGGATTCCATGAGCAGCAGGTCGCGTTCGGTCTGCGCGTTGATCTGGGCGTACACCATCGAGGTGCCGCCGGTCTTGATCGTCACGCCGGGGTGGCCGTCGGCGACGTGCATCAGCGAGTCGGACAGCTCCTTGGCGTATTTCTGCGCATTGTTCTCGCCGCCGGTGATGCCGGCGACGATGAGACCCGCGGTCTTGTCCTTGCTGACCAGGTCCCCGCTCGCCCCGGGATCATTCCCCGTCGCTCCGCTCGCCCCGGGATCATTCCCCGTCGCTCCGCTCGCCCCGGGCGGCACGGTCCACGCCGAGGTCACCTGGGCGACGTGTGGCGACCGGCGGAGCACGCCGGCGATCTGCTCGGCGACCGCTGTCGCCCCTGGGCTGGTGACGCCGTCGGGTGAGCTGACCGTGAAGATCAGCTGCATATCGCCCTGGTGGAACTTGTCGGTGAGCAGTTGCGTGGCGCGCGCCGACTCCGAGGTTGGGTCCTGGAACCCGCCGGCGGACAGGCTCTTGGCGACCGGGATGCCGAAGATGGCGGCGGCGACCATGACGAGTGCGGACAACACCAGCACGCGCCGCGGTGCGGCGATCGCGAGGAGTGCGATTCGGTTCAGCATGGCGGATTCCCCTCCGTTGCATATCGCCGTTAAGTTAACAACGGTAAGTTGGGCGCGTCAATTGTCGTTCTGGTCACGGACCGGGCGGCCGGCGGGTTCAACACATTGCGGGTGTGACCCACAAGTCACACAGATAACTCTGGTAACAGCCCGCCTTACTCGAAAGTAGAACCCAGAAGTAACGTTTGCTGCCGCGCCAGGTGCGTTCGAACGGTCCGGCACACACGCCACGGGCGCCGCGGGCCTCCTCGCGAAGCGCATAGCAGCAGGTCACGCCGCTCCTGACCGCCGAGTAGCAAGATCAACCGCGAGGCCCGCAAACATCGGAAACCTACCCGGCGGTAAGAATTGCCAAGGTTTTCAGAATCGTGACTCAAAGATTCCTTAAGCGTGACCCATACGCTCAGTGACATGTGGATCGACGACACCAGTGCCGATGTCATCAAAGTCGACTTTGACGCCCTGTACCACGGGGATGTCCTCGTCGAGGGTGACACCTCCGAGCAGTTCCCCGACCTCGCTGCAGCGGTCTGACCGCAGCAGTCCCTCCTAGCACCACGACGCCGCTGAGCCTTGCCTCGGCGGCGTTTTGGTGTCCGGGATCCGGCCGGCAACCCTGGGAAACCGCGCGACCGGATGCCATTGTCCGGCCGCGCGGTGGTCAGCGGGCAGCGTTACGCCGACGCCTTCTCTTCCGTGTCGATGACGACCATCTCGGCCAGCCGGCCGGTGATGATGTCCTCGGCCTCACCGACGATGCGGTCGATGAGGTCCGCCACCGTCGGGATGTCGTGGATCAGCCCCATCACGGTGCCCGCGGTCCAGATGCCCGCGTCGATGTCGCCGTCGTCGAACACCTTGCGGCCGCGTACCCCGGCAACCAGATCCTTGACGTCCTCGAACTGCCCACCGTCGGCGAGGATCTGCACCACCTCGCGTGACACCGCGTTGCTCGCGACGCGGGCGGTGTTGTGCAGGCTGCGGAAGATCAGCTCGGTGCCACGCTCGTCGGTGGCCACGATGGCCTCCTTGACGTTCTGGTGGATGCAGGACTCGACGGTGCACATGAACCGGGTCCCCATGTTGATGCCGTCGGCGCCAAGCGCCAACGCCGCCACCAGACCGCGGGCGTCCCCGAAACCGCCCGAGGCGATCATCGGGATCTCGATCTCGCGCGCCGCGGCCGGGATCAGCACCAGGCCCGGCACGTCGTCCTCGCCGGGATGGCCGGCGCACTCGAACCCGTCGATGCTGATGCCGTCCACACCGAGGGACTGGGCCTTGACCGCATGGCGCACCGAGGTGCACTTGTGCAGCACCTTGATGCCGTTGTCGTGGAACATCGGCAGGTGCGGAGCCGGATTCGAGCCGGCCGTCTCGACGATCTTGACACCGGCGTCGACGATCACCTGGCGGTACTCGTCATAGGGCGGCGGGTTTATCGCCGGCAGGATGGTCAGGTTCACCCCGAACGGCTTGTCGGTCAGGTCCCGGGTCTTGGCGATCTCGTTGGCCAGATCGGCCGGGGTGGGCTGGGTGAGTGCGGTGATGAAACCCAGGCCGCCCGCATTGGCCACGGCCGCAACGAGTTCCGCGCGGCCCACCCACTGCATGCCCCCCTGGGCGATCGGGTGCTCGACACCGAAGGTCTCGGTGAACTTCGTCCTGATGCTCATCGCTTCATCACCTCGGCGCCATCCGGATCGCGCCGTCCAGGCGGATCACCTCACCGTTGAGCATCGGGTTCTCCACGATGTGCGCGGCCAGCGCGCCGTACTCGTCGGGATCACCCAGCCGCGCCGGATGCGGCACCTGCTGGCCGAGGGAGCGCTGCGCCTCTTCCGGCAGCGAGCCCAGCAGCGGGGTCTTGAACAGGCCGGGGGCGATGGTGACCACCCGGATCAGGCTGCGCGACAGGTCGCGCGCCACCGGCAGCGTCAACCCCACGACACCACCCTTGGACGCCGAGTACGCGGCCTGGCCGATCTGGCCGTCGAACGCCGCGACGGAGGCGGTGTTGATGATGACGCCGCGCTCCGCCGAGCCGTTGGTGTCCTCCAGCGGCTCCGTCCTGGCGATCCGCTCGGCGGCCAGCCGCAGCACGTTGAAGGTGCCGATCAGGTTGACCTCGACCACCTTGCGGAAACCGTCCAGCGGGAACGGGCCTTCCTTACCAAGGGTTTTGATGGCGTTGCCGATCCCGGCGCAGTTGACGTTGATGCGCACCGGACCCATCGACTCGGCGACATCCAGCGCCTCGGACACGGCCGCCTCGTCGGTGACGTTGGCGGCGACGAACCTGGCCCGCTCGCCCAGTCCGGCCACCACCTCCTCGCCCTTGAGATCGATGACCACCACCGACGCACCGGCATCGAGCAGCCGCTTGGTGGTTGCCAGGCCGAGGCCCGAAGCCCCGCCGGTGACAACCGCTACGGAATCCTTGATTTCCACTTGGTGTGTTTCCTTCCTATCGGGGTCGTTACCCGGTTGCTAGGCCCACTCGTCGAGGATGGTGTCGTTGTCCGCGCCGACCACCGGCGGCGGCGTGGGTTGCCCTGGGCGACTGCGTGAGAAGCGGGGCGCGGGCATCGGCTGCAACCCGGCACCGGTCTCGTAGAAGGTGTCGCGTTCGGCGAGGTGCGGCTCGGTGAGCACTTCACCGAACGCCAATACCGGTGTGGCACAGGCATCCGAGCCGGCGAAGATTCGCGCCCATTCGTCGCGGCTCCTGGTCTTGAACACCTCGGTGAAGGTGGCCCGCAGTTCCGGCCAGCGCGCCATGTCGTTCTGCCCCGGCAGGGCCGCCGGGTCCAGGCCCAACCTGTCCAGCAGTTCGGCATAGAACTGCGGCTCGATCGCGCCGACGGCGACGTACTTGCCGTCGGCGGTCTCGTAGGTGTCGTAGTAGGGAGCGCCGGTGTCGAGCATGTTGGTGCCCCGCTCGTCGCTCCACAACCCTTGCGCACGGAACGCCCACATCATCTGGATCAGCACACTGGAACCGTCGACCATGGCGGCGTCGACCACCTGGCCCTTCCCCGAGGTCTGCCGTTCCCACAGCGCCGCGAGAATGCCCAACAGCAGGAACATCGACCCACCACCGAAATCGCCGACCAGGTTCAGCGGCGGCACCGGCCGCTCCCCCTTGCGGCCGATCGCGTGCAGCACCCCGTTGAGCGAGATGTAGTTGATGTCGTGGCCGGCCTGCTGGGCGCGCGGACCGGTCTGTCCCCAACCGGTCATCCGGGCGTAGATCAGCTTCTCGTTGACCTTGGCGCAGTCGTCCGGTCCCAGCCCGAGCCGCTCGGTGACACCGGGACGGAAACCCTCGATGAGCACGTCGGCCTTGCTGACCAGGTTCAGCACGAATTCGCGGCCCTGTTCGGATTTGAGATCGGCGGTCACCGAGCGCCGGTTCCGCAGCATCGCGTCCTTGGCCGCGCCGTTGGCGGCGGACGGGCGGTCCACCCGCACCACCTCGGCACCCAGATCGCCGAGAATCATCGCCGCGTGCGGGCCGGGGCCGATACCGGCCAATTCGACAACGCGCAATCCGTGCAGTGGTCCCGTCATACCGACCGTCCTTCGTCGTTGAGTGTCTCGTCGAGTACCGAGTAGTTGACCGCCGACATAGCTTACTTGTATAACCAGGTCGAACCAGCCGGGGGCCACCCGGTCTAACCTGAGGGCGTGTCCATGACGTATCGCAGCATCGAATCTCTGCTCGTCGAGCTATCCGATGGCGTGTTGTCGCTGACCCTGAACCGGCCCGACAGCCTGAACTCGTTGTCCGAGGCCATGCTCGACGGGATCGGTGATGCGCTGGAACAGGCCGCCACCGATCCCGCGGTACGGGTGGTCAAGCTCGCGGGCGCCGGCCGAGGGTTCAGCTCCGGCGCCGGGATCAGCGAAGAGGACACCGCGGGTCACGCCACCGGCGGTCCCGAGGCGGTGCTGGATGCGGCCAACCGGGCGGTGCGGTCCATCGTCGCGCTGCCCAAACCCGTCGTCGCGGTGGTGCAGGGCCCGGCCGCCGGGGTAGGCGTCTCGCTGGCCTTGTCCTCGGACATCGTATTGGCTTCGGAGAACGCCTTTTTCATGCTCGCCTTCACCAAGATCGGGTTGATGCCCGACGGTGGCGCCTCGGCCCTGATCGCGGCGGCGATCGGGCGCATCCGGGCCCAACGGATGGCCCTGCTGGCCGAGCGGATCACCGCGGCCGAGGCCTACGACTGGGGTTTGGTGACCTCCGTGCACGCGGCCGAGGCGCTCGACGACGAGGTCGCCTCGGTGCTGACCACCCTGTCGACGGGGCCGGCGGTGGCCCTGCGGAAGACCAAGCAGGCGATCAACGCCGCCACCCTGACCGAACTCGAGGCGGCCCTGGAGCGCGAGCGCGAGGGCCAGCTCCTGCTGTTGCGCTCCGACGATTTCCAGGAGGGCACCAAGGCCTTCCAACAACGACGTCGGGCCGACTTCACCGACAGTTAGTCGCACCGGAAAATAAGTGGATTCACCGGTGCCCGATCGGTCACCATCGACCGTGTGAGTACACAACTCGAGCGGTCGGGCTGGCGGGTACTCGCACCGTTTCATCACCGCGAGTACCGCCTGCTGATCACCGCGGTGTCGCTGTCGATCTTCGCCGAAGGCATGTGGGCCGTGGTGATGGCCCTGCAGGTCATCGAACTCGACAACAATCCGACGTCGCTGTCGCTGGTGGCAACCTGCCTGGGCGCCGGTCTGGTGGGTTTCGTGCTGGTCGGTGGTATCGCGGCCGACCGGCTCAACCAGCGCAGCATCATCATCGCCGTCGAGACGGTCAACGTCGCCGCGGTCACCGTGGTGGCCGTGCTGGGTTCGCTTGGGCTGCTGAAGGTTTGGCACCTGGCCGTGGCGGCGGGCACGCTCGGCATCGCCGCGGCCTTCTTCTTCCCGGCCTACAGCGCGATCCTGCCGCGCATTCTGCCGCCGGAACAACTGCTGGCCGCCAACGGTGTCGAGGGTGTCGTGCGGCCGGTGTTCCAGCGCGCGGTCGGACCCGCGGTCGCCGGCATCGTGGTCGGCGCGACCATGCCCTCGGTCGGCGCCGTCGTGGTCGCCGTGCTGTTCGCGATCGGTCTGGCGCTGCTGGTGGCCACCCGCTCGCCGGCCGCCGCGGCACCCGACGGTGATCGGCCGCATGTGCTGCGGGACCTGCGTGACGGTTTCACCTTCGTGGTGCGTACACCCTGGCTACTGGCCACCCTGTTGTTCGCCAGCATCTTCGTGCTGCTGGTGCTCGGCCCGATCGAGGTGCTGCTGCCCTTCATCGCGCAGCAGCGCTTCACCGAGGGCGCCCGCACATACGGATTCATCCTGGCGTTCTTCGGTGTCGGCAGCGCCTTCGGCGCGCTCGCGGTGTCCTCCCGCCGGCTGCCACGGCGCTACCTGACGGTGATGATGGCGATGTGGGGTCTGGGCTCGCTGCCGTTGGTGATCATCGGCACCACATGGTCGTTCGGCTGGATGGCGCTGGCGTCGTTCATCGTCGGGGTGACCGACGGTGCCGGCATGGTCATCTGGGGCACGCTGCTGCAGCGCCGAGTTCCCACGGCGATGCTCGGGCGGGTATCGAGCCTGGATTTCTTTGTGTCGCTGGCCTTCATGCCCGTCTCGTTCGCGATCGTCGGACCGTTGTCGAAGGTGGTGTCGATGGAGGCCATCTTCCTGGTCGCCGGCGTGGTACCGGTGCTGATCGGCCTGACGGCCTGGGCCGCGGCGAAGATGCCCCACGACGAGCTGGCCCACCCGCTGGGCGGCTAGACCCCGAAGATCGGCGGCAGCGCCAGCACCATGACCAGTCCCCAGCAGAAATGGGTCAGCATCGGTGCCAGCACGCCGCCGGTCATCCGGCGTTGCAGCGCACATGCCGCGCCGAGCAGGATGGCGGCGAAGCCCAGCATCGGGTTGCCCGCCGCCATCACGGCGACGAAGTAGATCGCCGTGGATACCAACACCGGACGGCGCCCGCCCAGCGCGCTGTACAGCGCCCCGCGGAAGAACAGTTCCTCGGCCACCCCGTTGACCACGGTGATGAACACGACCAGCAGCAGCGGGCCGTGATTGGCGAATTCCAGTACGGCGGTGACGTAGTCGCGCACCGGCGGGATGAGCCGTGCGATCAGGCCGCCCACCACGAACACCGCGCCCAGTCCCAGCCCGACACCGATGCCGAGCAGCACCGGGCGGCGCCCACTGCCCGGCAGCCGGCCCATGTGCAACGGACCGGATGACACCGCCCCCACCGTCCACACCGCGGCCATGACGAGGGTGAGCACGTAGAAGGAGCTGTCCCCGGGATGCCGGCTCAGCGAATACGCTTGCAGCGCAGCACCGATCACCAGCACCCCGATGACGGTGATGCGCCGGCGTCGCACCACGTGCGGCGTCTCTTCGGCCGCCGGGGCCACGGTGCGCCAGGGTGGCGGGATCATCCGGGACGCTCCGCGGGCATCAGGTCGGCCAGCAGGTCGATGCCCGTGCGCAGCGCGGCGGTGGCCGGACCCGGCAGCAGCGGCAGCAGGGCCAGGGCGGGGCGGGCGATCGGCGGCGTCAGCTCGCGGATGCGCGACACGTCACCACCGGCCCATGGTGGATCGGTGTCGGCCAGATGGTGCGGGTCGGCGAGTCTGTCGACGGGCCGCCGGGTCCGGGTGGCGACCGACCGGCGGATGGCATCCTCCACGGTGAGCAGCCCGCCCGGCGGGTCGGGCACCAGTTCACGCAATCCGGATCCGGTCGCCGTCATCGGATGCGCCAGGGACGCAGTGAGATCCGCGGCGAGCCCACCGGGCACCGGGAGCGCCAGCGCGGACACCCGCGACGCCAGGGCCGTCGGCAACCCGGGCGCGGGCAACCGCCACTGCCGGGTGCCGCTCAACCGACCGTAAGCCGCCAGCAGATCCCGGTACCGCACGGTCTGCGGGCCGCGGATGTCATAGGCGCCGGCGGGCACCCGCGCGGTGTCTGCCGCCGCGGTGAGGTAGTACAACACATCGCGGATGGAGATCGGGTCGATCGGGTTGTCCAGCCACGACGGGCGCGGCAACAGCGGAAAGCGGTCGCCCACATAGCGCAGCATCTCGAACGAGGTGGAGCCGGCACCGATGATCACCCCGGCCCCCAGCCAGACCACCTCCGCGCCACCGGCGATCGTCAGGGCCTCTGCCACCTCCGCGCGCCCGGCCAGGTGCTCGGACAGATTGCGTGCGTCGGGCACGAATCCGCCGAGGTAGACGATGCGGCGCACACCGGCCCGTGCCGCCGCTTCGGCGACCCGGTGAGCGGCGGCGTTGTCGGCGGCCCGGAAGCCGGGTTCACCGATGCCGTGGATCAGGTAGTAGAGGACGTCGACCGGCCCGCACCGGTGGAAAAGCGTTGCGACCGAATCCGGTTCGCGGGTATCGAGCCCGGTCGTCGTCACCTCGCCGTACCAGCCGAAGCTGCTGAGCCGCTCCGGCGTGCGACTGCTGACCACCACCTGGTGGCCCGCGGCAAGCAGTTCGGCGACCAGTCGCGAGCCGATATAGCCGGTGGCACCGGTGACCAGGATGCGCTCGGTCATGCGCCACTCATATCAGCGCTCGACGCCCGCATCCGCACTCATGCCTCCCATGACCCACCGCTAGTCCTATCACTGCCCGCGGTGGGCCATACCCTGTTCGGTGACGCGCTACACCCGATGGAGTTGCTCGTCACACCGGCCGCGGGCCGGTCAGCGGGTGTGGTGGCGGGCAGCCCGCGGGTCGTCGACCACGACGCGATCGGGCTCGTCGTCGCCGCCGGGCTGCTTGATCCTCGGGTCGATCTTGTCGGCGTGCTCGCGGCGTGCCTCGAGGCGCTCGCGCGTCGAGTCGACCTCGTCGCGGTGGCTTGCCGCCCGATCCTGCAGGCGCGCCGCCTCGGCGGCTTTGGCGTCCGCCTCGGCCTGCGCGGCCCGCGCCTTCGCCTCGGTTTCGGCGGCGGCGGCCGCGCGCCGGTCCAGGCGTTGACGCTCCTCCTGGACCTCTTCGCGGATACGGTCGGCCTTGGCGGTGCGGCGGCGCTGGCTGGCGGTGCGGATCAGGAACGCGACGAGCGCCAGCACCACGACGGCGACGACGGCGAGGACGATCCAGCTGGTGGTGCTCATGAGGGCTCCTCCAATCGACGGGTGCGCGCACAGGTTATTGACGCGCCTGCTGGTTTTGGGATGCCCACTGGGCCCGTCCTTAAACCCGCGATGGAAGGTGAGTGCGAGAACCGTTGCCGCCGTTGACCGTCGGTTCAGTCGGGCCGGCGGTGCAGCTCGATGAGGCCGCGATAGGCCTGCGCGTTGAACCGGTTGGCGGCAACCTCGTCGTCGGTGAGGCTGCGGCGCACCTTGCCGGGCACACCGGCGACCAGGGACCGCGGCGGGATCACCGCCCCCTGCGGCACCACCGCACCCGCGGCCACCAGCGTGCCCGCTCCGACGACGGCACCGTTGAGCACGATGGCGCCCATTCCGACCAGCACGTCGTCCTCGATGGTGCAGCCGTGCAGGACGGCGTTGTGCCCGACCGTGACCCCGGCGCCGATGCGGGCCGGGAAGCCCGGATCCACGTGCACGGTCACACCGTCCTGGATGTTGCTGCCCGCACCGACCTCGATGGGCTCGAATTCGGCACGCAGCGTGGCGTTGTACCAAACACTCACGTGTGCAGCCAGCGTCACCGGACCGATCAGGGTGGCATTGGGTGCGACCCAGGATTCGGCGTGCAGCTGCGGGGCGCGCCCCCGGATGGGGATGATCAACGGCTCAGGCATGGCCGTCATCGTAATCAGGTGCCTGGTCAGGAACCCTGGTACACCTTGCGATAACTCGACGGGGACATCCCCATCCCACGGCGCAGGTGGTGACGCAGGTTGCCACCGGTACCCAGCCCGGACAGCCGTGCCACCTCGTCGACCGGAATGTCCCGGGATTCCAGCAGTTCCCTGGCCCGGTCGATGCGACGCTGCCGGATCCAGTTGCCGGGCGCCTCACCCGTCTCCTCCCGGAAGCGGCGGTTGAACGTCCGCAGGCTCATGTGGGCGTGCTTGGCCAGCGCCTGGACGGTCAGCTCGGCGTCCAGGTGCGCCATCGCCCAGGCCCGGGTGCGCGCCGTCGAGGCGTGGTCGACCACCGGCAGGTGGCGGTCGATGAACTGGGCCTGACCACCCTCCCGCCACGGCGGCACCACGCAGTAGCGCGCGACGGTGTTGGCCACCTGCGCGCCGTGATCGCACCGAATGATGTGCAGGCACAAGTCGATTCCCGCGGCCAGCCCCGCCGAGGTGAGCACGTCACCGTCGTCGACGAACAACACGTTCTCATCCACTCGCACCGCCGGGTACAGCCGGCGCAGGGTGTCGGCGAACTGCCAGTGCGTCGTCGCGGTCCGGCCGTCGAGGCGCCCCAGCGCCGCCAGCACGAACGCGCCGGTGCAGATCGACACCAGCCGGGTGCCCGGCCGGATCCGGGCGAACGCGGCGGTCACCGCGTCGTCGACGCCACCACCGGTGCGTGCCGGTGGGTAGCGGGTGCCGGGGATGACGACGGTGTCGGCGGTGTCCAGGGCCTCGGGTCCGGCACTGGGCACCATCGCGAAACCGTTGGTGGACTGGACCGGCCCGGGTTCGACGGCGCACGTCGTCACGTCGTACAACGACGTGCCGTCGGCTCCGGTGGCGGCACCGAACAGGGTGGGCGCGATGGTGGCGTCGAACCCCACCACCGGAGGCAGCATCAGAACGGCGACACGGTGCACCCGACCAGTCTGGCACGTTTTTGACGAATCGTGTCGTTTGTGCCACTAGGCGGTGCGCGTTCTTTCCGCGACAGTGGGCCGGTGACACTTCTCGGTACGCGTACGCGCCTGCACTGGGCCTGGGTGGTCGCCGCGGTCAGCTTCGTCGCCATCCTCGGCGCGGCGGCCTTCCGGTCCGTGCCCGGCGTGATGATGAACCCGCTGCACCACGAGTTCGGCTGGAGCCACGGCACCGTCGGCGCGGCGATGGCGGTCAACATGACGCTCTACGGTCTGACGGCCCCGTTCGCCGCCGCACTGATGGATCGCTTCGGGGTGCGCCCGGTGCTCACCGCGGCCCTGTCCCTGATCGCGGCCGGCTCGGCGCTCAGCGTGGCGATGACCGCCAGCTGGCAGCTGGTGCTGCTGTGGGGCGTCCTGGTCGGGCTGGGCACCGGCGCCATCTCGATGGGGTTCGTGGCGACCGTCGCGACCCGGTGGTTCGAGGCCCGCCGCGGCCTGGTCACCGGCGTGCTGACGGCCGCCAGCGCCACCGGGCAGCTGGTCTTCCTGCCCGTGGTGGCCGCGGTGACCACGCAGCACGGGTGGCGCTGGGCGTCGCTGATCGTCGCCGCGGCGGCCGTCGCGGTGGTGCCTCTGGTCGCGCTGTTCATGCGCAACTATCCCCAGGACATCGGGCTGACGGCCTACGGCACCGACCCCTCTGATTCCGGCGCGCGCGAGCCCGAGGCGCTGCCCACCGGCACGTTCACCGCGGCGTTCGACGGCTTGCGGATCGGGCTGCGGTCCCGGGCGTTCTGGTTGCTGGCCGCCAGCTTCGCGATCTGCGGGATGACCACCAACGGCCTGATCGGCACCCACTTCATCCCCGCGGCCAACGATCACGGCATGCCCACGACGGTGGCCGCCGGCCTGCTGGCCACCATCGGCGTGCTGGACGTGCTGGGCACGGTGTTCTCCGGGTGGCTCACCGATCGGGTGGACCCGCGCCTGCTGCTGGTGGTCTATTACACCGGCCGGGGCCTGTCGCTGCTGCTGCTGCCGTCGCTGTTGTCACCGCAGGCCGAACCGAGCACCTGGGTGTTCATCATCTTCTACGGGCTGGACTGGGTGGCCACCGTGCCGCCGACCATCGTGCTGTGCCGGGACTATTTCGGCGCCCGCACCCCGGTGGTGTTCGGCTGGGTGTTCGCCTCGCATCAGTTGGGGGCGGCGGTCGCCGCGGCCGGTGCCGGCTGGATCCGGGATCTGCAGGGCAACTACGACCTGGCGTTTTATCTGGCAGCCGGGTTGTGCGTCATCGCCGCCGGTCTTTGCGGCGCGGTCCGGCGGCCCGCATCCTGAGAGCCACCATTTTGTTCGTCCAGCCGGTACGCATAGCATGCAAGCGGCGCCGCGGGGACGCCGAGGCTCGGATGGACCGTTAGCTGATGGTGCGCTGGCGTGCGCGTCACGTCCCCGCCCATCCGCGCCGCCCAGCGTCAGTAACTGGACCCAGGCACGAGATGGAGGAATTCACGTGCAAGCTCGCACCGGCAAGCTCATCGGCGGCATCGTCGCATCGGCGGCGGTCGCCCTTTCGGTAGCGGTGACGGCCCACGCCGACCCCACCCCCACCATCACCGCACCCGTTCCCACGCCGCAGGGCCCCGGCTGCGATGCCGGGATCAAGGCCGTGGCGTCGGGCCCGGGCTCGCTCAACAGCCTGGTCAACGAGTCGTCGTCGGCCGCGCTGGCCGCCATCCCGGAGATCTCCACCTTCAGCCAGGCCGTCTCGGGTCAGCTGAACCCCGCGGTGAACGTGGCCAGCGTGCTGGACAACGGCCCGTACGTGGTGTTCGCGCCCAGCAACGACGCCTTCGCCAAGCTCGATCCGGCGACGCTGGACGCGATCAAGGCCGACCCGGCCAAGCTGACCGCGCTGGTCTACTACCACATGGTGCTGGGCATCCTGGGCCCCGACGACATCCACGGCACCATGTACACCCAGCAGGGCAAGCCCGTCGTGGTGAAGGGCAAGGGCGGCGATATCACCGTCAACGACGCCAAGGTGACCTGCGGCGGCATCAAGTCGCAGAACATGCGGATCTACATCATCGACACGGTGCTGGACCCGGCCGGCGCGCCCGAGGGTGTGACCCCGAGCCCGGTCACGTCGACCGAGACCACCTCGGCGCCCGCCACCACCTCGACGACAGCGACGACGACGGCTCCGGCGCCCGCCGCCTGACACACCGCGAAACTGAAGCCAGGGACGGATCCTGTACGGATTCCGTCCCTGGCTTCAGTTTCGGTGATTTTATAGGCCGCGCCGGCGGTGCCGGCTATAGGCCCAGGTCTCGGCCGATGATCTCCTTCATGATCTCGGTGGTGCCACCGTAGATCGTCTGGATCCGGACGTCGACGTAGTCCTTGGCCACCCGGTATTCGTTCATGTAGCCGTACCCACCGTGCAGCTGCAGGCAGGCGTCGACGACCTTCTTGCCCAGTTCGGTGCACCACCACTTGGCCTTGGCGGCCTCGACGGCGGTCAGCTCCTTGTCGACGACGGCGCGCAGGCAGCGGTCGACGTACTGCTCGGCGATGTCCAGCTCGGTCTCCAACTCGGCCATCACGAAGCGGCTGTTCTGGAAACTGCCGATCGGCTGCCCGAAAGCCTTGCGGTCCTTGACGTACTGCAGCGTCTCGGTGAAGGTGGCCCGGGCCCCGGCGACCCCGGCGATGGCGATGGACAGCCGCTCCGAGGGCAGGTTCTCCATCAGGTGGTAGAACCCACGCCCCTCTTTGCCGAGCAGGTTGGCCGACGGCACCCGGACGTTCTCGAAATGCAGCTCGGCGGTGTCGGCGGCGTGCTGACCCATCTTGTCCAGCTTGCGCCCGCGGGTGAAGCCCTCCATGTCACGCTCGACCACCAGCAGCGAGAAGCCCTTGTGGCCGGCTTCCGGGTCGGTGCGCGCGACGACGACCACCAGGTCGGAGTTGATGCCGGCGGAGATGAACGTCTTGGCGCCGTTGATGATCCAGTCGTCGCCGTCGCGCACCGCGGTGGTACGGATGCCGGCCAGGTCACTGCCGGCGCCCGGCTCGCTCATCGCGATGGCACCGATCAGCTCGCCGCTGGCGAAGCCCGGCATCCAGCGATCGAGCTGCTCCTTGGTGGCCAGGTTCTTGAAGTACGGCCCGACGATGTCGTTCTGCAGGCTCACCCCGGGGCAGGCCAGGCCGAATTTGGCGAACTCCTCGACGATCACGGCGTTGAAGCGGAAGTCGTCGACCCCGCCGCCGCCGTACTCCTCGGGCATGTTGAAGCCGATCAGGCCGTAATTGCCCGCGGCCACATAGGCTTCGCGGTCGACCAGCCGATTGGCCTCCCACTTCTCGACGTTGGGCAGACATTCCTTCTCCAGGAATTGCCTGGCGGTCTCGCGGAGCTGCTCGTGCTCGGTTTCGAAAACCAGTCTCTTCATATCTTTTCGCTTACTTCGCTTTCCAGACGGGCTCGCGCTTCTGCGCGAAGGCCAGCGGTCCTTCCTGGGCATCCTCGGTTTTGAGCAGGGTGGCGAATTCCCCGAAGGTCTGCTTCCAGAACGGTTCGTCGGCGCCGACGATGCCGTCGATGGCGCCGTAGGACACCCGCTTGCTGGCCCGTACGGCCAACGGGGCGTTCACCGTGATGCGTTCGGCCAGCGCCAGAGCCGCGTCCAAGACGGTACCGTCGGGCACCACCTGGTTGATCAGGCCCCACTTCAGTGCCTCGGCCGACGACAGCGGTTCCCCGGTGTAGATCAGCTCCAGGGCCACCTTCTTGGGCAGTTGCTGCACGATGCGGAACACGCCTCCGGCACCGGCAATCAGGCCGCGCTTCACCTCGGGCAGGCCGAATTTCGCTCGCTCCTCGGCCACCACCAGATCGCTGGCCAGGGCCAGCTCGGTGCCGCCACCCAAGGCGGTGCCGTTGACGGCCGCGATGGTCGGCTTGTCGATGAAGTGCCGCACGTATCCGGCGAAGCCCCACTCCGGGTGGTCGGGGTGGAACAGATTCTCCCCGCGCGAGATGGCCTTGAGATCCGCTCCGGCGCAGAAGGATTTGTCCCCGGCGCCGGTGAGGATGACGGCCCGGACGTCGGGATCGTCCTGCGCCGCCGCCAATGCGTCACCGACGCCGATGGACACCGATGCGTTGACCGCGTTGCGGGCGTCGGGCCGGTTGATGGTGATGATCGAGATGTTGCCCTTGCGCTCGACCAGCGCGCCCGGCTCGGTCACAGCAGTTCCAGGATGGTGGCGTTGGCCTGGCCGCCGCCCTCGCACATGGTCTGTAATCCGTACTGAATGTTGTTGTCCCGCATGTGGTACAGCAACGTGGTCAGGATGCGAGCGCCGGATCCGCCGAGCGGGTGGCCCAGCGCGATGGCACCGCCATTGGGGTTGAGCTTGTTCTCGTCGGCGCCGATGTCCTTCAGCCACGCCATGGGCACCGGGGCGAAGGCCTCGTTCACCTCGAACGCGCCGATCTGGTCCAGGCTCAGGCCCGACTTGGCCAGTGCCTTCTGGGTGGCCGGGATGGGAGCGGTCAGCATGATGACGGGGTCGGCACCGGCCAGCACCGCGGTGTGCACCTTGGCGATCGGGTTGAGCCCCAGCTCTTTTGCCTTCTCCGCGGAGGTGATCAACAGCGCGGCCGAACCGTCGGAGATCTGGCTGGAGTTACCGGCGTGGATGACACCGTCCTCCTTGAAGGCGGGCTTGATGGCGGCCATGGATTCGACCGTACCGCCGCGACGGATGCCACCGTCCTCCAAGACCACGTTGCCCTCAGCGTCCTTGATGCCGACAATCTGGTCCTTGAACGCACCGGAATCCTGTGCCGCGGCCGCCTTTTCGTGCGACCGCAGGGAGAACTCGTCGAGCTGGGTGCGCGACAGGCCCCACTGCTCGGCGATCATCTCCGCACCGACGCCCTGGTTGGGCGTCTGGTCGTAGCGCGCCCGGAAGGCCTCCGGGTAGGGATGGCCACCGTTGGCCAGCGAGGAGCCCATCGGGGTACGCGACATCGACTCGACACCACCGGCGACGACGACGTCATAGTGCCCGGCCACCACGCCGGCGACGGCGAAGTGCAGCGACTGCTGACTGGATCCGCACTGCCGGTCGACGGTCACGCCGGGCACGGTCTCGGGCCACCCGGCGGCCAGTACCGCGGTGCGGGCGATGTCGAGGGCCTGTTCGCCGGCCTGCATCACGCAGCCCCAGATGACGTCGTCGACGAGGGCGGGGTCGATGCCGGCCCGTTGCACAAGGCCGTTGAGGACCTGAGCCGACAGGTCCGCGGGGTGCACACCCGACAGGGCGCCGTTGCGCTTCCCGACCGGGGAGCGCACCGCCTCGACGATGACCGCTTCTGCCATGAACTTCTCCTTCGAAGTGTGCGAGGGGACTTAAAATGCAACCTAGAACAGAAGGTTTACTAGGTCAACCTACTGGTTGGTAGACCTGCGGTGACGCGGAGATGACCGCCGACATGGTTTACTGAGTTCACTAGCTGGCCAGAAGATGTGCAGGAGGCAAGGTGGCACCGTCCACCCCGTTATCGCCGATGATCGGCCCGAACGCCGTGTCATCGACGACCGGCGCCCCCATCCGGAGCCCGAAGACCGCCGAACTCGTCGCAGGCACGCTACGCCGGATGGTGGTCGACGGCCAGCTCAAGGACGGCGACTTCCTGCCCAACGAGGCCGAGCTGATGGCGCACTTCGGGGTGAGTCGCCCCACCCTGCGTGAAGCGGTCCGCGTGCTGGAGTCCGAGCGGCTGGTCGAGGTGCGTCGCGGCTCCCGCACCGGCGCCCGAGTCCGGGTGCCGGGCCCGGAGATCGTCGCCCGCCCGGCCGGGCTGCTGCTGGAGCTGTCGGGCGCGACCATCGCCGACGTGATGACCGCGCGCTCGGGTATCGAACCGATGGCGGTGCGGCTGCTGACCGAATCGGGGAACACCGCGGCGTTCGACGAGCTGGAGACGATGCTCACCGAATACGTCCCGTCCGGACGGGAGACCGGCCGGATGGCCGAGACCACCGGTGATTTCCACCGCCGGATGGTGGAGCTGTCCGGTAACGCGACGCTGACCATCATCGCGGGCATGCTGCACGAGATCACGGTGCGGCACACCGCCTTCGCGATGAAGGAGAACCGCCCGATGTCCAAGTCGGACTACGACCTGCTGATGCGGTCGTACAAGCGGTTGATGACGTTGATGCGCTCGGGCGACGGCGAGGGGGCCGAGGCGCATTGGCGCAAGCACCTGGACACCGCCCGCGACCTGTTGCTGAAGGGTATGGAGACGGTCAAGGTCCGCGACGTGATGGGCTAGCGGAGCGACGCACCCAGCCAGGTCCGCGCGGCGACGGTCAGCGCCTGGACCCCCGTCGTCAACGTCGGCTCCAGCACCGGCGCGAATTCCGGAGCGTGATTCGTCGGCGGCAGTTCACCTTTCGCGAAGGCGTCGGTAAAGGTCTGCGCGTCCACCCCGCCCCAGAACCAGAACACCGTCGGCACGCCGATGGCGTTGCCGAACACCCCGACGTCCTCGCTGGCCGACAGCGGCGGCAGCGGCCACACCTTGTCCGCACCGAAATGCGCGCGTAGGGCGGCGACGGTCTTCTCGGTCGCGGCCGGTTCGCTGATCAGGACCGGCGCCGTCACCGTCCAGTCGAAATCCGGTTCGCGGGGAGCGTTCGAGGCGGCCGCCTCGGCGCGCACGATCCGCTGCACCGCCGCCTTCACCGCGTCCCGCACGTGCTCGGAGTAGGTGCGCAGATTGATGCCCAGCTCGGCGGTGTCCGGGATGATGTTCTCCTTGGTGCCGGCCTGCAGCCGGCCGACCGTGACCACCGCCTGCTCGTGCGGCGGCACCTCACGCGCCACGATGCCCTGCAACCGCAGCACCACCGCCGCGGCCATCACCACCGGGTCGATGGTGTTCTCCGGCGACGATCCGTGTCCGCCCCGGCCGTACAGCGTCACCTCCACCGAATCGGTGCCGGCCATGATCGGGCCGGTACCGAAGCCGAGCACGCCGGCCGGCAGCGGGCCGACGTGCTGGCCGATGACGACGGCCGGCCGGGGAAACCGGTCGAACAACCCGTCGTCGAGCATCGCCTGGGCACCGCTGGCCAGTTCCTCGGCCGGCTGAAACACCGCCAGCACGGTGCCACACCACTGGTCGCGGGTGGCCGCCAGGGCGTGCACCGCGCCGACCAGGGCGGCGGTGTGCATGTCATGCCCACAGGCATGCGCCACCGGTACCTGCCGGCCGGCGGCGTCGGTCACGGTTTTGGTGCTGGCATAGGGCAATCCGGTGTTCTCCCGGACCGGGAGCGCGTCCATATCGGCGCGCAGCATGACCACCGGGCCATCCCCGTTGCGCAGCACCGCAACCACGCCGGTGCCGCCGACGCCCGCGGTGATCTCGGCTTTGCTGCCGTCGAGCGCGGCGATCACCCGCTCCGCGGTGGCGTGCTCCTGCCTCGACAGTTCGGGGTCGCTGTGCAGCGTGCGGTACAGGTCGGCCAGAGCTCCGGCATCGATCGCCATATCCGACAGTCTCGTCTACGCCCGCGTCACCCCGTACACCGGCACGTCATGCTCCCAGGGCTGGCGGACCACCATGTCGGCCACCTTGACGTATCCCGACTCGAACTGCCCGGTGGCGGCATCGACGAGACGGTACTGCTGGGTCTGGCGGTGGATCGGTTGGGCGTCGAGCATGACGACGCGCACCTCACCGGGTTCGAAATGGCAGCGCGCCTGCAGGGCGGCCACCAACTGTTCGTTGCTCATGTGACCGTCACCGAAGTTCCAGCCGATGGCGGTGGAGACGATGCGCTCACCGTCGGTCAGGGTGTAGTCGTCCTCGTTGTGGCCGGCCATCGCCCGCTGCGCGAGGGTGAACAGCGCCCGGCCGTGAGTGTTGAAGGAGCGGAACGCGTATCCCATGTAGAGCGGGATCTGCGCTGCCTCCTTGCTGCCGTAGAACCGTTCCAGCTGCGCGGCGGGCATGCTGGCGATGGCGACGATGCCCTTGGCGATCTTCTCGTCGGCCGACGGTTTGATGCACCACAACGAGGTGTCCCAGTTGCCGGCGTAGTACCGCATGCCCGGCAGGAAGGACACCTTGCGCGGGAACAGGTTACCCACCGCGACGGTGCCCGCGACGACCACGAAAAGCACGATGGGCCACGGGGTTTGGAGATCACCGAGGCCTATCCCGGCCTGCCCCACGAACAGCGTCAGCACCGAGAACATCATGAAGACGTTCCACTCCAGCGGCACGCCCATCGGGATCGAACTCAGGATGCCGAAATGGAAACACAGCATGACGAAGGCGGCGATATAGGTCGGCCAGCCGCCGTGCGAGAAGAACAGCACCAGGGGCACCAAACCCTCCACGGCGGTGGAGAAGTGGGCCAGGAAGCGGGACGGCGGGCCGGGTCGCAGGTCGTCGGGGAAGTGCTCGAAGAACCGGCGTTTGATCCAGCGCGGCCGGAACACCGGGTTGTTGCTCATCATCGTGGAGATGACGAACGGGAAGTGCTTGTTCAGTTTCGAGGTCGCCGCACCCAGCCAGATGACCAGACAGACCAGCTTGGCCGCGATGACGATATCGGCGCCGACGAACAGGAAACACACCGCGAGTGACCCGTACACCTCGCCGCGCGCGGCCAGGAAGATCACCTTGTCGCGCAACCCGGCCACGGCCAGCAGGCCGATGATGGTCGCGGTCTGCCACACCGGCAGAATCCCGACGGCGGAGCCGAGTTCGGGGATGGGGCCGGTGCCATCGGAGAATATGGCGAGGATCAGCACCACCAGCAGCGCACCGTACAGCGCGACGTCGACCGGGGTGCGGGTGTCACCGGCGGTCAGCGGGATCCGGCCCGGCCACGGTGGCAGCCGAATGGTCTTGGGCCGCAACCAGTACAGGATCGACCCCATCGGCGGGAAGAACCGGTTGTTCAGCGGACCGAAGCCGCAGCCCAGGCCCACCACCTCGAACAGCATCGTGTAGAAGACGATCTTCTGATACACGATGGGCTCGGCGTACCAGTGCGAAACATCGAAGAACCCGTCCGACCCGCCCAGCCCGGACGTCGTCCAGACCACCAGCCAGCCGCCCAGGATGTAGGCCAGGATCTTCACCACGTAGAACAGGTGCAGCGCCACCGGCGTGCCGAAGCCGACCTCGGCCCAGTGCCGGGCCATCGGGATGATCCGCTCGGAGCGGGTGCCCTTGCTCCATTCCTCGAAATCGATCTGCGGAGTTTCCTGCTTCAGAAAGCCCATGCGAGTCAGATTAGAACGTGTTCCATTTCCGCGGAAATACTTCCCCGAAACACGCCGTCCGATGCCCCTGCCAGCGGGGCGGCACTCAGGGCGTTGCCGAAGCCTGCTCGGCCGGGCGCCCGCCGAACGTCCCGGCCAGGTACTCCGAGCGCGACGCCTGCCGGGCCAACTTGCCACTGGTGGTGCGCGGGACCGCGCCCGCACTGACGAGCCGGATGTCGGCGACCGCCAGCCCGTGTCCGCGCGAGACGGCGGCCCGGATGGCGGTGATCACCGATTCGGGATCGACGCGGCCGAAGCCGGCGGCCCGTTCCGCCACGATCACCAGTTCCTCGCGGCCCGACGGCCCGGGCACCGCGATGGCCACCACGAAACCGGCCCGCACCGCGGGTGTCGCCTGCGCCACCGTGTGTTCGATGTCCTGGGGATAGTGGTTGCGCCCGTCCACGATGAGCACGTCCTTGACGCGCCCGGTGATGAACAGTTCCCCGTCGACGTAGACGCCCAGGTCACCGGTTCGCAACCACAGGGCGTCGGTGTCGGTGTCTTCGGCGTGGCTGCCGTCGGGCACCTTGGATTGCAGCTTGTTGCGGAACGTCGTCTCGGTTTCGACCGGCCGGCCCCAGTACCCGGTGCCGACGTTGTCGCCGTGCAGCCAGATCTCGCCCACCTCACCATCGGGCAACTCGGCACCGGTGGCGGCGTCGACGATCACCGCCCACTGGCTCGGCGCCACATGACCGCACGCGACATGCGTGCTGGCCGAGGGGTCGGAGGGGTCGACCTGCACCGCATGGCCGGCGCCCAGCTGGTGGCGATCGAGGTAGATCACCCGGGGCGCGTCGGCCGGGTCCGTCGTCGAGACGAACAGGGTGGCCTCGGCCAGGCCGTAGGACGGTTTGACCGCCGTCGGCGCCAGGCCGTACGGCGCGAACGCCTCGTGGAACCGGCTGATCGACTCGGCGCTGACCGGTTCGGAACCGTTGATCAGACCGGCGACATTGCTCAGGTCGAGCTCGTCACCGGCGGGCGGCAGGCCGCGGGTGGCGGCGAGGTCGAAGGCGAAGTTCGGCGCCGCGGCGAACACCCGGCCCGGTTCGGTACCGGCGCCGAGTTCCTTGATCCACCGATACGGCCGCCGGATGAAGGCCGACGGCGACATCAGCGTGATGTGCCCACCCAACAGCGCCGGGAACATGATCATGAGCAGCCCCATGTCATGGAACAGCGGCAGCCAGCTGACGCTGCGGATATCCCAGTCCAGCCCGACGGCCATCACCATCTGCAGGACGTTGGTGCACACCGACCGGTGCGTGATCTCCACGCCCGCCGGTTTGCGGGTGGAACCCGACGTGTACTGCAGGTAGGCGATGTCGTCCATGCCGATGGGCATGGGTCGGTACTCGGTGGCCAGCGTCTCGGGGACGGCGTCGACGGCGAGCATGCGGGGCCGGTGCGCGATGGCGCGGCGGCGCAGCGTTTCGCGCACCCGCTCGGCGCTGTCGGTGGTCGTGAGCACGACGGTCGGCTGGGCGTCGGTGACGACGTTGTCCAGCCGCTCGGCCTGCCCCGCCATTTCCGGCGCGAACAGCGGAACGGCGATGCAGCCGGCCTTGATCGCGGCGAAGAAGGCGACGACGTAGTCCACGCTCTGGGGCGCCAGGATGGCCACCCGGTCACCGGGTTGGGTGACCTGCTGTAATCGCGCGGCCACCGCGCAGACACGCAGCTTCATCTGCTGCCACGACAAGTCGATCCGCCTGACGCTCTGGTCTGGACCGAAATCCAGATACCGATACGCGACGGCGGGCGAGGCAGCCTCGAAGTTGCGGTCCAGATACGTACAAATCGTCGTATCCGTCGGCAGCTCGATTCGGCCGCTCTCGCCGAGGTAGTCCTCCAGCTTCAGCGCCACGTCAGCTCGCTCTTCGCACCCAGTTCCGCCAATACCACGGGAGTCTAGAGAGACTTGCCAGGAATCACGGGCTGCGACACCGCCCGAATCGGATTTCCCGTCGAGCGTCGATCACGACCAGCGATTTCCGGCATGTGCACTCTGTACCCCCGTGCACACCGTAACTAACGTCTCAGGTTCGGCGCGCAGATACCTGTCACTTTGCGGGTGGACGGAAGAAAAGGGCCAGCTGACCGACCCCGCCGAGCAGGCCGAGCAGCACAGCGATCGCCAAGCCGCCCCAGCCCTGCACGTACTGCCACATCCCGGTGCCGTAGAACAGCGCATGGTCCAGGCTGTAGCGGCCGGCGCCGGTGCCGGCGACCGCGACGGCGGCCACCGCCAGGACGAGGTTGTACTCCCAGCCCTCCTTGACGATGAAGAAGCCGTTGTGCCGATGCACGCTCCAGGCCGCGACCAGCATCAGGGCCACGAAGCCGGCGGCCGCGACGGGGGTCAGCAGGCCCACGGCCAGTCCCAGGCCGGCGGCGATCTCGGTGGTGGCGGCCACCCTGGCATGGAACATCCCCGGCTTCATCCCGATGCTGTCGAACCAGCCCGCGGTGCCGGGGATCCGGCCGCCGCCGAAGAACTTGTTGTAGCCGTGTGCGGCCATGGTCAGGCCGAGAACCACACGCAGGACCAGGATCGCGGTGTCGAAAGCAGGATCAGCCACGTAACAGAATCTAGGCCATCTGTTACACGGCCGCCCACCCTCCGTCGACGCTGAGCACCGCGCCGTGGATGTTCGCCGCCTCGGTACCGGCCAGGAAGACCACGGCGGCGGCCACCTCCTCGGGGGTGCTCATCCGGCGCGACGGGATTCGTTCGAGCGTGGGGCCGATGTGGTCGGCGATCTCCAACACCCGGTCGGTGCCGATCGGTCCGGGCGCCACGGCGTTCACGCGAACCCCCAGCGGCCCGTATTCGGCGGCCCACGACTTGGTCAGCGAGTGCACGGCGGCCTTGGTCGAACTGTAGAGCGCCGACTTGTCACCCCCGATCAGGCCGGTGATCGAGCCGATGTTGACCACCGCTCCCTCGCCGCGCTCGGCCATCGCCGGCACCAGCGCCCCGGTCAACAGGAACGGTGCGACGACGTTGGTGCGGTAGGACTCCAGCAGCGCCGCCTCGGTGACCTCGGCGGTGGGCTCCGGCAGCGACCACGCGGCGGCGTTGTTGACCAGGATGTCGATCCGGCCACCGGCCGCCGCCAGCGCGCCGTCGGCCAGGGCCCGGATCTGCGCGCCACCGGCGCCCAGGTCGGCGGCGACGAACTCGGCGTGCCCGCCGGCCGCCCGGACATCGGCGACGACGGCGTCTCCCCTGGCTTTATCGCGACCGCTGACCACCACCAGGGCGCCCTCGGCCGCCAGCGCCTTGACGATGGCGACACCTAAGCCGCCGGTGGAACCTGTGACCAGTGCGGTGCGGCCCGCAAGCCGCGTAGTGTTTGGACTCATGAGTCCACAAGTACGGAAGTGAAAATGGACCCGCAAGTCCAAAATCTCAGTACTCCGGCGACCAGGAAAGGCGCGGCCACCCGCGATCGCATCGTGCGGGGCGCGGCCGCCGTGATCCGCGACCGCGGCGTCGCGATGACCACGCTCGACGACATCCGGGCCCGTACCGGCACGTCCAAGAGTCAGTTGTTCCACTACTTTCCCGGCGGCAAGGACCAGTTGCTGCTCGCGGTCGCCGCGCACGAGGCCGAGCAGGTGCTCGCCGACCAACAACCCCATCTGGGCGGGCTGACCTCATGGGCGGCCTGGCAGCGGTGGCGCGATGCGGTGCTGGACCGCTACCGGCGACAGGGGCAGAGCTGCCCGCTGAGCATGTTGATGTCGGAGATCGGCCGCACCACCCCCGGCGCCCAGGCGGTCACCACGGCCCTGATGCGTCGCTGGCACGACGAGATCGCCGATGGCATCCGGGCGATGCAGGCCCAGGACAAGATCGACGCCGGGGTGCACCCGGAGAAGGCCGCGGCGGCCCTGCTGGCCGGCATCCAAGGAGGTGTCGGCATCCTGCTGGCCACCGGTGATCTGTCCTACCTGCAACACGCCCTGGACGTGGGGATCGAAAACCTGCGCGCCGCTTAGGGTTTGCCGCGCAGGTGCTCGACCAGTTGATCACACACCCCGGCCCAGCCGTTCTGGAAGTCGCGGAACACCTCCGACGGCAACAGCGTGTGCTCGATCGACATGAGCGTCTCGCCGTCCCCGTGCGGCTCGAACGTCACGGTGACCACACTGGTGGCCGTCGGATCCGGCCAATCCGAGTTGGACCAGGTGAAGCGCAGCAGCCGCGGACGTTCGATGGCCAGGAACTGACCGCTGATGATCACCAGCCCGCCGGTATGGTCGACGTCGAATCGCACCTTGCCGCCCACATAGGGCTGCACGGTGACGGCGACACAGCGATCCGGGCGGGGACACATCCACTCCGCCAACGACTCCGGGTCCAGCCATTCGTCGAACACCACCGCGGGATCCGCGGGCATGATGCGCTCGACGCGGGCGGTGACGGTCTCGGTCATCGGGACCGCCCCTGCCCGGGTCCCTGAGATCGGCGACCGTTGTTCCGCCGCAACCGGGCTGCCAGTGCATCGGCGCGGGCCGACCAGAAGTCCGTCTGGTCGCTGATCCACTGCTGAGCGGCGGCCAGCCCCTGCGGCTGCAACGACAGCCAATGCTCGCGCCCACGCACCTCCCGGCGCACCAGTCCGGCCGCCTCCAGCACCCCCACGTGTCGGGACACCCCGGCGAACGTCATGGGCAGCGGCGCGGCCAGGTCGGTGATCCGCGCGTCACCGCCCCGCAGCGCCTCCAGCAGCCGCCTGCGGGTCGGGTCCGCGAGCGCCGCGTAGGCGCGGTCGAGCACCTGATCTTCAACCATTCTGTTGACTATAGCCGCCGGGCCGTGCTTCCCTGGAGACACATCGTTAAACACATTTGTTGAATTATTGGAGGATCGTGATGGACAAGCCGGCGGTCGTCTCAGCCGACGAATGGCAGCAGGCACTCAACGAAATGCTGGTCAAGGAAAAGCAATTCACCAAGGCCCGCGATGCGCTGGCCGCCGAGCGACGGCGGATGCCGTGGACGGAAGTGGCCAAGGACTACCGGTTCGACGGACCCTACGGCGCCGTCAGCCTGCTGGACCTGTTCGCCGGCCGACGCCAACTGCTGGTCTACCGCGCCTTCGTCGACCCCGGCGTGCACGGCTGGCCCGAGCACGGCTGCGTCGGGTGTTCACTGATGGCCGACCACATCGGCAACCTGGCGCATCTGAACGCCCGCGACACCACCCTGGTCTACGCGTCGCGCGGCTCACAGACCGACCTGGCCCGGATCAAGGCGCGGATGGGCTGGGACATCCCCTGGTACACCATCCTGCCCACCGCGGACGCCGCGTTCGACGTCGACTTCGGGGTGCACGAGTGGCACGGCACCAACGCGTTCATCCGGGACGGCGAACGCATCTACCGGACCTACTTCATCAACAACCGCGGCGACGAGGTGTTCGTCAACACCTGGAACTTCCTCGACATGACCGCCCTGGGCCGACAGGAGACGTGGGAGGACTCCCCCGCCGGTTACCCGCAGACCAAACCGTACGAATGGTGGTGCTGGCACGACGAATACGGGCAACGGGTACCGTCGCGCTGGTTCGGTGACCCGGATCCGACGGATCCCAACGATCCCCGCCCGGCCGCCACCTCGCCCGGCTGCGACTGCCATGACCGCGCCTGATCCCCTCGGCGTGTGGTCGCTGTACCGCGCCACCGCGGACCGCATCGTCGGACTGCTCGACGACGATGCGGCATGGGACACCCGCCTGCCGTGCTGCCCGTTGTGGTCGGTCCGCGACGTCATCGCGCACCTGACCGCCGTCGCCGAGGATTGGGCCACCGGCACGCTCACCGGCCCGCCCGGTGATGCCGAAACGGCCGCGCAGGTGGCCCGGTTCGCCGATCACGACGTCCCGGCGCTGCTGGCTGCCTGGGAGGCCGCGACCGAGCGGTTGCACCGACACGCCGCCGCGGGCACCGCACCCCCACTCGGGGACATCGTCTCGCACGAACACGATATCCGCGGCGCCCTCGCCGTGCCGGGTGCCCGCGATGACGTCTCGGTCCGCCACGTCGCCGACCAGTTGCTGGCCATGCTGGACACCCCGGTCGCCCTGCGGGTGTGCACACCGGATCGGGAGTACCGCAGCGGTCCGCGATCGGGCACCGAGATCACCCTGCACACCGACGATTTCGAGGCGTTGCGCTGGCGGACCGGCAGGCGCAGCCCGGCCCAGATGGCGGCCATGGCGTGGTCGGCCGACCCCGCCCCGGTGCTGGAGCACCTCTATCTGTTCGGCCCGGCCCAGGACGACATCGTCGAGTAGAGATTCACCGGAGCCGGGCCACGTAGGCGTCCACATCGCCGATGGCCGACTCGGTGGCGAACACGTTGATCGAAACGGTGTCCCCCAGCCCCATCACACCGTGGGTCAGGCCCATCATCGGTGACAACCCGGGGAACACGGCGGCCACCCGCACCGGACACCCGCCGAAGCCGAAATCGGCGGCGCCGCAGTTGATGCTCGACACCACGGTATTGCCGATGACCGTCGCCGACCGCGCCGTGGGGTCGAATTGGCTTATCCCCCACCGCAGCAGCGGCGCGGGGGTGGCGGCGAACGCCCGGTCCGACGCCTGCATCGCCGGGTGCGCCGCCCGGTCCCGACGGGCCCGCAGTTCCGCGGCGATGGCAGCGATCCGCGGCTGCACCGCAAGCTCTGGATGCAGGCCCACACCGGCAGCACGGAAGTGGTTGTATACCTGGCGCACACCGGGTTTGGTCATCGTGACCTCCGCGCCCAGCCCGCTGGTGTCCTCGCCGAGTTCGGCCAGGTGCGCGGCCAGCGCACCGGCGATGCGGGCCAGGGCCACCACGGTGACGGTGCCCCCGGACAGCGCCGCCCGGGGCAGCACCACGCTGCGCATCGCACGGCGCCCCGCCGGCGGCGCGTTGGTGCGCAACGGCGGGCGTCCCGGCGCCGCCGGCGGTACGCGCCCGGATTCGCTGTCACGCACCAGCTCTCGCTGCGCCCGGACCGCCTGAACGGTGCGCCACGGCAGCGACAGCGGGGCGGCACGCGGCGGCAGCACCGGCGGCACCGCGCCGGGCCGGCCGAACATCAGAGCCGCCGGCGCATTGGTGCGCCCGGCACCGCCGAGGGTATGGGTGATCTGCAAGACGGCCACCGTCCCCGGCCCGGCCGCGCCGGGGACACCGTCGATATCGGTGAACACGTGCAGCCGCCAGGGTGTCACCTGCGGATCGAGCTGGTCGTCGACCAAGCCGTTGACCACGGAAAGGCAACCGTCCCAGGTTCGCTCGCCGGGTTCGCGGACCAGGAACCGGGACCGGTCGGGCGGGCACGGCGCCCAGCGCGGGTACCGCAGGCGCGACGAGTCGTCGATGCGCTGCGACAGGTCCGGGCTGGTGCGGGCCCGCTCGAGCAGCTCGTCGAGCGCCCGGTCCAGGTCGCCGGGCACCCCGTCGAACCCGAACACCATGAAGGTGTCGTTGGGAATCTTGGCCGACATCCAGAACATCTGGGCGTCGACGGGTGCGAGCCGGCTTATGGCTACACCGGGTCGAATTTGGAGATCAGCCAGCGATCGCCGTGCTTTTCCAGCGCCACGCGCACGCTGGATGCGGTGTCGGTGGGCGCGTCGGCGCCGACCACCACGGTCTGGTTGACGAACACCAACACCACGGCCTTGTTGGGGTCGGCCGATACCGAGGCCGCGGCCGGGACGGTCGCCACCGCCGAGATCTGCTTCTGCTTGGCGCCCGGGATGACCACGTCATGGGTCAGCGAGGTGTAGGCGTCCTGGAACTCGCCGGTCAGCAGATCACGCGCGGCATTGAGCTGTTGTTCGACGGTGTCGGGCTTGTAGGACAGCAGCGCGATGGTGCTGTCCTTGGCCACCTGGACGGACTCGGCGCGAGCCTTATCACCGTCGCGAACCGAGTTGTCCTGCCATTTGAGGAAACCCGCGGCCAGCGCCAACACCAGAGCCAGCCCCGGCAGCACGCCGTACGCCACCACACGGGTCCAGTCGACGGACCGTTTCGGCTGCGGGGCGGCCTGGGCCTTGTCGGGGACGGTGGGCGTCGCAGCGGCCTCCGTGGCTTCGGTGGCCTCCGTGGCTTCGGTAGCTTCAGTGGCTTCGGTGGCCCCGGACTCGGTGATCTCCTGCGCTTCGTCGCTGGGCACGGTGTCGACGTCCTTGTTCGGTTCGGTCACGGCACAAACTCCACGTTGGACACCTTCACGTCGTCACCCATCTTCTGCACGGTGATGCGCATCCGCCACAGCCGCGGCTGTTGCTCGGCGGCACCGGCATTGGAGGTCTGCACCGTCACCGCCACCAGCACCTGCGCCCCGGTGTCGGTGTCGGATTCCAGACCGGCCTCGGTCACGGTGCCGACCGACTTGGACTTCGCCTGCTTGACCACCTCGACGAACGGCCCGGCCCGCTTCTGGAAGTCGTCGTAGAACGTGCCGGTGGCCGAATCGAGGATGCGCTGCACGTCGGCGTCGGCGTGCTCGAAGTCGATGGTGGTCAGGTTGATCGCGCCCTGGCGCCCCACCTGAAGGAACACCTTGCGCTGATCGTCGAGTTGTTTGGACTGGTAGGCCCGGACGCCCAGCCAGCCGGTGAGCCCGCCGAGGGCGAGCACCAGCACCAGGCCGGCGATCAGGGCCAGTGTGACATGCGAACGCTCCGGGGCCGCGGTACCGGCATCCGGCTCGACGGCGTCGACCTCCGCACCGTCCTCGACCGCCGCGGCTTCGGCGGTCTCGGTGGCTTCACTGGTCTCGGTGGCGGCTTCGGTTTTGCCGTCGGCTGTCTGGTCTGCGGACTCGCTTACCGCCCCTTCGGGGGTAGCAGCATCGTCTGCCATGTTTGCTCCTCGCTCGCACTGCGGGCCAGATTGGACTGGGTGTACACCTGACCGTCGGGTCCAACGTACGTGCCGGTGCTGGGATCGTATTCGGCGGCCGCGATGGGCGGGGGCGGTGGGGCTCCCGACGGCACCGCGGGTGCGGCCGGCGCGGGCGGGGTACCCGGTGGCAACTGCGGGATGGCCTGCCCGGACAGGGTGGCGTTCGGGTCGCCCTTCCAGTTGTAACCATCGTTGAGCGGAATGTAGTTTTCGTTGCTCTCGCACAGCTTGACCGTCGGCGCCCGCTTACCCGGCACCGTCTCGCACGGCAGGTTACGTGCGCCACGCACGTTGCCGGCCGCGTCCTGCGGGATGCGGCAGTACAGGTCCCCGGCCGGGCGGTCCGGGTAGTCCACGTCGGCGGCCACCCGCCACTGCTGCGGCGGAAGGAAGCCCGTGGTGCACGGCGGCGGCAGGTTGAGGTTCAGATTGAGGTCCAGATAGGCGCCCTTGAAATTCTGCTTGGTGTTGCGGTTCGCGGTGCCGACGGCCTGCGAGGTGGCGGTGCCCTGCGGCAACAGCACCAGCAACTGCTCCAGCGACGGCTGGTAGGTGATGGCCACCTGGTTGATGTTGACCAGGTTGGCCAGCACCACCGGCAGCGTCGGCTGCAGCCGACCCAGCAGCGCCCGCACCTCGTCGGCGGCACCCGGTCCCTGTCTGAGCACGCCGCGCACGGCCTGATCCTGCGACTGCAGCTGCCCGGTGATGGTGGCCAGGTGGGAGGCCCAGGCCTGGATGGATCCCGACGTATCGGTCTGGGTGTCCAGCACCGGCTTGGACTGGTCGATCAACGCGGTCAGGGGGTCGAGGTTGGCGCGCGCATCGATGGCCAGCGCCGTGGAGCCCTTCACCAGACGGGACAGATCCGGTCCCAGCCCGCCGACGGCCTGGTAGGCCTCGTCGACGGCGGTCTGCAGGTTCTCCCGGGGAATGGCGTCCAACCCGCGGTTGGTCGCGTCGAGCAGGGCGTTGACGTCCGGCGGCACGGTGGCCCGGTCGGCGGCGATGACGTCCCCGTTGCGCAGGTACGGGCCGCCGTCGGCGCGGGGCAGCAGCTCGACGAACAATTCACCGATCGCGGTCTGGCTGTGCACCTGCGCGTCCAGGTCGGCCGGGATCTTCACGTCGTCGGTGAGCGACAGGACGGCGTTGACGCCGCCGTGCTCGTCGAGGCCGACGCTCTCCACCCGGCCCACCTGGGTGCCGCGGTAGGTGACATTGCTGCGCGGGTACAGTCCGCCGGTCTCGGGCAGCTGCAGCGTCACCTTGTAATGCCCTGCGCCCCACAGCAAGTTGGGCAGGTTCATGTAGCCGAACACCATGATGCCGATGGCGATGGCCGCGATGAAGGTGAACACCGCGAACTGCAGCAGGATACGTCTGGTCAACACCATGGTTACGGCCCCTGATCCCAGCGGTACGGCACCACGAGCGGATTCACCGCGGTGTAGGGGCTGGGCAGCTGGCCGATGGTGCGGCCCCACTGCATCTCCAGCTCGGTGAGATCGCCCTCCCAGCGCGTTCCGGTGAACACACCCTGGTCCAGCCGGCTCAGCGTCAGGTCGACCACCAGGGTGAGGTTGGCGTAGTCACCACGCATCCAGTTGGCCAGCGTCTCCTTGGGGAACGGGTAGGTGGTGAAGAAGCTCAGCGACCGGGTCAGCGCCGGCCCGGCATTGGCCAGTTGTTCCAGCGTCGGGCCGAGCGATTTCAGCTCCGCCACCAGCGCCTCACGGGTCTGGTTGGCCGAATCCGCCGCCAGCGCACTGAATTTGCCCAGCTGGGTCACCGCCTCGGCGAGCTGGTTGCGCTGATCCTTGAGCACCGCCAACGCGTCGGGCACCGTCTTGAGCGCCTTGTCCACCACCGGTTTCTGCGCGGCGACCTGCCCGACCAGATCGTTGAGGCTGGCCGCCGCGTCGATGATGTCGTCCTTCTGGTCATTGGTGTTGGCGATGAAGATGTTCAGCTGGTCGATGAGGCTGCGCAGGTCGGCCTCGCGGCCGGTGAACGCCTGGCTGAACGCCGCGGTGATGTCCTGCACGTTGCCCAGGCCACCGCCGTTGAGCAGCAACGAGATGGCCGCCAGCGTCTGCTCGGTGGTCGGGTAACCGCCGCTGCTGGTCAACGGAATCAGTGAGCCGTCGTGCAGCCGGCCTTGCGGTGCAATGTCTTTGGGCGGCGCGAGTTCGATGTGTTGGGAACCCAGCAGGCTGGTTTGGCCGATCTTGGCGGTCGCATTGGCCGGTAGCACCACATCGGCGTTGAGCTTCATCGTGATCAGCGCATGCCAGCCCTGCCGCTGGATATCGGTGACGTTGCCGACGGTGACGTCACCGACCCGGACCCGCGAATTGCGGTCCAGGTTGTCCACATCGGGCATCTCGGCCTTGACCGTGTAGGCGCCCGGCCCCTGCCCCTCGACGCCGGGCAACGGCACCGAGTTCAGGCCCTGCCAAGAGCATCCGCCCAACGCCAGGCAGGCCAGTGCAAGGATCAGCCGTTTCATGAGCCACCGCCGCTGTGCACCATCAGGCCGGGCAGGCCGGCGTTCGGATCGGTCACCTGGGGTGCCTCCGCCGGCAGCGGCGGGGCCGCGGGATCGGCCACCGGCGGCGGCAGGATCGCCGGCGCGGGGCCCGGTGGCGGGATGTAATCCGGCCGCATCCATTCCTCGCTGTAGGTGATCTCGTTGGGCCGGGCCTGCGCGCCGACCAACTGGTTCAACCCGAGGGGCAGGAAGTTGTACTGGCGGTTCTTCACGATCGGCGCCAGGTACTGCACGCACAACTTGGCCGATTGCTCGGCGCCCATCCGGGAGGCCGCCTGAATACCGCCGCACAGGAACGAGATCGGGTCGGCGAAGTTGCTGATCGCCGGCACGGCGGCGACCGCACCCACCGCCGGTTGGTAGATGTTGACGTAGTTCTGGAACGCCGACGGCGCGACGTGCAGGAACTGTTTGACGTCGTCGAGGCTGTCGTTGAGGGTTTGCGTCACCCCGGCCAGTTTGTCCGACGTGGTGCCCAACGCCTCCCGGTTGTCGGCCACGAACGCCTGCACCTGCCCGACGGTGTCGGACAGATCCTTGACGGCATTGCCGACCTCGTTCGGGTTGTCGGCGAGCAGCCCGGTCACCGAGGCCAGGTTCTGGTTGAGCTGGCGCATCACCGTGGTGCTGTCTTGCAGCGCCGACACCAGGATGGAGAGGTTCTTGACGGTGCTGAAGATGTCGGTGCTGTGGTCACCGAGCGCCGAAAAGGCCTGGGACAGCTTGGTCAGCGCGTCGCGGATGCTGGCGCCCTGGCCGCGCAGGTTGTCGGCGGTGGTGTTGATGAACGAGCCGAGGGTGCTGACGCCGCCGGGCTCGGTCGGCTGCAGGGTTTCGGTCAGGCGCTGCAACTGCTTGCGGAAATCGTCGTATTCGACCGGCACGACGGTACGTTCCCGCGGGATGACGGCGTCGTTCTTGAGCACCGCCCCGCCCGAGTAGGCGGGTGTGAGCTGGATGGCGCGCGAGGTGACCAGCATCGGCGACAGGATCGCCGCCTTCACGTCGGCCGGCACCTTGTAGCGGTCGTCGTAGTGGAACGTGACCTTCACCTGCTGCGGTTCCGGCTCGATCTTGTCGATCCGGCCGACGGGCACCCCGAGGATCACCACGTCGTCACCGACGAAGATGCCGTTGCTGTTCTCGAAGTACGCGACGACGTTCGTCCGGTTGAGGGTGTCGCTGGCCCGTGTCACCAGGTACACCCCGGCGCCCAGCATGAGCACCAGGGCCAGTGCCAGACCGATGCGGGCGTTGCGCACGTTCAGGTTCGAATTCACTGGCCCGCCCCTGAATTCGGAGCAGCGGGGTCACCGGCAGGTGCCGGCTCACCCGGCGCCGGGACCAACACCGGACTGGGGAACGGCGTCGGGGTGGAAGCGATTCCCGGCGGCGCGATCGCCGGCGGTCCCGGCGGCGGACCACCGGGCGGGCCCGGCGGAATGGGCTCGCGGTACGGGTAGCAACCGGTGGGCCCGGGCAGCGGCAGACCGGGCGGCCCGCAGCCCTGGTCACCGGGATTACCGGTGATCGCATCGGGCAGGTTCATCCGCGGCTCGCCACCCTGACCGGTCCGCGGGAACGGAACCGGCATGGCCGGGGTGCCGGGCTGACCCAGTTGCGGGTCGGTGCGCTGCGAGGGCAGCAGCACGTTCGGATCCAGGCCCAGGTCGGAGAACGCGGCGTCGACGAAGGGCTGGATGAACTGCCCGGGAAGCAGATTGACGATGTAGGTCTTGAAGAACGGCCCCGAGCTGACCGACTCACCCAGCGACATCGCGTAGGAGTTCAGCAGCGGCAGGGCTTTACGCAACCTGTCCTTGCGGTTGTCCAGGATGGTCAGCACCCCGTTGAGCTTGTCCAGAGCCGGCCGCAGGGTGGTCTTGTTCTCCGCGATCAACCCCTGCACCTGCTGGCTCAGCGCCGAGATGTTGCCCGAAAGACTGTCCAGCGCAGCGCTTTGCCCCTGCAGTTCGGCCAGCAGCGCGTTGGTGTTGCGGACCAGACCGACGATCTGGTCGCTGCGCTCGGCCAGCACGGTGGTGGCGGTGTTGGCGTTACTGAGCAGGCCGCGCAGCTGGGCGTCGCGCTCATTGAGGGTCTGGGAGAACCGGGCCACACCGTCGACCGCGACCTTGAGTTCGGGCGGGGTGTCGGCGAAGGTCTCCGACAGCACCCGCAACGAGTCCGAGAGCTGGTCGGTGTTCAGCCCGCTGATGGTGGCGGCCAGATCGCCCAACGCATCCGGCAACTGGTAAGCGGGCGTGGTGCGCTCGAGCGGGATGGTGGCCTGCAGCGTCCCCTGACCCCGCGGGGACACTTCCAGGATCTTGGTGCCCAGCAGGCTCTTGGTCTTCACCGCGGCCTCGCTGCGGTCACCGATGCGCACCCCGTCGTCGACCTTGAACTTGACCAGCACCCGCTGGCCGTCCAGTTCCACGGCCGTCACGTGCCCGACGCGCATGCCGGAAACCTGAACGGCCGCACCGCTGCGCAGGCCGCCGGCTTCGGCGAAGTAGGCCGAGTAGTCCTTGCCACGGTCCAGGAAGGGCACCTTGTCGTAGTTGAGGGCGCCGACGATGATGGCGGCGATCACGAGCAGACCGACGGCGCCGACGATCAGCTGGTTGCGTTCGGAGAAGGACTTCATCGCGGCGTGCACCGCCCGCTGTCCTGCCCGGCCGCCTTCACGTACACCGGCTGACCGCCCTTGCCGTTGAGCTTGAGGATGATGTCGCACAGGTAGAAGCTGAAGAAGTCACCGTAGATGCCCTGGCGCGCCAGGATCTGATACGAGTCCGGCAGCGTGTTGAGCAGGTTGTCGAAGTAGTCGTGGTCGGCGACGACGATGCCTGCGGCACGGTCGGTTTCGTGCACCGTCTTGACCAGCGGCGGACGTGCCTGCTCGAGCAGATCGGCGATGCTGCCGGCCGCGGCGCTGGCATAGGCGACGCCGTTGGCGATGTCGGTGCGGCGCTGGGCCAGCGTGTCCATCAGTTGTGCCAGCCCGTCGATGCCCTTGGCGAACTGCTTGTTCTGGTCGCCGAGTGAGCCCATCACGGTGTTCAGGTTGACGATCACCTCACCGATCAGCTGATCCCGGTCGGCCAGCGTGTTGGTCAGGGCGGCGGTCTGGCTGAGGAACGACCCGATGGTGGCACCCTGCCCCTGCAGCGCGCTGATCAGCTGGCCGGACAGCGCATTGACCTGGTTGGGATCCAGCGCGCGGAACAGCGGCCGGAACCCGCCGATCAACGCGTCCAGGTCCAGCGCCGGTGAGGTGCGGGCCAGCGGGATGGTGTCACCGGGCTTGAGCTTCTTGGTGTTTCCCACGCCTTCCTGCAGGGCCAGGTACCGACCGCCGATCAGGTCGTCGTAGCGGATCACCGCGCGGCTGCCCTCGGTCAGCACCACCGAATCGTCGGCGGTGAACTCGGCCAGCACCGTGCCGTCGTCCTGGATGCGCATCGCGCCGACCTTGCCCACCTCGACACCGGCGATTCGCACGAAATCGCCTTCCTCCATGCCCGAAGCGTTGGCGAACAACGCCCGGTAGGTGTGGGTGGACTCGCCGAGCCGCAGCTGCGCGAAGATCGCGAACAAACCGAAGACACCCAGCAGGCAGACGGCCAGGAAGATGGCAAGGCGCCAAATCGCGCCTACCAGATTGTCTTTCATGGCTCGTTCCTTCTCGTGCTGCTGAGTTCGGGTGTGCTCGTTGCGTCTACGGTGCCGGGGCGGCCTCCTCGGGCAGGGGTACCGGCGGCAGCGGTGTCGGCTGCACACCGGGTGCGGGCACCACGAACGGTTCGGAGCCCGGCGTGCGGCCGGGATCGCGCGGGGCGCCCGGCGGTGGAGCCGGCGGCAGACCCGGCCACAACGGTGTGCCGTCCGGCGCGTACAGCGGCGCACCGTAGGCCGGTGCCCCGGGATACGGGATCGGTCCGGGCGCCGGACCACCGAAGGTGTTGCGGATGCTGGGCGGTTCGGGCACCGCACGGGTCACCGGCAGGTAGTTGCCGTACATCGGGAAGGCGATGCCCGGGTTGGGGCGCCAGTCCAGGCCGGTACCGAAACCGGTGTTGGTGATGAGCTGGCGCACCGGCCAGTTCTGGTCGACGATCGGCAGCGAGCCGCAGCCCGGCTTGCCGCCCGGCCCGCCCTTGGCGCCGATGATCGGCAGGTTCTGCGGGAACTTGTACGGGTCGTTGCCCGGCCGGATGCCGGCGTCCAGGATGAACGACTTGCCGTTGCCACCGGTGGCCTCGTAACCACCATGGTCCAGAAGGTATTTGGCGCCGACGAGCATGCAGGTGTATTCGGGGTCGTACTTGGCGAGCAGATCGGTAGTGGGCCGCAGCGTGTTGATCGCGGTGATCAGGTTGCCCTGGTTGGGCGCCAGCAACTCGATGCCCTTGTTGGACAGCCCGGTGGTGGCCAGCAGCAGTGCGTCCAGCTGCTGGGCATGACCGGCGATCGTGACGGCGGTGGTGCTCGCCGCGTTCAGCGTGGACAGGATGTCTTGTGCCGCACCGGCGTAGGCGTCGCTGAAGCCTTGCAGCGATTGCCAGTCGGCCCGGATGGTCTCACTGCGCGGGTTGATGGCCAGCAGCACCTGGTTGGCGTCGGTGGTGGCCTGGCCGATGCGCTCGCCCTGTCCGCGGACGCCCTCGGCCAGCGCCGAGAGCACCGCGTTGAGTTTGGCGGTGTCGATCTTGTCCAGCACGCCCACCAGGTTCTGGAAGACGGTGTTCACCTCGGTGGTGACGTTGAGCGACGTGAGCACCTGGCCGGGTTCCAGCCGTTGCGGGCTGGGGTCGTCCGGGTACACCAGGTCGACGAATTTGGCGCCGAAGATGGTGGTGGCCCGGATCCTGGCCTCCACATTGGCCGGGATGTAGCGGATCTGGTCGGGGTCGATGTCCAGGCGCAACTTCACCGGGGCCGCGCTGTCGGTATCGCCGCCGGAGATGGCCGCCACCTTGCCGACCTGCACGCCGCGCATCTTCACCTTGGCGTTGGTCTCCATCACCAGACCCGAGCGATCCGAGGTGAGGGTGACCGGCACGGAGGATTTCAGGTTGCCGGTGAACAGCGAATACGACAGCCATACCGAGCCGACGATGAACAGCACCAGGATCAGCGTCCACCAGCCCGGCGCCAGCCCCTTGTCGCGAGAGAAATGGTCCATGTGCGTCAGCCGGCCAGGTTGAAGTTGCCCGATTGCCCGTACACGGCCAGCGAGATCATCACGACGACGAACGCGGAGATGACCAGCGAGGTGCGCACCGCGCGGCCCACCGCCTCGCCGACGCCGGCCGGCCCACCGCTGGCGGTGAAGCCGTAGAAGGTGTGCACCAGCATGATCACGATGGCCATGGCGATGGACTGCACGAACGACCAGATCAGGTCGACGGGGTTGAGGAACGTGTCGAAGTAGTGGTCGTAGACGCCGATGGACTGCCCGTAGATGGCGGTGGTGCCGAGTTTGGCCGCCCAGAACGACATCAGCACGCCGACGCAGTACAGCGGGATCACCACCACCACACCGGCGATGACGCGGGTGGACGCCAGGTAGGCGACGCTGCGGATGCCGATCACCTCGAGGGCATCGATCTCCTCGTTGATGCGCATGGCGCCCAGCTGGGCGGTGGCACCGGCGCCGATGGTGGCCGACAACGCGACGGCGGTGGTGCCCGGCGCGATGAGGCGGACGTTGAAGAAGGCCGAGGCGAAACCGGTGAGCGCTTCGACGCCGATCTCGGCGAACTGGTTGTAGCCCTGCACGGCGACCAGGGCGCCGGTGCTGATGGTGAGGAAGCCGACGATGGCGACGGTGCCGCCGATGATGGCCAATGCGCCCGTGCCCAGCCCCATCTGGGCGATGAGCCGGATCAGTTCCTTGGGGTAGTTGATGAAGACGTCGGGTATCGAACGCAGGGTGCGGCCGAAGAATTTGGTCTGCACGCCGACCTGGTTCCAGCTGTCGACGACACCGCCGACACCGCGCTTCAGACGGTGCCCCAGCGCGCCGCTCACATCGTGGCCTTCACACCGACCGCCGTCGCGACGACGTTGATGGCGAACAGCGTCATGAACGTGAACACCACCGTCTCGTTCACGGCGTTACCGACACCGGCGGGACCACCACCCACCGAAATGCCCTTGTAGCAGGCGATCAGGCCGGCCGCGAGGCCGAACAGCGCGGCCTTGGCCAGCGCGATGACCACGTCGGCCGGACCGGTCACCAGGGTGAGGCCGGCGACGAAGGCGCCCGGCGATACGTGCTGGATGTACACGCAGAAGAAGTACGCCCCCGTCAGGCCCACCAGCACCACCGTGGCCGACAGCGCCAGCGATACCGTCGTCGCCGCGAGCACGCGCGGAATCACCAGTGCCTGAATGGGATTGATGCCCATGACGCGCAGGGCGTCCAGCTCGTCGCGGATCGTGCGCGCGCCCAGGTCGGCACACATGGCGGTGGCGCCGGCGCCGGCGATCACCAGCACGGTGACGATCGGTCCGATCTGGCTGACGGTGCCCAGGGCGGCGCCCGTCCCGGAGAAGTCGGCCGCGCCGAATTCGGTGAGCAGGATGTTGAAGGTGAAGGTCAGCAGCACCGTGTACGGGATGGTGAGCATCAGCGTCGGCAGGATCGACACCCGCGCGACGAACCAGGCCTGCAGGATGAATTCACGCCAGGCGAACGGCGGCCGCCACATCAGCACGAAGACGTCCAGCGTCATCGAGAAGAAGCCGCCGAACGCGCGCACGGGTTTTGCGACGACGTCGGGCACCGCGTCGGAGGAGGCCATTAACGACGCCGTCCCGAGCTGCACCTCTTCCGCATTACCTGCTGTTTCCCTTCCCCGCGCCCCGACGAAGCCGTGTCACACGAATCTGACCACAGGCACCACCATGGACGGGCAAGAACGTACATAACGATTTTCCCGCCAGCAACATCTACCGCCAGGCGCCGCGCCGGTCACCACAGATCTACAACTCCGGAGGCTACACATCATAATTTGCCAGCACCGAGCGCGCGCATGGCGAAACCGAGCACTCGCCGCTCGGCGACGTCGACCGACGCCGGATCGACCGGGACCGGCACCGTGAGCTGTCTGCTGACCAACGCGTTGATCGCGACGGCGTCAACCTCGGGTTCGGCCAGCGGAAATGAGCCATCCTGAACGCCGCGGCGCAGAATTTCGGCCAGTGACCGTTCCCGATCGGTGCGCGCGAGTTCGCGGACGTACGGATAGCCCTTGGCGGACCGCATCTCGTCGGATTCCATCACCGCGAGATAGCTGGAGACCAACGGTTCGGTCGCCAGAGCAAACATTTGGCCGATCCAGGCGCGCAGCTGCTCGGCCGGCGTGCCTGGCCCGCGCGCGATGTCGTCCAGCCAGCCCGACAGCGCCGCCGTCAGGTTCTGCAGCATCGCCAGGAACAACTCGTCCTTGGACTCGAAATGCCGGTAGAACGCTCGGCTGGACACGCCTGCCCTGGCCAGGATCGCCGCCACCGGTACCGGGCCCTCGTGGGGCTCCAACAGGCACTCGTAGGTGGCGTCGATGATGCGGCCGCGTTCCTCGTCGAGGGAACATTCTGGCGGCACAGGCGTGATTCTAGGGACGGCCGCACGGGCGGACCGGCCATTTGCGGTATCGGGCGCCTCGGTAACGTGATCGCCGGGTCGGCGAGAGGATGCCCGTGAGCACAGCAGACAGCGCACCGCAGACGGTCACGTTCCGTGGTGTCGACGACCTGACCCTGGTGGCCGACGAATGGAACGCCGGCATCGAGACCGACCTGCCAACCGTCCTGCTGCTGCACGGGGGCGGCCAGAACCGGCACTCGTGGAAGAACACCGGGCAGATCCTGGCCCTGGGTCCGGGAAAACACGCAGGCATGCACGTGGTGGCGCTGGACAGCCGCGGGCACGGCGACAGTGACCGGTCCCCCACCGCCAACTACTCCGTCGAGACGCTGTGCGCCGACACCTTGCAGGTGCTCTACCAGATCGGCAGGCCGGTGGTGCTCATCGGCGCCAGCATGGGCGGGCTGACCGGCATCCTGGCCGCCCACGAAGCCGGCCCCAACCTGGTGACCAAGCTGGTGCTCGTCGACGTGGTGCCGCGGTTCGAAAAGGACGGCAGTGCCCGCATCCGCGATTTCATGTTCAACCACGTGCACGGCTTCGACTCGCTGGAGCAGGCCGCCGACGCGGTGGCCGAGTATCTGCCGCATCGGCCGAAACCCCGTAGCGCCGAAGGGTTGAAGAAGAACCTGCGGCTGCGCAACGGCCGGTGGTACTGGCATTGGGATCCGGCGTTTCTCACCAAGCCCGGCGATGACCCGTTCGCCCGGGTGGACAAGCTGGAGCAGGCGGCGATGAACCTCACCGTGCCGATCCTGCTGATCCGCGGCCGGCTCTCCGATGTGGTGTCCGAGGAGGGGGTCCGCGACTTCCTGGCCAAGGTGCCGGCCGCCGAGTTCGTCGAGTTGTCCGATGCCGGGCACACCGCCGCCGGCGACGACAACGACGCCTTCACCAACGTCGTGGTGGACTTCGTCACCCGGTGACCGTCTTTTCCGCGAGCGGCCGCGTCTGCTCACCGACACGCCGCAACCAGTGGCATTCCGGGGCCGCTCGCTAGGCGTCAACCGGTCCGGTTGGCCTCGTCGAGGCGCTGATGCAGCCGGGCCCGGATGTCGTCGGGGGTGTAGGCCTTACGCTTGCGCTGATCCCGCGCGACCAGCACCCCGCCGGCCACCACCCCGGCGACCCCGGCCAACCCGACCCATTTCCAGATGCTTCGCATCAGGCGATTGTGCTGCATAGGCTGCCGGGGTGAACGCACACACGGTGGCACTGGACCGCGCGCTGCACGAGACCCGCACGGGCGATATCTGGCTGTTCCGCGGCGGATCCGGTCCGGACCGGGCCATCCAGACACTGACCAACGCGCCGGTCAATCACGTCGGTATGACGGTGGCCATCGACGACCTGCCGCCCCTGATCTGGCACGCCGAACTGGGGCAGAAGCTGCTGGACCTGTGGACCGGCACGCATCACCGCGGTGTCCAGCTCAACGATGCGCGCGAGGTCGTCGAGCAGTGGGTGCACGGTTACGGGCAGCGCTGCTGGTTGCGTCAGTTGTCTCCGTATGCGACCCGCGAGCAGGAGGACCGGATGCTGCGGGTGATCGCCCGGATGAACGGCACGGCGTTCCCGACGACGGCCAGACTGACCGGGCGGTGGTTGCGTGGGCGGTTGCCCATCGTCAGCGACTTCACCCGCGGGCTGCCGTTCGTGCACAAGTTGGTGCGCGAATCCGCCGAGCGCAGCAAGTCGCGGCGACGCGCCGTCGGCCTGGAGACGGCCTACTGCGCGGAGACGGTCGCCATCACCTATGAGGACATGGGCCTGCTGCAGACCGAGAAGCAGGAGAACTACTTCGATCCGGGCAAGTTCTGGAGCGGTGACTCGCTGTCGCTGGCACCCGGATACACCCTGGGGGACGAGATCGCCGTCGACGTTCCCGCACCCCTGGCATAACTACGGGCATCGAAGCGTTATACCGTGCAGACCGAACCGTCGATACTACCCCCGAGGTCGACGGTTCGGTCTCCGAAACTCCTTGGACGGCATGATTTTTAGTTAAGCTCGTCGAGTGACCGCCATCACGGTATTGGGCAGCCCGGAACTGGACGCACCGTCGGGATTGATCCACGCGTTCGGCGATATCTGGTTCACCAGTATCGGCAACCACCGCATCGGCCGCGTGCGCGACGGTGTCGTGCAGACATTCGCCGACGCCGCTATCAAGCTGCCCGCCAACATCTTTCCCGCATCCGACGGCCGGGTGTGGTTCACCGCCCTGGGCTCGGACGCGCTGGGTGCCGTCGATCCGGAGGCCCCGGATCCGTCGTCGACCGTCGTCATGTACCCGCTACCCGAGGGCAGTCGGCCGGTGGCCCTGAAGTCCGGTCCCGATGGGCGCCTGTGGTTTTCGCTGCGCGGCCGGGACGCCGTCGGAGCCCTGGACCCGCGCGCCCCGGCCGGCTCGTTGCAACTGTTCGACGCCCCCAGCATCGCCGGGCCGGCCGCGTTGTTCGTCACCCCCGACGGCGCGGTGTGGTGGGTGAATTCGTCGTCGGGAACCATCGGCGTACTCGACCCGTCGACCGGCGCGGTGAGCGCGATACCGGTGCCGGGCAGCCCACGCGCGTGGTGTCAGAGCGCCGACGGCCGGCTCTGGCTGACCACTCGCGACCCGGCGGGTCTGCTGTCGTTGCACCCCGACGGTCCGTTCAACGCCGCGGCACCCGTGACCGATTCCCGGTTGGTCGCACCGGACGGCGTGTGGGTGGGACGCGACGGCGCGGTGTGGTTGGCCGACACCGGGGCCAACGCGATCGGCCGGTATCTCCCGGCGACCGACCAATGGTCGTTCCTCGGTGGCCTGCCGCACGTGAACGGCCCCTTCGACATCAAGGACGGCCCGGACGGTGCGCTGTGGTTCACGAACAAGGCAGGTAACACCATCGGACGGATAACGCCGCCGGATCCCACGGCGATAGAGACGCCATAGGCGCCATTTGGGATCGGTAGCGGCCCCGCGCGGCGTCTACTGGATGCCATGACGCGTCCGGACAGCGGCGCCTGACGGAAGGACCGAGAGATGAACCGGATTGCGCGGATGGCGGCCACGGCCGTCCTGTCCGGCGGGCTGGGATTGGCCGCCCTGGCCGGCGCCGCCGGCACCGCATACGCCGACGGCCCCAGCTACCAGGGTGGCAACTGTCCCGGTGGCCTCACCTGCACCCATTGGTGCCCGGGTGACCCGTTGATCCCCGGGGCCGAGTTCGGGGTGATCACCTGGGACTGGAACATCTGCCACGACTGGTATTGGACCTCCGAGGGCACCGTGGACATCGCGACCAACACCGTCTACCCGTGGCGGGGCACGCCGCATCAGGCGGCACCCGTGCCGCCCGCGCCACCGCCCCCGCCGCCCACCGAGCCCCAGCCCCTGCCGGCGGACTGCCCGCCGTGGTCACCGTTCCTGGCCCCGTCCAGGTGCGGTGGACTCTGAGGCGTCAGTGCCGTTCTGGGGCAGTGCCTTTGACGCCAAGAATCCGTCAAGTTGTCGGTCCTAGCGTGGTGGCACCTGATACCACGAAAGGACTCACCGCATGAAGATCGTCGCTCGGTCGCTGCCCGTGGTGGCGATCGCCCTGCTTGCCGGATGCACCGCCCAGCAGTCGCCGACCGCTCCGACGGTCACGGTCACCGCGACGCCGGCCGCCAGCCCCACGCCCACCGCGACACCGGTACCCGTTCCTCCCGTGACGCCCGTGACCGTCACGGTCGCGCCGTCACAGGCACCCCCTGAGCCACCGCAGCAGGTCGGGCCGTGTTCCGACGATGCGCTCGAAGTGACCAACGGAGCAATGGAATCCGCCAACACGCAACGGCGGGTGGTGGTGTCGTTCCGGAACGCGTCGCAGCAGGCCTGCACCATGGTGGGTTATCCGGGTGCAGATCTGGTGACACCGGCCGGCGGGGTGCTGATCAACATCCCGCGACGGCCGGCCAACGCAGCGCCGCGTCTGACGTTGCAGCCCGGTGAGGTCGGCAGCGCCGACGTGCTCACCTCGATGATCGACACCGAAACCGGGAACTCGTGCGCCCGCTGGGGTCAACTGGTGGTCACCCCGCCCAACGACGTCGTCGCGCGCACCCTGCCGATCGACCTGCCGATCTGCGGCGCCAGCATCAGTTCGGTGGGCTGACGACCCCGAACTTGGCCCGCGCCGCGTCGGCCACCGGGGTGAACAGGTTGACGAGATTGCCGTCGGGGTCGCGGAAAAGCAGCGCCCGGTTGCCCCACGGCATTGTCGTGGGCTCGGTGACCACCTCGCCGACGCTGCCCCGCAACCGCTCATATTCGGCGTCCACGTCGTCGACGATGAACTCGATGATCGCGCTGCGGTTGGCGGCCGCTTCCGCGGATCCCGCGCCGAACAACGGCACCGTTTTGTCGCTGCCGATGGCCAGGGTGCCGACCGGTGTCGGGATCTCGGCGAACAACTCGTTGGCCCATACCGCTGCGACCCCGGTGACCTGCTCGTAGAACGCGACCAGCCGGCCGACGTCGGCGGTGATGAGGCGCGTCGACACAAATTTCATGACCCGGATGCTAGGGGGCACCACCGACAAGCCCGGTGGCAGCGGTTGGCGCTTCGCTACAACAGCTGCGCGCCCGCACCCGGCCCGACAGCGACACCCCGCGACGTGTCCTTGAGCGCCACCCCGGAGCGTCCGAGTTGCCGCGCGCCGGCCACCAGACTGACCGCCACACGAGCGGCCTCCTGGTACCCCAACCCGTCAGGTGGATGGATGTTGGAGATGCAGTTGCGATCCGCATCAGTGCACCCCGGGCGGGGCCGATGCGTCAGGTAGATGCCCAGGCTGTCCGAGACGGACAGGCCGGGCCGCTCCCCGATGATGACCAACAGCGTCCCGTAGCCACCCCGGGCGGCGATGTGATCACCGAGGGCCACCCGCGCCTGTGTGGCGATCACCGGCGGCGCCAACGAATACGTCTGCCCGAGTTGGGTCACCAGTTCCCGCAGCAGCGGGACGCCGTGGTGCATCACCGCGGTCGGTGACAGTCCGTCGGCGAGTACGAAACCGATGTCGGTCGGGCTCTCGGGCACCGCCGACAGGTCGGCCGGGCTACGGCCGAGGTCGGGCCGGCGCAGATACTCACCCCGCGATGTCGCTTGACTGGTGACGGTCGCCGGCGTGCCGATGCCGATCTCACCGACGCTCGCGGCCAGCTGCTCGACCTCCAAGGGCAGATGCACGGCGTCCCGGGCGGCGGCGTGGGCAGCGTTGAGCGCCAGCACCTCTCGGGTCGGCAGTCCGTTTCCGGCGCGGCCCAGCCCGATCCGGGCCTGGGTGGTGGTGCGCAGCTCGTCCCAGAATTGCTGCCGGGCCAATTCGTCGGAGCTCATAACGCCCCCGCCGAGGTCAGTGATCGCAGCGGCGACTGGGTGACGTCGAACGGCGTCAGTCGGCCGGCCGCGTCGATCATGCCGATACCGCGTAGCCAGTCCTCGAATTCCGGTGCGGGGCGCAACCCGAGGGTCCGCCGGGTGGCCAGCACGTCGTGGAAGGACAGGCTCTGGTAGCCGAGCATGACGTCATCGGCGCCGGGCACGGTGATGACGAAGGCAACCCCGGCAGCGGCCAGCAGCGTCAGCAGGTTGTCCATGTCGTTCTGGTCGGCTTCGGCGTGGTTGGTGTAGCAGACGTCGACCCCCATCGGCAGGCCGAGCAGCTTGCCGCAGAAATGATCTTCCAGGCCGGCCCGGATGATCTGCTTCCCGTCATAGAGGTATTCGGGACCGATGAAACCGACCACGGTGTTGACCAGCAGCGGCCGCAGGTCGCGGGCGACGGCGTAGGCCCGGGTCTCCAGCGTCTGCTGGTCGACGGGCTTGCCGCCGACACCGAGATGCGCACCGGAACTCAGCGCCGAACCCTGACCGGTTTCCAGGTACATCACGTTGTCGCCGACCGTGCCGCGGCGCAACGACCGCGCCGCGGCGTTGCCTTCGCGCAGCAGGTCGATGTTCACCCCGAACGCGGTGTTGGCCCCTTCGGTGCCGGCGATCGACTGGAACACCAGATCGACCGGCACGCCCTCCTCGATCAGCCCGATGGTGGTGGTGATGTGCGACAGCACGCACGATTGTGCGGGAATGTCGTAGCGGGACCGGATCGAATCCAGCAGATACAGCAGATCGGCTGTGGCGTGCGGCGAATCGGTGGCCGGGTTGATGCCGATGACCGCGTCACCGCAGCCGAGCAGCAGTCCGTCGAGCACCGCCGCGGCGATTCCCCGCGGGTCGTCGGTCGGATGGTTCGGCTGCAGCCGGGTGGCCAACGTCCCCGGCAGTCCGACCGTCGTCCGGAACGCGGCGGTGACCTGGGTGGCGGCCGCGACCGCGATCAGATCCTGGTTGCGCATGATCTTGCTGACCGCGGCCGCCATCTCGGGGGTGACACCAGGACCGACGGCCGCGATGCGCCGCGCTCCGTCGTCGCGAGACGCATTGTCCAGCAGCCAGTCCCGGAACCCACCGACGGTCAGATGCGAGATGTCGGCGAAGGCGCCGCGGTCGTGGGTGTCGAAGATCAGCCGGGTCACTTCGTCGTCGTCGTACGGCACGACCTCTTCGTCGAGGAACGTCTGCAACGGGAGATCAGCCAATGTCCATGCCGCCGCCGCTCTTTCGGCATCGGAGGAGGCCGCGCATCCGGCCAGCTGATCACCCGACCGCAGCGGTGTGGCCTTCGCCAGCACCTCGACCAGGCCGTCGAAGCGGTAACCGACACCGCCGATTTGCTGCCGGTAGATCACTTGAGTTCGCTCTCCGCCTCGGCCAGCATCGCGAATTCCTCGTCGGGGGAATTGGCGATCAGGCGGTGCCGGCTGTACAGGGCGAAGTACGCCATGAACGCGGCGAACACCACCAAGCAGGACAGCGCGGCGACGCTGTCCACCAGGAAGGTCGCGATGACCGCGAGAACGGCGATGACGAGGGCGAACCCGGTAGTGATGGCACCGCCGGGGGTGCGGTAGGGCCGACGCATCTCGGGCTCGCGCCAGCGCAGCACAATGTGGCTGACCATCATCAGTACGTAGCTCAGCGCGGCACCGAAGACGGCCATGTTCAGCAGCAGCGCGCCCTTTCCGGTGAGCGACAGCAGGAAGCCGACGACGCCGGGAACGATCAGGGCCAGGGTGGGCGCCTTGCGAGAGTTGGTGAGCGACAGCCGGGTTGGCAGATACCCCGCGCGTGACAGCGCGAACAGCTGCCGAGAATAGGCGTAGATGATCGAGAAGAAGCTGGCGATCAGGCCGGCCAGACCGATGTAGTTGACCACCTTGGCGGCCGTGCCGTTACCGAGTGCCTCGACCAGCGGGTTGCCCGATGACGACATCTGTTCGGCGCCGCCTGCGCCGGTGGTGAGGATCAGCACGCCGGCACACGTGATCAGCAGCACGGTGATCGCCGCGATGATGCCGCGGGGCACATTGCGTTCCGGGTTGGCGGTCTCCTCGGCGGCGAGCGGAACCCCTTCGATGGCCAGGAAGAACCAGATCGCGAACGGGATGGCTGCCCAGATGCCCAGGTAGCCGTGCGGCAGGAACGTCGAGGCCCCCGCGGCGTCGGCGTCGACGGGGATGTTGGTCAGGTTGGTGGCGTCGAAGTGCCCGGCGGCGAAGGCGGCGAAGATGACCAGCCCGACCAGTGCGATGGCGGTGATGACGAACATGACCTTGAGCGCTTCACCGACGCCGGAGAGATGGATTCCGATGAACAGGACGTAGGCGGCCAGGTAGACCCACCACCCGTCGGTGATGCCGAACAGCCCGAGGGATTCGACGTAGGCGCCGATGAACGTGGCGATGGCGGCCGGCGCGATGGCGTACTCGATGAGAATGGCTGTGCCGGTGGCGAATCCGCCCCAGGGTCCGAGGGCACGGCGGGCGAAGGTGTAGCCGCCGCCCGCGGCGGGCAAGGCCGAGGACAGTTCCGCCATGCCCAGGACCAGAGCCAGGTACATGCCGGCGATCACCACCGCGGCGATGGCCAGACCGCCGAATCCGCCTTGTGCCAGACCGAAATTCCAGCCGGAGTAGTCACCCGACACCACATAGCTGACGCCCAGTCCGGCCAGCAGGATCCAGCCGGCACTGCCGGATTTGAGCTGCCGCTTCTGCAGATAGCCGGCGCTCTCGAGGTGTTCCTCCACCGCGCCGTGACTTGTCGTCACTTCCAACTCCCTCGATTGATTCCACGTCTTAAAGGTAGTTTTTCCAACCTTTAAAAGAGTGTGACCGATACCGCGCTTCTTGTCTACCCATGACACAGGTCACGCCCCGAGCCGACGGCCCGGGGCGTGACCTGTGAAGCTGTTCTTTAGAAGAAGCCGGCGGCGGTTTCGCTGTAGCTGACCAGCAGGTTCTTGGTCTGCTGGTAGTGATCGAGCATCATATGGTGGTTTTCCCGACCAATACCGGACTGCTTGTACCCACCGAACGCGGCATGGGCGGGGTACTGGTGATAGCAGTTCGTCCACACCCGACCGGCCTTGATATCACGCCCGGCCCGATACGCGGTGTTACCGTTGCGGCTCCACACCCCGGCCCCCAACCCGTACAGGGTGTCATTGGCCAACGAGATCGCATCCTCATAATCGGTGAACGACGTCACCGCCACCACCGGCCCGAAAATCTCCTCCTGGAAAATCCGCATCTTGTTGTTCCCGGTGAAAATCGTCGGCGCCACATAATAACCACCATTGAGATCCCCACCGAGCTGCGCGCGCTCACCCCCGGTCACCACCTGAGCACCCTCACTCTTGCCGATCTCGATATAGGACAGAATCTTCTCCAACTGATCATTGGAGGCCTGCGCCCCGATCATCGTCTCGGTATCCAACGGATCCCCCTGCCGCACCGCCTTCGTCCGCACCGCGGCCAGTGCGAGGAATTCGTCGTAGATATCAGCCTGAATCAGACTGCGCGACGGGCACGTGCACACCTCACCCTGATTCAGGGCGAACATCGTGAACCCCTCCAACGCCTTGTCCTGATACGCATCATTCTCGGCCAACACATCGTTGAAGAAAATATTCGGCGACTTACCCCCCAACTCCAACGTCACCGGGATCAGGTTCTGGCTGGCGTACTGCATGATCAACCGGCCCGTGGTCGTCTCCCCGGTGAACGCGATCTTGGCGATCCGGTTCGAGGACGCCAACGGTTTACCGGCCTCCACCCCGAACCCGTTGACAATGTTGACCACCCCCGCCGGCAACAAATCCCCGATCAACTCGAACAAATACAGAATCGAAGCCGGGGTCTGCTCGGCCGGCTTGAGCACCACCGCGTTCCCGGCCGCCAACGCCGGCGCCAACTTCCACACCGCCATCAAAATCGGGAAATTCCACGGAATGATCTGCCCCACCACCCCCAACGGCTCATGGAAGTGATACGCCACCGTGTCCTCATCGATCTCCGACAACGTGCCCTCCTGAGCACGGATCGCCCCCGCGAAATACCGGAAATGATCGATCGCCAACGGAATATCGGCGTTCAACGTCTCCCGGATCGGCTTACCGTTATCCCAGGACTCCGCCAACGCGATCGACTCCAGATTCTCCTCGATCCGATCAGCGATCTTGTTCAACAACACCGCCCGCTGCGCCGGACTGGACTTACCCCACCCCGGCGCCGCCGCATGCGCAGCATCCAACGCCGCCTCCACATCGGCCTCATCCGAACGCGGAATCTCACAAAACACCTGCCCCGTCACCGGCGTCCGATTCTCGAAATACCGGCCCGAAGCAGGCGCCACCCACTGCCCCCCGATGAAATTCTCATAACGAGACTTGAAAGACATCAAAGCGCCCTCAGCGCCCGGGCGTGCATAAACAGTCACGGTTGATCTCCTGCCCTATGAATGACTGTGTCGGTCGTCACTCAAGGTAGTTTGCAACCCGTTGCAGCACGGTTGGGAAAAATCGCAACGTTGGTGCAACGTCAGGACAAGGCGGTGTCCAGCGCGGTCAGGTGCCCACGGGTCTGGGCCCGGGTCAGTTCGTCGGCGCCGCGGTGATCATGCAAGGCCTGCCAGCCGTGGCGGTCATCGCGCGCCTCGGGCAGGTCCAGCCATCGGCGCAGAACGTGCACGTCACCGGCCGAACTGGCGGCCAGCACCGCGCCGCGCACGCTGGCGCTCAATTCGGTGCGCAGCCGCGCGACGGCCGGTGAGCCCGACCGCGGCAGCAGCTGTCCGCGGTAGCTGTCCAGCGCGGCGTTGACGTCGCCGCGGCGCAGCGCCGCGAAGACCTCCCCCATATCGCTGTCCATCGGGCCGAGCAGCCGATACGGCCGGGAGCCGATCATGTCGGCGCCGACGATGCGGCGCAGCCGCGACAGTTCCGCTCGGATGGTGACGGCGTCCAGTTCACGTTCGTCGAGAAGCATGGCGAGGTGGTCACCGCTGAGCCCCTCGGAATGCTGCAGCAGCAGCACGAGAATCTCGGCGTGCCGGCCGGAGAGCTGCTGGGCGCGGGCGCGTCCCTGCTCATCGACGGTGTGCCAGCTCGGCCGGTCCGGGCCGAGCACCGTCAGACGGCCCGGCGACACAACCGGAGTCGGCGGAATATGGCTGTAGGACAAAGCAAGTCGGTGCTCGACGGCCACGGCGGTGGCGCGGACCAGAGCCAGCGTCTGGGCCGAGGCGATCGAGGAGCCACCGGTGAGGTCGATGCTGCCCACCACCAGACCGGTCATCGGATCGTGCACCGGCACTGCCGTGCAGGTCCATGGCCGGACCAGCCGGGAGAAGTGCTCGTGCCCGTTGATCTGCACCTCGCGGTCCAGCGCCAGTGCGGTGCCGGGGGCGTTGGTGCCCGCGCCCTGTTCGCTCCAATCGGCGCCGGGGACGAAGTTCATCGCGGCCACCTTGCGGCACGCTTCCGGATCGCCTTCCACCCACAGCATGGTGCCGTCGGCGGCGGTGACGGCCACGACGACGCCGGAGTCGACGGCGTAGTCCACCAGCAGTTTGCGGATCACCGGCAAGGTGGCGGCCAGCGGATGGCTGTTGCGCAGTTCCGACAGCCGGGCCGCCTGGGCGGCTTCCCGGGCTCCGCTGTCGGGGTCGACACCGATCGCCAGGCTGCGCTGCCAACTCTCCGCGACGAAGCGGCGCAACGGTGTTTGCCCCGCGACGATCACGTCGGGAGTAGGGCGTGCAGCATCGGGCGGCGGCTTCACCGACCTCGTCTCATCTGCCACGACGTTCACGCTCCTGACGCCAGTGTCAACTACTCGCTGGCCATCGGGCCTTCCGGCCAGAATACCCGCACGTCAGGGTAGCCGCGGCAAATCCTGCCCGGCCGGTCAGGCGGCTTACGAGGGAGGGGTGCCGTCCATACGCCGCCGGGTCTCGGCGACGGCCCGCCGAATTTCGGCGTTGTCCCTACGTTCGGCGGCGGCCTCCCGGTCGGCCCGGTCCTCCAGACGCTGTAGCCGGGCGTGCTCGCGCTGTTCGGTGGCGCCCTCGCGTTCGTCGGCCGCCTGCTCACGTTCGTCGGCGGCCTGTTCGCGCTCGTCGGCGATCCGGTCCCGCTCGTCGGCCACGCGGTCTCGCTCGTCGGCGACCCAGTCGCGCCGGGTCATCTCGGCTTCGTGGCGCGCGACCGTGTGTTCGCGCTGTTCCAAGTCGGCCATCCGCCGATCCAGTTCGTCCGGCGGGACGGCCCGTTCGTCATTGACCACACCTCACCGTAACGCCAGGTGGGGCCGAAATGCACTGCCTGTGTGACGCCGAAAGCCTGCGCGCGCTCCGAGCGACGAGTGTGGGCCATATGCACGAAAATCGCACCATCGGCGTGCATAGCCCCCACGCTCGGCAACGCGGGCACGCTAGACGTTGAACCGGAACTCCACCACATTGCGCAGCCCAACAACGTCACTCATCGAACAGTGGGATGCCCACTTCGCTGGAGGCAGCTTTCAACCGCTTGTCCCTGGTCCATAGGAGCGCACCCTCGACCACGGAGACTGAAGCCATCAGATGGGCATCAGCAGGGCTCAGTCCACGCCCCCAGAGTCGCCGCCGATCAACGAGATAGAGGATCTCGTCATGCCGCGCGACCGGAAACTGCCACAGGTTCGCCAGCAGATCGAGCACAGTCTCCCGACGGGTGATCGAGCCAAGCGCCAATTCCTCGACAACCAATGGATGGCAGCCGACTCCATCCAACTGCAAGTGTTCGACCAGTCCGGGCTCCGCAGCGTGCAGATGATCAATCCACACCGCGGTGTCGACCAGGATCACTCCGAAGTGCTCCGCCGCCGCGGCGCGGCCTTCGCCTGGGAATCGGATCCGCCCAGCGCGGCGAGACGGCGGGCACTCTCCACCCGGATGAGTGTCTGCAAACCCTGCTTGAGCAGTGCCACACTTTCGTGCACACCGGTCAACTCGGCGGCCTTGGCGAGCAACTCATCGTCGATGGTGACCGTTGTTCTCACTACGACACCTCCATGCGCATCATTGATGCAGTCCATGATGCCACGGGGGCGGTGGTCCGCCTACAACGCGAACCGGAACTCCACCACGTCCCCCCTTGGTGTTACGACTCCTCGGATAACTGCTCGTGAATCGTCTCCTTGACGATCACCGACCAGACTTCGACGATCTGCCGATTATCGGAGGCGTAGAAAACATGCTCCGGAAACGAGACCCGTCCGCCGGTGGGCTAAAAACCCGGAAACGCTTGCTGTGGAGTGCACTGAAAGAAGAGCCTGCACGACACCACGCGGTCGTCGCCGAGCAAGATACCCGGGATGAACTCGAGGTCGGGTATCGCGTCGGTGTCGGTCTGAAGCATCGCCAGATAGCCGCTCACACTATGACGCGACAGGTTGGTGGCCGGTGAGCTGCCAAGGGCGCGCCGACATCCTGCGCCAGCCCGCCGTCGGGTGGTCAGCTCGCGATTCAGGGCCCGGGCAAACTACGCTCGCAGATGACCGCGGCGGGCGAGACGACCGGCTGCCCCTGCGATGAATGCTCCCCGCACTTCCGCTCACCGATCTGAAGGCCCACACCGCGCTGCGGCACGTGAGCAAGCCGAAGCCGTGTTCTTCGGCCGTGGCCAGTCTGGTCAGCCACTACGACTGCCCCAAGTGCGGCGGTTGGGTGCCAACTTGACAACAAGTCAGTAGGACTAAAAGTGCGGACTAGTGGCGGCTTGACTGCCGGTCACTTAGCCGCGGTCAACGGTGTTATAGCGTCCTTGCCGTACCCCTGCCACGGTCTCCAACAGGCGGTGCGCCATCGACTCAGCCTCCTCCACCGACATCATGACTATGGCGGGCTGATGCGCCGGATTTCCCGCCCGTAAACGCGGCTCGAAATGGCCAAATGGCCACAATGAAATAGATACGTCCGTCACATTTCCGTACTGATCAACCGTGGCCGAGGACTCGACATGGGGGTTTACATCAAATTCCGTGAAGCTCATGCTCACATGCACGCAAAATACCTCCGGGTAGTGCGACTTTTCCTGTCGGCAGAATCAAGCAGACGCGACCTTGTTCGACTTGGTGCGGTTACACTTCCAGCAAAGAGTCTGCAAATTCTCCGGAGTCGACAGACCGCCCCGCGAGACAGGGACTATATGGTCAACCTCCAGTAGGAGGTGTGGCTCTGCGGCGAGCGATACCGAGCAATACCGGCAGGTGTGATTGTCGCGGGACTTGATCGAGTTGCGGAGCCTGGAGGTCATTAACGCGCGTTGGCCTGCAGCAGTCTTCCTCCAACGGATCTTCTGAGAGAGAGTCTCGATCAAGGCGTCGATGGTCGGCGTGTCGAATGTGACCGTCGCGCGCTGCGAGCTGTTCCCACCTGCGCTGACGTACTCGAATACGTATATCGGGTAGGGAACAGTAATAGGCGATAATTGGACTCCGATATGCTCCATGAACTCGCCTGCGTAATGCTTCAAGATGAAGGCGGGCGGATTAATCGCTTGGGTGATACTCGCCTCACGCTGCTGAAGGTTGTAAACGGCATCCTGGAGCCGGGCGATATCGTCGCCGAGATTCTCAACGTCGGCAAGATGAGCCTCGTCAGCCTTAATGTTGAAGTACTTCATGACGTACTTCAACGGGTCTCCGCTGGCGTTCCGGACCACCTGCAACGAACAGTTATGAACATTGGGTGCGTGGTAGCTAGCTACGTTCCGGTCCCTGCGATAGTTCCAGTTGCTCGTGTTCTGGAACGATGCCAGATGGGCCTGCGATCCGGTATACGACGCACCGAGCTCAAACGTCCCGCGACTCCGGATCTCCGAAATGTAGTGTGCAAGCTCGTTGTGCTCACGCACGAACGAAGCGATTCGATTCTTATGAGCCAAGAACTCTTCGCTGGCGAAGTACCGCTCTTTGAGAATGTACCGGCCGATCCGGTATGCGCCCCAGCCCGCAAGAGCGACGATGCCGATCAGTAGGAGAGCTTCCATATTGTCAGAGGTCCTTTGCCCGTTCACCTGTCAAGCGAACGGACTCTAACAAGGAGCAACGACAAGCTTCTTCGAAAAGCTGAAATCAGTGGAGTCAGGTTCGGACGGGCCTCGCCTCTCGGACCCGGCCGTTTACGTCGGTCCAAGTGACAGCAAACGAGCAGTCGGTGCAACGTGCCCTCAGCCCCCTTCGCTAAGTCGCGCTACTTCGGGCAACGTCCTGCGGGGTGACGATGAGGTCACGGCGGTCCGAGAGCCCACGGGCGAGGCGCGCCGGTTCGCCGGCGAATAGATATGACTGACCGCGAAGCGCTCACCTGTCGGACAGCGCCCTTACGTCCTCCGGCAGGAACGCGCAGACACCGGGCGTACCGGTCGGCTTCGCTTCGATGCGGCCACTGCGAACAGCGTCCATGAACGCCGCGGGGCCGAGACCCGACTGTTGCTGGGCGTCGTCGGCGGGCACCATGCCTCCCGGCACCACGTCACGGCGAGCGACCGCCCTCCGGTTTGCCCTGGCAACGTGCGGCTGGTTCATGTCACTGACCAGACCGCCAATCTCTTTCTGGGACAGACCGGCGCGGATCGCGTTGACGATCAGCCCGTCGCGAATCACCAGAGCGATGTAGTCCTGGGTGCGGGCGCTTTGGTACTCGTGCTCGGCCTCAGCCAGAGCGGTGCGGATCGCTTCTTGGCGCGCGTGTACCTCTTCTGTAGTCAACATATATACCAGGCTGGCATATACCAGAGTGGGTATGCAACCACTTCTCGGAGCGAGCACGAAATATGCTTGTTCAGGTTGACCAGACCCATTGCTGGAAACGGAAGTCCACTACCTCGCGGTCGGTGCGTCCGGAGTCACCCCGGGGCCCAAACGCCCCGTCGGCCGACGCGGATCGGTTCCGCTGGAGGGCGGAGCATCTGGTCCGACCGACTGATCGGACATGGAAATCTTGAGGTAGCCGTCGGCGTATGTTGCGATCCGTCGATCGAACCGCTCGCCATCATTTATTGGCCGTCCTCCGAAGTGATCGACGCCCTCGGCAGTCCGCCACACGAAGCTCTCGGTTTCGCCGTACTGATATATGCGCAGGAGCTGCGGCACTCCTCCCACAGTTCGAACGGTGACGTCTCCGATGAGATCCATGAGCACTTCCAACGGCTCCCAGTCGAGGTTGGCGTCTCGGGCCATGTCTTCCGCCTCCGGGTGCCCCGCAATCGGAACTGGGAGACCGCGCACTTCTTTGAGACGGTGCAGCCGGGCCCGGGCCTCGCTGCTGGCATCCCCGGCGAAGTAGATGCCATAGGCACGCTCTGGGTATAGCTCAGGCAGAGGGTGCATTCTGAGAACCCCGGAACCGTCGTATCTGTACGAATACGCCTCGAACCGCAGCCGCCGCCACGACCATCCCATCAACACCACGTCGAGTTCGGGTACGTCCGGTTCAGTAGCCCCTGAGTGCAGGTCGCTAACACCCGCACGGCTGTCCGCGTATACATCTGCGAGCTTGCGCGCCAGGTATCCGATATCAGTCCGCCCAGAACGATTGCCGTCGAGCAGCAAACAGAGGTTAGTCGCCTGAATCAAGAACGCGTACGCGGCGGTCGCCTCGCCCGACATCGCGATTGCCGTCGCGGGGCGAGGCAGCGGCATCAGCTTGGGGCACTTGTCCCACGACTCCCCTCCGCTGAGACGCGAGTCCGCGACCGCAACGAGTTCCCGGAGTGTCTCGTTCTGGCGGACCCAGACCGCCACGAGTGTCATATGAGCGCGCCTAGACCTTGCTCTTCGAGGTAGACGTTGTTCCAAAGCGGAACTCCACCACATCCCCGTCGGCCATCACGTAATCCTTGCCCTCCATCCGGACCTTGCCGGCGGCCTTGGCGGCGGCCATCGAGCCGGCCTCCATCAGGTCCTCGAAGGACACGATCTCGGCCTTGATGAAGCCCTTCTCGAAGTCGCTGTGGATCACCCCGGCGGCCTTCGGCGCGGTGTCGCCGCGGTGAATCGTCCAGGCGCGCGCCTCTTTCGGGCCCGCGGTCAGATACGTCTGCAGGTTCAGCGTGTGAAAACCGGCGCGCGCCAACGCATCCAGGCCGCGTTCGGTCTGGCCGATGGACTCCAGCAGCTCGGCGGCCGACTCGTCGTCGAGCTCCTGCAGTTCGGCCTCGATCTTGGCGTCCAGGAACACCGCGTCGGCCGGGGCCACCAGCTCGCGCAGCTCCGCGACGCGAGCCGCGTCGGTCAGCACCGACTCGTCGGCGTTGAACACGTACAGGAACGGTTTGGTGGTGAGCAGGTTCAGCTCGCGTAGCACCGACCAGTCCTGCCCGGTCGAAAACAGGGTCTTACCGCTGTCGAACACGGCCTGGGCCGCCAGCGCCGCCTCCAGCACCGGCTTGCGGTCCTTGTTGTTGCGGGCTTCCTTCTCCAGCCGCGGCACCGCCTTCTCCAGCGTCTGCATATCGGCCAGGATCAGCTCGGTCTCGATCACCTCGATATCGGAGCGTGGGTCCACCCGGCCGTCCACGTGCACCACGTCGTCGTCGGCGAACACCCGCACCACCTGACAGATGGCGTCACACTCGCGGATGTTGGCCAGGAACTTGTTGCCCAGCCCGGCGCCCTCGGAGGCACCCTTGACGATGCCGGCGATATCGACGAAGGTCACCGGCGCCGGCACGGTCTTCTCCGAGCCGAACACCTTGGCCAGCGCGTCCAGCCGCGGATCGGGCAGCGCGACCACGCCCTCGTTGGGTTCGATCGTCGCGAACGGGTAGTTGGCCGCCAGCACGTCGTTCCGGGTCAACGCGTTGAAGAGCGTCGACTTGCCCACGTTCGGTAATCCGACGATTCCCAGGTTCAAGCTCACGGACTCCAGAGTCTAGAAGAAAGAACATGCGGGCCTTGCCACAGAACCACCGAGCGGCTCGCCACAGCGTGCTGGGCGGACGCTCGCAGCAGAAGCCGGTACGGTCAACATGTGTCAGCTCAGCCCGCAGAGCAGGCGGACGCGGTGATCGACCGCTCCGCGCTCCCCCGTATCCCGGGGTTGCCGTGGTGGAGCGCCGTGGTAATCGCGGTGGTCTTCACCGCGATCGGATTCGCCTTCGACGCCGGTTCAGGCCACAAGGAGCTCGGCGCGGTCTTCGCGACGTGCTACGTGCTGGGGTGCGTGCTGGCGGTCCTGGCCGTTCGCCAATCCGCGGTGTTCACCGCCGTCATCCAGCCGCCGCTCATCCTGTTCGTCGCCGTCCCTGGCGCCTATTTCATGTTCCACAGCGCCGAGATCGGCGGCATCAAGGACATCCTGATCAATTGCGGATATCCGCTGATCGAGCGGTTCCCGCTGATGTTCTTCACCGCGGCCGCGGTGCTGATCATCGGCATGGTGCGCTGGTACATCGGGGCGTCGAACAAGCGGCTGTGGCCTGACAAGCCGGCGGCGCACGTCTCCGCGGCGGCTGCGGCGGAAGCGCCGGCCCGGCGGGTGGCGCGGCGTTTCGCCCAGAAGTCGGCGGCCGCCGCGGGCACAGCGGACACCGGTGACACCGCCGATGACCAGGCCCCGCCCGCCCCCCCGCGTCGCAGGCCGGCCCGTCGGCCGAACCCGGACGCGGCCCCCTCCGCGGCCCGCCGCGCCCGCTCGGGCGAGCCGTCCCGCGCCCGGCACACCCGGCCACCGGAGAACGACATCGCCGCATCGGCGGCGGCCGCCGACCGCCGCGAGCGGATGGCCGCGCGGGAACGGCAGGCCCGCAGCCGCCGCGACGCCGAGCCGCCGATCGACCCGGCCCGGCAGCCGCGCCGGCCCCGGCCCTCCACCCGCGAGCCACGCCGGCCCGCCCCGGGTGGGTATGAACCGGCGGACTACTACGAGCGGCCCCGCCGCCCGAAGAGCCCGGACGCCTACGGGCGCGAACCGCGCTACGACGAGCGGCAGCGCCCGCCGGCCGGCACCGACCACCACCCGGTATCCCGGGTGCGTTATCGCAGCAGCGATGAGGACCACCGGCCGCGCACCACGCGCCGGTTCGACGAGGAGAGCTAGCCGCTCACCCGCGCGGCGGACGGATCTCGCGCGGCAGGGCGAACACCAACGTCTCGTTCGCGGTGGTGACCGGCTGCACCGTGTCGTAGCCGTACTCCGCCAGGCGCTCCAGTACGCCGCGCACCAGGATCTCGGGGACCGAGGCGCCCGAGGTGACACCGATGGTCGTCACCCCGGAGAACCAGGCCGGGTCGATATCGTCGGCGTAATCCACCAGGTAGGCGTGCTGCGATCCGGCGTTCAGCGCCACCTCGACCAGGCGCACCGAGTTCGACGAGTTCTTCGAGCCGACCACGATCACCAGCTCGCACTCCGGTGCCATGGCCTTGACCGCGACCTGGCGGTTCTGGGTGGCGTAGCAGATGTCGTCGCTGGGCGGGTCCTGCAGCGTCGGGAACTTCTCCCGCAACCGGCGCACGGTCTCCATGGTTTCGTCCACGCTCAGCGTGGTCTGGGACAGCCAGATGACCTTGTTGGGGTCACGGACGGTCACCTTGTCCACGGCGTCGGGATTGTCGACGACCTGTACGTGCTCGGGTGCCTCACCGGCGGTGCCGACCACCTCTTCGTGTCCCTCGTGCCCGACGAGCAGGATGTCGTAGTCGTCGCGGGCGAACCGCTTGGCCTCGTTGTGCACCTTGGTGACCAGCGGGCAGGTGGCGTCGATGGTCCGCAGGTTGCGGGCCGCGGCCTCCTCGTGCACGGTCGGGGCGACGCCGTGCGCGGAGAACACCACTATGGCGCCCTCGGGCACCTCGTCGGTCTGCTCGACGAACACCGCGCCGGCCTTGGCCAGGGTGTCGACGACGTAGCGGTTGTGCACGATCTCGTGCCGGACGTAGATCGGGGCGCCGTGCTTCTCCAGTGCGCGTTCGACGGTCTCGACGGCGCGGTCCACACCGGCGCAGTATCCGCGCGGTTCGGCGAGCAGCACACGTTTGCCGGCCACCCCCGAACTCACCGAGCTCGAGGCGCCCGGAATACCCATGTTGACGGTTGGTGGCATGCCTTCCAGGGTACTTACCTGCCCCCGCAGCGGGCCAGCCGTAGGCTGGCAACCATGTCGACAGCACCGTACGGAGTCCGACTGCTGGTGGGTGTCGCGGTGACCGCCCTGGACGAGACCCGCAAGCTCCCGCAGACCATCCTCGCCTACCCGATGACGGTCGCCAGTCAGGTCGCGCATCTGGTGATGAAGGTCCAGCAGGACGTGGCCGACCTGGTGATCCGTGGTGACGAAACGCTGGAGAGCCTGTTCCCGCCGAAGGACGAGCAGCCCGAGTGGGCGACGTTCGACGAGGACCTGCCCGCCGACGAGGGTGACGCGGTCGACATCCCGGTCACACGCACCAACGAAGGCCGCTTCGCGCTCTACAGCGAAGGTGAACCGGACCGCCCGGCCGAGGACAAGCCGGCGCCGCGCACCAACGGTTCGGCCCCGGCCGTGGTCGCCGACCTGGGGTACGACGCGCTGACGCTGGCCCAGCTGCGCGCCCGGATGACCTCCCTGAAAGTGGACGAGCTCGAGGCCCTGCTGGCCTACGAGGAGGCCACCAAGGCCCGCGCGCCGTTCCAGACCCTGCTCGCCAACAGGATCACCCGCGCGACGGCGAAGTGAGCGATCCCGGCCAGTCACCGGAGAACCCCTGGCCGGTCAGGGCGGTGGCCACCCGGGTGGCCAAGTGGATCGACCGGCTGGGCACCGTCTGGGTGGAGGGTCAGATCGCCCAGCTGACCATGCGGCCGGGCTGGGGCACCGTGTTCATGGTGTTGCGCGACCCGGCCGCCGACATGTCGCTGACCATCACCTGCGTCCGGGACCTGGTGGTGAACGCCCCGGTGAAGCTGGCCGAGGGCACCCAGGTGATCGTGTACGGCAAACCGGTCTTCTACACCGGCCGTGGCACGTTCTCGCTGCGGGTCACCGACATCCGCGCGGTCGGCATCGGTGAACTGCTGGCTCGGATCGAGCGCCTGCGCCGGTTGCTGGATGCCGAAGGGTTGTTCGATCCGCGGCTGAAGCGTCCGATTCCGTTCCTGCCCAGCACCATCGGGCTGATCACCGGGCGCGCGTCGGCCGCCGAGCACGATGTCGTCGCCGTGGCGTCGGCCCGCTGGCCGGCGGTGCGGTTCGCCGTCCGCAACACCGTGGTGCAGGGACCGAATGCGGTACCGCAGATCGTCGACGAGCTGCGCGCCTTGGACGCCGACCCCGAGGTGGACGTGATCGTGCTGGCCCGCGGCGGCGGCAGCGTCGAGGACCTGCTGCCGTTCTCCGACGAGACACTGTGCCGCGCCATCGCCGCCTGCACCACCCCGGTGATCAGCGCCGTCGGGCACGAGCCGGACAACCCACTGTGTGACCTGGTGGCCGATCTGCGCGCCGCCACCCCGACCGATGCCGCCAAACGCCTGGTGCCCGACGCGGCCGCCGAACAGGCCATGGTGACCGATCTGCGCCGGCGCGCCGCGCACGCGCTGCGGCACTGGGTGCACCGCGAGGAACGCCTGATCGACCAATTGCGCACCCGGCCGGTGCTGGCCCAGCCGCTGCTGGCACTGAATGCCCGCGCCGACGAGGTGCAGCGGGCCCGGGCCGCGGCGCGCCGCGACATCAACCGGCTGATCGCCGGCGAGAGCGACCGGTTGGAACACCTGACGGCCCGGTTGTCCACGTTGGGCCCGGCCGCCACCCTGGCCAGGGGTTACGCCGTCGTGCAGGTTTTGGACGGCGCCGAGGCAGCCGTCCTGCGGTCCGTCACCGAAGCCCCGGCGGGCACCCGGCTTCGGGTCCGCGTCGCCGACGGCGCCGTCATCACCACGAGCGAGGGATCAGATGAAGCCCATTAGTCAATTGGGGTACGAAGAGGCACGCGACGAGCTGGTCGAGGTGGTGCGCACCCTGGAGCAGGGCGGCCTGGACCTGGACGCCTCGCTGAAGCTCTGGGAACGGGGTGAAGAGCTGGCCAAACGGTGTGAAGAACACCTGGCCGGGGCGCGTAAACGGGTCGAGGACGCCCTGGGTGCCGCCGACGTCGAGGACGATTGATCGCACAACCGGCGTGGGCCGACTTCATCGCCGGCCTTTAAAATTAGAACACGTTTCATTTATGCTCTGGGCATGGGTGACGCAGCACTGACAACCGACCTTGGCCACGTCCTGGTGACCGGAGGCTCCGGATTCGTCGGCGCCAACCTGGTCACCACGCTGCTGGAACGCGGCCACCAGGTGCGCTCCTTCGACCGGGTCCCGTCTCCCCTGCCGGATCACCCGAAGCTGCAGACCGTCGTCGGAGACATCACCGACACCGCCGACGTCGCCAAGGCCGTCGACGGGATCGACACCGTCTTCCACACCGCGGCGATCATCGACCTGATGGGCGGGGCGTCGGTCACCGAGGAGTACCGCAAGCGCAGCTTCTCGGTGAACGTCGAGGGCACCAAGAACCTGGTGCGCGCCGGCCAGGCGGCCGGCGTACAGCGCTTTGTCTACACCGCGTCCAACAGCGTGGTGATGGGCGGCCAGGACATCGCCGACGGTGACGAAACCCTGCCGTACACCAACCGGTTCAACGACCTCTACACCGAAACCAAGGTGGTGGCCGAGAAGTTCGTGCTGACCGAAAACGGCGAGCGGGGCATGCTCACCTGCTCCATCCGGCCCAGCGGCATCTGGGGCCGCGGCGATCAGACGATGTTCCGCAAGGTGTTCGAGAACGTGCTCGCCGGACACGTCAAGGTGCTGGTCGGCAGCAAGGACATCAAGCTGGACAACTCATACGTGCACAACCTGATTCACGGTTTCATCCTGGCCGCCCAGCACCTGGTGCCCGGCGGCAGCGCACCCGGCCAGGCGTACTTCATCAACGACGCCGAGCCCGTCAACATGTTCGAGTTCGCCCGCCCGGTGCTCGCCGCATGCGACCGTCCGCTGCCCACCTTCCGGGTGTCCGGCCGGCTGGTGCACAAGGCGATGATGGCCTGGCAGTGGCTGCACTTCAAGTTCGGGATTCCCGAGCCGTTGATCGAACCCCTTGCGGTGGAACGGCTTTACCTGAACAACTACTTCTCGGTGGCCAAGGCCGAGCGCGATCTGGGGTACCGGCCGCTGTTCACCACCGAACAGGCCATGGCCGAATGCCTGCCGTACTACACAGACCTGTTCCACCAGATGGCGAGCAAGACCGGCCAACCCGCCGGCGTGTGACTGCCGGCCCGCCGGCGGTGTGACCGTTCAGCGGTACAGGTAGGCCGGCTGCCGCGTCGACTGCTCGATCCGTGCCGAGGCCTCCACGAGCAGGTCGGTGCCCAGGGCGATGAGCGCCCGGGCCGCGGCGATCTCCTCACCGATCATCGGCAGGTTGGGGTCCATCGGATTGCGGTAGGCGTCACCGGTGGTGGCGAAATCGTCGCCGCGTAGCCGGGCCCGCGCCGAGGCGTGCGTATGGATGTCGTCCTCGACGAACTCGATGTCGACATGCCACTTGTTGGTCAGATCTTGGTCGTACATTTCGATCACCTTCCACCTCCAGCGTGCGCCGTGCGGCGCGCAGAATCCAGTGGCAGTCGGGCTCAGAAGATGGACGAGGCCGGCGGTGCTGTAGCACCCCGGCCTCTGGTTTCTCGCTCGGCGTCTACAGTGCCGGGGAAACTTGAGGTCCAGGATACGGCACCCGCGGAGCACCGACCAAACCGTTGCTAACGCGCGCGGCCCCGACCACTCAGGATCGCCCGCAGCATCGGCACGCTCAGCGGGTTGGCCGCGGCCGCGACGGCGGTCAGCACCCGGTACGCATCGAGCTGGGTGGCGCCGGGCGGCACGATGTACAGCAACGAATGCCGGTTGTGCGTGCCCATCAGGTAGATGGTGTCGCGGGCGATCATGGAGTACGCGTCGATGGCCACCGTGCTGGATCCGCGCACGACGCGCGCCGGTGCACTGTCCCACTGGGCAGGGTCGTACAGCACCCGCCGCACCGGGCCGATCCGCAGCCCGAGGACAGCCACCAGATCGGCAAGTCCGGTACCCAGCTGGCGGTCGGGTGGCCACCATGCGCCGGCGACGGTGCCTTGCAGGCCCGGGCAGTTCGACAAAGCCAGTCGGGTGGTGAACGCGTCATCGACCATCGACGATCTTCCCGTCTACGGGTAATCCGCAGATGGTGTCCGACGACCGGCACTCGACAAACCTACGATGCCGCCAGCCTAGCAAACTCACAGGGTGTCGCGTAAGACCGTGTCACCAAACAACATTCATCGATCGGCCGCTGAGAAGCGGTGTCGGAAGCTGACAGAAGCGCCGATCACGCGAGGCAAGGCCCATACCGCCGACAGGAGTGACCGGGCTATCGAGAAACTCGACGAGTTTCTCGCGAAGGACTGAAAGACGCGGGAACGCAGCGGTTCCGCACCGGAACGTCTAGCGTTTCGGTGCGGAACCGCACGCATCCCTCCCAGGAAAGGCTGAGCACCCATGCCTGACGGAAAACCGAACATCCTCGTCATCTGGGGTGATGACATCGGCATCTCCAATCTCAGCTGCTACAGCCGGGGCATGATGGGCTACTTCACGCCCAATATCGACCGGATCGCCGACGAGGGAATGCTGTTCACCGATTCCTACGGCGAACAAAGCTGCACCGCCGGCCGGTCGTCATTCATCACCGGGCAGAGCGTCTATCGCACCGGGATGAGCAAGGTCGGCATGCCCGGGGTGGACGTCGGCCTGCAGGCCGGCGACCCCACGATCGCCGAGCTGCTCAAGCCGCTGGGGTACGCCACCGGTCAGTTCGGCAAGAACCACCTTGGCGACCTGAACAAGTATCTGCCGACCGCGCACGGCTTCGACGAGTTCTTCGGCAACCTCTACCACCTCAACGCCGAGGAAGAACCCGAGCACGAGGACTACCCCACCGAAGAGGAAGCACCGCTGCTGCGCAAGGCCCTGCTGCCGCGCGGTGTCATCCACTCGTGGGCCACCGAGGAAGACAGCGGCGAGGTCGACGAGCGGTACGGACCCGTGGGCAAGCAGCGCATCGAGGACACCGGCCCGCTGACGAAGCTGCGCATGGAGACGATCGACGACGAGACCACCGAGGCCTGTGCCGACTTCATCCGCCGGCAGCACGCCGAGCAGACCCCGTTCTTCGTGTGGATGAACATGACGCACATGCACTTCCGGACGCACACCAAACCGGAGAGCCGCGGCCAGGCCGGCCGCTGGCAGTCGCCGTACCACGACACGATGATCGACCACGACCGCAACGTCGGCACCCTGCTCGACCTGGTCGACGAGCTCGGGATCACCGAGGACACCATCGTCATCTACTCCACCGACAACGGTCCGCACGCCAACAGCTGGCCCGACGGCGCCACCACCCCGTTCCGCAGCGAGAAGGCCACCAACTGGGAGGGTGCGTTCCGCATCCCGGAGATGATCCGCTGGCCCGGAAAGATCAAGCCGCGCAGCGTGTCCAACGAGATCATCCAGCACCACGACTGGCTGCCGACGTTCCTGGCCGCCGCGGGCGATCCCGACATCGTCGAGAAACTCAAGAGCGGCCACAAGGCGGGAGCCGACGGGCAGACCGAGTACAAGGTGCACATCGACGGGTACAACCTGCTCCCCTATCTGACCGGGGAGGTGGACGAGAGCCCGCGGCGCGGGATGATCTACTTCTCCGACGACGGTGATGTGCTCGGCATCCGATTCGACAACTGGAAGATCGTCTTCATGGAGCAGCGCTGCCAGGGCACGCTGCAGGTGTGGTTCGAACCGTTCACCAAGCTGCGCGCACCCAAGCTGTTCAACCTGCGCACGGATCCCTTCGAGAACGCCGACATCACCTCGAACACCTACTGGGACTGGCTGATCGACCGGCTGTATCTGATGTTCTACGGATCCGCACTGGTCAACCGGTTCCTGGAGACGTTCAAGGAATTCCCGCCCCGGCAGGAACCGGCATCGTTCACCATCAACCATGCGGTCGAGGAACTGGAGAAGTTCCTCGCCACCCGCGGCGGATGAGCCTTCCCTCCTGGACCGACGGACCCACGAAGTCGGCGATCGTCGACTTCGTGGGCCGGACGGTCGACCACATCCCACCCGAGGAGCGGGTGGCCGTGTTCGACAACGACGGCACGCTGTGGTGCGAGAAGCCGGCCTACATCCAGCTCGATTTCCTGGTGCGCTGGATGGCCGCGCAGGTGGCCGCCGACCCGGCCCTGGCGCAGCGCCAGCCGTACACCGCGGCGGCCGCCGGTGACCTGGCCTGGTTCGGTGATGCCGTCACCAAGCATTACAACGGTGACGACAGTGACCTCAAAGTGCTTGCGGTCGGCATCCTTTCGGCCAACACGGCACTGACCACCGAGGAGCACGCCGCCCGGGTGAGCGCGTTCTTCGCCGAGGCCAGCCACCCCACCCTGGGCCGGCCCTACACCAGCTGCGGGTACCAGCCGATGGTGGAGTTGCTGCGCTACCTGGAGGACAACGGGTTCACCTGCTACATCGTGTCCGGTGGCGGCCGGGATTTCATGCGGCCGATCACCGAGGCCATGTACGGCATCCCACCGGAGCGTGTGGTGGGCAGTTCGGTGGGGCTCGAGTTCCGCGACGGGAACCTCGTCACCACCGCACAACCGGAGTTCCTCAACGACGGGCCGGTCAAACCCGCCCGGATCTGGGGCCGGGTGGGCCGAAGGCCCATCTTCGCCGCCGGGAACTCCAACGGTGACATCGAAATGCTGCAGTACACCAACGGCTTTCGCCTGCTGGTCGCACACGACGACGCCGACCGGGAATTCCACTACACCGCCGGCGCCGAGAAGGCCCTCGGCCTGGCGGCGGCCGACGGCTGGACCGTCGCCAGCATCAAACACGACTGGACCCATGTCTTCCCCTGATTCGCCCAGATGCACAAACGGGCCGGAAAGTGCAAGTGATTCCGGCCGGAACGTCGATCTCGGCGAGGACATGGTGTGGATTCCGCCGCAGACGGCGCTGCTGGGCTCCGATGGCTTCGAACGCGAGGAAGGCCCGGCCCGCGAGGTCGAGACGACCGGGTTCTGGATCCAGCGCCACCAGGTGACCAACGCGCAGTACGCCGAATTCGTCGCCGACACCGGCTATGTCACGGTGGCCGAGCGCCCGGTGAATCCCGCCGACTTCCCCGGTGCCCCGCCGGAGAACCTGGTGCCGGGGTCCATGGTGTTCCGGCGCACGCCCGGTCCGGTGGACCTGCGCCACCTGTCCCAGTGGTGGGTGTGGACCCCCGGGGCGTGCTGGGACCATCCGCGCGGCCCGCGGTCCTCGTTCGCAGGCCGCGAGCGGCATCCGGTGGTGCACATCGCCTTCGAGGACGCCCAGGCCTACGCGGACTGGGCGGGGCTGGCGTTGCCCACCGAGGCGCAGTGGGAGACCGCGGCCCGGGGCGGCCTGCGCGCGGCCACCTACACCTGGGGCGACGAACCGGAGCGCCCCGGTCAACGACTGGCCAACTATTGGCACGGCGAGTTCCCCTATCTCCCCGAGACCGGTTATGGCACAACGCAACCGGTCGGAAGTTTCGCGCCCAACGGCTACGGCCTGTTCGACATGGCCGGTAACGTCTGGGAGTGGACCACCGACTGGTACGGGCCCGACCGCGACAGCACACCGTGCTGCGCAACCGACAGCCGCGACCCCCGGTTCGGCATCCCCCGCAAGGTGATCAAGGGCGGCTCGTTCCTGTGCGCGGACAGCTATTGCATGCGCTACCGCCCGGCCGCCCGCCGCCCGCAACAGGTCGACACCGGCATGAGCCATATCGGGTTCCGCTGCGTCAGAAACCCTTAACCGAAGCCCGGCGCCACGAACCGCTGCAGCAGGCGCGCCTCCACGTCGGCGCCGGGTGCCGGCCAGAACAACAACGCCAGCACCACCCGCACGATCCACTGCGCGGCCTCCGGATCGTCGTCGGCCACACCGGCGAATTCGGTGGCGTACGCCATCACCGCGTCCGACGAGGTGAGTGACCGCGCCCCGGGCGCCCCCACCACGGTGGCGGCCAGCGGATCGGCCCGAATCTCGCGCAGCGCCACCGCAATCGCGGTCAGCACCCGGTCGGTGCCGGTGCGCTCGTGCACCGCGGCGCGCACCGTCTCGACGATCCGGGCCGCCGACCTGGCCAGCACGGCGTCGCGGATCTGCGCCTTGGTGCCGGCGTGCCGGTACACGGTGGCGCGCGAACAGTGCACGGCGGCGGCCAGTGCGTCGATATCGATATCGCCGAAGCCGCCGCGCCCCATCATGTCGGCGGCCGCGGCATAGATGCGTTCGGCGGCCGCCTCCCGGCGGTCACCACCCAGCAGCCAATCCGCACGGCCCGGCGACATGCAACCATGTTTATCGCACATTGAGACAAAAGCACAACATCATCTCACCGAATCGGCACGTCACGTCGCCACCGTGAGACGCCGCCATCGACGGTGCCGGCGCCCCCCGTATCAACTTTCCCCGATCCCGTTGACGAGGACACCTCCGCGCCCGAGTCTGGGAAAGTGATTGCGCCTCAAGACTTCTTCGCACCCGACGCGCTCGACGACCCGTACCCGCTGTACGACATGCTGCGGGACCGACCGGTGCAGCAGGTCGGCGACAGCGACTTCTTCGTGGTCTCGACGTGGGATGCGGTCAGCGAGGCCACCAACCGCCCCGACGATTTCTCGTCCAACCTCACCGCCACCATGGTGTACCGGCCCGACGGCAGCGTCACCCCGTTCGGCATGGACGGTCTCGGCGGGCCGTCCCACGTGCTGGCCACCGCCGACGAACCGCGGCACGCCGCGCATCGCAAACCGGTGCTGCTCAAACTCGCCGCCAAGCGGCTGTTCGCGCTGGAACCGGTGATCACGGCCATCTTCGACGACCTGTGGACCGACGCCGACCAGGACTGGATGGCCGCGGTGGCCAACCGGCTGCCGATGACGGTGGTGGCCGAACTGCTCGGCCTGCCCCGGGCCGATGTCGACGACCTGATCCGGCGCGCCTACGCCAGCACCCAGCTGCTGGACGGACCGCTGGCCGACGAGGACCTGGCCGCCTCGGCGGTGGCGGCGATGCAACTCGGCGCCTACCTGATCGACAAGTTCACCGCGGCGGCGGCCACACCGGGTGACGACCTGATGGATCAACTCGCGATCACCTGTGCCGCAGGCGAACTGGACTCCACCAACGCCGGGATGATCCTGATCCAACTGGTCGCGGCGGGCGCGGAGTCGACGGCCTCGTTGCTGGGCAGCGCGGTGTGGGTGCTCGGTTCCCGCCCGGCGGTGCAACGGCAGGTGCGCGCGGACCCGGCGCTGCTGCCGGTGTTCATCGAGGAGGTGTTGCGCTACGAGTCGCCGTTCCGCGGCCACTACCGGCATGTCACCACCGACACCACGCTGGCCGGCACCGACCTGCCCGCCGGTGCGCACCTGTTGTTGCTGTGGGGCGCGGCCAACCGGGATCCGCTCCGGTTCGACGTCCCCGACGAATTCCGGCTCGACCGCCCCGATGCGCGCTCGCACCTGGCCTTCGGCAAGGGGCTGCACTTCTGTGTGGGCGCGGCGCTGGCCCGGCTGGAAGCACGGGTCGTGCTGCGCCGGCTCCTGGACCGCACCACCTGGCTGGAGGCACCGCAGCGGCCGGCCTGGCTGCGCAGCGTCCTGGTGCGCCGGCCCGCGCGACTCGAACTGCAAATGCGGTGCGCACCCGTTCGCTAGGGTTGGAACACGTTCTAATCCCCCGACGGAGGGTCCATGACCGACACCGTGCTGGTAACCGGCGCCTTCGGGCTGGTCGGGTCGGCCACCGTGCACCGGCTGACCGCAGACGGCCGCCGGGTGGTGGCCACCGATCTCGGTACCCCCGCCAACCGCAAGGCGGCGGCCGCGCTCCCCGTCGGTGTGACGGTGCGCTGGGCCGATCTCACCGACCCGGCCGCCGTCGGCGCGCTGGTGGCCGAGACGGAGCCGTCGGCCATCGTCCACCTGGCCGCGGTCATCCCGCCGTTCATCTACCAGCGCCGCGGCCTGGCCGAGAAGGTCAACGTCGGCGCCACCGGCACCCTGCTGGCCGCGGCCGAAAAGCTTTCCACCCCACCGCGATTCGTCCTGGCTTCGAGCATCGCGGTGTACGGCTCGCGCAATCCGCACACCCAGACCGGGCTGCTCACCTCGGACACCCCGGTCAATCCGGCCGACATCTACGGCGACCACAAGGTCAAGGCCGAGGCGCTGGTGCGGTCGTCCGCACTGGACTGGGTGATCCTGCGGCTCGGCGGTGTCCTGACCGCCAACCCCGGTTCCTACGTGAACATCGACAACTTCTACTTCGAGGGCATGCTGCCCACCGACGGCCGGCTGCAGACCGTCGACGTGCGCGATGTCGCCTCCGCGTTCGCCGCCGCCACCACCGCCGACGCCGTTGGGGAAACCCTGCTGATCGGCGGCGACGACGGCACCCACCGACTGCTGCAGGGTGAGGTGGCCCCGGCGATGGCCGCCGCCCTGGGCCTGGTCGGCGGACTGCCCACCGGACTCAAGGGCGACCCGGACAACGACGACGGCTGGTTCGCCACCGATTGGATGGACACCACCCGGGCGCAGGAAGTGCTTGGTTTCCAACATCATTCCTGGCCCCAGATGCTCATCGAGACCGCCGAGAACGCCGGTATCAAACGTCCGCTGCTGCGCTTGATCGCCCCGCTGGCCCGGCAGATCCTGCAGCGCCGCACGGCGTATCACGGCACCGGCCGCCGGTACGCCGACCCGTGGGAGGCGATCAAGGCCACGTGGGGCGATCCACGCCCGGACGGGAGCACGACATGAGCAAGACTGCCGTCGTCGTCGGCGGTGCCTCGGGCATCGGGTGGGCGTCGGCCCGGGCGCTGGCCGCCGACGGGTACCGCGTCGTCATCGCCGACCGCAACGCCGACGGCGCGCAGGCCCGCGCCGCCGAACTCGGCGCACCCCACACCGGCGTCGTCGCCGATGTCACCGACGAAGCCTCCATCGCAACACTTTTCGAGAACTGCGCGGATGTCGCGGCCGTGGTGAACTGTGCGGGCTTCTCCAATATCGGCCTCATCGTCGACATGCCGGCCCAGGAGTTCCGCGCCGTCGTCGACGTGTGCCTCAACGGGGCGTTCATCGTGGCCAAGCACGCCGGCCGGCACCTCGTGGACGGTGGCTCGCTGGTGTCGGTCTCCTCGCTGAACGGGCGTCAGCCGGCGGCGGGCATGAGCGCCTACTGCGCGGCCAAGGCCGGGCTGTCCATGCTGACGCAGGTGGCCGCACTGGAATTCGCAGCCCGCGGGGTCCGGGTCAACGCCGTCGCCCCCGGATTCGTGCACACGCCGCTCACCGAAGGCGCCGCCCTGGTGCCCGGTGTGGTCGAGGAATACGTGGAGAACACCCCGCTGGGCCGGGCCGGCACCCCCGAGGACGTCGCCGAGGCCGTGCTGTTCCTCACCGCGGCGTCCTGGCTCACCGGTGAGGTGCTCGACCTCAACGGCGGGGCCCATCTCCGGCGCTACCCCGATCTGCTCGGGCACATCCAGAAACTCGCGGCGCAGTGACCGATCCGGTGAGATAGCCCTGTGGATACCGAGTTCACCCTCACCCAGAAGCGCGCGCTGGCCATCGCGACCGTGGTCGCCATCGCCTTCGGGGCGTACTTCCTGCGGGGCTTCTTCATCCTGATCGTGGTGGCCGCCGTGGTCGCGTATCTGTTCGATCCGCTCTACACCCGGTTGAACAAGCGACTGGGCAGCGGGCTGTCCGCGACGCTGACCCTGTTCGCCGCGCTGGCCATGGTGATCGTCCCGATCGCGGGCGCGGTGGCCATCGGCGTCGTGCAGATCAGCGTGATGGTCCGCAGCGTCAGCGACTGGGTGGGCAAGACCGACCTGAGCTCGCTCGGCGATCGGGGACTGCGGATGGTCAACGAACTGCTGGACCGGGTGCCGTTCCTTCAGGGCACCGACGTCACCCCCGAAGAGCTGCAGAAATGGGTGGCGACGTTCGCCCAGCGCGCCGGACAGTGGGGTCTGGAGTTCCTGCAGAGCGCCGCGGGTGGGTTGCTCGGCGGCGTGACCGCCGCCGTCATCTTCCTCTACGTCTTCATCTCGATGTTGGTCAAGGGCGACGAGTTACGGCTACTGATCCGCCGGCTCAACCCGCTGGGCGAGGAAGTCACCGACCTGTACCTGGCCAAGATGGCGGCCATGGTCCGCGGCACCGTGCAGGGCCAGTTCGTCATCGCCCTGGCCCAAGGCGTGGCGGGCGCCATCTCCATCTACATCGCCGGATTTCACGACGGTTTCTTCATCTTCGCCCTGCTGTTGTCGGCACTGTCGGTCATCCCGCTCGGCGGTGGCATCGTGACCATCCCGTTCGGGATCGGGATGGCGGTGTTCGGCAATATCGGCGGCGGCATCTTCGTGGTGGTGTTCCACCTGTTGGTGGTCACCAATATCGACAATGTGCTGCGGCCGATCCTGGTGCCCAAGGAGGCCAAGCTGGATTCGGCGCTGATGCTGCTGTCGGTGTTCGCCGGAATCACCATGTTCGGGTTTCTCGGCATCGTCATCGGGCCGGTGGTGATGATCGTCATCGTCACCACCATCAGCGTGTACCTGTGGGTGTACAAGGGCGTGCCGATGGAGGTGGGCACCGAGGACGACGACGAGCCGAAACGGCCGGGCCGGCTCAAACGCCTGATCGCCTACGCCCGGCTGGCCGCCCGGCGGACCCGGCCGGGTATCCCGGCACCGGCGAGTTCACCGCCGGTCGCCGGAGACTAGGCCGGCAGCGGGTGAGCGGTCTGCACCGCCTTGGCCAGCACCCGGAATTCGTCGGCACTGCCGGCGCCGGTGACGGCCAGCTGCGCACCATCCCCCAGCCGCGTCGTCCACACCGGCTCACCCTCACCGGCCTCGTAGACCACCCACTTCACGCCGTCGACATCCTGCGCGCCGGTGGGCACCAGGTCGGTGTTGATCGAGGCGACCAGCGCGTCCTCGTCGGCGTTGCTCTGCGTCAGCGCCAGGTACATCCCGCTCGGCGCCAGGTAGCCCACCCGCGAGGTCACCGCGCGGGTCTTCTGCCCGGTCACCGCGTCCACGCGGCCGCCGTCGATACCGCCGCGACCACCGGAGTTCGCCGTCCAGCCCTGGGGCAGCACCGGCAACCGGACCGGGATCTTCAGCGCCACGGCGTCGGCCTTCAACGCCGCCGGCGCGTCGTAGTTCGGGGCGGGCCCGGCGCCCGGACCGCTGGGCTGGAACGAGCACATCCCCAGAATCCCCGCCAGCACCACGCAGGCCAGCACCAACGGCGCCATCGACCAGAACATGTCGCGGCCGTCCTGCAACAGCCGATTCTTGGCGGGCGCGGGCACCGGCACCACGATCGGCGTGTCGGTCTCCGGGTCCCGCGGGCTGCTCATGCTGCCGCCTCGCAGGCTCGGCCGCAGCGTGGCGGCCGATGATTCGCTCCGCAAGCGTCGCTCATGCGTGCCAGTATCCCAGTTCCCAAACGAAGAGCCGCTAATGGGACAATCTGCAGCTATGACGCCTACGCGCCGGGAAGCGCCGGACCGCAACCTTGCCCTCGAACTCGTCCGTGTCACCGAGGCCGGTGCCATGGCCGCCGGCCGCTGGGTAGGCCGCGGCGACAAGGAAGGCGGTGACGGCGCCGCCGTCGACGCCATGCGCGAGCTGGTGAACTCCGTCTCGATGCGCGGTGTGGTGGTCATCGGCGAAGGCGAGAAGGACAACGCCCCGATGCTCTACAACGGCGAAGAGGTCGGCAACGGCGACGGCCCGGACTGCGATTTCGCCGTCGACCCGGTCGACGGCACCACCCTGATGAGCAAGGGCATGCCCAACGCCATCTCGGTGCTGGCGGTGGCCGAGCGCGGCGCCATGTTCGACCCGTCGGCGGTGTTCTACATGAACAAGATCGCCGGTGGACCGGATGTCGCCGACTTCATCGACATCACCTCCCCGATCGCGGCCAACATCCAGCGCATCGCCAAGGTCCGCAAGGCGTCGGTCTCCGACATCACCGTCTGCATCCTGGACCGGCCCCGGCACACCAAGCTGATGGCCGAGGTTCGCGAGGCCGGGGCGCGGATCCGGCTGATCTCCGACGGCGACGTCGCCGGTGCGATCTCGGCCTGCCGGCCGGATTCCGGAACCGACCTGCTGGCCGGTATCGGCGGCACGCCGGAGGGCATCATCACCGCCGCCGCGATCCGCTGCATGGGCGGCGAGATCCAGGCCACCCTCGCGCCGACCGACGACGAGGAACGCCAGAAGGCCATCGACCGCGGCCACGACCTGGACCGGGTGCTGACCACCAAGGACCTGGTGTCCGGCGAGAACGTCTTCTTCTGCGCCACCGGCGTCACCGACGGCGACCTGCTCAAGGGTGTCCGGTACTTCGGTGGCGGCTGCACCACCCAGTCGATCGTGATGCGGTCGAAGTCCGGCACCGTCCGGATGATCGACGCCTACCACCGGCTCTCCAAGCTCAACGAGTACTCCGCGGTGGACTTCACCGGGGACAAGTCCGCGGCCTATCCGCTTCCCTAAGAAAGGCAATTGATGACCGACAGCGCAGTCGACGCCGAGTACCGTATCGAGCACGACACCATGGGCGAGGTCCGGGTTCCGGCCAAGGCCCTGTGGCGGGCCCAGACGCAGCGGGCGGTGGAGAACTTCCCGATTTCGTTCCGCGGCCTGGAGCGCACCCAGATCCGTGCACTGGGCCTGCTCAAAGGCGCCTGCGCACAGGTGAACAAGGATCTCGGTCTGCTGGCCCCGGAGAAGGCCGACGCCATCATCGCCGCGGCCGGTGAGATCGCCGACGGGCTGCACGACGACCAGTTCCCCATCGACGTGTTCCAGACCGGTTCGGGCACCAGCTCGAACATGAACGCCAACGAGGTGATCGCCTCCATCGCGGCGGCCAACGGCGTGACGGTGCACCCCAACGACGACGTCAACATGTCGCAGAGCTCCAACGACACCTTCCCCACCGCGACCCACATCGCGGCCACCGAAGCCGCCGTGCGCCACCTCATCCCGGCGCTGGAGATCCTGCACGAGTCGCTGGCGGCCAAGGCCAAGCAGTGGCGCACCGTGGTGAAGTCCGGGCGCACCCACCTGATGGACGCCGTCCCGGTGACCCTGGGCCAGGAGTTCGGTGGCTACGCCCGCCAGATCGAGGCCGGTATCGAGCGGGTCAAGGCGACCCTGCCCCGGCTCGGCGAGCTGGCCATCGGTGGCACCGCCGTCGGCACCGGCCTGAACGCTCCGGACGGGTTCGGCGCCAAGGTGGTCGAGGTGCTGGTGGCTCAGACCGGTATCGCCGAATTGCGCACCGCCAAGGACTCTTTCGAGGCGCAAGCGGCCCGCGACGGGCTGGTCGAGGCGTCCGGCGCACTGAAGACGATCGCGGCGTCGCTGACCAAGATCGCCAACGATGTGCGCTGGATGGGTTCCGGCCCGCTGACCGGCCTCGGCGAGATCGCACTGCCGGACCTGCAGCCGGGCAGCTCGATCATGCCGGGCAAGGTGAATCCCGTTCTGCCCGAGGCGGTTACCCAGGTGGCCGCCCAGGTCATCGGCAACGACGCCGCCGTCACCGTCGGCGGCCTGTCCGGCGCCTTCGAGCTGAACGTCTACATCCCGATGATGGCGCGCAATGTGCTGGAGTCGTTCACCCTGTTGTCGAACGTGTCGAAGTTGTTCGCCACCAAGTGCATCGACGGCCTGGTGGCCAACGAGGCGCACCTGCGCGAGCTGGCCGAGTCGTCGCCGTCCATCGTGACGCCGCTGAACTCGGCGATCGGCTACGAGGAAGCCGCCAAGGTGGCCAAGCAGGCGCTGAAGGAGAAGAAGACGATCCGCCAGACCGTGATCGACCGCGGCCTGATCGGCGACAAGCTCTCCGAGGCCGAGCTGGACAAGCGCCTCGACGTGCTGGCCATGGCCAAGGTGAAGCCGGGCGAGTAACGGATTTGCGCCAGGTGTGAACGTCGCGGCGATTACTGCCGCGACGTTCGCACCAGCCGGTCGGGTGCGACGAAGGTGATTCCCGGCCAGGCCGTCAGGCTGTGCAGCAGCAGGCTCAACGTCACGGTGATCACCACCGCTTCGGTGATGACGGCGGCGTTCTGGATCCCGCCATGGCCGAGCACCAACAGGCCCAGCACCAGGGTGCCGATGCCGCGCGGGCCGAACCACCCGATGAACAGCCGGCTGCGCATCGGCACGTCGGTGCCGATCAGCGCCAGCTGCACCGCCACCGGGCGCACCAACACCAGCGCCGCCACGCAGAACAGCACGGTGCGCCAATCGATCTCGCGCCAGCCCAGGAACACCGCGTAGCCGCCGAAGATGGCGAACACCACCAGCTCGAGCACCTGCCCGGCGGCGTCGGACACCTGGGTGGGCACCGAGGTCTGCGCATGCCGGGCCACCGCGGCGAAACCCAGGCCGCCGACGAACGCGGCGACGAAGCCACTGGAATGCACCCGCTCAGCCACCCCGAAGCACACCAAAGCCATTGCGACGGTGGCCAATTGAGCCCACGTGCCGTTCATCCAGCCGCGCCGCCATGACGCCACCACGACCACGCCGCCGACCAGCCCGATGACCGCCCCGAGCGCCACCGCGACCAACTCGGTGTGCACCAGATACCAACTCCAGTGGGTCACATCGCGGTCGGCGTGTTCGGAGGCCAGCGCCAGCGCCGCGAGCGCTGCGGCCAAGGCGAACCCGTCATAGCAGCCGCTTTCCACCGACAGCGCGTGCCGGACCCGCTCCGGGATGCGCTGGTCCTCCAGCAGGGCGTCGATCAGGGCCACCTCGGTCGGCGCCATGACGGCGGCCAGGCACACCGCCTCCCACAGCGGCAGCACGGGCAGCAACACCACTGCCGTCAGCGTTCCGAGCAGCAACGCCAACGGGATACCGACGATGAGCAGCCGGAAGGTGGCATGGCCGCGGCGTACCGCGGCGGCCAGGTCCAGCGACGCCGCCTGATTGAACAGGATGACGGTCAGCGCCAACTGGGCCAGGATGTTGAAGGTCCGGGTGTCATCGGCGGCGATGACGTCGAACCCGAAGGGCCCGAGCATCATGCCCATGAGCACGAACACCAACCCGGGCGCCAGGTACCAGCGACTGACCAGACCCGAGATCACGGCATAGAGCAACACCAGCAGCGTGAGGGCGAGCGCGGTACCGGTGTGCACACCGCGAGATCCTAGTTTTACCGGCCCCGATCCGCCGGAGGCGGGCGGTGCGCGGCGGTGTTGAAGGCGATACCGCCGATACCGGCCGCGGCCGTCGCGATGTCGATGCCGGCACTGTTGGGGCCACGCTCGGGCGGCGCCGGGGCGGGCTGCGGCGCGGCAGGCAGGTGGTAGTGCCGGGCCAGCCGGTGCTCCTCCTCGGGGGTGATACCGGCCCGAACCCGCAGCGTCGGCGCCTGTTTGATGGTGCCCTTGTCGACGGCGACGGTGACGGTGTTGCGGTCACAATGCGCGCCGGCCAGGGGAACGAACGCCGACGACAAGCCGAACAGTCCGGTGCCCACCGTCACCCATTTCGGTTCGCGGGTGTCCGCGTCAACGAAGATCTGGTGGATCTTGCCGATCTTGTGGCCGGTGACGTCGTACGCGGTCGCACCGACGAACTGCTGCACCGAGCTCGTCATGTTCTTTCCTCCGTTTTCGGGGACATCCCGCAACGGGTAGCCGGATCGCCCCGGCCGCTAAACATCAGGCCCCGTTGTTCGGACCGCCCGAGTTGGCGCCGGGGATGTCGGTGATCGGGAAGTTCGGCATCGGCGGCGGTGACGGGGTGGCGGGCAGCGACGGGATCTCCGCGGCCGGGATATCGGTGAGATCGTTTACCGGCGGACCGTTCTCGCGACTGCCGTAACTGGTCCCGGGTTTGCGCTCGCCGAGCATGTGGGTGACGGTCACCAGGTGGTACCCGTTGGCCTTGAGCACCGGGATGAACTGGTACACCAGATCCACGGTGGAGGAATAGGTGTCATGAAAAAGGACGACAGCACCAGGCTTGATCTGGGTCATCAGCATGTACCGGGTGGCGGCGGTGTTGGCGTCGTTGAACCAGTCGAACGGGATGACGTCCCAGTTGATATCGGCCAGGCCCTGCTTGCCGGCCTCGGCCAGCACCGCGTCGTTGATCAGGCCGCCCGCGGTGCGCAGCAGTTTCGGCCGCTGACCGGTGGCCGACTCGATGGCGTCGCTGGCCTTGCTGAGCTGGGCGGGGATCGCCTCCGGCGGGATGGTGGTCATGTTGGGGTGTTCCCAGGTGTGGCTGCCGACCTCCATGCCGGCCTCGGCGACGCGTTTGGCGCCCGCGGGATTGGCCGCGACCTTGTTGCCGATCAGGAAGAAGGTCGCCTTGGAGTCGGTGTCGGCCAGGATCTTGAGCAGCCGGTCGGTGTAGGGGCCGGGTCCGTCGTCGAACGTCAGCGCCACGCATTTGACCTTGGCGCAGTCCACCACGTCGGGATCGTCGCGGCGGATATGGCCGGACAGCCCCCCGATGATCAGCACCGCGACGGCGGCGACGACGCCGACGACGGTCCACAGCCAGGCATGTCGTGACACCTCAGCAGCCTACCGGCTGGCGATTTGTGGAGCCGCAGCCGTAATGGTTACGGCTGCGGCTCCACAACTCACTCTCAGGGCAGGGCTTCGGGGCTGATCTCCTCGAGCATCTCGGTGACCAGCGCCGCGATCGGCGAGCGCTCGCTGCGCATCAGGGTGATGTGCGCGAACAACGGGTGGCCCTTGAGCTTCTCGATGACCGCGGCAACGCCGTCGTGCCGGCCCACCCGCAGGTTGTCGCGCTGGGCGACGTCGTGGGTGAGCACCACCCGCGATCCGGCGCCCAGCCGGGACAGCACGGTCAGCAACACGTTGCGTTCCAGCGATTGCGCCTCGTCGACGATGACGAACGAGTCGTGCAGTGAGCGGCCGCGAATGTGGGTGAGCGGCAACACTTCCAGCATGCCGCGGGACAGCACCTCTTCCAGCACCGCCGGGCTGGCGAGGCCTTCCAAGGTGTCGAAGACGGCCTGCGCCCACGGCCCCATCTTCTCGCTCTCACTGCCGGGCAGGTAGCCCAGGTCCTGGCCGCCGACGGCGTACAGCGGACGGAACACCACCACCTTGCGCTGAGTGCGGCGCTCCAGCACCGCCTCCAGCCCGGCGCACAGTGCCAGCGCCGACTTGCCGGTGCCGGCCTTGCCGCCGAGGGACACGATGCCGACCGACTCGTCGAGCAGCAGATCGAGGGCGACGCGTTGTTCGGCTGACCTTCCCCGGAGGCCGAACACTTCGCGATCACCGCGGACCAGCTGCACCCGCTTGTCGGCGTTGACCCGTCCCAGCGCCGAGGAGGTGCCGCCCAGCAGACGAACGCCGGTGTGGCAGGGCAGATCCCGCGCGGTGGCCAGGTCCAGCTCGCCGTCGGCGAACAGGGTGTCGATCTCCTCGGCACTGACGTCGAGCTCGGTCATCCCGGTCCAGCCCGAGGTGACGACGTCCTGGGCGTGGTACTCGTCGGCGGTCAGGCCGACCGCGCCGGCCTTGACGCGCAGCGGGATGTCCTTGCTGACCAGGGTGACGTGCTTGCCCTCGGCGGCCAGGTTGGCCGCGCAGGTCAGGATGCGGGCGTCGTTGGTGTCGGTGCGGAAGCCCACCGGCAGCACCGTCGGATCGCTGTGGTTGAGCTCGATGTGCAGCCGCCCGCCCAGGGTGCCGACGGGAATCGGCTGGTCCAGCCGGCCGTGCTCCAGGCGCAGGTCGTCGAACAGGCGCAGGGCTTGTCGGGCGAACCAGCCCAGTTCGTGATGATGCCGTTTGGCTTCCAGTTCGCTGATGACCACGAGCGGCACCACGACTTCGTGTTCTGCGAAGCGGGTGCACGCCCAGGGATCGGACAGCAACACGGAAGTGTCGAGCACATAAGTCCTGATCGGCGAATCACTCACGAGGCGCTCCTCAGCCCGCGCGGCCCCGCGAAGGCAGTTCGGCGGGCGCTGCGGCACCAGGACCGGGGCCGGTCCCGTTCTCGTCGAAACGTTCGGGTACCGCCCGGACAGCAAAGCATGTCGCTAGCCATCACCTGCGACGCTACTCCCGGTGCGCACGCTGTGCGCGTCAGGCGCGCCGCGCCAACCGGCACAACGGGTTACACGCGCGTGAACTCTCGTAACTCTGGTTCCTCGGCGAGCCCCCACCCGGCGATCCGGTCGGCGACCACGGCGCGCGATGCGGCCTCGTCGAAGATGCCGGCGCCGGCGACGGTGGCGATCTTGTCGGCGTAGGCGTCGATATCGCCGCCGACGACGCCGAGCTCGCGGGCGCGGGCCGCGATGGCCGCGATGGTCTCGTCACGCTTGGTTTCCAGGCAGTGCGCGACCAGGTTGGCGAAGAACACCTCGTGCCGCTCCTCGTCGGTGGCGATCTTGCCGATCAGCCCCTTGAGGATGGGCTCGTCGATCTGGGCTTCCAGGTTGCGGCAGAACACCGCGTGCTGGCGTTCGAAGAACGCCATGAAGACCAGGGTCTCGATCTGGCTGAGGCGATCGGCGCGGTAGCCCTTCATGACGTGTTCGACGCGGACGTCCTCGTTGGCCGTCGGGTCGATCTCCCGGGTCACCACCAGGTAGTTGCGCAGCGCGATGGCGTGCAGGTGCTCCTCGGCGGTCCAGCGGCCCAACCAGCGGCCCCACTTATCCTCCAGGATGAAGTGTTCGACCAGTTCACGGTGGTAGCCGGCCAGGTTGTCCTTGGTGATGAGCAGGATCTCGCAGGCGTCGGTCACCGGCTTGGGCAGGGTGACCTGGGACGGATCCCAGTCCTTGCCGCCGAGGAACGCGAAGTTCTCGCCCTGGTCGAACGGAACGTAGTCGTGGCCGTACCACAACTGTTCCGTCGCGAGATGGCGAGACAGGTTCTCCTCGACGACCGGCTCGAGTTCGAGGGTCAGCGCATTGGGAACAGGTTTCTGTGCCATGCAGTAACTGTAACCCTCATACACATGTTCTTGAAAATCGACGCGCCCCGCGCGTCAGAGCGTCAGCCCCGGGTACAGCGGGTTGGCCGCCAGCAGCTCCGCCGACGCGGCGTGCACCCGGTCGGCGGTGCCGTCGGCCAGCGTGTACTTGGCCTTGGAGCTGCCTTCCGGCTGGGTGTTCTTCAGCACCTCGACCACCAGCTCGGCCACCCGGTCGAAGTCGGCGGCGCCGAACCCGCGGGTGGTCAGCGCGGGCGTGCCGAACCGGATGCCGCTGGTGTACCAGGCCCCGTTGGGATCGTTGGGGATGGCGTTGCGGTTGGTGACGACCCCGGCGTCCAGCAGCGCCGACTCGGCCTGCCGGCCGGTCAGCCCGAACGAGGTGACGTCCAGCAGCACCAGGTGGTTGTCGGTGCCGCCGGTGACCAGGCGGGCGCCGCGCTTGAGGAAACCGTCGGCCAGCGCCTTGGCGTTGTCGGCGATGGCTTGTGCGTAGTCGCGGAAGGCGGGCTGGCGCGCCTCGGCCAGTGCCACCGCCTTGGCCGCCATCACATGCGAGAGCGGACCGCCCAGCACCATCGGGCAGCCCTTGTCGACGGCCGGCGCGTACTCCTCGGTGGCCAGCACCAGGCCGCCGCGCGGGCCGCGCAACGACTTGTGCGTCGTGGTGGTGGTGACGTGCGCGTGCGGCACCGGATCCTCGTCACCGGTGAACACCTTCCCGGCGACCAGGCCGGCGAAGTGCGCCATGTCGACCATCAGGGTGGCGCCCACCTCGTCGGCGATCTCGCGCATCTTGGCGAAGTTGATCCGGCGCGGGTAGGCCGAGTAGCCCGCCACCAGGATCAGCGGCTTGAACTCGCGGGCGGCGGCGGCGACGGCGTCGTAGTCGATCAGCCCGGTCTGGGCGTCGGTGCCGTAGCTGCGCTGGTGGAACATCTTGCCCGAGATGTTGGGCCGGAAGCCGTGCGTCAGATGGCCGCCGGTGTCCAGCGACATGCCCAGCAGGCGCTGGTTGCCCAGCTTGTTGCGCAAGGTCTCCCAGTCCTGCTCGGACAGGTCGTTGACGTGCTTGGCGCCCAGGGCCGCGAGCTCCGGGGCCTCCACGCGGGTGGCCAGGATGGCCCAGAACGCGACCAGGTTGGCGTCGATACCGGAGTGCGGCTGGGCGTAGGCGTAGGGGGCGCCGAACAGTTCGCGGGCGTGCTCGGCGGCCAGCGCCTCCACGGTGTCGACGTTCTGGCAGGCCGCGTAGAAGCGGTGGCCGATGGTGCCCTCGGCGTACTTGTCGGAGAACCAGGTGCCCATGGTCAGCAGCACCGCCGGGGACGCGTAGTTCTCGCTGGCGATCAGCTTCAGCGAATCCCGTTGATCGGCAAGCTCTTTGCGGGTGGCCGCGGCCACCCGCGGTTCGACCTGCTCGATGACCTGCAGGGCGGCCTGGTAGGCCTCGCTGGCGGTGGCGGCGTAGTCCGCACCCAGGGCACTGACGGTCGAGTCTGCAGTCATGACCTACAGCCTATCGCCCGCCGACGACGCCGTTTACCAGGTGATCAGACCACCCGCAGCGCCGAGGGGATCAGCGGCTCGTCGAGCAGCCGCCCGAACCGTTCGGTGAGCGACACCTCGGCCGGGCGGGCGTCCAGCCAGCCCCGCAGCAGCCGGTAGCCCTCGACATAGGTGCTGGTGTAGGCGCGCCACAGCGGCGAGGACAGGAACTTCAGCATCTGCCGGGCCCGGCTCTCCGAGGTCAGCAGCCAGGTGGACAGGTAGGACACCACCTCGTCGACGTCGCGGTGTTCGTCGTGCAGCATGAGCGCCGCGTCCTGCCGGACGTCGGCCAGCGCGGCCGACGCCTCGGCCACCGCCACGGCCCGCTCCCCGTCGAAGCGCAGGCCGAGGTCGGCGTAGATCTCTTGTGCCCACTGACCCCAATGGGAGCCCTGTACCGCGTACAGGGCCAGATCGGCCAGCCCCTCGGCCATCAGGCACTGCGGGGTGTTGACCAGGAAGATGGTCTGCTCAGCCTGGCCCTGGCCCTCGACCAGCCCGGCCTCTTTGCGGCAGTGCTCGGTGTGATGGCCGGGATAGGACTCGTGGGCCACCAGCCGCGGCAGATTCGACATCTGCTGCTTGAGGTCGGCGTTGACCGCGACGGTGGACTTGTAGTCGCCCAGGTAGTAGTTGAACCCCGACCACGGCTTGTCGGTGACCACCTCGTAGGTGATGGTCTCGCGCTCCGGCAGCGGGAAGGTGGCCCGGACCCGGTCTCGCAGCGCCGACGAGAAGGCGTGGATGGCCTCCTCCAGGCGCTGCGGCGGGATCTCCTCGGCGCTGCGGTAGGCCTGCATCCGCTCGGCCAACGAGCCGGTGCCGCCGACGACCTCGTCGAGCTTGCGGTGTGCGTCGCGGTAGCGCTGCGGGTCGCCCTTGGTGATGTCGACGTCGAAGTACTCGCGCACCTCCTCGACGAACCCGACCTGTTCGCCGGCGAACTTGCGACCCGCACAGGCCAACGCCTTCAGGTGCGCCGAGAGATAGTCCGCGCGTGCCGGTTCCAGACCACTGCCCGGCACCTGCGCCAGCAGTCGCTGCGCCTGACGGGTCAGGTCGGCGGGATCCGGTGCCGGTTCGGCGGCCACCTGGCGGCGCAGCTGCGGGTCACCGGTGAAGGAGTCGACGTAGCCCTCCTCCAGGCGGTCGAAGCGCAGACCGAGAAGCAGATAGTCGCGAATCAGGGACTCTGAATCCGTACCGGCGTCCATGCCCACAACCGTAGATGCAAGACTGACCGCATGCCGCGGCCGAGTGAGCCGAGCCCATATGTGGAGTTCGACAGAGCGCAGTGGCGCGCGCTGCGCATGGCGACCCCGTTGAAACTGTCCGAGGCCGAACTGCGCGGGTTGCGCGGCCTGGGTGAGCAGATCGACCTGCTGGAGGTCGAAGAGGTCTACCTGCCGCTGGCCCGGTTGATCCACCTGCAGGTGGCCGCCCATCAGCGGTTGTTCGCCGCCACCTCCGAGTTCCTGGGCGAGCAGACACCCGATACCCCGGTGCCGTTCATCATCGGGGTGGCGGGCAGTGTGGCGGTGGGCAAGTCGACCACCGCCCGGGTGCTCAAGGCGCTGCTGGCCCGGTGGGAACACCACCCCCGCGTGGACCTGGTGACCACCGACGGGTTCCTCTACCCCAATGCCGAGCTGGGCCGGCGGAACATCATGCACCGCAAGGGCTTTCCGGAGAGCTACGACCGCAGGGCGCTGATGCGCTTTGTCACGGCGGTCAAGTCCGGCGCCGAAGCCGTTTCCGCGCCGGTGTATTCGCATCTGCTGTACGACATCGTGCCCGGTGAACACCAGATCATCCGCCAGCCCGACATCCTCATCCTGGAGGGTCTCAACGTGCTGCAGACCGGGCCGGCGCTGATGGTCTCGGACCTGTTCGACTTCTCGCTGTACGTCGACGCCCGCATCGAGGACATCGAGCAGTGGTACATCTCGCGGTTCCTGTCGATGCGGGCCGGTGCCTTCGCCGACCCGGCGTCACACTTCCACCACTACTCCACGCTGACCGACGATCAGGCGATCTTCGCCGCCCGCGACATCTGGCATTCGATCAACCGGCCCAACCTGATCGACAACATCCTGCCGACCCGGCCGCGCGCAACCCTGGTGTTGCGCAAGGATTCCGACCACTCCATCAACCGTTTGCGGCTGCGTAAGCTCTGAGCCCGGCGTACTGCACGCCGCCGATCACCGCGGTGTACAGCGCACCGCCCAGCAGCAGCGCCACGCCCCACCCGGTCAGCGGCCAGATCCCGGCCACCTCGGCGGCGACGAAGCCGACGGTGAACAAGGCGTTGGCGGTGATGGTGGCGATCGCGCCGGGGCGCACCCGTTCGCGGCCGGCCAGCCAGTACACCGTCGGGCCGTAGGCCAGGAAGAAGATCCCGAGCCCCAGTTCGACGCCGGTGGGCATGCCGGTCAGCGACGCCAACCAGCCCGGCGCGACGACGAACGGGATACCGGTGATCCCGACCAGCACGGCGTCCAGGCGCATGGCGTAGCGCAGCAGTCCGCTGCCGGAACGGGTGGTGATTGCGGTCATCGAAACAGTCCTTTCGGTGGAGGTGACGAGGGACCGGTGCGGGGACATCACCACAACCTCTATGGGGACGGCCCCGCACCGGGTGGGCGGGAGTCACGCCAGCCGGCGCACTCCGAGGTACTGCAACCACGCGCAGCCGAGCGTGGCGGCGACGACCGCCAGCGTGAGCGTGATACCCGCGGTGGTGAGTGGCAGGACGCCGGCGATCAGCACGGCGACCGTCGTGACCGCGATGAGCACATTGGCGGTGACGACGCCGATCCCGATGCGCCGCAACGCCGGGGCGGCGGCGAGCAGATAGAGCACGGCGCCGTAGGTCACCAGGGCCGCCCCGATGATCCATTCGCCGGCCGCCGAGAGGCCGGACAGCCGGGACAGCGGATCGGCCGCCATCGCCACGAGCAGGCCGGTGCCCGCGCACACCGTGGCGTCGGCACGCATGACGAACCGCAGCAGGGAATCCGTACTGTCGGACAGCGGTGGTCGGGTCAGGATGGCGGTCATGTCAGCTCCTCGTCGTTGAGGTGTGTCGGACATGCCCAACACTGCGGAAAAGCCGCTGCCAGGTCTGCACGCGTCGCTGCCAGACACTGCCAAGACCAGCTCAGCCGGTGTTGACCGCCTGTCCGGCGCGCAGGTCCGCCGCGATCACCCGGGCTGCCGCGTTCTGCCAGTTGTGCAGCGAGCGCTGCGGCACCTCGGTGGCCAGCCACTGCCAGGCCCGCCGGGCGACGGGATCGAGCCCGGCGGCGGTGGCGTTCTGGGCGTAGGCCCGCACCCCCGCGACGTACGGGAAGTACAGCGCGTTGTAGTGCCGCCACTGCTCACTGGTGCCGAAGTCGCCGCCGTCGCGTGGCTTGAGCGCGGCGATGCGGTCGGCCAGCAGCGCCTTGAGTTCGTTGGCCCGTTCCAGCGGCTGATCCGGCGCGCCCCGAGATGCGAGCCGGGCGTCGATGACCGGTAGCGCGGTCAGCGGGCTGGCCACCAACTTGGACAGGTCACCGTAGTGGCCGAGGGCACGCCGGGTCAGCCGGGCGAACGTCTCGTCGTCGATCTGGTCCAGCGGGCTGTCCTTGCGCAGCGGCAGGGCGGCCTCGGTGCGGCGCAACGCGGCGCGATCGGCGCGCAGCACCGGAGAGCGGGAGAACGTCACCCGGTCCAACAGCCCGGCCAGCGGATCGGCGAGCACGTTGATGGTGACGGCCACCGCGATGCTGGTGAACAGCAACACCGTCAACGGCAGTTCCGCGGACGGGCCCGTCACCGCCAGCCCGATCAGCACCTGTGCACCGAACAACAGCGCCACCACCGCCGTCGCCGCGAACGACCGAAGCATGTCGGCGCGTAACGCCTGCCCCTCGTCGAACGCGTCCGACAGCGCGACGGCGATGCCCAGCAGCGCCACGTCGAACCCGGTGGAGGCCAAGGCAAGCCAACTCGGCACGAGCTCCAGCGGGATCACCAGGATGGCGTTGCCGAGTGCGAAGAACAGGGTGGCCACCAGCACGAAACGCCGCACCGGCGTCGGCTGGGCGGGGCGCAGCGTCGTCGCGGCCATCGCCCCGAGCGCCGATACCGACACCGCGCCGAACATCAGCCAGTGCCCGGCGCGCAGCGGCCCCGCCACGCTGCCGGCCAGCGCCGCGCCGGTGAACCCCACCGCGGCCACCACGGCGATCGCGGCGGACTCCCGGACCCGGCGGGGTGGGTTGTCCTGGGGCCGGGCCAGTTCCAGCAGCACCGCGAACCAGAACACGCCGGGCAGCACCACCAGATAGACCTCGACCCGCCCGAGTGCGGTGGAATCTGTGGTCACCCGCACCGCGTCGAGGGCGACGACGACCGCGAAGCTCGTCAGCCCCGCCGCGGCCAACGCCAGCACGGGCTTACGCGGATTGCGCGCGAGCAGGTACAACCCGAGCCACCAGCTGAGTGCGAAGACGACCGCCGACAGCCCGGCCATGATGGTTACAGGCCGTGGCGCCGGTGGCGCCTGGTGTAGTCGCGCAGCGCCCGCAGGAAGTCGACCCGGCGGAACGCCGGCCAGTGCGCCTCGGTGAACCACATCTCCGAATATGCGCTCTGCCACAACAGGAATCCGGAGAGGCGTTGCTCACCCGAGGTGCGGATCACCAGGTCCGGGTCGGGCTGTCCGGACGTGTACAGGTTCTCCGAGATGGCATCGACGGTGACCGATTCGATGAGCTGCTCGGCGGTCGCCCCGTTTGCCACTTCCTTGGCCAGCAGGGCGCGCACCGCGTCGACGATCTCCTGCCGGCCGCCGTACCCCACCGCCACGTTGACGTGCAGCGAGCCGGGGCCGGCATTCGCCGTTCTCACGGTGCCCTCGACGGCCTCCCGCAGCCGCCGGGCCGGCTCCTCACCGAGCAGCTCCAGGTCACCGACGGTGCGCACGCTCCAGCGGTTGGCCGGGTCGCAGATCTCCTCGACGACGTCGGTGATGATCTCGATGAGCGAGGACAGCTCCTCGGGATCGCGGCCCAGGTTCTCCGTCGACAGCAGGTACACCGTGGTGAGCTCGATCCCGGCGGCCTGGCACCAGCGCAGCATCTCGGCGATCTTCGCCGCGCCCTTGCGGTAGCCGTAGCTGACATCGTCATACCCGGCATCGCGTGCCCAGCGGCGATTCCCGTCGCACAGCACCGCGATATGACGAGGGAGTTCGGATTTCGACCGCTGCAGTTCGTTGCGCAACCGCATCTCGTACAGCCGGTAGGCCGGCTCCTTGAGACGCGGGGGAATGATCTCCACGAAAATCAGACTACTGTGGCGACCAAGATCCCCCATGCCAGTCAGTGGAGGTGACAAGAGACATGACGACCCCGATCGACACCACCAAGCCCTACCGCTCCGCGGCGCGCGTCGTGCCCGGCTACGACGAACCCGGAGACCTGCCCGCCGTCGTCGTCGACGGAGTGGCGCAGTTCCTCGGCAGGCCGCGGGCCCGGGGCTGGATCCACGTGTACTCCGCCGTGGTCGCGTTCATCGCGGGCGCGGCGCTGGTCTCGGTGTCCTGGTCGCTGCAGGGCACCCGGGCCGGGCTGGCCACCCTGCTCTACACCTTCACCATCGTCGCGATGTTCGCCGTCAGCGGCACCTATCACCGGGTGACGTGGAAATCGGCGAACGCCCGCAAATGGATGAAGCGGGCCGACCACTCGATGATCTTCATCTTCATCGCGGGCAGCTACACCCCGTTCGCGCTGCTGGCCCTGCCGTCGGAAAAGGGCATGGTGCTGTTCTGGATCGTCTGGGGCGGTGCGATCGCCGGGGTGCTGCTGAAGTCGTTCTGGCCGTCGGCGCCGCGCTGGGTCGGGGTGCCGCTGTACATCCTGTTGGGCTGGGTGGCGGCGTGGTTCATCGGCCCGATCATGGACGGTGCCGGGGTCGCCGCCGTGGTGCTGCTGATCGTCGGCGGTGCGCTGTACAGCATCGGCGGGGTGCTCTACGGGCTCAAATGGCCCAACCCGTGGCCGACGACGTTCGGGCACCACGAGTTCTTCCACGCCTGCACCGCGGTCGCGGCCATCTGCCACTACATCGCGATGTGGTTCGCCGTCTTCAGCGGGTAGCGATTTCGGCGCGCTCACCCGCGGTGAGCGCGGCAAAACGCGCCGAAATCACTCAGTCGTTGGTGACGTTGTCCGGGCCCCAGTAGGCCTTCATCGACGTGATCTTGGCGTCCGCGTCGAAGGTCATGACGCTGATGATCTCGATGCTCATCCCGGTGCCGTTGCCGAAATCCAACGACAGCCGCCAGTAGAAGGCGGCCTCGTGGCCGAGCGCGCGCAGGGTGTGGATCTCGGTCTTGCCCTTGACGTTCTCGATGTTGGCGTAGAAGCCGCGGATGGCCTGCCGGCCGATGTGCACCTCGCCGCCGACCGGGTCCTCGACGGTGGCGTCGGAGGCGTACAGCTCGGCGACCTCGTCGGCCGCGCCGCCGGCGACCAGCTCGAGGTAGCGGTGGACGGTGGCGGTGATCTGCTCGGGACTGGGCATGGGCCGCACGCTACACGGCCCGGCTCAGCGCCGCGGCCAGATCCTGCGCCGTCGTCACCGGCAGGTCGCACACCCGGCCCCGGCACACGTACGCGGCGTCGCGCCCACCGACGCGGTCCCGCCCGGCCAGCAGTTCGGTGCTGTCGGCGCGACCGCCCACCACGATGGCCCCGCCGGGCGCCAATGCCCGTGCCGCGGTGAGCAGTTCGGAGTCGTTCGGGTCGCAGGCGACGGCGATCTGGAGGGGTCCGCGCACCGCGGCCTCGGCGACGGCCAGCCAGTGCCCGCCGGAGCGGGCGGCCCTGTCCAGGATGGACGTGGCCGCCGCCAGGGAGGCCGCGGCGGCCGTCGCGTAGCGCTGCTCGGAGGTCAGGTGCGCGGCCAGCTGCAACGCCTCGGTGACCAGCGCCGCACCGGACGGGGTCGCGCCGTCCAACGGGTCGGCGGGGCGCAGCACCAACGCCTCGGCGTCGTCGGCGGTGTCGAACCAGCGCCCGTCCGCGTCGGCGAAGTGGTCCAGTGCGGTGTCCAGCAGGGCGCTCGCCTCGGGCAACCAGTCACCACCGAGCTGGTACAGCGTCAGCAGCCCGGTGGCCAGCGCGGCGTAGTCCTCCAGGATCCCGGCACTGTCCCCGACGGTCCCGCCCAGGCTGGCCCGGCGCAGCCGGCCGTCCACCAGATGCAGGCCCAGCAGCGCGCGGGCGCATTCCGTTGCCGCGTCCAGGTAGCCGGGGCGGCCCAGCGCGACGGCGGCCTCGGCGAGCGCGGTGATGGCCAGCCCGTTCCACGCCGTGACGATCTTCGCGTCGCGGCCCGGCTGGACCCGCCGGGCCCGCGCCGCCAGCAGGGCCTCGCGCACCCCGGCGAACCGCACTGGGTCATCCGGGTCGGCACGCAGCTGTAGCACCGAGGTTCCGTGTTCGAAGGTGCCCGCCTCGGTCACACCGAAAAGCGAAGCGGCCCAGGCGCCGTCGTCGTCACCGAGCACGTCGCGCAGCTGCGCCGGTGTCCACACGTAGGTCGACCCCTCGGCCCCGTCGGCGTCGGCATCCAGGGACGAGGCGAACATCCCGCCGTCGCCCAGCTCGTCGATGATGAACCGGGCCGTCTCGTCGGCAACCTTGCGCGCCAACGGATTTCCGGTCCGCCTCGCCCAATGTGCGTACACCCGCAGCAGTAATGCGTTGTCGTACAGCATCTTCTCGAAATGCGGGACCACCCAGGCGTCGTCGACGCTGTAGCGGGCGAAGCCGCCGGCCAACTGGTCGTAGATGCCACCGCGGGCCATCGTTTCGCAGGTGCGCTGCACGGCATCCAGTCCGGACCCGGTGCGCTCGTGGTGTCGCAACAGCGCCTCCAGCAGCGCCGACGGCGGAAATTTCGGCGCCCGGCCGAAGCCGCCGTGCCGGCGGTCCTCGTCGCGCAGCACCGCGGCCACCGCGTCGTCGCACAACGCGGGTTGCAGTGCCGGCCCGCCGGGCAGTCCACCCGCCATGGCGCGCAGTTCACCGGCGATCCCGTCCGATGCCCGTTCCACCTCGTCGCGACGCTCCCGCCAGGTCTGCTCGACGGCCGAGAGCAGTTGCAGGAAGGCGTCTTTCGGGTAATAGGTGCCCGCGAAGAACGGCCGGCCGTCCGGGGTGAGGAAGCACGTCATCGGCCAGCCGCCCTGCCCGGTCAGGCCGACGGTCGCGGCCATGTACACGGCGTCCAGGTCGGGCCGTTCCTCGCGGTCGACCTTGATGCACACGAAGTGCGCGTTGGCCACCGCGGCGACGTCGGCGGACTCGAAGGATTCGTGCGCCATCACATGGCACCAGTGGCAGGCCGCGTACCCGACGGACAGCAGGATCGGGACGTCGCGTTCGGCCGCTTCGGCCAGTGCCTGCGCACCCCACTGTTGCCAGTGCACCGGGTTGTCGGCGTGCTGGCGCAGGTACGGGCTGGTCGCCCCGCCCAGGGTGTTACCCCTTGGGGTCATCCTTGACCTCGCCCGCGGTGCCCTCGTCGATGGCCTGATCCGGCTCGGGATGATCCGGGTCGAACGACTCCGGCAGCCGCTTGAGGTGCCGGTTCATCGACCACACCAGCGCGAAGGTGCCGATCAGCAGCAGCACCACGATGACCAGGCCGAGCGGGCTGGCCTTGCCGAAGTCGGGCCCGGTGTCGCGCGGACCGTCCTCGGCCAGCAGGCCGGCGACCAGGAGCAGCGTGTCGGTCATGGTTCGATTCCCGCGAAGAGGTCGGTCTCGGGCAGTTGCACCGGCACGCGGGAGCGGGCCAGTTCGAACTCCTCGGTCGGCCACAGCCGCTGCTGCCACTCGATCGGGGCGTGGAAGAAATCCCCGTTCGGGTCGATCTGGGTGGCGTGGGCGCGCAGGGCGTCGTCCCGCTGGGAGAAGTACTCGGCGCACTCCACCCGGGTGGTGACCCGGCCCTCGAACACGTCGAACTCCGGGTCCCAGTGCTCCAGCCACTTGGTGAAGGGGCCGGTGCGGCCGTGCTTGGTGAACTCGTCCTGCAGCATCTGCATGCGCCGCCGCAGGAAGCCGTGGTTGTAGTACAGCTTGGACACCGCCCACGGCTCGCCCGCGTCCGGGAACCGCAGGTAGTCGGCGGCGGCCTCGTAGGCGGCGACGCTGACCTCGTGGCACCGGATGTGGTCGGGGTGCGGATACCCGCCGTTCTCGTCGTAGGTGGTCAGCACGTGCGGCCGGAACTCGCGGATCACCCGCACCAGCCGCTCGACGGGTTCGGCCAGCGGCACCAGGGCGAAGCACCCCTCGGGCAGCGGCGGCAGGGGGTCACCCTCGGGCAGGCCGGAGTCCACGAAGCCCAGCCAGTGATGTTCGACCCCGAGGATCTCCGCGGCCTTGGCCATCTCGTCGCGGCGCACCTCGGCGATCCGGCCGTGCACCTCGGGCAGGTCCATGGCCGGGTTGAGGATGTCGCCGCGCTCGCCGCCGGTCAGCGTGACCACCATGACGCGGACCCCTTCGGCCGCGTACTTCGCGGTGGTCGCCGCGCCCTTGCTGGACTCGTCGTCTGGGTGGGCGTGTACCGCCATCAATCGCAGTTCAGTCATCTCGTCTCATTCAACGGTTTTTTCCAACAACCGCGGCCGTCTTCCCTTCATGCCCACCGTCCTATAGTTCCAGTCCTAGGAGAAGCAACCGACCGACGGGCAGCCAAAACCTTGACCATCGACCGTCCCGCCGCCCGCTACGGGCGTCAGCGATTGTCTCGCAGCACCCGGCGCCGGGTGGCGATCGGGCTCACCGCACTGATCGTGCTGGCCGGCGTCGCGCTGGCGTTCGTGGCCTTCAACCGGCTGGGCAGCGGTGACGTCAAGGGTGAACTGGGCGCATACCGGCTGGTCGACGACCGGACGGTGGCGGTCACCATCACGGTGACACGCGCCGACCCGGCGCGCCCGGTGGTGTGCATCGTGCGGGCGCGCTCGAAGGACGGCGGCGAGGTGGGCCGCCGGGAAATCCTGGTGCCACCGTCGACCGAGACGTCGGTGCAGGTGACCACCGAGGTGAAGACGACGAAGCCGCCCGTCGTCGGCGATATCTACGGCTGCGGCACCGACGTGCCGGGGTATCTCAAGGCGCCCTGAGCACGGCGTCCAGGCGACGGCGCAACCAACGCCGAACAGCCAAATCGTGAAAATCCGTTGACCTGCCGGTGGTAGACTGGTCCGATACACGGTTCCGGGTGGAGCCGTGTATTGCTGCTTTAGCGCGCAATATGCGGCTGCGAACGCGGCACCACGCCGCAGCACCCACGCAGCATGAGCGCAGAAGAAACAACGACAGGAGCGCGAGGATATGACCGATACCCAGGTCACCTGGCTGACCCAGGAAGCACACGACCGGTTGAAGGCGGAGCTGGACCAGCTGATCGCCAACCGGCCGGTGATCGCCGCCGAGATCAACGACCGCCGTGAAGAGGGCGACCTGCGGGAGAACGGCGGCTACCACGCCGCGCGCGAGGAGCAGGGCCAGCAGGAGGCGCGCATCCGCCAGCTGCAGGAACTGCTGAACAGCGCCAAGGTCGGCGAGGCCCCCAAGCAGTCCGGCGTCGCGCTGCCCGGTTCGGTGGTCAAGGTCTACTACGACGGCGACAAGAGCGATACCGAGACCTTCCTGATCGCCACCCGCCAGGAGGGCGTCAGCGACGGCAAGCTCGAGGTCTACTCCCCCAACTCGCCGCTCGGCGGCGCGCTGATCGACGCCAAGGTGGGCGAGACCCGCAGCTACACCGTGCCCAACGGCAGCACCGTCGAGGTCACCCTCGTCAGCGCGGAGCCGTACCACCCCTGAGCACACACGCAGAGGACAGGTCCTCGGCGACGGTTAGGGTTATCGCCTGATGGCCCAGATCGCCGAGGACCTGTTTCTGTTACTGCTCGACAACTCATCGGGGCTACCCGCTCTGGAGCGCCAGCGCAGCCGTCGCGTGCTCGGCGCGGCGGTGCTGCTCGATCTGGCTCATGCCTGCCGGGTCCGTCCGGTCGTGGACGGCGAGCCCGTGCCGTCCGGTCACCTGGTGGCGTTGACCGGTACCACCCCGCTGGACCCGGTCAGCGGCCCCGCCTTCACCGCGCTGGCCCGCAGGCCGCTGCGGCCGGCGGCCGCGCTGACCAAACTGGGTAAGCACACCGAGGGCCTACTGGTGGAACACCTGGAGCGGGCCGGCCAACTGCGGCGGGTGCCCCAGGGCAAGACCACGCTGTTGCCGCTGCTGCGCCGGGATCGGGTGGATCCGGCGCGCGGCGCGCTGCTGGCGGCGTTGTTCGACCGGCAGCCACCACCGCCGCCGACCGCGGCGATCATCTCGCTGCTGCACGCAGTGGACGGACTGGGCGCGCTGCTCAGCCTGAATGACCGCGGCTGGCGCTGGGTGCACGCCCGGGCCGGCGAGATCGCGCTGGGCAGTTGGGTCGACGAACAGCCGACCGGACTGGCCGAGGTCAACCTGGCGGTGACGGCGTCGGCGCTGCGGCCGGCGCTGGCCGGCTGACCTCGGCCGGTCAGCCGAGCGCCTGCTCCAGGTCGCCGATCAGGTCGGCGGATTCCTCGATCCCGACCGACAGCCGGACCAGATCGTCGGGCACCTCCAGCTGCGACCCGGCCGTCGACGCGTGCGTCATGGCGCCGGGATGCTCGATCAGTGACTCCACCCCGCCCAACGACTCGGCGAGAATGAAAATCTCGGTGCGCGCGCACAATTCGTGCGCGGCGGGCCGGCCACCCTTGAGCCGGACCGACACCATGCCGCCGAACCCGGTCATCTGCTTGGCCGCGACGGCGTGCCCGGGGTGGCCGGCCAGCCCCGGATACAGCACCGTGCCGACGGCGGGATGCTCGGCCAGGAATTCGGCGACCTTCGCGGCGTTCTCGCTGTGCCGCTGCATGCGCAGCACCAGGGTCTTGAGGCCCCGCATGGTCAGGTAGGCGTCGAACGGGCCCGGCACCGCCCCCGCGCCGTTCTGCAGGAACGCGAAGGCGGTGTCGAGTTCCTCGTCGTTGGTCAGCAGGGCACCACCGACCACATCGGAGTGCCCGCCGATGTACTTGGTGGTCGAATGCAGCACGATGTCGGCACCGAGGGTGAGCGGCTGCTGCAGCGCCGGCGAGGCAAAGGTGTTGTCCACCAACAGTTTCACCTTGCGTTCGCGGGCCACCTCGGCCAGCGCGGCGATGTCGGCGATATTGAGCAGCGGGTTGGTGGGCGTCTCGACCCAGACCAGCTTCGTCTGCGGGGTGATCGCCGCGGCGACCGCGTCCACGTCGGACAGCGGGACGGGCGTGTGGCTGATGCCCCAGTGCGTGAACACCTTGTCGATCAACCGGAAAGTGCCGCCGTAGGCGTCGTCGGGGATGACGACGTGGTCGCCCGGGCGCAGCACGGCGCGCAGTGCGCAGTCGGTGGCGGCCATCCCGGAGCTGAACGCGCGCCCGTAGTCCGCCTGCTCGACGGCGGCCAGCGAGGCCTCCAGCGCGGCCCGGGTGGGATTGCCGGTGCGGGCGTACTCGAAACCGCCGCGCAGGCCGCCGACGCCGTCCTGGGCGAACGTGGAGCTGGCATAGATGGGTGCGTTGACCGCGCCGGTGGCGGCGTCCGGCCGGAACCCGGCGTGGATCGCCCTGGTCGCCAATCCCTGCCAACGGTGTGCATCTTTCGCCGAACGCTGCTCGCTCATACCGACAAGGCTAGTGCGCCCCGGGAAACGCGAAACGGGGTGGACCACCGGTGGTCCACCCCGTTTCGGTTCGACGGCTGGTTACGGCGTCAGCGCGGCAACCGGTCCGCCGGTGAGCTTGCGGAAGGCGTACACCTCGAAGAGGATCGCCACCGGTGCGGCCACCAACAGGCCGACGTAGCAGAGGAACGAGCCGACGGCGAGGATCACCGAGAACAGCAGCCAGACGATCAACACCTGGACGAAGTTCTTCTTCGCAATGTCGATGCTCGCCTTGATCGCGTCGATGGCCGACAGGTTGCGGTCCAGCAAGGCGACGGTGGTGAAGAAGGCGAAGATCGACACGATCAGACCGGGGATGTAGCACAGCACACTGCCGATCGCCGTTGCGATACCGACCAGCAGGGTGGCGACGATGACGGGGCCGATCTGGCGTGGCTTGAAGAACGAACCTGCGCTCACCGGAACACCATTGGCGATGTCCAGCACGCCGCCGATGTAGGCCGACGAGATGGCCGCCAGCAGCACCAGGAAGACGATGCCGCCCAGCGCGATCACGACGAAGCTGGCGACGCCGAACCCGGCGCTGTACTCGTAGCTGAAGCCGCTGTCGTAGGAGTCGTAGGTGGTCACTCCGCTGGGCGCCAGTGCGAACGCCAGGCCGTAGACGATGCCACCGAGCACACCGATGATCAGCGCGTACACCAGCGTCGGCACGATCAGCGCGCCGGCGTTCTTGCTGAACTTGTTCCACGCCCAGGAGAACGCCTCACCGACGTTGAAGCCCTGGCCGGGGCCGCCGAAGCCGGGGCCGGCCGGGTATCCCGGCGGCGGCGGCGGCGCGTAACCGCCCTGCGGCGGTGGCGGCGGCGGGTAATTCCCTTGCGGCGGCGGGTAGTTGCCGGGAGGCGGCGGGTAGGCACCGGGGCCGGGCGGCGGCGGGTAGCCACCGGGCGGGGGCGGCGGCGGGTAGCCGCCGGCGGGCGGGACGTTCTCCGGCGGCGGGTAGCCACCGGGCGGCGGATAGTTGCCCGGCGGCGGTGGTGGCTGAGTCATGAACTCCCTCTCGTGAATCGGTCGTTACGGTGAAACGCCGGCCCGCGCAGTGTGTTCGCGGACCGGCGCTTTGTTGGAGCCTAGGTCAGAGTGGCAGACAGACCGTCGTCATGATCTTGTCGGCCAGCGTCTGGCGTTTGGCATCCCACAACGGGAACAGGTATCCGATATAGCAGATGATGCCGTCGACGATGTGGGCCAGCTGCCGCACGATGGACAGGCCGAAACCGATTGGCTGACCGGTCTTCTCGCTGACCACCTTGAACTTCATGATGCCCTTGCCGATGCTGGACCCGGTGGTGCCCTGCCGGTATCCGTAGTTCCACACCAGATACGCGATGGACAGCGCCCAGGTGATGAAGAACGACAACTGGCCGAGGGTGGAGGCACCGCTGGCGCAGAAGTCACCGAGGTCGTACTCGGAGGTGTCCGTCACGCAGACGGTTTCCTGGGTGCCGAGCAGCAGGCCGTAGCCGATGCCCTCCAGGATCGCCACCGGGATGAAGTCGATCAGCCAGGCCAGCACGCGGGTCAGCCACGGCGTGTAGGACTCCTTCGGCAACGCGCCCAGGGCCCCGCCCGGACCGGCTGCACCGAACCCGGCACCCGGAGGCGGCGGAGGCGGGAAACCGCCTTGCGGCGGAGGCGGATAACCACCCGGCGGTGGGGGCGGCGGCGGATAATTCCCAGGCGGTGGCGGAGGAGTGGTCATGGACGCCTTCCAAGGTGACGGAAATTAGCTGACTATGAGCGGTGTCACCCTACCTGAGAATTCGCCGAAAATGGCCGCCATAGCCATTTCTTCACCGGGTCGACACAATGCTCGCGGCGCGCCAATCTTTAGCGTCGGTAATTGATTTCGCAATCAGCAATCCGGGCGCACCGACCGAACGACGCGGTGTTTACCGACGTAGACCGCCCTCGGACAAAGACCCCAGAAGATCGTGCCGGGTCAGCACGCCGATCGGTTTGCCGTCCTCGACGACCATCAACGCGTCGTAATCGCGCAATGTCTTCGCCGCGGTACTGAGCAGTTCACCCGAACCAATTAGCGGCAGCGGGGCGCTCATATGGTCGGCCACGGCGTCGACCAGTTTTGCTCGCCCTTCGAACACCGCGGAAAGCAACTCCCGCTCGGATACGCTGCCGGCCACTTCACCGGCCATCACCGGCGGCTCGGCGCCGACGACCGGCATTTGCGAGACCCCGTACTCGCGCAGGATGTTGATCGCGTCGCGCACGGTTTCCGACGGGTGGGTGTGCACCAGATCCGGCAGCGCACCGGACTTGCGGCGCAAGATGTTCCCGACGGTGAGCTCCTCGATCGAGCCGTCCAGCCGGCTGCGCAGGAAGCCGTACGACGACATCCACGCGTCGTTGAAAATCTTTGACAGATAACCGCGTCCGCCGTCGGGCAGCAACACCACGACGACGGCGTCGGGCCCTTCCCGCTCGGCCACCCGCAGCGCCGCGACGACGGCCATCCCGCAAGAACCGCCGACCAGCAACGCCTCCTCACGGGCCAACCGGCGCGTCATGTCGAAGGAATCGGCGTCCGACACGGCGATGATCTCGTCGGGTACCGCGGGATCGTAGGCGCTGGGCCAGAAATCCTCACCGACGCCCTCGACCAGGTAGGGACGGCCCGTCCCGCCGGAGTACACCGAACCCTCCGGGTCGGCGCCGACGATCTTGACCCGGCCGCCGGACACCTCCTTGAGGTAGCGGCCGGTCCCGGTGATGGTGCCGCCGGTCCCGACGCCGGCGACGAAATGCGTGATCTTGCCCTCGGTGTCGGCCCAGATCTCCGGACCCGTGGTCTCGTAGTGGCTGGCCGGCCCGTTCGGATTGGAGTACTGGTCGGGTTTCCACGCCCCCGGGATCTCCTCGACCAGCCGGTTGGACACGCTGTAGTAGCTGTCCGGGTGATCCGGCGGCACGGCCGTCGGGCACACCACGACCTCGGCGCCGTAGGCGCGCAACACGTTCTGCTTGTCCTCGCTGACCTTGTCCGGGCAGACGAAGATGCACTTGTAACCGCGCTGCTGCGCCACCAGCGCCAGTCCCACACCGGTGTTGCCGGAGGTCGGCTCGACGATGGTGCCGCCCGCTTTCAGGGCACCGCTGGCCTCGGCCGCGTCGATCATCTTGACGGCGATGCGGTCCTTGGAACTGCCGCCCGGATTCAGGTATTCGATCTTGGCGGCGACCAGGCCCGCGCCGGCGGGCACCACCGAGTTCAGCTGAACCAGCGGGGTATTACCGATGAGGTCACTGATGTGCCTGGCGATGCGCATGCATCCATCGTGTCAGGCCGCGCCACCGCCCACCAAGCGGGGAGTCACCAGGTGGCTTCGCGGATGTAGGCACCGATCTGGCGCAGCGAACGGGTCGCTTCGTTGACCAACGGCCCGCAGATCTGGAAGACGTGCATCTGGCCAGGCCACACCCGCACCTCGACCGGGACGCCTTCGGCCGCAAGCATCCGCGCGGCCTTTCGCGCATCGTTGAGCAAAACCTCGGAACCGGAGACGTGGATGAGCGTGCGGGGCAGCCCCGGCTCGATGTGGTCCAGCGGTTCGTACACCTCTTCGTGGCGCTTGTCACCGGCCCGCTCGATGATCTCGACCAGTGCGTCGAACGCGTTCGGCGGGAACATCGCGTCGCCGTCGATGTTCGGGTGCTGTGCGCGGCCCGCGTTGTCGATCTCGAACAGCGGCGACAGCGTCACCATGGCGGCCGGTTCTTCTCCCTCGGCCAGCAGCCGCTGCGCCAGCGCCAGCGCCAGGTAGCCGCCGGCCGAGTCACCGGCCAGCACGATGTGCTCGGGCGCGTAGCCGGTCAGCCGCAGCCACCTGTAGGCGTCGTAGCAGTCGTCGATCGCCTGCCCGATCGAGTGCTTGGGCAGCATCCGGTAGTTCACGACGAACACCGGGCTGTCGGCGAACTTCGACAGGCTCTCCACCAGCCGGCCGTGCGAGTTCACCCCGCACGCCAGGAACGCGCCGCCGTGCAGATAGAGCACCACGCTGCGCTTCCCGTCGGCGGGCAGCACCCCGTCGGCACGCACCAACTGGGCCGTGCACTTCGGCAACGCGATGGTGGCCCGCACGGTGCCGGGCGAGGGCCGCAGCACGCGCGCGGCGAAGTCGACGATCCCGAACGGCCAGGGCAGCGTGGGTGCGTGGCTGCCGATTGCCAGAATCGGCTTGATGGTCATCCGAGCGGCCAGTGCGGCCAGCCGTCCCGCGATGCTCGGGCCGTCCTCGACGACTTCGACCGGGGCCCAGTCACTGACCGGGAACCTACGCGATTGGTGGGCCCTAGCTGCGCTGATAGCAGCACGAGGGGAGCCTGAGACCTTGCTTGGTGCCGTCATCGCCACCACTTCCTACGCCGTCGTAGTGCCCGGATAAGTCTGGTTACTTAGCCAACCGGTGTAACTTAGCTTGCCACCGTCAATTTGTTCAACAAATCAATGAGCCCATTTGGTACCGCACTCGATACCGCAACGTGACCGGACGGACAGCTGCGGCTCACCGACAACGGTCATCGGGCCTCTAAAATCGAGGTGTGGGCACACCGCGTCGGTCGACCATCGCCCTGGCAGCCGCGGCCACCCTCGCATCGACGGGTTCGGCCTATGTCGGGGCACGCACCCTGCTGACCGGACAAGCCGCGCAGACGCGCCGGGTCATCCCCAAGTCCTGGGATATCCCGCCGCGCGCCGACGGCGTCTACTCCCCCGGCGGTGGCCCGGTGCAGCGTTTTCAGCGCGACGTCCCGTTCGACCTGCATCTCATGGTGTTCGGTGATTCGACCGCCACGGGATACGGCTGCACGGTCGCCGAGGAAGTGCCCGGCGTGTTGCTCGCCCGCGGCCTGGCCGAGGAGTCGGGCCAGCGGATCCGGTTGAGCACCAAGGCGATCGTCGGGGCCACCTCCAAGGGCCTGTCCGGCCAGATCGACGCCATGTACGTGGCCGGCCCGCCACCGGACGCGGCGGTGATCATGATCGGCGCGAACGACATCACCGCGCTCAACGGCCTCAGCGCGTCCGCCCGCCGGCTGGGCGCCGCGGTCCGCCGGTTGCGCGACAGCGGGGCGGTCGTGGTCGTGGGCACCTGCCCGGATTTCGGCGTCATCACGGCGATTCCCCAGCCCCTGCGCCTGGTCACCCGCACGCTGGGACTGCGACTTGCCCGGATGCAGGCCTCGGCGGTGCACGGCGCCGGTGGCGTGGCAGTTCCCTTCTCGGACTTGCTCGCTCCCGAGTTCTACAAGGCCCCGGAGGTGCTGTTCTCCTCGGACATGTTCCACCCGTCGGCCGCCGGGTACGCGCTGGCCGCCAACCAGCTGCTGCCGGCCCTGGCGCGGGCACTGGGCCTGCTCACCGTCGACTCCGACGTCGAGGAGGCGCTGGAATCACGGAGCGGGGACGGCACGCTGTTGCACCGGCTGAGCGGTGTCAGCCGGCTGTGGCGGCGCACCACGGGCGTACCCGCGCCGATCGTCGCTCCCGTCACGGGTTAGGTTCTGGGGTAGCTGTCATAGTCGAACCCTTGTAAGTGACCCGAGGAGCTCTCATGCCCGAAGCCGTCATCGTCGCCACCGCCCGCTCGCCCATCGGGCGCGCCGTCAAGGGGTCGCTGGCCACCATTCGTCCCGACGACCTGGCCGCTCAGATCGTCCGCGCCGTACTGGACAAGGTGCCGTCGCTGGATCCCACCGACATCGATGACCTGATGATGGGCTGCGCGCAGCCGGCCGGTGAGGCCGGCTACAACATCGCCCGCGCCGTCGCCGTCGAACTGGGCTACGACTTCCTGCCCGGCACCACCGTCAACCGGTACTGCTCGTCGTCGCTGCAGACCACCCGGATGGCCTTCCACGCGATCAAGGCCGGCGAGGGGGACGTGTTCATCTCCGCGGGCGTGGAGACGGTGTCCCGCTTCGGCGTCGGCGCCGCCGACGGTGCCCCCAACAGCAAGAACCCGATCTTCGACGAGGCCCAGGCGCGCACCGCCACGTCGGCCGAGGGCGGCACCGAATGGCACGACCCGCGCCAGGACGGGCTGATCCCCGACGTCTACATCGCCATGGGCCAGACCGCCGAGAACGTGGCGCTGTACACCGGCATCAGCCGTGAGGACCAGGACCACTGGGGCGTGCGCAGCCAGAACCGCGCCGAGGACGCCATCAAGAGCGGCTTCTTCGAGCGGGAGATCACGCCGGTCACGCTGCCCGACGGCACCGTGGTGTCCACCGATGACGGCCCGCGCGCGGGCACCACCTACGAGAAGATCAGCCAGCTCAAGCCGGTGTTCCGCCCGAACGGCACGATCACCGCGGGCAACGCCTGCCCGCTCAACGACGGTGCCGCCGCCGTGGTCATCATGAGCGACACCAAGGCCAAGGAACTGGGCCTGACCCCGCTGGCCCGCATCGTGTCCACCGGCGTCTCGGGCCTGTCCCCGGAGATCATGGGCCTGGGCCCGATCGAGGCCATCAAGAAGGCGCTTGCCAAGGCGGGCAAGCAGATCGGCGATATCGACCTGGTCGAGATCAACGAGGCGTTCGCCGTGCAGGTGCTGGGCTCGGCCCGCGCCCTGGGCATCGACGAGGACCGCCTGAACGTGTCCGGCGGCGCCATCGCGCTGGGCCACCCGTTCGGTATGACCGGCGCCCGCATCACCGCGACGCTGCTTAACAACTTGGCGACCCACGACAAGACCTTCGGCATCGAGTCGATGTGCGTCGGCGGCGGCCAGGGCATGGCGATGGTCGTGGAGCGCCTCTCCTAGTTCGAGCGTTCGAGGCTGCGCTCAGATCGCGAATTCAGCGTTTCCCGCGATCTGAGCGCAGTCCCGATGCTCTCGGCGCAGCCCCGGCGTGCGAACGCGGCGCGCACCCGTCGTACCACCTCCCGCGGGCGGTCCTCGGCGACCACCCGGATGACGATCCAGCCCAGCCGCTCCAGCTCGGCGATTCGCCGGATGTCCTTCACGTATTGCCAACGGTCCGTTCGGTGTTGGTCACCGTCGTACTCCACGGCGACCATCACCTCCGGCCAGCCCATGTCGAGATAGGCGAACACGTACCCGTCGTCGGCGCGGACCGGGATCTGGGTTTGCGGTGCGGGCAGTCCCTCGTCGACGAGCAGCAGCCGCAGCCATGTCTCTCGCGGTGATTGCGCACCGGGATCGACGAGCGAGACCGCCCGCTCGAGCAGGCGCAGCCCGCGCACTCCGGGATGTTGCGCCGCCACCGCGAGGATGTCCTCCGGTGTGACGCCGGTGGCCCGGCAGAGGGCGTCGAGGTCGGTGACGGCCCGACGAAGCGGATGGCGCCGGCCCAGGTCGAAGGCGGTCCGCACCGGCGTGGTGACCGGCAGCCCGGCGACGTCGCACACCTGCGTCGCGTGCAGCGCCATCGCCGACGTGCGCACACCGCTGGGCGCGCGGGCGTTCTGCCACACCAGCTCCACCGGTGCCGACTCGTCGATCCACTTCGCCCCGTGCAGAGCCGCCGCCGTGCGCCCGGCGATGACGCCCTGGCGATGCGACCACAGCCACGCCGCCCGCGCGCGGTGCGCGACCGTCAGCGGGAGGTCGGGTCCGACGTACACGTTGGGCAGCAGGGCGCGGAAGCCCGAGCGCAGCTGATGCTTCTTCACCGCTCCAACCGCGATCGCCTCGCTGCCGATGAACGGCTCGGTGTAGATGTTCATGCCCGGCAGCATCCGCACCGATCCCGACACCATCCGCGGTCGAGGTTGCGCTCGGATCGCCGTCTGTGGATGAATCGCGATCTGTGTACACAATCGAATCTCTGAACGCATGACCACGCTCGGAACGCCGCTGAGCCCGAACGCCACCCGGGTGATGCTGCTCGGCTCCGGTGAGCTGGGCCGCGAGGTGCTGATCGCGCTGCAGCGCCTGGGCGTCGAGACCATCGCCGTCGACCGCTACGACAACGCGCCGGGCCAGCAGATCGCCCATCACGCGCGCACCATCTCGATGACCGATCCCGAGCAGTTGCGGGCGCTGATCGAGGCCGAGAAGCCCGATCTGGTGGTGCCCGAGATCGAGGCCATCGCCACCCCGGTGCTGGAAGCGCTGGAGGATGCCGGCGTGGTGACGGTGATCCCCACCGCACGGGCGGCCCGGCTGACCATGGACCGGGAGGGCATCCGCCGGCTGGCCGCCGAAACCCTTGGGCTGCCGACCAGTCCGTACCGGTTCTGCGATTCGCTCGACGAGTTGCGGGCCGCCATCGAGCAGATCGGCTACCCCTGCGTGGTCAAACCGGTGATGAGCTCGTCGGGCAAGGGCCAGAGCAAGATCGACAGTCCCGACGATGTGGCGCCCGCGTGGGAGTACGCCATGTCGGGCAGCCGGGTGAGCAACACCCGGATCATCGTCGAAGGGTTCGTCGATTTCGACTACGAGATCACGCTGCTGACGGTGCGGGCACGCGATGCCGACGGTCAGATCGGCACGCAGTTCTGCGCGCCCATCGGGCACCGGCAGGTCAGCGGCGACTACGTGGAGAGCTGGCAACCGCATCCGATGCCGGCCGTCGCGCTGGAGCGGGCACAGCAGATCGCGCAGGCGGTCACCGAAAACCTGGGCGGGCAGGGCATCTTCGGTGTCGAACTGTTCGTCAAGGGTGACCAGGTGTGGTTCAGCGAGGTGAGCCCCCGACCGCACGACACCGGCATGGTGACGATGGTGTCCCAGTGGCAGAACGAGTTCGAGTTGCACGCCAGGGCCATCCTCGGCCTGCCGGTGGACACCACCCTGAAATCACCGGGGGCCAGCGCGGTCATCTACGGCGGCGTCGACGCCGAGGGCATCGTGTTCGACGGCGTGGACGCCGCGTTGCAGGTGCCGCACACCGATATTCGGCTGTTCGGCAAACCGGAGAGCTTCACCAAGCGCCGGATGGGCGTGGCATTGGCCTTCGACGACGACGTGGATGTGGCGCGGCGCAACGCCGCCGAGGCGGCGAGCCGGGTCAAACCGCGGGCGGTATGAGCCGACCGCGCAAAGGAAAAGGGCGCCCACCACCGGTGGGCGCCCTTTCTCGCAATCGAGCTAGTCGTTGTTGAAGTAACTCAACAGGCGCAGGATCTCGACGTACAGCCAGACCAGGGTGACGGTCAGGCCGAGCGCGATACCCCAGGCCGCCTTCTCCGGCGCACCCGCGCGGATCATCTGGTCGGCGGCGTCGAAGTCGATCAGGAAGCTGAACGCCGCCAGCGCGATGCAGACCAGCGAGAAGATGATCGCGATGGTGCCGCCGCTGCGCAGGCCCATACCGGCGCCGCCGTTGAACATGCCGATGATGAAGTTGCCGAGCATCAGGGCCACGACGCCGAACAGACCCGCGACGATCATCCGGGTGAACTTCGGGGTGACGCGGATGGCGCCAGTCTTGTAGACGACGAGCATGCCGACGAACACACCGAGGGTGCCCAGGATGGCCTGGCTGATCAAGGCGCCGGCGCTGATGCCGGAGACGTACAGGTTGGCCACCACGAACGAGAAGGCGCCGAGGAACAGGCCTTCCAAGGCGGCGTAGGTCAGCACGATCGCGGGGCTGTCCTGTTTACGGCCGAAGGTGGCGATCAGCACCAGCACCAGGCCGCCGAGGCTGCCGACGAGGGTGAACGGCATGGCCAGGGCCAGGTTGCCGGCCACCAGGAAGTACGAGACGACGGCGACGGCCGACAGCACCGCCAGCGTCATCCCGGTCTTGGTGACCACGTCGTCGATGGTCAGCGGCCGCGAGACACCGCGCTGCTGATCCGGGTACGGCGTGACGTAGGGATCCGCGTGTACCTGCTGCGCACCGAAGCTTGCGGCTCCGGTACCGAATTGCGCGTATCCGCCCTGCTCCTTAGGCAGGGAGCGGAATACCGGGTTGCTGCTCTCGCGCACCGTAGGTCCTCTCCTGTGCTTGGTGTCCGGGTTCTGCGAACACCTACTCAACGATCAACAGGCCTGGGCAGGTTCCCGAGAAATCCGCAATCGCTGAGAAGGACTCTCAGGAAACGTCCAGGTTGATCTTGGTCAAACCCTACCCGTCGCCGGACCCGCCGGGGCGACGAACTAGATTGCAATCCGTGACCGAAAACGAGGACATCCTAGTAAGTGTCCGCAACGGCGTCGGTGTCCTGACGCTGAACCGGCCCAAGGCGATCAACTCGCTCAACGACGTCATGGTCGCCGGCATCGCGCGGGCCCTCGACGCGTGGGAACACGACGATTCCGTCACGACCGTGCTGCTCACCGGGGCCGGCGAACGCGGCCTGTGCGCGGGCGGCGACGTCGTCGCGCTGTATCACAGCGCCAAGTCCGACGGCGCCTATGCGCGGAAATTCTGGTGGGACGAATACCTGCTCAACGCCCACATCGGCCGCTACCCGAAACCGTATGTGGCGCTGATGGACGGCATCGTGATGGGCGGCGGTGTCGGGGTGGGCGCACACGGCAACGTCCGCGTCGTCACCGAGAAGACCAAGATGGGCATGCCGGAGGTCGGCATCGGCTTCATCCCCGACGTCGGCGGTACCTATCTGCTTTCCCGGGCCCCCGGCCAGTTGGGCCTGCACGCCGCCCTGACCGGCGCCCCGTTCACCGGCGCGGACGCCATCGCGATGGGCTTCGCCGACCACTACGTCCCGCATGACCGGCTCGCCGACTTCGCCGAGGCCGTCGTCACCGACGGGCACGAGGACGCCCTGCGCTCCTACGCCGAGGAGCCGCCGGCCAGTGAGCTTGCCGCCCAGCGGGATTGGATCGACGCCTGCTACGCCGGGGACACCGTCGCCGACATCCTCGCCGACCTGCGCGGCCACGACGACCCGGCAGCCAGGGCCGCGGCCGATCTGATCGCCACCCGGTCCCCCATCGCCCTGGCCGTCACCCTCACCGCGGTGCGCCGCGCGGCCCACCTGCACAGCCTGGAAGAGGTGCTGGCACAGGAGTTCCGGGTCTCGGTGGCCTCGATGAAGTCGCACGATTTCGTCGAAGGCATCCGCGCCCAGCTGGTGGACAAGGACCGCAACCCGCGGTGGTCGCCCGCCTCGCTGGAACTCTGCGATGATGCGGCCGTCGACGCCTATTTCGCCTCCGCCGACCCCGATCTCACCTTCTAGAAGGAGACCCGATGCCTGACTACGAGACCATCCTGGTGACCCGCGACGGCCGGGTCGGCACCATCACGCTGAACCGGCCCAAGGCGCTCAACGCGCTCAACAGCCAGGTGATGCACGAGGTCACCTCGGCCGCAGCCGAATTCGACGCCGACCCGGCCATCGGCGCCATCATCCTCACCGGCAACGAGAAGGCCTTCGCCGCCGGCGCCGACATCAAGGAGATGGCCGACCTGTCCTTCGCCGAGGTGTTCAGCCAGGACTTCTTCGCGCTGTGGGGCAAGTTCGCCGCCACCCGCACCCCCACCATCGCCGCCGTCGCCGGCTACGCCCTGGGCGGCGGCTGCGAACTGGCCATGATGTGCGACCTGCTGATCGCCGCCGACACCGCCAAGTTCGGTCAGCCCGAGATCAAGCTCGGCGTGCTGCCCGGCATGGGCGGCAGCCAGCGGCTGACCCGGGCCATCGGCAAGGCCAAGGCCATGGACCTGATCCTGACCGGGCGCACCATCGACGCCGCCGAGGCCGAACGCAGCGGCCTGGTGTCCCGGGTGGTGCCCGCCGAGAGCCTGCTGGACGAGGCCAACGCCGTCGCCGCCACCATCGCCGGGATGTCGTTGTCGGCGGCGCGGATGGCCAAGGAGGCGGTCAACCGGGCTTTCGAGTCCACCCTGGCCGAGGGCCTGCTCTACGAGCGCCGGCTGTTCCACTCGGCCTTCGCCACCGACGACCAGACCGAGGGCATGAACGCGTTCACCGAGAAGCGCGCGCCGAACTTCACGCATCGTTAAAGTCGAGCGGTGAGCACCGCCGCCGAGACCGAAGCACCGGAACATCCGGAACAACCGGACGCACTCCCGGCGCCCAAGCGGGCCTGGTGGATTCGCCACTACACCTTCTTCGGCACCGCCGTGGGGTTGCTGTTCATCTGGCTGTCGATGACGCCGTCGCTGCTGCCCCGCGGCCCGCTGTTCCAGGGTCTGGTCAGCGGTGCCGCGGGCGCGCTCGGGTATCTGTTCGGGGTCTTCGCGGTGTGGCTGGTGCGGTTCATGCGCTCCAAGGACACCAGCCCACCCGCCCCCAAGTGGGCGTGGAAAGCGCTCGTCGTGGTCGGTATCGCCGGCCAGATCGCCGCCATCGTGTGGTTCCACATGTGGCAGGACGACGTCCGGGATCTGTTCGGCGTGCCGCGCCTGACGTTCTGGGACCACCCGCTCACGGCGGTGCTGTCCATCGTCTTCCTGTTCGCGTTCGTCGAAATCGGCCAGCTGATCGACAGATTGGTGCACTTCCTGGTCCGCCAGCTGGAGCGGGTCGCGCCGCCGCGGGTGTCGGCGACGGTGGCGGTGGCGCTGCTGCTGGCGCTGGGCATCGCGCTGCTCAACGGCGTGGTGGTGCGGTTCGCCATGTCCACCATCAACAACACCTTCGAATCGGTCAACAACGAGACCGATCCCGACAATCCCGCTCCCACAACGCCTTTACGTTCGGGTGGACCGCAGTCGCTGGTCAGCTGGGAGTCCCTGGGCCACCAGGGCCGGATCTTCGTCTCCGGCGGCCCGTCGGTGGCGGACCTGTCGAAGTTCAACGGCGCCAAGGCCGTCGAGCCGATCCGGGCCTACGCCGGGCTCAACTCGGCGCAGGGGATCAAGGCGATCGCCAAGCTGGCGGCCGAGGAGCTGCGGCGCACCGGCGGGCTGAACCGCAAGGTGATCGCCGTGGCCACCACCACCGGCACCGGCTGGATCAACGAGGCCGAGGCGTCGGCGCTGGAGTACATGTACAACGGCGACACCGCCATCGTGTCCATGCAGTACTCGTTCCTGCCCAGCTGGATCTCGTTCCTGGTGGACAAGGAGAACGCCCGCCAGGCCGGCCAGGCGCTGTTCGAACAGGTCGACGCGATGGTGCGCGAACTGCCCGAGAACAAGCGGCCCAAGCTGGTGGTGTTCGGGGAAAGCCTGGGCTCCTTCGGCGGTGAGGCGCCGTTCCTGGCCCTGAACAACCTGGTCGCCCGCACCGACGGCGCGCTGTTCTCCGGGCCGACGTTCAACAACACCATCTGGACCGACCTGACCATCAACCGCGATGCGGGCTCCCCGCAGTGGCTGCCCATCTACGACAAGGGCGAGAACGCGAGGTTCGTCGCGCGGCCCGACAACCTGAACCGGCCCGCCGATCCGTGGTCGACGCCCCGGGTGGTCTACATGCAGCACGCCTCCGACCCCATCGCGTGGTGGAACCCGGATCTGCTGTTCGCCGAACCCGATTGGCTGAAAGAGCCTCGCGGCTATGACGTTTCACCGCGGATGGAGTGGATTCCGGTGGTGACATTCCTGCAGGTGTCGGCCGATATGGCGGTGGCCGTCGACGTGCCGGACGGCCACGGCCACGTCTACGTGCGTGACGTCGCCAACGCCTGGGCGGCCGTGCTGCAGCCGCCGGGCTGGACCCCGGCCAAGACCGAGGCGCTGCGCCCGCTGCTACACCCGAACGCCGGCACCTAACACCGGGGCCAGCGCGTGATAGCCGCCCACCACATCGGTGGCCCGGTGCAGGCCCAGGTCCTGCAGGGCGGCGGCGGCCAGGCTGGAGGTGTAGCCCTCCGAGCACAGGATCACCCATTCGACGTCGTCGTCGGTGGCCTGCGGCAGCCGGGCCTCGCTGGTCGGGTCGGCCCGCCACTCCAGGACGTTGCGTTCGATCAACAGGGCACCCGGCACCTCGCCCTCGGCGGCGCGCTGGGCGGCCGGCCGGATGTCCACCAGCAGCGCACCGCGTTCCAGCGCGGCGGGCACCTCGTGAGCTTGCAGGCGGCGCAGCCGCGCCCGCGCGGCGGCCAGCACGTCGTCGATACGGCTCATGTCAGCCCTCCGGTGCGTCGGTCAGCTCGGTCCGGTTGCGCCGCAACGTCTGCCGGTCGGTGACCTCGTAGTAGGACATCGCGGTCAGCGGTGGCGAGTAGGCGTGCACGCTCAGCGTGATCGGGGCAGCCGGTACTCCGACCGATCCCCCGGTCGCTACGCTCCTACCCGCCGCAGAGGGCGCCCACACGACGTCGTGCACCCAGCCCAGCGGGAACGCCGCCTGATCGCCGGCGCGCAGCCGACGGCGCTTGAGCGCCTCGCCGTTCCAGCGTGTCTCGGTGAGCGCGCCCGACACCACCGTCAGCGCGCCCAGCGACCCGCCGTGGTCGTGCAATTCGGTGGACCGGTCCGGCACCCAGCTGATCAGCCAGATGTCGAGTTCGTCATCGCCGTACAGCCGGCTGTACCAGCGTTCGTCGGTGGGCGGGCCGCCGGCGGGCAGCAACCGGTCATACCGGCCGGACAGCACATCGTCGGCGCAGCGGTCGGTGGCGTTGAGCAGGTCGGGCAGCCGCAGCCGGGTGGGTGCGGACACCGCGGGCGGGGAGACGAGCGCAGAAGCAGGGGCGGAAACCATGGGTGACTCCAGGAAAACGACGAACGGTTGGCGGGCGCTGGTGCTCTCAACGAGCGCGACAACAGCCTCGGAAACCGGTCCCCTCCGTCACGGTCGCGAGTGTTGCATAGATTGGGGAGCATGCGCAGCTACCCGATCCTGGTGATGGCGGCCGCGGGAGCCGTCCTGGCCGGTTGTTCTTCGCACACCGACACGCCGGCCGCATCGAGCCCCGCCTCCGCCACACCCATCTCGGAGCCGCCCCCGCTGCCGCAGGAGAAGCCGCTGCCGGCGGGTGCCGTCGCGGTCTCCCCCGGCGGAGTCACCACCGCCGTCGACGTCCCCTCCGACGCCACCGAATCCCAGTACGGCCAGGCCTGTCATGCCGCCAAGCTGTGGCTGGACGAGCAGCACGCCGAACCGCGCACCCTGGTCGAGGCCTACCTCAAGACCCTGCAGGCCCCCGATGCCAGCGGGCCGGGCAGCTTCAACACCCCGTGGGCGCAACTGACACCGGCCCAGCAGGCCGGTGTCATCATGGCGGCCAACGCCGCGGCCAACGGCGAGTGCGGCTGACGCTTCAAAATCAGGGTGAGCAGAAGCGCCCGACCGCTCGACATACGGCAGGATGGCACTGTGGACTTTCGCAATCGGACCGCACTGATCACCGGCGCCAGCGGCGGAATCGGTGAGGAGTTCGCGCACCAGCTGTCCGGTCTCGGGGCCGACCTGGTGCTCGTCGCCCGCCGCGCGGACAAGCTCAAGGAACTGCGGGCCACCCTGTTGCGCAGCACTCCCGGCGTCACCATCGACGTGATCGCCGCCGACCTGTCCGTGCCGGGATCGGGTGCCCAACTGTTCGGCCAGATCGAGCAGCTGGGCCGGCACGTCGACATCCTGATCAACAACGCCGGCGTCGGATCGCACGGCCTGTTCGCCGAGCTGGACCCCGACGCCTCGGCCACCCAGATCCAGCTGAACTGCGGGACGCTGGTCGACCTGACCGCCCGGTTCCTGCCGCCGATGATCAAGGCGGGCAACGGCTTGGTGCTCAACGTCGCCTCCACCGCGGCCTTCCAGCCCACCCCGACCATGGCGGTCTACGGTGCGACCAAGGCCTTCGTGTTGTCGTTCACCGAGGCGCTGTGGCAGGAGACCAAGGGCACCGGGGTCCGGGTGCTGGCGCTGTGCCCGGGGGCCACCGAGACCGAGTTCTTCGCGCGCACCGGCAAGCAGTTCATGACCAGGGGCCGGCAGACCTCCCGGCAGGTGGTCGACACCGCGCTGGCCGCGGTGGACCGGTCCGGCCCGACGGTCGTCTCCGGGCTCGCCAACACCGTGTTGGCCGCCAGCACCCGGCTGCTGCCCGGCCGGCTGCTGGCGCCGGTGGCCCAGCGCATCATGAAGGAATCCTGACCGGCGATGCGGGTCGCCCTGGCACTCGGTAGTGGAGGTGCGCGGGGTTACGCGCACATCGGGGTCATCAACGAGCTGACCGACCGCGGTTACGACATCGTGGGCATCGCCGGATCCTCGATGGGCGCGCTGGTCGGCGGCCTGTACGCGGCGGGCAAACTCGACGAATTCGCCCTGTGGGCAAGCTCGTTGACGCAGCGGGCGGTGCTGCGGCTGCTGGATCCCTCCATCAGTTCACCCGGGGTGCTGCGGGCCGGCAAGATCCTGGACGCGGTACGCGAGATCCTCGGCGACGCCACCATCGAGCGACTGCCCATCCCGTACACGGCGGTGTCCACCGACCTGATCGCGGGCAAATCGGTGTGGATGCAGCGCGGCCCGCTCGACGACGCGATCCGGGCGTCCATCGCGATTCCGGGCATCTTCACCCCACACGTGGTCGACGGCCGCCTGCTGGCCGATGGCGGCATCCTGGACCCCCTGCCGATGGCACCGATCGCCGCCGTCAATGCCGACCTGACCATCGCGATCAGCCTGGGCGGCCCCGACCCGGCCACCCGACCGGGCAAACCCGAACCGCGACCGACCGCCGAGTTCCTGGGCCGGATGTGGCGCAGCACAACGGCTTTGCTGGACACCACGGCGGCCCAGCGGGTGCTGGACACCCCGGCCGCCCGGTCGGTGCTCAGCCGGTTCAGCAGCGCCGTCGAGCCGGAGGTTGCGCTCGAGGAGGCCGCCGGCGTGCCGGCGGCGCCGCGGCTGGGCAGCTTCGAGATCATGAACCGCACCATCGACATCGCCCAGGCGGCGCTGGCCCGGCACACCCTGGCGGCCTACCCGCCCGACCTGCTCATCGAGGTGCCCCGCACCGCGTGCCGCAGCCTGGAGTTCCACCGCGCCGACGAGGTCATCGAGATCGGCCAGGAGCTGGCCGCCGCCGCGCTCGGCGCGCTGGACTGATTCAGCGGGACCAGAAGTCGGCGACCGCCGCCGCCACCCGGCGCCCCTGCGCGCGGCCCGCCGCTGCCGACGGCCGCCGACAGCGGGGGTCGAGCGGATCGCGCCCGAACGCGGCCAGCGCGTCGTCGTCGGCGAAGACGGCCATCGAGGCGCCGGGGAAGGCCGCGATCTCGTCGGCCGCACCGCCGCTGAACGGGGACGGCGCGTTCTGGGCGGCGGGCACCAGCACCAGCACCGCGTCGCAGTCGGCTGCCGCGCTGGTGTTCACCGCGCTGCGCACCCCGCCGTCCATGTAGCGACGCGCCCCGATGGTGACCGGCGGCCAGGCGCCGGGCACCGCGCAGCTGGCGGCGACGGCGTCGACCAGCGGGACACCCGATGCCGGTGTGAACACCGCCAGTTCGCCGGTGGCCACGTCGACGGCGGTGATCCGCAGGTCCCGGTCGGGCCAGTGCTGCGCGGGCAGCCGGTGTGCGATCACCTCGCGGCGCACCGCCTCGGGGACGGTCTGGGCGGCCACCGCGATCGCGCCGATCCGGCGCATCCGGGATTCGGTGCTGCCGGATTCGCCGAGCGCGGCGACGAACAGCTCGGCCACCTCGTCGATGTCGACGCCGGAGGCGATTTCGTGCGTTTCCTCGGCGATCTGCCGGGCGTAGAGGTCGTCGAGCGCGGTGCCGCTGCTCACCTGGGCGGCGACGGCGGAACCGGCCGAGGTACCCAGCAGCACGTCGGCCGCCAGCACGGCGGCCGCGGTGTCCGGGGAGGCATCGGCGATACCGGCCAGCACCCCGGTTTCCCAGGCGATACCGGCCAGGCCGCCACCGGCCAGGATCAAGCCACGTTTCACGGTAGCGCGAACCTAGCGGACCATCTGGTCGGACAGTTCGGCCAGCGACTGGGCGGCATAGCCTTTCCACAGCCTGCCGAACACCGGCAGCAGCGGTGCCGCCGGCGCCGATCGCGGGTGGATGGTCCAGCGCCACGTCACCAGCGTGCCGGTGCCCGCCGGTTCGAACAGCCACTGGCCGTCGACGCCGGCGACCAGCGGCGCCAACGGCCCCTTGACGTCGGTGAGCCGGTAGCCGAAGGACCGGGGCGGATCGTAGGAGGTCAGTTCCTCACGCATGCTGCCGCCGCCGGTGAGGACCACCGTGCGGGACTGGCCGACCGCGTCCCACGCGCCGGTCTGGCCGCGGGTCTCCTTGATCGGCGGGATGGGCCCGTACCACCGCCGGAACAGTGACGGCAACGGCATGGGCACCATGTCGCGGAACAGATCCTCGGGCAGGACCGGAATAGCCCGTGATTGCTCCACCGTCAGCGGCTGCGCCATGATGGCCATGGTAGCCGGGACCGACCGAGGGAGCGCCATGTCAGCGACGATGCGTGCGCAGCGATTCTATGCCGATTCGAAAACCATTGCGGTCGAAGAGGTTCCGATACCGGAGCCGGGTCCGGGCGAGGTTCTGGTCAAGGTCGCGTTCTGCGGTATCTGCCATTCCGACCTGAGCCTGATCAACGGCACCTTCCCCGCGCAGGTGCCCGTCGTGACCCAGGGACACGAGGCTTCGGGCACCATCGCCAAGCTGGGGCCGGGGGTCACCGGCTGGGCCGAGGGTGACCGCGTGGTGGTGGCGGCGGGCCGGCCCTGCCTGGGCTGTGTGAACTGCCTGCGCGGGGACCTGAGCAACTGTCTGCGCATCCGGCTGATGGCCTTCGCCTACGACGGGGCGTGGGCGCAGTACACCGTCGCGCAGGCGTTCGGGCTCACCCGGGTACCCGACAACGTCCCGCTCGAGCAGGCCGCCATCCTCGCCGACGCGGTGTCGACACCGTTCGGCGCCGTCGTGCGCACGGGCCAGGTGGGTATCGGCGAGTCCGTCGGGGTGTGGGGTGTGGGTGGCATCGGCACCCATATCGTGCAATTGGCCCGGTTGGTCGGTGCGGCGCCCATCATCGCCGTCGACATCAAACCCGCGGTGCTGCAGCGTGCCCTGGAACTGGGCGCCGACCACGCGTTCGACGCCCGCGATGAGTCGTTGCGCGACAAGATCATCGAGGTCACCGGCGGCCGCGGGGTGGACGTCGCGTTCGACGCGGTGGGCGTGGCGCAGACCTTCGACCAGGCGCTGGCCGCCCTCACCGTGGGCGGGCGGCTGGTCGGGGTCGGCATGAGTGCCGACGCCCCGACGATCGGGCCGACGTCGCTGTTCAACCTCACCAAGCGCCAGGTGCGCGGTCACCTCGGTTACCAGAACGCCGATATCGGGACGCTGGCCAATCTGGTGTCTCTGGGCCGGCTGGACCTGCACCGGTCGATCAGCGACATCGTCCCGCTCGACGATGTCGCCGCGGGCATCGAGAAGCTGGAACGCGCCGACGGTGACCCGATCCGAATCCTGGTGGCGCCCTAGCTCAGATGCGGGGCGGCACGGGCCGCGACGAACGGCAGGTCCAGGTAGGTGGCGATGCCCGGCGGCGCGGCGCACACCGCGGGCACCGAGTTGACGCAGTGCGCCGCGGTGCCCACCACACCCGGTTCGGCGGAGCCGACGATCGAACCACGGTCGGCGGAGCCGACGATCGAACCTCGACCCACCTCGTCACCGGGCTCGCCCTGGAATCCGCGCACCACCACCGTGAAGTCGGGATTGCCGCGCACGGCCATCTCGTAACGCTGCCCTTCCGGGCCGAAAGTCCATGGGGGGTCGAGGTTTTCCTCACCCATCAGCCAGTTGACGGTGATCCGCACGACGGGTTCGCCGTCGACCTGCGCCTCCCAGTGGAACCGGCGGGCGGCGACCTGGCCGGGTGCGATGTCGCCGATCGGCGACGCGATGGGAGCGGTGGCCACAGCCACCTCCTGGGCGGTGACCACCCGCGGATCGGCCCGGAAGCCGAGTTTGTCGGTGCACATCCGGACAGCCTGGATGAAACCGCCGTCGAGCATCTTCTGCATGGGTCCGCTCATCGCCTTGTCCGGGGTGTCCCCGAACCCCATCACGTGCCGCAGCACATCCGGTGCGTCGTAGGTGCGCAGGTCGGAGAACTCCTCGGCCCGGACGAAGGTCACCCTGGTGGACAACACCGACAACAACAGCGGGAACTTCTCGCTGAATCCGCCGGGGGCGATGCCGGTGCCGTGCAGCGTCACCCCGCCCGCCAGGGCCGCCTCGCGCAGGGGCGCAGCTTGTTTCGCGCTCGGGTACAGCCAACCGACCGGTGTCACCACGTTTTTCCCCGACCGCAGCAACGCGGCCACCTCGTCGGGATCGGGCAGCAGCGGCGCATAGATGACGGCGTCGGCGTCCAGCGCGAGGATGTCCTCGACGCGGTTGGTGGCCGGCACCCCGAGCGGGCCGGTGCCGACGATGTCCCCGACATCCCGGCCGTTCTTGGCCTCGCTGTGCACCCATGCCCCGGCGAGCTCGAGGTCGGGATGGTCGAGGATGCCCTTGATGGCCGCGCTGCCCACCCCGCCGGTCGCCCACTGCACCACGCGCAACGCCATTGTCGCTCCCTTCCCAGCGCAAGAACTAGAACACGTTCTACCACCTTTCGGCGCGCTGCCCGGCACAATGACCGGTGATGACCAACGGCCTGGACTTCGGTGTGCTCGGCCCGTTGCAGGTGACCGTCGACGGCAGACCGCTACCGTTGGGGACGCCGAAGCAGCGGGCCGTGCTGGCGTTGCTGGTGATGAGCCGCAATCGCCCGGTCAGCGGCGATTCGCTGGTCACCGCGGCGTGGGAGCAGTTCCCGCCGCCGGAGCCGAAAGCCAGCCTGCACTCGTACATCTCCAATCTGCGCAAGCTCATCTCCAGCACCGGGGCCGACGGTCGTGCCGTGCTGGCCAGCGCGGCACCGGGATACCGGTTGGCCGTCGACGACGCGAACTGCGATATCGGGCGGTTCATCGCCGCCAAGGGCGCGGGCGTGCAGGCCGCCGCGGCCGGGCAGTTCGAACAGGCCAGCAGCCACCTGTCCACCGCCCTGGCGCAGTGGCGCGGCCCGGTGCTCGACGATCTGCGCGACTTCGAGTTCGTCGACCCCTTCGCCACCGCCCTGGTGGAGGACAAGGTGGTGGCACACACCGCCCACGCCGAAGCCGAAATCGCTTGTAACCGTGCGTATACCATCATCGGCGGGCTGGAGTCACTGGTCGTCGAATACCCGTATCGCGAGCCGCTGTGGGCGCAGCTCATCACGGCGTACTACCTCAGCGATCGGCAGTCCGACGCGCTGGATGCCTATCAGCGCCTCAAGACGACGCTGGCCGACGATCTGGGTATCGACCCCAGCCCGACGGTCCGTTCGCTGTACGAGCGGATCCTGCGGCAGGAGCCACTGAACGTCCGGCAGGCGGCGCGGACCACGGCCGTGCACAAGATCAACAATCTCGACCTGCGCACCGCGGTCGGGGTGCAGACGGCCGCGGCGCAGATCCGGTCGCTGTCCGGGCGGGTGCACCCGATGGTGGCGGCCGCCACCCGGATCGGCCGGCTGCCCGACAACGACATCGTGCTCGACCAGCCGAATGTCAGTCGCCACCACGCGGTCATCATCGACACCGGGACCAGTTTCGTCATCACCGACCTGCGCTCGGCCAACGGTGTGGAGGTGGGCGGCCAGCGCATCCGCGGCACCGCGACGCTCAACGACGGCGACCGGTTCCGCATCTGCGAACACGAGTTCGTGTTCGAGATCATCCGCCCTGGCTGAGCTTCCGCTGTGCGGGTTCCGGCCACCCATTAGGGTGTTGAGCCTGCGGACGTAGAGGAGCGAGGCAGACATGACCGGGCCGACTTCGCGCGAGGGCACCCAGTTCGGCCCCTACCGGTTGCGGCGGCTCATCGGGCGCGGTGGCATGGGTGAGGTCTACGAGGCCGAGGACACCGTCAAGGACCGCATCGTCGCGCTGAAACTGTTGCCCGAAGGCGTCTCTCACGACCCGGTGTTCCGCAAACGGTTGCAGCGCGAAGCGCATTCGGCCGGGCGGCTGCAGGAGCCGCACGTGGTGCCGATCCATGACTACGGCGAGATCGACGGCGTGCTGTACGTCGACATGCGCATGATCAATGGGCACGACCTGCGCAAGCTGCTCAAGGCCTCCGGCCCGATGCCGCCGGCGCGCGCCGTCGCCATCATCCGCCAGGTGGCCGCCGCGCTGGATGCCGCACATGAGAGCGGCATCATGCACCGCGACGTCAAGCCGGAGAACATCCTGATCACCCGGGACGACTTCGCCTACCTGGTGGACTTCGGGATCGCCAATGCGGCCAGCGACGAGAAGCTGACCGAACTGGGCACCGCGGTGGGCACCTACGCCTACATGGCCCCGGAACGGTTCACCAGCGGCGCGGTGACCCATCGCGCCGACGTGTACGCCTTGACCTGCGTGCTGCACGAATGCCTCACCGGTGGGCAGCCGTTCCCGGGCGACAGCGTCAGCATGGTGATCACCGCCCATCTGATGAACCCGGTCCCGGCGCCGAGCACCATCCGGCCCGGGATTCCCACCGCATTCGACGCCGTCATCGCCCGCGGGATGGCCAAGAGACCCGAGGACCGGTTCGCCACCGCCGGTGCGCTGGCCGCCGCGGCGACCGAGGCGCTGAGCACCCGGGACCAGACGCAGGCGGCCGATATCGTCGCGCGTGGCGAGGCCGCCACCCGGCCCGCGCCGCGGTTCGGGACACCCACGCCGTACCCCACCACGCCACCGCCACCCGCGCGCTTCTACACACCGCCGCCCAGTGGGCCGACCTGGAATCAGCAGCCGCCGAACACCCCCGGGCCGGGCAAGAAGACCGCCTGGGTGCCCATCGCGGCCGCCGCCGGCGTCTTCGTCCTGGTGATCGCCGCACTCGGGGTGTTCTGGCTGGTCAAACCCGATGACACCACGGCGGCGCCGGCCACGACGGCGGCGCCCACCTCGACCAAGGAGCCGGTCGAGACGACCGAGACCACCGAACCCGCCGGCAGCACCGAATCCGAAAGCGCGGGCACGCTGGAGAACCGGCTGCTGGGGATGCTGCCCCGCGACTACGCGCCCGGCACGTGTCAGGTGGTGCACCCGCCGGTCACCGGGGCCCTGGCCACCGTGGACTGCGGGCCGGCCACCTCGCCGGGCGGACCGGCCGCGTCGCGGTATTCGCTGTTCGCCGACCAGGGCGCGCTGTCGGGGCATTTCGACGACGCCATCAAGGGTGACTCCGAGCTGCTGCAATGCCCGGGCAGCGGGATCGACTCGCCGACGACGTGGCACTACACCGACTCCGCCCAGCGGGCCGAGGGCTCCATTGCCTGCGGCACCTACGCCGACGGCCCCGACATCACCTGGACCAAGAACTCCGATCTGATGATCGGCAACATCCAGGCACCCGACATGGAACAGCTGCACCAGTGGTGGCTGGCCTACGGCTGAGCGCTGCCAAGGATCCACCAAGAATCCATCAAGATCGCCGTTGGACCCTGTGGTCGCCCGGAACGACCGGAACCGACCTCGTCAGGAGTCCACCCCATGCTCAGCACCGCCGCCCGCACCGCCGTCGTCACCACCCTGTCCGGGCTGGCGCTGGGGTTGGCCGCCCTCGCCTCGGCCGGCACGGCGAACGCCATCACCTCCCAGACCGATAGCGCGTTCCTCGACGAGATCGCCAAGGAGGGCATCACCTACGACTCGGCCGCCGACGTCATCGGCAACGCGCGCCAGGTGTGCTCCGAGCTGAAAGCCGGCGCGACCGGCACCGAGATCGGCATGGACATCCTCGCCCACACCGACCTGACCACCCGTCAGGCCGCCGCCTTCGTCGTCATGTCGATCGACTACTACTGCCCGCAGTACACCGACGCGTTCGCCTGAGAAACCCGCGAAGTATGTTCGATCCCGACCGCAATGAAGCGAAAGGGATCACCATGCCGAATCGTGTTTTCGTCGTCGGTGTCGGAATGACGAAGTTCGAGAAGCCCGGACGAACCGAGGGCTGGGATTACCCGGACATGGCCCGAGAGTCCGGCACCAAGGCGCTGGCCGACGCCGGCATCGACTTCACCGAGGTGCAGCAGGGCTACGTCGGGTACTGCTCGGGTGACTCCACCTCGGGCCAGCGGGCGCTCTACGAGCTGGGCATGACGGGCATCCCGATCGTCAACGTCAACAACAACTGTTCCACCGGTTCGACGGCGCTCTACCTTGCCGCACAGTCGATTCGAGGCGGTCTGGCCGACTGCGCCATCGCACTGGGCTTCGAGAAGATGCAGCCCGGCTCCCTGGGTGGCGGTGCGCAGGACCGCGAATCCCCGCTGGGCCGGCACGTCAAGGCGCTGGCCGAGATCGACGAGTTCGGTTTTCCGGTGGCGCCCTGGATGTTCGGCGCAGCCGGGCGCGAACACATGCGCAAGTACGGCAGCACCGCAGAACATTTCGCCAAGATCGGCTACAAGAACCACAAGCACTCGGTGAACAACCCGTACGCGCAGTTCCAGGACGAGTACACCCTCGACGACATCCTGGCCGCCAAGATGATCTCCGACCCACTGACCAAGCTGCAGTGCTCCCCCACCTCCGACGGGTCGGGTGCGGCCATCGTGGCCAGCGAGGCGTTCGTCGACGCGCACGGCCTGGCCGGTCAGGCCGTGGAGATCGTCGGGCAGGCGATGACCACCGATTTCGCCTCCACGTTCGACGGCAGCGCGGCCAACATCATCGGCTACGACATGAACGTGCAAGCCGCCCAACAGGTTTACGATCAGGCCGGCCTGGGCCCGGCCGACTTCCAGGTGATCGAGCTGCACGACTGCTTCTCGGCCAACGAGCTGCTGCTGTACGAAGCGCTGGGCCTGTGCGGTCCGGGGGAAGCGCCCGCCCTGATCGACAACGACGACACCACCTACGGCGGGCGGTGGGTGGTCAACCCGTCCGGCGGCCTGATCTCCAAGGGCCACCCGCTGGGCGCGACCGGTCTGGCGCAGTGCGCCGAGCTGACCTGGCAGCTGCGCGGCACCGCGGACAAGCGCCAGGTCGACAACGTCAGCGCGGCCCTGCAGCACAACATCGGCCTCGGTGGCGCGGCGGTGGTCACCGCGTATCAGCGCGCCGAGCGTTAGGGCTTGCCGCGGCTCGGTGTCTGCTGGGCGACGCCGTGCCGCAGCGGGCTGGTGGCTTGTGCCGCCGTCGACTCCTGCACCGGCGACCCGCCGGCCGCGCCCTGCACGCGGGGGGCATTCGCCGGATTACCCGGCGACGGTTCGGCGCCGCCCTCGAGTTCGCGCTGCCGGGCTTCGAGCACCTCGAGCACGGGCACCCGGGCGGCATGGCCGGCCTCGTGGGTGAGCACGGCGGTCAGCTCGTCGAGGTCCAGGGCACGGATCCGGTGCCGGAGGTCACCGAGGGACATCTGGTCGTAGTCGGGCAACGGCAGTTGGGGTTCGTCGGAGCTCATGCCGATTGGCGTAGCCGCTGGCCGCCGCGGCTAAACGGGGCGATTTGTGGCGCCGCACCCGTAACCATTACGGGTGCGGCGCCACAAATCACAGGATGATGACCTCGTAGGCCCCGTCGGCGTGCCGGGCCCGGATGGTCTTCTTGTCGTACTTGCCGACGCTGGTGCGCGGGACCTGCTCGATGAACGTCCACCGCTCGGGCAGCCACCACCGGACCACCTTGTCCGCCAGGAACTCGCGCAGCTCGGCGGCCTCCGCCGAGGCGCCTTCGTCCAGCACGATGACGGCCAGCGGACGTTCCTGCCAGCGCTCGTCGGGCACGCCCACCACGGCGGCCTCCAGCACCGCGGGATGCGCTATCAGGTGGTTCTCCAGCTCCACCGACGAGATCCACTCTCCGCCGGATTTGATGACATCCTTGGCCCGGTCGGTCAGCGTGACATAACCGTCCGGGTCGATCACGCCGACGTCGCCGGTGCGCAGCCAGCCGCTGTCGAACTTCTCGGCGTCGCGGCCCAGGTAGTACCCGCCGGTGATCCACGGGCCGCGCACCTCCAGCTCACCGACGGCCTTGCCGTCGTCGGGCAGCCGGTTGCCCTCGTCGTCGACGATGCGGACCTCGACCCCGCACATCGGCCGGCCCTGGGTGGCGCGCATCTGCCAGTGCCGCTCCTCGGAGACCCCGGGCAGCGGCTTGGCGACGGTGGCCAGCGGCGAGGTCTCGGTCATCCCCCAGGCCTGCTGGATGTAGACGCCGTGCCGCTCCTGGAACGTCCGCATCAACGACAGCGGCACCGCCGAGCCGCCGCAGGCAACCAGCCGCAGCGACGAAATGTCGTGGCCGGGCGACCTTTCCAGGCAATGCATGACGTCGTTCCAGATGGTCGGGACGGCGCCGGCCACCGTCGGGCGCCGCGACTCGATCAGTTCGATGAGCGAGGACCCGTCCAGGAACCGGTCGGGCATGGCCAGGTCGGCGCCGGCCATCAGCGCGGCGTAGGGCAGCCCCCAAGCGTTGGCGTGGAACATCGGCACGATGGGCAGCACCACGTCGCCGGAGCTGACGTCCAGTGCGTTGGCGGTGCACGCCGTCAGCGCGTGCAGATAACTCGAACGATGGCTGTAGACAACACCTTTCGGGTTGCCGGTGGTGCCGCTGGTGTAACACATGGCGGCCGCCGAGTTCTCGTCGAGCTCGGGCCAGTCGAACTCGGCGGGCCGGCCGGCCAGCAGCTCGTCGTAGCGCACCACCGTCGGTCCGGTCAGCGCGCTGGTATCCCCGTCGCCGACCACGATGACGGTGTGCACGGTGGTCAGCTGCGGCAGCACCGGCGCCAGCAGGGGCAGCAGCGAGGAGTCGGCGATGATCACCCGATCCTCGGCCTCGTTGGCGATATAGGCGATCTGCTCGGGCGCCAGCCGGATGTTGAGCGTGTGCAGCACGGCGCCCATCGCGGGTACCGCCAGGTACGCGACCAGGTGCTCGGCGTTGTTCCACTGGAATGTGGCGACCCGCTGGTCACCGGTGATCCCCAGCCCGCGCAGGGCGTGCGCCAGCTGGGCGGCCTGTTCGCCGACCTCACGGTAGGTCAGGCTGCGATGACTCAGCCCTGATGCCGCGGCCTCTGCGGCTCCGCCCTGCCCCGTGGCGGTGGTGACGACGCGGTCCCCGTTGACGCCGCAGGCGTGACGCAGGATCGCGGTGATGGTCAGCGGCCAATTCTGCATGGTGGAGTACACCGCCGCGATGGTAGCGCCAGCGCGGACCGCGCCTGCAACGAATCACCGCCGTCCGGCGATGTAGTTCACAGCAAGTGTTCATCAATCCGACAGGGGGCGCGCCATGCGTCCATTACTGCTCGCCGCGCTGTCCGCGGCGGCCGTGCTCCTCACCGCCGCACCGCCGGCCCACGCGGACCAGTCACCGCAGGAAACCATCGGCCTGCTGGAGGCCGAGGGCTACACCGTCAACGTCGACCGGGTCGGCAGCGCCCCGCTGGATCAGTGCGTGGTCACCGGCGTGCGCAACCCGCAGACCGTGACCCGGCTGATCAGGGTCGACAACGGCCGTAACGGCAAACACGACTACGACTACATCGAGGTGGTGGTCAGCCGGTCCATCTCGGTGTCGCTCGACTGCACCGCCAACCAGCAACATGCGCCATGATGGAGGGATGCGAATGAGATGGGCACTGGCCACGGTCGGCATTGCCGCCGCCGCCGCGGCAATCACCGTCCCCGCGGGGCCGGCGTCCGCCGAGGAGACGGCGCAGGAGACCATCAGCCGCCTGCAGTCCGAGGGCTACACGGTGAACATCGACCGCAGCGGCACCCTGCCGCTGAGCCAATGCGTGGTCACCAACGTGCGCAACCCGAACACCGTCAAGCAGTGGGTGCCCTACGTCGGGCCCGGCACCGACGAGCGGGTGCTGGTGCAGCAGACGATCAGTCAGTCGATCTCGGTGACGTTGGACTGCAACCGGTCGATCTCGGGCGGTTAGACGCCGACCGGCTCCAGCTGCCGGGCCTCGGTGAAGGCCACCGCCTCGAACGGCGAGTACATCGGCGACGGCGGGGTCACCCGGAACGCGGTGATCCGGCCGTCCACATCGGCAACGTAGAGCCGGTCCCCCTGGCCGCTGAGGGCCAGGGCGGTGGGCCGCGAACCGACCGTGATGGTCTCGAGCACGTCGTTGGTGACCGTGCACAGCACCGCCACCTGGTCGTAGTCCACCACGTAGGCGCGCGAGCCATCGGCCGAGAGCGCCATCTGGATCGGCAGCGCGCCGGCCGCCACGGTTCCGGTGACGGTGAAGGCGGCCAGGTCCACCACGACGATCTTGCCCAGCGCGGTCAGGTCCGAGGTGAGCACGTAGGCGGTGGTCTTGGTGAGCGCGAGATCGCGGATCGGCGCCCCGATGGACAGCGACTTGCGCACGGTGGCCGTCTCGGTGTCGATCATCAGCAGGCGGCTGCCCGTGACGGTGGTGACGGCGGCGTAGAGCTCGCGCCCGGACGGGGCGATGCGCAGCCCGTCGATGGAGGCACCGACGCCGGCGGGGATGTCGATGGTGCCCACCCGCTCGGCGGTGGTGTCGATGACGGCGATGTCGACGTGGTCGTTGCCGGTGCGCGCGACGTAGGCGCGCTTGCCGTCGCGGCTCACCTCGACGGCGGTGGCGGTGAAGGCCAGCGGGTAGCTGGCCAGCACGGCGTTGGCCCGGGTGTCGACCACCACGACGGTGTCGACCTCGGCGGTGCTGGTGATCACGTAGGCGCGGTCATCGGCGAGTGCGATGGCGGTGGGCTCACCCGCCACGTCGACCACGGCCGGGGCCGCGACGGTGTCAGGGCGCACCACGGTGACCGAGTCGTCGCCGTGGTTGGCCACGACGATGGTGGTGGCGTCGGCGGCGACGTCCGCGATGGCGCCCCGCCCGATCTGCACCGACCCCGCGTACGCGGTCCGGGATTCGTTCACGGCGGCGTCATTTGCGCGCACGAAAACACTTGCCATTTCTTCGACACCTCCGCCGGTATAACGGCACCGGCACTAGATTCAGTCGCGATGCGCCGAGGATGGCGCGTTCCCGATCGAGTCTAGCGACGCATCCGACAAGCAAACCCAACCTTGCGGGGCACCCGGCGTTGATCTGCCGTCAACCTCTCAGACACCGCTTAGGAAACTATTCGTTATGCATTTGTGACCTAGTTTCAGCAACCGGCCACAAAGTCCTGAACTGGAAATACCGCCCGTTGGCAATTTCAACCGGGGGTCGTCGCCACATCCGTCACATCACGGATTCTTAGCTTGGCGCCGCAAAGTGAGGGCCAGATCACAGCGCCGGGATCAGCAAACTTTGTGTCACACCAGGCCGATCGGCGCGTCCCGCGGGCGGGCAGCACCGCGCCCGACGAACTCGAATTGACATTGCTGTCAAATTAGCTGATGCCTCACGGCAACAGCACGAATGACAGCCCTTTCTCGGCTTTCACGGTGCGCGCCGACCAGGTGCCCGGACCGCGCCCCGGGCCGGCCATCTCGGTCAGCGTCAGGTAGGTGCCGTCCGAGCGCTTCGACGTCGAATCCACCCACGCGATGTGACCCGCGGGCGGGGCGTCGAGCTGCCCGCCCGGAATCACCACGATGGCCCGCGGCTGCGGGTCGTCCACCACCGTCCAGCCCGCCGACCTGGCCGAACCGGCCAGATCCCGCGGCGTGGCGGTGACTGCCGGGTAGAACTGCTCCCCCGAGACGAAGAACCACTTCTCCAGCGCGGCCCACGCGTCGGTGCCGTCCTTGGCCGGGTTCACCTGCGCCTTACGCCCGGTGGCCCGCGCCGACGTCGGCCGGGACGCTTCGGTGGCACACGGCGGGACGACCGGGTCGTTGGAGCCGGTGTCGAGCATCGCGTCGGTGACGTAACCGCCGCTGTCCAGCCGGTTCCACAGATCCGTGCGCAGCTGATACGGCCCGCCGACGAACTCGGCGCCGCGGGCATAACACGTGATGACCACCCTCGAATGGTTGGCAACGGTGCCGATCTTCTGGCTTGTCATCGACGGCGCCGACCGGACATTCAGATCGAAGCTGCCGGTGTTGACGGTGACGGCGCGGGCGTCGGTGGCCGATTCCGGCGCGGCGCCGGCCGTCGCCACCATTCCGGCGCCGCCGGATGCGCTTGAGACGACGGCCGAGACAACACCGAAAACCAACAGCGAGGTCAGCCCAACGCGCATTTTGGTCGAACTCACGGCAATCCCTTCGGACACAATTCGCAGAATCATAATTCTGGAATTGGCTATTTGCTGCCGCCTCGAGAATTCTTTGCCAAGCCGTGATTTTCAATTCGTCCATCGGACGTCGCGCCGAACTGCAGGCTCAGCGCCACTGATAACGCGTCTTGGGCCGCCCGGCCTTGCCGTAGTCGGTGCTGCGGGTGACGGTGCCGTCGTCGGCCAGCCGCTCCAGGTATCGCCACGCCGTCACCCGGGAGACACCGACCTGACCGGCGACCTCGTCGGCCGTCAGGCCACCGGGGCTGTCCCGCACCACCCGCGCGATCTCGTCGGTGGTCTGCGGTGCGACGCCTTTCGGGGTGACCGTTTTGTCGGTGGCAACCCGCAATTCCGCGAACGCGCGGTCCACCTCCGCCTGACTTGCCGCCTCGGTACCGGCGGGCAACGCGCCGCGGTAGCGGCGGTAACGCTCCATCCGGTCCCGGAACGCGGCGAAGGTGAACGGTTTGAGCAAATAGGCCAGCGCGCCGTGCGCGACCGCGGCGCGGACCATTTCCAGATCCCGCTCGGAGGTGATCGCGATGATGTCGGGCGCCGGCGCCAGCCCCGACAGCCCGGATGCCAGGGCGATACCGCTGGCGTCGGGCAGCCCGAGATCGAGCAGCACCAGGTCGACGGGCGGTTGCGCCTCGGCCGCGACGCGCATCGCATCACGGGCGGTGTGCACCACCGCGACCACCGAAAACCCTTCCACCCGGCCGAGATACGTGTGGTGTGCCTCGGCGATCAGGGGATCGTCCTCGACGATCAGCACCCGGATCGGGCTCACCGCGGCACCGTCACGGTGACCACCGAGCCATACGTCAACTCCGCGGCCACCGTCCCGCCGTGCCGGTTCACCACCTGGGCCACCAGCGCCAGGCCCAGACCATGACCCGCGGCATCGCTCTTGGTCGAATACCCGCGCCGCAGGGCCCGCTCGAACGTCGCCGGGTCCATGCCGGGGCCGCTGTCGGCCACCTTGATCATCAGCGCCTGGTCGTCCTGGTTCACCGTGACCTCGACCCACGGCTCGTCCCGATCGCAGGCGTCGAGGGCATTGTCGATCAGATTGCCCAGCACGGTGACGATCTCCTGGCCCGTCAGCGGGATATCGGCGGACAGCTGCGTGTCCTCGGTGACGGTCAGCGTGATGCCGCGCTCATCGGCCTGAGCCGCCTTGCCCAGCAACAGCGCCACCAGCGCGGGTTCGCGCACGGACTGCGACAGCCGGTCGACCAGCCGCTGCGACAGTTCCAGTTCGTCGGTGGCGAACCGCACCGCGTCCTCCGGGCGGCCCATCTCCACCATGGTGATGACGGTGTGCAGTTTGTTCGCCTGCTCGTGCGCCTGCGCGCGCAACGAATCGGTGAGCACCTTGAGGGCGCTCAGTTCGCCAAGCGCACCCTGTAACTCGGTGCGGTCGCGGATGGTCACCACCTCGGAGGCCGACGCCCTGCCCCGCTCCCCGCGCTGATCGGCCACCGATGCCCGGTTGACCACCAGCACCCGCTCCTCGGTGACCTGCAGTTCGTCGCGGACGCCCGGATCCTGGCTGCGCAGGAACTCCGGCAGGTCGGCACGGGTCACCGGCCCGTCCGGCAGCCCCAGCAGCCGGCGCGCCTCGTCGTTGACCAGCGCCACGCCGTCACCATCCAGCACGATCAGTCCCTCCGACACCGAATGCAGGACGGCGTCATGATGGTCATACATCACCCGCAGCTCGTCCGGCCGCAGGCCGTGGGTCTGCCGCAACAACCGGCGCCGGATCGCCCATGCGCCGGCCAACGAGATGGCCAGCGCCGCCGCGGTGACCGCCGCGATGGTGCTGATCTGCGACCGCCAGCGCTGCGCCAGGGTCTGGCGGGTGATGCCCGCGGACACCAGCCCGACGATCCGGCCGTCGGACGCGCGCACCGGCGCAACCGCCCGGATCGAGGGGCCCAGTGTTCCGGTGTAGACCTCGGTGAACGTCTGGCCCCGCAGCGCGGGCTCCAGCGTGCCCAGGTAGTGACCGCCGATCTGGGTGGGATCGGTGTGGGTGAAACGGATGCCGTCGGGGGCCATGATGGTGATGAAGGCGATTCCGGTGGCCTTGCGCACCGCTTCGGTCACCGGTTGCAGAGTCCTTGTCGCCGAACCTGATTCGATGGCCAGCGCGGTCGACGGGGAATCGGCCAGGGCGGTGGCGATGCCGATCATCTGCTGGCGCGCCGCGTCGTCGCCGTCCCGGCGGGCATCCAGCAGGGCCAGACCGGTGCCGGCCAGCACCACCAACACCACCACCACGATCTGGAGCGCGATCGCCTGACCTGCCAGCGACCACCGTGACGTGGCCGGCCACCACCTGCGCACCGGCACCCCCAAACTGAACGAAATGAACTAAAACGTGACCGGGATCACGTACTCGCCGACCATCCTTACATGACCTCCACCACGGACACGCCCGCGAAGAAGCGGGACCGCACGCACTGGCTCTATATCGCCGTCATCGCCGCCGTCGTCATCGGCGTCGCCGTCGGCCTGCTCGCCCCGTCGATCGGCAAGGACGTCGGCGTCCTGGGCACCATGTTCGTCAGCCTGATCAAGATGATGATCGCGCCGGTCATCTTCTGCACCATCGTGCTGGGCATCGGCTCGGTGCGCAAAGCCGCCACGGTCGGCCGGGTCGGCGGGCTGGCCTTCGCCTACTTCCTGATCATGTCGACCATCGCGCTGGGCATCGGCCTGGTGGTGGGCAACCTGCTCAAGCCGGGCTCGGGAATGCACCTGTCGGAGAAGGCGGCCGGCCAGGGCGCCGCCCTCGCCGAGAAGGCGCATGAGGCCGGCGGCCTGATGGACTTCGTCACCCACATCATCCCGACCACCCTGCTGTCCTCGTTGACCGAGGGAAATGTGTTGCAGGCGTTGTTCGTTGCCCTGCTCGTCGGGTTCGCACTGCAAGCGATGGGCACCGCGGGCGAGCCCATCCTGCGCGGTGTGGAGCACCTGCAGAAGCTGGTGTTCAAGGTGCTCACCATGATCCTGTGGCTGGCCCCGATCGGTGCTTTCGGCGCCATCGCCAACGTGGTGGCCCAGACCGGCTGGAGCGCGGTCACCCAACTGCTGGCGCTGATGCTGGGCTTCTACCTCACCTGCTTCGTGTTCGTGTTCGGCGTGCTGGGCGTGCTGATGCGCGCGGTGTCGGGGGTGTCGATCTTCAAACTGGTGCGCTACCTGGCCCGGGAATACCTGCTGATCTTCTCCACCTCGTCGTCGGAATCCGCTCTGCCGCGGCTGATCGCCAAGATGGAGCACCTGGGCGTGGACCGCAGCACCGTCGGCGTCGTGGTTCCCACCGGATACTCGTTCAACCTGGACGGCACGGCGATCTACCTGACCATGGCCTCGCTGTTCATCGCCGACGCGATGGGGCATCCGCTGTCGCTGGGTGAGCAGCTGTCGCTGTTGGTGTTCATGATCGTCGCCTCCAAGGGTGCCGCGGGCGTCAGCGGCGCCGGGATGGCCACGCTGGCCGGCGGCCTGCAGAGCCACCGGCCCGATCTGCTCGACGGCGTCGGCCTGATCGTCGGTATCGACCGCTTCATGTCCGAGGCGCGCGCCGTCACCAACTTCTCCGGTAACGCCGTCGCCACCGTCCTGGTCGGGTCGTGGACCAAGACCATCGATCGGGCCAGGGTCGACGCCGTGCTGCGTGGTGACGTCCCGTTCGACGAGCTGACCATGGTCGACAGCGACCACGGCGGGCGCGCCGAAGAACCGGCATCGGCGCGCGTCCCGGTGCCGGCGTAGGGTGCGCACGAAAGGCCCGGCCGGAGACATCCGGCCGGGTTTTTCGTTGTGGGTGAACCATTTCCGGCCTGCGGACGTGTCATGGGTATGCGTACCGTGTTGATCGCCCTGATCGCCGTCCCGGCGGCGGCGCTGTTGACCGCCGCCCCGGCTCGGGCCGAGTCGGCGGTGGTCACCATCGGCACCCTGGAATCGCAGGGTTTCCACGTCAACGTCGACCGGGTCGGCAGTGCTCCGCTGGACCAGTGCGTCGTCACCAGCGTCCGCAATCCGCAATCGGAAACGCGACTCGTGCAGGTGGACAGGCACGGCGACCGCGACATCTTCGTCCCGCTCGTGGTGCGGCGGACCATCACGGTGTCCCTGGACTGTTCGAGGTAGCCCCTTGGGCCGGTGCCGATGTGGGACCATCTGCACATGAACCCAGAGGATGATCCCGAGGCCCGGATCCGGGCGCTGGAACAGCCGCTCAGCGACATGGCCAGGGCGTCCGAACTGGGAGCCGACCACCGCGCCGGCGTGGGTTACCCGCCGCCGGTTCAGCAGTGGCCGTACGCGGCCAATCCGTATCCGGTCGGATACCCGCCCGCGCCGCCGTCCCGTTCGGGTCTGCGTCCGTGGATGCTGATCGTTCCGGTCGCGGTGGTGATGATGGCGGCGGCGGGTGGTGCGGCCTGGGTGGTGTATCAGAACACCGCGTCGATCCCCGGCATCTCCGGCGGCGGTGGCTTTCTCACCGAGGCCCCACCGAGTCCGGAATCGACCGTGGCCGAGGCGCCGTCCGTCGTGCCCTCGCAGGATCTGCCGCAACCCGGCAGCACCGTGAGCGTCTCCGGCATCGGCGCCGTCAAGACCATCGCCTGCAATCAGAACGTGGTGGTGGTCAGTGGGGCCAACAACCGGATCACCATCACCGGGCACTGCGCCAGCCTGACGGTGTCGGGCTTCGAGAACAACGTCACCGTGGACACCGCCGACGCCATCACCGCCGCCGGGTTCGACAACCACATCGCGTTCCACTCGGGCGCCCCGGGCATCACCAAGTCCGGCGAAGGCAACGTGGTCGAGCAGGGTTAAGCCTGCGTTATCACCCTGAGCCGCAACGCCGCCGCGGTCGCGGGCCCCACGATGCCGTCGACCACCAGGCCGGGCGTTCGGCGCTGGAATTCGCGCACCGCGGCCTCGGTTTCCGGACCGAAGATGCCGTCGATCTCCAGATCGCCGGCGTAGGACGCGTAGGCGTGCTTGAGCCGTCGCTGTAATTCGGCGACCTGCGGGCCCCGCGACCCCGCGAACAACAGGATGCCGGTGTATTCGCCCACCGGCACCGGCGGCCGACGGTCCGGTGCCGGGTCGGTCAGCACCCCGATGCGGGCGCCGATATCGCGACGCAGCTCCGTCATGTCGATGGCCCCGGGATCCCACTTGCCCTGGGCGTAGCCCGCGTACTCCTTGTGCCCGATGGTCCTGGCCGATGTCTGTCCCAGCCTGCGGTTGATCGCCGCGCAGCAGTCGACCAGCGCGAAATACTGTGCGTCCGGCCAGTTCTCGCGGTGCGGCGCCAGAGGGCCGGTACCGGTGTTGGCGCATTCGATGCCGATCAGATGCCAGTTGCCCATGTTGGCGGGCACCCACGGATACATGCCGACGCCGGCGTGCCAGGCCACGCCGAGCGCGACCACCGTCACCGTCCCATCCCTGGCGATGTGCAGCTGCGACAACGGCCCCGCCAGGTCCGGCCGGCCGGCGGCGATCGACGCCGCGGTGGCGGTATCCGAACCGGTGTGATGCACCATCACCCCGCGGATGTCCTCGAAATCACCGTGTCCACGGTCCCGCCAGCCCGGGTACTCGACCACGTCGAGCCCCTCGGCCCGCAGCACATCGGCCAGCCAGACCGGGTCACCCGTCCATGGTCGCCTCGACGGCACCGCGCTCGCCTCCCCTACCGGTGATCTCCACCCGATCTCCACCCAACCTCCAAGCGGCACCATGCCCCGCGGCGACAGGATGGGTTGCAGTCAACCTACCCGGCACACCTGCGCACCACCCAATACGCGCACTCGCACAAGGAGTCTCATCATGAAGAGCATCACCGCCAAGCGCATCGCCGCCACCGCCGCCGCGATTGCTGCCCCGCTCGGAACCGCGTTGGTCCTCGGCGCGTGGACGGCCCCGACGGCGTCCGCGGCCGGGGAGTCCGCGGTGGCCACCATCGGCCTGTTGGAGGCGCAGGGTTTCGACGTGAAGATCGACCGGGTGGGCTCGGCACCCCTGGATCGGTGCGTGGTGACCGACGTGCGAAATCCACACGAGCGCACCGAGATCGTCCGGGTCGGCGGACGGGACGACCGCGATTTCATCCCGGTCGTCGTCCGACGCACCGTGTCGGTGTCGCTGGACTGCTCCCGCTGACCGCACGATCCCCTGGACGCCATATGGGCGGCACCCGCGGGTGCCGCCCATGTGGGATATCGCTGTTCGCCTAGCCGTTACCGCTGAGGAACTTCCCGATGTTCTTCACCAGGTTGCCACCGAACTGGCCGGCGTTCTTGCTCAGGTTGCCGCCGGTCTTACCGATATTGGTGGACAGGTTCGTGGTGAACTTTCCGCTGTTGATCAGCAGGTTGGTGCCCGTCTGACCCAGCTGCTGCTGCGCGTTGGACCCGACCGTTCCCGCGTTCACCAACAGATTGGTGCCGAACACGCCCAGGTTGTGTGACAGATTGGACCCGAACTCCCCGATCGTCTGATTCGGGCTCACCTTGTTACCCGTGCTGTTGACGACATTCTGTTGTGAGTCGGCCGAAGCCGTACCCGCACCAGCCACACTGCCGCCGATTGCGAGGGCCGCAGCCGTGCCGGTCACCGCGACGACCCGCACCCATTTCCGGCTTTCCGACCCCACCTTGTGATTCATGATTGCTCTCCCTCCAGCAAATCCCAACCGAGCCCGCTTAAGCTAGCACGTGGTCTGTGATCCAAACCACGATTAAGGTAGCCCCGTAGCGGAAGGTTGAAACCTCGGGACGGCTGCGAAAATTTGCTTTCCCGCGGCGCCGGAATTGGCAATCACCCGCTCGCTGCGCGTTTGACCAGGGGTTCGGCCCCAGGATACGCCCCGTCGAAATGCAGCAAGTTTTTACGCCACCGATAATTTCGGCTTTACCAGCCGTTATGTGATACCGGCGGTCCGGCAGCGTCATCCCCCACCCATCGGCCGCCTCGGCCCCACGGTCGGGGCATCCGGATTAGCTGCACCCTGGCAAAGCATGGTGCGTCGCGGCGACGGATCGACGCGGTCTCGTCGGCCGACAGAATTTTGGCGACACGACACGCCAGCAAAGCCCGAAAACGACCTACCGGCCCGCTCGCGACACGAGCGGGCCGGCAGGCGCCCACACAAGAAGTTCGGCGCGGGTCAGCCGCCGAGGACGGAACCGATCGCCTTGGTGGCATTGCTGGCCGCCGTGCCAAGCTGCTGCTGGGCGTTACTGGCTGCCGTGCCCAGCTGCTGCTGGGCGCTACTGGCCGAGGTGCCGCCGTTGATCAGCAGGTTGGTCCCGACGGTGCCGAGGTTGATCTGCCCGTTCGAGCCCACGGTGCCGCCATTGACGAGCAGGTTCGTCCCCACAGTCCCGCCGTTGACGAGCACGTTGGTGCCGAACTGCCCGAGCCGCTGCGACAGCGGGGTCGTCTTGTTGCCGATCTGGGTCAGCACGTTTTGCTGAGAATCGGCCGCCGCGGTGCCGGCCGCGGCGGTGGCGATCCCCATCGCGACAGCGAGGCCACCACCGGCCACCGCCACCGTCGCGACCATCTTGCGTCCCAGTCCCTGACGTCGTTCCATGTTTCGTCTCCCTTCCAGCAAACGACTTTGTTGGCGAATGGAAGTTACCACAGCCGCTGGCGAACGATCCATACCCGTGATCATCTTGCGATAAACCCACGTCGGCAAGATCCGCTGATGGTTAGCTTGCGACCGCCCGACGGCTGGGTAGACACACCAGGGCCGACGATGTCGCGCAGCGTCAAAATCGGATGACAACGCAGTTCACAGGGATTTCTGCCGGCAGCTTCGAGCGCCCCGCACATCCCAGAGCGGCGTGCATCGCACACCCCGGAGAGCCGTTGCTCGACGGCGACACCCCGTCCGCTCGCCCGCGCACCCCGACCCGAGAAGGGTATATCGCCACGTGGTTGCTGCGCGTTACAGACAGCTAATCTCTTGTGGTCAGCGAACACGTCAGCCGGGTAGGCATGGACACATCCGGCAGCGCCCACCGCGGCGCAGGCGGCGGCACAACAGGGCGCGAAAGCCCGCGAATCGGCGTCTCAGCGTTGCTGAGTGAGATGGACCTTGGTCCCGACGAACGGCGTCCACGTGATCGAGCCGCGCTCGAACGTCACCTTGGTGCTGGTGCCCGACCACCGCTCGTCGGAGGTCGCCAAGCCCAACTCGGGAACCCATGCCTTGACGAATTCCCTACTGCCCCAATGCGCCCCGGTGGCCGGCGAGTACCAGATCCGGATGGGGGTACTGCCGGTGAAATCCTGGTAACCGTTCGCGAAAGCCGACGTGGGCGTCACGCGGCGGGCCCGCGCCACATCACCGACCGGACCGGGTGACGTGACGAACTGACCGGGGGTGAGCTCCCACAACATGCCGGCCGTGCGCAATTGCGCCGATACCTTCGAGGTCGCCGCGAAAACCGGGCTGAGCACCTCGCCGAGCGTCGGATCCATATTGGCCGCGAATCGCTGGTACACGGCGCCGGGCTGAGGCGGGGCCGCCACCACCTGCGCCGACGGCTTGGCCGTCCAGTTGGAGCGATACACCCCGAAACGGTCGTCGTCGAGCCAGCTCCAGCTGTTGAGATCGCGCGTGGTGTAGAGCATCAGCGGGCCGCCGTAGGGCAGTTGGCGCCAACTGCTGATCATGTCCGACATCAGCGCCGCCTGCGTCGTCTCGGACACCCGATTGGTGGGCGCACCGAACTCGGTGACCCAAATCGTCTTTGCGCCTTCATTGTTGGCGAGCATGGTCTGCCGCAACCGCACCAGCTGATCGAGCGGGGAATCGCTTTGATACATCCCGTCGGAGAACTTCATGTTGTAGCTGTAGGGGTGATACGACAGTGCGTCGAAAAAGGGCGCGGCGCCTGCGGCATACATCTTCGACAGAAACGTCACCGGATTGATCGTGAATGCGCCCCACGTCTTTCCCGAACCGAGCACTCCGCCCAGCACCGTCACCGTCGGATCCACCGCCTTGATCCTGGGGTACGCGGCTTTGAGAAGCTCGGTATAACCGGCCGGATCAGGAAAGGGGCGATAGCCGATGATGCCGTTGGGTTCGTTCCAGACCTCGTACGCCGCGATTCTTCCCTTGTACCGCTGGGCCACCTGCGCGGTGAACACCCCGTAGGCATCGGGCGACGCCGGCCGGCCATGTGGCGGTAGGGCTCCGGCCGCCGCCGCCCACAACGGGCTCGACGTGATGGCACAGATGATCGATATGTTCGCCGCGGCCGCGGCGGCCACCACGCGGTCGGCGCGAGTCCAGTCGAAGGTCCCCTTGGTGGCCTCCACACCGGCCCACGGAATGCCGATTCGAACGGTGTGAATATTGTTGGCGACCCAGCGCTGCACCGTTTGGGCAATCTGGTCGTCGTTGTAGAAAAAGACCTGCGAGTCCGCGAAGCCCAATGTGGAGGCCGACACCGCCAATGGGGCGACGCGGTCGGATTCGACCGGGCGGTGCCGTTGCGACGGAGGTACCAGCGCCAGCATCGCCACCGTCAATACCGCAACGGTTATCGACGCCGTGGCCCGAGAGTATTTACGGGCAGGGTAGATCATCCTCCGACGCACGCATACCCAATCTCTCTGACCCCCTGCCAGCCCAGACGACATTCTCACGTACAGACCATTGCCAGCCCGCAATCCAATTCGGCGTGTCGAGTAATCGGCGAGAACTGGGGAATGCGCAGCGATGGGCTCAATGGGCAAAGTTTCATTCCGCGACTGCCCGCGGTACGGCGTGGCTATGCGGTCGGCTCCCGTCCCCGTCGCCGATGCCGAAGGCCGCAACTTCTGGCACCCTCTGGAGATCGGCAATAGCGGCCCGGAACCGCAATTTCTGGCCGGGGCAGAACAGCCACAGTGATGTGCCATTAATGCATATTCGAGCGCCACTGGCTAACTGGTCCGGCGCGCCCGAAACGGCCCGTGAGAAAGGAGGCACCGGAGTCGGCCGAAGCCGCCGAACCATTCATCGGGATCCCCCGCTAATTGTTCACAGCGTCCATTAAGGTTCGGTGGGACTACTCACCGCGGGAGACCTTCATGTGGGCTGGCGTATTCGGGATGTTCTGGCGGCGCACGATTCCCGCGGTGGTGGCGACGATGGCGCTCGCGGCTATCGGCGCCAAGGCCGAGCCACGGGTTACGGCCGCGCATGACGTCGCGCTCGCGGCGGCGATCGACACCTCCTCGACGACGGTGGGGCTTGCCGATTCGAACCTGGCGCGGCTGACCATCGAGGGCCAGATCGACAAACAGCTCAACATGATGCAGTCGATCGGCGTGCAGAACGTCCGCATCGGCCTGTCTTGGCTCACCATCGAGCGACAGCAGGGCGTCTACGACTTCTCCGCCACCGACTACGTCGTCCAACAGGCGTACAAGCGCGGCATGGGCGTGCTCGCCGTGCTGCACGAAACCCCGCGCTGGGCGGGCAATCCCGTGCTCTCCGGCCAGCCGGACCCGGTGGCGTTCGGCCAGTTCGCCGGCAAGGTGGCCGAACATTACGGCGGCAAGATCTCCGCGGTCGAGGTGTGGAACGAACCCAACGCGAAGTTCTTCCTCAACCCCGTCGACCCGGCGTCGTACACCGAAATGCTCAAGGCCGCCTACACCGCGATCAAGGATGTCACCAAGGTGACCGGCGACGACATCACCGTGATCGGCGGCGTGCTGGGTTCCGGGCGGACCATCGACGACGACGAGGGCAACGTCGTCACCATGAACCCCGTCGAGTTCCTGGCCGGCATGTATGCGGCCGGGGCGCACGGCTACTTCGACGCGCTGTCCTTCCACCCCTACAAGTACGACATGATGTTCTCCGAGCAGGCCGACCAGATCGCCTCACCGCTGCAACAGCTCTGGCGCATGCGCAGCCTGATGGAGGTGTTCGGCGACGAAGATCTCAAGATCTGGGCCAGCGAGTACGGATTGCCCACCGATCCGTACAACCCCAACCTGCCCGGGCAGTACATCTCCCCCGAACAGCAGGCCGCCTACATCAAGGACTTCCTGAACAGCTGGAGCAAGCAGGAGGGCACCGGGCCGATGTTCATCTACTCCACCCGTGACCTCAATACCGGCACACCCAATGACGGGGACAACTTCGGCATCTGGGAAACCGATTGGACCGCCAAGCCGGCCGTCGACGTCATCCGCGAGTTCATCGCCGACCAGAACGGCCATCCCATCCTCGATTTCATCCGCAACGCCATCATCAACCTGGCCGAGTTCACCGGCGCGGTGATCAAGGGCATCGTGGACGTGACCGTGAACGTGGTGACGGCCCTGGTGGACGCCACCGTGTGGGTGGTCAAGGCGATCGCCAAGGGGGCCGCGGCAGTCGTCCAGGGCATCGCCGAGGTCGCCAAGCGGATCGCCACCGCGGTCTGCAACACCGTGCAGACCGTGGTGAATCGCGTGAAGGACTTCTTCGACCGGAACGACGCGCCAGCGTCCACCGCGGCGACCACCTCGGTGACCGCGGCCCGAACCGTGGATCGCGCGGCAACCGCGGCGGTCACCGCCGACCGCGTCCAGCCGGTGACGGTCGCGGCGAGCGCGCAATCCCCGGACACCACAGCCGATCTCGGTGCCGACGCAGACCGTGAGGTCACGACGGGCAGCGCCGATCCCCGGCAGGCGCCGGCCGAGGTCTCGCCCAAGGCCGCGATGCCCGAGCCGACCACGGACGCCGCCCCTGCCACGCCGTCCACCCCCGCGAAGGACGGGCCGACGGAGTCGACCAAGGACAGCACCCCGGCCACGACCGAGCCCGGCGACAGCAAGACCGACGACAGCAAGACGGGCCCCAAGACCGACACCAAGCCCGACACCACCAAGCCGGGGACGTCGACCAAGGCAGAGCCCGCCGGCGGATCGACGACAGGGTCCACGGCTTCCGCTTCCGACCAGCAGTCGTCGGCGGGGTCTGAGGCCAAGCCCGCGGGCTCGGCAAGCTCCAGCACGGCCGAATAACCGGAGATCGGTGCGACAATCGCACCATGGCTGCCGACTCGACCGACTACCCCCGCAATGCCGCCGACCGTGGCCGGGTCGAGCCCGCCCCGCGCCGGGTCCGCGGCTACTGCAACGGCGCACTCGTCTTCGACACCACGGCCGCCCGGTATGTCTGGGAACTGCCGTATTACCCGCAGTACTACATCCCGCTGGCCGACGTCCGCACCGAACACCTGGTGGACGAGGACCATCCGCAACGCAGCCAGTTCGGCCCGTTCCGGCTGCACGCCGTGGTGGCGGGCGACACCACCGTCGCGTCGTCGGCACGCGTCTTCGACGCCGATGGCGACGGGCTGCTACCCGGCTACGTGCGCTTCGAGTGGACCAGCCTGCAATGGTTCGAGGAGGACGAGCGCATCGTCGGGCATCCGCGCAATCCGTACAGCCGGGTCGATGCCCTGCGCTCGCACCGCCACGTCGTCGTCGAGTTGGACGGCACCGTGCTCGCCGAATCACACAGCCCGGTGCTGTTGTTCGAAACCGGCCTACCGACAAGATATTACGTCGACCGCACCGATGTGAATGTCGAGCATCTCGTGCCCAGCGAAACCCAGACACTGTGCCCCTACAAGGGCACCACCACCGGTTACTGGTCGGTGCGCACCGCCGACGCCGTTCACCCGGACCTGGCCTGGGTGTACGACTACCCGCTGCCCGCGGTGGCGGCCATCGCCGGGATGGTCGCGTTCTACAACGAGAAGGTCGATATCACCGTCGACGGGGTGCGGTTAGCGCGGCCGGCAACCCATTTCAGCTGACCGACGATCAGGAGATGCCGTTGATGCCGGGGTGCTGACCACCCGGCACCGTCGGCGCGGGCGGGGCCAGCACCGAGGGGGTGAACAGGTTGCCGCCGGTCGGGTTCACCGACTTCTCGGTGGGCGCCACCGTCTCCGACGGGCTCGCCGGTGCACTCGTGGTCGTCGTGGTAGTCGTCGTCGTGGTCGTGCCGGTGCTGGGGCTTTCCTTGCCGCTGTTACCGCACGCCGCGCTCAGGCCGCCGATGGCGACGATGGCGAGCGCCCCCGCGGCGGCACCCATCCGGCGCCGCAGAATCTGTGAATCCACGCTGTTGTCCCTTTCTGCGCTGACCGACTACGAACCGTGCCGATGCACGCCGGGCGGTTCGGTCGGCGCGGGCGGTGCCAGCACGCTCGGTGTGAACAGGTTTCCGCCATTCGGATCGATCGATTTCTCGGTCGGCGCCACCGTTGCCGACGTGGTCGCCGGTGTCGTCGTGGTGGTCGTCGTGGTGGTCGTGGTCGTGGTGCTCGAGGGGGCCTCCTTGCCACCCGATCCACATGCCGCGGTCAGGCCGCCCAGCGCGATCAGCGCCGCGCATCCGGCTGTCATTCCGATCCGCCGAACAACTACCTGTGAAGCCATTGCATCTGTCCTATCCGAGGGTCACACAACGCGGTGCGACGACGAGCCACCTACCATCGTGACATACACCAGCCGTCCGCGTTCGGCCGCCACCTTTACCGTAAGTCTCCTGTGGGACAACTGAATACGCGCATCGGATCATCAGTCAGGAAGCTGAGTGAGATTGCGCGCCGACGCGTTCGATGGCGTCGGCACCGACCCGCAGACCGTCGCGCGCCCTGATCGCCGCGCCGATACCGGCCAGCCTGGCGCGCAGGTCGCCGTCGGCCAGCAGTCGCTCCACCGCCCCAGTGAGGTCGTGGTCGGCGAAACCGTAGGTGTCCAACCGGATCCCGAAACTGAGTTCGTCGATCCGCTGCGCGTTCTCGTACTGATCCCAGAACAGCGGCAGCACGATGAGTGGTTTGCCGAAGTGCAGTGTCTCGGTGACGGTGTTGTTGCCACCATGGGAGATCACCAGGTCGACCTGCGGGATGATCTTTGTCTGCGGCAGCATCTGCGCACCGACCATGTTGTCCGCCAGCGTGATTCGCTCGGCCTGCGGACCCATGCTGACGATGTAGCGGTGCCGGGTGGTGCCCAGCACGTCGACCAGGCGCTGCATCAGCTCGACATCGGCGCCGCCGAGTGAGCCCAGCGACAGGTAGATCAGCGCGCTGCCGTCGGGACGCTCGGCGACCGTAGCGGGCAACACGTACTCCTCGTCGGTTTCGCGGACGCTGGAATCCATCCGGACCCAGGTGCTGTCCAACGGCCGGGCCTGCAGATAGTCGGCCTCGGCCGGGTAGACGTACAGGTTGGCGGCGTTGTCGCGCGGCATGAACTCCAGGTCAGGCAGCGGGGCCGCACCCTGGGCCTGCACCCACGCGTTGAACTCCGACCACATGGCGCGGTGGGTGCGGTCGTATTCGGCGCGGTACGCGTCCCACTGCGAGCGATCCGCGCTGGGCAGACCGGAAAAGGGCGGGGGCACATCGGGTCCCGAGATTTCCAGCGGGCTGCAGGACACGATCCGTACGAACGGGACACCCGCCGATGCCAGCGCCGGGAAGAGCACGACGTTGTCCTCGACGATGACGTCCGGTCGGTGGGTGGCGATGATCTGCCGCAGTCGCGGCTCGCAGTACTTGGCGCCGTCGATCAGCGCCTGATAGGTCGGCTGGATGAACGTCTGCAGTTGCTCGACCGTCGGTTTGCGGAATTCCGGCGCGGTCTCGGCGATGAAGTCGGTCCAGAACTTTCCCGGGTCGTCGTCCTCGGCGCCGGCCGCCGGTTCGGCCAGATCCACGAGTTCTTCGACGAAGCCGAACGGGGCGAGCTTTCCCGCCCACGAGCTTTCGGCGGCGAACACGATCCGGTGACCCCGGTCGCGCAGCACGGCGGCCAGGCCGATGCACTGGTTCGTCGGTCCGTAGGCCGATTCCGGCCAGAACATGATGGTCAATGCGGTCATGGGCAGCCCTTCACGCTCGGCCGGGTCGGGGAAGCGGGTGGTCGGTCGCCACCCGCGCGTAATCGAGGATCAGTTCGGTGGCGGTCTCGGCGTCCAGGCTCGGGTGCCGCGCCACCATGCGGTACCCGTAGGCGTCCTCCAGCGCGACGATATTGCGCGCAATGGTCAGCGACGCCGAGGTGAGCGAGAAAATACCCTGTGCGGCACCGGTTTCCAGGATCACCTGGTACATCGCCACCTGCCGGTCGTACAGCGATGTCAGCATCACCGCGTAGGCGGGAAAGCGGGAGGCGGCACCACCGAGGGCACACATCAGTTTGACTGCGGGATCGTCGGAGTCGACGGGCAGCCCGGACTCGATCGTCATGACGAGTTTGCGGTCGGGCTCGGTGACACCTTCGATGGCACGCAGGCGCGCGTCGTAGAACCGTTCCACGCCGGCCTGGTTGGCCTCGATCAGCAGCGTCTGGATATCCGGGAAGTGGTACAGCACCGCGCCGGAGGTCAGCCCCACCTCGGCCGCCACTTGTTTGAGTTGCACGTCGACGCCGTGCTTCATCACCGCGGTCTGCGCGGCACGCAGCAGCTTGTCTCGACGTTCGGCGCGGCTGACGGACACCCGATCATGCTGTCAGGATCGGGGCCGTCGCGCACCCATTTCCTGAATTTGGATGCAGTTTTTATCCGGTTTTTACATTTGTGCTGGCGTTTCAGGTCCCGGACCTACTGAAGAGACTCCCAGAATTCGGTCAGGACCACGGCACCGCGCTGTGGATCCTGCACCATCCACCAGTGCCCCAGGCCGTCGAGCACCTCGGTCCGGGCGCCTGCCCGATCGGCCGCCCGGCGGCGGATTTCCTCGGAGCCGGTGTAGTGGTCCTCGGTGGCGAGCAGGCACAGTCCCGGCCGGGCGGCCGCATTACCCAACTGGCGGCCGGCTTCGGCCAGCACCGGCGCCGGGACGGAGCGGTACAGCGCGAGGATGGCCCGGCCCATCTCCGGGCCCAGACCCTCGGCGATCTCGGCGGCCACCGGCGCAGTGATACCGAGTGCGGCCAGCCGCTCGGCGCGCTCCGGCACGGTCCCGCCGACCAGCGCGTCGACGAACTGCTCACCGGCACCGGGGGTCTGCCAGATCTGGGCCGCCTCATGCCAGACGTACTCGGGGTCGAACACCCCGATGATGTCGGTGGCCCAGCTGCGCACCAATTCCGGCCGGTGCATCATCGCGTTCACCACGTGGTTGCCGCCCCAGTCATGGCCGACCAGGTCGATCGGGCCGTCGATGCGAGCCAGTTCGCCTTCCAGCCAGTCGCGATAGTCCAGGTAGGTGGCGGCCCAGCCGTCCGGCAGGGGCGCACCGAATCCCGGCGGGGACAGCCGGATCACGTCATCGCGCCCCAGCGCCTCGACCAGCGGGCCCCACAGCGCGTCGGTCTCCGGATTGCCGTGCACCAGAACCACCGTCATGAGTTCATCCTGACATCGCGGTGTCAGCGTGGCGGGTCGCCGCGCCAACTGAAGCTGTTCACGTACTTGCCGACGTCCATCGCCAGCTGCAGGTTGGCCCCCGAGGGATGCCCGATCCCGAACGACGGGCTGAATTCGTGGTAGGGCCCGATCGCGGCGGCCACCAACGCGAGATCGTTCTTGATCGCGACCATCACCATGATGCGCAGCCGCGTGTACGTGCCGGTGGAATCCTGCGGATAGTCGTCGGCGAACACCCCGTAGCCGGGCTGGTAACCGACTGCGGCATTGGGTATCTCGTAGTCGACGGTGGCGTCCGGGTAACTACGGGCGATCAGCTCCTCGGCGATCGCCCGCGGCGTGCGTCCGTTCGCCGGCTCACCGAACAGTTCCACCGTGCCGGTGTCCCCGGCCACGAAGTCCAGGGTGACACCGTCCGGGTTGAGCGTCGCCCGATAGGCGGTGCCCGGGCCGGGGTAGGACACCGAGAAGGATCCGTCCGCGGCGGTGAAGCGGGGATTGATCGCCACCGGCGTGCCGAGCGGTGGCTGCCCGCAATCCGGCGGGCACCGGTAGTTGGGTATTTCGGGGGTGACCACCAGGGACACGGCCGACGCGACAGCCGCGGCGATGACGACGCCCACCCCGACGGGCAGCAGCACGGACGCCCCTCGTGGCACATCTGCGGACCGGTCGGCCGATCCAGCCCGCAACACGGTGCGCATCGCCAGCACCGCCAGGGCCGCCAAGCCCAGATGCACGCTCACCTGCACGCCTTGCGGCAACGGGGCCGCCTCCACCAGGCCCAGGCAGCCGTAGAACACCACCCCCACAAGCACACTGGCGACCACCGCCACCGCGCGCCGGCGGTGCGAACCCACCGCCGCCCCCACCATGGCACCCACCGCCGCGGCCATCACCGGGACGGCGACGCCCTGGATCACCGCTTCGGCGAGCAGTCCGGCGACCGATCGCTCGCCCGTCGACACTCCGGTCGCCAGCTGTGGGGCCAGCCGGGTCAGCGTCGTCACGGCGGTGAAGCTGGCCGCACCGAGCGCCCCGAACATCAATCCGGTCAACGGGTCTCGGATCGACCGGTAGGCGAACACGGCAGGCGCCAGCATGACGAGTGCCCCGCCGACCGAAATGGCCAGACCGTCGCGAATGGTGTGATCGACGGTGATGCCCGACGCCAGCGCGACGTCGTAGGACCGGGCCACGATATCGCCGGTGATCAGCGCCCAGGCCAGACCCAGCAGGGCGCCGATCACGGCGACCACTGCCACTGTTCGGGCTGATCGGCCGCTGCCGCGAAGGTCGCTCGCCAGCACCAAGGGGACGCCGACGGCGGCGGCACCGATCATCGGCGCCTGCCAGCGCAGCACCGCCAGGGCCACCAGCACGCCCAGCACGAACAGCAGCGCCACCCACATCGGGACGCGCCGCCTTGGCGTGGGCGTCATCGCCGCGCCGCGCCGGTCTGCACGGCCAGCAGGTCCCGGACCAGATTGTCGACGTTGGGGCTGCCCAGGCCGGTCACCAGGTCATAGCCCGGCGTCGAGACGTCCACCGCGTTGGAGCCCAGACGGACATCGCGGAATCCGGGCAGCCGGGCACCCGAAGCCACTTGGTACAGAAGCGGATTCAGGTCGCCGCCGAGGAGGCGGCCGCCGTGGGCTTGCAGGTATTGATTCATCAGCACCGTCAGCGCCGCCCAGATGGGCGCCGCCTGCGAGGTGCCGGCGCCGATGCGCGGCTGGCCGTCCAGCACGATGCGCACACCGGTGAACGGATCGGCCAGCGCGGCTACATCGGGGACCAGTCGTTTTTCCTCGTATCGGTTCGTCTGGATCGAAGCCTGGAAGGCCGGGCGAGGGAACAACTTCGAGATCCCGCCGCTGCTGCCCAGCGACATGGGCACATCGACCCAGGCCTGTTCGGCCAGCCACTGCCCCTGCGCGTCGGTGGACAGCGTGGTGCCACCGACGGACGTCACCTCGGGCAGCGAGGCGACCGCGTCGAGCCCGATGTCGTCGGGCCCCGGCGGCGCGGACCAATCCGGGCCGCCTTTGCATTCCAGGCCACCGTTGTCGCCGCTCGCGTCGAACACCGCGGTGCCGGTCCGTTGTGCGGCCACCAAGGCGGTGCGCACCGGAGCGAGGTCCGCGGCACCGGGCAACCGATCACAGCCCCAGCCGATCGACAGGCTCCACACCGCTCCGGGGAATTGCCGGGCCGTGTCCTCGAACAACCGTCCCACCTTCTCGTAGCCGCCGTCGCCCTCCACGGTGGGCCGCGCGTTGACCACGACCAGTTGTGCGTCCGGCGCGATGGCATGTGCCACTTGAAGATCCATGGTGGTCTCCGCACCCGGCGGTCCGGGCCGCCCACCGATCACCACCGGGGTGAATCGGGGCAGGGCCGAACTGTCGGCGAAGGAGTCGAGATCACTCTGCGCGAAGCCGTCGAAACCGAAGATCACGAGGGTGGCGCCGGCGCCGGTGAATCCGGCCGCCGCGAGCGGATGCGCGTTGTAGGCGGTCAACAAGGCGTCCGGGCCCAGCCCCTGGCGCGGCACGTCCATGGGCAGCAGATCCGGGCGGGCCATGTGGTGCGGGGTGTAGCCCAGGATGCGGCCGGTGTCGCTGACCGAGCGGGTCAGCTCCTCGGGTACCGCCGGCTGGCGCGGCGACGCGTAGAACACCTGCCCGCGGCGACCCCGGTAATCGTGCACCGGAACACCGAAAGCTCGTGCCACACCGGTGGCTTCCCCTTCGACGACGGCCCAGTCGTCACCCGGTCGCCAGCGCACCCGCAGACCACGCGCCCGGGACCATTCGATCAATTCCTCGGGGCGGCGCGCATCGGCCAGGCTGACGGTCAGCCGGACCTCACGTCCGCGTGACTCCCCCAGATCGGTCGAGGCCGCCAACAGCCGCGCGTACGGGCCGGAGATGACAGCCGACTCCGGAGCGGGCAGCGCCGAAAGATCGGCCGCCAGCAGCGTTCCCATCGCCACCAGCGCCCACAACCGGCGCCGACCGGTCATGTCCACACGCTGAGATCAGGGAATGCCGTTGATCCCCGGATGCTGGCCACCCGGGACCGTCGGCGCCGGCGGGGCGACCACCGACGGGGTGAACAGATTGCCACCGGTCGGGTCGATCGATTTCTGCGTCGGCGCCAGCGACTCCGACGGCGCCGCGGGCGCACTGGTCGTGGTCGCCTCGGTGGTCGTCGTGGTCGTGGTCGTCGTCACCGACGTTGTGCTGGTGGGGCTTTCCTTGCTGCTGTTACCGCACGCCGCGGTCAGCCCGCCGAGCGCGATCACGGCGGCCGCTCCGGCGACAACACCAAGCCGACTGGTGAACTTACGGGTATCCATAGCCATCCTCAGGATCCGTGGCGGTGCACGCCGGGGGGCTCGGTCGGTGCCGGCGGCGCCAGCACGCTGGGCGTGAACAGGTTGCCACCGGTGGGGTCGATCGACTTCTGCGTCGGCGCCAGCGGCGCCGAGGTGGTCGCGGGTGCGGTCGTCGTGGTGGTCGTCGTCGTCGTCGTGGTCGTGGTGGTCGTGGAGGACGGCGCCTCCTTACCGCCCGTACCGCATGCGGCCGTCAGGCCGCCCAGCCCGATGAGGGCCGCGCACCCGGCGGTCAACCCCAGACGTCGAACAAGTTTCTGTGCAGCCATGGCATCCATCCCGTGCGGCGGTGCTGGTAGCACCGGACAACAAGATCATCATCGTTGCACATCGGCGCCGGTCACACGGGCTTTACCGGTTATGCCGCCGCCTTGTCCGAGGCGGATTCTTCGCTGTGGTCATCGGTCTTGGTGGGTGTGCTCGGCTCGTGCTGGTCGGCCTCGGCCGCGGTGCCGGGTTTGCCCGTCACCGGCTGCGGCTTCGCCCCTTCCAGGGCGGTTCGGCTGGGCCGGCCGGACCGATGACCACCGGTGCCCGACGGGGCGGTGTCGTCGTCGGGACGCGCGGTGGCGGTGCGGGGCGCGGACTCCGACGGTGCGGTGTCCGGCTCGGTGGCCGGGTGTGCCGATTCGGCAGTCGGGTGCGCCGGCGCGGCAACGGCGGGTTCATCGTTGTCGGGTTCGACGACTTCGGGCTCGGGCCCGGGCGTATCGGTATGGTTCGCAACGGTTTTACCGGTGCTCGCAACGGCGGTGGCGGTCTTGGTTGCGGGCACTGCGGGGGCACTGGTGGGCGGCTTGTCCCAGGACGGGTTGAGTGCGTGCTGGATTCCCACACCGACCGCGTTGAGCAACTGCCCGGGCAGGGCCAGCAGCCGCTGCGGGGTGGGCGAAAGCGACGCGGGGGTCGGCACCCCGGCTTTGATGGAGCGGTCGTAACCCATATCGACCAGCACCTTCAAGGCCGGTTCCACCAGATCCAGTAGCTGCTTGGGCACACCGAGCATGCGCAACGGCACCAGCAGCGGCAGCCGAGGCGCCGCCAGCGTCACATAGGTGATGTTGCTGGCCGGGTCGGTGTAGTCGGGCACAACGCGGGGACCTTTCATGTCCGCCGGGTAGTAATTGCCGTGCTGGGTGAAGAAGCCCACCAACGCGTTGAGGTCCGCGAGCACGTTGAGCGGGTAGTTGGGAAAGTCCGAAACGGGGTCGTACTGCCAGCTGACATCCGTGATCTTGTACGGGGTATCGGCCGGTGTGGTGCCGTCGAACTTGACGTTGACGAACGGTACGAACAATCCCGGGAAGCGGGCGGCCAGGCCGCCGTTGGGCCGGTTCATGCTGGCGATCAACGTGAAGCTGAGTCGATCGGCGTCGGGCGCTCCGATGGACTTCAGATACCGCATTTCGCGGACGACGACGTTCGCCCCGGACGAGTAGCCGACCACCGCCACGGGATCGCCGGTCTGTAAGGCCGGATTCACCAGTGCCTGCAGGTTGGCCAGTCCGGCGCGTTGTGACTGCTCGTACCCGCTGGATCCGTCCCAGTTGGTGGTGAACGGGATCTGCGACGGCCAGCTGACCGGTTCGAAGGTGTAACCGTGATAAGGCGACGCCGGGTTGGCGGGATCGAGGTAGCCGTGCCCCGCGACGCCGAGCGGCAGTCCGGTGGGGTTCACCGTGCCGGGCGGCAGGGGGTTGCCGCCCAGTTCCTGGATCATGCCGGCGCTGGTCGGGTTGCTGTTGCCGCCGATCGCGACGATGGTGCCGGCGAGCAATCGCACGCCGGTCCCGATACCGGTCACCAAGGTGGCGATAACAGCGAAAACCGCGGCCGATCGGAAAACCGACAACAGCACCCGCGGTGCGAAACCCCCGAACATGATGCCCTCCCCCACGCCTATGCGTCCGTGCAGCTAGACGAACGATCAGAAATTTCTACCACGTCAATATGCTGGGTTGGGCGCAGATCCCACAATCAGCATCCAGTCGCCAGGTTCCCGATCTGGCAAATTCTCACCCGACGAGTGCCGACTCGATGTCCGCGCCGACCACCCCGGCCAATGCTCGGCTCATCGCGGTGGTGATGTGGTTGCCGTCGAAGTAGACCAAGGTGTCGCCCAGCAGGATCGCCGGGCACGACGTGTCGTCGCACAGGTACCGGGTGTAATCCAGATTCCGCGCCGCGCCGGCGGCGACGACATCGAATTCGGCGCGGCGCACCGCGTCGTCGAAAGCAGCCACCCGTGGGATGGCGCACCGCTGCGCGTCATCGAGGAAGCGGCCCAAGCAAATTGGCCGCGACACGTCGGCCGACGGTGTGTCGGCGATGATCGCCACCCGCGTCTGCGGCGGGAGCCGTTCGATGGTGCGCGCCAGGCCGTCGCGCCACGCGGCGGTCGTGACGTCGCGGTGTGCGGCGTAGTACCGCCCGTAGCTGCCGAGCAGAACCAGGGCCGGCCGGGCGGTGGCGATGACGTCGAGGACACCGTCACGCCACACGTCGCATTGCGGGTAGCGCCGGACGTGGATGGACGCCGGCGGGCAACCGTCCTTGGTGTGGCTTTCCAGCCGGATCAGCCCGTCCTCGGCGAGGGCCGCCAGCGCGGTATACCACTGCGCGGCATGGGAATCGCCGAACAGCACCACGAGCGGGGCGGTGGGGTCGGTGCCGGTGCGGCAACCGGCGGGGTCCACCGAGGGGGTGTACCGGTGGCAACCGTTGGTGTAGATGGCCGGGCGGTCGGCGTGCGCATGGGCAAGCGAGGGGGTCAGGTTGCTCGGTACATAGGCGGTGCCAACGGGTTTCGTGGTGAGGGCGGTGTGTGGTGCGGGTTTCCCGGCGTCCAGGATCGGTGGGTTGTATACCGCGGAGATGGCCAGCACGCCGGTGATGACGGTGACCATGCCGGCCGCTGCGACGCCGAGGGTCCGCCGCGGGCGCGCGGTGACGAGCCACCGGGCGTGACGGCCCGGCTGCTCAACGAGGGTGTACAGCAGCCATCCGACCGGCAGGCACGATGCCGCGATACCCGCGCGCAGCCAGAGAGGCAGTGCTTCGGTGTACGCCGTTGCGGCGTAAGGAAGAGCCAGGGCGGGCCAGTGCACCAGATAGACCGAATACGAGATGTCACCGATCCAGGTCAGCGGGCGCAGGCTCAACACGGCGGCCGGGCTGCCTCGGCCCGGTCCCGCGGCGATCAGCAACGCGGTACCGGCGACCGGCAGGGCCGCAGCATATCCGGGGAAATCGGTGCCGACGGAGAACAGCGATCCGCTCGCGGCGATGGCCGCCAGTCCGGCCCAACCGGCCGGCACGCCAAGCCGCGACGGCAGCAGGCGATCGCGGTTCAGGCGCGCCAGCGCCACCAGGGCGCCCAGTCCGAACTCCCACATGCGGGGCGGCAGCCAGAAGAAGGCTCTGGGCAGGTCGGTGGCGGTGAGCCAGACACAGCCGACGAACGACACCGCCGTCACCACCGCGATGGCCGCCGCCATCCACCGTCGGCGCAGCCGGAACACCGTCCACAGCAGCAGCGGCCACACCAGATAGAACTGTTCTTCCAGGCCCAGTGACCAGTAGTGCAGCAGCAGCGACGGCAGTTTCGGCGCCAGGTAGTCGGTTTCGATATAGGCGAACCACATGTTCGGCAGGTACAGCGCCGCCGCCAGGGCGTCGTTCACCACGTAGGGGAACTGCACCGGCGACACCCAGACGGCCGCGGCCACCACGGTCGCGACGATCACGGCGAAGGCGGCCGGCAGCAGGCGCCGGGCCCGTCGCGCGTAGAACGCGCCGAAACCGATGGTGCCGCGGTCGCGCAGGCTTTCCAGCAGGTGCGAACTGATCAGGAAGCCCGAGATGACGAAGAACACGTCCACGCCGACGTAGCCGCCGCCGAAGCCCGGTATCTCGGCGTGGAACAGCAGCACCAGGAGCACCGCGACGGCCCGAAGGCCTTGAATGTCAAGGCGCTTCGGCCGGGTGCTCATATCGGTACTTACAGCACCTTGGAGAGGAACTCCTGCAGCCGCGGATGCTTGGGGTTGTCGAACAGCTCGGCGGGCGGGGCGTCCTCCACGATGTTGCCGTCGCACATGAAGATCACCCGCGAGGCGACCTCCCTGGCGAAGCCCATCTCGTGGGTGACCACCACCATCGTCATGCCGCCGACCGCCAGCTCCCGCAACACCTCCAGCACGTCACCGACCATCTCGGGATCGAGTGCGCTGGTGGCCTCGTCGAACAGCATGATGGACGGGTTCATGGCCAGCGCCCGCGCGATCGCCACGCGTTGCTTCTGCCCGCCGGACAGGGTGGCGGGTTTGACCTGAGCCTTCTCCGCCAAGCCGACCTGCGCCAGCAGTTCCATCGCCTTCTTCTCGGCCGCCGCCTTGTCCATCTTCTTGGTCAAAAGCGGTGCGAGCGTGACGTTGTCGATCACGGTCATGTGCGGGAACAGGTTGAAGTGCTGGAACACCATGCCGATGTGCTGGCGCACCTTGTCCAGGTCCACCTTCGGGTCGGTCAGGTCGAAGTCGTCGACGACCACCTTGCCGCCGGAGATGTCCTCCAGCTTGTTCAGACAGCGCAGGAAGGTGGATTTACCGGATCCCGAGGGTCCGATGACGCACACCACCTCACCCTGCTTGATGGTGGTGTCGATGCCGTCGAGCACCACCAGGTCGCCGAACGACTTCTTCAGCCCCTCGATGCGGATCTTGACCGTTCCTGGTTCGGCGGCAGCGGCTTCGGGCACGAGTTCGGTCATTTGACGAGCCGCCTCTCCAGTCGGTCCGAAAGTTTGGTGAGGGCCATGATCACCACGAAGTAGATGATGCCGATGATCAGCCACATGGTGAACGACTGGTAGTTTCGGGCGATGATCAGCCGGCCGGTCTGGGTCAGCTCGGCAATGCCGATCACCGACAGGATCGAGGTGTCCTTCAGGGTGATGACGAACTGGTTGACATACGACGGGATCATCGTCCTGATGGCTTGCGGCAGAATCACTCTGCGCATCGTCGGCAGGTAGCCAATGCCGAGGCTGCGGGCGGCCTCCATCTGGCCCTTGTCCACCGACTGGATGCCGCCGCGCACGATCTCGGTCATGTAGGCGCCGGCGTTGAGCGACAGGGTGATGATGCCTGCGGTCAGCGCCGTCATGGTGAACCCGAGGGCCGACGGGATGCCGAAGTAGATGAAGAAGGCCTGCACCAGAAGCGGTGTGCCACGGAAGATGTCGACGTAGGTGGTGCCGATGGCGCGCAGCCACACCGACCGGGACACCCGCAACAGACCGAAGATGACGCCGAGCACCAGGGCGATCGCGATCGAGACGACGGTCAGGATGATCGTCATCTTCAGGCCGGTCATCAGCACCGAGAAGGTGCTCTGCAGCAGACCGAAGAAGGAGTTGTCGGCCTCGGCGGCACCCTCGCCGAGGTAGGTCTTGATGATCTCGTCGTAGCGGCCGTTTTCTTTCAGGTGGTTCAGGCCGTCGTTGAACTTCTTGAGCAGCTCGGCGTTTTGGCCCTTGTTGACGGCGAAGCCGTAACTGGAGCCCTTCTCCTTCGGGGTCACGGTCTTGAATCCGTTGCCCTGCTGGATGCCGTACAGCAGCACCGGGTAGTCCTCGAAGACGGCCACCGAGTTGCCGGTCTTCACCTCTTCGAACATCGAGGCCGAGTCGGCGAACGAGACGATCTGGAATCCGTACTTGTCCTTGATGGACTCGGCGAACTCGGCGCCTTCGGTGCCGTTCTTGACGGCGACCCGCTTGCCCTTCAGGTCGGCGTAGGACTTGACGTCCTCGTTGGTCTTGAGCACGGCCATCTGCACGCCGGACTCGAAATACGGTTCGGAGAAGTCGAATACCTTCTTGCGGGCGTCGGTGATGGACATGCCCGCGATGACGCCGGCGGCCTGATTGGCCTGTACCGCTTGCAGTGCCGCGTCGAAACCGAGGGGCTTGATGTCGACGGTGAAGTTCTGGTCCTTGGCGATCTCACGGATGAGATCCATGTCGATGCCGACGAATTTGCCTTGTGCATCTTGGAATTCGAACGGGGCGAAGGTGGTGTCGGTGGCGATGACGTAGTTCTCGCCGTCGGCGTTGGCCGTACCCGTCGAGAGCATGACGCCGAACGCGCCGACCATTGTCGCGACGACCAGGAATACCGATCGTCGCAGGGCACCTCGTCGTCTCCGCGATGCCAGCTGCATGCTGCGCCTCCCCTCATCCACAATGCGCGGAGGATAACGCTAGCGGGCGGCGTCCCAACTTGTCACAGAACGGGTCATCGGGGCGTGCCGACCACCACTCGATTTCCGCCGCTGCGCTTGGCCTCGTACATGGCGAGGTCGGCGGCGCTGACGAGGTCGATGATCATGTCGGCCGGTACGGGAGCGGCCTGCACGTCGCGGCGGGCGGCCGCGGCGACGCCGATGCTGGCACTCACGTCACCGAGCCGGGAGGTGATCGCCTCGCACAGCGGCGCGGCGATGACGGTGGCGTCGGCGGTCCACGACATGGTCGCGAGGAGAAATTCCTCTCCGCCGGCCCGGCAGATCGCCGAGCCGGGCGGGGCATGCTCACGCAGGATGTCGGCGACCCGCAGCAGCACACGGTCGCCTTCGGCATGGCCCAGGGTGTCGTTGATGCGCTTGAAATCGTCCAGGTCGACCATGATCGCGACGACGTACTCCCCGCGGTTGGTGGGGTCGTTGATCAACCGGCGCTCGACGACGTCCAGGAATCCGCGGCGGTTGAGCAACCCCGTGAGGGCGTCGGTGTCGGAGCGGGTCGCGTACACGCTCATGGCCTTCGAGGTGCCGCGAACGGTGATGGGGGTCAGCGTGTTGAGCATGCTCAACAACCAGACCGCGGCGATGGCGGTCTCGATGTTCACCTCATGTGCCAGTCGGTACACGGCACAGCCGGATGCCGCCAGACCCGCGACCATGTTCAGCAACAGCGCCCGGTTGCTGTGGAAGAACGCGATATATCCGCTGGTGATGGGCATCGCGGCACAGGTGAGGGCGGCCAGCGCGGCACTGGGCTGTCCGACGCTCCATCCCACGATGCACGCGGTACACAGCGACACCGTGACGAGCGACTGCCGGCGGGTGGGCCAGTGGGTGAGCCAGAACCACGTCATCACGCACGACAGGCAACAGCCGGCCAAGGCGATGATGCCGGCGAAGACCAGGGTGACCTCGTGGTAGGTGGGCACCACCAGCGCCAGCGGCGCCAGCATCGACGATGCGGAGACGATGGCCAGCATCACGCGGGCCGAGGAGGTCAATCCGCGGTCGTGCAGGAAGGCGGTGACGGCGTCGAACGGGTCGGGCTGGTCCAGCCAGTCCGCCATCCGTGTCGTGCCGAAACCGCGCATCTTTCCAACCAAAGACTGATGGACACTTCTTGACGTGCGAGTTTCCGCGACGTCGCACCAAGCGCGCCTGCGCCCGAAGGGCGCGGCACGCAGCAGATCCGAACCCCCTGCACTACCGATAAGGGAACAGGGTAGTCAAATTTGCGCCAACGTCAGCGGAATCGCATTTTCGGTTGGTTGCCGAGGCAAAAAGTGGCGCTGCTGCCGCCTAGCGGCAGCAGTTCGGGTCGAGCACCGCGCACAGCGCCGTCAGGGCATCCCGGTGGGGCCGGTGGTACACATTCATCCCTCGGCGTTCCGACGCGACGATCCCGGCCCGGCGCAACTGGGACAAATGGTGGCTGACGGTCGACTCGCTGAGTTCGACTGCGGCGGCCAGGTCACAGCTGCACACTTCCTCGTCGGGCGAGCTGAACAGCAGCGACACCAGCTTGACGCGCACCGGGTCGGCCAGCGCCTTGAGCCGCAGTGCAATACCCAGTGCCGCTTCGTCGTCGAGCGGGCCGGCGGCCACCGGTGAGCAGCACACGGGCGCGGAGATGTCGAGAACCGGCAGGGCCTTGGGCATGTGATCGATGATGCCAGAGACATTGACATATGTCGAAGAGGTGGCGCATCATGGCGGCTACAAGTTCGATATATGTCTCACAGGTGTGGAGGTAGCCATGTCCCGCGTGCAACTTGCCCTCAACGTCGACGACCTCGACGTGGCGATCGAGTTCTACTCGAAGCTGTTCAACACCGCACCGGCGAAGGTGAAACCGGGCTATGCCAACTTCGCCGTCGCCGAGCCGGCCTTGAAGCTGGTCTTGATCGAGAACCCCGGCAACGGCGGCACGCTCAACCACCTGGGCGTGGAGGTGGCGTCGAGCGACACCGTGCATCAGGAGATCGCCCGCCTCACCGATGCCGGCCTGTTCACCGAGGAGGAGATCGGGACGACGTGCTGTTTCGCCACCCAGGACAAGGTGTGGGTCAGCGGTCCCGGCGGTGAGAAGTGGGAGGTCTACACCGTGCTCGCCGACTCGGACATCTTCGGCCCGAAGCCCCAGCCGGACGAGACGGCCGCGTGCTGTCGGTGAGCTGGCGCCCGCTGCTCGCCGAGTTTCTGGGCACCGCGCTGCTGGTGACGGTCGTCGTCGGATCGGGGATCGCGGCGGCCCAGCTCTCGCCACATGATGTCGGGCTGCAGCTGCTGCAGAATTCGACGGCGACGGTGTTCGGGCTGGCGGTGCTGATCCTGATGTTCGGACCCGTGTCCGGGGCGCACTTCAATCCGGTGGTGTCACTTGCCGATTGGCTGCTCGGCCGACGGTCGGGCACCGGTCTTCGCGGCGTTGCGGTGCTGGCCTACGCGGCCGCCCAGACCGTGGGCGGTGTCGCCGGCGCGGTGCTGGCGAACGTGATGTTCGACCGGGCGGCGTTGGAGATCGCCACCAAGCATCGGGTGACGCCGGGGCATCTGATCGGCGAGGTGGTGGCGACCGCCGGGTTGGTGGTGCTGATCTTCGCGCTGGCCCGCAGTGCCCGGGCGGGGCTGTCCGCGGCGGCAGTGGGCGCGTATATCGGTGCGGCCTACTGGTTCACCAGTTCCACCTCGTTCGCCAATCCGGCGGTCACCATCGGCCGGGTGTTCTCGGACAGCTTCGCCGGGATCGCCCCGAGTTCGGCGCCGGCCTTCATCGCCATGCAGGTTCTCGGAGCTCTGATTGGCCTTGGCCTGGTGGTCGCGCTCTACCCCGATGCGTCCCGGACCGCGAACGCAGCCATTGTCCCACATGAGAATTCGTAGGAGACAGTCGTGAACAAACCCGCGGTGCTGTTCCTTTGTACCCACAATGCCGGGCGGTCGCAGATGGCGCTGGGGTTCTTCAACGCCCTGGCCGGCGAGCGCGCCGTCGCCTACTCCGGCGGGTCGGAGCCCGCCTCGCAGGTGAATCCTATTGCGGTGACCGCCATGGCCGAAAAGGACATCGACATCACCGGCGAGGCCCCCAAGCGCTGGACCGAGGCGATGCTGGAGAGTGCCGACGTGGTGGTGACCATGGGCTGCGGGGACACCTGCCCGTACGTGCCGGGGACCCGGTACGTGGACTGGCCGCTCCCGGATCCGGCCGGGCAGCCCCTCGAGGTGGTGCGTCCGATCCGGGATGAGATCGAGGCGCGGGTGCGGGCGCTGGTTGACGAGGTGTGTGGCTGACGGCGGGACTGTCGGCCGATCGGATGAGATCCGAGCAAAGCGCGCGCCATATTGACCCTGTAGTTAATATCGTCCGCTGTGACCAGGCTGGCATCGCTTCTCTTCGGATTCATCGTGATGACCGTCGCGAGTCCGGCGGCGGGGGCGAATGGATTGATCGACGGTGTGCCGGTCAAGCAAAGTTCGAACTGCGACCCGAATTACTCGGGTTGCGTCCCGATTGCCAGCGATGTGGACTGCGCCGGCGGCAGCGGCAACGGTCCCGAATACGTCCAAGGTCCGATACAGGTGACCGGTCGGGATATCTACGACCTCGACAGGGACGGAGACGGGATCGCCTGCGACTCGAACTAGGTTTTTGTGGCGGATGGCCATCGTGGGACTGGATAGCGTTGAGTCGTGACGAGTGCAGGTGTGCCTCCAACTGGGCCTCGATATCCGCGTGGTGTCCGAATCGCCGATGTCACGGTGTTCGTGTTGCTGCTGTGCGTTCAGGCCGCCGGTGTTGGCGTCATGCTCTTGAGCGTGCTCGTGCTGCCGATGAGCATCGACAACTGCGCCTACCAGACGTGCGGTGACGAAAAGTGGATCAGCTACGCGATCTGGACGGCGCTGGCCTCGATGGCGCCCGCTGGTGTGTTCACCGGACTTGGCATCATTCAACTGGCGCGCAACAGAATTGGGTTCTGGCTCGCCCTCATCGGGACAGTCGCTCAATGGTCGCTGATCTACGGAGCATGGCGGATGGCGGCTTTGGCGGGGCCTGTCGGCGCGTGAACGCACAGCGAAGCGGCCCGTCCCGCGGATTTCGCCCAGAATGGACGCTGCATCGACATTTGTGCTGTCGAAGAGGCAGCAGAGGCGTCTAACGCGGTCTTCGCACACAACGCTCCTGAAATCGAAAACAGGGTGCAAGCCGGAGCTACCGGACGACTAGAGTTGGACGACCCATTGAACGGAGAAGTGGCATTGATACGTCGTACGGGGGGTCATCGTGTCGGGCACGGTTGTCCGATTCGTCTTGGTAGGCGGTGGCGCGGGTGGTTTTCGTATGGTGACCGGATTCCCGAAGTCGTGACGCGCGCAGACGACTTTGACAACACATCGTGGAAGTTAAGACAGTTCTTCGGAGCGTACTTTCACGAAGACTGGTCGCTGGATGCAAACGACACCGAGGAGGTCGTGGAGCAATACCTGGCGGAAAACAGGGTGTCCCCCGAGCAGGCGGCCAAGCTCGCAGCAAGAATCGATCAGATCATCGCGACACACCCTGAATCGGAGTTGAAGCGAGTGCTATTCGACACCTGGGGCTCTTACTACGCCGCCACTGCGCCAGAAACGTACGCCACGTGGCTAGCGGAGATCGCAGCACGCTTTCGACAAGTGACATAACGGCACCGATCAGCCCCTAGCTACGACCTAGCGCTGATCTGATCGGGTCACGCTGGGGAAGGTCAGCCGCGTAGACGTCGTCATGTCGCCCGCATCGGATAGACGGTATGCGCGGCCGTCGCCCGGTGCCACGCAACAACTCTGCAGCCGCAGGAGAGAATGCGGCGAGCCAATCACGCCGGTCTTCCGAAAATGACCGCGCACGGATTGCGTCACACCGCAGCATCGTTGGCGATCTTAACCCGCGTCAACGTGAACGTGGTGCAGCGGATGTTGGGCACTCGTAGGCGGCGATGGTGCCGGGCATCTACGCTGACCTCTTTGATGATCACCTCACCGGAGTCGCCGACAAGTTGGATGAGCCTGTGGGACAAAATGTGGGCAAACCGCACTGCCGCCGGCCCAATATCACCCCTACCGGCGTGTACGGCGATTTAGGCACGGTGCCCCCAGTCGGACTCGAACCGACACTTGGCGGATTTTAAGTCCGCTGCCTCTGCCAATTGGGCTATGGGGGCCTTGCAGCTCAGACCATACTTTGAGCCGTTTCGGCCTTGCTCCGACGCCCTGAGTACCGCAGTGATACCGCAGTCCTGTCGATGGCCTCGCCCAGCGCATCAGCCACGCCGCTCAAATCGTCGTTGAGCAGGTGGCTATCCCGGTCGAGCGTCATCGCGGCAGTCGCGTGCCCCAGGAGTCTCTGCACGACCTTGACGTTAGTGCCTGTGCTGATCGCCAGTGACGCCGTGGTGTGTCTCAGGCCGTGAGGTACCAGCCCTTCGATGCAGGTGTCTTCGCACGCGTTGTCGAAGGCACCCCGTTCCAGAACCTCGGAGTCGGGAGATGGGCCGGTAGAACGTGGGGCTCACGTTTCCCGTTCGAAGTGCTTCGCGAAGGCCTCATGGGAGCCGAGGCTTCGAAGGAGCGGGGCGGTGAGTGCTGCTGTTACCCGGCCGGGGTTCTCATCGAGATCACTCAACGATGCCTCAGTCGCCCGCTCGTAGACGTCTTTGGTGTAGACAGGTCCCCTGTCACCGTAGGTTCGGTCGGTGATGAGCCAGGACACCGAGTCGCGAAGGCCGTTGAGGGAGAGCGCGAAACGCCAGCTGCCAGTGTATCCCCACCTGTGCGATACGGCGCCGGCCAGGCGCGCGAGCAGGTCGACGTGTCCGAGGATCAACGCCTCGAACACCACTGTTACGTCGGGTGGAGGAGGGAAGACGACTCCCACGAATGACCGTATTGTCACGGCGCGTTCGGATGCGAGAACGAGGCGGCCGGACTCGTGAAAGACGATCTCGGCGGCGCGATCTTTACCGGCGAAGCGCTGCCCGTCGTACATGCCGGTGGTCAAAGCCACGCCGTCGGGTCGCCGAGCGAAACCGGTGGCCTCGGCCAGAGCGGGTGCATAGGTGCGCTGGTGAGGTCCGACCACGGAACGCACCAGATGAAGCACGGATTCCTGCCACTGAGACGACTCGGCGAGCGAGACGAGCATGTCGTCTGGTGCGTTCAGCGGTTCGGCCACTACGACCAGCAGAGGTATGTCGTCACCGACGAGCTCGGTGCGGATCGCGAGTGCCTCGGCGCGCAGGTCGCGGCGGTCGGTGAGTCGACGATCGAGTAGCCGGACCACCTCGGTGTTGGGCAGCACCCGGTTGGTCTTGTCCCCTCGGCCGTAGTAGCGGCCGTCGGCCATGTGCGGCGCTCGGACCGACTGCGGAATGTGCACGACAATGTAGCCGTGTGCGGGGGTGTCGGCGGACTCGATGATGGTGGTGCGGACCTGGACGGCCTCGTCGACTCGCATCCGCGCCACTTGTTCGATGCGCTCCGGGAGTCCTGCCAGGGGTACGGGCCAGAGGCGAGGCGGTGAGGTCTCCTCGTCGACGCCGATCAGGATCGTGCCGCCGTCGAGTGCGAATGCCGCGATGTCCTTGGCCAGCTCCTTGTTGCCCGAATTGCCGGCGCTAAGTTCGCGTTTGAGATCGAGCCAGTGGGTTTCCTCCAGGAGCCCGTTCTGAGCGAGACGCTCCAGGTCCTCCTCGGTCCGAACTTCTATCGGGTTCAACGAGGACTCCTCTGTGTATGGGATGGGTTATCGGTTGCGGGCTAGGAGTTCTCGGAGTCGTTTGGCGCCTCGCTCGGACACCGCTGGGGAGGTGAGGGTGTAGGCCGCGGCTTGGTCGGGGGTGAGTCGGCCGGCACGGATGTGGTCGATGAGGTAGCGCCGCGCCTGGGCTTTCTCGTCTGGGCCGGTCCATCCGTTGCGGCCGCCGTCGAGGATGGCGAAGTCGAGGTCGCGCCTTACGTCCTCGGGTATCTGCGGTGCCGCAGTCCGGCCGGTTAATAGGTCGATGGCTCCTGCGGCGGCAGCCCATTCGGCGAGGGGAAACCGTCCCTCGACGAGGGCCAGGGAGTAGCCACGCGCGAGGTTTATCGCGAAGTGCAGGGAGCGTTCGTTGGGGACGAACGCCAGGACCGGGCCGCGGTCGTATCGAGTGCTGGTTCGCGGTGTGGCGTGGCCGCCCGTGTCGATGATCTGCTCGAGGTCGGCGTTGCCCAGCCGCGTTGCGCTTTCGATGGAATTGCTCACCAGTACCGGAGGTAGCTCTTCGGCATCGCTGCGTGCTCGGATCCATTCGGCAGCAAGCGCTATGGCCTCCTCCCATGGCCGCTGCGGGTCGTCATTGGGTACCCACGCCGCGGCTTGCAGCTGGGTGGAGGCGTGCAGCTCGGTGGTCACGTGGTGAACTCCGGTTGTGGGCTTCGGGCGGGTGCGGACAGGTAGCGATAGGCCGTTGCCCGGCTGATGCCGAACGCTTTCGCGAGTTCGTGGACGGGATCACCGGTTTCGGCGAGCCGGCGTAATTGCTGTTGTCGCGCGGCGTCCAGTTTCGCCGGCTTGGTGGCCGGCAGGCGGCGAGCTCGTCGGGACTCGCGTGAGGCGGCGCGGCGTTCGCGGCCGAGTTCGAGTTCGAGTTCGGCCAGGGTGGCCATGATGGAGGCCACTGCACGGCCGGTCGGTGTGCCGGTGTCGACGCCTTCACGTAGGGCGCGCAATAGAATTCGGCGCTCGCTGAGTTCGGCGATGGTGCGGGTGACTTCGGCGACGGAGCGGCCGAGTCGATCGATGGCGGCCACTACGACGGTGTCACCCTCGCGCGCGTAGTGGAGCAGAGCTGCAAGGCCAGGTCGGGCGGTGTTCACCGCACCGGATAGCTTGTCGCTGAAAATCTGACCAGATTCGACGCCCTGGGCAGCGAGTGCGGCCAGCTGCACATCGAGGTCCTGGCCCGCGGTGCTCACGCGGGCATATCCCAGAAGCGTTGTCACGCCTCCTACCGTCTCATTGTCCTCCGACATCGAGGATCTGAGACACGCCGTGTGGGACAAAAAATAGACACGACGACCTGGTGCGATATGACCACAGCGTTCGCCGCGTAGCACTGTCTCGTTTCTATGAAAACGAGACAGGCTTGATTTCTTACCGCCGTTCATGAAGACGGATCGATGAGCACTCTTGCGTAGTCGTGTACGACATATCTACGATATGTGTAACACGAACACACAAAGGAGGCGGGCATGGCCGTCTTGAATATCCGCGTAGAAGACCGGATCCGCGATCAGCTCAAGGAATTGGCCGACGCCGAGGGGGCCACGGTCAGTGAGTACGTCCGAGGTCTGATCATGGCGGCAGTCATCCCCGTGTACGAACCGCCGGTGAGGCACGGTGATGAGCCGGCACCAGAGAGCATGCGGATCGCCGACCGTCAGGCGCTCGCGTTGCTCCACCGGATCCTGGCGCACGTGGTGCCCGCGGACAACACCGAGATCGACCCGCGTTCCCAACTGCAGACTGCGCAGGTGCTTCAGTCGGGCTTCACCGGGGAGTACTGGAGGGAAGTCGCTGGCTTCCGCACCGAGCTGTCCAAGCGTGACTGCGAACGCGTGCTGGACATCCTCGACATGTTCCGCATGATCACGTTCAGCATCAGGGAGCTGGAGAAAGACGGGGTCACCGTCAGCGAGGAGCTGAGTCACGAGTTGGAGTTCGAGGGTTTCGACGGCAATCACGAGCTCGAAAGCCACATGGCCAGCTACGTCGAGTTCCTGATGAGCGACGGCAAGTGGCCCGAACTACAGCCGCAACTCGACCGCAACGACGGCGGAAATTCGCACTCCCCGGTGCTGGACGAGTACACGCGGATGCTCGCCGAGCACCGCCGCATCAAGGCCAGCCGCGACCGCGGATACCACCGGGAGGCTTATCTGCTGTCTCTGGAAGAGCTGGAGCAAATCGCCGCGGCTCGAGTCCATCCATCACGCCGCGGGTAAGGCGGTTTGCGAGCCTTGCCTACGGCCGCGCGCCTGGAGTCAGCGGGTGAGGATGATTCGATGGCGGCTACCTCGAACGGCGACAGCGCGGATGGCTTCTGGGGCTCAGAGGAATGACGTCGTAGTCGCGCGGATGGTGTTGAGTTGGCGTGCTGCGGTTTTGAAGAGTAGGTCGGCGAGTTTGTGGCGCAGCGCTGACGGCAACGGCCGCGATCTAGACGGACCAAGATCGAAAATGGCTGCCAGAAGGCTGCACTGTCGGCTGCATGTTCGCGAGGATTGCGAGCTGGCCGGCCTCGGACGTCTATCGCGGTTCAGACTCGCGATGAGCGTCAGAGATCCGGTCGTCAGCTCAGCAGCCGGCTTCAACTTTGAGTGGCTCGGTCCAACCCCCTGCTCAGATCGGACCAGCCGTGCGAGCGTGCTCTTCGACGGTGGGGGCTCTGGCTATTGCCGCCGGCGTGTCAAAATCACACTGACCATAGATCACCCGAGACCAAAGAGACCTCACCGAGACATACCGATGGTTACCACGCCGAAGCAACAACGACTCCTTCGAGTCAGCAAGTCCAGCAAGCGAGAGCTCGGCTACTTCAGTGAGGGCGAGAGCTTGGCGATCACCTTCGGAACTAGCATTACGGACCTAAGCCATCAGGCTGCCGCCGATCGCCTTATTCTCGGTGAACATTTCCTCAACATCGCCAACCTCCTTAGAAAATCAAGGTCGCCGGCCCTTGATTGGCGCACGGTCATTGGCCGTTACTACTACGCGATGTACCACAGTATGCGGGCAGTATCCTATTTCTACATCGGCGGCGACGACTGCCAGGACCACACAAAATTATTCAGTTCTATTCCAGCAGATTTTCCAAATCACAGCATACGTTCGAATGAACTAAAGAATGCGCGCCTGTGGCGCAATGAAGCCGATTATGATCCATACCCACAATCAACAGATCACTTTAAGCAAATCGCCACCAATCTCTACCCGATTTCGAACACTTTCGTGAGCGAGTGCCGGACCTATTTGAGCAGCAAGGGATGTGCACACATATGACTGTAACAGATTCCCAGTCGGCCCGAACCCTGATTAATCAGTATCTCGCCACTCACGCGGGGATTTCTGCGCTTGACGTGCACATAAAAGACTATCCAAATGAGCGCAATTACATAGTATTCGTAGCTCGGGAAGACCTCGGCCCCGCATCAGCATTGTCTGAACCCCTCGAACAGGCACTCGCATCGCCTGATCAACAAAGTTTTGTCGTTTTCAGAGTTGCTAATGAAGAGTTGACGAAGGCTGAAAAGGCTAGAACCTCAGTAAAAAGCCTGTCCGACCCCCGGATCTCTGAGCTCGTTAGCCTTGTTAGCGCTAGGTCTAGGGTGTCTGCGGCAGACCGTAGCCTCGGCTATGTTCCGGACGTCCGGGCGAGCTTGTCTGCCGTCACAGCGGGACGGCACCATCTGATCTTTGGCCGCCGAGGAGCTGGAAAGACAGCGCTTCTCGTGGAAGCCAAGAGTGACGTCGAGCTAAGAGGCGCCGTTACGGCGTGGATAAACATACAAACTTACCGACATGAAGAACCGCAGCGAGTTGTCCTTTATACCCTCTCAAAAATACTTGGAAGCCTTATCGCATCCAGGAAACTAAATGCAAACAATCCGGCTTCTATTACCCTATCGAACGTTCACAATCGCATCTTAAGCCTGCTAGACAAAGACTCAAATACCATTAAAGAAGTTGAGCTATTAATTCCTCGGGTGCAAGGGGCAATTTCTCACCACCTCGAACTCACAGATTCAACTATTTTCGTCTTCTTAGACGATTTCTATTACGTGAAGCGAGATTTCCAGCCGACGATTCTCGATTTGCTTCACGCAATCACGCGGGACTCCCGGGTTTGGCTCAAGGTTGCGTCCATCAAGCACCTAACACGGTGGTGGTTGAATTCGCCGCCAACCGGCCTTCAAACAGGCCAGGACGCCGAAATCATCGACCTCGACGTATCGTTGCAAGACCCGAAGCAGGCCCAAGGCTTCTTGGAGACAGTACTGGCTGGCTATGGCAAGCGGGTAGGCATATCGTCGCTGTCTCAAATCTTCTCCCGCGCAGGGCTTGATCGCCTTGTGCTGGCGTCAGGTGCTGTCCCTCGCGATTACCTCGTGCTGGCCGCGAGTGCTGTGACACGAGCTCAGCAGCGACCGAGCGCGCGGCAAGTCGGCGTCCAAGAGATCAACCAAGCGGCTGGCGACGCCGCTGCCACGAAGATCAACGAACTTGAAGAAGACATGGCGTCGAACCCCGGGGCGGCCGAAAAGACAATCGAAAGCTTGAAAGTCGTAAGAAAATTCTGCCTAGAGAAATCTTCACACACATACTTCCTCGTCAGTTTTCATGACAAAGAAGACAACCCTCTCTGGTACGGATCTCTTACCGATCTTATGGATGTTCGCTTGATACATCTAGTCGATGCCGGAGTCTCGGATGCACACTCCGCGGGCCACCGCTATGAAGCGTACATGCTCGATTTGAGTCAGTTTTCGGGCGCTAGATTGAAGCAAAGGATTCGAGTTCTTGATTTTTCATCTGGCAGCTTCGTATCCCGCCAAACACGAGGAAAAGAACCCCCTCGGGTCGGGTCGACATCTTCTAGATTACGATCCATTTTGCGCGCCGCACCCCAATTGGAACTCAAAGAGCTCGAAAACGTTTCTCTATCTCAGAGTGATCGCAACTCGAATTAAGGTTCTCCAGAGGTTGGTTCTGCCAGCTAACCCTAGTTGGGTCACAGTCGCCGGTCTCCGAAAGCTGCGACGCGTTCGAACTGAGATGTTTGGTCATCACCTATTGCACCGTTACGGCGCCAATTGTGGCGATAGACTCGCCCAGGCGTGCCCGAGTCAGGTGCCCGAGTCAGGCGAGTGCACACGACATAGGATACCATCGCGGTGCATGTCGACCAGTCCGTCGACGGCAGCCGGCGGATCAAGCATCATTCAGGTCCGACCTTGATAATTGCGAACGTGAACTAAGTTCGCTTCCGGCCGCGACCGGAGCGAGGTGTGAGCGGGATACGCCGGCAGGCTGAGCACGGGGAAAGCAGCTTCAACCACTTTCTCAACTACGGCCGTCCGGCTACCATTCTCAAGATGCAAACGTGGCGCGTTGAACGAGGCGATGTAGTTTTTGCCTGCCTGCAAGTCCGCACAGGCGACGACGTGCCACCAATTCAGTTGCCGGTCGACAATTCAAAATTTCTAATGAGCCGAATGGGCAGATCAGGCTGGTTCCATTCGAAACAGACAGCGGGTGGTCTCACTTTTGAAATATATTCGTACCGATCGCGAATTCTTGTGAGCGTCGGATTTTCCGAGAAATTTGATTCGCTTTCCGAATTTATAGAGAACGAATTTCTAGACATTAGGCACATTTTCATCACCGACATTATGCCGCGGCTTCCTCTAGCTTCTGGTAGCACAGGAATTGTTTGGTACCCCATTATCGATATTAAGCGAGTGCGTGCAATATCGGCTAAGGACAATTCGGGCCCGGATTGGCTGGGAGATGGAGTGACCAGCTTCCGCTACAGGATATTCGACAGTCGGTCCGGACGTATCGGCTACGCGCGGGTAAGTCGTTTCGGGACAGCATGCCTTGGCCTCGGTTATCCGATTGTGCAGGACATTATCAATATGGTCTATGAACGCGTGCTCTACCCTGCTCGAACCGGTTCACATCCTCTGCATGGGTCGGCGGAGAGGGCGATCGCAGAAGGACTCAGCTCCTTTACCGCACCCACCGAGATGAACATCTATATGCAAAAAATTACATTGAATATTGCTGTGTACGCGCTGGCTTTTGCAATCTTCTTCGGGGTTAGCCAAATCCTAATTCCAGATGACGCACACGCTCTCATCAAAGCGGCGATACTACTTGGGGCAGTCCTGTTGACGTGGGGAGCGGGTTCCGTTGTCAATGCGCTAAGGTCGCGCGCATGGCGGCGATAGAAGGCGCATCAAGCGAATATGATCGAGTGGCTGAAGTTTACGCACAACTGCGGGAATCACAAATGCTTGGTCATGAGATGGACTGGCTAGAAAAAGGTCATAGTCAACCGCGTGTGATTCTGGATGCCGGTTGCGGGCCTGGTAGAGATCTCCGTTCGTTAAGGCGGCGAGGGAATTTTGTAATTGGGCTGGACTTGAGCGAAAAGATGCTAAGCATCGCTTCTGAGAACAACAGCGATCTGATCGGTAGGGATCAGATCGGACTTGTTCGGGGCGACCTGTCTAGAATTCCGTTGAACGATTCTTCCATTGATGCAATTTGGTGCTCTACAGTTCTTCCACACTTTTCCGCCACAATCCTGACGGTGGTATTCAAAGAATTTTGGCGCATCTTACGCGAGGATGGCATGTTAGTTTGCTCCGTAAAATTGGGCATCGGCGAGGGCTATGAGGCGGAGGAGCAGCTTGATAACGCCTTGCGTTACATGCGGTATTGGGACCTCGACGCGTTCGAAAAATTGGCTCTCCAGCTCGGTTTCATTCGAACGGACCTGCACCTGTGGAACGAACGGCTCCGGTTCCCAGAGGTCGGCCGAGATATCGAATTTGCGTCGCTCGCTCTAAAGCTCACAAACGAGCAGCGCGGTATAGACCAGGCCAACATTGCTTCAAGGCACTGTTCGCGTAGGTGTGATTCACGCGGATAGTTGGATCAAAGTCCGCGGTAGTTTCGAATACCAGTTTGGCGAGTGAAGTGACTGCACTTCGGTCAGCATGGCCCTACCCTGGCAACATCACTGAGCTGCTGTTCACACCCACCCGACACTCCGACTCAATCAGACCCCTGGCCTCGTGCGCGACGAAGCGGTAGGTCATGAGCCCGCCTCCGGATACGCCATCGAAGTGCCCCGTCCCTCGGTTCGCGTACCGCAGCAGATACCGCGGCCAGTTCGTTGCTCGCCTACCGTTCCAACACCACCAATCCATAACCGCAGCTCGCGCTAATTTTTCACGCTTGCATCACGACGGCTAAACACAACAAACGCTCAGTTCAGAGGATTTTAAGTCCGCTGCCTCTGCCAATTGGGCTATGGGGGCGTACGCCGACCAAGACGTTAGCGCCCGGCCCGACCACCGCCGACATCCCACCCCGAATCCCCCGAACAGCGGATGGCCGACGGTCCGCACGAGGCATACCGTGAATGGATGAACGGCCTGCTCGCCGCCCTCGTCACGGTGGCGATTCTGGTGCCCATCGGCGGGGTGATGCTGTGGGTTCACCACCGCGGCGAGGAACGCGCATCGAAGAAGTACTGGGCCACCCGCGGCGGTGCCGCCGGCGGCGCGGCGGCCGGCGGTAGCTACCTGTCCGGCGGGGGCGGCTGTGGCGGCGCCGGCGCAGGGGACGCTCACGGCGGATGTGGCGGCGGTGCGGGCTGCGGTGGAGGCGGCTGTGGTGGCGGCGGAGGCTGCGGCGGCGGCAGCTAGAGAAGTTCCTCGGGCGCGGGCGACAACGCCAGCACCGGGCGCGGATACCGGCACAAGGCGCACCCATCGCCGACGACCTCGTAGAGCACCTCGGCGGCAAGCCGCGTGGCCTCGATGTCATCCGCCGAGCCGAAGCCGACCCCGGACAGGCTCAGCTGCCCGAGAATCGTCCGGTGCCGGCGACTGACCCCGGCCAGCCCGGCGACCATCCCGATCACCGCGTCCGCGCCATCCACACCGTCGGGCCGCGCAATGTGGCGGTGTAAACCGATCAATTCCACACCGGGCCGGGCGATCACCGCCGCGGCCAAGCGTTCCCAGTCCGACGCCGCGCAATCCACCACCACCCGCGCCCCGGAGCGCGGAACCAGCGCGTCGAGCTGCTCCTCGGCGCTGATCCGGAACCGCAGCACGCCGGCACCGGCGGCGCTGCGCACCGAATCGGCATCGACACCCGACCCGCAGTGCAGCACAATCTGTTTCGTCGAGATCCCGCGGGACAACGCCCGGTCGACCTCGTCGACGGAGCAGGCCTCGACACCGACACCGTGGCGCCGGATCCACTCGGCCACCGCCCCGGACTGCAGCACCCCGGCCGGAAGATTTAGTGTCGAGAAGCGAAACGCTTTGCGGTACACCGCACATCGGCGCAGCAACACCGTCTCGTCCAGGACATCGACGGGCCGGACGTGCAGCAGCCGCTGTGCGAAGCGATGCGCCGACGACATACCTGGACTGACGAGCGTGTGCACCGCGAACCTTCTGTCGTATTCAGGACTCGGCCGATCAGGCCGCCATCACCACTGTCTCTCGCGAACCACCGAAACCGAAGGCTTCTTGCACGGTTTTGACACCACCACCGCGAACCTTGACGTTCTCTTGACGCCCCCGGCCTACCCCGTAAAGACGCCCTGACCACCGCAGACGGACCGGATCGAACGAAGACCGTAAAGGACCGAGCGCCGCCCGTAAAGAAAGCGTCAACGACGCGGATCTGCCCTCTGCCCGGGTCTAGCTTCGACGTGGCCACCGATGCCGGAGGCCTGATTTTTCAGTGAACGGAGTGACATGTCCGCAGTGGTGTACCTCGTGCTGACGGTGGCGATCTTCGCCCTGCTCGGCCTCGTGCAGAAGTGGGTTGAGGGCCTGTGAGCTACGACAACATCGTCGGCCTGGGTCTGGCGATCCTGCTGGCACTGTTTCTCTTCGCCGCACTGCTTTTCCCCGAGAGGTTCTAGTGAGCAGTCAAACAGCGGGGATCCTGTTCCTCGTCTCCCTGATCGTCGCCCTGGTGGCCGTGCACGTTCCGCTGGGCGACTACATGTACCGGGTCTACTCGTCCGAGAAGCACTCTCGGGGCGAGCGCGTCATCTACAAGGCCATCGGCGCCGACCCCGACACCGAGCAGACCTGGGGCTCGTATGCCCGCAGCGTGCTGGCCTTCTCGGCGATCAGCATCATCTTCCTGTTCGTGCTGCAGCTGGTGCAGGGCAAGCTCCCGCTGCACCTCAACGATCCCGCCACCCCGATGACTCCGGCCTTGGCCTGGAACACCGCGGTCAGCTTCGTCACCAACACCAACTGGCAGGCCTACTCGGGTGAATCCACCCAGGGCCACCTCGTCCAGATGGCCGGGCTCGCCGTGCAGAACTTCGTCTCCGCCGCCGTCGGCATGGCCGTCGCCATGGCGTTCATCCGCGGGCTGGCCCGGCGCAACACCGGTGACCTCGGCAACTTCTGGGTCGACCTGGTGCGCGGCAGCATCCGGATCCTGCTGCCGATCTCGGTCGTCGCCGCCATCATCCTGATCGCCGGCGGCGCCATCCAGAACTTCCACCTGCACGACCAGGTGGTCAACACCCTCAACGGCGGCCAGCAGACCATCACCGGCGGCCCAGTCGCCAGCCAAGAGGCCATCAAGGAACTCGGCACCAACGGCGGCGGGTTCTACAACGCCAACTCCGCGCACCCGTTCGAGAACCCCAACAGCTGGACCAACTGGGTCGAGATCTTCCTGCTGCTGGTCATCAGCTTCTCGCTGCCCCGCACCTACGGGCGCATGGTGGAAAGCAAGAAGCAGGGCTACGCCATCGCCGCCGTGATGACGATCATCGCGCTGGCCAGCACCAGCCTGATGCTGCTGTTCCAGCTGCAGCACCACGGCACCGTGCCGACCGCGATCGGCTCGGCGATGGAGGGTGTCGAACAGCGCTTCGGCGTTGCTAATTCGGCCGTCTTCGCCAGCGCCACCACGCTCACCTCCACCGGTGCAGTCGACTCGTTCCACGACTCGTACACCAGCCTCGGCGGCATGATGACGCTGTTCAACATGCAACTCGGTGAGGTGGCGCCCGGCGGCACCGGCTCCGGCCTGTACGGCATGCTGATCCTGGCGATCATCACCGTCTTCGTCGCGGGCCTGATGGTCGGGCGGACCCCGGAATACCTCGGCAAGAAGATCACCCCGCGGGAGATCAAGCTCGCCGCAACGTATTTCCTCATCACCCCGCTGATCGTGCTGACCGGCACCGCGATCGCCATGGCGATGCCCGGCCAGCGGGCCGGCATGCTGAACACCGGACCACACGGCCTGTCCGAGGTGCTCTACGCCTTCACCTCGGCCGCCAACAACAACGGTTCGGCATTCGCCGGCATCACCGTCAACACCGAGTGGTACAACACCGCACTCGGTTTGGCCATGGTGTTCGGCCGGTTCCTACCGATCATCTTCGTGCTCGCCCTGGCCGGCACGCTGGCCAAGCAGGGCAAGACCCCAGAGTCCATCGGCACGCTGCCCACCCACCGACCGCAGTTCGTCGGCATGGTCGCCGGTGTCACGCTGATCCTGGTCGCCCTCACCTTCCTGCCGATGCTCGCGCTCGGCCCCCTCGCTGAAGGAATTCACTGATGACCACCCCCACCCTCGACGCGCCGCAGTCGCACACATCGAAACCCGCAGGCGGCACACGCATTCAAGGCGGCCTGCTCGATCCGAAGATGCTGTGGAAGTCGATGCCCGACGCGTTGCGCAAGCTCGACCCGCGCACCCTGTGGCGCAATCCGGTCATGCTGATCGTCGAGATCGGCGCCGTCTGGAGCACCATCCTGGCCGCGGTCGAACCGTCCTGGTTCGGTTGGCTCACCGTGATCTGGCTGTGGCTGACGGTCATCTTCGCCAACCTCGCCGAGGCCGTGGCCGAGGGCCGCGGCAAGGCCCAGGCCGAAACCCTGCGCAAGACCAAGACCTCGACCATGGCCCGGCGCCTCATCGACTGGGGCCCCAACCGCCCCGTCAACGAGGAAGAGGTCGCCGCTCCCCTGCTGCAGCAGGGCGACTACGTCGTCGTCGAAGCCGGACAAGTCATCCCCGGTGACGGTGACGTGGTGGAAGGCATTGCCTCGGTTGACGAATCCGCGATCACCGGTGAATCGGCTCCGGTGATCCGGGAGTCGGGCGGTGACCGCTCGGCCGTCACCGGTGGTACGACGGTGCTGTCCGACCGCATCGTCGTGCGCATCACCCAGAAGCCGGGTGAGAGCTTCATCGACCGGATGATCTCCCTGGTCGAGGGCGCCAACCGGCAGAAGACCCCCAACGAGATCGCGCTGAACATCCTGCTGGCCTCGCTGACCATCATCTTCGTGTTCGCCGTCGCGACGCTGCAGCCGCTGGCCATCTACTCCAAGATGAACAACCCCGGCGTGCCGGATTCGTTGGCGCTCACCGGAAACGGTGTCTCCGGCATCGTCATGGTGTCGCTGCTGGTGTGCCTGATCCCGACGACCATCGGCGCCCTGTTGTCGGCCATCGGTATCGCCGGCATGGACCGGCTGGTGCAGCGCAACGTGCTGGCCATGTCCGGTCGCGCCGTCGAAGCCGCCGGTGACGTGAACACCCTGCTGCTGGACAAGACCGGCACCATCACCCTGGGCAACCGGCAGGCGTCTAATTTCGTTCCGCTGACCGGTGTCTCACCCGAGACCCTGGCCGATGCCGCACAGCTGTCCAGCCTGGCCGACGAGACGCCGGAAGGCCGTTCCATCGTGGTGTTCGCCAAGCAGGAGTACGGCCTGCGGGCCCGCACCCCTGGCGAGCTGAAGACCGCGCAGTGGGTGGAGTTCACCGCCCAGACCCGGATGTCGGGTGTCGACCTCGGCCCCGGACACTCCCTGCGCAAGGGTGCGGCGAGCTCGGTGGCCGAGTGGGTACGCAGCCAGGGCGGCCAGGTGCCCTCGGAGTTGGGCGATATCGTCGACGGCATCTCGGCCGCCGGCGGCACCCCGCTGGTGGTCGGCCAGACGCTCGACGGCACGGCATCGGTGCTCGGCGTCATCCATCTCAAGGACGTCGTCAAGCAGGGCATGCGGGAGCGTTTCGACGAGATGCGCCGGATGGGCATCCGCACCGTGATGATCACCGGTGACAACCCGTTGACCGCCAAGGCGATTGCCGACGAGGCCGGCGTGGACGACTTCCTCGCCGAAGCCACTCCCGAAGACAAGATGGCGCTGATCAAGAAGGAGCAGGCGGGCGGCAAGCTGGTCGCGATGACCGGTGACGGCACCAACGACGCCCCGGCGCTGGCGCAGGCCGATGTCGGCGTCGCGATGAACACCGGGACCTCGGCGGCCAAAGAGGCCGGCAACATGGTCGACCTGGACTCCGACCCCACCAAGCTGATCGAGATTGTGGAAATCGGTAAGCAGCTGTTGATCACCCGCGGTGCACTGACGACGTTCTCCATCGCCAACGACATCGCGAAGTACTTCGCGATCATCCCGGCGTTGTTCGTCTCGCTGTTCCCCGGCCTGGACCTGCTGAACATCATGCGGCTGCACAGCCCGCAGTCGGCGATCCTGTCGGCGGTGATCTTCAACGCCGTGGTCATCGTGGCGCTCATCCCGCTGTCGCTGCGCGGTGTCCGCTACACCCCGAGCAGCGCGTCGAAGCTGTTGTCGCGCAACCTCTACATCTACGGTCTCGGCGGCATCATCGCGCCGTTCATCGGCATCAAAATCATCGATCTCGTTATCCAGTTCTTGCCAGGGATGTGACATGTTCTTCTCCAATTTGGTTCGTCAGCACGTGGCCGCACTGCGCGCCCTGCTGGTTCTCACCGTGATCCTCGGTCTGGGCTACCCGGTGTTCATCTGGCTGGTGGCCCAGATCCCCGGCCTGCACGACAAGGCCAACGGGTCGATCGTCGAGGCGAACGGAAAGCCGGTGGGCAGCAGCCTGATCGGACAGTTGTTCACCGACGACAAGGGGAATGCCCTGCCGCAGTACTTCCAGAGCCGCCCGTCGGCCGCCGGTGACGGCTACGACCCGCTGGCCACCAGCGCCAGCAACCTGGGCCCGGAGAGCATCGTCGATGGTGCGGACAAGCCCAGCCTGCTCACCCTGGTGTGCCAGCGCAGCGCCGCCGTCGGGGAACTGGAAGGCGTCAACGGAGCCCGCCCGTTCTGCACGGGCGGCGGGGAAAGCGTCGGCGCGGTGTTGTCGGTGATCGGGCCCCGCGACGCCGCGGGCAACGTCGTGCACCCCACCCGGGTGGTGAGCGTCAACGAACCCTGCGAGACCACCAAGGTGCCGTTCCTGAACACCTACGAGGGCGTGCGCGTCGAATGCGCGAAGTTCGGCGAGGACTACAGCCTGGGCCAGATCGTGCCCATCAGGGGTGCCGCGGCGGCCGACCCGGCTGTGCCCGCGGACGCCGTCACCGCCAGTGGCAGCGGCCTGGACCCCGACATCTCCCCCGCCTACGCCGCCATCCAGGTGGACCGGGTCGCCAAGGCCCGCGGGGTCAGCCCGGACGTGATCCGCACGGCCATCGACGACAACCTGACCGGACGCGCCCTCGGCTTCCTCGGCGAACCCCGGGTCAACGTGTTGGCCCTCAACCTGGAATTGGACCAAAAGTATCCCGTGAAGAGTTGAGGCTGCGGTGGATGATGTTGGTGTGACCACCGGCTCCTCGACGCACAAAGCCAAGCGCGGCGAACTGCGCATCTATCTCGGAGCAGCACCCGGCGTTGGCAAGACGTTCGCGATGCTGGGTGAGGCGCACCGACGTCTGGACCGGGGCACCGACGTGGTGGCCGCGGTGGTGGAAACCCACGGCCGCGCCAAGACAGCCGAACTGCTGGACGGCATCGAGACCGTCCCGCCGCGCTACGTCGAGTATCGCGGCGGGCGGTTCCCCGAACTGGACGTCGACGCCGTCATCGCGCGGCACCCCGAGGTGGTGCTGGTCGACGAGCTGGCCCACACCAACACCCCGGGCAGCAGGAACACCAAGCGTTGGCAGGACATCGAGGAGCTGCTCGACGCCGGGATCACCGTCATCTCGACGGTCAACGTTCAGCACCTGGAGAGCCTGAACGACGTCGTCACCCAGATCACCGGCATCGAGCAGCAGGAGAAGGTGCCCGACGAGGTGGTGCGCGCCGCCGATCAGATCGAACTGGTGGACATCACCCCGGAGGCGCTGCGGCGCAGGCTCTCCCACGGCAACGTGTACGGCCCGGAACGGATCGACGCCGCCCTGTCGAACTACTTCCGCCGCGGCAACCTGACGGCGCTGCGCGAGCTGGCGCTGCTGTGGCTGGCCGATCAAGTCGATGCCGCACTGGCGAAATACCGGGCCGACAACAAGATCACCGACACCTGGGAGGCCCGCGAACGTGTCGTCGTCGCCGTCACCGGGGGCGCCGAATCGGAGACCCTGGTGCGCCGGGCATCGCGCATCGCGTCGAAGTCCAGCGCCGAACTGATGGTGGTCCATGTCGTGCGGGGCGACGGCCTGTCCGGTGTGTCGGCGCCCCAGATGGGTAAGGTGCGCGAGCTGGTGGCCAGCCTCGGGGCCACCCTGCACACCGTGGTGGGTGACGACGTGCCGGCCGCGCTGCTCGAGTTCGCCCGCGAGATGAACGCCACCCAGTTGGTGTTGGGCACCTCCCGACGGTCCCGCTGGGCCCGCATCTTCGACGAGGGCATCGGCGCGTCGGTGGTGCAGCAGTCCGGCAAGATCGACGTGCACATGGTGACGCACCCGGAAGCCAAACGGGCGCGGTCGTATTCGTCGATGGTGCCGTGGCAGAAGCACATCGCCTCCTGGCTGGCCGCGGTGATCGTCCCGTCCGTCATCTGCGCGGTGACCGCCCTCTGGCTGGACAGCTTCCTCGGCATCGGCGGCGAGAGCGCCATCTTCTTCATCGGTGTGCTCGTGGTCGCACTGCTCGGCGGCAAGACGCCGGCGGCCTTCTCCGCCTTGCTGTCCGGGCTGCTGCTGAACTACTTCCTGGTCACACCGCGCTACACCTTCACCATCGCCGAACCTGACAGCGCGGTCACCATTGTGGTGCTGCTGCTGGTGGCGGTGGCGGTGGCCGTCCTGGTGGACGGCGCGGCCAGCCGGGCCCGCGAAGCCACCCGGGCGGCGCAGGAAGCCGAATTGCTGGCCCTGTTCGCCGGATCGGTGCTGCGCGGCGCCGACCTGGGCATGCTGCTGGATCGCGTCCGCGAGACCTACGCCCAGCGCGCGGTCAGCCTGGTCCGGGAAGGCGCGGACGGTTTCACCACCGTGGCGTGTGTCGGTAAGGACCCCTGCGTCGGGGTCGACGACGCCGACACCGCGGTCGAGGTCGGTGACGACGAATTCTGGATGCTGCTGTCCGGGCGCAAACTGACCGCCCGAGATCTGCGGGTGCTCGGCGCGGTGGCCAAACAGGCTGCCGGACTGGTGAAACAGCGCGAACTCACCGAGGAAGCCAGCCGTGCCGAGGCCATCGCCCAGGCCGACGAACTGCGCCGCTCGCTGCTGTCGGCGGTCAGCCACGACCTGCGTACCCCGCTGGCCGCGGCCAAGGCCGCGGTGTCCAGCCTGCGCTCCGAGGACGTCGGGTTCTCGCCAGAGGACACGGCCGAGCTGCTGGCCACCATCGAGGAATCCATCGACCAGCTGACCGCACTGGTCGGCAACCTGCTGGATTCGTCCCGGCTGGCCACCGGGGTGGTGCGGCCGGAACTGCGCCGGGTGTACCTGGAGGAGACGGTGTCCCGGGCGCTGATCGGAATAAACAAGGGCACCACCGGCTTTCCACGCAAGGAACTGGATCGGGTCAAGGTGGAGGTCGACGACGCCGTGGTGATGGCCGACAGTGGCCTACTGGAGCGGGTGCTGGCCAACCTGGTCGACAACGCGCTGCGGTACTCCCCGCCGGACCGGCCGGTGCGGGTCACCGCGGGCCGCGTCGGTGATCGGGTGTTGATCGCCGTGATCGACGAGGGTCCCGGGGTGGCCCGCGGCACCGAGGAGCAACTGTTCGAACCCTTCCAGCGGCTCGGTGACACCGACACCAGTACCGGTGTGGGCCTCGGGCTGTCGGTGGCCCGCGGTTTCGTGGAGGCCATGGGCGGCACGATCACCGCCTCCGACACCCCCGGCGGCGGGCTCACCGTCGAAATCGACTTGGCCGCACCACCGAAAGACGGACTTCGATGAACACCAGAGTGCTCGTGATCGACGACGAACCGCAGATCCTGCGGGCGTTGCGGATCAACCTGTCCGTGCGGGGCTACGAGGTCACCACCGCCGCCACCGGGGCCGAGGCGCTGCGGTCGGCGGCCGACCACCGTCCCGATGTGATCGTGCTGGACCTCGGGCTGCCCGACATGTCCGGGATCGAGGTGCTCGAAGGCCTGCGCGGGTGGCTGAGCGCACCGGTGATCGTGCTGTCGGCCCGCACCGATTCGTCGGACAAGGTGGAGGCGCTGGACGCCGGCGCCGACGACTACGTCACCAAACCGTTCGGCATGGACGAGTTCCTGGCCCGGCTGCGCGCGGCGGTGCGGCGCGGCGCGGCCGCCACCGAACTGGACGAGCCCGTCATCGAAACATCGTCGTTCACCGTCGATCTCGCGATGAAGCGGGTCACCAAGAACGGCGTCGAGGTGCACCTGACCCCCACCGAATGGGGCATGTTGGAGATGCTGGTGCGCAACCGGGGCAAGTTGGTGGGCCGCGAGGAACTACTCAAAGAGGTGTGGGGCCCGGCCTATGCCAAAGAGACCCATTATCTTCGGGTGTATCTCGCGCAGTTGCGCCGCAAGCTGGAAAACGACCCGTCGCACCCCGTGCACCTGCTCACCGAGGCGGGGATGGGGTACCGCTTTCAGGCTTGACGGCCTGCAGGGTATAGGTCATCGGCACCCGGTCCCGGCCCTCCTCCAGCACGAACTCCCCGTCGAAGTCCGGGCTGGGAATGACGGCGTCACCGAGCGGATTCCACGGAACCTCGCGGTGTTCCTCCAACGCGGTGACGGTCAGCCCGGCGTCGGTGAGCGCGGTGAAGATCTCACCGAGCCCGTGGTTGAAGCTGATCGACGCCGGGGAGCTCAACTGCCCCGGTCCCCCGTACGTCTCGTCCTCGACGAACACCAAGCCGTCGGTCTCGAAGTACGGGAACTCGACGACGAGCAGCCCGTCGGGACGCGGATCGCAGATCGCCCACAGCATCGGGTGCCCTTCCCGCATGAACAGCCGGCCGCCGGGCCGCAGCAGGCCGGCGACGGTCTGGGCCCAGCGCCGGATGTCGGGCAGCCAGCAGAGCGCCCCGATGCCGGTGTACACCAGGTCGAAATCACCGGTGGCGTCGTACGCGTCGGACTCGACGAAGGTGACGTCGACCCCCGCCCGCGCCGCCAGTTCACGCGCGGCCGCCAGCGCCGTCGGCGAGAAGTCGATTCCGGTCACCGATTTCGCGCCGAGACGCGCCAGTGACACGGTGTCGGTGCCGATATGGCATTGCAGGTGCACCACATCCAGGCCGTCCAGGCGCCCCAGCCGGGGCAGGTCGTAGCGGACGACACTGGACAGGTAGTCGGAGTCGTCGAACCCGGCGAGGTCGTAGCCATCGGGTCCGACGTGCAGGGGTACCCGGGATTCCCAGTTCGCCAGGTTCAGCTCGCGCCAGTCCTCCGTCACGGTGACCATTCTCGCACCCTGGATCAACTCATTTTCACGCCTGCGAAACCCGTTGCGGGCGTGACCAAGTGCGCTCACCTCCGGATGGTTGCGACGGCCATACCGATGGCCGCCACCACCAGGACGGCGTCGATCATCAGCGCGTAGGTGCGCGGGGACGCCCGCGCCACGATGCGGCGGATGAGGAACGGCCCGACCATCAGCGCCGCGCCGATGACGAGGCCGTGCACCACCATCGTCTCGTCGAGGGCACCCAACTGGGTGAATGTGGTCAGCTTGCCCGCATACAGCACGAGGGCGCCGGCGGCCTCCGAGCCGAGGAACGCTCCACCACTGAGCCCGAATCCGGTGAAGATCGGCACGCTCAGCGGACCCGTCGAGAGCACCAACCCCGTCAGGAAACCGACGATCACCCCGGCAACCGCGAGCTGCCACAGCCGCACTCGCCATTGCCGGGCCGCGGCGACGCGGCGGAGCGGGATCATCACGACGAAGAACGCCGCGAGGACCGCGTCGACGACCGTAGGCGAGATCGTCATCAGCGTGTGCGCACCGACCACGGCGGCCGGTGTCCCGGGCACCGCGTAGGCGAGCACGGGCCGCCACCGGATCTCGCGCCACCAGGCGGCCACCCGGGCGACGTTGGCCAGCACCGCGGCGATGGCCATGACCGGCACCGCCACCCGCGGACCGTCGAGCACCACCAGCACCGGCAGCAGGATCAACGACGAGCCGGTGCCGACCAGACCGCCCAGGGCGCCGGCAACCAATGCGAGGAGCAGCAAAACCAACAGCGCAAGCATGAGGACCTTCTCGACGGCACGCGGCGCGCCGCCGGAGATCCTCCAGGCTTTTGTCCGTTCAGATGACCGCGCCTCATCGGGAGTCGCGGTGGCGTCGCTCGGACCAGACACGTGCGTGACGCCGGAACCCTAGACGCTGTCGAGGACGAGTGTAGTCCGCGGTCCAGGGCCAGGGCGACGGTGCCGTGGATGTCGAATCGACGAGAGTCTACTCGTTTTCCGTGCACGAATGCCGTTGCGTGCGTGCATCTGTGGATGAATCCGCGATTGTGGATAACTACGGCTTGATGTCGGTGGTTCGTACTAGTGTTCGAATCATGGAGGTTGTCGTCGACTTGTTGGCCGCCTTGGACAAAGTGTCCGGCGCCTCGATGGATGACGTGTCGGTGGCCGACCTCCTGGAGATCCAGACGGCACTCGAGCAGGCGCACCGCCGGATCCCGGCCGTCACCCACCGCATCCAAGCCGCGCTGAGCCGCCGCACGGGCCCGTCCGAACTGGGCGCCCGCAGTTGGGCCGACGCCTTGTCCATCCGGCTGCGTCTGTCCAAGACCGAAGCGTGCCGCCGCCTGAGCCAGGCCGAGCTCCTCGGTCCACGCCAGAGCATCACCGGAGAACCGCTGGACCCGATCTACCCCGCCACCGCCGCCGCGCTCGCCCGCGGTGAGCTGACGGCCGAGCATGTCGGGATCATCACCGCGACCATGAAGAAGATCCCGCCGAGCGTGGACGCGCAGACACGCGCCAAGGCCGAAGCCGACCTGGCCGCCGTCGCGGCCACCCAATGCCCCGAGAGTCTGCGCCGGGTCGCACGGCTACTCCTGCAGATGCTCGACCCCGACGGCCCCGACCCCAACGGTGACGACACCGTCGACCGACGCGAACTGATGCGCGGGGTGTTCCTGGGCCCGCAGGACGAGGACGGAATGTCGAACTTCTGGGGAAAGATCACCCCCGAATTTCGCGCCTACCTGGAAGCGGCCTTCCCGAAACTCGCCGGCAAGGGCATGTGCAATCCCGACGACGAGCAGCCGTGCACCACGGGCACCCCGTCGGCCGAGGCGATCGCCGCCGACACCCGCAGCCTCGGTCAACGTCAGCATGACGCCCTGATGGCACTGGCCCGCGCTGCCCTGATGTCCGGTCAGCTCGGCGATCACAACGGGCTGCCGGTCAGCGTCGTGGTGACCACCACCCTGACCCAACTGCACGAGGCTGCCGGAGTCGCCCGCACCGGCGGCGGATCGACGCTCCCCATGCGCGACGTCATCCGCCTGGCCGCGCACTCCTACCTCTGGCTGACCGTCTTCGACGACGCCACCGGCATCCCCTTGTATCTAGGCCGCACCAAACGCATCGCCTCCCCCGGCCAACGCCTCGTCCTGTACGCCCGCGAGGGCGGCTGCACCTTCCCCGGCTGCCCGGTATCGGCGTACCGCTCCCAAACCCACCACGCCGTCACCGATTTCGGCGCCGGCGGACACACCGACATCGACAACGAGACCCTCGCCTGCGGACCGCACAACCGCCTGGTCAAGGAGGGCGGCTGGACCACCCGGCTGCGCGCCGACGGCCGCGTCGAATGGATCCCGCCACCCCTGCTCGACACCGGACAAACCCGGATCAACTCACTGCACCACCCCGAAGAACTCCTGCGCGAGGACGGGTCGGACGACCCGTGAGCCTGATTCCCAGGTCGCGGTCGACCGGCCGTCGCCCAATCGACGCGAAGCGTTCGTCGCACGCTCACCCGCCCGACGCCACCGCGGGTCCACGCTCTAGCCGTGGACAATTCGCGCGCGTACAACAGTGTCTGGCAGTTCCGCGGCGACGCCTGGTGCCGCCTGGAGGAGGCCGCCGACCGGCTCACCCGGCCCAGCACCACCGGCGAACTCAAGGACGAGTACGTGGCCATCTGCCACGACCTGCTGACCAGATTGACGCCGCTGGAGCCGTACTGGGCCTTCCCCGGTTCCCCGCAGTTCGCGAAGGTGCAGCGGCTGTTCAACGCCGGCGCCTACGACAAGTTCGCGCACGCCGTCACGCGGATCAACCGGGCGCTGACCACCGAGTCCTACCGCACCGGCGAGGTGGACACCGCCGGGCTGGACGACACCGCCGACATGTTCCCGGCCGACCCACGCACCCTGGAGAGCCAGCCCGTCAACAAACGCGAGCAGCTCTATTTCGAGGTGCTGGTGGTCGAGAAGATGACCGAGGCCCAGGAACGGGCCCTGCGCAAGGAAGTTCGCAGCTGGCGCCGCCCCGACGACGAGTTCGTCTACGAACTGGTGGTGGTCGGCAGCGGTGACGAGGCGCTGATCGCTGCCCGCCTCAACGTCAACCTGCAGGCCGTGGTGATCCGCCGCCGGTTCAGTCATCAGTCGTCCCGCGACCTGACTACCCTGTCGGAGTTCATCGACCACAAGCTGTCCCACGACCTCGACGACCACAAGTCACCCGACGAGCGGGCCGCGATCCTGGCCACCTCGCTGCGGGACCTGCGTCCCGAACTCGACCTGTACCTGATGACCGAAATCGAGGTGGAAGACATCGCCGGCCGGCTCGGACAGTCGTTCCGCCGGGTGTTCCACGCCCGCGAGGGTGTGCTCGAGCTGCACCTGTCGATCCTGCAGGGCGTGGCTGCCCGGTACCGGACGCCGTTCTTCAGTGCACTCAAGCAGTACAGTCACCGGCCCACCGGGGTGTTCCACGCTCTGCCGATCAGCCAGGGCAAGTCGATTGTCAACTCGCACTGGATCAAAGACATGGTCGGCTTCTACGGGCTGGACGTGTTCATGGCCGAGACGTCGGCGACCTGCGGTGGCCTGGACTCGCTGCTGGAACCGACCGGACCGCTGCGCGAGGCGCAGCAGCTGGCGGCCGAGGCGTACGGGTCACGGCACACCTACTTCGTCACCAACGGCACCTCGACGGCCAACAAGATCGTCACCCAATCCCTGGTCGCGCCCGGCGATATCGTGCTGCTGGACCGCAACTGCCACCAGAGCCACCACTACGGCATGATGCTGGCCGGGGCCAACGTCATCTACCTGGAGGCCTACCCGCTGCCGGACTACACCATGTACGGCGCGGTGCCGCTGCGCGAAATCAAGTCGAAACTGTTGGCGCTCAAGGCCGCCGGCAAACTCGACCGGGTCAAGATGATCTCCCTGACCAACTGCACCTTCGACGGCATCGTCTACGACACCGAACGGGTCATGGAGGAATGCCTGGCCATCAAACCGGATCTGGTGTTCCTCTGGGACGAAGCCTGGTTCGCCTTCGCCCGCTTCCACCCGGTATACCGCAAACGCACCGCCATGGCGTCCGCGCGCAGCCTGCGCGACAAGCTCGCCGACCCCGACTACCGCGCGTCCTACACCGCCCAGCTCACCGAAGAAGGGCCGCTGTCCGACGAGGACATGCTCAACCGCCGGCTGCGGCCCGACCCGGCCGAGGCGCGGGTCCGGGTGTACGCCACCCAGTCCACCCACAAGACGCTCACTTCGCTGCGGCAGGGCTCGATGATCCACGTGTTCGACCAGGACTTCGAGCAGAAGGTGTCCGAGGCGTTCCACGAGGCCTACATGGCGCACACCTCGACCTCGCCGAACTACCAGATCCTGGCCTCGCTGGATCTGGGCCGGCGCCAGGTGGCCCTGGAAGGGGTCGAGCTGGTGCAACGCCAGATCGAGAACGCGATGCAGCTGCGCGACGCGATCGACAATCACCCGCTGCTGAGCAAGTACATGTCGTGCCTGCGCACCGCGGACCTGATCCCGGCGCAGTTCCGGCCGTCGGGCATCGCCCAGCCGCTGCGATCCGGCCTGAAAAACATGATGGCGGTGTGGGATACGGATGAGTTCGTGCTGGACCCGTCCCGCATCACGCTGTCGATCGGGCGCACCGGTTACGACGGCGACGAATTCAAACGTGACCAGCTGATGGACCGGCACGGTGTGCAGATCAACAAGACCTCGCGCAACACGGTGCTGTTCATGACGAATATCGGCACCACCCGCAGCTCGGTGGCCTACCTGGTGGAGGTGCTGGTCAAGATCGCCGCCGAACTGGAGGAGTCGATCTCCGAGATGGGCCTGAGCGAACGGGCCCGGTTCGAGCAGACGGTGCGCCGGCTGACGACGAACTCGGCGCCGCTGCCGAACTTCAGCGGTTTCCACCCCGTTTTCCGGAACGGGAACGACACCCCCGAAGGCGATGTGCGGCGCGCCTTTTACCTGTCCTACGACGACACCAACTGCGAGTACCTGGGCACCGACGAGATCTTCGACAAGATCGACGCCGGCGTGCAGGTGGTGTCGGCGACCTTCGTGACGCCCTACCCGCCCGGCTTCCCGGTGCTGGTACCGGGGCAGGTGTTCAGCCAGGAGATCCTGACCTTCCTGCGCGAACTGGACACCCCCGAGATCCACGGCTACAAGCCCGAGCTCGGCTTCCGGGTGTACACCGAGAAGGCGATCGAGGGTGCCCGCCCGGCGCGCTGGCCGGATCTGCCGCAACCGAGCTTCGCCGACTAAGCCGGCCGCCTCGACGAGGTGGTTCCGCGCCTGAGCTGATTCCCCACCCTCACAGGTGCTGTACAGCTACGGTTCTGCGGTATGTCCGGTTATCGCGAACTGTTCGAGACCAGCATCGCCGACCCGGCCGCGTTCTGGGCCGACGCCGCCAAGGCGGTCACCTGGACCCGTGAGCCGAGCCAGGTGCTCGACGACAGCAACCCGCCGTTCTACCGCTGGTTCCCCGACGGGGAGCTCAACACCTGCGCCAACGCCCTGGACCGGCACCTGGCCGACCGGGGCGATCAGCCCGCCCTGATCTACGACTCCCCCGTCACCGCGACCAAACGCACCTACACCTACCGCCAATTGCACGACGCCACAGCCCGATTCGCCGGCGTGCTGCGCGGGCTGGGGGTCGGCAAGGGTGACCGCGTGGTCATCTACATGCCGATGGTGCCCGAGGCCGTCATCGCCATGCTGGCGTGCGCGCGGCTCGGTGCGGTGCATTCGGTGGTGTTCGGCGGGTTCGCCGCGCACGAACTGGCCACCCGCATCGACGACGCCCGGCCCGCCGTCGTGGTCTCGGCTTCCTGCGGCGTCGAACCCACCCGCATCGTCGAATACAAACCGATGCTCGACGCGGCGCTGGAGATGGCCGAGCACGACACCCCCAAGTGCGTCATCCTGCAACGCGATCAGGCACCGTGCACGTTGGTCGAGGGGCGCGATGTGGACTGGGCCGACGCGCTGGCCGGCGCCGAGCCGGTCGACCCGGTGCCCGTCGCGGCCACCGATCCGCTGTACGTGCTCTACACCTCGGGCACCACCGGAAAACCCAAGGGCATCGTCCGTGACAACGGCGGGCACGCGGTGGCCCTGCTGTGGTCGATGGGGCACATCTATGACACCCGACCCGGCGACGTGTACTGGGCGGCCTCGGACGTCGGCTGGGTGGTCGGGCATTCCTACATCGTGTACGCGCCTCTGCTGCTGGGTGCCACCACGGTGCTCTACGAGGGCAAGCCGGTCGGCACCCCGGATGCCGGGGCGTTCTGGCGGGTGGTCGCCGAGCACGGGGTGAAGGTGTTGTTCACCGCGCCGACGGCCATCCGGGCCATCAAAAAGGAAGACCCGGAGGGGCGGCTGCTCGCCGACCACGATGTGTCCAGCCTGCGGTACCTGTTCCAGGCCGGTGAGCGGCTGGACCCGGCCACCTTCGCCTGGGCCACCGAGAAACTGGGCATCCCCGTCGTCGACCACTGGTGGCAGACCGAGACCGGCTGGGCGATCGCCGCCGACCCGATGGGCGTGCAGCCGCTGCCGATCAAACCCGGATCGGCGACGGTGCCGATGCCCGGCTACGACGTGCGGGTGCTGCGCCCGGACAACACCGAATGCGATGCGGGCGAGGAAGGTTCGATCTGCGTGCGGTTGCCCCTGCCGCCCGGCACGTTGCCGACCCTGTGGGGTGACGACGCCCGGTACGTCTCGTCCTACCTGTCGGCGTTTCCCGGCTACTACCTGACCGGCGACGGCGGGCATATCGACTCCGACGGCTACCTGTTCGTGGTGGGCCGCACCGACGACGTGATCAACGTGGCCGGGCACCGGTTGTCCACCGGGTCGATCGAGGCCGTGCTGGCCGCCCATCCCGCCGTCGCCGAATGCGCGGTGATCGGGGTGGCCGACGAGGTCAAGGGTCAGGTGCCGCGCGGACTGGTGGTGTTGAAATCCGGCGCCACGGCCGACGGCCTTGCCGAGCAGCTCATCGAGGCGGTGCGCGACAACATCGGGGCGGTGGCCAGTTTCAAACTCGTCGACGTGGTGCCCGCACTACCGAAGACCCGATCGGGCAAGATCCTGCGAAAGACCATGCGCGGCATCGCCGATGGCCGGGACGAGCCGGTGCCGTCCACCATCGAGGACCCGGCCGTGCTCGACACCCTGAAACCGATCCTGCGGAATTAGGCCCGCCAGGCCCGTTCCCGCAGCAGCCGCAGCCCGTTGAGCGCCACCAGGATGGTCGACCCCTCGTGCCCGGCCACACCGAGTGGTAAAGGCAGGTACCAGAACAGATCCCAGATCACCAGCACGGTGATGAACGACGCGGCGATGGCCAGGTTGGCCACCACCATCCGCCGAGCCCGCCGGGCCAGGGCCACCACGGCCGGAATGGTGCTCAGGTCGTCGGCGACGGTGACCACGTCCGCGGTCTGCAGGGTGAGATCGGCCCCGTGCCGGCCCATCGCGATCGACGCGTGCGCCGCGGCCATCGCCGGGGCGTCGTTGACGCCGTCACCGACCACCAGCACCCGCCCGGGCAGCGCCCGGACCATGTCGACCTTGTGCTCCGGCAACAGGCCGGCATGCACCCGTTCGATGCCGACCTGGGTGGCCAGCCGCGTTGCGGCACGGTCGTTGTCACCGGTCAGCAGCACCGGGGGCCGGCCGGTCAGCTCGCGCAGCGCAGCCACGGCCCCGGCCGCACCCGGACGTACGGTGTCGGACAGGGCCAGCACCCCGGCCACCGCGCCGTCGACAACCACGACCACCGCGGTGGCACCCTGCTCCTCGAATCGCCGCACCGACGGCAGGTCCTCGGCGACCGCCGCGGGGGTGAGCACCTGCACCAGCGCCGCGCCGACGGTGGCGCGCACGCCGCGGCCCGGGATGGCCAGGAAGTCCGTGGCCGGGGGAACGGCGATGCCCTGCGCCCTGGCGGCGGCGGTCACCGCCCGCCCGAGGGGATGCTCGCTGTACTGCTCGGCCGCGGCGGCCAACCGCAGCACCCGCGTGCGGTCGAAGCCGTCGGCGGCCTCGACGGCGGTCAGTTCCGGCCGGCCCGACGTCAGCGTGCCGGTCTTGTCGAAGGCGACCACCTCGACGTCGGCCAGATGCTCCATGGCCACGGCGGATTTCACCAGCACGCCGTGCCGGCCGGCATTGGCGATCGCGGACAACAGCGGCGGCATGGTGGCCAGCACCACCGCGCACGGTGACGCCACGATCATGAAGGTCATGGCCCGCAGCAGCGCGCCGCGCAGGTCTTCCCCAAACAGCAGCGGCAGGGTGAACAGGGCCAGCGTGGCCACCACGACGATCACCGAGTAACGCTGCTCGACCTTCTCGATGAACAGCTGCGTTTTCGCCTTGGTGGCCGACGCCTCGGCGACCAGCGCGACGATCCGGGCCACCACACTGTCGGCGGGATCGCGAATCACCTTGGCCCGCAAGGCGCCGGCTCCGTTGAGGGTGCCGGCGAACACCTCGTCGCCGGCAGCCTTGGGTACCGGCACCGGTTCCCCGGTGATCGAGGACTGATCGACATCGGAGGCGCCGTCGACCACCGTCGCGTCGGCGGGGATCCGCTCGCCCGGACGCACCAGCACGACGTCCCCGACGGCCAGGTCCGCGGCGGCGACGACCTCTTCGGCGCCGCGCTCGTCCAGGCGCACCGCCCGCTCCGGGGCCAGATCCAGCAGCGCGCGCACCGAGTCCTCGGTGCGGCGGGTGGCCAGATCCTCCAGTGCCCCGGAGGTCGCGAAGATGACGATCAACAGCGCCCCGTCGAACACCTGCCCGATCGCGGCGGCGCCGATGGCCGCCGCGATCATCAGCAGGTCCACATCCAGGCGGCGCTGCACCAGCTCCAACAGGCCGTCCCGGGCCGGAATCCAGCCGCCGGCCGCATAGCATGCCAAATAGGCGGTCCACCAGACGAATTCGGGAGCGCCGAGCAGCTGGGCGGCCGCGCCGGCGAGGAACAGAGCCAGCGCCAGCGTCGCCCACCGCACCGAAGGCAGCGTCCACATCGTCGATCGCCGTGCCACCGCGGGGGCAGCCGAAGTCGTCATCGTCGCCGTCATCACACATACATCTAAACATGTACAGTTTTAAATGTGTCAAGTTATCTGCACTGACCGTGCTTGAATGGACGCATGGGACACGGGGTCGAAGGGCGCACCGCGCCCGCGGCGTCGCTCGACGCGGCATCGGCGGTGAAGGTCGCCGAAACGCTGCAGGCGCTGGCCTCGCCGAATCGGCTGCTCATCCTCACCCGGCTGCGCCAGTCGCCGTGCACCGTGACCGATCTGTCGGCCGCCGTCGGGATGGAGCAGCCCGCGGTGTCCAACCAGTTGCGCCTGCTGCGCACCCTCGGCCTGGTCGCCGGTGACCGGTCCGGCCGCAATATCGTCTATCGCCTCTATGACGACCACGTCGCCCAGTTGCTCGACGAGGCCGTGTACCACATCGAGCACCTTCGGCTCGGCGCCCGCGACACCGCGTAAGGGATTTGATCCAGCGGTCCCCACATTCAACGGTCGGATCCGGCCTCCGGCCTACTCCTCCACATTCGACGGTCGGATCCGGCCTCCGGCCTTCTCCTGCACATTCAACGGTCGGATCCGGCCTCCGGCCTTCTCCTCCAAAACCCCGCCCGACAAGGCAATTCGCTGCTCGGAACCTTTATTTTCACGCCGAGGCGAACTATGGTGATGTTGTCATATGTTGATGTTCCACCGAGTCCGTCATCGGACACCGAGGAGTTGAGCAGCAATGGTCGAGCCCGTCACCACCCGCGCCGGATCCGGATGCAACTGTCATTGCAATGCCTGCGATGGTGGCCACCACTGCGGTAATCCCCCGAACTGCAATATCCGGCGCTGATTCCGACAACGGTGCCTTCACCGGTCGACTGACCGGCGAAGGCACCGTTGTGGTTTGCCGGACATGCCGAAAGCGGTGATTACCGGTCGACCGCCGCCTCGACACTCGATTGACATCGTTTGCTACACCACCGGCCGCTCGCCAAAACCGGTGCGTGAGCTCGACATTTCCCTCCCGCTGATTTCGGGCGCCCGTTCCACGCGCCTTCAGCGCCTGCTAATTTCGCTCACAGTGCGGTCCCACGGGGGGAGCCGCGACGAACTCAGGAGTGGAACACGGTGAAGTTCACGACCATCACAGCGGGGTTTGCATCGGCGGCCATTGCCGCCGCGGGGGCATTCGCTGCTTTCAGTGCACCCATCGCGACCGCCGACAACGAGACCACCACCTCCCAGCTGGGCAGCCAGGCCAAGCTGACCAACGGCGATGTCGTCCAGGGCTGGACGGTCACCGGGCTCAAGGTCAGCACCGACACCATCCCCTACCAGCCGCACGGCACGCTGTGGGAAGCCACCGCGACCGATGAGGCGTTGCAGGGCAGCGTCACCCCCATCGTCTCGAATCTCAACGCGCGCGCCCGCAACGGCGACACCTACCGCGCGCTGTTCGGCGTCGCCACACCGCAGGGCGTCAACCCGTCCACCCTGCAGCAAGGCGAAAAGACCACGGGCAAGGTCTATTTCGACGTCACCGGCGAAGCCCCCGACAGCGTGGTGTACGCCAACGCCGATCAGGACCTGATCGTCTGGCTCAAGCCGGCACCGGTGCAGAGCCCCGCCACCGGTTCGGCGCCGCGGTCCTGGCAGGCGCCGGCCGCCACGACGTCGACCAGCCCCACCACGTCGACCTCGGCAGCCCCCACCACCAGCGGCGCACCCACCACCAGCGCGGCCCCGACCACGTCGCCGGCCGCCAGCACCAGCCCGGCGCCCACCAGCCCGGCACCCGCCGGTAGTGCGGGCACGCCGCTGCCCGCCGATGCCGTGCCCGCGGCGGTCCCGGGCGGCAGCGCCGGCACCCCGCTGCCCGCCGGTGAGGAAGCTCCCGCACTGGTCCCGGCCGGCACCCAGCCCGCGCCGGCCGCAGCTGCCGAAGCCGGCGTCGCCGCGGTCCCGGCTCCGGCCGAGGGCGCTCCGGCCGAGGCGGTTCCGGCACCGGGCGGCAGCGCGGGAACGCCGCTGCCCGCGGGTGCGGCGCCGACCACGACCGTCGTGGTGGCCCCGCCGGCCGGCTAGAGCCCTAACCGCAGCCCTACAGCAGCAGGGTCGCTCAGGAGTGCGACGTCCACCAGGCGTACAGGTGGTCCAGCGTCGGACCACCTGGGCGGCCCTGCACCACGCTGAACAACTGCTTGTCGATATCGGTCCACGCGACCGCAGGGTTGTCGCCCTGGATACCGCACACCAGCGTGCCGCTGACCTCCTGCGGCGACGCGTTGTGCCGCCACGGCCCCGGCGACTGGATCCGGCCGGGGCAGTCCACCACCGTCGAGGTGTTCACGAATTCGTCGACGGCCTTCTGCAGCGCGGCCGAATCGACCAGTAGCGAGTAGGTCGCCGACACCGGACCACCCTGATCGGTATTGGCGGTGCAGGCCACGGTCGCCATCGCCCCCTCCAGCCGCACCACCGGCTTGCACGCACCGGCCGGGTAACCCGCCGGGAGCGCACGCATCAGCCGGGACGTGGGGTCGCTGGGCTGCGCACTGGTGCCCGACGGCGCCGACGACGATGTGCTGGGCGGCGTGGGCGCCGCCGGCGTCCCGGAGTCCCCCAAGGACCGCAGCAGCAGGAAGGCGGCTCCGGCGCCGACCGCGGCCACGGCCGCCACCGCGCCGACGATGATGCCGATATTCGCGCCGCGCCGCGGGGGCGCCGGCCGCGGAATCACCGGCGGGGGCCCACCACCGTCCCATGACCCGGGCGTACTCACGCAGGAACCTCCTTGGCAGTCACCCCACCAAACTAAGCGATGGACAGCGCGATGCCGTCCAGGATGTCGTGCTCACTGACGACGAGTTCGTCGATGCCGGCCAGCTCACCCAGGACCGCGGCCAGCTCCTCGACGATGATCGCCCCGCCGCCGATGACATCGGCCCGGCCCTCGTGCATCGGCCCCAGCGCGGCGCGGTCGGCCGCGCTCATCCGGATCAGGGTGTCGCACATCGCCAGCAGATCGCCGAAACCGGTGCGCGACAGGTGGATCAGCTGCGGGTCGTACACCTGCAGGCCGTGCGCGAGCGCCGCCAGCGTGGTGAACGTCCCGGCCACCCCGACCCAGGTCTTGGCGTGGGCGACCGGAACCGCCCGCAGCGCGTCGTCCAGCCGTTCGCGCACCAGGGCGCGCGCCTCCCCGATCTCGGCGGCGGTGGGCGGATCCGTCTGCAGGAACCGCTCTTTGATGCGCACACAGCCGATATCCGCCGAATAGCTGGCGGTCACCCCGGACTCGCCGAGCACCAGTTCCGTGGAGCCGCCGCCGAGGTCGACCACGACGAAAGGCCCTGCGGCAGGGTCGAGTTCGCCGACCGCTCCGCGAAAGGACAGCTCCGCCTCCTGGGTGCCGGTGATCACCTCGGCCACCGTGCCCGGCACCACCTCGCCCAGCAGCCGGGCCGTCATCGCGAAGAACTCGTCCCGGTTGGCGGCATCGCGGGCGGCCGAGGTGGCGACCATCCGCACCCGCTCGACACCGTGCGCGCGCATGGTTTTCACGTAGTCCGACAGCGCGGCTTCGGTGCGGGCCAAGGCGGCCGGGGCGAACTCGCCGGTCGCGTCGACACCCTCACCGAGGCGCACGATGCGCATCTCGCGGTGCACATCGCGCAGCCCACCCGGTACGGCGTCGGCGACGAGCAGCCGGATGGAGTTGGTACCGCAGTCGATGGCGCCCACTCTCACGTCCACACCTCCGGGTCCAGGATGCCGGCCATCGCCGGTTCGACGGCCAGCAGGGCGAGTGCTTCGTCACCGAACGGGTTCACGCCGGGCCCCTTGGCCAACGCGTGGGCCATCACCACGTGCAGGCATTTCACCCGGTCCGGCATGCCGCCGCCGGAGAACGTGGTGCCCAGCGATTCGATGGCATCGCGTTCGGCCAGATACGACTCGTGCGCACGCCGATAACCGGCGGCCAGCTCGGGGTCGGCGGCCAGCCGTTCGGTCATCTCCCGCATCAGCCCCGAGGATTCCAGCCGGCTGGCGGCCGCGGTCAGGGCGGGATGGGTCAGGTAGTACAGCGTCGGGAACGGAGTGCCGTCGGGCAGTCGCGGCGCGGTCTTGACCACGCCGGGTTCCCCATTGGGGCAGCGATAGGCGATCTCCAGGACACCGCGCGGCTCGCGCCCGAGCTGCTGGGCGACGGCGTCCAGGTCCGCTGGCTCAACCACCGGCGGGCGGGGGTCCGGGCGGCGGGGCATCCGGGCCGGGCGGCGCGTCCGGCGCGGGTGTCATGACCGGCGAAAGACCATGCGGCGCATCGGCAATGGTGTGCCACAACGCGGTGTACCAAGGATCGTTGGACTTCACCGGCGTGCCCTCGGTGCCCGGCGCGACGGGCTGGACCGCCGACGGGGGCAGCTGCACCTGGTACGGGATGTCGCCGGGCATGACGAAGCCCAGCCGCTCCCGCGCCTGCGCGGCGATGAACACCGGATCGGCAAGTTTCACCTTCTGCTGCTCAAGATCTTCGATCTGCGAACGTAATTGGGTCTCGGCGGCTTTGAGCTGATTCATCTCGGCGCGCTGCGCGAAATAGGTGCGCACCGGCCCGGCGATGGTCAGCGTCAGCACACACACCACCACGGCCAGGATCGCCGCCCGCCGGGCGGCCGACCCGAACCGCTGCTCGGACTGCGTGTCCAGCGATTCGGCGGCCGCCTTGCGGATCGACTCGGCGACGCTCTCCGCGACCGGTTCGACGGACTCGGCGCCGTCCTGTCCCGCCTCGGCCGGCCGCGGCTCGATCCGACGCGGAACCGCACGCGACCGGGCGGCACCCGGCTTGCCCGGCCTGGGGGCCGGGCCTCGCCGCCGCTGGTCGGGCCGTTTCGCGTCGGGCATACGAGCGAAGTTACTGGCTCGCCGGCGAGAACCGCGGGAACGCCAGGTCACCGGCGTACCGCGCGGCGTCGCCGAGGGTTTCCTCGATGCGCAGCAACTGGTTGTACTTGGCGACGCGCTCACTGCGGGCCGGGGCTCCGGTCTTGATCTGACCGCTGCCCACCGCGACCGCGAGGTCGGCGATGGTGGTGTCCTCGGTCTCCCCGGAGCGGTGGCTCATCATGGTGCGGTAACCGCTGTTGTGCGCCAGGGTGACGGCGTCCAGCGTCTCGGTCAGGGTGCCGATCTGGTTCACCTTGACCAGCAGCGCGTTGCCCGCACCCTTCTCGATGCCCTCTTCCAGGCGCTCGGGGTTGGTGACGAACAGGTCGTCACCGACCAGCTGGACGCGGTCACCGATCGCGGCGGTCAACGCCACCCAGCCGTCCCAGTCGTCCTCGGACAGCGGATCCTCGATGGACACCAGCGGGTAGGCGTCCAGCAGACCGGCGTAGAACTCGGCCATCTGCTCGGCCGTGCGGGTCTCCTTCTCGAACGCGTAACCCGTTCCGTCGGTGTAGAACTCGGTGGCGGCCACGTCCAGCGCCAGCGCCACATCGGTGCCCAGCTTGAAACCGGTCGCCTCGATGGCCGACGAGATCAGGTCCAGCGCCGCCTTGGTGCCGGCCACGTCCGGGGCGAACCCGCCCTCGTCGCCCAGCCCGGTGGCCAGGCCCTGCTTCTTGAGCACCGACTTCAGCGAGTGGTACACCTCGGCACCCCAGCGCAGCGATTCCTTGAAGTTCGGGGCACCGATCGGCGCCACCATGAACTCCTGCACGTCCACCCCGGTGTCGGCGTGCGCACCGCCGTTGAGGATGTTCATCATCGGCACCGGCAGCACGTGTGCGTTCGGCCCGCCGAGGTAGCGGAACAGCGGCAGCCCGGCGGCCTCGGCGGCACCCTTGGCCACGGCCAGCGAGACACCCAGGATGGCGTTGGCACCGAGGCGCGACTTGTCCGGCGTGCCGTCCAGGTCCAGCAGGGCCTGGTCGACCAGGCGCTGGTCGTCGGCGCTCAGCCCGATGACGGCCGGGGCGATCTCGTCGAGCACGGCCTCGACCGCCTTCTCGACACCCTTGCCGCCGTAGCGGGCGCCGCCGTCGCGCAACTCGACCGCCTCGTGCTCGCCGGTGGACGCGCCCGAGGGCACCGCGGCGCGGGAGATGGTGCCATCGATCAGGGCAATCTCGACCTCGACGGTGGGGTTACCGCGCGAATCGAGGATCTCGCGGGCTCCGACCTGTTCGATGATGGGCACGGGTCCTCCTAGTTATGACGGGCCTGACGGGTCATGCGCTCGACCAAGAGCCTAAAGGGTGGGGTCGCCGACGGCGTCTTCAGAGTGGATGCCCGGCGGCATACGCCGTCGCCCAGTCCCGCACCGTGCGGGCGTACTGGTCGGAAAGGTTGTAGGCCCGCAGCGCGTCCATCCAGCCGCGTGGCTTGGACAGGTCTTTTCCGCGCCAGCACAGGTACCCGGCCGCCGACAGCGCGGCGTCGTCGATGTTGTCGGGGCTGACCACCCCGTCGTTGTTGGCATCCACCCCGTACAGCCGCCAGGTCTCGGGGATGAACTGCATGGGTCCCATCGCCCGGTCCATGGTGGCGTCGCCGTCGAGCTTGCCCTCGTCGGTGTCCGGGATCTTCATGTTGCCCATGGTCCCGTCCAGCTGTACGCCGCGGATCGGCGGCCGCACGTCACCGTTGGGTGCGACGACGGCCCCGCGGTAGGTGCCGTGGTGGCTTTCGACCATGCCGATACCGGCCAGGGTGGTCCAGGCAAGGTTGCATCGGGGGTTCTCCACCTGGGCGACCCGCGCGGCATAGGCGTACGCCTCCAGGGCGGTCACCGGGATGCCCAGAGCGGGTGCGCGTTCGGCGGCCCAGGCGTGCAGCGCGTCGGCGGGCCGGCCTTTGGCGTGGGTGTCGACGGACGGCACCGGGTCGCCGGCCGGTGGCGGAACGCCGTCGGGAATCGGGATGCCGGTCTGCCAGGAACAGCTCGAGGCCATCAACAGGGCCGTCGCGCCGATCACCACGACAGCCCGCAGCCAACGCACTGGCGACACCGGACTCCTCAAACCGCTCTGCTTGCTGCCATCGTCCCATGCGCCGACTGTGATCCCGCTCAGTCACACGGCCACCTGGCGGCCGCCCCCTTGCGCCGAGCGCCCCTGATAAGGTACGCCACACCTATCTTTGGCAAGGCAAAGCTGGGTAAGCACCGGGTAGCGAGGACAACACCATGACGGCTCTGGCGGGACATCCGGCCACGCTGTTGGCCGCCGCTCCCAATCTGACCTCACAGCTTTTCGGCAGCGGGCTCATAGGTCTGCGCGAAGGCCTGGAAACCAGCATCGTCGTCTCGATCCTGGTGGCGTTCCTGGTCAAATCCGGCCGCCGCGACGCCCTCAAATGGGTGTGGCTCGGCGTCGCCGGGGCCGTCGCGATGACCATCGGGGTGTTCCTCACCATCCAATTCAGCGCCTACACGGTGTCCGGGCTGGGCGCCGAGGCCATCGCCGGAGTCGCGTCCCTGGTCGCCGTCGTCATCGTCACCACCATGGTGCTCTGGATGAAATCGGCGGCCGCGACCATGTCGGGCGAGTTGCGCACCGGCATGGCCCGGGCCCTGGAGACCGGCGGATTGGCCGTCACCGCCCTGGCCTTCCTGGCGGTCGGCCGCGAAGGTGTCGAGACCGCGTTGTTCATGGTGGGCTTCGCCGAGGCCGAAACGCTGTGGCCGCTGGTCGGCCTGGTGGTCGGGGTGCTCATCGCCATCGCCATCGCCTACGCCATGTACGCCGGGGCGGTTCGCATCAACCTGGCCAGTTTCTTCAAGTACACGGCCGTGTTCCTCATCCTCGTCGCCGCGGGGATCCTGTCCTACGGGGTCGGTGCGCTGCAGACCGTCGGCTGGTTGCCCGGCCTGGCCAACAAGGCCTTCGACATCAGCTCCTGGTTCAACTGGTCGTCCTGGTACGGCCAGGTCATCCAGGGCGTCTTCAACGTCACGCCCACCCCCACCGTGCTGCAGTTCGGTGCGTGGCTGGCGTATCTGGCCATCGTGCTCGCCGTGTTCCTGCGGCCGACCGGGGCGCCGGCCACCCGGGCCGACGCACCCGAGCCCGACGGCTCCTCGTCTGACACGGTCCCGGATCCGGAACCGTCCACCACCGCAGAAAAGCACTGAAAGGTCGCCCACGTGAACAATCGCACCGCTCTGACCGCCGCGATGCTGGCCGGTCTGACGGGCCTCTTCGTGGCGGGCTGCACCGCCAAGGAGACCGCCAGCTCCAGCGATCCGTCCAAGGCCGGCGCCGCCGGCGACGCGACAATCACCGTGACGGCCTCCGACGACAAGTGCGAACTGTCGGGCACCGAGGGCAAGACCGGTCCCGTCACGTTCAACATCACCAACAACGGCACCAAGGTCACCGAGTTCTACGTCTACGGCGAGGGCGAGCGGGTGATGGGCGAGGTGGAGAACATCTCCCCCGGCCTGCAGCGCAAGCTGATCGTGCAGCTGGCCGAACCGGGCACCTATCAGACCGCGTGCAAGCCGGGCATGATCGGCGACGGCATCCGGGGTGACTTCAAGGTCTCCGGTGACACCGTCCAGGTCGACACCCAGGGCAAGTTCAAGGAAGCCGCCGACAGCTACAAGCGCTACGTCAACAGCCAGACCGACGCGTTGATCCCGGCCACCCAGGTCTTCGTCGACGCCATCAAGAAGAAGGACGTCAACGCGGCCAAGGCCCAGTTCCCGATCGCCCGCACCTATTACGAGCGGATCGAGCCGGTCGCCGAGTCGTTCCCCGACGACCTGGACCCGCGCATCGACCTGCGCGAGGCCGACCTGGAGCCGGGCCAGAAGTGGACGGGTTTCCACGCCCTGGAGAAGCAGTTGTGGGTCACCGGGTTGCAGCCCGACGCCAACGCGCTGGCCGATCAACTGCTGGCCGATGTGAAGGAGCTGGACGCCGGGGTGAAGGCGCCGGACTGGACCATCGACTCGACCCAGATCGCCGGCGGCGCCCAGGGTCTGCTCGACGAGGTCGGCGCCAGCAAGATCAGCGGCGAGGAGGACATCTTCAGCCACACCGACCTGTGGGACTTCAACGCCAACGTGCAGGGCAGCCAGACCGCGGTGGCCTCGGTGCGCCCCATCCTCGACGAGCGCAACCCGGATCTGGGCAAGCGTGTCGACCAGCAGTTCGCCAATGTCGAAGCGCTGCTTGGGAAGTACCGCAAGGGTGACGGATTCGTGCTCTACGACACGGTCACCGAGCCGCAGCGCCAAGAGCTGTCCCGCGCCATCGACGCGCTGTCCAAAGAGGTGAGCCAGGTGCAAGGTGTCATCGCACCCCAGTAACCCCGCGGGAGAACCGGCCGAGCAGAGCACCTCCGCCCCCGGGCGGGCGGGGCTGTCCCGGCGCAAGCTGTTCGGCGCCGCGGGCGTGACCGCCGCGGTGGTCGGCGCGGCCGGTGCGGGGGCGCTGGCCGGCCGTGCCTCGGCCACCAGCACCAGGGACCGGGGCTGGGAACCGCACGGCGCGGTGCCCTTCCGCGGTGAACGGCAGGCCGGCATCATCACAGAGGCCCAGGACCGGATGCACTTCTGCACCTTCGACGTCACCACCGACAACCGCGAGGACGTGGTGGCGATGCTGCAGGAGTGGACCGCCATGGCCGAGCGGATGACCAAGGGCGAGGATGCCGTCAAGGACGGCGCCGTCGGCCTGAACCCGTATGCCCCGCCCGCCGATACCGGTGAGGCCCTTGGCCTTCCGCCCTCGCAACTGACGCTGACCATCGGCTTCGGCCCGACCTTCTTCGTCAAGGACGGCAAGGACCGGTTCGGCATCGCGGACAAGAAACCCGCCGACCTGAACCCGCTGCCCAAGTTCACCAACGAGAACCTGGATCCGGCCAAGTGCGGCGGTGACATCTGCATCCAGGCGTGCGCCAACGATCCCCAGGTCGCGGTACACGCGGTGCGCAACCTGGCCAGGGTGGCATTCGGTACCGCGGCGGTGCGTTATTCGCAGCTGGGTTTCGGCCGCACCTCGTCCACCACGCGGGATCAGTCCACCCCGCGAAACATGTTGGGGTTCAAGGACGGCACCAACAATCTCAAGGCCGAGGACACCGACAAACTGAACCGCAACGTGTGGGTCGCCGAGGGTGACGGGCCGGACTGGCACACCGGAGGCACCTATCTGGTGACCCGGCGCATCCGCAACCGGATCGAGGCCTGGGATCGCACCACGCTGATGGAGCAGGAGCGGGTGATCGGCCGCACCAAGGGCACCGGCGCACCCCTGGGCTACGACGACGAGTTCGCCCCGCTGGACTTCGACCTGAAGAACGCCAAGGGCGACCCGATGATCGACCGCAATGCCCACGTCCGGCTGGTCCATCCCGACCACAACGACGGCATCGAATTGCTGCGCCGCGGTTACAACTTCACCGACGGCTCGGACGGCTTCGGGCATCTGGACGCCGGGTTGTTCTTCATCGCGTTCACCCGGAATCCGCGGACGCATTTCGTCCCGGTCATCTCCAAGATGTCCTCCGACGCGCTCAACGAGTACATCTTCACCAACGGCACCGGTGTGTTCGCCTGCCCGCCCGGCCTGAAAGACGGTGACGCGTCCGCGTACTGGGGCTCGGGCATCTTCGCCTGACCCCCTTCCCACCCACTTGATCAAACGGGCGGAGAAGTGCGAGAAGGATCGGGCATTTCGTCGAACTCGGCGTGGCCCCGGTAAAGTCCCGGCTGTGAACTCGCCGAAGGCTCGCGCGCACTGGTTGCGCGGCGGGCTGGTCGGCGGGAGTTCGGCCGTGCTGGCCACCTCGGCGCACGCCGGCGCGGCCGGGGCGCTCCCGCACGGTGCCGCGCTGGTCGCCGCGCTGCTGGTGTGCGCGACGGCCGGAGCCGCCGTCGGCGCCGTGGAACTGCGCACCGGCCGTACCCGGGCGGTCGCGGTGTTCGCGGCGCTGTGCGCCGCGCAGTTCCTCAGCCACGTCACGCTGGCCGTCACCGGCGGTCATCACCACGCCGGCTACGGCATGGGCCTCACGCCGGCCATGATCGCCGCACACACCGGTGCCGCGGTGCTCCTCGGGCTGTCCATCGCGGTGGTCGAACACCTCTACACCGTCTGCGCCACCCTGCTGACCTGGCTGCGGCTGTTCACGGTCCGCAGCCCGCGGCCGACCTCGCCGCCGACCCGGTGGGCCGAGCCCGTCGTCATCCGCCCCGTGCTGCTGCGCCCGGGGCTGGGGATGCGCGCGCCGCCGTTCGGGATCCTTCCAACCGCCTAGCGGTTCGCCCTCTCACATCACCGCAGACCCCCTAGGGGCTGCGGTCGTGCGCGTATACCCGCGCGCCCCCAAGTTCTTTCGCAGCGATTCAGAGAGCACGTTTCATGACCCTTCCCGAAAAAACGTCCACCCCCGCACCCACCGACCTGCCACCGCCCCGACGCAGCTGGCGGCCGCTGTTGATGCGGTTGCACTTCTACGCCGGCATCCTGGTGGCCCCGTTCATCGTCGTGGCCGCCGTCACCGGCGGGCTGTACGCGATGGCACCGACCATCGAACGCTTCGCCTACGGCGACCTGTTGTATGTCGAGCCGTCCGGCCGACCTCTACCCCTGGCCGATCAGGTCGCCGCCGCCAGGACCGCCCACCCGGAGCTGAGCATGACCGGGCTGCGGCCCGCGGCCGAAGCGGGCGAAACCACCCGCGTCTACTTCGCCGATCCGGCCCTCGACGCGGAGTTCCGCCGCGCCGTTTTCGTCGACCCGTACACCGCGCGGGTGCTCGGCGACGAGCCGACCTGGTTGGGGTATCTGCCCGTCAGCACCTTCCTCGACGGCCTGCACCGGCATCTCCAACTCGGTGAGCCGGGCCGGATCTACAGCGAGATCGCGGCATCGTGGCTGTGGGTGGTGGCACTCGGCGGGCTCACCCTGTGGCTGCTGCGGCGCGGGCGCATCCTGACGGTGGCCCGCGGTCTCACGGGCCGCGCCCGCACCCTCAACTGGCACGGCGCCACCGGGATCTGGCTGTTGGCCGGTCTGCTGTTCCTGTCCGCCACCGGCATCACCTGGTCCACCTACGCCGGGGCGCACGTCAGCGATATCCGCGCCGCGTTCGATTGGCAACGGCCGGTGTTGAGTTCGGCCGTCTATGCGGCCACCGTCACCGACCCGGCGACCATCGACTACGACGCCGCAGTGCGGGCGGCCGGCCGCGCTGGGGTGCGGCTGCCGGTCGAGGTGGCCCTGCCCACCGAACCCGGCGCCGGGCTCGCCGTCACGGAGGTGGACAAGCCCTACCGGCTGACCACCAACGCCGCCACCGTCGATCCGGCCACCGGCACGGTGACCGGCACCCTGGACTACTGGCGGGACTATTCGGTGGTGGCCATGCTGGCCGACTGGGGCATCCGCGCGCACATGGGTCTGCTGTTCGGGTTGCTCAACCAGCTGCTACTACTCGGCGTCGCGGTGGCGCTGGTGGCCGTCATCGTCGGTGGCTATCGGATGTGGTGGCAGCGCCGCCCGACCCGCGGCTCGACGTGGGCGGTCGGCAGGGCACCGGTGCGGGGTGCGCTGCGCAGGCTGCATCCGGCGGCGCTGGTGGCGCTGGTGGTGACCGCCGCGGCGGTCGGCTGGTTCCTGCCGCTGTTCGGAATCCCGTTGGCGGCCTTCCTGATCGCCGACGCGACCATCGGGGCGGTGAAGCGTCGTGGGTAGGCGGGCGGTGCTGCTGGTGCTGGCCCTGCTGATCACGGTGACGACGGGCTGCACCGGCACCCAGCGGGAACAGTCGATGGCGGCCGAGGTGACCGTGCGGGATCAGTGGGCCAGTGCGGCCGACACCGGGATGGCCGCGGTGTTCGGCACGTTCGCCAACAACGGACACCACGAGGCCAGGATCGTCTCGGCGACCTCGCCGGTCGCCGGCCGGATGGAGGTGCACGAGGTGAGCGCCGATGCGAGCGGAACCAAGACCATGCATCCCAAGGCGGGCGGCATCGTGATACCGCCGGGCGAGACCCACGAGCTGGTGCCCGGGGGTGATCACCTGATGCTGATGGATCTCACAGCACCGTTGACGCCGGGCGCCGACGTCCCGGTGACGGTGACATTCGAGGACGGCTCCGCCCTCGACATCACCGCACAGATCCGCGATTTCGCCGGGGCCAACGAGAATTACCAACCGCATGGCTGAGTTGAATCGGCGGCGCCTCCTGTCCGGGGGCGCCGCCGCGCTCGCCGCCGGCGCGGCGCTCACCCAGAGCGGATCGGCTCAATCGGCAACGCCGCAGCGTGGTTTCGGCACCGAGGTCGAACCTTTTCACGGCGCGCACCAGTCCGGGGTGGCCACCGCACCGCAGGCACACGCGTTGTTCGTCGCCCTCGACCTGAAACCGGGCGGCGACCGCCGCCAGCTCGCCGCGGTGCTGCGACTGTGGAGCGCCGACGCCGCCCGGCTCACCCAGGGGGTGCCCGCACTCGCCGACACCGAACCCGAACTGGCCCTGCATCCGGCCAGGTTGACCGTCACGGTGGGGCTCGGCCCCACGGTGTTCGCCAGGGCCGGGCTGGGGCATCGGCTGCCGGCCACGGTGTACGAGATGCCCGCATTCGGCACCGACCGACTCGAAACCCGCTGGTGTGGTGGCGATCTGCTGCTCCACCTGGGCGCCGACGACCCGATTGCGCTGGCACATGCGGCCCGGGTGCTGCTGAAGAACGTGCGCAGCCTGGTGGTGCCGCGGTGGCGGCAGAGCGGATTCCGGCACGCCGCGGGCGCCGATCGGTCCGGGTCCACCATGCGCAATCTGATGGGTCAGGTGGACGGGACGGCGAACCTGCGTACCGCGGTGGAGTTCGACCGGCACGTCTGGGACGACGGCGCCGGACAGCCGTGGTTCGCCGGCGGTACCGTGCTGGTGCTGCGCCGGATCAGGGCCGAGATGGACACCTGGGACGAACTCGACCGGGAGAGCAAGGAATTCGCGGTCGGACGCCGGCTGGGCAGCGGCGCTCCGTTGACCGGGCAGCGGGAGTCCGACGAACCGGATCTGCGCGCCCAGGTCGGCGGCATCCCGGTCATCCCGCCCAACGCACACATCGCGCTGGCCCGGCACCGCACGGCCGACGAGTTGATGCTGCGGCGGCCGTACAACTACGACGACCCGCCGCCAGCCGGTGTCACCACCGACAGCGGGCTGTTGTTCGCCGCCTACCAGCGGGATCCGGGTGCCAGCTTCATCCCGGTGCAACGCCGGCTGGCGGCCGCCGACGCGCTGAACACGTGGGTCACCACCGTCGGATCGGCGACGTTCGCGATCCTGCCAGGGGCACCGCCCGGTGCGTATCTGGGGCAGTCGCTACTGGACTAGCGGCCGGCGTCCCCGAGTCGGTGTGTCACTGGAGCTTGGCCGCGATCTCGCGCGCGCCGGCGATCACCTGGTCGCCGGCGTGTTCCAGGTTCTCCGGATCAAGCCGGTGGGTCAGGAAGCTGATGCTCAGCGCATAGCGGGCGGGCCCGCCGTCGTGAGCGGGCACGGCGGCAGCCACACAGGTGAGCTCTTCGGCGGCCTCTTCTCGGTCGACCGCGAAGCCCCGTTCGCGGATCTCGTTGATCTCGGCTGCCATCTTCTTCATCGACGTGATCGTGTGACCGGTCAGCGCGGGCATGCCGGCCGAGGCGACGATATCGCGCCAGACGCTGTCGGGCATCGTGGCCAGCAGCGCCTTTCCCAGTGCGGAGGCGTGCCAGGGGTCGGTCTGCCCGACATCACTGACCTTGGTGACCGCCCTTCTGCCCTCGACGACGTCGAGGATGACGACACTGCGGTCCTTGTGCGCGGCGAAGTTCACCGTCTCGTTGAACTCGTTCATCAGTCGCTCCATGGTGGGTATCACCGCATCGGAGGGCACCTGGTTGGAGAACGCCCGCTGCCCGAGCCGGAAGATCTCCCAACCCAAGCGGTACTGATTCGCATTGAACCGTTCGATGTAGCCGAGTGCGACCAAGCTGTTCAGATACCTGAGCACAGTTGCCTCGTTCAGCTCTGTGCGCCTTGCGATTTCGGCCAGATTGCCGATATCGGAGTCCGCCACCGCCGTGAGAATTCTGGCCGTGCGCTCGACGCCGATGAGGGTGGACGCCTTCTCCGCAGTCGCTCCTGTTTTCACTCAGTGAAGGTTACCAGCCTCCAGTGAAGGCCGGGACCGCCGTTCGCCTTCTGTTGACAGACGGGCAGCCAGCTCGTAGATTTCATTCAGCGCAGATCTATATCACTCAGTGAAAGACGGACCCAGCGCAGTCCAGTCCTCGAAGGAGACGCGATGCCCACCGCAGCCGACAGCCGTGCCACCAAGGTCGACGGAGCCAGCATCCTGGCCTCGCAAGGCCTTCTGACGGCCGACGACTACGGCCTCACCCCGTCCGCCAAATCCTTCGACGACGGCGGCAAGTATCGACTGGAAATCTCTGGTGTCGAACGACTTTCGACGCTGGAGGCGATGCTGGACGAGGCCGACAAGCAGGATGTGTTCATCCACCGGATCATCGCCTTCGGCGGCGGCACCACCTTGCTCACGACGGCCGAATTGCGCGACGTCGCCGCCCTGTCGGCCGAGCGCTCCATCGACCTGGTCGCCGTGCCGGGGCCGCGCACCGGGTGGGACCTCGGTCGGCAGGCGCTGAGCACCGAGGGCCAGGCCGGTGGGCGTCGCGTCCGCGGGCTCGACAATGTGCGATACCTCCTCGACGACTACCTCCGGATCTTCTCGACGGGCATCCGGGGCGTATTGGTATGGGACGAGGGCGTTCTCGACATCCTGAACAAGGCGCGCGATGCCGGCCACCTCCCCGCCGACGCCAAGTTCAAGATCTCCGTCTACGCCGGCCACGCCAACCCCGCCTCGATCAGGATCCTGCAGGACCTCGGTGCCGACAGCGTCAATCCCGTCGGTGACCTGAGTCGGCCGATGCTCGCCGCGATCCGACGGTCGGTCGACATCCCGCTCGACGTCTGGGCCGAGACCTTCGAATCCTTCGGCGGTATGAACCGGCTCTGGGAAGCCGGTGACATCGCCCGCGTCGCGGGACCGGTCTACTTCAAGATCGAGCCCGGCGAATCGGAAGCGGTCATGTACAACGGCTGGGTCCGACCCGAGTTCCACGAGGAACTCATCCGGCACAAGGTCCGGCACGCCGCCATCCTCAACGAGCTGGTCCAGACCAACGCCGCCGACGTCATCGTGTCTCCCGGTCCGCGCAGCGCAGCACGCGCACTGGCGAACTGATACCCGGAGCCGAACGGAAGAGAGCACGACGTGACGAGACGTCATCAGGCCGCCATCATCGGGTCCGGGAACATCGGCACCGATCTGATGATGAAGCTGCGCCGGTCAGCACACCTCGATGTGGTGGCGATGGCCGGAATCGATTCCGCGAGTGACGGTCTGGCACGGGCCGCCGCGTTGGACGTGGCGATCACGGCCGACGGCGTCGACGGGCTGCTGGCACTCGACGCGTTCGACGAGATCGACATCGTGTTCGACGCCACCAGCGCCGAGGCCCACCGCACCAACGATGCCGCGCTGCGGCGATCCGGCAAGCGCGTCGTCGACCTCACTCCCGCCGCGGTCGGCCCCTTCGCCGTACCCGCGGTCAACATGCAGCGACTGGCGGGGCACCGGAACCTCAACATGGTGACCTGTGGCGGGCAGGCCACCATTCCCGTGGTCGCGGCGTTGACGGGGGTGACCGATGTGCATTACGCCGAGATCGTCGCCTCGATCTCGTCGCGGTCGGCGGGTCCGGGGACCCGCGCCAACATCGACGAATTCACCACGACCACAGCCCGCGCCATCGAATCCGTTGGCGGAGCCGCCCGCGGCAAGGCGATCATCGTGCTCAATCCGGCCGAGCCGCCGATGCTGATGCGCGACACCGTCGCCGCCCTGGTTTCGGCGGCCGACGAAGCGGTGATCGTGCAGGCGATCACCGCGGCGGTCGCCGAGGTCGCACGTTACGTGCCGGGATACCGTTTGGCACAGGAGATCCGGATATCCGCGGTGCCCCAGCGCGATCCGCGTCGGCGGCTGGCGGGCGCCGCGGGCCGGCATGCCGATCTGGTGCACGTGACGGTGTTCCTCGAAGTGGAGGGCGCCGCCGACTACCTTCCCGCCTACGCGGGCAACCTCGACATCATGACCGCTGCCGCGGTCCGGGTCGCCGAAGGCATGCTCGGTGCCGCGGCGGAGGTCGGCCGATGACGGCGCAGGTGTACGTCCAAGACGTCACGCTGCGCGACGGCATGCACGCCGTCGGCCATTCATTCGGCCTGGCCGACGTCAGGCGCATCGCGGGTGCGCTCGACTCGGCGGGGGTGGCAGCCATCGAAGTGGCGCACGGCGATGGTCTGGCGGGTGGCAGCCTGACCTACGGAGCCGGCGCACATGATGATGGGGCGTGGATCGCCGCGGTGGCCGAGGTGGTCCAGAATGCCCGGCCGACAACGCTTCTCATCCCCGGTATCGGCACGCTGGACGACCTGCGGGCGGTTGTCGATCTGGGGGTGACCTCGGTGCGCATCGCCACTCATTGCACCGAGGCCGACATCGCCGCTCAACACATCGGCACGGCCCGCGATCTCGGCCTCGACGTCGCAGGGTTTCTGATGATGTCGCATCTCGCGCCGCCAGATCGGCTGGCCGCACAGGCCAAGATCATGGAGGACGCCGGTGCGCAGTGCGTCTACGTCACGGATTCCGCCGGCCGACTGACCATGACCGGGATCCGGGACCGGGTACGCGCCTACCGCGACATCCTGGCACCGACCACATCGGTCGGCGTGCACGCACACCACAACCTCGGGCTGGGAGTGGCCAATTCGCTCGTCGCGGTCGAGGCCGGCGCACATCGCGTGGACGCCTCGCTCACCGGCCTCGGCGCGGGCGCCGGCAATTGCCCGTTGGAGGCGTTCATCGCGGTCGCCGAACTCAACGGCTGGCGCCACGGTTGCGACCTGTACGCGCTGATGGATGCCGCCGACGATATCGTGCGCCCCCTCCAGCGGCGGCCCATCCGGGTCGATCGCGAGACGCTGACGCTGGGTTTTGCCGGCGTGTACTCGAGTTTCCTGCTCCATGCCGAGCGGATCGCCCCCGACGTGGGCATCGAGGTGCGCGACCTTCTCGTCGAAGCCGGCCGCAGGTCGATGATCGGCGGCCAGGAGGACCTACTCGTCGATCTTGCCCTCGACATGAGGGGGTGAGGGAACCGCCCCAAACCGGTTCGGATCCTCGTCGTCGAGCGAACCGGCGCTCGTCACCAGTATCGTCACACGCCAAACCCGAGAGATGAACGACCATGGAGAACGTCACCGCATCCTTACCACCCCGACGACCCAAAGCGACGTCACCGTCGTGTCCGCCCGGCGGCTCGCCGCCCACCGGGCCACGCAACCACGGCCTTCGCGAGAACAGCCTCGGGGTGCCGAGCATCTTCTTCTACATCATCGCCGCGGCGTCGCCGCTGACCGTCGTGGTGGCGTTGTACCCGATCATCATCGGTGCGGGCAACGGTGTGGGGATGCCCGGCGCATTCGTCATCGCCACCGTGGTCCTGATGATCTTCGCCGTCGGCTACGTCGCGATGAGCCGGCATGTCACCAATGCCGGGGCGTTCTACGCCTACGTGACGCTCGGCCTCGGACGGATTCCCGGTCTGGGGTCGGCGTTCCTGGCGATCTTCGCCTACAACGCCATCCAGGCCGGCCTCTACGGTGGCTTCGGCTATTACGCGTCCGAGTTGATCAATCCCGCTCTCGGGATCGACATCCCCTGGTGGGCCTATGCTTTCGGCGCGTTGGTGCTGTGCCTGGCGCTGGGGGTGCAGGGTGTGCACTCCGGGGCGAAGGTGCTGGGAGTGTTCATGACACTGGAAGTCACCATGATCACCGTCCTCAGCGCGTTCAGTCTTTTCGGTGACGCCGTTCCGGTATCCCAGTTCTCCTTCGAGCCGTTCCGGCCGAGTGTGGTGCTCGGCGGGGCGTTGGGCGTCGCCCTGATGTTCGCGCACGCGTCGTTCATCGGTTTCGAAGGATCGGCGATCTACGGCGAGGAAGCGCGCAATCCCGCCCACACCATCCCCCGCGCGACCTATCTGTCCATCGCGTTCATGGGCATCCTCTACGCCGTGTCCGGTTGGCTGATCATCAACGCGCTGGGGATCGACAAGGTGGTCGGCATGGCCACCGAGACCGGCGGGAACTTCATCTTCGCGGCCAGCGACGCCATCATCGGGCACAACATCTCGGTGATCTTCCAGACGCTGATCGTGTCGGCGACCTTCGCCGCCATCATCACCTTCCACAACAATGTCTCGCGCTACCAGTTCTCACTCGGCCGACAAGGACTGGTGTGGCGGCCGCTGGGCTGGACATTGGCAAGTCGCCGCACGCCATGGGTGTCGGGGATCGTCCAGAGCGTGACGGTCGGCATCGTCATCGCCTTCTTCGCGCTGTTCGGTCAGGACCCCTTCGCCACGCTGTTCACCTGGGCGACGGGCATCGGCACCATCGGGGTCATCCTGTCCCAGTTCATCGCGGGCATTGCGATCTTCGCCTTCTTTCGCAAGTCCGATGTCGACAAACGGCCGTGGAACACCGTGATAGCCCCGATCCTCGCGATCATCGGGCTGGGCGCCTTCTTCGTCCTGACGCTGAACAGCCTCGACGTCCTGCTCGGCGTGCACGGCGCGATGGCGGCGCTCATGCTGTCGCTGGTCTTCCTCGCGCTGCTGGCCGGCGTCCTGTACGGGGTATATCTGCGGGCATTCGCGCCGGCGAGGTACGCACTGGTCGGACAGGCGCTCAACGAGCGCGACGGGGACGATCCAGCGCCAGCGCCGCACTAGCTTCCCTTCGATTCACGATTCACCGCGCATTGCCGCCCGCCGTTACGTACATTTGTCCTTATCGATGCGTACAAATGTTCTTAACGAAGGGATGGGCATGCCTTCCACGCCACGACGGGTTCGTCGCCACGACCCGGACAGAAAGGAGCGCATCGTGACCTCGGCGCTGCAGGTGCTGGCCAGAGACGGCGTCGCGGGAATCACGCACCGCGCCATCGCCACTGCCGCGGACGTGCCGCTGGGGTCGATCACCTACCACTTCGGAACCCTCGATGACATCGTCCACCAGGCGTTCGAGGTCCACGTCGACAAGCTGGCCAGCCGCTTCGAGGCACGCCTGGCGTCCTGCGCCGACGGCAAGGACATCATCGACTGCATCGCCTCGGCCGTCACCGACGATTTCGCCGCACATCCCGACGAACTCGCCGTGACCTACGAGCTCTACGGGGACGCCGTGCGCAGACCCGAGACCAGGCGCCTGACTCAGCAGTGGATGGAACGGGCTCAAGACGCGCTTGCCGAGCACTTCGACCGCGCCACCGCACGGCTGCTCGACGTCGTCGTCGAGGGCCTGATGGTCCATATGTCCATTGCGCACCAACCCGTCTCGAAACAAGAAGTCCGCAGCCTGCTCGGCATGGCAGCCGGCGGAGCACGTCAACGCTGACACCGGCCCACACCTACGCCAACACCACCAAGGAGTGATCATGACCATTCACCACAAGATGTTCATCGACGGCAGCTGGACCGATGCGTCAGGCGGCGCCGTCGACCAGGTGCCCGCCCCCGCCACCGGTGAGGCCTTCGCCGAGATCGCCCACGGCACGCCATCCGACGTCGACCGCGCCGTGGCGGCCGCCGACGCCGCCTTCCCCGGCTGGGCCAGGACGCCGGTGGGCGAACGGGCCCGGGCCTTTCTCACCCTTGCCGACCGGGTCGAGGCCGACCAGCGCACACTCGCCGAGATCGAATCCCGCAACGTCGGCAAACCCATCAGCCTGGCGCTGGAAGAGATGGAGATGATCGCCGACCACCTCCGGTTCTTCGCCGGCGGTGCCCGCGCCATGGAAGGCCGCGCCGCCACCGAGTTCGTCCGCGGCAAGACCAGCATCGTCCGCCGCGATCCGCTCGGCGTCGTCGGCTCGGTCGCACCGTGGAACTACCCGCTGCTGATGGCGATCTGGAAGATCTCCCCAGCCCTGCTCACCGGAAACACCTTGGTGCTCAAGCCCTCCGAACACACCCCGTTCTCGGTCCTGCGGCTCGCCGAACTCGCCCAGGATCTCTTTCCCGCCGGCGTGTTCAACATCGTCACCGGTGACGGCGAAGACGTCGGTGCCCGACTCGTGGCCCATCCGCGGGTGCGGATGTCCTCGCTGACCGGCTCCGTGGAGACGGGCCGGGCGTTGATGCGCGCCTCGGCCGATTCGAACCTCAAGCGGCTGCACCTGGAACTCGGCGGGAAGGCGCCGGTGGTGGTGTACCCCGACGCCGACGTGTCCCTGGCGGTCGGCAAGATCATGGAGGGCGCCTTCTGCAATTCCGGCCAGGACTGTATGGCCGCCTCCCGTCTGTACGTTCACGAGAGCGTGCACGACGAACTCGTGGCCGGCCTCGAAAAGGCGGTCAAGGAACTCGATCTGGGCGATATCGCCGATGAGAGCACCACGATGGGTCCGGTCATCACCGCGGCCCATCGCGACCGGGTCGAGGGCTTCGTGGCACGGGCGAAGGCCACCGGGCACACCGAACTCATCCAGGGCGACAACCCCGGGACAGGCTTCTACACCGCCCCCACCGTCGTCGTCGGCGCCAGGCAGGGCGACGAGATCGTCGGCACCGAGGTGTTCGGGCCGGTGACGTCGGTGACCAGCTTCGGTGACGGCGACGACGTGATCGGTTGGGCCAACGACACCGAATACGGACTTGCCGCTTCGGTTTTCACCAACGACATCGGACGGGCCCTGACCGCGTCCAGGGACCTTCAGTTCGGCACGGTGTGGGTCAACGACCACCTGCCGGTCACGCCCGAGATGCCGCACGGCGGCTTCAAGCAGTCCGGCAACGGCAAGGACATGTCCGTGTACGCCCTTGAGGAGTACACCGAGATCAAACACGTCATGATCAACACCGAGAGCGCCTGACATGGCGATCAGCGCGGTCAACACCTTCCGGCTGCGACCGGGGGTCAGCATCGAGGACTTCGAGAGGTTCTCGACCGAACTCGACCGGCCCACCTGCCTGGCCCTGGAGGTCGTACTCGGATTCGACGTCTTCTTCGTGGAACCCGCCGGGCCCGCCGACCCGCACGTCCTCGAGATCATGACGGTCGCCTCTTGGCCGGAATGGGAGCGGATTCGCGACACCGCACCAGAACTCAAGCCCGTCGTCGAGAGGTTCCACGAACTCGTCGAGCCCGGCAGCATCGTGACGCTGCTGACTCGCAAATCACCCCAGCCGCAGGAGACCTGACATGACCACGACACCGGATTACGACGCCGTCATCATCGGCGCGGGCCACAACGGCCTGGTGACCGCCAACTATCTGGCCCGCGCCGGCAAGCGGGTGCTGGTGCTGGAGGCTCGCCATGTCGTCGGCGGGGCCTGCGTCACCGAGGAGCTGATCCCCGGCAGCAAGTGGTCCTCGTGCGCCTTCATCGCGGGCCTGCTGCGGCCCGAGATCATCACCGAACTCGAACTGGCCAGATTCGGCCTGGACCTCTATCAAGGGGATGCGCTGTCCTTCAGTCTCTTTCGGGACGGGACGTCATTCACCATGTGGAAGGAAACAGACCGGACGCTGCGCGAACTGGAGAAGATCAACAAACACGACGCGCAGGCGTTCCTCGACTTCGGGGTTCGGCTACAGCGGTTCGCCGGGCTCGTGACGCCGTACCTGCTGACCCCGCCCCCGCAACGTTCGGAGGTGCTCGCGGCATTCGAGGAGGCAGGCGAGCAGGCGCTGTTCAACGAGTTCACCCTGCTCTCGGTGCGCGACCTGCTCGACAGGTACTTCGAGGACGAGCGCATCAAGAGCATGTTGACGTTCTTCGGGATGGTGTCGATCTTCGGCGGCCCGTCGTCACCGGGAACGGCCTACACCTACGGACACCACTCCTGGGGTGAATTCAACGGCAACTTCGGCCAGTTCGGTCTCGCGCGTGGCGGGATGGGCGCCATCAGCGAGGCGTTGGCCGCGGGCGCACGCCACCACGGTGCGACGATCCGGACCTCGACACCGGTCGACACCGTGATCGTCGAGCGGGGAACGGCCACCGGGGTCCGGCTCACCGACGGGACGGTCATCACGGCCGGACAGGTCTTCTCCAATGCCGACCCCAAGCGGTCCCTGCTGCGGTTGATCGAACCCGGCCTGCTGCCGGCCAAACTCGTCCGCGACGTCGAATCGATCGACACCCGGGGGTCGATGGCGCGGATTCACCTGTTGATCGACGAACTGCCGCAGTACCTTCCGTTCGCCGATGCGACGGAAGGACCACAGCACCACGGGCATCAACTGCTCGGCCCCAGCAGGGAGGCGTTCGAGGAGGCCTACGAGGCACAACGGCGCGGCACCTTCCCGAGCACGTTCGTCATCGAGGCCGTCACCCAGTCGGTGACCGACGACTCGCTGGCCCCCGCCGGCCTGCACACGATGACCCTGGGCATCCAGCAGCTTCCGTCCCAGTTGAGCGGGACCACGTGGGCGGCCGAGAAGGAGAAGTGGGCCGACCTGGTGCTGGCGGACCTGTTCACCTACGCCCCCAACCTGCGCGAGCACATCCTGGACCGGGTGATCATCACACCCGACGACCTGAACGACGAGTACCTGATCACCGACGGCAACATCTTCCACGGCAGCATGATGCTCGACCAGCTGTTCGGGGCACGCCCGATCCCGGAGCTGGCCAATTACCGTACGCCCGTGCGCAATTACTACCTCTGCGGCTCGGGCACCCATCCCGGCGGCGGCGTGATGGGCGCCAACGGCCACAACGCCGCGAAGATCGCCCTCGCCGACGCGGACGGCGGCATCACCACACCGAGCGCCCGTCACGGCGGCCGGAAGGCGCCTTGGCAGCAGCGGCTCGTCGGCGGCCTGATGTCCACCAGGCCGGGGCGCTGGGTGGGATACCAGGCGGCCCGGCAACCCGCGCTGCGCAAGGTGACCGCGTACGCGGCGCGCGTCCGCTGAGAGCTGCACCAGTGCAACCGGCAGAGGAACGAGGAATAACGGTGTCACCGGAATCGACCGGGCTGAGAAGCGCAAAATGGTTCGCGGGCAAGGATGTTCCAGGATTCGTACACCGCTCTGCGATGCGCGCGTCGGGATTCTCCCGGATGGCCTTCGAAGGCCGCCCGATCGTCGGGATCTGCAACTCGTGGTCCGAAGTCGTCAACTGCAACATGCACTTCCGCGGCCTGGCCGACTCGGTTCGGCGCGGCGTCCTGGCGGCGGGCGGGTTCCCGCTCGAATTCCCCACCATGTCACTGGGCGAGCAGTTGATGAAACCGACCACCATGCTCTTCCGGAACCTGATGGCGATGGACGTCGAGGAGTCGATTCGGGCCTACCCGTTCGATGCTGTGGTCCTGCTCGGCGGGTGCGACAAGACGGTTCCCGCGCAGCTGATGGGCGCGGCGAGTGCGGACGTGCCCGCGATCGCCCTGACCGGCGGCCCGGCCGCGCCGGCGATCTTCGACGGCAAGCAACTCGGTGTGGGGACCGACCTCTGGCAGTACATCGATGACGTGCGGGCCGGCCGCATGTCGATGGCCGACTACGAACGACTGGAGGCCGCGGCGGGGCCCTCGCGCGGACACTGTCCCGAGATGGGCACCGCCTCCACCATGGCCACCCTCGTCGAGGGTCTCGGCATGACGCTGCCGGGCACCGCCGCGATACCCGCCATGGATTCGCGCCGGCTGCAGGTCGCCGAGGAGTGCGGGGCCAGGGCCGTCGGGCTGGCGGTCGAGCGGCTACGGCCGTCCCAGGTGATGACGGCCGAGGCCTTCGACAACGCGATAACGCTGATGCTGGCGGTCGGCGGCTCGACCAACGCGATCGTGCACCTGCTGGCGATCGCCGGCCGGGTCGGAGTCCCGTTGTCCCTGGACCGCTTTCACGAACTCTCGGAACGCACACCGCTGGTGGTCAACGTCCGCCCGGCCGGGGAACACCTCGTCGAGCAGGTCTTCCACGCCGGCGGGATACCGGCGGTGATGAAATCGGTCGAGCCCTTGTTGCACACCGACGCGGCCACCGTCACCGGCAAGACGGTCGCCGACAACCTCGCCGCTGTCGCTGCGACCGACGCGACCGTGATCGCCCCGCTGGCTGCACCGTTCCAGCCGCCCGGTGGCCTCGCCGTGGTGCGCGGCAACCTCGCTCCCGACGGTGCGGTCGTCAAGTGCAGCGCGGCCAGTCCCGAGTTGCTGGTCCACCGGGGGCCCGCGGTGGTCTTCGAGAACATGCGGGATCTGATGCGCCGGTTCGACGATCCCGATCTGGAGGTGACCGCCGACTCCGTGTTGATCCTCCGCTCGGCCGGCCCGCGGGGCGCGCCGGGTATGCCCGAATGGGGCCAATTGCCCATCCCGAGCAAGCTCCTTCGGCAGGGTGTCACCGATATGGTCCGCATCTCCGATGCCAGGATGAGCGGCACCGCCTACGGCACCTGCGTGTTACACGTCAGCCCGGAATCGGCGGTGGGTGGACCGCTGGCGTTGGTCCGCGACGGTGACATCATCGCCCTCGACGCGCCGGCCAGAAGATTGGACATGCTGGTATCGGAGGACGAGTTGTCTTCGCGGCGAGCCGAATTGGCCCCTGCACCGGCTCGGCATACCCGCGGCTACGCCGCCCTGTACACCGAACGCGTGCTGCAAGCCGATCGGGGATGTGACTTCGATTTCCTGGTCGGGCGCTCACGAACGCCCGAGGACGAACCCGAGGCGATTTTCGAAGGGTGGATAGGCGGGTGGTGATCACGGTTGCGCGGGCGGCCAGTGCGCGCGCCACTCGTCCGCGGTGATCGCGGCGGGTGGCGCGTCGGCGATGGCGTCACCGCGGCGATCGGCCAAGACCGCTCGCTCGACCGCGCGGACGGTGTCGATGAACTCCAGAACCGCGGCGCGCAGCTCGTTTTCGGGATCACCGCCGATATCGATGCGCACTTCACGCAGATCGGCCGGCACCAGGTCTTCGGGCAGCCCGGCGGCGGTCGCGCGTTCCAGGATCTTGTGCGCCAGCGCCAGGGCCGGCTGACCGGTGGGCACGTCGTCCATGCACGAGTTGCGGGCCTTGGAGAGCTTCTCTTGCGCTTTGCGTTCCTCCCACTGCGCCAGCTGCTCTTCCAGCGAAACCGATTCCCCGGCAAGCACACCGAAGGCGCGGTTGCCCAGCTTGCGCACCAGCGCGTCGGCGACATCGTCGATGCCGAACGGGTGGGTGGGCGCGTCCTCGGCGATGCGGGCGTGGAACAGCACCTGCAGCAACACATCCCCGAGCTCTTCGCGGAGCTCGTCGGCGTCACCGCTGCGCACCGCGTCGAACAGTTCGTAGGTTTCCTCGAGCAGGTAGCGGCGCAGCGAGTCGTGCGTCTGCTCGCTCTCCCACGGGCCGTCGGTGCGCAGCTTGTCCATCATCGCCACCGCGTCGACCAGCCGCTCACCGGGTTGCGGTGCCGGGGCGGCGATCAGCCGCTCCCCGGCCGCCAGCCGGGCCTTCACCGCGGGATGCTCAGGATCCGAGGACAACAGCACCGGGGCCGGCTCGCCGTCGTATTCGGGCCGGGCCGACGGCAGCGACCACGGCACCTTGATCGGCATCTCCTCGGTGTACTGCACGTCCCCGGCCAGCAGCTCGACGGCGTCCACCGGAACCAGGGCCGGCCGGCGCGGATCCACCAGGACGACAGTCATTTCGCGCCTCCGGCACGGGAAGTCATTTCGCGCCTCCGGCACGGGAAGTCATTTCGCGCCTCCGATGACCTCGTCCACCTCGTCGGCGGGCCGCCCGTCCAGCGTCAGCAACAGCCCCGCCACCGCCTTCACCAACTCCAGGTCGCGGATGCGCGGCGCACCCACATTGGTCCCGGCCCGCGGGATCGGGATCTGCACCGTCGAGGTGGTCGCACGGTACGCCGCACCCGGGTACACCCGCTTGAGCCGCAACTGCTGGGAATCCTGCAGCATCAGCGGCGCCACCCGCAGCGTCGACTCCGAGATCGCGGACACCTCGGTCACCCCGTACTTACGGCACAGCAGCCGCAGCCGGGCCACCGCGACGAGGCGCTGCGCCGGTTCGGGCAGCGGGCCGTACCGGTCCACGAGCTCCTCGATGACCGAACGGACGGCGCCCTCGTCACTGGCCGCGGCCAGGCGCCGGTAGCCCTCCAGCCGCAACCGGTCACTGCCGATGTAATCCGGGGGCAGGTGCGCGTCCACCGGCAGGTCGATGCGCACATCCTTCGGTTCCTCAACGCCGACAACCGTTTTGCCGTCGACCGCGGCCCGGTAGGCTTCCACCGCTTCACCGACCAGACGCACGTACAGGTCGAAACCGACCCCCGCGACGTGGCCGGACTGCTCCACGCCCAGCACGTTGCCCGCGCCGCGGATCTCCAGGTCCTTCATCGCCACCGCCATACCCGCGCCCAGATCGTTGTTCTGCGCGATGGTGGCCAGCCGGTCGTGCGCGGTCTCGGTGAGCGGAACCTCGGGCGGATACAGGAAATACGCGTAACCGCGTTCCCGGCTGCGCCCGACCCGGCCGCGCAGCTGGTGCAACTGGGACAGACCGAAGGTGTCGGCGCGTTCCACGATCAGCGTATTGGCATTCGAGATGTCCAGGCCGGTCTCGACGATGGTGGTGCAGACCAGGATGTCGTATTCCCGGTTCCAGAACCCCTCGACGGTTTTCTCCAGCGCGTCCTCGTTCATCTGGCCGTGCGCCACCACCACACGGGCCTCCGGCACCATCGCCTGCACCCGGGCGGCGGCCTGGTCGATCGACTTCACCCGGTTGTGGATGTAGAACGCCTGCCCGTCGCGCAACAACTCCCGGCGCAGCGCGGCGGCCACCTGCTTGTCGTCGTGCGGACCGACATAGGTCAGCACCGGGAAGCGCTCCTCCGGCGGGGTCAGGATGGTCGACATCTCCCGGATGCCGGCCAGGCTCATCTCCAGCGTGCGCGGGATCGGGGTGGCGCTCATGGTCAGCACGTCGACGTGGGTGCGCAGGCTCTTGATGTGTTCCTTGTGCTCCACCCCGAAGCGCTGCTCCTCGTCGACGATCACCAGGCCGAGGTCCTTCCAGCGCACCCCGGTCTGCAACAGCCGGTGCGTGCCGATGACGATATCGACGGTGCCCTCGGCCATTCCGTCGATGACGGCCTTGGAGTCGGCCGGATCGGTGAACCGGGACAACCCCTTCACGGTCACCGGGAACCCGGCCATCCGCGCGGTGAAGGTCTGCAGATGCTGGTCGGCCAGCAGCGTGGTGGGCACCAGCACCGCGACCTGTTTGCCGTCCTGCACCGCCTTGAACGCGGCGCGCACCGCGATCTCGGTCTTGCCGTAACCGACGTCGCCGCAGATCACCCGGTCCATCGGGACGGGCTTTTCCATATCGGCCTTGACCTCGGTGATGGCGGTCAGCTGGTCGACGGTCTCGGTGAACCCGAACGCGTCCTCCATCTCGGCCTGCCACGGGGTGTCCGGCCCGAACGCATGCCCCGGCGCGGCCTGGCGCTTGGCGTACAGCGACACCAGTTCCCCGGCGATCTCGCGAACCGCCTTGCGCGCCTTGGTTTTCGTGTTGGTCCAGTCGCTGCCGCCGAGCCGGCTCAGGGTGGGCGCCTGCCCGCCGACATACCGGGACAGCTGGTCCAGCGAATCCATCGGAACGTAGAGCTTGTCGGTGCCGCCGCCGCGCTTGGCCGACGCGTACTCCAGCACCAGGTATTCCCGGCGGGCGCCGCCCACCACCCGCTCGGTCATCTCGACGAACTTGCCGATGCCGTGCTGGTCGTGCACCACCAGGTCGCCGGCCGTCAGCGCCAACGGGTCGACGACGTTACGCCGTTTGGCCGCAAGCCTTTTGCCTTCGGTGGCGGTGACCCGATTACCGGTCAGATCGGTCTCGGTGATGATGACCAGGTTCACCCCGGGCAGCACCAGGCCGTCGTGCAGCGGGCCCTTGAGCACGCCCACCACGCCCGCCGTCGGTGCCGCACCGGACGCGAGAAGGGCTGCCGGGATGTCGGATTCGCCGAGCTGTTCGACCACGCGCTGTGCGGTACCGGTACCGGGTGTGACCACGGCCGCATACCCACCGGTGGCGACGTGCGCCCGCAGCATCGCGAAGATCTCGTCCAGCGACTGTTGGGAGCGCGCCGACGGGGCAGGACGCAGGTCCAGTTCGGTGGCGTTCTCGGCCGTCAGCTGGCTCAGCGTCCACCACGGATGCCCGCCGGCGCGGGCGGCGGCCCGCACCTCGTCGAGTTCACGGAAGCCCGACCCGCCCAGCTGCTCGACGTCGATCGGGGCGTCACCACCCATCGCCGCGACCGACCAGGACGCCTCCAGGAACTCCCGGCCGGTCTTGATCAGGTCAGCGGCGCGGGCGCGCACCTTCTCCGGGTCGCACACCAACACCGGGGTACCGGCGGGCAGATGTTCGGTGAGCAGCACCAGGTCGTCGGGGCGCAGCACCGGAGCCAGCGCCTCCATGCCGTCGACGGTGATGCCCTCGGCCAGCTTCGCCAGCATGTCCCCGACGGTTCCGGCGATCGTGTTGTCGGTCTGGGGCCGCGCACCGGCGAGCTGACTGGCCCGCTCCCGCACCTCGGGGGTCAGCAGCAGCTCCCGGCACGGCATGGCGATCAGGGTGTCGATGGCGATCTCTGGAATGGACCGCTGGTCGGCGACGGCGAACATGCGCATCTCCGACACCTCGTCGCCCCAGAACTCGACGCGTACCGGGTGCTCGGCGGTGGGCGCGAAGATGTCGAGGATGCCGCCGCGCACCGCGAACTCGCCGCGCTTGGCCACCATGTCGACGCGGGTGTAGGCCAGTTCGACCAACCGGGCCACCGTCTCGTCGAAGTCCGCCTCTGCGCCCATCGTCAAGGTGACCGGCTCCACGTCGGCCAGTTCCGGGGCCATCGGCTGCAGCAGCGACCGGGTGGTGGTGACCACCACCCGCAGCGGCGGGCCGAGGCGCTCGTCGTCGGGATGGGCCAGCCGGCGCAGCAGCCGCAACCGGGCGCCGACGGTCTCGACACCGGGTGACAGGCGCTCGTGCGGCAGCGTCTCCCAGGACGGGAACAGGGCGGCGGCGTCACCGAACACCGCGCGCAGTTCGGCGGTCAGGTCGTCGGCTTCCCGGCCGGTGGCGGTGACGACGAGCAGCGGCCCGGCCTGCGCGGCGGCCGCCGCGACGAACGGGCGGGCACTGGCCGGTCCGACGAGGTCGTGTTCGGCTGCGCGGTCAGCCACACCGCGCAGGCCGGGATCGGTCAAAGCCAGTTCGATGAGGCCCGCCAGCGGGGTCTCGACAGAAGGGTGCCCCGGTGCGGTCATGATGCCACCATCGTAACCGGGCCCGGTGATCACGAATCGGGGCCGGGCACCGCCTCAGATGCCGCTATGTCGACGGCGATCGCCGGTCCGATCCGTCACGACTCCAGCGGCAACAGGCCCACCCTGACCAGTTCCTCGGCGCTCAGATCGACGACGGCGAAGGCCGTCGGCACCCGGTGCTGGCGCGGCCCGAACCGCAGGTCGACCAGCCGGTGACCGTGCCGCGGATCACCGAAGTTCACTTCCTCCACGATGTTTCCCGTGCCGGTGTCGACCTCCACCCCCGACTCGGTGAGCCGGCCGTCGCGCCGCACGATGTCGAGCGCCCGGTCCTGCTCGGCCGCCGCCAGCGCCGGGATGGCCGTCGCGGCCGAGACCGCGAGCACCTCCCGCGCCTCGACATCCACCAGCACCTCCACCGCGAGGTCGTCGGTGTAGTTGTAGATGGTCACCACGGGCACCTCCCCGGACCCGTCCAGCGAACGCATGCCCACCCCGAGAACTGCGTAGCGCTTCCCGTCGAGCAGTCCGGCGACACGAACGGATTCCAGCGCAACGGCCGGCGCCTGCGCCGCCGCCAGTTCGGATGGCTCAGTCATGCCCCCATGCTCGAGTCGAAGGCGCCAGGACGGCTGAGTAGTCGACTACTCGAATTGCCCGGCAGCCGTCAAGAATTCGTCACCCCACGTCAAGAGACCGTCAAAGTCCTCGACTGGATCGGCGCGCACGCGCACCGTCGGGGCATGACTCTTCTCGATGCGGTGCACTCGTTGCGCCGGGCGGCCCCCCAACGGATCGACCCCGCGGTGTGGCCGGTGACCGCGCAAGTCGACGTCGAAGGCCGGTTGTGTGTCGGCGGTGTCGCGCTGACCGAGATCGCCGACCAGTTCGGGGCGCCGGTGCAGGTGCTCGACGAGGCGGAGTTCCGGTACCGGGTGCGCGGGTTCCGGGTGCGGCTGCCGGAACGGCGCACCGTGTACGCCGGCCGCGCCCTGCTGACCAAGGCGGTGGCCCGGTGGGTGGCCGAGGAGGGCGCGGGTCTGGCGGTGCGCACCCCGGCCGAACTCGCGCTCGGGCTGAGCGCCGGGGTGGACCCGGACCGCATCGTGGCGCACGGGTGCGCCCAGACCACCGCCGACCTGCGGGCCGCCGCCGGGGTGGGCCGCATGGTGCTGGGCTGCGGCACCGAGATCGCGCTGCTGGCCTCCCAGCTGAGCCGACCGCAGCAGGTGCTCACCGGTTCGGCCGAGCTGGCCGCGCGGGTACTGGCGCAGCCGATGCTGCGGCTGGTCGGGTTGCGCTGCGCCGCCGACGAGATCAAGCAGGCGGTGTCGGCGATGGCCGATATCCGCGACCGGCACGGCGTCACGCTGACCGAACTCAACATCGGCGACGTCGGCGTCGACGCCGACCTGATCGACCTCGACGAGGCCATCGACAACGCCCTGGACGACGCGTGCGCGGCCGAACGGTTCCCGCGCCCCGTCGTCGTGGTCGAACCGGGGCAGGCCATCGCCGGCCGGGCCCTGGTGAGCTGCGCGCGGGTGGTGGCGGTGCGCGACGGTCTGGTGACGGTGGACGGGTCGGCAACCGGCACCGTGGCGTTGGCCAACCGGCATCCGCTCGGCCCGACCCGGCCCGTCACCGTCGTCGGCCGCACCGGCGAGCTGGTCTGCGCGCAGGTGACGCTGCCGGCCGATCTGCATCCGGGGGATCTGCTCGCCGTCGTGGGCCCGGTGCCGTCCTGCACCGCGCTGACGGCGCGGCCCCCGGTCGTGACGGTGCGCGATCGGCGGGCGCAGCTGTCGGTGCGCCGCGAGACGACGGCGGACCTGCTCGGCCGGGAGCTGAGTTAGTCGGCTTCCAGCACGGGATCGGCCTCCAGGTGCGTCAGCCCGTTCCACATCAGGTTCACCAGGTGGGCGGCCACCACTTCCTTGCTGGGCTGGCGCACGTCGAGCCACCATTGCGCGGCCATCGACACCGAGCCGACCAGGGCCTGCGCGTACAGCGGCGCCAGGTCGGGATCCAGTCCGCGGCGGGAGAAATCGCCGGCCAGGATCGAGGCGACCTGGCTGACGGCGTCGTTGAGCAGCGTCGAATAGGTGCCCGAGGTGATGGCGGCCGGTGAATCGCGGATCAGGATGCGGAACCCGTCGGTGCGCTCCTCGACGTAGGTGAGCAGCGCCAAGGCCACCCGCTCCAGGCGCACCCGGGACCGGTTGTTGGTCAGCGAGGAGGTGATGCCGTCCAGCAGCGCGGACATCTCCCGGTCGACGACGACGGCGTAGAGGCCCTCTTTGCCGCCGAAATGCTCGTAGACCACCGGTTTGGAGACGTTGGCGCGCAGGGCGATCTCTTCGATGGCGGTGCCGTCGTAGCCGCGTTCGGCGAACAGCGACTTGGCGATCTCGATGAGCTGCTGGCGGCGCTCGGTGCCCGTCATCCTGGCGCGCGGGATGCGGGCCTCCTTCTCCGGTGCTGCCACCGGCCCAGCCTAACGCCGCGGCGCGTGCCCGCTGCCCTGCCGGGAACATTGATCCGGTCGACTAGAGTCTCGGATTGATCGGTCCGTCGTGGTGTAATCGGCAGCACCTCTGATTTTGGTTCAGATAGTTCAGGTTCGAGTCCTGGCGACGGAGCAATCTCATACCGCGAGCGGCCCCTAACTGACAGCGTTGACGGCGTGTCCGCGTACAGACACGGTCGCTCGCGGGAGGAGGAGAGAATCGTGTCCACCACCGACATCGCGGTCGTCGTCCTGGCGGCCGGCGCGGGCACCCGGATGCGGTCGGCCACCCCGAAGGTGCTGCACCCGCTGGCCGGACGCAGCATGCTCGCCCACGCCCTGCTCGCCGTCACCGCCCTGGAACCCCGCCACATCGTGGTCGTCGTCGGCCACGGTCGCGACCATGTCGCCGCCGAGGTCGGCCGGATCGCCGAGCGGGCCGGCCGCGATATCGCCACCGCCGTGCAGGAGGACCAACTCGGCACCGGGCACGCCGTCGGCGTCGGCCTGTCCGGCCTGCCCGAGGATTTCGCCGGCACCGTGGTGGTCACCTCCGGAGACGTGCCGCTGCTCGACGGCGAGACGCTCGCGGCGCTGGTGCGCACGCACGGGGACGGCGGGGCCACCATCCTGACCACCACGGTCGCGGACCCCACCGGATACGGGCGCATCCTGCGCGACGAGACGGGCGCCGTCCTGGCGATCGTCGAGCAGGCCGATGCCGACGAGCGCCAGCGCGCCATCGGTGAGATCAACTCCGGGGTGTACGCCTTCGACGCGGCGGCGCTGCGGTCGGCGCTGAGCCGGCTGCGCACCGACAACGCCCAGCAGGAGCTCTACCTCACCGACGCCATCGCCCTGGTCCGCGGCGACGGCCTGCCGGTGCGGGCCCAACACGTCGCCGACAGCACCCTGGTCGCCGGCGTCAACGACCGCGTCCAGCTCTCGGTGCTGGCCGCCGAGCTGAACCGCCGCATCATCGAGGGCCACCAGCGCGCCGGGGTGACCGTCGTCGACCCGGCCACCACCTGGATCGACGCCGACGTGGAGATCGGCCCCGACACCGTCATCGCCCCCGGCACCCAGCTGCTCGGGGTCACCTCGATCGGACCGGACTGCACCATCGGACCGGACAGCACGCTCACCTCGATGGAGGTCGGCGCCGGCGCCTCGGTGGTCCGCACCCATGCCGAGTTGTCGGTGATCGGCGCCGGCGCCACCGTCGGCCCGTTCACCTATCTGCGGCCGGGCACCGAGTTGGGTCCCGACGGCAAGCTGGGCGCGTTCGTCGAGACGAAGAACGCGGTGATCGGCACGGGCACCAAGGTGCCGCACCTGACCTACGTCGGCGACGCCGACATCGGCGAGCACAGCAACATCGGGGCCTCCAGCGTGTTCGTGAACTACGACGGCCAGACCAAGCGCCGCACCACCGTCGGCTCGCACGTCCGCACCGGCTCGGACACCATGTTCATCGCGCCGGTGACCGTCGGCGACGGTGCCTACACCGGGGCCGGGACGGTGTTGCGCGAAGACGTGCCGCCGGGCGCGCTGGCCGTCTCGGCCGGCCCGCAGCGCAATATCGAGGGCTGGGTGCTGCGCAAGCGACCGGACTCGGCCGCTGCAGAAGCAGCACGTAAAGCCACCAGCGACGACGAGTGATTCGACAGCTTCCGTTGGCAATCTGGTAACCCGGCAACGTCGGCCCGAATGCACTACGTACGATTGGCGCGTATTCGACCCCGACCGGCGAAGGCACAACAGTGAGCCACGACTGGACCGACAATCCCAAAAACCTGATGCTCTTCTCGGGCCGGGCTCATCCCGAGCTTGCTGAGCAGGTGGCCAAGGAACTCGATGTTCCCGTCACCGCACAGACGGCACGGGACTTCGCCAACGGCGAGATCTTCGTCCGCTTCGACGAGTCGGTGCGCGGCTGCGACGCCTTCGTCCTGCAGAGCCATCCCGCGCCGCTGAACCAGTGGCTGATGGAACAGCTGATCATGATCGACGCGCTCAAGCGCGGCAGCGCCAAGCGGATCACCGCGATCCTGCCGTTCTATCCGTACGCCCGGCAGGACAAGAAGCACCGCGGTCGCGAGCCGATCTCCGCGCGGCTGGTCGCCGACCTGTACAAGACCGCCGGCGCCGACCGCATCGTCACGGTGGACCTGCACACCGACCAGATCCAGGGTTTCTTCGACGGGCCGGTGGACCACATGCGCGCCCAGTCGCTGCTGTGCGGCTACATCGCCGAGAAGTACGCCGACGCCGACAAGGTGGTCGTCTCCCCCGATTCGGGCCGCGTGCGGGTGGCCGAGAAGTGGGCCGACTCGCTCGGCGGTGTGCCGCTGGCCTTCATCCACAAGACCCGCGACCCGCTCGTGCCCAACCAGGTGAAGTCGAATCGCGTCGTCGGTGACGTCAAGGGCAAGACCTGCATCCTGACCGACGACATGATCGACACCGGTGGCACCATCGCCGGCGCGGTGAAGCTGCTCAAGCAGGACGGCGCCGAGGACGTGGTCATCGCCGCCACGCACGGGGTGTTGTCCGATCCCGCCGCGCAGCGACTGGCCGACTCGGGTGCCCGCGAGGTGATCGTCACCAACACGCTGCCGATCGGCGAGGACAAGCACTTCCCGCAGCTGACCGTGCTGTCCATCGCGCCGCTGCTGGCCAGCACCATCCGCGCGGTGTTCGACAACGGTTCGGTGACAAGCCTTTTCGACGGTTCCGCCTGACGGCGAGGAGTAGCTTTCAGATATGGCGGCCCGCATCTTCCACAACCCGAAGTGCTCGACGTCCCGTAAGACTCTGGAGCTGTTGCGGGACAACGGGATCGAACCGGAGATCGTGCTGTACCTGAAAACGCCGCCGACCCGCGCCGAACTGGCGGCCCTGATCGCGGATGCGGGTATCCCGGTGCGCGAGGCGGTGCGCAAGCGGGAGTCGCTGTACACCGAGCTGGGCCTGGCCGACGCGTCCGACGACGAGCTGCTCGACGCTCTTGCCGAGCACCCGATCCTCATCGAGCGCCCGCTGGTGGTGACGGACAAGGGCACCCGGTTGGCCCGGCCCATCGATCGGGTTCGCGAGATTCTGTGAGGCGTGCGGTTTCGCTGGCGGCGGTTGCCGTGCTGCTGGCCGGCTGCGGCGACGACGTCCCGGACTACCAGTCGCTGCTGACCACCACCACGACCACGACCAGTGCCGCGCCCGGGACCCAGAAACCGGTGCCGTTGTCGCAGTACCTGGAAAGTGTCGGGGTCACCGGTGACCCCGTCGCCCCGGAGAAACTCACCGACCTGACGGTCGAACTGCCGCGCCCGGCCGGCTGGCAGGCCTACAGCAACATCAACCTGTCGCCGGGGACCCGGGTGATCGCCAAGGGCGACACCTACCCGACCGCCATGCTCATGGTGTTCAAGCTGACCGGCAATTTCGACGTCGCCGAGGCCCTCAAACATGCCGACGCCGACGCGGAGCTGTCGCAGAATTTCACCAAACTCAACGGCTCGAACGAGAACTTCCGTGGCTTCCCATCGTCGATGATCGAGGGCACCTACGACCTGAACGGCCGGCGGATGCAGAGCTACAACCGGATCATCTTCCCCACCGGGACGCCGCCCAAGACCCCGCCGGGGGCGCCGGGCCAGCGCTATCTGGTGCAGCTGACCATCACCAGCTACGCCGAGGAGGCGCAGCAGCAGGGCAAGGACATCGAGGGCATCATCTCGGGGTTCAAGGTCGCGGCGAAGTAAGGTGCGGCGGGCAGGAGCGAAGCGACCCGGGGTTTGGCTACGCTCCCACCATGAGCTGGACCGCCGCAGAGCTGCCGTCCTTCGCGGGGCGCCGCGTCATCGTCACCGGGGCCAACAGCGGCCTCGGCCTAGTCACCGCCCGTGAGCTGGCCCGCGTCGGGGCCTCGGTCACGCTGGCGGTGCGCAATCTGGACAAGGGCCACGCCGCCGCCGCGCAGATGCCGGGTGATGTCACGGTCCGCAAGCTGGATCTGCAGAGCCTGGCCTCGATCCGGGAGTTCGCGGCCGGGGTGGACGGGGTCGACGTGCTGGTGAACAACGCCGGCATCATGGCGGTGCCGTACGCGTTGACCGCCGACGGGTTCGAGAGCCAGATCGGCACCAATCACCTGGGTCATTTCGCGCTGACCAACCTGCTGCTGCCCAAGCTCACCGACCGCGTCGTGACGGTGGCCTCGCTGATGCACCTGATCGGGTGGATCGACCTCAAGGATCTGAACTGGCGCTCGCGCCCCTACCTGGCCTGGCCGGCCTACGGTCAGTCCAAGCTGGCCAACCTGCTGTTCACCAGCGCGTTGCAGCGCCGGCTCACCGCGGCCGGTTCGCCGGTCCGGGCGATCGCCGCGCACCCCGGGTACTCGGCCACCAACCTGCAGGGGCAGACCGGACACCCGATCGGCACCAAGGTGTGGCTGGCGGCCAACAAGATCGCCACCGACGCCGAGTTCGGGGCGAGGCAGACGTTGTACGCGGTCTCCCAGGATGTGCCGGGTGACAGTTTCATCGGGCCGAAGTTCGGGATGCGCGGCCCGACCGGGCCGGGACCGCGCAGCCCGCTGGCTCGCTCGGCCCGCACCGCGCAACGGTTGTGGGAGCTGTCCGCGCAGCTCACGGACACCGAATTTCAGATCTGAGGCCCGCGTCGGCTACCCTTACTGACGTCACGGCGAGGGTGGTCTACCACCGTTATCGACGGGAACCCATTCTGTTGGACCCTGGCCGTGTGTGAACCGGTTACAGGAGGAACAACACATGGCCAAGAATGCGGCCCCCAACAAGCTGACCGCCGACGTGCGTACCCGCACCGGTAAGGGTGCCTCGCGCCAGGCCCGCCGTGACGGCAAGGTGCCCACCGTGCTGTACGGCCACGGCACCGAGCCCCAGCACCTGGAGCTCAATGCTCGCGATTTCGCCGCTGTGCTGCGGCACTCGGGCACCAACGCCATCCTGACCCTCGATATTGCGGGCAAGGAGCAGCTGGCGCTGACCAAGGCTGTCGTCACCCACCCGATCAAGCGCAACATCGTGCACGCCGATCTGCTGGTCGTGAAGCGCGGCGAGAAGGTGACCGTGGACGTCACCGTCGTCGTCGAGGGTGACGCCGCCCCGGGCACGCTGGTGACCCAGGAGGCCAACACCATCCAGATCGAGGCCGAGGCGCTGTCGATCCCCGAGCAGGTCACCGTGTCGGTCGAGGGCGCCGAGGCCGGCACCCAGATCACCGCCGGCCAGCTCGAGCTGCCGGCGGGTGTCACGCTGGTCGTCGACGCCGACACCTTGGTGGTCAACGTCGTCGAGGCCCCGAGCGCCGAGGATCTGGACGCCGAGGGTGCGGGCGAGGCCGGCGAGGCTGCCGCCGAAGAGCCCGCCGCCGAAGCCGAATCCGCCGAATAATTTGGGCGAGCCGTTACTGGTGGTTGGGCTCGGCAATCCCGGGCCCAACTACGCCAAGACCCGGCACAATCTCGGCTTCATGGTGGCCGACATCCTGGCCGGTCGGATCGGCTCCGGTTTCAAGGTGCACAAGAAATCCGGCGCTGACGTCGCCACGGGCCGGCTGGGCGGCCGGTCCGTGGTGCTGGCCAAGCCCCGGGTGTACATGAACGAGTCCGGCCGTCAGGTCGGGCCGTTGGCCAAGTTCTATTCCGTGCCGCCCGCCGACATCGTGGTGTTGCACGACGAGCTGGATATCGACTTCGGCCGGGTCCGGCTCAAGCTCGGTGGCGGCGAGGGCGGCCACAACGGGCTGCGCTCGGTCGCCTCCGCCTTGGGCACCAAGGATTTTCAGCGGGTGCGCATCGGCGTGGGCCGCCCACCCGGGCGCAAGGACCCCGCCGCCTTCGTGCTGGAGACGTTCAGTTCCGTTGAGCGGCCCGAGGTTCCGCTGTTGTGCGAGAACGCCGCGGATGCGACGGAACTGCTGCTGCAGGTCGGCCTGGAGGCCGCGCAGAACACCGTGCACGCCTGGTAGTCAGTCCGACGTGCGCCGGGCGTAGGCCCGCAGCGCGAACGGCGCCAACACCGCGGTCATCGCCAGCGACCACGCGACCGTCGCCAGCACCGGGTGGTGCAGCGGCAGTTGCGCATCGGGCGGGGCCGCCGGGCCGTTGCCCCACAACTCCCGCATCGCCTGGGCCAGCGAGGACACCGGGTTCCATTCCGCGGCCACCCGCAACCACCGCGGCATCGGTTCGGTGGGCGCGAACGTGTTGGCCAGAAACGTGATCGGGAACAGTACGGTGAACATCACGCCGTTGACCGCCTCGACCGAGCGCATCAACGAGCCGACCAGGATGCCGAACCAGATCATCCCGAACCCGAACACCAGGATCAGCGCGAACGCCAGCACGGCCTCGGCCACGCTGCCGCGGATGCGCCAGCCGATGCACAGCCCGGTGATCGCCATGACCACGATGCCGATGCACGAGTGCAGCAGGCTGGCGATGCTGCGCCCGATGAGGACCGCCGACCGCCGGATGGGCAGGGAGCGGAACCGGTCGATGATGCCCTTCTCGACGTCGGCGGTGATCCCGGATGCGACGACGAACGCGGTGAACACGATGGTCTGGGCCTGGATCCCCGGCAGCAGGAATTCCCGGTAGGACGCCCCACCCCTGGTGGCGATCGACGCCCCGAACACGAACGCGAACAGCAGTACGAACATGATCGGCTGCACCGTGACATCGCTGAGCATCTCGGGCATGCGCTTGGTGTGGATCATGTTGCGCTTCACCATGATCCAGGATTGCTGGGCGATGTTGGTGGGCCGGATCACCGGTTGCGCGGTGGCCTTCTCCGATACGGCGGTCACGCGTCTACCTCCTCGGCGTCCTCGGCGCGGTGCCCGGTGAGCGACAGGAACACGTCATCCAGGCTGGGCCGCGACAGCCCGATATCGTCGACCTCGATGGCGTTGTCCTGCAACCAGTTCGCCACCCGGGTCAGCTCGGCGATGCCGTCGGCCGCCGCCGTGAGCTGCCGGGCACCGGCGTCGACGTGCACCTCGGCCCCGGAGCGGCTCAGGAGTTCGCGGGCCGCGGGCAGGTCGGCCGCGTGCGACACCGTCACCACCAGGCTGGCATTGCCGGCCTGCTGTTTGAGTTGCAGCGGTGTGCCTTTGGCGATGATCCGGCCGTGGTCGATGACGACGATGTCGTCGGCGAGCTGGTCGGCCTCTTCCAGGTACTGGGTGGTGAGCAGCACCGTGGTGCCGCCCGCGACGAGGTCACGCAGCACCTCCCACAGGTCACTGCGGCTGCGCGGGTCCAGCCCGGTGGTGGGCTCGTCCAGGAACAGCACGGGCGGAGCGGCGATCAGACTGACCGCCAGGTCGAGCCGCCGGCGCATCCCGCCGGAGTACGCGCGCACCGGACGGTCGGCGGCGTCCACCAGATCGAACTGTTCGAGCAGCCGGTCCCCCAGTTGTCTGAGCTGCCTGCGGCCGATGCCGTAGAGGCCGCCGATCATCCGGATGTTCTCCCGGCCGGTGAGCAGTTCGTCGACGGTGGCGGCCTGCCCGGTCAGCCCCATGTTGCGGCGCACCATGTCGGGGTGGGTCCGCACGTCGTACCCCGCGACGCGGGCGGTGCCGCTGGTGGGTTCCGACAGCGTGGTCATCATCCGCACCGTGGTGGTCTTGCCGGCGCCGTTGGGCCCCAGCAGGCCCAGCACCGCACCCTGCGGCACCGTGAAGCTCACCCCGTCGACCGCGCGGTTGGCGCCGAAGTCCTTGACGAGGTCGATCGCCTCGATGGCCGGCATGCCGCCTTCCCCCGTCGCTTCGCTCGCCCTGGCCATAACCTCAACCGTAGCGAGGCACCCCGACAACCCACCAACGTTTTTCCGGCGTCAAGATCGCCGCGTATCCCGTAAAGATTCCGTTCACGACGCCGCTGGGACCCCTGGCGCGGCGTAGACCGGTACCCATGAGCACCGCCACGCAGACCACCCGATGGCATCGCCTGATCGACGGCGACCGCTCGTGGGGGTCGTTGCACATCTCCGCCACCCGCTACGGCGTCACCCACTACCGGCTGGTCGTGTTTCCCCCGGGCCTGTCCACCGAGCAGCGCCGCCTGCTGCGGGTCTGGCGGGCCTGGCCGACGTGGGGTATGGCGGTGTGGCTGGTGCTGGAGGTGGCCCTGCTGCCGACCATGGGAACCGTTGCTGCGCTGACGCTTTCCACCTTCGCCGCGGTTTCGGCCGGTGCGGTGTCGATGGCGTGCGTGGACCAGTTCCGGCGCGAGGTCCGCACCTTGACGGTCCTGCGGATGGCCGGCGTGAATGATCGCGAGACGGCCGACATCTTCACCGAATTGAAGCGGCATGCCACCGCGCTCGCCCTGGCCGACCGCCACCTCACCGGCGCCGACCACGAGGCCGCGGTGTGGCGCGTCTACGAGCGGATGGCGGCCTGAGGCGCGCTGCGGATCAACCACACCGCCAGCGCGAGCACCGCGGCCACCTCGAATCCCGCGATACCCCGTTCCACCAGCCCGAGCGGGATGATCCGCCACCAGGACCGCTCGGTCACCGCGGCCACCGCGATCGCCCCGAACAGCACGCCGAGCCACCCGATCGATCCCCAGGCCAGCCAGCGCGCGGTCCTGGCCCAGACCTCGCGGCCACGGGCGATCACCAGCACGGCCACCGGCAGTGCGACGAACGCCAGCAGCGTCGCCACCCGGTGCACGGTACCGCTGGCGCTGGGCCCGACCGCCCAGTTGTGCTTGGGGAAGGCGACCACGCCGAGCAGCCCGATCACCCACAGCGCCAACAACACCGAGCCGGGTGAGCGCGGGGTCAGCAGGCCGGCGTGGATCAGCCCGACCAGCAGCAGCGCCGATCCGGCCGCCAGTGCCAGCACCGCGGTGACGAAAAGCCAACCACCGGTGGTGAACACGTACTCGGAGATGGTGGCACGCCGCAACGTCCGGCCGCGCAGCGGTTGTCCGCCGAGCACGGCGTCAAGTGTCAGCACGGTCAGCAGGGACACCGCCGCGCCCGCCACCGCGATCCAGCCGAACAGCACATGAAGACGCCGGTTCATCGAACCAGCCTACTGATCAGCGGCCCCGGACCCCGCTGTCCACCACCTTGACGGTCTTGTGCGGATACCGCTTCTCGGCGTGCGCCTTGGCCGCGGAGTTCGGTAACACGTAGAGCGTCTCCTTCTTCTCCTGCAGCGGTTTGAGCACCAGGTCCATGAATCCCTTGCGGTCGTCGAGGTAGGGCTCGATCACGTCCTCCCCGGCCGGGCAGACCGCCAGGCAGTACGCCGCCTTGTAGTTGGCCTTGAACGACAGGCTCTGCCACATCGAGGCGTTCTCCGAATCGGTGACCCTGGACCGGAAGTCCTCCGCGTCGGCGCTGTCGGCGATGGTCTGCACCCAGTCGGTGAACCCGCCCATGAATTCCCGGTAGTTGTGCACCGAACAGGCCATGAAGTCGAACGCGCCGTCCTTGCCGATGGCGCCGACCGGGCAGGCCGCCACGCACAGCTTGCATTCCAGGCAGGGTGAATAGTCCAGTGGTGCACCGTATTCGGATATGGGCGCACCGACGAGCAGGGTGCCCAGGATGATGAAGTTGCCGAATTTGGGGTGGATGACGTTGCGGTGGATGCCCATGACGCCCAGGCCCGCCGCGACGGCCACCGGCTTGTGCGCGATCACCCAGATGCGGCCGGGGAACTTGTCCATCTCCATCGGGAACGTCGCCGACGGGTTGATCACGCGGTAACCGGTGTCCTCCAGCGTCCGGGTGATGCGGTGCGCGGCCTCGTTGATGATCTCGCCGGTGCGGTGGAACTCCTGATTGGCCACGCTGCGCTCCGACGAGCGCACATTGTCCCGGTTCATCTTCACCACCAGCGAGATGTAGCTGCGCACCCCGGGCAGCGCGGTCTCGGCGTGCTCCCGTTCCGACGCCAGCGCCGGGTCGTCGAACGAGGCGAACGCGACATCGTCGGCTCCGGCGTCCAGACAGATCCGGCGCAACCACGCCGCGTCGATCACCGGTGGCACCGCGGCTCGGGCGCGGGCACGCACCGCCTGCACGGTGGGGTGGTCGGCCAGGCGCGCGGGGAGTTTGTCCGTCATCCATCTGAGTATAGAGATATATACTCAGCTCTGCCGAACAGACAGAAACTCCCGCATTTCGAGCGCGAAATGCGGGAGTCTGTGACTGCTCGGCGGAACTAGCCGGTGACCAGCGCGACCGAGTTGGCCCGGCGCAGCTTGCCCGACGGGGTCTTCGGGATGGTGCCCGGGCCCAGCACGACGACGTTGCGGGGACGGACGTCGACCTCGGTGACCACCTCGTGCGCCACCTGGTGCTCGATCCGGCGCACCTCGGCGGGATCCTGGTAGGCGTTGGACTCCACCGCGACGGCGAAGGTCTCGCGGGAGTGCCCGGCATCCAGCCGGACGGCGACCGCGCAGCCGGGGCGCACGCCCTCGACGCGGCCCGCGGCCCGCTCGATGTCGGTCGGGTAGATGTTGCGCCCGGCCATGATGATGACGTCCTTGACGCGACCGCAGACGACGACGTTGCCCTCCTCGGTGAGGTACCCGAGGTCGCCGGTGTCGTACCAGCCGTGCTCGTCCTGGGTGGGCAGGAAACCGGCCATGGTGATGTAGCCCGGCGTCACCGACTCACCGCGCAGCTGGATGACGCCGACGCCGCGGGCCGGCAGCACGTTGCCGTCCTCGTCGACGATGCGCGCCTCGAGATCCTTGAGCAGCGGGCCGAGCGTCGCGAGCCGGCGGGTGTTGCCCTTGCTGGCGGGCACCGCACGGCGCAGCGCGGCCAGCAGGTCGGCATCCACCTCGTCGACCACCAGGCCGGCGTTGCACGGGGAGAACGACACCGCCAGGCAGGTCTCGGCCATGCCGTAGGCCGGCAGGATCGCCGAGGACTGCAGCCCGAACGGCTTGCCCGCGTCCAGCAGGTCCTCGACGTCGGCGGGCTCCACCGGCTCGGCACCGGACAGGGCGAAGCGCAGGGTGGACAGGTCGAAGTCGCCCGGCTTGGCCTGCCGGCGCAGCCGCTTGGCCAGCAGCGCGTAGGCGAAGTTGGGGGCCGCGGTCATGGTGCCCTTGTACTTGTCGATCAGCTTGGCCCACAGCAGCGTGTCGCGCAGGAAGTCCATCGGCGTCACCTTGACCAGCTCGGCGCCGAAGTACATCGGGATGGTGAGGAAGCCGACCATGCCCATGTCGTGGAAACAGGGCAGCCAGCTGACCATGACGTCCTTGTCGACGTCGTACTGGGCGCCGATGAACATGGCCTCGGCGTTGGAGTAGATGTTGCGGTGGGTGATCTGCACGGCCTTCGGCGAGCCCGTCGAGCCGCTCGTCAGCTGCATCAGCGCCAGGTCGTCCTCGCCCGTCTCGACCGGGTCGATGGGGTCGGCGGCCAGCAGGTCGCCGACCTTGAGCACCGTGATGCCCTTCTCTTCGAGCACCGGGATGGCGACGATGAACGGCTCGGAGACGATGACGGCCTTGGCCTCGATCATGCCGATGACGGTCATGGTGTCCTCGGCCCAGACCGCCAGGTCGGTGCGCGGGGTGGGCTGGTGCAGCATGGTCAGGCTGGCGCCGCGCATCCACACGCCCTGCGCGGTGGGCGCGATCTCGACCGGGAAGCCGGCCAGCACGCCGATCGCGTCGCCGGGCCCGATGCCCGCGGCGGCCAGGCCACCGGCGATCCGGCGGGCCCGCTCGTGGACTTCACCCCAGGTGTGGCGGATGGGGTCGTGCGGCTCACCGGTGACCATGCCCCGAGCGCTCTCCCTGGCGCTGCGGTACATCTTGTCGGTAAAACGGCTCACGGCAACCTCCTGAATGTCTGGAGGCGCGTCGCAGGCGACGTCGACCCCAGTGTCATTGCACGTTTCCCTATATTCCGCCTGCTAGCGCACACTTTTCGAGAGGCGCGCGCACACAATTGGGAAGCAGTTGTGTCTCGAAACGGTGATGAACCAGCGAACCCAGTTCCCCCGAACGGCTCTGTTGCGTAGGGAACGGCCGGATAAGCGCTAGTTTCCACCGCCAGCCATCTTAAGAGACCCTTAAGTAACTGCCAAACTGTCGCGAGAATTGAGGGATGGGTCACACCTCGGCGATGACCCGTGCTCCCGGCACCGGGCCACTGGCCACCCGCACCGTGCGGCACACCCCGGCCCCGGACAGCGCGGCGCCGACCTCGACCGCCGATTCCGCCGACGCGCACAGGAACGCGCAGGTCGGACCGGAACCGGAGACGATGCCGGCCAACGCCCCGGCCTCCGTCCCGGCACGCAACGTGCGCCGCAGATCCGGGCGCAGGCTCAGCGCGGCCGGCTGCAGGTCATTGCCCAGCAGGGCCGCCAGTTCGCGCGGATCACCGGCGGCCAGCGCCTCCAGCACCGGCTCGACATCGCCCAGCCGCGCCGGGGCCTCCCGGTCCGGCGCCGCGCGCAGCCGGTCGATCTCGCCGAACACCGCGGGCGTGGAGAGCCCCTTGTCGGCGAAGGCCAGCACCCAGTGGAAGGTGCTGCGGGCCAGCACCGTGGCCAGCTGCTCGCCGCGGCCGGTGCCCAGCGCCGTCCCGCCGTGCAGCGCGAAGGGCACATCGCTGCCCAGCTTGGCGGCCAGCGCGTGCAGATCGCGCCGGGCCACGCCCAGCTCCCACAGCGTGTTCATCGCGACCAGCACCGCGGCCGCGTCGGCGCTGCCGCCGGCCATCCCACCGGCCACCGGGATGGACTTGGCGATCGAGATCGCGACGTCGGGCGCGCGGCCGACGTGCTCGGCCATCAGCTCGGCGGCGCGCCAGGCCAGGTTGCGGTTGTCGGTGGGCAGCCCGGCCACACCCTCCCCCGTCATGTGCACCGACAGCAGATCGGCGTTGCGCACGGTCACCTCGTCGAACAGCGACACGGCGTGGAAGAGGGTGGTCAGCTCGTGGTACCGGTCCTCGCGGAGGTCACCGACGCCGAGATAGAGGTTCACCTTGCCCGGCACCCGCACGGTGACCGAACCGGTGGGCACCCACTCGGACGCGGTGTTTCCGTCTGATGAGCGCACGGGACGACCTTATTCGCTCGGCATCGTCTGCGGCCAACAACCGGTGCTGTCAGGCTGGACCGGTGGGCGGTCCCGCGTTCGGCGGCTACCTGCCGGACGAGGCGGTCGGGCATGGCGGCTATGCCGTCGTGTACCGGGCGCACCCGCGCGACGGCGGCGACCCGGTCGCCCTCAAGGTGCTCGACGAACGCTACCGACGGCCGCCGCACCTGGACCGGCTGGCCCGCGAGTTCACCTTCGCCCAGCGCCTCGACCATCCGCACATCGTGCGGATGTACCGCCTGGGCGACGGCTGGCTGGCCATGGAACTGGCGCGCGGCGGCACGGTCACCCATCTGACCGACCGCCGGGCCCGGCTGCGGGCGCTCACCGAGATCGCCGGCGCCCTCGACCACAGCCACCGGCGTGGCATCGTGCACGGTGACGTCAAACCGGCGAATATCTTGCTCTCCCAGCCGTATTCCGGGGGCGCCGTGCTGGTCGACTTCGGTATCGCGCACGCCGTGGCCGAAGATGTCTGGCATCACCCCGGGCACGCCGACGCCTCGCTGGCGTACGCCGCACCCGAAGTTCTCACCGGCCACCACCCCTGCGCGGCCACCGATCAGTACGCGCTGGCCTGCACGGCCGTCGAACTCCTCATCGGGGCACCGCCTTTCGTCGCCGACACGGCGCAGGATCTGATCGACCAGCAGGTGAACGCGCCGGTGCCGCGTTATCACCCACGCCTCGACTGGATACCGCACGCGTTCGATTCCATCCTGGCCAAGGCGATGGCCAAGGATCCGGATGCGCGTTACCCGTCCTGCACCGAGTTCGTGACGCTGATCGAACGGGCACTCACCGGGTGAACTCGCCGGCGACCTCCCGACGGCAGACGAATTCGACCAGCGCGTCGCCCGTCAACCCCATCCCGGTGCCCAAACTTGTTTTCACATAAGCGGTTTCGGCGCGCATCCAGCGGAACGGGATCAATCCGGCCGCGGCGAACCCGGTCACGGATTCATAGGCGGCGACGTCGTCGGGGACGGGCCCCAGGAACACCGGCACGCCGGCGGCGGCGCACCGGCCCGCGAAATCCAGGACGCTGGTCGACGCCCCCACCGTGCACGCGGTACCGGAGTGATACGTCTCGTGCACCACGGCGTCGAAGCCGGCCGGATCGATCACCCGGTAGTCGAGCCCCGGATAGGGACGCAGATACAGCACGCGCGCCCCGAACTGGACGGGACCGGCGGGCCACGGCGGCGGCTCGAACCGCGGGTGCGGCAGCTGGTCCAGGCCGGTGATCGGCACCTCGCCGTCGCTGTGCACGTAATGGCGCAGCGGTGTCGACGGTTGCAGCCGCGCGGCCGCGTGCACCAGTCGGGCGCCGTCGGGGTTGCGGAACGTCACGTAGACGCCGCCGGGCACGGTGTCGATGACCTCGAGGGCGTCGCGGAAGTTGCTGTGCCCGTTGGCTTCCGGGTGATCCAAGGGCCGGTTGCTGGCGACGACGACGACGGGCACGTCCAGGTGGGTCAGCGCGAAGGCCAGCGCGGTGGCGCCGTAGGACAGCGTGTCGGTGCCGTGCGTGACGACGACGCCGGTGTGCTGCGGGCCGATCGCCGAGGTGACCGCGGCCGCCATCGCCGTCCAGTCCGCGGGGCGGGCGTTCTCGCTGAGCAGCGACAACGGTTCGACGACGTCGAATCCGTCGGCGCCGCCGACCACGTCGAACCCGTCGGCACCGCCGTACGCCTGCAACAGCAGGCGGGTCTGACCGGGCACCAGCCCGATGACATCACCCGAGCGTCGTGAACCGATCGTGCCGCCGGTGAAGACGACCAGAACGGTCCGGCGTGCTCCGCTCAGCTGAGCGAGGGCTCGGCGTCGTCGACCGACTCGACCCGCTCCCGTTCGGGCGCCTCGGCCGCGAGCTCACCGGAGCGCTGCAGCAGCCGGACGAAATCGGTGATCGACAGCGTTTCGCCGCGCCGGGCGGGATCGATGCTGGCGGCCAGCAGCCGTTCGGCCGACTCGTTGCCGGACCCTGCCCATTCGGCGAAGGCATTGCGCGAGGTCTTGCGGCGCTGCGCGAAACCGATGTCGATGAGCTCGAACACCTGCTGGCGGAACGACTCGTCGGTCGGCCACGGGGAGGTCTCGTACCGGTCGATGCGGACCAGACCCGAGTACACCCGCGGGATGGGCCAGAACACCGTCGGCGACACCATGCCGTAGCGCCGCACATTGCCGAAGAACCTGATCTTGGCGCTGGGCACGCCGTAATCCTTACCGCCCGGCTCGGCGGCCAGCCGCTCGGCGACCTCCGCCTGGACCATCACCATCACCGTCTTGATCGACGGGAATTCGGACAGCAGGTGGATCAGCGCGGGCACCGCGATGTTGTACGGCAGATTCGCCACAAGTGCAGTGGGCTGTTCATCCAGATCACCGGAGGTGATGGTGAGGATGTCGCGGTTGAGCACCGTCAGCCGGCTGATCTCACTGTGCGAATGGTTGGCGATGGTCTTGGGCAGCTGATGGGCCAGCACCGGGTCGATCTCGACGGCGGTGACCCGCGCGCCCCGATCCAGCAGGCCCAGCGTCAGGGAGCCGAGGCCCGGCCCGACCTCCAGGACACAGTCCTGGCGATGGATGCCGGACGCTGACACGATGCGCCGCACCGTGTTGGCGTCATGGACAAAGTTCTGCCCGAACGCCTTGCGTGGCCGGAAATCGATCTCCCGCGCCAGATGCCGTATCTCGGTCCGCCCGAGGAGTCGGATCGTCATCGGACCCTCCCACTACACACCGGCCAGGCACCCCATCCTTGACGTGCCCTCGTTACTTCAGCAATCGCGATCTGTTCCTCACGGGTGGCCAGATCAGCCCGCTGAGCATACCTCAGACCGCCTTGCCGTTCCCATGTGTTCTGATCAAATTGGACACCACCGAAATATCCGTTGCCGGTGTTGATGGCCCAATTACCTCCCGATTCGCACGACGCGATGGCGTCCCACGCGCCGCCGTTGGTCACCGGCGGCACCTCTGTGCCCGGTTTCGCGCCGACCCGCAGCACCGCATCGCGCGCCGGGGAGACGACGACATTGGCTACTGGCAACCTCCCGGTTTCAATCCCGTTGACCTTCGCCACAGCAAACGTGACGTCCTGGACGCCCGGGGTGCCGGGATCTTCGACGACCTGCCGGCTCATGTTCATCGTGGCGTCCTCGATGCGGCGACTGGCCGGCGGCAGCGGCAGCTGCTCGGTCACCTTCTCGATCCGGATGCGCGTCACCTGGATCTGCATGCCGTCGACGACGGGCGCCGACGCAGGCGGGTTGACGGTGTCGCGCTGTTGCAGCGGGGCGCCGGCGGCATCGAGCAGGCCGGCCACGTTGGGAGCGGCCAGACGCACGGTGCTCTTCACGCCGCCGTCGTCGATCTGCACCGTTTTCGCGCTGACCACGGGCAATGCCATACCGGCCAGGGGAACGCGGGTGCCGCGGGAGGCCGCGGCGGGGGCGGTATCGGTCATCGCCAGCTGCGCCAGGGCGTCCTGGACGGTGGAAGCGGTGGTCCACACTTCTTTGCTGTTCTGACCGTCCAGGGAGATTTGGACGGGGCGGCTGCGGCTCAGCACGATGGTGTCGGCGTCGTGCACCGGGGTGTCGGCGGACGGGTAGAGATCATCGCGGTCGCCGACGGTGAAGCCGTTCTCCCGCACCACGTCGATGACCTTGGACTTCATCGTCGTCACGGTGATCGGCGCCCCGTCGACGGTCAGCGTCACGGTCTTGCGGGAGGCCACCGCGATGCCACCAGCAAACGCCAGCGTCAATAACAGCGCGCCGACGAGCAGCCGAAGCGCAGGCGAGCGCACCTCATGGATTCTGTTCAAAACACTCAAGAGTCTGTTGTCCCCGGCTCTCGACCCATGCGGGCCCGCGGAACTCGCGGCCCGGTTGGCCGCCCGCGTTCTATAACAGGAAGGTAACGAAGATCGATGGTCGGCGCCAATCTAAGCGGCGGGCAGCCGGTAGGTGCGTCGGGCATTGGCCGTGCTCACCTCGGCCACTTCGGCCGCCGGCCGGCCGGTCAGCTCGGCCAGCGCCCGCACCGTGTAGGGCAGGCAGTAGGGCTCGTTCGGGGCGCCCCGGAACGGGTGCGGGGTGAGGAACGGTGCGTCGGTCTCGACCAGCAGCAGATCATCGGGGATGACACCCGCGGCCTCGCGTAGCGCGTGCGCGTTGCGGAAACTGACGGTGCCCGACAGGCTCAGCATCCAACCGTTCGCCACGCAGGTCTTCGCCATCGCCGCGTCGGAGGAGAAGCAGTGGAAGATCACCGTCTCCGGGGCGCCCTCGGCGGCCAGCACGTCGAGCACCTCGGCGTCGGCGTCGCGGTTGTGGATCATCAGCGGCTTGCCGGCCCGCTTGGCCAGGTCGATGTGCCAGGCGAACGCGTCGCGCTGCCGTACAGGGTCCGCGCAGCCGTCCAGCTTGCCCGGCCAGTACATGTCCATCCCGGTCTCCCCGATCGCCACCACCCGTTCCTGGGTGGCCAGGGTTTCGAGTTCGGCTCTGGCGGCGTCGTCGAGGGCATCGGCCCGGGTGGGGTGCAGCGCCACCGCGGCGTACACCCGGTCATCCCAGCCTGCGGCCTGCGCGGCCCAGCGCGCGGCGTCCAGGTCGTCGGCGATGGTGACCACGGCCTGCACCCCGACCGCAGCGGCCCGGTCCAGGATGTCCGCGACGTCCTGCGCGGTCTGTGCGCCGCACGCGTCCAGGTGGGTGTGGGCGTCGATCAGGGGGGCCAGCGGCTCCGGAGCGGGCGGCTTCTCTCGCTTCGAGCTCACCGGTACACCTTAAGGTGAGAGCCAAATGACTACGTCTTCCACCGACGCGGGGACTTCCGCCCCGGGCGCCCCGTTCTACATCACCACGGCCATCGCCTACCCGAACGGCGACCCGCACATCGGGCACGCCTACGAGTACATCGCCACCGACACGATCGCCCGCTTCAAGCGCCTCGACGGCTTCGACGTGCGCTACCTGACCGGCACCGACGTGCACGGCCTGAAGATGGCCGAGACGGCGGCCAAGCTCGGCCTGACCGCCGCCGAGCTGGCCAAGCGCAACTCCGACGTGTTCGAGCGGATGCAGGAGCGCCTCGGCGCCTCCTACGACCGGTTCATCCGGACCTCCGACGCCGACCACTACGAGGCGTCCAAGGAGATCTGGCGCCGCATGAACGAGGCCGGTGACATCTACCTGGGCAGCTACCAGGGCTGGTATTCGGTGCGCGACGAGCGGTTCTTCACCGAGGACGAGACCGAAGAACGCGACGGCAAGCGGTACGCCATCGAGACCGGCACCGAGGTGACCTGGACCGAGGAGCAGACCTACTTCTTCCGGCTGTCGGCCTACACCGACCGGCTGCTGACCCTCTACCGGGAGCACCCGGAGTTCATCGGGCCCGATGTCCGGCGCAACGAGATCGTGAGCTTCGTCTCCGGCGGGCTGCGTGATCTGTCGATCTCGCGCACCACCTTCGACTGGGGTGTCCCGGTCCCCGACCATCCCGATCACGTCATGTACGTCTGGGTGGATGCGCTGACGAACTACCTGACCGGTGTCGGATTCCCGGACACCGCGTCGGAGGCCTTCGGCAAGTTCTGGCCGGCGGATCTGCACATGATCGGCAAGGACATCATCCGGTTTCACACGGTGTACTGGCCGGCGTTCCTGATGTCGGCCGGGATCGAGCTGCCGAGAAGGGTTTTCGCGCACGGGTTCATCAACGTCAAGGGCGAGAAGATGAGCAAGTCGCTGGGCAACGTGGTCGATCCGCTGGTGCTGATCGACGAGTTCGGCCTCGACCAGGTGCGCTACTTCTTCCTGCGCGAGGTGCCGTTCGGCCAGGACGGCAGCTACAGCGAGGAGGCCATCGTCGGCCGCATCAACGCCGACCTGGCCAACGAGTTGGGCAACCTGGCGCAGCGGTCGCTGTCGATGGTGAACAAGAACCTCGACGGCGTGGTGCCCCAGCCCGGCGCCTTCACCGCCGAGGACACCGAACTGCTCGATGCCGCCGACGGCCTGCTGGATCGGGTGCGCCGCCACTTCGACGAACAGGCCATGCACCTGGCTCTGGACGCCATCTGGTCGGTGCTCGGCGCGGCGAACAAGTACTTCTCGGCGCAGGAACCGTGGGTGCTGCGCAAAACCGATCCGGACCGCTTCGCCACCGTGCTGTACACCACGCTGGAGACGGTGCGGATCGCCGCGCTGCTGAGCCAGCCGGTCATGCCGGAGTCGATGACCAAGATGCTGGACCTGCTCGGGCAGCCGGCCGATCGGCGGGATTTCAGCGCCATCGGTACCCGGCTGGCGCCGGGCACGGCCCTGCCGAAGCCCGAGGGCGTGTTCCCGCGCTACCAGGCGCCCGAGGCGTAATTTTCCGCCACAGTCCACGCCGCGGCTCGCCGATTTCTACGTGAGGGCTGCACATCCGCCGAATTCACGACCCTGGTGTAGATATCGACGTGCCGGCAACTGCGTGATCTGGGTCACCTCCTGTCACACTTTCGGGATGGGCGGTGTCTTGAGGGCATGACTGAGAACAACACCCCACAACGCGTCATCGTCCTGGGCGGCGGCTACGCCGGCGTCCACGCCGCCAACCACCTGTTGCAGCGGCCCGGTACAACGGTCACATTGGTGAACGCCCGGCCCGAATTCGTCGAGCGGATCCGGCTGCACCAGCTCTCGGCGGGCACGCATGACGCCACCACCGGTTATGACACCCTGCTCGGCGAGGGCGTGCGCCTGGTGGTCGACCGCGCCGAGCGCATCGACACCGCGGCCCGCCGGGTCGAGTTGGCCTCCGGCACCGCGCTGGACTACGACTACCTGATCTACGCGGTCGGCAGCACCGCCGGGACCACCCCCGAATCGGCCTATGCGATCAGCGAATTGGAGGGTGCGCGCCGGCTGCGCGCGCGGCTGCAGGACGTGCCGACGACCGCACCCATGGTGGTGGTCGGAGGCGGGTTGACCGGTATCGAGGCGGCCTCGGAATTCGGCGAGGCAGGGCGCACCGTCACCCTGGTCGCCGGGCCGGTGCTCGGCCCGTCACTTGGCGCGCAGGCCCGCCGGTCGGTCGCCAAGCAACTGGCCAAGCTGAACGTCACGGTGATCGAGGGCCCGACGGTGGCCGCGGTCGGTGACCAGGACGTCACGCTGTCCGACGGGCGCACCCTGCCCAGCGCCGTCACCGTGTGGACGGCCGGGTTCGGGGTGCCCGAGCTGGCCGCCGCCAGCGGCCTGCGCACCGATGATCTGGGTCGGCTGCTCACCGACGAGACCCTCACCAGCATCGACGACGACCGGGTGGTCGGTGCGGGTGACGCGGTGGCGCCGTCGGGCGTGCCGCTGCGGATGAGCTGCCAGGCCGCGATCCCGCTGGCCGCCCAGGCCGCGCGGACCGTGCTGGCCCGGATCGCGGGCACCGACCCGGTCCCGGTGAACCAGGCCTTCGCCGGTCAGTGCATCAGCATCGGCCGCTCCTACGGCACCATCCAGCTCGCGCACACCGATGACACGCCGACCCGGCTCTACATCGGTGGCCGGGTGGCCGCGTCGCTGAAGGAGATGGTGTGCAAGGGCACGCTGTGGCAGCTGCGCCGCGAGGCGGCCAAACCCGGCTCGTACGTGTGGATGCGCGGCGGTAAGCGCACCGAGCGATTGCAGACGGTGGACGCGTGAGCGAGCACGCCGAGCGGTTCACCGCGCTGCGGCCCCTGTTGTTCACCATCGCCTACGAAATCCTCGGTTCGGCAACCGAATCCGATGACGTGTTGCAGGAGAGTTACCTGCGCTGGGCCGAAGTGGACCTCGACACGGTGGCCGACACCAAGGCCTACCTGGCCCAGCTGGTGACCCGGCAGGCGCTCAACGCGTTGCGCGCCGCGGCCCGACGTCGCGAGGAGTACGTCGGGCCGTGGCTGCCGGAACCCGTTCTGGTAGAGGATGCTTCGGCCGACGTGGTGTTGGCCGAATCGGTGTCGATGGCGATGATGGTGGTGCTGGAGACCCTCACCCCCGACGAGCGCGCGATCTTCGTGCTGCGTGAGGTGTTCGGCTTCAGCCATGACGAGATCGCCGCGGCGGTGGGCCGTTCCCCGGCCGCGGTGCGCCAGATGGCGCACCGCGCCAGGGAGCACGTGCAGGCCCGGCGCAAGCGCTTCGACCACGTCGACGCGGCGGTCGGGGAACAGATCACCACGCAGTTCTTCGCCACGGCCGCGACCGGCGACGTGGCCGCGTTGATCGAGCTGCTGGCCCCCGACGTGGTGTGGACGGCCGACAGCGCGGGCAAGGTCAGCGCGGCCCGCCGCCCGGTGACCGGCGCCGACAAGGTGGCCCGCCTGGTGCTCGGCCTGATGCGCGGGGCCGCCGAACGCGCCGATGCGCGCATCGACCTGGCGATGTACAACAATGCCCCCGCCCTCGTGCTCTACCTGGGCGAGCAACTGGAAGCGGTGATCACCGTGGAGATCACCGCCGGCAGGATCAGCCACTTCTACGCCATGCGCAACCCGGACAAGCTGGCCGCGATCACGGTCCCCCGCGCGATCACGAGGTAGCTTCTGTCAGGCTTGGCCGGTGCGGATCGAGCGGTTGGCGGACTTGGGCGACGCCCCCGGGGTGCTACGTGCCGTCGCCGACGCCGGTCGCCGACGCGGCCTGCCACCGCCGGCCGCGCTGATCGGTGACTGGTTCTCCTCGCGGGCCGTCATCGCACCCAGCGTGGCCGCCGCCCCGTGCGAGCGGGTGTTCGACGTGACACCGGGATGCGGCCCGCATATCGGCGGTGGCTGGTTCGGCTATCTGGGCTACCCCGACGGGGCGCCCCGCATCCCCGCCTCCGCGGGCGGTTGGTCGGACTGCGTGCTGCGCCAGGACGGCGACGGGCACTGGTGGTACGAAAGCCTCTCCGATGCACCGGTTCCCGCCTGGCTGACCGATATCACCGCCGCCCCGGCCGGCGCCTACACCGTCGAGTGGCGCGCGCCCGATCGCGCGGCGCACCGCGCCGGGGTGCTGGCCTGCCTGGACGCGATCGCCGCGGGCGAGGTGTACCAGGCCTGCGTCTGCACCCAGTTCACCGGCCGGATCACCGGTGACCCGCTGAATTTCTTCGTCGACGCCGTCGCCCGCACCGCGCCGGCGCGCGCCGCCTACATCGCCGGGGACTGGGGCGCGGTGGCGTCGCTGTCCCCGGAGCTCTTCCTCAGCCGGCACGGCCGACACGTGACCTCCAGCCCCATCAAAGGCACACTGCCCCTTACCGATTCACCGTTGCAGTTGCGGTCGTCGGTCAAGGATGTCGCGGAGAACATCATGATCGTCGACCTGGTCCGCAACGACCTGGGCCGCCTGGCCGTCACCGGCTCGGTGACCGTCCCCGAGCTGCTGCGGGTGCGCCCCGCGCCCGGGGTGTGGCACCTGGTGTCGACGGTGGCGGCCGAGATCCCGGCCGAGACACCGATGTCGGCGGTGCTCGACGCGACGTTCCCGCCCGCGTCGGTGACCGGCACACCGAAGTGCCGGGCCCGCCAGCTGCTGTCACACTGGGAACCGGATACTCGTGGGATCTATTGCGGCACGGTCGGGTTGGCTTCGCCCGCGGCGGGAACGGAGCTCAACGTGGCGATCCGCACCGTCGAGTTCGACGCGCACGGGCGGGCCGTGCTCGGTGTGGGCGGTGGGATCACCGCCGACTCGGATCCCGACCGGGAATGGCAGGAATGCCTCGACAAGGCCGCCTCGATCGTGCGTCAGTTCACAGGTGCGTCGTCGGGGTGAGCGCCGCGATCCACGCAACGATGCCGGCGAAGACGTAGAAACCGATATCACCGGCTGCTGTCGTGACGATCAGGTGCGGCCGTCCGCCGGTCACCGACCCTTTGAACACCGACTGCTGCCGCACGGCGGTGATCGCGTCCACGGGGACCTCGATGGTGGTGTTGGTGAGCGTACGAAAGATCAGCCGCCGACGGGTCAGCGCGATCATCCCGTTGTTCTTCACCACCGGATAACCCGGCGCGGTCGCGCCGCGATAGGCCCCCTTCTCCGGCCCGAGCACCACCGTCTCGCCCTCGAGCTCGGTCGTGAACCACGCCGCGACCGCCCTGCTGCGGCGACGCCACCAGATCACCATCGGCACCGCGATCAACAGTTGCACAGCCACAATCCCGACGACCAACACGATGACGAACGCTGCAGTACTCACGGCGGCCCACCGGCTCTCTCAGTCGCGTGCCTTCAACACCGCATCGTAAAGCTCACGCCGGGACGGCGCTCCCGGATGGGCGGCGACCACCTGCGCGCACGCGTCCTTGACCCGGGCACCCTCGTCGACGAGTTCTGAGACCTCGGCCACCAGGGTCGCCAGATCGGCCTTGGGCACCGCACCGGCCAGCACCACGGTGATCTCCCCCAGCACCCCGTCGGCGGCCCAGTCCGCGAGCTCCCCGAGGGTGCCGCGCCTGATCTCCTCATGGGTCTTGGTCAGCTCCCGGCAGACCACCGCGCGCCGCTCGGGGCCCAGGGTGTCCACGGCGTCGCGCAGGGTGTCGGCCAGCCGGCGCGGCGACTCGAAGAACACCGCGGTGCGCTGCTCGGCGGCCAGGCCGGCCAGCCAGGTGCGCCGCGCCGACTGCTTCCGCGGCGCGAAACCCTCGAAACAGAATCTGTCGGCGCCCAGGCCGGAGACCGCCAGCGCCGTCGTCACCGCCGACGGGCCCGGCAGGCAGCTGACCGTCAGGCCGGCCTCGATACAGCCCGTCACCAGCCGGTAGCCCGGATCGTTGATCAGGGGCATGCCGGCGTCGCTGATCAGCACCACCGTCGCACCGCCGCGGATCTCGTCGAGCAGGGCGGGTACCCGGGTGGCCTCGTTCTGGTCGAACACGCTGAGCAGCCGTCCGGCCGGGGTGATGCCCAGCGCGGAAGCCAGGGTGCGGGCCCGGCGGGTGTCCTCGGCGGCGATCACGTCGGCGGTCGCCAGGGCGTCGACCAGACGGCTGGACGCGTCCGCGGGCTGCCCGAGCGGCGTGGCCGCCAGCAGCAGTCGGCCACCTTCCATTTCGGCGGGCAGGAGCGGAGCGACCGGGGGTTCCACAAGGGGACAGCCTACGATCGTCGTTGATGACCGCTCCTCATACCGTGCAGCCGGAGCGCGCCGTTCCCGTGATCAGCCCCGGCCCCCTGGTTCCCGTGCCGGATTTCGGGCCGACGGATCGCCTGCAGGGCTGGGTGATGACCGTCATCATCGGCGCGCTGGCCGCGCTGACGCGGTTCCTGCGGCTGGGTTCACCGACCGACGCGGGCACCCCGATCTTCGACGAGAAGCACTACGCGCCGCAGGCCTGGCAGATGCTGAGCAACCACGGTGTCGAGGACAACCCCGGCTACGGGCTGGTGGTGCACCCGCCGGTGGCCAAACAGTTGATGGCGATCGGCGAGTGGTTCTTCGGCTACAACGGGCTGGGCTGGCGGTTCTCCGGCGCGGTGTGCGGCGTCATCATCGTGGTGCTGACGGCGCGCATCGTGCGGCGGATCAGCCGCTCGACCCTGATCGGCGGCATCGCGGGGCTGCTGCTCATCGCCGACGGGGTCAGCTTCGTCTCGGCGCGCACCGCGCTGCTGGACGTCTACCTGGTGCTGTTCGTGGTGGCGGCGTTCGGGGCGCTGATCGTCGACCGCGACGACGTGCGGTCCCGGATGCATACCGCGTTGATGGAGGGCCGGATCGCGGAGACCCCGTGGGGCCCACGGCTGGGGGTGCGCTGGTGGCGGTTCGGCGCGGGTGTGCTGCTGGGCCTGGCGTGCGCGACGAAATGGTCCGGCCTGTACTTCATCGCCTTCTTCGGGTTGATGACGCTGGCCTTCGACATCGTGGCCCGGCGCCAGTACCGGGTGCCGCGGCCGTGGCTGGGGACGCTGCGCCGCGATGTGGGACCGGCGGTCTACGCGCTGGGCCTCATCCCGTTCCTGGTGTACCTGGCCAGCTATGCACCGTGGTTCGCCTCCGAGACCGCCGTGGACCGGCACGAGGAGGGCCGCTCGATCGGCCTGGACAGTTGGATGCCCGACGCCCTGCGGTCGCTGTGGCACTACACCTATCAGGCGTATCACTTCCATTCCACGCTGACCAACGCCGCCGGCAACCACCATCCGTGGGAGTCCAAGCCGTGGACGTGGCCGATGTCGCTGCGGCCGGTGCTGTACGCCATCGACCAGCAGAACGTGCCGGGCTGCGGGGCGCAGTCGTGTGTGAAGGCCGTGATGCTGGTCGGCACGCCGGCGATGTGGTTCATCGCCGTCCCGGTGCTGGGCTGGGCGCTGTGGCGGGCGTTCGTGCGCCGCGACTGGCGCTACGCCGTGGTGCTGGTCGGGTACAGCGCCGGCTTCCTGCCGTGGTTCGCCGATATCGACCGGCAGATGTACTTCTTCTACGCCACCACCATGGCGCCGTTCCTGATCATGGCGATCGCGCTGATCCTCGGTGATGTGCTGTATCAACCGAATCAGAATGCCGAACGGCGGACGCTGGGCCTGATCGCGGTGAGTTGTTATGTGGCGCTGGTGATCACGAACTTCGCCTGGATGTACCCGATACTCACCGGGCTGCCGATTTCGCAGGCGACCTGGAACATGCAGATCTGGTTGCCCAGCTGGCGGTGAGCCGACCGATTTCGGCTTGCTGACGCTGCGGGTCAATTGCCGGGTTGGCCATCGGGGCGCCCGCGCTCGTCTCCGGCCGAGTGGTCGGTGGCCAGTTGCCGCCGAATCTCCGTGGGTACGTGCACGCCGCGCATCCGCAGTTCGCCGATGAAGCGAGCGGTGAGCGGGTCAGGCGCCGCGGGCGTGATGGCGACGAGCTGGCGGAACCAGCGCGGCGAGAAGGACCGTACGGCTCCGGGAAAACCCTCGCCGACCGCGCTGATCGGCGTGATGGCGACGCCGAGGCCCGTCGCGGCAAGCTGCGGCGCGGACGCTGTCACCGCGGTCCGCATGACCGGATCCGGACGGACACCGGCCTCGGCGAGCGAATAATCGAGCCAGGAGATCAATCCATTCTCGGGCGCGAAGTGAACGATGGGGACACCGTCGAGTTGATCGAGGCGCACCGCGGACTGTTTGGCCAAAAAATGATCCGGCGCCGTTGTCAGGACGACCTCCTCCTCCGCGACCGGGATGACGGTGAACCGATCGGGCACCGAGGTGGGCGCGGCTACGAACGTCACGTCGACCTCGTCGTCGTCGAGCACTTGCATCAGCACATCCATCGAGGTCGATTCCCGCACCGTGAACTTCACTGCGCTATCGGTGCGGAGCCAGCGCTGGATCACCGGGGCGAGAAACGCGACGGACAGACTCTGCGCACAGGCCAGCCGTAACGATCCGCTGGCGCCTTCCCCCACGACGCGCGCCGAGCGCACCGCCGCCGCAGCGGCGTCGAGTGCCCGCCGCGCGTCGGACAGCGCCGCCCGACCGGCGGGCGTCAGCCTCACCCCACGTCCTTCTCGTACGAACAGCTGCGTGCGTGTCTCACGTTCGAGTGCGGCGAGCTGTTGGGACACCGCGGGCTGCGACGAATGCAGCGCCTCCGCGGCGCGGGTGATCGATCCGTGGTCAGCGACTGCCACCAGGGACTCCAGCGCCCGCAACGACACCATCTGCGCAGGCTACCCCTTCGAAACCCCCTCACGACGAGGTGCCCTCAGCGCACCGTGCTCCGTGTGGTGATGATGGGCGAGGGTGTCGACCCCGAAGTCGCCCGTGGGATCCCGCCACACCGCGTGAACATGATTGGCGCGGCGTTGGGTGTTGTCATACTCGATCAGGATCCCGGGGCCTTGGATGCGGTAATAGTGCGGTTCACCGGCTTTCATGGCACCCGCCCACGCGACGTGCAGCGGGTCCAACTGGTCATCTGCCTGGTATCGGACCCGATACGACGCGGCGATCGGTTCGGCAGCCCGGGAGAAGTACAGGTCCAGCAGAATCCGAAGGGCATCCCGTTGCGCCGCCGTCATCGCGGCAGCCGGCAAGCCTTTCGGAACCCCCGTCAACGCGACTTGGGCGTCATCTTCGGCCGAGTAACCGGAGCCGGACTGCATCGCCTCGTTGACCTGGTCGAGCTGGGTGGCCACGGTGCTGTCGGTGAACCGTCCCCGGAACACATCCGGCAGCGGAAGCCGCTGATCGCCCTCGGAGACCAGCGAACGGTTCGCCCCAACCAGATCCGACACGGCCCGTGGGTGAATCAGCGCCCGCGTCCGCTGGTCCCGGTCGAAAGATCTCATCAAATCGAGCGCGACGTCCTGCACGCTGACCAGCGGCTGTAGAACACTGCCGAGTAGCGGCGCAGCAGCCGGGTCGGCCCCCAGGAACAGCGGGGTCGTGGATACGACACGCCCGTCAACGATCAGTTGGTTAACCGAGACATGATGACCGCCGAATCGCCAGCCCCACCGTCGATCACCCGGTGATCCGAACACGCTGAGGTAGTACATGCCGGGATCCCTGCCCCGATCCCGCTCGAAGGTCATCGACCACCCCTCCAGGCGGTCGAGCACGTTCTCCATCCCCATCACCGTGACCAAGGTGACGTACCCGGCCTCCGAGAGCCCGGCCGCAAGAATCTGCATCACCAGGCGATGCTGCGCCGGGCGCTGGTCCACCAACGGGAGGCCGCCGTGGTCGGTCGGAGTGTAGAACCACAGCAACCGCTCGTCCTCCGAACTGCCGGGAGATCCGAAGCTGGCTCGTGCGCGCTGCTCGCCGGACAAACTGTCAAGCCATGCCGCGACCTTCGCGGCCAGCTCGATGGCCAGAGGTCGCGTCGCGTCCAGCGCGGTGGACTCAGCGGCGGTCCGGGGTCGCCGGGAGGTGAACGTATCAAAAGTCATTGCGGATATCTGTTTTCAGTCGGCCTTGCCATACAGGTAGTCGATGAGACCGTCGACCGGCTCGTCCGCCTTGAGCAGGGCATCGAAACCGATCTCCGACGACGCGATCTGCTCGGCGCGCTCAAGGACACCATGGATGAGATCACGGGGGATGCAACAGATCCCGGTCTCGTCGGCGATGATGAGATCGCCGGCCGCGACCGGGATGCCGGATAACCGGATCGTTCCGTTCACCTCGGTGGTGGTGCTGCGCCACTTGCCGGTGACGGGAGTGTGGTCACGCGACCACACAGGGAAGCGCAGTGAGCGAGATCTTCCCAGGTCACGGACGCCGCCATCGACTATGGCACCAGACAGTCCCTGTCGCTTCGCAACTGAGGCCATCAAGCCGCCCATGTTCGATACCTCGGCGAGCCCTTCGATGACCAGGATGTCCCCGGGGCTTGCGGTCCGCAGCGCGAGGATTTCGGCCATGCGCCAATCCTTGTCGGACACCGCGGCGAGCGCCGACCGCGACTGGTCCACATTGCGCACCGTGGTGGCGTTTCCGACGATTCGTTCTTTCGGCATGGACGGGCTCAACCGTGACGTGGGGATTGCACCGCGGACGCCCAACTCGTCGAGCACGTCGGAGACGGTGCTGGACAGGTCGCCGAGGGCGAGGAAGCGCTGGATGGTCGCGGTGTCGGTTGACGGGAGCGGATCATGAATAGTCACCCAGTCGAACCTCACATCGACGGATCCCGCGCGCCTTCGGTCAGTCATTTCGTCCCCTTGCCATAAATGCGTTGTGATGCAAATGGTTTCGATGCGAATACCGGATTCTCGCCAATTGCATAATCGTATCCGACGCCGCCCTGACGTGCCCTTCGATATTTGAATGGCAGCCATTCGCCGCCCTTCTGGATCACCTCCATCGACCGACGGGCGGAGCCGAGCGGGACCGAGGCACTTGCCAATGAGGCCCAATTCACTTAGCGTTCAACATGACTCGTCTATCACACGCGATATTCGAAGTTTCACTTCTCATCAGGACGTCATCGGATGACGGTACTATCAACGGAGATGGCACATGGACTACCTGCTTTCTGGAAAGACGGCGATCGTCACCGGCGGGGCATCGGGCATCGGACTCGAAACGGCGAATCAACTGCTGGCCGAAGGCGCCAACGTTCTGGCGGTAGACCTCGACATCGAGCCCCTGTCTTCTCGGCAGGACTCGCAGCTCCGTCCATTCCAATGTGACCTCACGTATTCGGACTCGGCGTCGACTGCGATCGCGGCGGCACTGGAAGCTTTCGGCTCCATCGACATCCTCATCTCGTGCGCCGGGATCGCGCCGGTGCGTAGCAGCTCACTGGAAGGGACCGACGCGGATTGGCGGCGCACGCTCGATGTGAATTTTCTGAGCATCGTCCGCATGTGCCGCGAAGTGGTGCCGCACATGAAAGCCGCCAACGGCGGATCTATTGTCAGCGTGGCTTCCGATGCGGGCCGGATGCCTGACCCGTTCTTCGCCGAATACAACGTGTCCAAGGCAGCGATCCTCATGTTTATGAAGGCACTGTCGATCGAATTCGGGGGCGCGGGAATTCGCGCCAACACCGTCAGTCCGGGCCCTGTGCGCACACCGATGTGGGACCGGCCCGGTGGATTCGGCGACTCTGTCGCCGAATCTTTCGGGATGGAGAAGGAAGCTGCGATCGAACACTTCGCCGTCAACGTTCGTAAGCTCCCCCTGGCCCGACTCGGCACGGTAGCGGAGGTGGCGGCAGTCAACCTCTTCCTCGCCAGCCCTCTGGCATCGTTCGTCACGGGCGCCGAGTACACGGTGAACGGCGGCAGCATTCCGACCGTCTGATGTGAAAGTCATTCACTACCATAGAAACTGGATCTAAATACGATGACCGGAGCTATACCCACCGCAACCAATGTCGACCATGTCAGTTGGTCGGTCGAAGACCTGGATGCCGCCGTGTCCTTCTGTGTGGAGGTTCTCGGAGGTCAGGAGATCTTCAGGGCCGGGCCGTTCGCGGATCCGTCCGGCGACTGGATGTCCACGCATTTCGACGTCGACGCGCGGGCCTCTGCGGTTCTTGCCTACGTCAGGCTCGGGGCGACTCAGGTGGTCGAATTCATCCAGTGGAGCACGGCGAACCGCCGAGGGGAGTGGCCGGGCAACAGTGATGTCGGTGCGACGCATCTGGCAATTCACGTGCGCGACATCGACCAGGCGATGCGGTACCTGCAAGACCATGGATGCAGCGCGTGCGGCGGCCCGATACTCCTGGACGGTGTGCCCCACGCCGGCGTGACGATCCTGTACGTCCGTACGCCCATCGGACTGTTGTTGGAACTGGTGTCCCGCCCCGCGCATGACCTTCCCTATGAAGCCACCACCGAGGCTCGCCTGCTCGCACCCACGCACGAGTGGAGCAACGGACAAGCCACACCTCGAAAGGAAGTGCCATGAGTGTCGAGACTGTTGCAAGCCCAGACGTCGTCCCGCTGCCCCGAGAGATCATCAAGGACGCTCGAATGATGATCGTCGGGTTCCGGCCTGCGGATCCAACCGCGGCGCGGCAGGCCCTCCCTGGCCGGTTGGAGCCCCACCCCGACGGAGTCGTACTACTCAACCTCTGGGCCGCGGAGGACCCCGGACGCTCATCGGGAATGGGGACGTACGGCCGTCTCTCGTGCGGCTACATCGCTCCAGAAGTCAGCGGATACGACACCCGGACAAGCGACGGCAATGCGACGGGGCATGGCCGCTTCTTCGCACATCACTGGTTGGAGTCTGAGGGTATGCGTTCCTTCGCCGAGGCGTCATGCGGAAACCGTGCCGACATCGGCCGGGTTCAGCACACCGAGCCTCATCCAGGCGAACTGATCCAGGAACTCTACGTCGACGACAAGGTCGTCGTGAGAACGACGTCGTCTGTTGGTACCGAAAGGTTGGCGTCCATCGGCGGACACCTGAACTACTTCACGACCTTCACCGGGGCGGATGGTGGTGAGCGGATCGCCCGGGTCGCGGTACCGTTCGTCGCGGATGTGATGGAGGCTGAGGTCAGGTCGATCGAATGGCTCTTCGATCCCGATCATCCCGCCGCGGCGCTCGCCCCTGGTTCGGACCCGGATGTGGCCAGTGTCCTCTACGGTGACATCACTTGGGCACCGTTCACGGTTGCCGAAATACTCTGAGGCCGGCGGGAGCATCAGGTCATCGAGATTTCATGTCAATCACGAACTTCGAGAGGTAGGCAACGATGGCTTACGACCTTCACCCAGAGGCCCGCGCGCTCATCGAGTCACGCCCATGCGCCCACCTGGTGACAATGCGACCCAACGGGCGCCCACATGTCTCCTTCATCTGGATCGACGTCACCGATGACGGGCGAATCCAGTTCGGGACGCCTCCGTGGCGAGTCAAGGGGAAGAATCTTGCACACGATCCGAACTGCATTCTCTCGATCCAAGATAATCAGAAGCTCGAAAGCGGATTGACCCGACATCTCCTCATCGAAGGCATCGCGTCGATCGACAACGACCTCGAACACGGCCAGAGATTCATGGACCAGCTCTTTCACAAGTACACAGGCGCACCCCGTTTCGAGCTGAATGAAGGCGGGCATGTCCTCGTCACTGTTGACATCACCCGCGTCTCTGGTGTCGGCCCGTGGCACACCGGTAAGACGACCTCGTATGGAACTCCCATCTGACGCGCCTGAGAAGCTGATGAAACAACGCTTCAGCTCAGTCACCGAATCCCGTCGTACCGCCGCAACGCCTCGGCCCGCTCGGCCTTGTGGTCCACCATCGGCGCCGGGTAGTCGGGGCTGCCGTATTCCGGCACCCAGCGCCGCACATAGACCTCGTCGGGGTCGAACTTCTTGCCCTGGGTATCGGGGTTGAACACCCGGAAGTACGGGGCGGCGTCGGTGCCGCAGCCGGCCGCCCACTGCCAGCCGTGCTGATTGCTGGCCATGTCGCCGTCGACCAGTTGGTCCAGGAACCACCGCGCGCCCCACTGCCACGGCAGGTGCAGATCCTTCACCAGGAACGACGCGGTGATCATCCGCACCCTGTTGTGCATGAATCCGGTGGCGGCGAGCTGACGCATCCCGGCGTCGACGATCGGGAAGCCCGTCTCGCCCGATTTCCACACCTCGAACCGCTTGCGCGCCTCGGCGTCCTCGTCGACGGCGATCGCGTCGAAGGTGGCGTTCCAGTTCCACCACGCGCTGCGCGGCCAGTGATGCAGCACGTCGGCGTAGAAATCCCGGAACGCCAGCTCACGTAGATAGGCTTGGGCCCCTTGGCTTTTCCCGAGATCGGCGGCCATGGTGCGGGGATGGATGGCGCCGAATTTGAGGTGCGCCGACATCCGGCTGCTCGCGTCGCGGTCCGGGCGGTTGCGGTCCTCCGCGTAATCGGTGAGCCCGTCGGCCACGAAGCGCTTCCACGCCGTGCGCGCCGCTGTCTCTCCGGCCGGCAGCTCGAGCTCGGCGGGGCCGGCCGGGATGTCCACACCGCCGGTCAGCCCGGCCGGGTCGATCCAGCGGGCCGACGCGGGCCCGGTCTTGGCCGGTGCACGCCACCCGTGCCCGGTCCACGCCCGGAAGAACGGGGTGAACACCTTGTACGGGGTGCCGTCGTCCTTGGTGACGCGTCCCGGGGACACCAGATACGGTGAGCCCGACTCCTCCAGCGGCACCTCACCCAGGGCCTGTCGCACCGCGGCGTCGCGGCGCTTCCCGAACGGCGAGTAGTCGCCCGACACGTGCACCGCGGCGGCACCGATCTGCTTGACCAGGGCCGGGATCCGCTTCTCGGGCCAGCCCTGGGTGACCAGCAGCCGGCCGTCGAGCCGGTCGTTCAGGTCGCGCAGCGCGTCGTACAGGTACTGCAGCCGGCGCGGACCCGAGCTGGCTTTCAGCCGGGGATCCAGCACGTAGCAGGCCAACACCTCACCGTCGGGCTCGGCGGCGTCCAGCAGGGCAGGCAGATCGTGCAAGCGCAGGTCGCGCCGAAACCACAGCAGCGTAGGCATACCGGCGACGCTACAGCGGGTCACGCGCCGCCGGGCAGGACATGCACCGCGGCCCGCCCCGCCCACTGCCCAGCTCCGAAGCCGCGATGGTGAGCACCTCGATACCCGAATCGGCAAGGCGGGCATTGGTTTCGGTGTTGCGTTCGTAGGCCACCACCACCCCGGGGGCCAGCGCCAGGGTGTTGTTGCCGTCATCCCACTGTTCGCGCTCGGCGGTCACCGGATCCAGCCCGGTGTCGATGACGCGCAGCGTGTCGATCTCCATGGCATCGGCCGCGGCCCGGACGAAGGGGCGCTCGTCGTCGATCTGCACCCCGCCGTCGAGCGTGCGGTGCATGGTGAACGCCGACAGCGAGTCGACAATGTTCGGGTACATCACCACCGCATCGGTGTCCACCATGGTGCACACGGTGTCCAGGTGCATCTGGGCGCGCTGCTGGGCGATCGGCACGGCCAGCACGGTGTGCGCCAGATCGTCCTCGAACAGGCTGCGCGCCAAGGCTTCCGCTCCCGCCGGTGTGGTGCGCTCCCCCACCCCGACCGCCACCACCCCGGGCCGCAACAACAGTACGTCCCCGCCCTCCACCGGTGCGGAACGCGACTCGTAGGCCCGCCGCACCCCGAGGAAGCGGGGATGGTGCGCGTAGATCAAGTCGGTCAACGACGATTCCCGCGACCGGGCCGGCAGCGCCAGCGAGGTGATCGCCATTCTGGGTCCGATCCAGAAGGACGAGTCCCTGGTGAACATCAGATTCGGCAGCGGGTCGATGACGAAGTCCGCGCCGTGGTGCATGCGGCGCACCAGGGACAGCTCGCTGCCCGCGAACGGCAACTCGGTGAACGTCATCCCGGCGATCAGCACGTGCGCCAACGTGGCGGCGTCCAGCGTGCGCAGGTAGGACGAAAGTTCTTGCGCCAGCGGGATACCCAGCCGTCGGGCGTCGACGGCTGCGGAGATGCCGTGCATCCTGGCCGCGCCCGAGGCCAGCGCCTCGGTGAGCAGATCGGCCAGCAGCAGCACCTCCACGCCACGGGACGCGAGCACGGCAGCGAAGGCGTCGTGCTCTTCCTGCGCCTTGGCCACCCACGGCAGGCCGTCGAACAACAGGCTGTCGTTGTTGCGTGGGGTCAGCCGCTGCAGCTCGGCACCGGGACGGTGCAGGATGACAACCTTCAGGGTGCCGACTTCCGAATTGCATCCCAACACTTGGCCCGATTCCACACCGCAGACGTTATCTCAACTATGGTTGAGGTGTATGGAATCCCATGAGCTGACGCCGGGTGAGCTGGCACACCGCAGTGGTGTGGCGGTCTCCGCGTTGCACTTCTACGAGCGCGAAGGACTCATCGCGTCGCGGCGCACCAGCGGCAATCAGCGGCGCTACCCGCGCGAGACGCTGCGCCGGGTGGCGTTCATCCGGATGTCGCAGCGGCTGGGAATCCCGCTGGCGCGGATCCGCGAGGCGCTTGCCTCGTTACCCACCGACCGGGTGCCCACCAGCAAGGACTGGGCCAAACTCTCGGCCGGCTGGCGCCACGACCTCGACGAACGGATCTTGCATCTGGAGCGTCTGCGCGACAACCTGGCCGATTGCATCGGCTGCGGTTGCCTGAGCCTGAAAACCTGCCTGTTGTCCAATCCCGGCGACATGCTCTCGCAACACGGCCCGGGCGCCGCCAAGCTATAGCCATCGAACGCTTGTGCGATAACATCGAGGGGTGTCTCTGGCCGTTCAGGGGTCGCTTTTCGACCACTCGGAGCGTCGCTACCTGGGCGACGGCGCCTGGATCGACGTCCGGGCCGGCTGGCTCAACGGGTCGCCGGAGGGCGAGGACAGCTTCTTCGACGAGCTGCTGACGGCCATCCCGTGGCGGGCCGAACGCCGGCAGATGTACGAGCGGGTGCTCGACGTGCCCCGGCTGGTGAGTTTTCACGACCTCACCGCCGAAACCGCCCCGCACCCCGGCATCGCCAAGCTGCGGGTCCGGCTCAACGACATCTACGCCGGTGAACTGGGTGAGCGCTTCACCACCGCCGGACTGTGCCTCTACCGCGACGGTGACGACAGCGTGGCCTGGCACGGCGACACCATCGGCCGCAGCAGCACCGCCGACACCATGGTGGCCATCGTCAGCCTGGGTGCGCGACGGGTTTTCGCGATGCGGCCCCGCACCGGCGGACGCAGCCTGCGGTTGCCGCAGGCCCACGGTGACCTGCTGGTGATGGGCGGATCCTGTCAGCGCACCTGGGAGCACGCCGTGCCCAAGACCGCCCGGCCGGTGGGACCGCGGATCAGCATCCAGTTCCGGCCGCGCGACGTGCGGTAGCGGTCAGCCGCGCACGTCGGCCACGGCCTTGGTGAGCAGATCCCGCGCCTTGCCGGTGTCCACCGGCACCACCGGCTTATTGGGCTCGACCAGCGGATTGGCGGTCACCATCACCAGAAAGGTGCCGAAACTGGCCACGTAGTTGAACAGTTCCCCGGTGCGCGGCGCCCCGCCCACCATCGTGCGCACCACCCGATGGGTGCCCAGCACCTGCGCATCGTCGATCTTCGGCGACTCGACGACCTGCACCTGCCCGGCGACGCCCGCGCCGGCGTAGTCGACCTTCTGGCAGGCCGGCCCGGGATCGTTGAAGCCGATGGGGTCCGAGGTCTCCATCGCGATGACGATGAACCGGTTGCCGTTGCCCTCGGCCGTCGTCGCCGCCATATTGCCCTTCACCCCCGGCGGCAGGGCCAGCCCGTTGGCGAACTTGGCGCAGTCCGGGGGCGCGATCTTGACTCCCGGCGGCATCGGCTGGGCGGCCAGCATCTTCGGGTCGATACCGGTCGGGGCCACGGTGGTCACGTGGAACTCCGGTCCGAACTGGGACTTCAGATCGACGACGTGCGCGATATCGGGCTGGGCGGCCGGCTTGGCAGCGGAGCACGCGGTGAGTGCGGCAGCACAGGCCACGAGGGCGGCCGCTCGTGGAGTGAGCATCGGCGCCAAATCTACCGGCGTCACCGGGTGACCGCCGAAACCACCTGTGCCAGCAGGTGTGGCGCGGTATCGGCGGGCAGCGTCTGCTGGGCGGATCCGGGATCGGTGACCACGGTGACGGAGGCGATGTACGCCCCGGCCAGGTACGCGGTGACGGTGTCGGCGTGCATCCGGGTGACCGTCCCGCCTTCGACGGTGGTGGTGGCCACCGCACTCATCGCCACGGTCGGTGCGTCCGGGATCGTCGGGGCGGGTCCCGGCGTCACCGTCGCGCTCGTGTGCCCACCCGTCAGCGACCACGCCGCACAGCCGTCCGGAGCGGCTGCCCGGGCGCCCGGCCCGGCGACCACGGCGTAGACGATCCCACCCGGACCCGACGCCGACCAACCGCGCACCGGGGTGCCGGCACCCGGGTCGACAAGTTCACCGCAGTGCTCCGGTTGCGCCACCCATCCCGATTTGAAGCCCCAAAAGAACACGGGCGCAACCGGTTCGGTGATATCGGTGACCTCGTAGCCGGCGGGCAGGTCGGCCCGGGCCCTGGCGACCGCCGCGGGTCGGACGGGACCGGGCGCACCGGACGATGTCCCCGGGTTCGGGGCGGGCGGCGCGACATCGGACGGCGACCCGCATGCCGTCACGCCCACGGTCGCCACCAGGCATATCGCCATCGTGCGCACGCCGCTGTGATACCACATCCACGTGGGCATCGACGCGCAGTGACGATGGTGTCGCCGACCGATTCACGCCGGGGTACCCAGGTTTCTGGCAGGATTCCCCGGCAGGACGGCGACGACCACAGGAGAAGGCATGAACTGGTACACCACGGCACGTGGACTGGCGGCGGTCGCGGCGGCGCTCGGGCTCGCCCTGGCCGGCTGCGGTTCGGACACCAAGAGCACGCCCGCGTCCAAAGAAAGCACCAGCGCCTCAGCGACTTCGGCTCCATCCGAGACCGCCGCGGCCACTCCCACCAGCGCCGCGCCCACACCGGCTTCCGGGGCGCACTACACGATCGTCGACTACATCAAGGACAACCACATCACCGAAACGCCGGTCAAGCGAGGCGATCCCGGAACCCCGACGCTGAACCTGCCCATCCCGGAGGGCTGGGCCGACGCCGGGGCCAAGGCGCCCGACTGGGCATGGGGCCAGATCGTGTTCACCGACCCGGCGGCCGGGCCGGTGCCCCCGACGGTCACCGCCGTCATGTCCAAGCTGACCGGCGCCGACCCGGCGAAGATCCTGGAGTACGCCCCCGGTGAATTGCAGAACCTGCCCGAATACGAGGGCGGCAACTCAGGCAAAAGCGGCAAGCTGGGCGGCTTCGACGCCGTGCAGGTGGGCGGCAGTTACATCAAGGACGGGCAGAAACGCATGATCGCCCAGAAGACGGTGATCATCCCGGCCGGCCAGGACCTGTTCGTCCTCCAACTCAACGCCGAGGGCACCGAAGACCAGATGGGTCCGTTGATGGATGCCACCACGGCCATCGACGACGAAACGACGATCACACCATGACGCAGCCCGCACCGGATGACCCGCCACCTCCGCATGGCCTTACCGGTGCGGACGACAGTCTCGTCGGCGCCGCGCCGGCCGAGCCGCAACCGTCCACGCCGGCCCGGTACCTGCGCCTGCTCAGCCCCGGATTCTTGTTGTCGATGGCCCAGGGTTACCCCGTGGTGCTCAAGCAGTTCATCCAGTTCTGCCTCGTCGTCATCTGGCCGGCGTGGGTGTTCACCGTGCTGGTTGGCGCGGCGGCGCACCTGTTGTTCTACGTGACCGTCTATCCGGTCCTGTGGCTGCTGTTCTGGCCGGTACGCAATTATCAGAAGAAGCACCACCCCGAGGAGTACGCCGCGTCGCAGCGGAAGTAGCGACCGGAAGGGGGCTCCCAATAGGGGGAAACACCCGATTCTGCCCTCCCGCGATCTGGCTAGTCTTCGACCATAAAGGCTGCGCGGAGACCCACCATCGGCCTGCGGCCGGCGGCACCGAGCGGACGTGACGGTACGGAGGGCTGGGGAGCAATGACCATGACAGTTTCGGGGATGGTCCCCGTCATCGGCAGAAGGATTCAGATCGCGGCTGCGGCAACCGGAATCGTTGCCGCCGCTGTCCTCACACCCGCCGCGGTCGCACACGCGACACCGACCGCAGCGCCGATTCCACAAGCCGTCGGTGCCACCGCCGGGGTGACCACCGACTGCCTGCCGGTGGGCTCGGTGGAGTGCACCACTCCGATGCCGACCGCAGTCGTCGGCGCCACGGCGACGCCGGGCCAGGTCATTCAGGGCATCTTCCAGAATCAGTTCTGGTGGTTCGGTCCGGCCAATCCCGACAAGCCGAAGACCGTGGTGTTGGCCTTCTATCCGCTGACCCTGGTCCCCGGCTTCCTACAGCCGTTGTTCAGCTGGTTCGAAGACGTCAACTTGCAGGTCTGCATTCTGGGCGCCACGGCACAGATCGGGCCGTACGGCACGGTTTCCCTGTCGTACAGCAGGGGCTGTTAGAGCGCCGGGCCACGACGCGATAACCGCCCGTGACCCCCACTGAGCCGGTACCAGCCCACCGGCACGGCCGACGCATCCTCTGGCCGGGCCTGCTGATCCTGGCCGCCGTGATCGGCTTCGGGTGTTGGCTCGGCCTACGGGCTCTCGACGCCAAGACCGGGCTCGAGCAGGCACGTCAGAGTGCACAACAGGCCAAGGACGCGCTGGTCGACGGGCAGACCCAAGAAGCAGTGCAGTGGGCGACGGCCACCACCGAACACGCCCGAAGCGCCAGCCGCGCAACGCATTCGACGCCATGGCAGATGATGGCCGCGATTCCGTGGATCGGCAACCCCTTCAAATCCGGACAACAGATCTCCGACGTGGTCCTCGCCTTGGCCACCGACGTGCTGCAACCGTCGGCCCGGGTGGGAACTGCGATCGCCCCGGACCGACTGGTCGGTGATGGGCGGATCGACGTGCAGCTGCTGCGCAGCGCCCAGCCTCAACTCGCCGAAATCGCAGCGAACGCCGGCCGACTGGAGGCCCAAACCCGGGCGATCACCGATCCCGGTTACGTACCGCAGATCCGCGACGCCCGCACGAACATCCAGGAGCAGACCGCCGATATCACCAAGGTGCTGCGTAACACGGCACTGGCCGCACAGCTGGTCCCGTCGATGATGGGCGCCGACGGACCACGCACGTACTTCATGGGTTTCCAGACGAACGCCGAGGCGCGCGGCACCGGAGGCCTGCTCGGCGGATTCGGCATCCTGCGTTTGGACAACGGTGCGGCCAAGGTGGACACGCTGGCCGCGAACACCGAACTCAGCGGATCTTCGGCACTGGTCGACCTCGGACCGGAATATGCGCAGCAGTACGGATTCACCAACCCGTTCACCGACTTCCGCAACAGCAACCTCAGCGCGCATTTCCCCTACGCCGCCCAGATCTGGAAAGCCATGTGGGCGCACGACTCCGGGATGAACGTCGACGGGGTCATCGCACTGGACCCGGTGGCCTTGAGCTACGTGCTCGGCGCCGTCGGACCGGTTACCATGCCCGACGGCGAGGTGATCACCGAAGGTAACGTCATCGAGTTGACCGAATCGACCGCCTACCAACGGTTCCCGAATGATGCGGTGGCGCGGAAGAAGTATCTCCAAGACATCGCCGGTGAGGTCGTCAAGAAGATGACCGGCCGGGTGCCCGCACCGCGGCTGTTGCTCGACGCGCTGGGCCGGGCCGTCGGCGAGCGCCGCATCGCGGTGTGGAGCACAGCACCCCGCGAACAGGCCCTCCTCGAGGAAACGCCACTGGCACACATCATCCCGGAAGACCCCGCCCCGTATGCCGGCGTGGTGATCAACAACCTCGGTGGCAACAAGCTCGACTACTACCTGAAGCGGCAGATCGAGTACACCGCCGACGGCTGCGACGGCCAGACCAGGAACTCCACGGTCAGTATCCGGTTGTCCAGCACGGCACCCGGTGATTCGCTTCCCGACTATGTCGCCGGGGCGGCCGGCCTGCTGCCCAACCTTCCGATCGACATTCCACGTGCCACCATGCTCACCTCGGTTCGGCTGATCACCACGACCGACGCCAAGCTGGTCAGCGTCACCGCCAACGGCCAACGTATCCCGGCCATCAGGCGCACCGAGCGCGGCCACCCCAGTTTTGAGGTGCAGGTGATCATCCCGCCCGGGCAGAGCGGCGACCTGGTCTTTCATCTGACGGAACCAACTGCCGCGGGTTCCGCACGGGTCCCGGTACAACCACTGTTGGACACCGTGGTGCCGACCGTATCCGTACCCGACTGCTCAGGATGAAGAAGGTTATATGGCAAGCACTTTCCATATTTGCCAGGATTGCGATTCACCAACCGGAGAACCACCGCACAGGTAGAATTCGGTAATCGCAGAAGTCGCCAATGACAGAGCGCGGGAGGGACATTGAGCCTTCAGGAGTTCACGAAGCTGCTACGGACCCGGTGGGTCACCGTGGCGGTCACCACGCTGATCTGCATTCTGGGCGCGGTCGCGTTCACTTTGCTCACCAGGCCGCAATACCAGGCCAGCACCCGACTTTTCCTGTCCACCAACAGCACCGGCGCTTCGGTGACCGACCTGTACCAGGCCAATCTGCTCTCGCAGCAGCGCGTACTGTCCTACGCCACGCTGATCAACGGTGAGACACTGGCACAGCGCACCATCGACAAGCTCGGGTTGGACATGAGCCCGGAAACGTTCCAGGACAAGGTCAAGGCCACAGCGAAGTCCGATACGGTGCTGATCGATGTGAAGGTCCGCGACGAGTCGCCGACCCGAGCCCGCGATATCGCCAACACCATGGCCGACGAATTCGTGCTCATGGTGCAGGAATTGGAGACGCCCAAGGCGGGTGCGACACCCCTGGCCCGCGTCGTCGTCGAGCAGCGCGCATCGACGCCGCAGAAGCCGGTCCTGCCCAACCCCGTCCTGAACCTGTTCGGTGGCCTGGTGGTCGGACTGGGGCTGGCAGTCGGACTGGCCGTCCTACGCGAGGTGCTCGACAACACGGTCAAGGACCGGCAGACGGTAGAATCCACCGCACACACCGGGCTGGTCGGCAGTATCCCGCTGGACAAGGAGCGCCGGAATCTGCCTGCGGCGTCCTTCGAGAACGACCACTCGCTGTTCGCCGAGTCGTTCCGCAAGCTGGGAACCAATCTCAGATTCCTCTCGGTCGACAACCCACCACGAATGATCGTCGTCACCAGTGCACTGGCGGGTGAGGGAAAGACCACCACCGCAATCAATCTCGCGTTGGCCCTGACCGATGCCGGCCACAATGTCGCACTCGTCGACGGTGACATGCGACGCCCGATGCTGGATGAGAAGCTCGGGGTGATCGGTGCGGTCGGATTCAGCACCGTGCTCAGCGGCGACATCACGCTGTCGGAGGCCTTACAGGAGACCGGGTTCCCGAGACTGACCGTACTGAGCTCGGGCGCGGTGCCACCCAACCCGGGTGAACTGGTCGGATCACTGGCGGCCCAGAAGGTACTCGGTGAGTTGCGCGCAAATTTCGACTACGTCATCGTCGATTCGTCACCGCTCATCGCGGTCACGGATGCCGCCGTGCTCACCACCAGTTGTGATGGTGCCCTCCTGGTCACCCGCCACGGGCACACCAAACGTGAGCAGCTCGCCCAGGCGGTGCGCACCCTCGACGATGTCGGCGCCTCGATCCTGGGAGCGGTGCTCACCATGGCACCCCCGCCGCGGGGCGCGGAGTACGCCTATCGCTACTACCGGAGCGAGCGGCCGGCTCACGATACCGGCGAGCCCACCAGATGACGCAAAGTCTGGCGTCACCACGCAGCATGATCGGCGGTGGGGGCGACCAAGCGCTCGAAACCGCACCGCGGCCCGCACTCGATTGGCTGTTCCGGAGCCTGGAAATCCTCGCGCTGGCCGGATTCGTCGTACTGTTCTACCTGGTACCCGACGGTGCGAACACGTGGGTGCTGTCCGTCAACCTCGTCGCCTTCTATCTGATCTTCCTGCGGGCGTTGTTGATTCCGGACCGGATACTGCCTTGGCTGCCGAGCCATATCACGATCGAAGTACTGTTCCTCGGTTTCAGTTACCTGATCTTCTACTACCAGTATCAACTGGCCGTGTTCGGCGCCGGCGATCTGCGGCGCAGCGTGTATATCGCCAATACTTTTGCCGACGGGGCGAACAAAGCCATCACCCTATCGACAATCGGTATGTTGGCCTTCACCTTTGGTTACCGTGTGGTCCGGCCGGCCACTGGCGAGACGCCCGCCGCCACCGCACGAGCATCTGTCGACCGGATCGACGATCGGTACTTCCGCGGAATGGCCACGGGTTCAAGCGCACTGCTGTCAGGTCTCGTCGCGGTGTACATACTGGCCGACTGGCGGTCGGCCGGCGAGGGCCGTTACACCGGGACCACGAGCGAAGGCATCGGTGTCGAGGGCATTGCGATCGCCATCATGATGTTCTGCATGATCGTCGCGGCGCTCTGGGTCTACGCCCGGTCGCGACGTATCCGCACTCGATTTTCACTCGCCTTCGGGCTGTTCATCGCCTTCGCTTGGACCATGCGGTTGCTGATTTTCGGGGATCGTGGTGCGTTCATGCTCTTCGCACTGGTCCTTGCCGGCGGCTATTTCACCCTCGTACGTCGCGCCTCGCGCGTTCTGCTCGCCGCTGCCTTGGCAGTATGGATGTTCATCTTTCGGAGCATGGAAGTGCTTCGTCTGACACCCGATTGGTATCGATCAGGAAACATCTGGGAGCTGGTCTTCAACTCTCCCTATGCGAAGCAGACGGCGGGCGAAAGCAGTTTCAACGTGACGACGATCGGGCTGAGAGCCACCGTCGAGGTGTTTCCGGATCTACAGAATTACACCCACGGCGTACTGAAGCTCATGCAAGTACTCACGATCGTCCCTTTCAGTGGAGGGTTCTATCTGCCCTACCTGGATCCGGAGTACACCAGCTCCGCGATCATGCTCGGCGACCTCATCCTGCCGACGACTGCCGACTACGAGCCGGGTACCAATATCATCTCGGATTGCTACATCGACTTCGGCGTCGCCGGCGTCCTGCTGATACTCTTCGCTGTCGGCTGGTTCGCAAAAATGCTGCGTAACAGCGTTGCCCGGGATCCCGGTGACCCACACCGGGTGGTCATGTTCTTACTAACCATGGCATTGCTCGCCGAACTCCCGCGCTACGCCATCGAGGTTCCGCTTCGGACGTTGGCATGGGCATTCGTCTTCAGCTTTGGTGTCGGTGTACTCACTCACCGGTTCGACAAGCGTGAACCGGGCACAGGTCCCGCGGTCACGGCAGCCAGCGCTCCCGCGTATAGCACGTCTCGTTCTTGAGCGAGAAAGCTCGCTTTTGCCGGATACCTTGAATTGGACCGCGGACACCCATCGGAAGTGACCGGAATGTCTGCTTCACGCGACGACGCCACGACGGCGGCGCGGAGCCGTCGCCACCTCCGGAATTCCAGGTGGCGACGTAGTCACTCTGCAACGGTGGCGTCGCGAACATCTCAGCATCCCGGATCTTCCGCGCTTCAACCATCATGATCACCGGCTTACTGTTGAGCAGTCCGACCCGCTGCCGTACGCCTTCCGGGTCGACGACCTTGTAAACCGTATCTTTTTTGGTCAACTCCACGCCGGGATAACGCGCCTCGTAGAGAAGAACATCTCGCAGCGCGAAACCGTTCGCCTCGGCGAAGATCCGGAACATCAACTCTGGACTGAACTGATAGAACCCGTGGCCCATCATGTTGTTCGCCGGCGTGTTGATGAAGATCGTTCCGCCAACTTTGAGCATGTTGGCCAGGTTCGAGAACGCAACGGGCACATTGAAGATGTGCTCGAGCGATCCCCCGTCGATGATTACGTCGTATCTGTCGTGCCAGGCCCGCGGCACGGGATAGTTCATATCGTGAATGGCCTCCGCGCCTTCGTAGGCCGAGGCGTCCAACACCGTGACCGATTGGGCACCTAGATAGCCACGGAGGAAGTCATCGACGTAATCATCCCAGTGATGATCCGCCGTCGCCGGTGCCGCGGTACCTAACATGTCCCGATAGGCGTTCCGAAAGTACCTCGCTTCAGCGGGGAAGAGGTGTAGTGACTGGTGGCCGAGTGTCAGCACGTTGTCGAAACCGACATCGCGCCAACGTGCGTCCCACATCATCCTGGCGCCGAGATACCCAATACCCATGATCACCCACTTCTGCTCGCAAGTTACGAACGGTACGCCAGCTCTTCGACTTTCATGTGACTGATGCGGCCGGCAACCCAATCCAGCTGCCGGGCTATTCCTTCGTGCAGGCTAACCCGGGGATGCCACCCGAGCTCCGCGCGGATAGCGGTGGTGTCCCCGCCCGTCTCGCGTACGTCACCGGGCATCGCGCTGTCACGGTTCACTTGTAAGGGCTCCCCAACGCATTCCTCGAAGATGCGAATCACTTCGTTGACCGACGTGTGGCTTCCACCCGCGACATTCAGTACCGACCCCGGTGCACAGCGTCCGTTCGCGGCAAGGACATTGGCCTCGACGACATCATCCACATAGGTGAAGTCGCGGACTTGTTCGCCGGATCCGAAGAGCGTGATCGGCAAGCCCTTCACTGCTGCAGTCGCGAACCGGGTGAACGCCATATCCGGCCGCTGACCAGGTCCGTAGACGGTGAAGTAACGCAATGACACGGTAGGAACGCCAAAGCTGGATGCATACAAACAGCACAGATGCTCGGCGGCGAGCTTGGTCACTCCATACGGGCTGATCGGCATCGGTCGGTCGAGTTCGCTGGTCGGATATCGCTCAGCATTGCCGTAGACCGAAGAGGAGGATGCGTACACCAATCGGCGCAGGGTGCCATTACCCTTACTCGCTTCCAACAGTCGCTGTGTCGCTGCGATATTGCAGTAGGTGTACGCCGTGAATTCCTTCCCCCAGGACGCCCTGACTCCAGGCTGACCGGCCAGATGGAAGACCACCTCGACTCCGTCGAGAAGCTCCCGCAAGTCAAGGATATTGAGGTCACCTTCGATGAACTCGACACCGACGTCGACCTCGGCGTCGGCATTGTCACGTTTGAGTGCAACGTCGTAGTAGTCGGTGAAGGAGTCGATGCCGATGACATCGTGGCCGCTGCCGCGTAGCCGTCTTGTCAGATGTGAACCGATGAATCCCGCTGCGCCGGTGACCAATGTGTGCATCGCCCGGACTCCTTTGACTGCTCTCCCGGCACCCCGAATCAATTCCTGGTATGACGGCAAGACTGGCGAATTGACTGATGTGTAAGTTTAGCGGCGCGACACCAACGTCCGCACCGTTTTCCCTTCAGAGCCAACCCAAGTTGGTCAATACATGCACAACCAGATCCTTCTTCCCGTCAGCGCCGAGAAGGAAGTTCTTGTACAGAGCCTGACCCGCCTCCGCGATGCGGACGTACTCGTCGGACCGACGGCGAACACCATCGAGCACATGATCGAAATCTTCGAAGTCCCAGTCGATCGGCACATAGGTATCCCACGCCCGATACCAGTTCGGGAACGTCTCCATGTGCTCGACACTGGGCTTGAGCAAGGTGGCACCGTACGCGAACGCTTCGAAGTCACGCGTGCATATCTCTCCCCAGCCGAAGGGGCTGATCACGGTCCGGGAATGCCGTATCTCGGCAATGTACTCAGCGTGAGAGACCTTCGTACCGACGTCCGGATGAGTGAGGTCATCGCGTCGCAGCAGAAGTTCACGGGTCTTCGCCCGTTGCCAGCCCGCGGCAGTCGACCACGCGCTTCCGCGGAAGTGTGCGGCGAACGACCGACTGGCACGGGGATCTACGAAAGTCGGCAGTCCGTACACTTGAGGTCTCAGATACGCCCGGTACTTGTTGGGGGCGAAGATGTCTCCCGCACCGACATTCCACGCCACCTTGATCTTGTGTGCGTACGCGGCGTTCAGTGGTTGATACTCGAGTTCGGACAACTGCGGATCCGGCACACCGTAACGCGAGTGGTAGTACTCGCAGAAGGTACGGCCGGCCCAAATCGGGCTGAAGTAGCGGCTTCGTTCCTTGAGAATCTGTTTCTTGAAGTACAAGTCGACGATTGGCAGGACGTCGAACTGACACGTTCCGGTGCTGTCCGCTGTGTCGAGCCAAACCAAGACGTTGGACCTGTCCTTCAGCGCTTTGAGTACAGCGGCGAGATCATCGGGCGGGAGTGTCCCCAACCCACGAAAATGACTGTGATGGTGGGCCACGAACAGCGCATCGAAACGCTTCCTGGCGAGCGCGCCAGATAGCGAATCCCTGCCGGCCTCGAAAGGTAGATACTGTGCCGGGCTGATGAAATCGATAGCCACACCATGTCTGTGAAACTCATCCCTGGACCACAGCAACACCTTCAGCCACTTGAAGTTGTAGAACGAACCGTCGTAGAAAACGGATATCGTCCTTTTGCCCATGGTCAACGCTCCACAAAGATCGCACGGTGGTGGACAAGCTGGGTCGAGCCTATCGCCGGGGCTTCTCGCCCGCGGAGGAATATCACTTCCAGTGTCACCGAGAATTCGACCGCGAATCGGCACCAACCCGATATCGGAGAAGGTACCTTCGATTATTGGATCACCACTCGAGGGGCACGTTCCGATGCGCGTCTGTTTCTTCATTGCAAGCCTGGATGGCGGTGGTGCACAACGCCAGTGCATCGCCCTGCTCAACGCGTTACAACACGTGCGCGACGTCGAAACGCATCTCATCTTGCTCGGTCCGGGTACGTTCGACGACCGCCTCGATACCTCGCAACTGACGGTCCACCGCACACAGGTGCGCAACTTCGGTTCACCGGCGGCCCTGGCGTTTGCCGTGCGTACCCTCCGACGCGTCCGCCCGGACCTCGTGATCTCCTGGCTACACCCAGCCGACATCTGGTCGTTCGCGGCGACGCGGATCGTCCGAGTGCCGTGGATCATGACCGAACGGGGATCTGTCTATCCGGGAACCGTGGTGTTCAAGGTACGCAACCGAATCGGCCGACGCGCACCGACGACGATTATCGCGAACTCCAGCAAGGGCCAGCGCTATTGGGCAGACTTGGCACCTCGCTGTTCGGTGCGGATGATCCCCAATATGGTTATCGACGGCGCCGTCGGCGGCGCGCCTCTGACGAACAGATCTCACTCCGATGAGTGCCTATTCGTCGGTCGCCTGGAGCCAGAGAAGAACGTCGGGGCAATGATCACAGCGTTCGCCCGGTTCGCGGCTGTGAATGAGCAAGCGAAACTACTCATCTGTGGGAAGGGTTCTCTGAGCGACGATGTGGTGCAAACCGTTCACCGCCTGCCGAACTCAGAGCGAGCGACTATTCTCGGGTTTCGACATGACATTCCGGACTTGATGTCGCGCGCAAGGATCTTCCTGTCCTTCAGTCGCTATGAGGGTATGCCCAACGTCGTCATGGAGGCCGCGGCATCAGGTCTGCCGGCGGTGGTCTCCGATATACCCGAGCACCGTGCACTGCTCGGTGACGACTACCCGTTCTATGTCCGGCTCGACTCGACGCCCGAGACCTCAGCAGCAGTCCTCGCCGATGCCTGGATGCACGGGGAGAGTGCAGGCCCGGACATCTACTCGCACGCTCGTGGGGTGCTGGCGACCATGACACCCGAACGCGTCGTGGCCGACTATCTGACCGTCTTCTCCGAGGTCATCGGACAGTCATCACAGGGCCGAAAGACACCACCGGTACTGACCCAGGCTGCGCGTGTCAGATGACGGCCTTGCGCCCGCGGCCGGTTCCACCTGACACCCAGGTACCTGCGGCGGTAGATTCCGACACCCGGCACAACGTGGTGGTGTTCTATCTCAACTTCGTCGTTATCGCAGTTGTCGGATTGGTGGTGAATCCGCTGCTACTCGGAGCGCTCGGTCCGGTCATGTTCGGCATCTGGAAGTCGCTCCAACGCTATCTGGACTTCGCGACGATCGCTGATGGACGCGCGTCTCAGGCACTCAAGTGGATCGTGGCAAGCCGGGCCACGCTCGGTGATGAAGAGCGGCGCCGAGACATCGGGGCGGCGATCATCGTCTGGTTGCGCTGGCTGCCGGCCACCGTCATCGTCGCCATCGGAGTCACTGCCGCGTTGCCCCTGCTGATCAAGGGCATTCCACCAGATGTCATGACGATGGTCTACTGGGCTGCAGGCTTTTTGGCGCTCAACACCGTATTGGCCGGATTCCTCTTCATACCCGACGCGGTGCTCGCGGGCATCAACCAGGGCTACAAGTCCATGCTCGTCACGACATTGGTCTTCGTCATCAGTAACGGCGCCCTGCTCGCAGCGGCGGTCTCGGGCTGGCCGCTGTGGTCGCTGGCGGCAATTGTGTTGTCGACCGGAGTGGGGAACGCGGCGCTGACCCTGCTGGTCGCGCGCCGCAGTGTCACCTGGTGGGGTGTATCACGCCCGACGGCACCGGACCTTCGGCGGGTTCTCGGCTACAGCGCATGGACGCTCGGCAGCGTCGTGGTGGACAAGCTGCTGCTTGCCTCCGAACTGATCGTCATCAGTGTCGCCGTCGGCGCAGTGACGGTCGCGCAGTACACCTTCACGACGTACGTGACACAGTTCGTGCTGGCTCTTGCACTCGTGACAGCCAGTGGGTTCACACCGCTGCTGGGCTCGTTGCTCGGTGCCTCGGAGTTCACCGCCGCAGCCGAACGTGCCCGTTCTGCACGACATCTGGTGATCGGAGTCACCGTGCTGGGCAGCGGTGCGGTGCTGGCCTTCAACGGCGCATTCGTCACGTTGTGGGCCGGTGCGGACCAGTACCTCGGAACCACCGTCAATGCACTTCTGGCAGTGTGCGGATTGCAGCAAGCCCTCATCAGGATGGATGGGCAGGTGTTGGACGTGACAATGCGGATCGGTACCAAGGTTGTCGTCGGATTGCTCAGCAGCATCGGCGGGATCGTCGCCGGGATCACCGGATATACCGTCACCCACGATCTGACGGTTTCCCTCATCGCCGTGATTCTCTTGCGTCTCATCGGCAACGTTGCCTATCCGATACTGGTGGCCCGCGCCATCCCCGGTTCCTCTGTGCCGGTGCGCACGTTGTTTCTGGCGGTCATCCTGCTCGGCGGATCACTGGCGATCGGCGCGGTCGCGCATGGCGGCGGAGCACCGAGCCTGACCGGGTTCGCCGTGCTCTGGGCGGTACTGGCGGCCGGCACGGCGTGGTATGGGCTGGTTCCACGGAGCACCGTCCGTGCGCTGCTCACCCGTAGATGAATACACGTGACGCACTCTGCTTTTCTCACACCGAGCGGCAGGCAAACGGGAAAAACAGGCCACCCGCAGCGGCGCGCCGAGTACCGTTGACTCGTCATCGCACACCGGGACGGAAGGCACTTTCGTGACGTCGAAAGTGACATTGGCGACTAGAGCGTACCTGCACGCCAAGGATATCCATCGGCTCGGATGGCCTTACCAGGTCCGCCATCTGCACCGGCACGGCAACCGGGAGTTCACTGTGCGGGTCAAGGGTGTTGGCGCTCTGACGATGCGACCCGGGTCCGCCGACCCGGCGGTGGTCAGTCAGGTGTTCAGCTGGCTGCAGTACGACCTCAGTCAGTTCCCCCAGTATGCGCGAGTTGCCGAGGCCTACAGTGACATTCTCGATCGCGGTCGCCGCCCCCTGATCCTCGATCTCGGTGCCAACAACGGTGCATCGGCACGATGGTTCGTGCGGGAGTATCCGGATGCGGACGTTGTCGCGGTGGAACCCGATCCCGAGAATGCGCGGATCTGCCGGTTGAACACCGCGGGTTACCCGGTGGACGTGGTGCCTGCCGCGATCGGCGGGGCCCCGGGTCGCGTCACACTGGATACGGCGCAGAAGGCCAGTGTTTCCTACACGACGACGCGATCCACTGACGGCGGCGTTCCCGTCGTCACGGTCGATGAGATTCTCGCCGAGCGCCCAAACCACGAATTGTTCATCGTCAAGATCGATATCGAAGGTTTCGAAGACGATCTGTTCGCGTCGGGAACCGAGTGGGTGGAGCAAGCGCACGTCGTCATCATCGAACCTCACGACTGGAAGTTCCCGGATCGGGACACCAGCCGTCATCTGCAGAAGACCATGGGTCACCTGCCCTTTCAGCTGCTGCTGTGCGGCGAGAACCTGGTCTATGTACGCCACGAATGAACGGCGGCAGCATCGCAGCCGAAGGCGACACCAGAACAGTCTGACCGTCATCGGCCCGACACCGCCGCCGGTGCACGGCCAATCGATGGCCACCGAACGGGTACTGTTTGCGCTCAGCCGACGATGCCCCGAAGTGCGTTTCGCCGATACGAGTGAAGGCACAGCTGATGCGGTGCGCCGCCGGATGACCAAGCTGCGACGCAACGCCGCGGCACTGCGCGCGATCCGCGGTGTAGACGCCGTTTACATCTCGGTCAACGTCGGCCGGGGGATGTGGTTGAGCACCGCCGCGGCGGCTATCGCCCGGATGAGCGGTGCCCGGGTATTCCTGCATCACCACTCCTACTCCTATGTCCGCCGCCGCACGGCGCGGATGCGAGCTCTCACCAGCGCCGCCGGTACCTCCGCACAACACATCGCGCTGTCCGCGACAATGGCCGCCGACCTCCGGGCGGTGATGCCGGAGATTCGACACGTCGTCGTCGTCGGTAATGCGGCACTGGTGGATCAAGCGCTACTGGACCTGCCGCTGAAACGGGACGGTGCGGAACTCGTGCTCGGTCATCTGAGTAATCTGCGGCTGGACAAGGGCATAGCCGAGGTGGTGGACCTGGCGTCGGAGTTGCATCGCGCCGGTACCCCGCTCCGCCTCCGCATTGCCGGCCCCACCGCGGACCGCGAATCGGCACGACATCTCGATCGTGCCGAGCGGGAGTTGGGCAACCTGTTCGAGTATCTCGGACCAGTAGTGGGACCCGCGAAACTTGCGTTTTACGAATCGATCACCCATTTCGTCTTCCCGTCCCGCTACGTACACGAAGCAATGCCACTGGTTCTCTACGAAGCGATGGCGGCCGGTGTCGTCTGTCTTGCCCTACGGCAGGGTTCCATTGCCGAGCAGCTCGCCGGCAGTCCCGGCCGACTTGCCGAAAGCGTCGAGAATTTCGTCCACGAAATGGCGCCGGATATGGTCAGCACTCCGGTTTCGGCAGCGGCCTCAAAACTGGCCCGACAGGCGTTTCTGCAGGCCCTCACCGATTCGGAGAGGCAGCTCGATGACCTGACGAAGCTCGTCGTAAAGCCCGATCGATGAACCGCCCACCGAGATGAGGAACCCATGAGGCTTCAGGAATCTGCGAAGTCCGCTGTCTATCGTGCTCCTTTGTTGCATAGGCTGATGGCACCCAAGTACCCGTACAAGATCAACCCCGGGCAACTCGCCGCGATGGTCGGATTCATCGACAACACTCGCACGTCCGGTGCGCTCGTCGCTGAAATCGGTGTTGCACAAGGTGATACGTCGATATTTCTACTCGAGCACCTCGCGACCACCGACGACGATCGGACGCTTCACCTGTTCGACACTTTCAATGGGTTCACCGAAGACAGCATCGACCATGAAGTTCGGGCACGCCACAAGAGCCGGTCAGATTATGATGCTTTCCGCTACGGAGACGAGAGGATATTCCAACGGAACATCCTCAAGTGCGGGTATCAGAACTTCCGAACGGTAAAAGGCGATGCCTCACAGTTTGATTGGAGCACGGTGGGCCCGATCGGCGCAGTGTTGCTCGATATCGACCTGTACCGACCGACTATCGACGTCCTGAACGCGGTGTACCCGCACCTCGTTCCAGGAGGAGGAATCGTCCTGGACGACTGCCGGGCCGGCACACCGTGGGACGGATCACTACAAGCCTACGAAGAATTCACTAACTCACACGGATTGCCATTCGAGCGCGTCGGAGGCAAAGGCGCCGTCGTCCGCGCGGCGTAGCCGCCAGAGAAAACCTCATCGGCAAGCTCGCCTCATCGCCACCCACACCGAACCGCCGTGTGGTTCGGCCGCCGCCAGATAGGCGCGCGGGAGTTTCGCGGCGGCTGCTGCCGCCGTCGCCATGTAACGGGCCCGCGGCGTCGGCGACCAGCGCTCGGCCAGCGACGGGAACGACCCGTGTCGGGCTCTGGCCTGGAAGCTGCGCGATATGGCCAGTTCCTTCGCCGCACGGGCGCGGGATACCGGCTCCTCGTGATAAGCGATCAACTTCCAGCCGTGACGGCGGGCTGCCGCATCGAAAGAGGTTCTGCCCCAGGTCGATATGTGGTTCGGCGGCATGTCGACCAGCCCGCCCGCGGTTTCGGTCCGCTCGACGTGCGCACCGTTGGGCACGGACACCACGACGATACCGTCCGGCGCGGTGAGGCGGTCGAAGGCGTCGAACGATTCGGCGATGCCGTCGAGGTGTTCGAAGACCTGATGGCCGCACACCACCGCGTGGCCCGCGATCGGCTGATCGCGGAAGTCCCTGGCGCTCACCGTGACCCCGAGGTCGTGCAATGCCTTTCTGGCTTCTGCGCTGAATTCGGTGGCATACAGGCGGGCGGGGTCCACCCCTTCGGCGATGACGCTGCGTTGAAAGGCACCGTCACCGGCGCCGATCTCCAGCACCGACCCGCTGGTCGCGGTGATCACGTCGCGGGTGAGCTGATACTCCCAGCGTGAGGCCGGATAGGGGTGGAAGGATCGCCGACCATAGGCCAGCGCGTAGAACTCGGCGTCACCGGCCACGAACGGGTTCGCGCTGCGCAGCCCACAGCGGTCACACCGCATCAGGCGGACGTCGTCGGTTCCCCAGAGTGTGCCGATGCAGGCGACCAACTCGTCATGCCTGGCCGCATCGACCCAAGGACGCACGAAGTTCGTGGCGGCGTCGAGCACCCCCAGACGATGTGTCTGGTGTCCGTCGTTCCCGCCGCACGCTGGGCATCGCCACATGTGATCGTCTTTCAGTCTGTCGCTCGGGCCATCAACGCGATGCTGCTTCCGTACCGGCGCAGTGAGGATTTGGAGGCCAGCCGGTCATCGACCCGGGTGATCCGCTCCATGGTCGGCAGACCGAGATGCAGCCCCAGCTTTCCCAGCGCGATCAACGGATACCGGGTGAACGTCCCGTGGTGGATCACGGCCGCATTGTCGAAGGTGCGGAACAACGGCTGCACCCGCGTTTGCTCCATCGGCCGGCAGTTCACGCCGCGTTCCTGCTTGCCGAACACCTTGGTACCGGCGCGATATCCCGGTGCCCGCCAGGGTTCGATGGCGGCGAACTTGCCGCCCGCGGCGAGCACGCGACGGATCTCGGGGAAGGCACGTGCGGTGATGGTGTGATGCAGGCACCCTCCGGAGTACACCCGGTCGAAGCTGCCGGTCCGCAAGGGCATCTCTTCGGCGATCCCGACCGCGGCCCGGAATCTGTCGGCCACTCCGAAGGTCTCGGCGAGCGCCCTGGCGAACACCGCTTCGCCCAGCATCGGTGTCAGCAGCCAGGATTCGGCGGCTCCGGCCAACAGGAACTTCACCGCATGGATCCCACCGCCGCCCAGTTGCAGCGTCGTGCATCCCTCGACCGGGGAGATGTACGCGTACGCCTCGGCCTGGGAAGCCAGGTCATAGGTCGCGTCCAGCCAGTCGCGGCCGGGAAAGCGGCCGGCTCGCATCACCGGACGGACAACCTGATAGGCATCCGATCGCGACACATCCGCACGGGCGTCGGCGGCCACCGCGTTGTAGAAATCCATCTCCTCGTACGCCTCGCGGTACGGATCCAGGCCGGTGTCGATCTCGGCTGTCGTGTTGGCACCCACCAACATCTCGGGTGCCATCAGGATCGGGATGCCGTCGACGACCGGATACGCCCCACATCCGTCGCTGCGCAGCAGCAGCGTCGCCGGCACGTCGGTGTCACGGACGGAGGCCCAGTTCGCCGCCACCCGGTGTACCGACTCGCCGAGCACTTCGAACACCCGGTGGCGATCGGCCTCGACCAGCCGGTCGTGGGTGACCGGGCACACCACCATCTCCGAGATCCCCACTGCTGGCCTCCAACTCCTCTGGTCCGTCCGTACACCGTCGGCAGTCATGCTCAGCACTTCCTGATGTAGACGTAGAGCATCGGCTGCAGCATTTGGGGAAGATGCTTGTCCGCCGACCGGATCAACCGGTAGACCCACGGCGAGCCGAAGTGATATGCCGGCTCGGCCGCGGTGCGCACCACGGCCACGTCGGCCCCGACGAAGGCGGCACGGAGCGCGCGGGGCGTGTTCAGCCGGTACCGCGTCGGGAATACATCCTCCGGAAGCCGGTCGGGCTGGATACTCGCCAACGCGGCGCTGTGGAATCGGTTGGGTACCAGCCGCGCCGCCGCCGCGACGTAACCCCAACGGTTCGGCGTGTACGCGGCGATCAACCCGCCCGGCTTGGTGACCCGCAACAACTCGCCCGCCACGAACCCGACATCCTCGAGATGCTCGAACACCGCCCTGGCGACCACCACGTCGAAGCGGCCGTCCTCGTACGGAAGCCGGGCGCCGGGGGTGATCACCTCGGCGTGATCGAGGAACGGATTGTGCAACACCGCTTCCGTGACGTCACAGCCTTCGACATGAGCGCAGCGCCCGGTGAACACCATCAGGTTGCGCCGGTAATCGACCCGGTCCTGCAGCGGGGCTTCGCCGCGGCCGGCGCCGAAGTCGAGGACCTCGCTGTCGGGTTTGAGCACCGCGGCGATCTGGGAGTAGAACGCGACGGTACCGTCGACGTGGGTGAACCCGCCGATACCCGTCTCCGGATAGAAACGACGATTGAGCTCATCGGTTTTCATGGCGACACACTTCTCGTCCAGGCTCAGCCGACGGCCCGCATGAGGGCGCGCGCGGTCATCTGGTCGTAGATCCACCGATAGGTGTGTTCCAGCCCGTCGGCGAGCCGCGTCGAGGGCTCCCAGTCGTACTGCGCCCGGATCATGGTGTTGTCGCTGTTGCGTCCGCGGACGCCGAGGGGCGCATCCAGCTTGTAGTGCCGGCGCACCTTGATGCCGGCGATCTCTTCGATGAGATCGACCATCTGGTTGATGGTGACCAACTCCGAGCTGCCCACGTTCACCGGCTCGTGGTTCGCGCCCGCCGTCACCCGTAGCGTGCCCTCGACGCAGTCATCGATATACATGAAGCTCCGGGTCTGCTCGCCGTCGCCCCAGATCTCGATATCGCGTTGTCCCGACACGGCGGCCTGCGCCACCTTGCGGCACAGGGCGGACGGCGCCTTCTCCCGTCCTCCTTCGAATGTCCCGAACGGCCCGTAGACATTGTGATACCTGGCGATCCGGGTCTGCAGCGCATAGTCCTCGCGGAAGTGCCGGCACATCCGCTCGGTGAACAGCTTTTCCCACCCGTAGCCGTCTTCCGGCATTGCCGGGTAGGCGTCGCTCTCCTTGAGGCCCGGTACGTCGGCATCGGTCTGTTTGTCCGCGGCGTACACACAGGCCGAGCTCGAATAGAAGTACCGCTTCACCCCCGCGTCGCGGGCGGCCACCAGCATGTTGGTGCTGATCAGCACGGACAGCATGCATTCGGCCTTGTGTGTCTCGATGAAACCCATGCCACCCATGTCGGCGGCCAGCATGAAGACGGTGTCCACGCCGTCGACGGCATGGGAACAACCGACCGGCGTCGACAGATCCAGCCGCGCCGGTTCGATCTCCGGAGGAATCTGGTGCCATTCCGAGAACGGCTTGACGTCCGCCCCCCGGACCCGCGCCCCTTGTGCGACCAGCGCCCTCGTCAGGTGGCCCCCGATGAATCCTCCGGCTCCTGCGACGAGAACTGTTTGATTGCCGAACATGTCGTTGTCTCCCTGGTCGTGGGTGATGGGTGGTCAGCGAGCGGGCGTGTACCCGGCCTGGTGCGCGGCCGCCTCGGCATGCGCTGCCGGTGTCCTGGCGGACTTCAGCAGTCGTTCGAAACGGTCACCGATCTCGACGATGTCGAAGGATCGCTGTGCGTACTGCCGTCCGTTGCGGCCCAGGGTCCGGCGCAGGACGGGGTCGGTGAGAAGCTGCTTCAGCGCGGTGGCGGCGGCACCGTAATCCCCAGGAGGCGTGACGAGTCCGGCGTCTGCCGTACGCACCATCGATGCGATCGCATTGTCCTGCGGCAGCACGGCGAGCACCGGGCGACCGGCGCACAGATAGTTCAAGATCTTGGACGGCACCGAGAAGCGGCTGGCGTCCCGTTCCAGAATGCCCAGTAGCACGTCGGCGCTGGCCAACATGTCCGGCAACTCCGCATAGGGCCGGTAGTCCATCAACATCAGCTTTTCGTCACCACCACAGTGCTTTTCCAGCCATTCCCGCCCGATGCCCTCGGATACCACGACGATGCGGCAGTCGTCCGGAATGCTGTGCAGTAACTCGGCGACGACGGCGGGATCATGCTTGAGTCCCAGAGTTCCGGCGTACATGACCACCTGGACGTCGTCGAGGCCATATCGGGCCGACCAGGGGTTGGCCCTCGGGCGCTGTGGGACCTCGTTCAGTGCACCCCAATTCGGGATGACCACAACCTTCGCCGGGTCCACCCGCCAAGCCGTGAGCCGCGCAAGGAAGGCGTCGCTGATCGGGACGATCCTGCTGGCCCGGTGCGCGATACGACGTTCCAATCGTTCTACGCCCCAGGCGATCACTGCCCCCATCCGGCCGAACCGCCGACGCGCGATGACACTGACGGCCTCACTGTGGATGTCCTGCCACCAGAAGACGAATGGGATGCGGCCGGCCTTGAGCACGAGCGAAACGATGTACAGCGGGATGGTCGGGAAGTTGGCGAAGACGGCGACATCGGGTCGCGACCGCAGGACGGCACGGGCACTGAGCCAGCCGTACCGCAGCTCCTGCGCACCACGACGGCCCGCGGCGTACCGGGCGAATTCGCCACCCAGGCTGATGCCTTCGATCGACAGGGTGGGAGGATCGCCCGGCTGTATGGAGGTGGCACCGCGCCCGGTGGTGACGGAGGCGCAATACTGATGTGCGACGGTGTGCCCACGAGCGGCCAATTCGCGGCTCAGCTGCAACTGACCCGGATGGCCGGCGAAATCGTGGATGACGATGTTCACCGAGGTCTCCTAGCGCGCATGCGATTCCTTGCTCGTCGGTTGGGTCGGGGGGTGTTGCAGGGAATCACGATCCTCGATAGAACATCACCTCGCGGAAGGTCCGCAGGATGATCTTCACGTCCAGCCACAGCGACCAGTTCTCGATGTAGAAGTTGTCGTGCCGGGTCCGATCGGCGATCGAGGTGTCACCGCGCAGCCCACTCACTTGGGCAAATCCGGTGAGCCCGACCTGCACTCGGTGCCGACAGGCATAGCGGTCGAATTCGGCCGAGAACCGCTCGACGAAATACGGCCGTTCCGGCCTCGGGCCCACCAGCGTCATGTCACCGCGCAGGATGTTCCAGAGCTGGGGCAGCTCGTCGATGGAGGTGTGGCGCAGGAATCGGCCGACGGGCCCGACACGATCATCCTGAGCGGCGCTCCACAGGGTCTGCGCCTCCACCTCACTGGCCGGGCGCATCGAACGGAACTTGAAGAGCTCGAACGTCTTCCCGTCACGCCCGACCCTGGTCTGCCGGAAGATCACGCCGCGCCCACCCTCGATGCGGACGGCCAGCGCGCTGACGACGAGGATGGGTAGCAACACGATCAGCGCAGTCGCGGCGACGACGATATCGAATGCCCGCTTGGTCAGTCGGGCCGGACCGTGCAGGTTCGGGTTGCCGATTCGCATGATGGGTATCGAGCCGATGTGGTCGGCCGCGCCCGTCAGGGTGTGGAAGTGATACAGCCGCGGGACCACGAGAACCTGGGTGCGCCCGCACACCGTGCTCCGGACCGCGTCGATGAGGGCGCGCTCCTGGAATTCGCCGTCGGCCACCAACAACGTGTCCGCGCCACTTCCGGACACCGCGATATCCAGGTCGGTGAGCCGGCCGAGGTGGGGCAGATACTGCCCAGCCGGTGCGGTCGGGCGATCATCGACGTAGCCGGCCAGTTCGAGTCCGTACTGCCGGTGATCGGCCACGATTCTGGCCAGTTCTGCGGTGAGCGGGCCGCCGCCGATCACTACGGTGCGGTGGGTCGCGATGCCACTGCGGCGGCCGAGCGCGATGAGCCTGGTGCTCAGCACGCGGCCGGCGATGACGAGCAGCACTGCCTGAGAGGCGGTTTCGAGGAAGACCAGTACCTGCTCCCTTTGGTGCAGATAGAGGATTATGGCTGCGACGACGGCCACTGCGGTGAGCAGCCGCGCCAGGATGGCGGGCAGTTCGTCGAGGACGCTGAGGTGCAGCCGAGCGATATACCGGCCGCCCCCGCTGAGCAGTGCGGTGCCGAGCACTGCGAGCGCCAGGGTCGCGAGCGGCTGCGGCGGCCGCCAGGCGAGAGGCGCCATCAGCAGCGCGAAATCCACGGCGGGGACTAGCATCCACGATCGCACCCGATGGATCAGGCCGACACCCACCGACGGCGTGACTGCACTCCGGGCGTGATCGAGGACCACCTGAGGTGCGACGTTGGTCAGTGACACCCGCGGCGCGAGCACCGACCTCGGTTCGAGAACCCCCGTCATGACCGAGAACCCCAAGGCCCGTGCGTATCTGCGTGCCGTGCCACCGCCATGTTCAACCCCCTGCAGCACCGATTACGGCTTGCCGGCGAGATCCGGCCACCCAAAGCCGTGGCCGCGGGCCGTCACGTCAACTGGCCCGTCCCCAGACTATTCACACGGGGGTAAATTGATAAATGAGGTGTTTCCCTATGCTTTTCCACCGCACCCCCCAAAGACGGTTTGGGATAACGACTTTCGATGCCGACCACCGCAAGTACCCGGCCGGTCGCGTATCGCGACAGGTCGGGTGCGGGCGGCGCGTGGTCAGGAGTACCGGTCAAACCTCGCACAGGCCGGTGCGGTCACAGATCTGCTTGCACGCTTCCAGCCGTTTCGGGTCTTCGTTACACCAGGCGGGATTCTTGCTGATGTTGTGAGCCGCCTGCCGTTCCTTCAGCGCCTTGCGCCCCTCGGGTGAGGCCGCCGAGTTTCCCGGTTTACCCGGCGCAGCGACAGGGGCGGTACAGTTCAGGTTCACCAGGACTTCCTTGTCCGGTCCCTCACCGCTGGCGTCCAGGAACATCGAGTTCATCGAACTGACCACGATGCAGTCATCGGTGGCCACCTGATCACCGCTCACGGTGGCGATCACGGCCTTCTGATGCATCGAGGCGATCCGCGACTTGGCGTCGGCATACGTCATGCCGGCGTATACATCCGCCGACGCGACACCGGGACCGAGCGCCGCTGAGATCGCAGCCATCGCAAACGTGGCCACGATGATCCCGCTGCGCCTCCCATGCCGCCCGAGTCCGTTGGATTTCACCCGAATCCTCCCGTTCACCCGATTGAGTTGGGGCGCCACCGAAATCGATGCGTCGCTCGTCGGCTAGACGCTAATCGCGGGCGACGTCGAGGTGAATCGGGTGTTTCCCCCCATCTGGCCGGCCGGGTCCCCACCGCACGGCCGCCCACCTCCCCGCCCGCCCGCGTGGCAACGGTCGGTGCGCGCGCGCCGCTCTGTGCCGGTAGCCGCGATTCCGCCGCACACGTGCATTCACAGCGACTTCCCACGCGCCTCCCATGGTTTGCTGACCACGTGAAATGGTGTCGACAGCAAATACTTAGACGGCCTGATACACCATCGGCAAGCGCTCAGATTGCGGAACAATCAGCAGCATTTAGTGCAGCCTTACTGCACTTTTGCCGGTCATCACGCCGCCATAACTTGCGTTTGCAAGCATTCAGGCAAATTTACGGCCCGGACAAAAATTTGGCGAAATCCGCTTCCTGTCGATTTGCTGACTGTAATACTCGTCCGGTGTCCGAGGGCCCGGCGGCCCGCTCGGCCGAGCGGCAGACGATTGACGACTTCTTGCGAGAAGCCGCCCACGAGCCTGCTTGCCTGGTGTTCGAGGGCGAGGCCGGGATCGGCAAAACCACGCTGTGGCTGTCGGCCGTCGACGAGGCGCGCACTCGCGGCTTCCACGTGCTACGCGCCCAGCCCGGCCAATCCGAATCGGTGCTCGCCTACGCGAGCACCGCCGACCTTCTCGCCGATATCGAACAGGCCGCATTCGACCGGCTCCCTTCCCTGCAACGCATTGCGCTGGAACGCATTCTGTTACGCACCGAGGCGGTCGATGCCCCGGCCGATCCGCGGGTGGTCGCCACCGCAGTGCTGTCACTGGTCGAGGGGTTGACAGCCGATGCACCGGTGCTGGTCGCGATCGACGATGTGCAGTGGCTCGACCCGTCGAGCAAGGCCGTCGTGGCGTTCATCGCCCGCCGGTTGAGGGGCCGGGTGGGCCTGGTGCTCACCGAACGGATGCCGTGCCCGACGGAGGCCACGGCTACCTGGCTACGGATGGGACGTCCGGATGGCATCGAGCGAATAGTGGTGCCACCGTTGGATTTCTGTGGTCTGCGCGAGCTCTTCGCCACCAAACTCGGCCGGGCCTTCCCCCGCCCGACCATGCTGCGCTTCGCCCAGGTGTCCGGCGGGAACCCCTATTTCGCACTCGAGATGGCCCGGACCGTGGCCGGGACCCCGCCCGCAGGTGACGTGCTGTTGCCCGCCACCTTGGCAGCGGCGGTCCGGGCACGCATCGGCCAGCTCGACGACGACACGCACACCATGCTGCTCGCCGCCGCCTGCGCGGACGAGCCGACGGTGGACCTGCTGGCCCGGGCGACCGGCACCACCGTCGCGCGCGCGGTGGAGGTTCTGGAGGTCCCGGAGAGTCGCGATATCGTCGCGATCCGCGGGAACCACGTCTGCTTTTCTCATCCCCTGCTGGCCAAAGGTGTTTACACCGACGCCAATCCGGCGCGCCGCAGGGCGATGCACGCGGCGCTGGCCAAGGTGGAGAACCGGCCGGAGGTTGCGGCCCGACATCTGGCACTGGCCTGCACCACCTCCGACCCGGTGACCTTGCGCGCGCTCGACGAGGCCGCCGACAGCGCGCATGCCCGCGGCGATTCCACCGCGGCGGCGGAGTTGGTCGAAGCCGCGATCCGGCTCGGTGGTGAGACGCCGGTGCGTCGGCTCAGGGCCGGCGAATTCTACTTCCAGGCCGGCGACAACGCCCGGGCCGGCGCCCTGATCGAGCCGGCGGTCAGCCTGTTGACCGTCGGGCCGCAACGCGCGGCAGCCCGCAATCTGCTTGCCGAGATCCAGGTCTACGAAGGGCGCTTCACCGAAGCGGTCGAGCTGCTGCGCAACTCGTTGTGCGACGCCGCAGGCGATCACACGGTGCTGGTGCAAACACTGCTGCTGCTCTCCCTGGCGCTGGTCAACACCGGCGAGTTCGACGAGTCGTCGCTGCAGGCGCAGCAGGCGGTGCTGCTGGCCGAGGAGCTCGACTGTCCGGCGCTGACCAGTCAGGCCCTGGCGATGTGGGTGACGGTGAACTGCCTGTGCGGCCACGGGGTGGACGAACCCAGCCTGGTCCGAGCCCTGGAGCTCGAGGATCCCGACGCCGACATCCCCGTGCATTTCCGGGCCGGCACCAATGCTGCCCTGGTGCTGGCGTGGACCGGACGGGTGGGCGAGGCCCGCAGCGAGATGCGTGACATCCGGCGCCGCTGTATCGAGCGGGGCGCCGAGAGCCGGACACTGTTCGTCTCGCTGCACAGTGCGCTGATCGAGATCTGGCATGGCAGTTTCGGCGACGCCGCGCAGATCGCCGAGGAGGCGATGGAACGCGCCGAACAGCTGGGTGGTCACCAACTGCTTGCCATCGCTCATTCCATCCGGCTCACGGTCGCGGCGTACACCGGCCGCGCCGACGAGGCCCGGGCCGAGGCCGATGCTGCCCTGGCGGCCGCCCGTCACTGCAGCGCGCCCCGGATGACCGAGCGGGTGACCGCGACGCTGGGGTTCCTGGAGGTCTCGCTCGGGAACTATGCCGAGGCACTGGCCATCCTCGACCCGTTGATCTCCGGATTCGGGGCGACGGCCTGCACCGAGATCATCACGGCGGCCTTCCTGCCCGACGCGGTGGAGGCAATGGTGGCGCTGGGCCAGCTCGATGAGGCCGACCCGTTGATCACGGCGCTGGAAACGAACGGCCGCCGCCTGGACCGGCCGTGGATGCTGGCCGTCGGGGCCCGATGCCGCAGCATGTGGCTCGCCGCGCACGGTGATGTCGGCGCCGCCGACCGGATGGCGCACCAGGCGATGCGCGAGCACGACCGCCTGCCGATGCCGTTCGAGCGTGCCCGCACCGAATTACTCGTCGGGCAGTTGCTGCGCAGGCAGCGCCGTAAGGAGGGAACGTCGGAGACCCTGCAGGCGGCGCTGCATGCCTTCGAGGAGTTGGGCGCGCCGCTGTGGGCCGAACGGGCGCGCGCCGAACTGGCCAAGACCCGCGTCACCAGGGCCCACGACCTCGGGCTGACCCCCGCCGAACAGCGGGTCGCCGAGCTGGCGGCATCGGGGATGACCAACCGCGACGTCGCCGCGGCATTGTTCATCAGCCCGAAGACCGTCGAACACAATCTCGCCCGCGCCTACCGCAAGCTCGCCATCCATTCCCGGGCCGAGCTGGGCCAGCGGATCAGTCAGCTGCAGCTCGACGATTCATCCGAAAACTTCAGCAGCGCAAACCATTAGGCGCGGGAGATGGCGGAGGCCGCCGAGATCTGTTCCGGCGTGGGCCGCACCCCGGTATAGCGTTCGAACTGTTCGGCAGCCTGCAGCGCGATCACCTCGGCACCCGTGATGACCTTGCTGCCCGCCCCGCGTGCGGAGGCGATGAGCGGCGTCTCCGACGGCAGCGCCACCACGTCGAACACGACGTAGGCATGTGCGATCGCCTCGTCGTCGAACGCCTGCTGCGTTTCCTCGGGACCGCCGGACATCCCGATCGGGGTGACGTTCACCAGGATCGGCGCACGCAGTGAACCCACCTCGGGGGCGTACTCGTAACCGAGCCGGTCGGCCAGGGCTCGGCCGGTCTCGGCGTTACGCGCCACGATGATGCCGGAACTGAACCCACTGCCCTGAAACGCGGTGGCAACCGCACTGGCCATCCCACCGCTGCCCCGGATGATCACGGCGTCGTCGGGATCGAGCCCGTTGCTACGGATCAGTTGTTGCACCGCAAGGTAATCGGTGTTCGATGCGCGCAGATGACCGTCGTCGTTGACGATGGTGTTCACCGATTCGATGCCTTGCGCGGAGGGCTCGACCTCGTCGACCAACGCGATCACGTCACGCTTGAACGGCATCGACACCGAGCAGCCGCGGATACCCAGGGCGCGCACGCCACCGATCGCCGCCGCGATATCGGTGGTGGTGAAGGCCTTGTAGATGAAGTCCAGCCCCAACTGCTCGTAGAGGTAGTTGTGGAAGCGGGTGCCGATATTGCTCGGCCGGGCGGCCAGCGAGATGCACAGCCGGGTGTCCTTGCTCAGCGGCGGCCTGCCGCCGGTAGGTTGCACAGCACCCGCCATCACCCCACCGCCCGCATCACCTGCCGGGCCATCTCATAGATGGCGCGATACCGTCGCGGGCTCATCGACACATTCGGCACGTCGACCACGGTAGTCACCACGTTGAGGTCTTCGCGCTCCCAGTGCGCGCCGGCCCGATCCAGGATCGCCCGCATCGGATAGTTCTCCGAGAGCACCCGCGCGGTGAACGAGGTGACCCCGCCGGCGCGCGCCGCCACCGCCAGCGCATCCATCAGGAAGGTGCCGATTCCGCGCCCCTGATAGGCATCGCCGACGATGAAGGCGACCTCGGCCGTCGTCGCATCGTGGCCCAGCCGCACGAAGCGCCCGTCGGCCACCACCGGTCCGTCCGGGCCGTCGGTCAGCACCCACACGAAATGGTCGACGTAGTCGACCTCGAACAGATACGCCATCAACGACGGCGTCGGTACCCGGGTGCTCTGGAACCGGCGGTACAACGTCTCACTGGAGAATTCGACCGGGCCGTGGATGGTGCGTTCGTTGTCCCCGGGCAGCACCGGCCGCAGATACAGCACGGTGCCGTCGCGCATGGTGGCGGGGATCGGCGTGATGAAGGCCGCCAGACGCTGCCGGGCGATGCGCACCAGCCGGTCCATCAACGACCCGACCCCGTCGCTGCGCTCGCCCGTCACCGCCAGGTCCAGCATGATGGCGAACGCTTCGGGTCCGCCGACCCAGCCGGTGAGCGGTCCGGTGGCCGTCACCGTCGCGGTTCTGGGGATGCCGCGCAGCAGCGCGATCTCGCCGACCACCAGTCCGGGCTGCAGCGGCACCACGGTCGCTTCGCCGTCCTCGCCGACATGCGTCACCTCGGCGCTGCCCGAGCCGATCAGCAAGAAGGTGGCGGCGTGCTCGCCCTGGCGCATGAGCACGTCACCGGCGCCGGCGGTGAGCGGCTGCAGCAGCGCCGCCAAGGGCATCAGTTCGGCGGCCGAGCACCCGGCGAAGAAATCCAATGCGGCCAGTTCATCGGCCCGCGCACCGGTCACACTCGCCACCTCACGAGGCTACGACTTCGGGGCCTGGCAGGTCCACGAACCGGCGACGACGCGCACCGGACTTTGCTGTGTGGCGCGTGAGGTTGGCCTCGTAAGCAGCGTTTCTACGCACCGGTCAGATATCTGTGGCAAACTCCGCGTATGACTCAAGCGCTGCGCCGCACTCGCGGTCGTCCCCGGGCAGCTAACGGATCGGAGACTCGGGAGCGAATCATCCGTGCGGCACGACAGGTTTTCAGCGAACTTGGCTACGACGCGGCGACGTTCCAGGCGATCGCCGAACGCGCCGACCTGACCCGGCCGGCGATCAACCATTACTTTGCGAACAAGCGCGCTCTGTACCAAGAGGTGCTCACGGCGACCAACGCGGCGCTGATCACGTCGGGGATGACGGCCGCGGCAGCCCAGACCAGACTGGTCGACAGGCTGTCGGCGTTCCTGAGCGGCATGATGCTGGCGCACCGCGAGTACGACTCGGCGGCGGCGTTCCTGGTGACGTCGATGCTGGAGTCCCATCGCCATCCCGAGCTGAGCCAGGACAGTTACGCCCCGCGCGAGGACGTGCGCAGCTTCGTGAGCTCCGCCGTCAGCGAGGCGGTGGCCCGGGGCGAGGTCAGCGCCGGCAGCGATCCCGAGATCCTGGTGGAAATGCTGCTGGTGCTGATGTTCGGCATCGGCTTCTACGCGGGATTCGTCGGTACCGATGCCGAGGTGGCGGCCGTCGTGGACAAGTTGCAGCGGCTGCTGGCCAACGACCTGTGGAAACTGCAGGAGCCGGCCGCCAGCTGACCGCGGCGGCGACACGAGGGGGACCTCGCCCTGCCGGTAGCGCGGGCCGTGCGGCAATCTGAGAGGGCCGCCCTGATCACTCGGGGCGCGCGCTCGCAGTTCCGTCACGGAGAGGACCGGCCTGAATGACCCGTGTTGACCCGCTGCCCACCAGGCAGTGGCCGCCGACGATGCGCGATGCCCTGGCTGCGATGAACCCGCCGGTACGCCGCCACCCCCAGCTCGAGACCGAGGGCAGGCCGAAGGGGCTCAACGTGCTCGGCGCGCTCGCACATCACCCGGAACTGGCGCGGGCGTTCTTCACCTTCAACGGTCATCTGCTGTCGGCGACCTCGCTGACGCCACGCCAGCGGGAACTGCTCATCCTGCGCACCGCCGTGCTGCGGAAGTCCGAATACGAATGGGCTCAGCATGTGGTGATCGCCGGCGACGTCGGGATCTCGCGCAGCGAGGTCGCCGCGATCGCATGGGGCCCCGACGCGTCGACATGGTCGGAGGCCGACGCGGCGCTGCTGCGCACCGCCGACGAATTGGTGGCAGACGGGGTGATCGGCGACACCACCTGGGCGGCACTGACGGCACAGCTGAGCACCCAGCAGATCTTGGACGCCATCTTCACCGTCGGCGCTTACGAGACGCTGGGCTGGATGCTGCGCAGCTTCGGTGTCCAGCTCGACGACGACGTGCGCGCCTACCTGGCCGAACAGGATTAGCCGACGGGTTCGGTCAGCACCCGGACCGCTTCGCGCAAAGGGTCCGGTGTGGTGGCGATATCGCCGATGAACGGGTGCGCCAACTCGAGGACCAGGAAGAGGTTGGTGGCCACCAGCACCCCGACGATGATCACCATCGGGTAGTGCATCGCCGGCCGCTCGACACCGTAGACGATCGCGGTGCCCAGCACCATGGCGCTGGTGATGAAGATGACCGCCCACAGCGGCCATGGCGGTCCGTCGTCGGTGCGAGCCTGCAGGATGCGCGCCGTCCGTGCCTGGCCGATCTTGTCGAGATTGCTGAATGACGTTGCCAGAAGCGTCTTCTGGGGGTCCGCGCCCGCCCGCACCTGGCCGTAGGCGGTGCGCAGGTCGATCAACGCCCGATCGGCCGCCGGGGATCGCTGATTGTTCCCCTCGGTCCACTCGGCGATGGCAGCGTTCTCGTAGGACAGCAGCGCGGCCCGCACCCTGTCCCGGTCGGTCGGCGCGAAAACCGTGGCATCCGTTGCCATCTGGACCGCGGCGGCACCCTCGGTCCGCGCGTTGCCGTCGGCGGTGTTGATCGCACCCCACATCGACGAGACGACGAAGCCGATGAAGAAGGCGTACACGAATCCGATCACGCCGTAGGTGAACCGCGTGACGTCGTTGTGCTCGTCCAGGGTCAGCGCCGGGTAGCGGTGCCGGATCGCCCTGAGCACCAGCACGGCACCGCCCGCGACAACCACGATCAGGACGGTCAGCAGCAGCCCCGCCGGGATGTGCTGTACCAACCAGGCAGCCACCGGGTCTCCCCTCGTCATGGGTCACGCGGTTGAAAACCCTAAACGGTGTCGGTGGCATCCGGCGGCGGTTTGCCCGGCAACCCGCCGAATTGGGTTGCCAGCTGCCTGTTCTCGCCACGGACACCCGGGCCCCGTGGCGGGCCGCTACGCTGTGCGCCTGTGAAGGCCATGGCCCAACGCACCTGGGCGGCGGGCGCGCCACTGGAGTTGCTCGAGTTGCCGACACCCGAGCCGCGCCGGCATGAGGTACGGGTGCGCGTGCAGGCCATCGGCGTGAACCCGGTGGACTGGAAGATGCGCAGCCACGGCCCACTGCGGTGGGCGGCTCGTCTGCTGGGCCCGAGGCCACCGGTGATCGTGGGGGTGGATTTCGCCGGGGTGGTGGACGCGGTCGGTCCTGCGGTGACCGATCTCGCGGTCGGCGACCGGGTGGCCGGCGGTACCAACTTCGCGCGCGGGCAGCGCGGCTCCTATGCCGACACGGTGCTGGTGCGCCGAGATCAGGTCTGCCGCGTGCCCGATTCGGTCGACATCACGGCGGCGGCCGCCCTGCCCATCCCGGGTGTCACCGCCTGGATGTCGGTGATCGACCTCGGCAGGATCCGCCGGGTGCCGATGGCCGAGCGTCGAGTGCTGGTGCTGGGCGCCTCCGGCGGCGTCGGCCAGCTGGTGGTGCAGATCGCCAAACGGGAGAACGCCCTCGTGTGCGGGGTCTGCTCGAGCGCCAATGTCGACCGGGTCGCCGGTCTGGGTGCCGACGTGGTGATCGATTACACCGGCGGCGACGCCCTGGCCCAGGCGCGGGCTCATGGTCCGTTCAGTGTCGTCGTCGACTGCGCGGGCGGGTACTCCGCCCGTCGGTGTCGGGCGCTGTTGGCGCCGGGCGGACGACACGTCATGGTGGCCGGTGATGACGCCGCCGCCCTGGCGGCCAGGGTGCTCGCCCCGCGAAGGTCCAAGGGCATCTTGGGCCGACCCACCGGCGCCCGGCTCGCGCCGCTGCTCGATGCGGTGGCGGCCGGCTCGTTGCGCGTCACCATCGCCCAGGCCTTCCCGCTGGCCGATGCCGAGGAGGCACACCGGCTCAGCCGCACGGGCCGAATGACCGGGAAACTGCTGCTGATTCCCGACGCCGCGCCGGCCCCAGGTTTCGAACGGCAGCTGGGCGGGGATTAGTAGCCGCAGGCGTGCGAGCCCAACCCGGGTGGTCTCTGCGCCAGGTTCCCCCGGTACAGACAGCTGCCGGGGGAACCGTCCCGAGTAGCGGCGCCGGCTCAGTCGGAGAAGTCCGCGGTGATCCACCGGTCCGGACGCACCAGGAAGAGCACGCTCGGCTTGTCCTTCATCCCCTCGACGAATGCGCGTCCGCCTTCCTCACCCAGATAGCGGATGGCGATCGCTTCCCGCACGTCGCGCGGCGCCGGCTCGATGGTGTCCACGACGCTGCCCTCGACGACCACGTACTGGTAGGGCGGTTCCTCCCGTTGCACGACGAGTGTCACCGCGCCGGCTTGCCGGATCAGCCGGACCTTGCGCGACGCCGTGCCGGTGTTGATCCGGATCAGCCCGTCGGGCGTGTAGTCATACCAGATCGGGACGCTCGCGGGTGGTCGGCCGTCGGTGGCCGCCACCGACAGCACACCCACGTGCTTGGCCGCCAGGAACTCTTCGCGCTGCGCTTCTCCGAGGGGTCTGCTCATACTGGCGGGCAACATCGCCGCGGACGGGGCGTATTCCCGGCCGATCACCGGGTCCGCAGGAAGCGCGCGTCGATGGCCTCGAGCATGCGCGTCGCCTCCTCGATGCGTTCGAGCACCACCGCGATCCGGCCCGGCGGTTCGACATAGCCCTTGACCTGACAGCGACGACGCCAATCCGCCTCGGCCTTGGTGATTTTCGCCGTCATGGTGGTGATCTCGTCGCGGAGCACCTCGGCGAAGAGTTCGGCCTGGGCCCGCTCGGACGGCTGGGTCAGCCGGCGGACCACGGCATCGTCGAGGGTCACGTCCACACCCCTATTTCGGGAAGGTCAGCGGATCGTCGATCGGCCAGCCGGCCGCCAGCAGCCGGCGCTCGACGCGGTGCACGTCCTCGGGTGAGGGCAGTTCGTCGGTCAGCTTGGTGATGGCCACGCGGACGTCGGTGCCCTGCGCCGGTCTGGTTCCCGCGGCCATCAATCGGGTGGTGAGCGCCAGCACTTCGTCCTCGGTCAGCCGCCGCCGCAATACCGCGACCAGCGGGATGTAGTCGTCGGCCGGGATGCCGTCGGGATAACCGGCCCGCAGGAAGGCCAAGATCCGGGCAAGCACATCCGACAGCGCCACAGTTCCCCCTCAGCCCCCCGGCCACGTCAGCGTTCATCCCTTGGTAGTCGGTATGACCGCCGCGGAGCAAGGCGTTTCACCGTCCGGCCAGATCACATTCACGAGGTATTCACCACCTGCGACTTCCGGCGCGACCAGCATCTATCGTGTGACGATGCGCACCGGATTCCAGGAGCAGCTCGACGGGCTCACCCAGACGCTCAGCGACATGTGCGGACTGGCCGGTGCGGCCATGGAGCGGGCCACCCAAGCCCTCCTGCAGGCCGATCTGGTCACCGCCGAGCAGGTGATCAGCGACCACGAACACCTGGCGGCGCTGCGCACCCAGGCGGAGGAAGCGGCGTTCATCCTGCTCGCGCTGCAGGCACCGGTCGCCAGTGACCTGCGATTGGTCGTCGGGTCGATGCAGAGCGTCGCCGACTCCGAACGGATGGGCGGCCTGGCACTGCACGTGGCCAAGATCGCGCGCCGCCGGCACCCGGAGCACGCCGTACCCGAGGAGGTGGACGGCTACTTCGCCGAAATGGGCCGCATCGCAGTCGAACTCAGCGCATGCGCGCAAGAGGTGGTGTTGTCCCGCGATCCGGAGAAGGCGGCCCAGATCAGCCGCGACGACGAAGCCATGGATCAGCTGCACAAGCATCTGTTCACGGTGCTGATGGACCGGGAGTGGGACCACGGTGTGGCCAGCGCGGTGGACATCACCCTGCTGGGCCGGTTCTACGAGCGGTTCGCCGACCACGCCGTGGAGATCGGGCGGCGGGTGATCTTCCAGGTCACCGGGGAGACCCCGGAGGGGTGAGCTGACCCGGAAATTCTGGTGGGCCTGAGGGGAGAACTGTCGAACCCTGATACCGCCGATCGAATCCGACGTCTATGCAGGTCAGGCATTGATCAAGCGTGTACGGCAGACCCACGCGCCCGATAATGATCGTTGTCCATGACGATCTCGTGACTGTGCTCACCCACTCAGCCTCCGCCGACGCACTTCGGTCAACCGCGGTCCCTAGGTAGATCTGGCACCCGTTGCACCCCGGCCCGTCTTCGTGTTGCGTTTGAGCGCGCTCGAACTCCTAGCGTCACGGTCATGACCGAACCATCAGCATCACAGACATGGATTATCACCGGCGCCTCGAAGGGGTTGGGGCGCGCGCTCACGCAGGCAGCTCTACTCGCGGGCGACAGTGTCGTTGCCGCAGTGCGCAATCCCGACGATATGACCGATCTGGCGTCTGTCCACGATGATCGCCTTGCGTGTGTCCGGTTCGACGTCCGAAACACCGACGAGGCCGCGGGCCTGATCGGTTTGGCGGTGCAGCGGTTCGGCCGGGTCGACGTCTTGGTGAACAACGCCGGGCGTGCCGTGGTTGGCGCAGCCGAGGAAGTCACCGATGCTCAGCTGCGCGATCTGATGGAATTGCATCTGTTCGGTCCTGCGGCGTTGGTCCGAGCAGCGTTGCCCGTCATGCGGGCCCAGCGCAGCGGGACGATCGTGCAGATGAGCAGCCAAGGCGGCCGGATGTCGTTTCCCGGCGTCTCGACGTACTCGGCATCGAAGTTCGCGTTGGAGGGCTGGTCGGAGGCCCTGGCAGGCGAAGTGGCGCCGTTCGGGATCCGCGTGATGCTGGTCGAACCAAGCCGCTTCCGTACCGCATTCAACGCCGCCGGCGTGCTCGACTTCACCGAGATCTCGACCACCTATCGCGACATCCTGCACGACGTCCGCGCCGACATGGCCGGCGCCGATGGCGTCCAGGAAGGTGACCCCGCCAAGGCCGCGGAGATCATCGTGTCCTTCGCCCACGCCGAGGTTGTGCCCCTGCGACTACCGCTGGGTGCTGAAGCAGTTGAGCGACTCACCGCCACCTATCAGCGCGGTCTCGACGAGGTCAACCAATGGGCCCTACTGGCCGGCAGCGCCGATTACGCCGACAGCACCCCGTCCGCTCGCCCGATCTAGCATCAAGTATGTCCAGTGATGAGCTGATGAGCCGAGCACTCGCCTCGCTCGACGAGATCGATGGCCCGATGTCAATTGAAGTCATCCACCGCCTTACCGACACCAGTGATCTGCGCGAGCCGATGACCATCGCGGCCGTCGCCGAACTCCTCGATATCTCGGTGCACACCCTGCGGTACTACGAACGCGCCGGACTGGTCGAGGTCGACCGCGACAGCAACGGTCACCGCAGCTATTCACCCGAGGCGGTACGCAGACTCGTTTTTCTGACTCGAATGCGGTTGTCGGGTATGGCTATTCGTGATCTTCAGCATTACATTTCACTGGTCGATAGCGGCGATCAGACGGTACCCGAACGCCTGGACATGCTGCTCGAACACCGCGACACCATCCGCCGCCAAATCCGCGAACTCACACTCTCCCTGGCCGCTACCGAATACAAAATCACCACCTACGGCGGAAGCACCGGCGAGCTCTGCTAAGGACATCGATCTCTGAACGAGCGCCTTACGGTGGACCGTATGGATGTTCGGTCCGACTCGTACACCACTCTGCTCGACGCAACCTACACCAACGGCCGTACACAGCCCGACCACAACTTTCCTTGGTTGAAGTGCAAGGCAAAGACATTCGTGTCATGCGCCACCAGACGCGGTTTGCTCGAGCGAACTGGGTTCACGGCCAACTCCCACGCAGGTCGCGATCACGGCGAGCGACGCCAGGCCCCCGATGGCCGCCGACCAAACGAAGAAATTGTCGGAGCTGCACAGGCCGGCGGCAGCCCACGCAAAGTTCGCCGTGGCCAACACCAACCACGTCAAAATCGACACACCGGCGGCCGTTCTCGACCTGAGCACGCCCCAGATCTGCGCAACGCGCGTTATCACCGATGCCAACGATGCGGCCACCAAGCAGGGACCCGGCCCGAACACGGCGAAAGCGCCCGCCACCAAGAGGGTGCAGACAACGGTGCACATCGCGGTTCGGCGCCAGGCAAGCAACCGCGAGACGACCGCCAAGCTGCCGCAGGCGAACGCTCCTTCACTGATCAACAAGACCCACTGCTGGGTCGCGAGTCCGTAGCCCGCCCAGATCAGACCCAACGCGAAGCTCTGCAACCACGCTGATAACGACAGGCCTGCGGTCTGCCGCAGCGCTCGGTGAAACTGCGGGACGGAGCACACCGCCGTCAGAGCCGCAGCAATCAGCGAGAACATCACGGCCGTCGACATCAACTGAGTTTCGGTCTCCAGCGACGCAGCTCCAACCTCTTTTCCAGTCGCCAATCACCGTAGGCAAGCACCTGCGGTCGTTGCGCCAACGGCGGAACGTTCACACTCGTCCGCAGCGGGTAGGCCGTACCGAGCTGTCGCAGATCTAGAGAATGAAGATGGCTCAGATGTTGTCTCACATGATGAATCGACTAGCGATCTCGGACAGATGCGAGCTCACGGAGGAGCTCTGTGCTGGACCAGTTCTGCTGGTTGAGATGGTCGAGCATGGCGGTCTCTGCTGAACCGGGATTGCGTCGCACGCCGACGAGGACGGGCTCGGTCAGGGAGGGTACCAGCGGGCAAGCCAGGTCTTCGAAACCTTCGGGGATGGCCGAGGCCGGGACGACCGTGACGCCCAGCCCTTGCGCCACGAGGCGCACCGCGGTGGAGATCTGTGACGCTCGGGCTACCGTGTGCGGGCTCAGGCCGGCGCCGGCGAACAAGCGGGCGAGGTAGTCGTCGAGCAGGCTGGCGCCCCGGAATCGAATCCAGCCCTCTGCGGCCAAATCTTCCAGGCGCACAGCGCCGTCCGAGTGGAGCGGGTGCCCCTTCGGCACGACGGCGACATAGGTTTCCTCGCCCAGCCGGTGTACATCGAAGGTGCATCCGGCGGGGATGCGGTGTACAAGGACCATGTCGAGGGTGCCCTGGCGCGCCAGTCGTTCCATATCCGCGGGATCGGGCTCCTCGTAGAGCGTTACCTGCAGCTTGGGGTGGCGACGGCGTAGCTGCCCCAATGCCTCGGGCAGCTGGCGCGCTCCCAGGCCCATGTGGACCGCGATGATGAGTTCGCCGGCCAGTTCCTCGTTGGCGGCGCGGGCGGCCGTGATCGCCCGCCGGGATGCGGTCGTCGCGATCTTCGCCTCTGCTAGGAAAGCCCGCCCGGCTACCGTCGCCGTGGCACCGTTTGGGGTACGGGTGAATAGCTGGACCCCGAGGTGCTTCTCCAGGGCGCCGATCTGTTGCGACAGAGAGGGTTGGGCGACCCGCAGGCGCTCTGCCGCCGCTGTCATAGAGCCTTCTTCGGCGACAGCCAGGGCGTATTCGAATTGGCGCAGGTTCATTCGAATCCGCCTTTACTGTGACATAGGAGATGGCTATGTGAAGTATACGTTGCCACTATTTGCTTCTATGTCCATCCATTCCTACCGTGGTGACACACAGCGCCGGCTAGGCGCCGGTTCGGTCAATGGTCTTGCCGACATCACAACCAAACACGATGGGACAACACATGAGTCGCCGACTACGCATCGGAGTGCAACTGTGGCCCGGCGGGGCGCCGGACTACCAGAGCTGGCGCAGCGCGGTAATCCGTGCCGAGGATCTGGGTGTCGACATCATCTTCGGCTACGACCACTTTCATGCCCCGGCTGCCAGCGGTGTCACCGGCGGGCTGCCCATCCTCACCGAGGACCAACCCGATGTGAACAACTTCGAAGGTTGGACAGCTCTGGCCACCTGGGGCGAAATCACCAAGCGCCCTGAGATCGGCACGCTGGTCACCGGGATCGGGTACCGAAACCCCGACCTGCTTGCCGATATGGCGCGCACCGTTGACCACATCAGCGGAGGCCGACTGATCCTGGGCCTGGGCGCCGGCTGGTATGAAAAGGACTACACCACCTACGGATACGACTTCGGCACCCTGAAATCGCGGTTCGACCAGTTCGACGCCGGACTGGACCGCATAGCGGCGCGACTACCGATCCTCAAACCTCCCCCGCTGCGCAAGATCCCAATTCTGATCGGCGGGGCCGGCCCCAAACGTGCCCTTCCCGCAGTTGCCCGCCATGCAGACATCTGGCACACCAACCTGCAAACGATCGAGGAATTCCGCGACGCCACCGCTCGGGTCGATGACCTCGCCGCCGAAGCAGGCCGCGACGGCAGGGCCATCGAACGCTCCGTGCGCTGGCACGGTGCCCAAAGCGCTGAGACCTTCCGTCGCGCGGGCGTAACCATCTTCACCACCGAAATCCATCCGACAGACGAGGGCTACGACTTCTCAGTCCTCACTGAGATGCTGGCCTGGCGTAAAGCGCAACAATGAGTACTGCGCAACAGCGGCTGCGCATCACGCGTCGAGTGACGAAAGGTCACTCTTCGATGCCAGGTAGTCGAGTCTCAGATCTGGAGAACCGAGATCAATCGCATTCTGCCCCAAGGCGAATGGACCGGATTCACGCGACTGATGCACCGGCTGTGCGTCGGGTGAGCAGTTCGCTGACGGTGACAAATCGGTAGCCATCGGACTGCAACCGGTCGATGATCTGCGGGACCGCGGCGCGTGATGCTGCGCGGCTTTCCAGCATGACGTGCAGCAGGATGATCGAGCCGGGGCGGACATTTTCTACGGTGTCCTGCACGATCTGGTCGGTGTTCGGAGTGCCGGCCGAATCTGGTTCCAGATCCCATGTGATCGTGGTCCGTCCGTGTTCGGCGAGGTAATGCGGAAGTGCCCACAGTTTCTTGCCGTACGGCGGCCGAAACGTCACCGGACCGCGATAACCCGTTCGCGCGATGGCTTCGTCAGTGCGCTCGATCTCGTCGGCGACGGTCTCATCCGAAACGAACATCATTCGGCGGTGGGTGTAGGTGTGATTGCCGATCTCGTGACCCGCACGCGCAATCGCTGCACCTTGGTCGGGGCGCCGGTCCAGATCGGCACCGTTGAGGTAGAACGTCGCCGGGATATCGGCCGTGGTCAGCATGTCGAGAACTTCCGGCGTCCACTCAGTGGGGCCGTCGTCAAAAGTCAGTGCCACCACCTTGTCGGAAGTGTCCACCCGGTTGACGATCTGACCGGCCAGTTGAAAGGTCCGCGATTTGGACAAGGTGTAGCCGGCGAAAGTAACGGCGAGCAGCACCACCAGCGCGAGAGACGTTCCGATAGCCCATTTCCGCACGAGATCCGTGTCTACCAGAACAACGACAACCTGATCTTGATTGCGAATCGCAGACGATGAGGGCGGGAGGTTCGCCACGCCTCCACTTGCACTCGTTCAACTACGTCGCTTGCGCGAGCCAGATGGTTCGTTGCCCGCACGTGGGGTCCGTGACGACGTGAGCAACGACGTCGAAGCCGTTGTCGCCGAGTAGTGCGCGGTATTCGGAAGGGCTGAGGCTGGCGTGGTAGAGGGGGTCGCTTTGATAGCTGCCGATCTGTTCGCCGGCCGATGGACCACTATTGAACAGGAGCACTGCACCGGGGGCCGCATGTCGGGCGAAAATCTGGAACATGCGCCGCTGATGATGCTGGGAGAGGTGAAATAGACTGTCCCAGGCGATGATTCCATCAAATCGACGGCCCAGAGCCAGCGCGCGCATATCGGCCACCTCCCATCGGTGCTCCGGGAAACGCGATGAGCTCAGCTCGATCATCGCGCTCGACCCGTCGACGCCGTGGACCTGACACCCCTGTTGGATCAGGTACGCGCCAATGGGCACCGCCGTTCCGCACCCCACATCCAGGACGGCGCGACGCTGACCAGGCAGGGCCGCAACAAACTGATCCAGCCACGCGCGTTCGACCAGCCGGTCACCGCGGTCGCGCAACCAGCTCTCGGCATGACGGTCATACAACGCGATGACGCGATCGGCGTCGGGATGCTCGTCCACCACATCTCCAGTATTGCGATGTTGCGCCGCGTAGTAGCGGAGTCGCCGCGGCGCACGATGAACCCGCGCTGCCCCTACTGGCGATCTGCTCACCTCAGTTGTGCGATTCGGCATCGCCGAAGCGAAAGCCCTGCCAACGGCGGCAAGGTTTCGATCGTGCGACCCTAGGTGCCGAAAGAGTGGAGCTAAGGGGAATCGAACCCCTGACCTTCTCGATGCGAACGAGACGCGCTACCAACTGCGCTATAGCCCCTTGTGCCGGTAGCAGGTTACCAGTAACACCGGCGACGGCCGAAACCGGCCGCTAGGACGCGGTCCCGGGCAGCGTCATTGCCCCGCCGCGCGCGGGAGATCCCAGCTGCGCGCGGCCGAGGTGTACTCCAGATGCTCGAAGATGGGATCCTCGTCGTCGATCTCCAAGACGGCCGCACCGGGGCGCCGCAACCGCGAGGGCACCACGTCGTACTCGGGGTCCCCGGTGTTCTCCACGCCCAGCCGCGACCGCATCATCCGGTGCGCACGCCGACGCCGCAGCTGCTCCTCGATGCGGGTCTGACGGCGTAGGTAGGCCAAATACAGCACGGTCACCGCGGCGACGGATCCGCACGCCCACCACATGCCCGGCCCCAGGAGGAAGGGCAGGACCGCGGTCACCATCAGCAGCACCGCCATCACCGACAACACGCGCTTGCGGAAGGTGTACTTGCGGGCGCTGACCGCCTGGGCGGTCTTGGACTCGAAGCGGTCGCGCCGCGCGGCCGCGAAGGACCGCGCCCCGGCGGCTTCCGACTCGGCCTCGGGCTCCAGGCCCGACGAGTCGTCGACGTACTCGTAGTCGTCCTCGGTGCCGTCGGTGAGATCGGCCGGCTCGTCTTCGGTGCCGGCCACCGCTTCGGGACGGTCGGGCTCGGCGTCCTCGGCCGTCTGCTGGGCCACCGGTTCGGTCTCGGGTTCGAGGTTCGCATCGCCGAAATCCAAGGACAATTCCTCGGATTGGGGCTGTTCCCGCCCGAACGACTCGCCGATCGGCAGCGCACCGGAATCCTCTTCGACGATGTCCACGTCGAGGTAGTCCGGTTCGGAGCTTTCCTGCACCGCCTCGGCCAGCACCACGGCGCGGCGCACCCGCGGCTCGGCACCGTCGTGGTCGGCGTCGTCGAGGTCGCCGACGTACTCGTCCTCGGCCGGCTGCCAGTCCGGATCGCTCTGGTGCCCGCTGGCCGGACGGGTGCGCCGGCGCAGCCGCGTGTTGCGGCTCGTGTTGAGCACCCGGGTCGCGAGGGCGACATCGCTGGTGCGGCGGACGGTGTCGCGTTTGCTCACCAACATCGGCACCAGCACGAACAGCCAGAGCACGACGAGGGAGATCCACAACAGAGATTGGGGGATGCTTGGCATGACGCCTGCTCCTTTCCCCTTCAGGCTAGGTCTGTGACCAGCGCATCCGTCCACGGCGCGCCGAGACAATTACACACCTGTAATTCATCGAGTACAAGCACCACCAGTCACACGAGTCACATTCGCCACATCGGACACCGCCGAGATCGACGAAATACCGAAACGCACTCGCACTTTCCCGCCCGTTTGATCAATTGGGCGGGACGGGGGTCAGGTCCAGCTGGCGCGGCCGCTGCGCACCAACTGCGCGGCCACCGAGCCCTGCACTTCCTCGATGGTGATCGCCACCAACAGATGGTCGCGCCAGGCGCCGTCGACGTCGAGGTAGCGCTGCAGCAGGCCCTCTTCCCGGAAGCCGGCCTTGGCCAGCACCGCGCGGCTGGCCTGATTCTCCGGGCGCACGGTGGCCTCCACCCGGTGCAACATCACCGGACCGAACGCGTGGTCCAGCCCCAGTGCCAGGGCCGCGGTGGCCACCCCGGAGCCGGTGAACTGCTTGGCCACCCAATACCCGATCCATGCCGACCGCAGCGCGCCGTGGGTGACGTTCCCGATGGTGATCTGCCCGGCGAACTGGCCGTCGAGTTCGATGACATACGGCAGCATGCGCCCCTTGCGCGCCTCGCCCCGCAGTCCCGAACACACCGCGGGCCACGACGAAATGGCATGGCGCACTTCCCAGCTCACGTCGGCGCTGGGTTCCCACGGCTCCAGGTGGGCCTGGTCGGCGAGCCGCAGTCTGCTCCATTGGGCACCGTCGCGCAGCCGGATCGGCCGTAACCCCACCATCCCGGCCGGCACCCGGATGGGTCCGGCGGGCAACGGCCATCCCGGATGGACCGCACTCGTACGCCAGCGGTTCACGCGATCAGCCGCGCTGCGCAAGGAAAGCGACGTCGACCACCTCGCCGGTGCGGATCTGCTCGGCGTCGCTGGGCACGATCACCAGACAGTTCGCCTCGGCGAGAGTGGCCAGCAGATGCGACGACGCACCGGGCGCGCCGCCGAGGGCCTGCACCAGATATTCGCCGGTGTCCTGATCGCGCATCAGCTGCCCGCGCAGGTACCCCTTGCGCCCGGCCACCGAGCTGATCGGCGACAAGGTCCTGGCCTGGATCACCCGGCGCATCGGCTGCCGTTTACCCAGCGACATCCGGATCAGCGGGCGGACCATCACCTCGAAAACCACCAGTGCGCTCACCGGGTTGGCCGGCAGCAGGAACACCGGAACCCCGTCGCGACCCAGCTGACCGAACCCCTGCACCGAGCCGGGGTGCATCGCGACCCGCACGACCTCCATCTCCCCCAGCTCGGAGAGCACGGAACGGACTGCCTCGGCGGCCGCCCCGCCGACCGCGCCGGCGATCACCACCACCTCGGAGCGGCTGATCTGGCCCTCGACGACCTCGCGCAGCTCCGCCGGGTCACCGTTGACGATCCCGACCCGGTTCACCTCGGCACCGGCATCGCGGCCCGCGGCGGCCAGCGCATAGGAGTTGACGTCATAGACCTGCCCGTTGCCCGGCGTCCGCGAGACGTCGACGAGTTCCCCACCCACCGACAGCACCGACATCCGCGGCCGCGGATGCACCAGCACCCGGTCCCGGCCGACGGCGGCGAGCAGACCGACCTGCGCGGCGCCGATGATCGTGCCGGCCCGCACGGCCACGTCACCGGGCTGCACATCGTCACCGGTGCGGCGCACGTAGGCACCGGAGCGGACCCCGCGCAGCACCCGCACCCGGGACTGGCCGCCGTCAGTCCAGCGCAGCGGCAGCACCGCGTCGGCCAGGGTCGGCATCGGCGCACCGGTTTGCACGCGGGCGGCCTGCCGCGGCTGCAGCCGACTCGGCGTCCGGGCGCCGGCATCGACATGCCCGACCACCGGCAGGCTCACCTCACCGCCGCCTTCATCGCCCCCGACGGTGGCCACGTCGACGCTGCGGACGGCGTAGCCGTCGATGGCGGCCTGATCGAAACCCGGCAGCGGTCGCTCGGTGACCACCTCTTCGGCGCACATCAGGCCCTGCGATTCGGCGATCGCCACCCGCACCGGACGTGGTGCCACCGCGGCAGCCGCTACTCGAGCCTGCTGCTCCTCAACCGAACGCACCGCACGCCTTTCTCCTGTCCGCAGACCGGCCGCGCAGTCGTTATTTCTCGGCCAGGCCCAATCGCTCGACCAACCACCGCCGCAGCTCTGGTCCGTAGTCGTCGCGTTCCAACGCAAAGTCAACCGCAGCCTTGAGGTAGCCGCCGGGATTTCCCAAGTCGTGTCGGGACCCGCGGTGCACCACCACATGCACCGGGTGGCCCTCCTCGATCAGCAGCGCGATGGCGTCGGTCAACTGAATCTCGCCACCCACGCCGCGGTCGACCCGGCGCAGCGCGTCGAAGATGGCCCGGTCCAGCACATAGCGCCCGGCCGCCGCGAACAGCGATGGGGCGTCCTCCTTCTTCGGCTTCTCCACCATGCCCTTGACCTTGAGCACGTTCGGGTTGGCCGCGTCCGGAACCACCTCGACGTCGAAGACGCCGTAGGCACTGATCTCGTCCTCGGGTACCTCGATCGCGCACAGCACCGTGCCGCCGCGCTTGGCACGCACCTTCGACATGGTTTCCAGCACGCCGGTGGGCAGCACCAGATCGTCGGGCAGCAGCACGGCGATGGCGTCCTCGTCGTCGAGCAGCTTCTCCTCGACGCAGCCGACGGCGTGTCCGAGTCCGAGCGGCTCGGCCTGGACCACCGATTCGACCTTGATCAGGGCGGGCGCGCGGCGCACCTTCTCCAGCATGGTGTGCTTGCCGCGGGCTTCCAGCGTGCCCTCGAGGATCAGGTCCTCGACGAAGTGCGCGACGACGCCGTCCTTGCCCTCGGAGGTGACGATGATCAGTCGTTCGCCACCGGCCTCGGCCGCCTCGGCGGCCACCAGCTCGATACCCGGGGTGTCCACCACCGGCAGGAGTTCCTTGGGAACCGTCTTGGTGGCCGGGAGAAATCGTGTCCCCAGACCGGCTGCGGGAACGACCGCCGTCCTCGGGATCGGTACCTGTGCCTGTGTCATCGTTGACACACTAATACCAGCCAGTACCTAGGCGAAGGGGTAGCGGCGCAATCGTGGCAATCATGACAAAACCGGTGCTGCGAGAACGCATTCTCGCCGCTCGGCGCGCGGTGCCGGCGCAGGTCCGGCGCGCGGAGGCCACCGCCCTGCAAACCCATCTGTGCGCTGTCCTTCGTTCGGGTGACACCGTGTGCGGCTACGTGCCGGTGGGGTCCGAACCCGGCTCGCTCGCGCTGCTCGACGCACTCGACGCGGCCGGGGTGCGGGTGCTGCTGCCGGTCGCCAGGGCGGGGCAGCCGATGCGGTGGGGCGCGTACGCGCCCGGCCGGTTGGTCGCCGCGCCGTTCGGCCTGCGCGAACCGGCGCCACCGTGGCAGGAGCCCGAGGCGATCGGGGCGGCGTCGGTGGTGCTGGTGCCCGCACTGGCGGTCGACCGGCGCGGGGTGCGGCTGGGACGCGGCGCCGGTTTCTACGATCGGGCCCTGCCGCTGGCCGATCCGGCTGCCCGGTTGATCGCGGTGGTGCGTGACGACGAAGTGCTCGACGAGCTACCGGTGGAGCCGCACGATGTGCCGATGACGCATGCGCTGACCCCCGGTCGGGGCATCGTGGCGCTGGTGGGACGGGAATGACCTGCCCCACGTAGCGGTTCTAGCACTTGGGCCGGTAGAGTGCTAGAAAGTTTGACTGTCTCGGAGGTTTTCGTGCCTACCTATTCTTATGCGTGCACCGCATGCGACAACCGGTTCGATGCCGTGCAGGCCTTCAGCGATGACGCGCTGACCACGTGCCCCAAGTGCTCCGGGCGCCTGCGCAAGCTCTTCGGCAAGGTGGGCGTGGTGTTCAAGGGCAGCGGCTTCTACCGCACCGACAGCCGCGACTCGTCGAAGTCCAGCAGCACCACCGGTTCGTCGAGCAAGAGCGACAGCGGCTCGAGCTCGTCGTCGTCCTCATCGGACTCGTCGTCGAGCAGCGCGTCGTCCAGCTCGAGCAGCTCGGCTCCGGCCGCCGCCGCGTCCAGCTAGTTATCCACAGGCGCGTCGCGCGGGCTGTCCCCCACCGCACCACCGGCCTTAGCGTGAGGCCGTGGGGGAATCACTGAATCCTGCGCCGTGGTCGCGGCTGCGGCATGGCCTACGGCCCAGCTGGACCCGGACCGTGGCCGCCCGCCGGGTCGCGGCGGGTCTGCTGGTGTTGCTGGCCGCCGCCGCGGCGCTGCGGCCCGACCCGGAGACCGCCGTGCGGCCCGTCCTGGTCGCGGCCCGCGACCTGGCACCCGGCATTGCCCTCACGCAGGCCGACGTACAGATCGAAAAGCGTGTGGCGGCAACCATTCCCGACGGTGCGCACAGCGACATCGCGGCCGCAGTGGACGCCACGCTGGCCGGACCCGCCCGTCGCGGCGAGGTGCTCACCGATGTGCGTCTGCTGGGACCCCGCCTCACCGAAGCCACCGCGGGACCGGACGCCAGGATCGTCTCCCTGCACCTCGCCGACGATGCGTTGGTGGACCTCATCCGGCCCGGCGATGTGGTGGACGTGCTGGCCGGCGGCAGCACCGCCGCGGGCCCAGACACCCGGCCCGAGGTGATCGCCACCGACGCGGTCGTGACCCTGGTGTCGCCGCCCACCTCCGGTTCGGCCGGCGGTGCGGACCGGGTGGTGCTGGTGGCGTTGCCCCGCGCGGCCGCCAACATCGTCGCCGGGACGGCACTGACCAGGCAGATCACGGTCACATTTCACTGAGGACGGCCGCCACCCCGGCTCGGTAAGGTTTGCGGGGTCGATACCGTCGAACTGCTGGAAGGGTCCCCGCATGCTCAAAGGTTTCAAAGAGTTCCTGTTGCGCGGCAACATCATCGATCTCTCGGTTGCCGTCGTCATCGGCACCGCGTTCACCGCGCTGGTCACCAAATTCACCGACAGCATCATCCAGCCGTTGATCAACCGGATCGGCGCCGGCAGCGATTCCGACTACGGCATCCTGCGGATCGGCATCGGGGGCGGGCAGACCATCGATCTGAATGTGTTGCTGTCGGCCGCCATCAACTTCGTCCTCGTCGCGGGGGTCGTCTACTTCCTGATCGTGCTGCCGTACAGCAAGTTCCGCAAAGAGAAGGAAGAAGTCGCCGACGCCGAAGTGGTGCTGCTGACCGAGATTCGCGACCTGCTGGCCGGACGCAGCGAAGGCAATCCGCTCGACAAGGCGTGAACACGACAGCAGCCCCCGGTTCCGGCCGGGGGCTGCTCTCGTGGGAACGAGTCAGTTCATGTACTAGTTCATATTCCAGGGCTCGCCGTAGGTGGTGACCGAGTCACCCTCCTTGGCGATCAACCGAGCGAACGGACGCAGCAGCACACCACCGGCAGCACCGGTCACCGTGCCGTGCGCGTTGGACACCGCGACCGCACCATTGGCACCCGACACATCGGTCGAGAAGGTCGCAACCTCCTGGATGCCCGGGCCGTTACCCAGGTCAGCGCTGATCGACGCACCCGGGAACAGGTTCGGGGTGATCACCTGAAGCGGGTTGGCCGGCGTCGCATCGTCGAGCAGGATGTTCGGCGTGGTGTAGCTGAAGTTGATACCCACACCCAGCGACCAGGGGAAGCCGATCTGGTAACCCAGCTCCAGCGTGCCCTCGAACTCATCAGCACCCGGACCCGACACGATGTACTTGGCCTTACCCGAATGGAACCACTCACGGGTCAGCCGGTTGCGGTCCAACGGGAACACGCCATTGAGGAACGTATCCCACTGCTGAATGGTCAGGGTCCGGTCCTTGCCGTCCACGAGGCTCAGCTCGTTGTCCAGACCTGCGTGAGAAGTGCCCGTACCGACGAAGAGCGCAGCAATCGCCGCGACCATCGCAAGCAGCACCCGACTGAATGCCTTCATGGTTCTCCCTAGTGTGTGGTGGCCTAATACGCAGGTGGTGCCGCCCGGGCCGAAGCCCAGACGGCACCCCCGCGCCGTTTATCGCCGAAACGTCAGTTCATGTTCCAGGGCTCGCCGTAGGTGGTGACCGAGTCACCCTCCTTGGCGATCAACCGAGCGAACGGACGCAGCAGCACACCACCGGCAGCACCGGTCACCGTGCCGTGCGCGTTGGACACCGCGACCGCACCATTGGCACCCGACACATCGGTCGAGAAGGTCGCAACCTCCTGGATGCCCGGGCCGTTACCCAGGTCAGCGCTGATCGACGCACCCGGGAACAGGTTCGGGGTGATCACCTGCAGCGGGTTGGCCGGCGTCGCATCGTCGAGCAGGATGTTCGGCGTGGTGTAGCTGAAGTTGATACCCACACCCAGCGACCAGGGGAAGCCGATCTGGTAACCCAGCTCCAGCGTGCCCTCGAACTCATCAGCACCCGGGCCCGACACGATGTACTTGGCCTTACCCGAATGGAACCACTCACGGGTCAGCCGGTTGCGGTCCAACGGGAACACGCCATTGAGGAACGTATCCCACTGCTGAATGGTCAGGGTCCGGTCCTTGCCGTCCACGAGGCTCAGCTCGTTGTCCAGACCTGCGTGAGAAGTGCCCGTACCGACGAAGAGCGCAGCAATTGCCGCGACCATCGCAAGCAGCACCCGACTGAATGCCTTCATGTTCTCCCTAGCTGTGCCGACGGTGTTCTGGCGTGTTCACCGTATGTGTCGATGTGTGTCCCGGCCCTAGCCCAAACCTCACACCTTGCAAGACCTTCATGTGGACCAAATTAGAAAGCCCACATGTTGCTCTTACTCTTTGCTCATCGTTGACACGAGGAACATAACGGGGAGGCATCCACCCGGCAACGCGTGCGTGCCGACATCCGACACCGCAGCGGCCCGTTCCGGAAGTTTGCTGAGGGGTGCGAATCCAGCAACGATCAGGCGCACCACAGGCGCAACACCGAGGCGACAGCGGATTTGCCTCGTCCGTCGAATCGGACGGAGTTTCCAACCGGAATCAAAGAGATTCTGGCCGATCGGAACGAAATCACAGCTCAGCCGTGGTGTGGCGGCACGTTGTCGCGGAGCCAGCGATCACGCTCGGAGGCCTCCGCCGGCAAATCATCGGCCCGCTCGTCCCGCGTGGTGCTGGGCAGCTCGTCGCCGAAGATGGCGTTAACTACATCTCTCGATGGCCTGGAGGGCCCGCTCACATCGCCCTTCATGTGTGACGAAGATCACATTCTGCTCGGGTAACCCGTTCACGCGGCTGTAACGCAGCGGGCCTGCGTTTTCTTCCCTCACGTGCACGAACGAGCATATTTCCAACCGGACAAGCGCCGCTAAATGTCAAGGCTCGAGAGCTGGCCGATGATCTGGCCGGCGAGCGGTCCCAGGGTGGCCATGCCGTCGCGCACGGCCGCGCGGGAACCGGCGATGTTGACCACCAGGGTGCTGCCGGAGATGCCGGCCAATCCCCGGGAGACGCCCGCGTCGATGATGCCCGCGGACAGACCCGACGCCCGCAGCGCTTCGGAGATGCCGAGAAGTTCACGGTCCAGGATGTCGACGGTGGCCTCGGGGGTGACGTCACGGGGGCTCACCCCGGTGCCGCCGACCGAGATCACCAGATCGACCCCGCCGATCACCGCGGTGTTGAGCGCGTTGCGGATCTCCACCTCGTCGGCGGCGACCACCACCACGCCGTCGACCAGGAATCCGGCCTCACCGAGCAGTTCGGTGACCAACGGCCCACTGTGGTCTTCTTCCCCGTGTGCAGTCCGGTCATCGACGACGACGACGAGTGCACGCCCTACCAACGCCCCAGGTTGTTCCATGAGTGCCACCGTATATCCGGCAGGGGACAACGGAGCAGCCGACAGCCTGGCGCGGCCACGTGTGCGGGTCACTGGGCCGCCTTCCCCAAGGTGACGTCCAGGGTGGCCGGTTTCCCGGACGGATCCAGATAGGTCAGGGTGATCTTGGTGCCCGGCGCCTTCGAACGGACGGCGGCCACCAGCGCGTCGGCGCTGCTGATCACCCGGTCGTTCACCTTGGTCACCACGACGCCGCTGGGCAGGCCCGCCGTCGCGGCGGCCCCGCCGGCGGTCACCTCCACGATCTTGGCGCCGTCGACGCCGGCGTCGTTGCCGACCTGCACCCCGAGTGAGGCATGCGTCGCGGTGCCGTTCTGCACCAACTCGTCGGCGATCCGCTTGGCCTGGTCCACCGGGATGGCGAAGCCCAGCCCGATGGACCCGCTCTGCGACTGCCCGGAGTCACCACCGAGGGTCGCGATGGCGGAGTTCACGCCCACCAGCTCGCCGTTCATGTTGACCAGCGCGCCGCCGGAGTTACCCGGGTTGATGGCGGCGTCGGTCTGGATGGCGTCCAGCACGGTGTTCTGGTTCCTGGCGTCACCGCCGGCCGCCACCGGGCGGTTCAGCGCGCTGACGATGCCGGTGGTGACCGTGCCCTCCAGACCCAGCGGGGACCCGACGGCCACCACGTCCTGTCCCACCCGCAGGTTCTCCGACGAACCCAGGGTGATCGGGGTCAGCCCGGACACGCCCTGGGCCCGCACCACCGCGATATCGCTGCTGGGGTCGGTGCCGACGATGCTGAAGGTGGTGGTCCGGCCGTCGGCGAACGTCACCTTGGTCTGCGCGGCGCCGGCCGGGGCGCCGGGAGAGCCGGGGGCGCCCGGCGCGGCGGCGGCCACGACGTGGTTGTTGGTGAGGATCAGTCCGTCACTGCTGAGGATGATCCCGGAGCCTTCCTCGGACGCCCGGCCCATATCGGTCTCCAGCTTGACCACGCTGGGCACCACCTTGGCCGCGACCTGCTCGACCGAACCGACCGGCAGGCTGGCGGCCGGCACGCTCGGGGCGGCGCCGCCGAAGGAGGTGGTGGTCGTGGTGCGGTCGGGCTGGGCCAGGACGGCCACCCCGCCGCCGACACCGGCGGACACCACGGCGATGGCAACCGCACCGGCAACCAATGCCCCTGTGCGCGAACGCTTTTGCTGACGCGGGGCGGCCGCCCCGGCCGGCCGGTAGGGGTCGTACTGCGGTCCGACGGGATGCTGCTGCCGCGGCTGCTGCGCGTAACGCCAGTCGTACGGCTGCTGGGAGTGCTGATAACCGGACTGCGGGACACCGTGCGTGGCGGAGTATCCGGACCCCGGCTCGTACCCGCCGGGCCGCTGCGGGGGCGTGTACCTGGGGTGGTTGGTCATGTGGCTCCGCGCTCTCTCTGTCGTGGTGCTGTTACCTGGTCAACGCGTCCGTCACGTCCACAGTGCCCAGTCGGGCTGAGAATCCACTTAGAGAACGTCGTGGACGGCGCGAGGAAATCCTCACGCGTCACAGATCACACCCCGATGCGGCGCTACACCCCCAGCCGAACGTCAATTATTGTCCGCGCCGGCCACCGCGCCGTCCACCGAATTGATCGTGCGTGTCGCAACCGGAACATCGCCGGTGACGGCGGGGGCCTCGGGCAACGCCCGCCGGCCGGGCAGCATGATGCGGATCGAGGTGCCCGGAGGTTGCCCGCCCGGCACGGTCTCCTCGACGCGGATCGTGCCGCCGTGTTTGAGCACCACCTGTTTGACGATCGCCAGACCCAGGCCCGATCCCGGCATCGCGCGTGCCGAGGTGGACCGGTAGAAGCGCTCGAAGACCAGCTCACGCTCCTCCGGCGGGATGCCCGGTCCATGGTCGGCGACCACCAGTTCGGCGTGTACGGCGTCGCGTTGCTGCAGCCGCACCGACACCCGGCCGCCCGGCGGGCTCCATTTGGCCGCGTTGTCCAGCAGATTGAGCACGGCGCGGGACAGCCCCGCGGCGTCACCGTAGACCTGCCACGAGATCACGTCGGCGTCGAACTCGATATCGCTGCGGCGCCGGCGAACTCGCTCCAGGGAGCGATCCACCACATCGGAGATGTCCACCGTCTCGTGGATCACCACGCCGGCGTCGTCGCGACTCAGATCCACCAAATCGCCTACCAGGGTTGACAATTCACCGATCTGGGCAATCACATCGGCCTGCAGCCCGGTCATCTCGTCATCGGGCAGCCGGGGTGCCCCCGGGGCCATGGAGGCCATCAGCAGTTCGACGTTGGTGCGCAGCGACGTCAGCGGGGTGCGCAGTTCGTGACCGGCGTCGGTGACCAACCTGGCCTGGCGCTCCCGGGATTCGGCCAGCGCGCGCAGCATCATGTTGAAGGCCTCGGTGAGCCGGGCCAATTCGTCGGTGCCCACCACCGGGATCGGGCGCAGGTCGTCGGTGCGCGCCACCCGTTCGGCGGCCTGGGTCAGCCGGCCCACCGGGCGCAGGCCGGCGCGGGCCACCATGCCCCCGGAGATGGCGGCCACCGCCATCCCCGCACCGCCGACGATGGCCAGGATGGTGCCGAGCCGTTTGAGCAGTGCCAGCGTCGGCGCCAGGCTCTTGGAGATCAGCAGGGAGTTGCCGTCGGCCAGATGCACGGCCAGCACCCGCTGGTTGTTGGCGGTCCGCAACGACATCAGCAGGTCACCCTGCACCACCGCTTTCTCCGGCGCCCCCAGCGGCAGGGTCTGCCCCTCCTGGTTGGCGGTGTAGATGTACCGGCCCGGGCTGACCAGCATGGCGTTCACGTCGGAGTAGGCGGTGCCTTCGATGGCCTTTCCGGGGTCGGCGGCCAGCGAGCCGCTCTCGATGAGTAGCCGGGCCCGGCTGTGCAGCTGGTTGTCGATGTCTGCGAACACCGACCGGGACACCACGACGTACACGGCGACGGCCATCAGCACCACCACCATGGCCACCATCGACATCGCCAGCAGCATCACCCGCCAGCGCAGCGATACCGAACTGACGTTGCGCACCGTGGTGTAGCGGCGGTAGGGCAGTTTCACGGACATCAGGGTGGGGTCTCACGCAGCACGTAACCCACCCCGCGCACGGTGTGGATCAGCCGCGGTTCTCCTTCGGCCTCGGTCTTGCGGCGCAGATAACCGACATACACCTCGAGGGCGTTGCCCGACGTCGGGAAGTCGAAACCCCACACCTCCTCGAGGATGCGGCTGCGGGTCAGCACCCGGCGCGGGTTCGCGATGAGCATCTCCAGCAGCGCGAACTCGGTGCGGGTCAGGCTGATGGACCGCTCGCCGCGGGTGACCTCACGGGTCACCGGATCCAGGCTGAGGTCGGAGAAGGTCAGGGCCCGGGATTCGCTGGTGTCCTCGGGCACCCGGCGGCGCAGCAGCGCGCGCATCCGCGCCAGCAGTTCTTCGAGGGCGAAGGGCTTGGGCAGGTAATCGTCGGCGCCGGCGTCCAGCCCGGCCACCCGTTCGGACACCGAGTCACGGGCGGTCAGCACCAGGATCGGCAGATCGTCACCGGTACTGCGAAGGTGCCGGCAGACCTCCAGGCCATCGAGCCTCGGCATCATGACGTCCAGGACCAAGGCGTCCGGACGGTCACTGGCGATCAGATCCAGTGCCTCGACACCGTCCTGGGCCAGTTCGACCGAGTACCCGTTGAAGGAGAGCGACCGGCGCAGCGACTCGCGCACCGCGCGATCGTCATCAACGACAAGAATGCGCACCGGCACAGTGTCACCCGCGTGTCTGAGAGCGACCTGAGAGGCGCGCCGCGGGCGGTGCCGAGCTACTTGCGGTCGAGGTCAACCAGGCCGAGGCGGGCAGCCTTGAGCAGGCGCCGGGGCACCTTGTGCTGCTGACCGGCCACGTTGACGTTGACCAGGCCGGTGGCCTCGGTCTTCCACTGCGCACGCCGGCTACGGGTGTTCGAGCGCGACATTCTCCGCTTGGGCACGGCCATGACGTGCATCTCCTTGTGTCTGGTTCTGGAAAAGCCAAAGTCGCGCGGAACCTCAGCGGCGACAATTGCACTTGAGGATAGCCGGTGAGCCGCGTCGGCTCCAAAACGAGCCAGCAGGCGCGACCCACCCCTTGACTCGAGACCTGCGGTACCCGATAACCTACCGGTTGGTTGGGATGCGCCCGCATCCCGCCCGGTTCAAGGGAGAATGCGTGGCGTCTGCGGCCGGTGATGCGGTTCGGATCGGCAATTGTTCGGGCTTCTACGGTGATCGCTTCGCCGCGATGCGAGAGATGCTCACCGGCGGTGAACTGGATTACCTGACCGGCGACTACCTCGCCGAACTCACGATGCTCATCCTGGCCCGCGACCGGGCCAAGAATCCGGCCCTGGGCTACGCCAAGACCTTCCTGCGCCAGCTCGAAGAGTGCCTGGGCATCGCGCTCGATCGGGGCGTGAAGATCGTGGCCAATGCCGGCGGACTCAACCCCGTCGCGCTGGCCGGTGCGGTGCGCGAGCTCGCCGATCGGCTGGGCCTGACGGTCAACGTGGCCCATGTCGAGGGCGACGACCTGGTGGCCCGCGCCGACGAACTCGGATTCGGAAGCGTGCTGGCGGCCAACGCCTACCTGGGCGCCTGGGGCATCGTCGACTGCCTGAACGCCGGCGCCGACGTCGTGGTGACCGGTCGGGTCACCGACGCGTCGGTGATCGTCGGACCGGCGGCCGCCCACCACGGCTGGTCGCGCACCGACTACGACGCACTGGCCGGTGCCGTCGCCGCCGGCCACATCATCGAATGTGGCACGCAGGCCACCGGCGGCAACTACTCCTTCTTCACCGAGCTACCCGATCTGACCCGGCCGGGATTCCCGCTGGCCGAGATCGCGGCCGACGGGTCGTCGGTGATCACCAAGCACGCCGGTACCGGCGGATCGGTGAGCACCGGGACGGTCACCGCGCAGCTGCTCTACGAGATCACCGGGGCGCGCTATGCCAACCCGGACGTCACCTTGCGGATGGACAGCGTGTCGCTGTCGGCCGACGGGCCGGACCGGGTACGGGTGCACGGCGTGCGCGGCGAGGCGCCGCCACCCACGCTGAAGGTGTCGCTCAACAGCATCGGCGGTTTCCGCAACGCTACGTCCTTCGTGCTCACCGGCCTGGACATCGAGGCCAAGGCCGAGCTGCTGCGCCGTCAGTTGGAGAGCAGTCTCACCGTGCGGCCCGCCGAGCTGGAATGGACATTGGCCCGCACCGACCATCCCGACGCCGATACCGAAGAAACCGCCAGTGCACTGCTGCACTGTGTCGTGCGCGATCCCGACCCCGCCAAGGTGGGACGTCAGTTCTCCTCGGCCGCAGTCGAACTCGCGTTGGCCAGCTATCCCGGTTTCACCTCCACCGCACCGCCGGGTGACGGCCAGGTGTACGGGGTGTTCAAGCCCGGCCGGGTGGATGCCGAGCTGGTGCCGCACGTCGCGGTGCACGCCGACGGCCGTCGGGTCGAGATCGCCGCGGCCACTGACACCCTCGAGCTGGCTCCGGTGGCCGACCCCGCGCTGCCGCCCGCACCGGAGGCCGGGCCGGTGGTGCGCGCCCCGCTGGGCCGCATCGCCGGGGCCCGTAGCGGCGACAAGGGCGGATCGGCCAACGTGGGCGTCTGGGTGCGTACCCAAGACGAATGGGCTTGGCTGGCACACACGTTGACCGTGGCTAAGGTGCGCGAGCTCCTCCCCGAGACTGCCGACCTGCCGGTGACCCGGCACCTGCTGCCGAATCTGCGGGCGGTCAACTTCGTGATCGAGGGCATCCTCGGCGAGGGGGTGGCCTACCAGGCCCGCTTCGACCCGCAGGCCAAGGGACTCGGCGAATGGCTGCGGTCCCGATATCTCGATATCCCGGAAAGGTTGCTGTGACCGACATCTGGCACACTCCCGAACGCGAAGCGCTCCGAAAATCGGTGCGCGCGTTCGCCGAACGCGATGTGCTCCCCTTCGCCGACGAGTGGGAACGCAACGGTGAGATCCCGCGCGAACTGCACCGCAAGGCCGGCGCCGCCGGGCTGCTCGGCGCCGGGATGCCCGAATCGGTGGGTGGTGGCGGCGGTGACGGCGCCGACGCCGTCGTCATCTGCGAGGAGATGCACCAGGCCGGATCCCCCGGTGGCGTGTTCGCGTCCCTGTTCACCTGCGGCATCGCGGTGCCGCACATGATCGCCTCCGGGGATCGGCGCCTGATCGACACCTACGTGCGCCCCACGCTGCGCGGTGACCTGATCGGCTCGCTGGCGATCACCGAACCGGGCGGCGGCTCCGACGTCGGCCACCTGACCACGCGCGCGGTGCGGGATGGCGACCACTACGTGGTCAACGGCGCCAAGACCTACATCACCTCGGGAGTGCGCGCCGACTACGTGGTGACCGCGGTGCGCACGGGCGGACCCGGCGCGGCCGGCGTGTCCCTCCTCGTGGTCGACAGGGGCACGCCCGGTTTCGAGGTCAGCCGCAAATTGGACAAGATGGGCTGGCGGTCCAGTGACACCGCCGAGCTGTCCTACACCGACGTCCGGGTGCCGGTGGAGAATCTGGTCGGGATGGAGAACACCGGCTTCCTGCAGATCGCCGGCGCGTTCGTCTCCGAGCGGGTGGGCCTTGCCGCCCAGGCGTATTCGAGCGCGCAGCGGTGCCTGGACCTCACCGTCGACTGGTGCCGCAACCGCGAGACGTTCGGGCGCCCGCTGATCACCCGGCAGGCCGTGCAGAACACGCTGGCCGAGATGGCCCGCCGGGTCGACGTGGCGCGGGTGTACACCCACCACGTGGTGGAGCGGCAGTTGGCCGGAGCCGCCCCGGCGGCGACATCGGGCTTGGGGGATTCCAACCTGATCACCGAGGTGTGTTTCGCCAAGAACACCGCGGTGGAGGCCGGCGAGTGGGTGGCCAACCAGGCCGTCCAATTGTTCGGCGGCATGGGTTATATGGCCGAATCCGAAGTCGAGCGCCAATACCGCGATATGCGCATCCTCGGCATCGGCGGCGGGACCACCGAAATCCTCACCTCACTGGCCGCCAAGACCTTGGGATACCAGTCATGACCACCTTGAGATCCACCCTCGACCCTCGCTCGTCGGCGTACACCGAAGCGGCCCAGGCGATGACGGCCAAACTCGCCGAACTGGATGCCGAGCACGCCAAGGCCCTGGCCGGCGGCGGCCCCAAATACGTCGACCGCCACCATGCCCGCGGCAAGCTGACCGCGCGCGAACGCGTCGAACTGCTGCTCGACCCCGACGCCCCGTTCCTGGAGCTCAGCCCACTGGCGGCCTGGGGCACCGATTTCACGGTCGGCGCCAGCGTGGTCACCGGTATCGGCGCCGTCTCCGGCGTCGAATGCCTGATCGTGGCGAACGATCCGACCGTCAAGGGCGGCACCAGCAATCCGTGGACGCTGAAGAAGATCCTGCGGGCCAACCAGATCGCCATGCAGAACCGGTTGCCGGTGATCTCGCTGGTGGAATCCGGCGGTGCGGATCTGCCCACCCAGAAGGAGATCTTCATCCCGGGCGGCCAGATGTTCCGGGATCTCACCCGGTTGTCGGCGGCCGGGATTCCCACCATCGCACTGGTTTTCGGCAACTCGACCGCGGGCGGGGCATACGTGCCCGGCATGTCCGACCACGTCGTGATGATCAAGGAACGCTCCAAGGTGTTCCTGGCCGGCCCGCCGCTGGTGAAGATGGCCACCGGTGAGGAATCCGATGACGAATCCCTCGGCGGCGCCGAGATGCACGCCCGCACCTCGGGTCTGGGCGACTACCTGGCCGCCGACGAGCTCGACGCCATCCGGATCGGCCGGCGCATCGTGGCTCGGTTGAACTGGCGCAAGCAGGGCCCCTCCCCCGCCCCCGTGCTGGAACCGAGGTTCGACGCCGAGGAACTGATCGGACTCGTCGGCGCCGATCTGCGGATCCCGTTCGACCCGCGCGACGTGATCGCCCGCATCGTCGACGACTCCGATTTCGACGAGTTCAAGCCGCTGTACGGGTCGTCGCTGGTGACCGGTTGGGCGCGGCTGTACGGATATCCGGTCGGCATCCTGGCCAACGCCAGGGGCGTGCTATTCAGCGAGGAGTCACAGAAGGCCACCCAGTTCATCCAGTTGGCCAACCGGTCCGACACACCACTTCTGTTCCTGCACAACACCACCGGCTACATGGTGGGTAAGCAGTACGAAGAGGGCGGGATGATCAAGCACGGCTCGATGATGATCAACGCCGTGTCCAACTCCACCGTGCCACACATCTCGCTGCTGATCGGGGCGTCCTACGGCGCCGGCCACTACGGCATGTGCGGTCGCGCCTACGACCCGCGCTTCCTGTTCGCCTGGCCCAGCGCCAAATCGGCGGTGATGGGTGGCACCCAGTTGGCCGGCGTGCTCTCGATCGTCAGCCGCGCCGCCGCCGAGGCGCGCGGACAAACCGTCGACGAGGACGCCGACGCCGCCCTACGGGCCGCCGTCGAGGCGCAGATCGAGGCCGAGTCCCTGCCGGCCTTCCTGTCCGGGCGGCTCTACGACGACGGGGTGATCGACCCGCGGGACACCCGCACCGTGCTCGGAATGTGCCTGTCCGCCATCGCCAGCGGCCCGATCGAGGGGACGTCGAATTTCGGCGTCTTCAGGATGTGAGACGCAATTGATCACGAGAGTTCTCGTCGCCAACCGTGGTGAGATCGCCCGCCGCGTCTTCACCACCTGCCGCCGGCTCGGTATCGGCACCGTCGCGGTGTACACCGATCCGGACGCCGGCTCGCCCCACGTGGCCGAGGCCGACACCCGGGTACGCCTGGAGGGCCGCAACGGGTATCTGGACAGCGCCCAGCTGATCGCCGCGGCGCGTGCCGCCGGGGCCGACGCGATCCATCCCGGGTACGGGTTCCTCTCGGAGAACCCGGATTTCGCCGCCGCCGTGCAGCAGGCCGGCCTGACCTGGATCGGGCCGCCGGTACCCGCCGTGGCCGCGATGGGTTCCAAGATCGAGGCCAAGAAGCTGATGGCGGCCGCCGGCGTGCCGGTGCTGGCCGAGCTGGACCCGGATACCGTCACCGCCGATCAGTTGCCGGTGCTGATCAAGGCGTCGGCCGGCGGCGGCGGCCGCGGCATGCGGGTGGTCCGTGAATTGTCCGCGCTGGCGGGCGAAGTCGCCGCCGCCCAGCGCGAGGCGCAGTCGGCATTCGGCGATCCCACGGTGTTCTGTGAGCGCTACCTGGCCAGTGGCCACCACATCGAGGTGCAGGTGATGGCCGATGCGCACGGCACCGTGTGGGCCGTCGGCGAACGCGAATGTTCCATCCAGCGCCGGCACCAGAAGGTGATCGAGGAGGCACCCTCGCCGCTGGTGGAACGCACCCCCGGCATGCGGGACAAGTTGTTCGAGGCCGCCCGGCTGGCCGCCGCGGCCATCGGCTACACCGGCGCGGGAACCGTCGAGTTCATGGCCGACGACAACGGTGACTTCTTCTTCCTGGAGATGAACACCCGGCTGCAGGTCGAGCACCCGGTCACCGAGGAGACCACCGGGTGCGACCTCGTCGAACTGCAGCTCGAGGTGGCCGACGGTCACCGGCTCGACCCGGCTGCCCCTGCTGCACACGGGCATTCGATCGAAGCCCGGCTCTATGCCGAGGACCCGGCCGAGAATTGGCAGCCCCAGGCCGGGCCGGTGCACCGGTTCGACGTGCCCGCCACCCGTACCCAGTTCGACACGCTGGGTGGGCGCAGCGGCGTGCGGGTGGACTCCGGCATCGTCAACGGTTCGCAGGTGTCGGTGTTCTACGACCCGATGCTGGCCAAGATCATCTCCTATGCGCCCACCCGGGAGCGCGCCGCGGCGATCCTGGCCGACGCGCTGGCCCATGCCCGCCTGCACGGCATCAAGACCAACCGCGACCTGTTGGTCAACGTGCTGCGGCACCCGGCGTTCCGTGCCGGCGACACCGACACCGCCTTCTTCGACACACACGGACTGGCCGAGTTGGCCGCCCGTCCGGGCGATGCGGCCGCCGTTTCCGCCACCGCGGCAGCGCTGGCCGACGCCGCGTACAACCGCAGCACCGCAACGGCTTTCGCGCCGACGCCCAGCGGGTGGCGCAACCTCGCCTCCGGCTACCAGACCCGGACGTACCGCGACGCGGCCGGATCCGAACAGGTGGTCCGCTACCGGTTCACCCGGGCCGGGGTGCAGTTGCCCGACCATGACGGTGTGGCTCTGGTGTCGGCGACGCCGGAGCGGGTCGTCCTTTCCGTCGACGGCGTGGAGCGGACCTTCGACGTGGCCCGATACGGCGACGAGGTGTTCGTCGACTCCCCGCTGGGCGCGCTGCGCCTGCTGGCCCAGCCGCGCTTCCCCGACCCCGACACGGCCGTCGCGCAGGGCTCCCTGCTGGCCCCGATGCCCGGATCGGTGGTGCGCGTCGGCGCCGCCGTCGGGGACACCGTCACCGCCGGCCAGCCGCTGATCTGGCTGGAGGCCATGAAGATGGAGCACACCATCACCAGCCCGCAGGCCGGAGTGCTCGCCGAACTCCATGTCAGCGCCGGCCAACAGGTCGATGTCGGTGCCGTGCTCGCCCGTGTACAAGAACCCGAAGGAGAACAACCATGAGTTTCGTCGAGACCGAGGAACAGCGGGCGCTGCGCGATGCCGTCAGGGCGATGGCCGCCAACTACGGCCAGGATTACTACCTGGAGAAGGCACGCGCCGGCCAACACACCACCGAATTGTGGAACGAGGCAGGCAAGCTCGGCTTCATCGGGGTGAATCTGCCGGAGGAGTACGGCGGCGGCGGGGCGGGCATGTACGAGCTCAGCCTGGTCATGGAGGAGATGTCGGCGGCCGGCTCGGCCCTGCTGATGATGGTGGTCTCACCCGCCATCAACGGCACCATCATCTCCAAATTCGGCACCGAGGAACAGAAAAAGCGCTGGATTCCCGGTATCGCCGACGGGTCCATCACCATGGCGTTCGCCATCACCGAACCCGATGCCGGGTCCAACTCCCACCGCATCACCACCACCGCGCGCCGGGACGGCAGCGACTGGATCCTCAAGGGCCAGAAGACGTTCATCTCGGGCATCGACCAGGCCCAGGCCGTACTCGTCGTGGGCCGTACCGAAGACCACAAGACAGGCAACCTCAAGCCGGCGCTGTTCGTGCTGCCCACCGACACCCCGGGTCTGAGCTGGACCAAGATCGAGATGGAGATCATCAGCCCGGAGAGCCAATTCCAGGTGTTCCTCGACGATGTCCGGTTGCCTGCCGACGCCCTGGTCGGCTCCGAGGACGCGGCCATCGCGCAGTTGTTCGCGGGGCTGAATCCCGAGCGCATCATGGGCGCGGCCAGTGCGGTCGGGATGGGCCGCTTCGCGATCGGGAAGGCCGTCGACTACGTCAAGACCCGCCAGGTCTGGAAGGTCCCGATCGGTTCGCACCAGGGCCTGTCACATCCACTGGCGCAGAACCACATCGAGATCGAGCTGGCCAAGCTGATGATGCAGAAGGCCGCCACGCTGTACGACACCGGCGACGATTTCGGCGCGGCGGAGGCCGCGAACATGGCCAAGTACGCCGCCGGCGAGGCGTCGGTGCGGGCCGTCGACCAGGCCGTGCAGTCGCTCGGTGGCAACGGCCTGACCAAGGAGTACGGCATTGCCGCGGCGGTGACCGCGTCCAAGCTGGCCAGGATCGCCCCCGTGAGCCGCGAGATGATCCTCAACTTCGTCGCGCAGACCTCGCTGGGCCTGCCCCGGTCGTACTGATGACGCAACTCGTCCGCTACGACGTCGACGGTGCCGTCGCGCGGGTGACCCTTGATTCGCCGCACAACCACAACGCGTTGTCGTCGGTGCTGGTGACCCAACTGCGTGAGCGACTGGCCGACGCAGCAGGATCCGGCGCCCGCGCGGTGGTGCTCGGCCACACCGGCAAGACGTTCTGCGCCGGCGCCGATCTGAGCGAGGCGGCCGGGCGGGATCCCGGTGACCTCGCGGTGGACCGGGCCCGGGAGATGACGGTGGTGCTGCGCTCGATCCTGGAGCTGCCGATTCCGGTGATCGCCGCGGTCGACGGGCATGTGCGCGCCGGCGGGATGGGGCTGGTGGGTGCCTGCGATATCGCGGTGGCCGGGCCGGCGAGCACCTTCGCACTGACCGAGGCCCGGATCGGGGTGGCACCGTCCATCATCTCGCTCACACTCTTGCCGAAACTGACGGCTCGGGCGGCCGGCCGCTATTTCGTGACGGGTGAGAAGTTCGGGTCCGCCGTGGCCGCGGCCGTCGGTCTGATCACCGATGCCGCCGAGGATGTCGGCGCCGCGGTGGCGGCGTTGACCGGCGAAATCGTGAAGGGTTCGCCGCAGGGGCTGGCGGCGTCGAAGGCCCTGACCACGGCGCCGATCCTGGCCGCTTTCGACGCGCACGCCGACGAGCTGGCATTGCAGTCGGCGCGGCTGTTCACCTCCGACGAGGCGCGCGAGGGCATGCTCGCCTTCCTGCAGAAGCGCAGCCCCAACTGGGTGTCGTGATCCGAGCGACGCGAATACAGCAAACAATGCGTCCGCCGCAACGAATTCGTCAACGGTATTGCATGTGCGGCTATTCGTCGTACGCTCGTCAGTGATGAGCGCCGGCGCGAAGAACAGATGGCACTGATGAGCACGTCAGCGTCCTGGAGTGGATCGATGCGTGCCGCCGACACCGACCGGATACAGGTGGCGCAATTGCTGACGGACGCGGCCGCCCAGGGCCGGCTTTCGCTCGACGAGTACGAGACCCGGCTGGCCAAGGCGTATGCCGCCCAGACCTGCGCGGACCTGGATCGGTTGAGCGCCGATCTGCCCGGCGGCAGCGCGACCGGCAAGGGTGTCTGCCGGCCGGCGCCGTCCACCCTGTTGCTGGCCATCATGAGCGGGTACGAACGCCGCGGCCGGTGGAACGTGCCCAAGAAGCTGACCACCTTCGCCTTGTTCGGCGGCGGCGTCGTCGACCTGCGCTACGCCGACTTCACCACGGCCGACGTGGAGATCCGCAGCTACTCGATCTTCGGCGGGCAGACCATTCTGGTGCCGCCGGAGGTGAACGTCGATATCGGCGGGGTCGGCGTGATGGGCAGCTTCGACCACAGCGTGAACGGCAGCGGGACACCGGGCGGTCCCCGGGTGCGGGTGCGCGGGTTCTCGCTGTGGGGCAGCGTCGGCGTCAAGCGCAAGAAGCGCCGTCACACCAACGCCGACGACACCGTCGACAGGGCCTGACGCTACCTCCGCCGCGAGGTCAGGTAGTCGCCCACCACCGCGGCGCCGAGGCCATCCAGATCCGGCACGACGACGCGGCCCTGCACCCGCCGGGCGACCTGGTCGATGAATCGGGCCAGGCCCGGATCGTTGCCGAGCCGGAAGATGGTCACCTGCGCGCCGAGCCGGGCCACCTCGTCGAAACCCTTGACCGTGAACGCGATGGTGCGCGGGTGCGGCGGGTAATCAAAGAAAACGGCAGAACTTCCTTCTGCGTCGCCGTAATCCTCCAGGTGGGCGGTGGGCTCACCGTCGGTGACGATGAGGATCACCGGTTGGGCGTTGGGATGCCGGCGCAGATGCCGCGCCGCCAAGGCCAGCGCGTGATGCAAGTTGGTGCCCTGCTCGTAGACGCCCTCCAGCCCGGTCAGTTCGGCAGCGGTCAGCGTCCGGGCGTACCGGCCGAACGCGATGATCTGCAGGTCATCGGACCGGAAGCGGGTGCTCACCAGATGATTCAGGGCCAGCGCCGTGCGCTTCATCGGCAGCCACCGGTTCTCCATCACCATCGAGAAGCTGGTGTCCACCAGCAGGGCCACGCAGGCTTGGGTGCGGGTCTCGGTTTCGGACACCTCCACGTCCTCGACCGTGATGGTCAGCGGCCCGTGCCCGTCGGTACCCGCCCGCCGCAGCACCGCGTTCGTCAGCGTCCGCGTGACGTTCCAGGGTTCGGTGTCGCCGAACGCCCACGGCCGGGTCGCCCCGGTCAGTTCGCCCGCCGCGCCGGCCCGTTGGGTCTGGCGTTCGCCGTTGCGTCCGGACAGTTGGCGCGCGACGTCGCGCAACGCGGTCTGGCCCAGCTGCCGCATCGCCTTGGGCGACAACCGCCACTTGCCGTCGGACCCACGGTCCAGGAAGCCCTGGTTCATCAGCGCGCGTTCCAGGTCGGCGAGGGTGCGGGCGTTCACCGCCGCGTCGTCGCCGAGCTGGCGGGCCAGCATGTCCAGGTCGACGTCGTCCATGGTGGCGCCCGGGTAGCTCTGCGACAGTTGCTCGGCCAGCTGTTCCAGCTCGGCGATATCGGCCAGCGCCTGGGCTCCCTCGCCCATGCCCAGCGGGTCCCCGCCGGAGAACTCCTGCGATCCCGTCCAGTCCTCACCGGGCCGCGCGGCCTGCAGGTGGGAATCCAGCCGGTTCAGCGCATTCATCAGCGACGGTGAACCGAAGGCCTGCTGCGCCAGGGCATCCAGCTCGGCGCGCTGCTGCGCCGACAGGCTGTTGCGGAAACGCTGGGCGGCCGCGGCGCGCTGGGCCAGCGAATCGATCAACTCCTCCACGTTGCGCGGATTCTCCGGGAAGTACTGGCCGTGCTTGGCCATGAAGTCCTGGAAGTCTTGCTCGGAGTCCTGCCCTTGTGCGTGCTTGTCGAGCAGGTCGTTGAGGTCGTCGAGCATGTCGTTGACGGCCTGGCGGTCCTCGTCGGTGGCGTTCTCCAGGGCCTGCTTCATACCGGCGAAACGCTGGTCGAGCATCTCGCGGCCGAGCAGATCGCGGATCTGCTCGTACTTCTGCCTGGCCTCGGCCGAGCGCCAGTCGTAGTCGGCGAGTTCGCGCACCGCCTTGGCCGGGGACGGGGACAGCGCCTCCATCTGCATCTCGCCGAAGCGGGCGTCATCGTCGAGCGCGCGCGCCAGTTCCTTGCGTTCGGCCAGCACCGCCTCGTCGAGCAGCTTCTTGATGTCCTGCAGGGTGCCGTCGAGATTGTTGCGCTGCAACAACTCCCGCCGCCTGCGGTTGGCCTCGGCGGCGAGCTTGTCCGCCCCGGACAGGGTGCGGGTGCCGCGGCGCAACAACTCCGAGAGTGCCCGCCGCGGCGACGAGCCCTCCATCACGTCCTGCCCGATCTGTTCGAGCGCTTCGCGCAGGTCGACGGGCGGCGCCAGCGGGTCGGGACCGCCGCTGTATCGCGAGTAACGCGAGAGATGGTTAGCCATATACCGTTTCGCCCTCATCGGAGGTCTTGTCGATTCGCTTGGCCAGGTACAGCGCTTCCAGGGCCAGCTCCACCGCCGCGGCCCGTTCACCGTCGTTGGTGGCCCCGAGCCGTTCGGCGATCGCGTCCAGCACCGGCAGATCGGGCAGCGCGGCCAGTACGTCCTTGGCGCTGACCCGCTCACCCGTGGTCACCGGTGAGCCGTCCTCGACGGCGGCCACCAGCGGCCCCACGTCGATACCGCCCAGCGCCCGCGACGCGGTGTCGGCCGTCGCCCGGCGCAGCAGATGCTCCAGCACCACCTGCTCGCGGCCTTCCTCGCCGGATTCGAATTCGAGCTTGCCGCGCAGCACGTCGATCACGGTGCCGAGGTCGACGACGCGGGCCACCGGCTCCTGTTCGCCGAGGACGGCCCCGCGGTGCCGGGCGGACGCGGCCACCGTCTCGGCTGCGGCGATCGCGAACCGCGCCGAGACGCCGGACCGCTGGTCGATGGCGCTGGACTCGCGCAGCGAGCGGGCGAACCGGGCGACGATCTGCAGCAGGTAGTCGGGCACCGGGGCGCTCAGGTGCGCCTCCTGCCTGATGACGGCCACCTCGGCGGCCAGCTCGAGCGGATAGTGGGTGCGGATCTCGGCGCCGAACCGGTCCTTGAGCGGGGTGATGATGCGGCCGCGGTTGGTGTAGTCCTCCGGGTTGGCACTGGCGACGACGAGCACGTCGAGCGGCAGCCGCAGGGTGTAGCCGCGGACCTGGATATCGCGCTCCTCCATCACGTTGAGCATGGCCACCTGGATGCGCTCGGCGAGGTCGGGCAGCTCGTTGACGGCGACGATGCCGCGATGCGACCGCGGGATCAGGCCGTAGGCGATGGTCTCGGGGTCGCCGAGGCTGCGCCCCTCGGCCACCTTGATGGGGTCGATATCGCCGACCAGGTCGGCGACGCTGGTGTCGGGCGTCGCGAGCTTCTCGGTGTAGCGCTCACTGCGGTGCCGCCACGCGATGGGGAGGTCGTCCCCGACCTCGGCGGCCCGGCGGATCGATTCCGGGGTGATGGGGCTGTAGGGGTGTTCACCCAGCTCAGAGCCGGCGATGACGGGCGTCCATTCGTCGAGCAGACCGGCCAGTGAGCGCAGCAGGCGGGTCTTGCCCTGTCCGCGTTCACCCAGCAGCACGAAGTCGTGTCCGGCGATCAGGGCGCGTTCGACCTGGGGCAGCACGGTGTCCTCGAAACCGAACAGCCCGGGCCAGATGTCGTCGCCCGTGGCCAGCCTGGCCAACAGATTTTCCCGGATCTCCTGCTTGATCCCGCGCTCGACATGACCGGAAGCACGCAGCTCGCCGACGGTGCGGGGCAGATCGTTAGGTGACGTCACCACTCCACGCTACGACTGCTGCCGAGTGCCGGCATGGTCACCTGGATTTTCCTCGCCGGAAGTACCCAGTACCATGGGTACCGTGAATTCGCTCGAATGGCGCGACCGGCCGACCACCGTGCAGTTCGGCCCGGCCTGCCGGCAATCCCGATTGCTGGGTGTGCTGACCGCGATCTCCCTGCGCACCGTGCTGGGGATCGCCACGATCATCGGCCTCATCGTCAACAGGGTGTGGCCGGCCGGCCTGCAGCGGGCGCATCTGGATGTCATCGACAAGCCGCTGCGGTTCATCCCGGCCCTGCCCGGCACCAGCCTCACCCCGGAGCGGCTGCCGCACTGCCCGGCCGAGTGGGTCGTCGCACCGAATGCCCGCGACTCCGATCGGGTGATCGTCTACTTCCACGGCTCGGCGCTGGTGACCCTCGGCCTCAACTCGCACCGGCGGTTCGCCTCGAAGCTGTCCGAGGCCACCGGTTCTCAGGTGTTCAACGTCGGGTACCGGTTGGCGCCGCAGGCCAGCATCGAGGAGGCCGTCGAGGATGGCCTGGACGCCTACCGGCACGTGCTCTCGCTCGGATTCACCCCGGATCGCGTTGTGCTGGCCGGTGATTCGGCCGGTGGGCTGATGGCCGCCGATACCGCGCTGGCGATTCGCGATGCCGGCCTGCCGGTGCCCGCCGGTCAGGTTCTGCTGTCGGCGCTGACGTCAGCGGACATGCAGCTGAAGTACGCGGCGCTCAAGGAACATGTGGATGTGCTGTTCCCGTTCATGACCGTCAAGTTCATCTACGACGTCTTCGCCACGGTCAACGGCACCCGGCCGGTGCCGATCATGCCTTCTGAGGCGAACATGAGCGGACTGGGCCCGTTCCTGTTGCAGATCGGCACCAACGAGATGCTGCGCAACGACACCTTCACCCTGGCCGACCGGCTGCAGGCCGACGGTGTCCCGGTGTGGGTTCAGGTGTGGGACAAGGCGATGCACATGTTCCAGTTGTCCTTCGACGTGAATCCCGACGCCCGCCGCGCGGTCGAGGAGATCGCGTCGTTCGTGGAGTACGTGACGACGCCGGCGCGGGACGAGGCCACCGCCTAGCGTCGAGTGGCCAGTTATCGCACGCATTCTGGGATGGTCGACGATCCACACCCGCGGATTCATCCACAGGGTCGGCTGTGCACAGGTGTCGACGCGCGAGATCCGTCCGCCTACGCCGACATATTGGCGTCATGGTGGCACATCCCTTCGTGGGGACCGAGGCATTGGCCCGCGGCATTGTCGGTCGGCGAAGTCTGCGCACGCAGAACACCCCGATCTACCGGAATGTGTATCTGCCCCGAGGAGTTGACGTCACCGCGGCGACTCGTGCCGAGGCCGCGTGGTTGTGGTCCGGCCGAACCGCCATCGCGGGAGGACTGTCCGCGGCCGCGCTCTACGGCACGCGCTGGATCGGGGCCGACGAACCCGCGGAGTTGTACCGCACCAACGGAAAGCCGGTCAGCGGCATCCTCATCCATCGGGACACGCTGTACCCGGACGAAATCGGGTCGGCGTCGAGCATCCCGGTGACGACACCGGCTCGCACCGCATTCGATCTGGGTCGGCGGCGCGGCACGACGCTCGCCGTGACGCGGATCGACGCGCTCGCTCAGGCGACCGGGGTTCGGGTGTGCGATATCGAACCACTCATCGCGCGCCATCGGGGAGCGCGAGGATTGGTCCAGCTCCGCGAAGTCCTCGACCTGGTCGACGGCGGCGCCGAGTCGCCTCAGGAGACCAGGACCCGGCTCGTGCTCGTCGGCGCCGGATTGCCGCGGCCCAGCACGCAGATCGTGGTTCGGCGCTATCGCATCGACCTCGGCTGGGAGCAATTCAAGGTCGGTGTCGAGTACGACGGGGAGCAACACTGGAAGGACGCCCGACAGCACGCCCGCGATATCGATCGACTGGCGGAATTGTCCGCATCGGGTTGGCGCGTCATTCGCGTCAGCGCAGAAATCCTACGCAACCGGCGCCACGTGATCGTGGAGCGAACCTGTGCTGCACTGCGCGAGGCAGGTGCCGAATGGCCAGTTATTGCACGCATTCTGGGATGAAGCGTGTAATAACTGGCCGGTCGACCTAGTGGGCGAAGTGCCGCGCCCCGGTCAGGTACAGCGTGATCCCCGCCTTCGCCGCCGCCTCGGTCACCACGTCGTCACGCACCGAACCACCCGGGTGCACAATCGCTTTCACACCCGCGTTGGTCAGGGTTTCCAGGCCGTCCGGGAACGGGAAGAAGGCATCGGAGGCCGCGACGGCGCCCTTGACCCGGTCACCGCCACGTTCCACTGCCAACCGGGCGGCGTCCACCCGGTTCACCTGACCCATACCCACTCCCACGGTGGCACCGTCGGCCGCGACGACGATGGCATTCGATTTCACCGCACGGCAGGCCCGCCATGCGAACACCAAGTCGGCCAGCGTCGCCGAATCGGCGGGCTCGCCGGTGGCCAGCGTCCAGTTGGCCGGGTCGTCGCCGGGGGCGTCCAGCGCATCGCGCTCCTGCAGCAGCAAGCCGCCACTGATCTGCCGGAATTCAACGCCGCTGTCCTGCGGCTCGGAGGCGACCAGGATGCGGATGTTCTTCTTACCGGACAGGATCTCGACGGCGCCTGGCTCGTAGGCGGGCGCGACGATCACCTCGGTGAAGATGTCGGCCACCGTCTGCGCCATCTCCACGCTGACGGTGGTGTTGGTCGCGATGACCCCACCGAACGCCGAAAGCGGGTCGCATTCATGGGCTTTGCGATGCGCGTCGGCCACCGACACCGACGAGACGGCGATACCGCACGGATTGGCGTGTTTGATGATCGCCACACAGGTCTGCTCGTGGTCGAATGCGGCCCGCCAGGCGGCATCGGCGTCGGTGTAGTTGTTGTAGGACATCTCCTTGCCGTGCAACTGCTCGGCCTGCGCCAACCCGGGCCAGCCGGCATCGTTGCGGTACAGCGCCGCGCCCTGGTGCGGGTTCTCGCCGTAACGCAGCACCGCGGCGCGATGCCAGGTGGCACCCACCCACTGCGGCGGGGCGTCCGGACCTGCACCGTCTTCGGGCGCCAACACCGAGCCCATCCAGCTGGCCACCGCGACGTCGTACTCCGCGGTGTGCCGGAATGCCAACGCCGCCAGCCGCTTCCGCTCGGCGAGCGTGAAACCGCCGGACCGCACCGCGGCCAGTACGCCCTCGTAGCCGAGCGGGTCGACCACCACGGCCACGCTGGGATGGTTCTTGGCGGCGGCGCGCACCATGGATGGTCCGCCGATGTCGATCTGCTCGACGCACTCGTCGGGCGCCGCGCCGGAGGCCACCGTCTCGGTGAACGGGTAGAGGTTGACCACCACCAGCTCGAACGGCGCGATGCCCAGATCCGCCAGCGCCGCCTCGTGCTCGGACTTGCGCAGGTCGGCCAGCAGGCCGGCGTGCACCTTCGGGTGCAGGGTCTTCACCCGGCCGTCGAGCACCTCGGGGAAGCCGGTGACGTCCTCCACCGGGGTGACCGGAACACCGGCCTCGGCAATCGTTTTCGCGGTGGAGCCCGTCGACACGATGCTCACGCCCGCGTCGTGCAGCCCGCGGGCCAGCGCCCCCAGACCCGTCTTGTCGTACACGCTGATCAACGCGCGCCGGATCGGCCGCTTATCACTCATCGCTGCATCCTCAACATCCGAAGGTCGCCTTTCGCCCGGTCCAGGTGAGGCCGCGGGTGGCCACCGCGGCGAGCACGTCCACCAGCAGTCGCCGTTCGACCACCTTGATGCGTTCGTGCAAAGTTTCTTCGTCGTCATCATCGAGCACGGGCACGGTTTCCTGCGCCAGAATCGGCCCGGTGTCGGTCCCGGCATCGACCAGGTGCACGGTGGCGCCCGTCACGCGCACGCCGTAGTCCAGCGCTTCGGCGACGGCCCGCGCGCCCGGGAAGGCCGGCAGCAACGCCGGATGGGTGTTCACCACACGCCCTTCGAAGCGCGAAAGGAATTGGGGACCAAGAATTTTCATGAACCCCGCGCTGACGACGAGATCGGGTTCGTGGCGCGCCACCGCATCGGTGAGCGCGCTGTCCCAGGCGGCCCGGTCGGTGTGGTCGCCGAGTCGCACGGTGAACGACGGCACCCCGGCGCCCGCGGCGATCTCCAGCGCACGGCACGCCCGATCGGTGCCGACGGCGACCACCTCGCCCGGATAGTCGCCCCCAGCGGCCAGCAGTGCCTCCAGCAGGGATCCGGTACCCGAAGCCAACACCACCAGCCGCGACGGCGCGGTCGGAGGCACCCTGATCGGGTCCCGGAGCGGGGGCTGCACGCCCAGCAGCCTAGTCGGCCTGGTCGCGCGGCTTTTCGGCCGGATCCCCGTCGGTGAGGAAGTGCTCTTCCGGATCGAGCAGTGGTTCGTCGGGCTCCTCCGGCCGCTCGGCAGGTGGCGCGACCTCCCCGGCCTCCACAACCTCGACGACCTCGACGTCGACCGGTTCGTCCAGCACCACCACATCGGTGACGGCATCGTCGGGCTCGGGATGCGGCTCCGGCTCGGCTACCGGCTTGACCGGCTTGGGCCGCTTGGCCAGGCCGCCCGCCATCGCCACGGTGAGTCCGCCGATCGAGACGAACCAGAGGAACACCGCGGGCCCGAACGTGACCTGGTCGACCCCGACGTCGCCGAAGTTGCCGAGCCGTCCGCCACCGGCGTAGCCGAGCAGCGCCATCACCGCGGCCGCGACGGCGGCGGCCACCACCAGCTTTGCGGCGGCGGCGGGCAGCGGCACCGGGCGCCGCGCGCACTGCTGCCCCAGCGCCACCGCCGAGACCGCCGCGACGATCAGCAACGCGACCCAGATCGGCCCGAGCGGCGGGGTGGGCATGGCGGCCAACACCGGCACCGCCGGGATGTCACCGCCCAGCACGGTGAACGAGCTGAAGGTGGCCAGCCCGACATGCGCCGTCGACCCGACGGCCACCGCCGCGGTGCCGACGATGACGTTGGGGATGTACAGCGCCGACAGCAGGGTGAGGCTGAATTGCCCGAATACCGAGTCGGTGATCCCGAACAGGTCGTGCATGGTGCCCCAGTGCACGATCAGCGAACCCGTCGCCACGACGCCGGACAGGCCGAACAGCGCGAGTACCCCGGCGCCGGCACCGCGGAAGGCGTCGGGCAGCCAGCCCGGCACCCAGGGCACCGATCGCATCTTGCCGGTGAGCAGCACGCCCACGACCGCACCGATCGCGTGCACCGCGAGCACGCCGGCGAAGGCGCGCCCGGCGTTCGGCGTCTGGAGTTCGGTGAGCACCGAGGACGCGTCGTGGATGACGGCGAGCGCGAGCGCGGCGATCAGCAGGGGGCCGCCCAGCGCGGAGGCCACCACCCAGCGGATGACGAACCAGGACGACCGCGCCGCGGCCGCGGCCGTGGTCCGGGCGGTGCCCCACACCATCAGCAGCACCGGCAGCAGCGGCATCACGCCGAGCTCGCGGCCACCGATCGACACCGGGACCTGGTGCACGCCGAGCCACATGCTGGCGATCGCGCCGAAGGCGCCGGTCATATCGCTGTTGGCGATCAGCAACTGCAGCAGCGTCACCGCCGCGATGATTCCGAGCGCAACCAGCGAGGGACCGAACGCGACGCGCAGCAGATCGCGTGCCTGCCGGGTCCCGACTGACCGGTTGTCCACTAGCTGGGTCGCTCCTCGCGTGCTGGCCTCACGCACGCCGAATGCACACGGCCCGGATGCGCTTCTCAACCATGGAAGCCCAGACTACGACGGCGGCGGCCCGGCTTGCTCTGAGGACGCGGCGTGAGATTGTGTCGGGACCGCTGTGGTCGGGTCCGACGATCCGGCCGGCTGCGGCTGACCGAACGCGGGGAAACCGGTGGGCGGCGTGGGCGGACCGCTCTGCGGACCGGGCGCGCCGGCGGCGGCGAAACCGCCGGTGCTCGGACCCTGGTAACCGGCGCCGTACTGGGCCGGCGGCGCGTAGCCGGGCCGGCCCTGCTGCGGCGGCGCCGGCGGTGCGCCGTACGGCTGCCCCGGCTGACCATGCTGTTGGCCGGGCTGCTGACCACCGTGCTGTCCGTAATACGGCGCACCGTACTGGCCGTAGGGCTGCTCGTACCGCGGCCGCGGTTCCGGCGCGGTGATGATGCCCGCCTCCAGCAGCAGCGCCGCGATCGCGGCGCCGGCCTGCAACACCGTGCAGATGATCACCAGATACAGCGCCCAGCCGATCGACACCCCCTGCGGCGCGTTGATCACCTCACCGAGCACGAGCAGGAAGGACAGCAGCGCGATGGCCGCCACCACACCGGCGGAGACCTTCTGCTTGGGCAGCAGGGCGACGGCGGCGATCAGGCCGGCCAGCACCGACGCGGCCACCGCCAGCCCGATGCCGATGGTGCTACCACTGGCGCTGCCGAACTGCGGGAAGTCCGAACTCTTGATGGTGAGCAGCGGACCGAAGTTGAACGCGTAGGTGGCCAGCCCGAGGACGGCGACCGCGGCGAACAGGTAGACCGGCAGCTTGACCGGCTCGGCCGGATCCGCGACCTTCCCGAACTGCTGGGTCGGCGCGACGTACTGGTTGCCCTGCTGGGACTGCGGATATCCGGGACTACCGGGTGGGTAAGTCATGACTCTCCTGTGTCGGCGATCTCGACCACCCACGCTAGCGCACCCACATGTGAGCGACCTCAGGCCGATACGAGCACCGACGAGTCCAGCGCGCCTTCCTCCGACGCCTCGATTTCCCGGACCAGCGGCAGCACGTGCTTGCCGAAATACTCGATTTCTTCCTGGAAGTGGAGGAAGCCACCCAGGATGAGATCGACACCCCGTTTGCGGTAGGCGGCGATGCGCTCGGCGATCTGCTCGGGGGTTCCGATCAGCTGCGTGCGGAACCCGTCGTTGTACTGGACGAGGTCCTCGAACGACGAGTCGGCCCACATGCCCTTCTTGTCCGCGGTCGAGTTGCCCGCCTGCTGCACCGCCCCGCGGAAGCCCTCCACGGCCGGCTTATTGGCCTTGGCGATGATCTCCCGCAGCGTTTCCTTCGCTTCCTTCTCCGAGTCCCGCGCGATGATGAACCCGTTCAGGCCGAACTTCACCTCACGCCCGGCGGCACGCGCATGGTCACGGACCTCGACCACCTGCTCGGTGAGGCCGTCGAAGTCCTTGCCGTTGGAGAAATACCAGTCGGCGTAGTAGCCGCCGTTGCGGCGTGCGGCCGTGGAATTACCACCCTGGAACAGTTCGGGGTTGGGCCGCTCGGGGGTGTTCAGCGGCTTGGGCTTGAGCGTGAAGTCGTGGATGCGATAGAAGTCGCCGCGGAAATCCACGTCGTCCTCGGTCCAGATCTTGCGCAGCACCTGCAGGAACTCGGCGCTGCGCCGGTACCGCTCGTCGTGCTCCAGCCAGGGCTCGCCCAGGTGGGTGAACTCGTCCTTGAACCAGCCGGACACCACGTTGACCGCGAACCGGCCGCCGGACAGGTGATCGGCGGTGGCCCCCAGCTTGGCCAGCACAGCGGGCTGCCACAGGCCCGGATGCACCGCGGCGATCACCTTCAGCCGCTCGGTCGCCAGCAGCAGGGCCAGGCTGAAGCTCGTCGATTCGTGCTGGTACTCCGCGCCGTAGCTGGCCTCGTACCGGACCTGCGACAGGGCGTACTCGAACCCGTTGTTCTCGGCCGTCTGCGCGAGCTTGCGGTTGTACTCGTAATTCCAGTCGGTGCGCTGCTCGATATCACTGGTGACCAGGCCGCCGCTGACGTTGGGCACCCAGTAGGCGAATTTGATGTGATCGGCGATGCGTTCGGTCGTCATGGCTGCCATGGCAGCAGCCAGGGCGGCGACAGTCACGGGTAACGATCTGCCTGAACCGAACCGAGCCCGTCCCGCCCTTGCCCTGCAGACTAGAACACGTTCTAATTCTTGCCATGGACTATGGGCTCGTACTCTTCACCAGCGATCGCGGCATCGCCCCGGCGGCCGCGGGCAAGCTCGCCGACGACCACGGCTTCACCACTTTCTACGTGCCCGAGCACACCCACATCCCGATCAAGCGGCAGGCCGCGCATCCGACCACCGGCGACGAGACGCTGCCCGACGACCGCTACATGCGGACCCTCGATCCGTGGGTGTCGCTCGGCGGGGTGGCCGCCGTGACCGACCGGGTGCGGCTGTCCACCGCGGTGGCCCTGCCCGTCGAGCACGACCCCATCACGCTGGCCAAGTCGATCGCCACGCTGGACCACCTGTCCGGCGGCCGGGTCAGCCTCGGTGTCGGATTCGGTTGGAACACCGACGAACTCGCCGACCACAAGGTGCCGCCGGGTCGCCGTCGGACCATGCTGCGGGAGTACCTGGAGGCCATGCGGGCATTGTGGACCCAGGAAGAAGCCGCCTATGACGGCGAATTCGTCAACTTCGGCCCCAGCTGGGCGTGGCCCAAGCCGGTCCAGTCGCACATCCCGGTACTGGTCGGCGCGGCCGGCACCGAGAAGAACTTCAAGTGGATCGCGAAGTCGGCCGACGGCTGGATCACCACGCCCCGGGACTTCGACATCGACGCGCCGGTGAAGCTGTTGCAGGACACCTGGGCCGCGGCCGGCCGCGACGGGGCGCCGCAGATCGTCGCGCTCGACTTCAAGCCGGATCCCGACAAACTCGCGCGCTGGGCCGAGCTCGGTGTCACCGAGGTGTTGTTCGGGCTGCCGGACAAGTCCGAGGCAGAAGTCGGGGCGTATGTCGAGCGGTTGGCGGGCAAACTCGCCGCCCTCGTCTGAGGTTGCTGGACCACCCGGGAAGGTAACCCGCGACCGTCCATTCGGTGACCCTGCGGTGAACACCGTCCGACCGATCGGCGACCGCACTCACAGCACATTCACCGGAACAGGGCCAACGATGCTCGCATGTCAGTCGCCCCGCTCTCGGACGAATACGAGTTCCGCCTCCCCGCCCGGCCGGTTCTGGTCACCGCAGGGCGGCGACATCCCGGCGCGGCCGACGCGGCACAGGCACGCCTGTTCGCGGGGCTGCTGGAAGCCGAGATCGCCGAACTCAGCGCGTATGCCGTAGCGGCCGAGGAGAAGTGGCAGCGCAGCCACCCGGCCGACGCCAAGCGTCCCGACGGGCTGGCCCGTCAGCATGCCCGGGTCGAGGAGGCGCGCCGCCTGCTGGCCGCGCTGCACCAGCGGTTCGCCCTGACATGACCGAATTCGGATCAGCCGGAATCGAATTCGGGCCGGCCACTCACCCGCGAGCCGTCGACCGCAGGCACCGGTGGGCCGCCGGATTTGCTGGACTCAGGCCAACGTCGCGCGGTTGCCCTGCTCGGTCGAGCGCACCGCGATCGCCGCGCCCAGCGGTTCGCCGTCAGACAGCAGCGCCACCAGCGCCGCGTCGTCGGTGGTGGCCAGGAAGCGCGACCCGTCGGCGGCCAACCGGCCGACGATGATGCCGGTGTGCGGGGTCCAGTCGTAACGCACCGTGTAGGTCTCGACGGTCGCCGGCCCGTCGGCCTGCTCGGTGACGGCCACCGCCGGGTAGCCGGCCACCTCGCCCTGCAGTTCGGTGCTGCGGTCGGGCGCCCAGTCGGCGGGTTCGGTGGAGTAGATGCCGACCGAGTACTTGCTCGCGATACCGCCGTTGGCGCCGACGAGCGCGAATTGGCCGGGCTTGTCCCGCATTTCGTTGACCGCTTCGGCGATTCCATGCAGCGAGTAGTTGTTGCCCGGACCGCCGAAGAAGGGCAGTCCGCCGGTCAGGGTCAGCCCGCGCTCGTCATCGGTCGCCAGCCCGAGCCCGTCGCAGATGTTGAACACCGGGAACGGGAAGCAGCTGTAGAGGTCGAACGCCGCGATGTCGTCCAGGCCGATACCCGCCAACCGCAGCGCCTCGCGCACCGCGAGCACCGAGGCGGGGCTGGCGCCGAGATCGGCGCGCTCCAGCAGCTTCTGTTCCTTCATGTCGGCATGCCCGCGCAGATATACCCACTTGTCTTCCGGCACACCGAGTTCGCGCGCCCTGGCCACCGACATGAGCAACGCCGCCGCACCCTGGTTCACCTGGTCGCGGGCCACCATGAGGCGCGGATAGGGATCGCAGATCATCCGGTTGGCGGGGGTCACGGTGACCAGTTCGTCCACCGACCGTTCCGTGGGCGCCGACGAGTACGGGTTCTTGGCAGCGACTTTGGAGAACGGCGCGAACAGCTCGGCCATCGCCAACCGGTAGTCGGCGACCGATAGCCCCAGCCTTGCGCGCCGCGCGTTGTCCAGCAAACCGTACTGGACCGGGGCGCCGATGAGGCCGTGCTTGATCGTGTACTCGTCGAAGATGCCGTCGTAGCCGTAGCCACGGTCCTCCAGTTGCCCGCCGACGGTCTCGGAGTGATCGGGCTTGTCGTCGCGGTCCGCGAAGTACCGCAGGCTCGAGGTGTTCTCCGACCCCATCACCAGCACCACGTCGGCCTGCCCGGCGGCGATGGCACCGGCGAACTCGGTGACCAGATGCTGCGGGCTCTGGCCGCCGATCACCTCCAGCACGGCTCGCGCGGGGTCGGCGCCGATGCGCGCGGCCACCGACCGCGGGTAGTTGTCGGACTTGCCCAGGGGCGCCGGTGTCCGGCCGGAGATCTCGAACTGCCGGGTTCCGGCGATGACGTCGATGGCGCGTGCGACGGCTCCGGGATCGGCGCCGGTGTTCTCCAGGGCGGCCCGCGCCGCGGCGGCGGCGAGGTCGACCGACGACATGCCGCGATAGCCGGAATCGCCGAGGCGTTCGGTGAACTGGCCCACGCCGACGACGACCGGGGTACGGGAATCGACCATGACACATCTCCTGACAGGTGTTAATTCGCCAGGCTAATGGATAGCCCTGCGGGAAGCACAACGGTCTCCACGTCACCATTGATGTACGTCGTGTTAGACGTACATCAGATCCGACGTACAATTACCGCATGTCGTGGCCGGTTCGTCCGATGTCCCTGGTGGTGGGTGGCGTGGTGCCGCCCGAGAACGTCGTGGGCCGCGTCCGGGAGCAGCAGGAGATCCTGGCCAGCGTGCCCCACGGCGGCGCGGCGCTGGTCGGCGACCGTAGGCACGGGAAGACCTCGCTGGCGCGATTGGTGGCCCACACCGCGCGCGAGCACGGCTGGCCGGTGATCTCGGTGAGCGCCGAACGGCAGACCTACGCCGAGTTCGTCTCGGCGCTGGCGGGTGAGCTCGGCCGACTGGACACGATGCTGCGCCAGGAGGTCGAGCGCTGGAAGATCGCCTTCGGCACCGGTCCGGTGCGGTTCGAGCGGGCGCGTGCCGAGGCCGCACTCGACGACCTGCTGCAGCGGGCGGTCGGCCGTGCCCGCGGTGGCCCGCTGGTGCTGTTCATCGACGAGGTCACCGTGCTGGCCCGCAACCTGGAGCGGGAAAAGCCCGGCGGCGGAGACGGTTTCCTGCATCTGTTGCGACGGTTACGGCAGGAGCACTCCGGCCGGCTGGCCACGGTGCTGTCCGGATCGATCGGTTTCCACCATGTTTCCGGCGACGCCCTGAGTTCGGTCAACGACATCCGCAAGGTCACGGTCGGCCCGATCCGCCCCGACCATGCCACCTACCTGGCCGAATGCCTGCTGTTGGGCGCGCAGGTCGACACGACCGACCGCCATGCGGTGGCCACCGCCGTCGCGGCCGCGGCCGAACACGTGCCGTATTACATCCAGCACCTGGTGGCCGCCGCGGCCCGGCTCGGCGAACCGGTCAGCGCCGAACACATCCCGCGGTTACTCGACGCGGCGATCGCCGATCCGCATGATCCGTGGGACCTGCGCCATTACCGCGACCGGCTGCGCAACTACTACGGCGACGATGCGCCGGCCATCGCCGAACTGCTCGACATCTACGCCCACGCTTCGGAACCGTTGGGCGTCAACGCGGTTCTGCGGTTGTTGCACAGCGAGGGCTCCCCCATCGCCGACAAGGATCAGCTGGTGTCCTTCGTCGAGCGGCTCGAGCAGGACCACTATCTGCGCCGGCACGGTGATGACGACACCTTCGCCTCCGGCCTGGTGCAGCGCGCCTGGCGGGCCATGCGGAGATGAGCCGATGAGCGCACCGCTGTACACACCGGGCACCGCCGCCGCCGCCGACCTGGAAGCGCGCACGGTCGGGCGGGAGGCGTTGCTGGCGCGACTGGTCCAGCGCATCGGGACCGCCGCGACGGACGGCTCCCGGCCACACACCCTGCTCGTCGGACCGCGCGGCAGCGGCAAGACCCACACCGTCCGCGTCGCCCTCCATCGCACCCTGACCACACACGCCGAACACATTCTGCCCCTTGTCATTCCCGAAGATGCGTTGGCGATCGGGAGCTACGCCGATCTGCTCGTCGAGTTGCTGCGGACCCGTCGAGAGGACGCGAAGGGCCGGCGCGACGACGTGGTCGAGCTGGAACGGACCATCGTCGACATCGCCGACGGCCGGATGGTGCTGGCCGTCATCGAGAATCTGGACCGCGTCTTCGACGCGATCGGCGAAGCCGGTCAGGGCAGTCTGCGGGCTTGGATCGAGACATCAACTTCCGTCACGCTTTTCGCCACCGCACCGACCCTCTTCCCCGGCGTGTCGTCACGCACCCACCCTTGGTACGGGTCCTTCATCATCGAGAACCTGGCCGACCTGAGCGTCGAAGACGGGGCGCAGATCGTGGCCAGGACGGCCCGCGATCGTGGCGACGACGAGCTGGCCGGTTACGCGTGCTCACCCGACGGTCTGCACCGGCTGGCGGAGATCGCCGCGGTGACCGGCGGGGCTCCCCGGATGTGGCGGATGGTCGGTGACGTCGCCGACCGCGACGGCCTGGCCGCCGTCACGCCGGTACTGACGGCACTGTTGGACCGGCTGACCCCGGTCTACCAGCATCGGCTGTGGGAACTGCCGGCCGGCGAACAGCGTCTGGTGGTCGAGATCGCACGCGGCGACGGGCCGCGCACCGTATCCGATCTCGCTGCCGCCGTGGGCGTTTCGAATCAGACCGCGTCGGCGGCACTGGGCCGGCTGGTGGCCGCGCGCTGGGTCACGGCCGCCAAGTCCGCTGCCGGCGACCGGCGCGCCACCTGGTACGACCTCACCGAGCCACTGGTACGCCACGTGCTGCGCTATCGCGAGGGACAACCGCCCACCCCTTGACGAGCTTGTCACTTAGTGACACAGTGGAGCTGTCACTAAGTGACAAGCCAAAGGGGGTGGTGCAGATCGGCGACAAACAGGCGCAGGCACGCCTGGCCGTGTCCCGGCACGCGGCCGCGCTCTTCTGGGAACGCGGGGTCGCCGCCACCAGTGGTGACGATATTGCCGCTGCCGCAGGGCTTTCCACCAGGACGATCTGGCGTTACTTCCGGACCAAGGAGAGCTGCGTGGAGCCGCTGCTGGCCAAATCCGCGGAACGCTTCCTGGATTCGGCGCGCCGTTGGCCGCACGAACTGTCCCTCATCGAACACCTGGCGGCCGAGGCCGTCACGTACCCGTTGTCCCCGCAGGACATCGAGGACGAGGTCGCCGCGCTGCGGATCGCCACGCTGTCGCACACCGACCCCGCGCTGCGCACCGCCTATCTGATGGTGCACGACCAGATGGAGCGCGGGTTGATCCCGGTGATCGCCGACCGGCTCGGCGTGCCGGACGACCATCTGTCTGCACGGCTCTACGCCGCCTCGGTCACCGGCGCGTTCCGCGTCATCGACGAGGACGTCGGCCACACCGTCGTCGTCGAAGGCAAGCCGGTCAGCCAGGACGAGGCCTATGCATTGATCGACCGAGCCATCAAGGAAGCCACCGACGGCCGCATCGGCGGACCCGTGCGGCGCTGACCTGTTCTCCCCCAATTCATCACGAGCCCACATCACGGTGGGCCCGTCGACCCAGCCTGCCCCGAGAAAGGACAACCGTGCCCACCCACATCACCGTCGAGGAGTTCTTCCGCCCGCCCGAGCGCACCGCGGCGACCATCTCCCCCGACGGCACCCGCCTGGCCTATCTGGCCCCGTGGCGCAACCGCCTCAACGTCTGGGTGCAGCGCCTGGACACGAACGAACCCGCCCGCTGTGTCACCGCCGACGACACCCGCAGCGTGTACATCTACCGCTGGACCCCCGACCCGCGCTGGCTGCTGTACATGCAGGACACCGGTGGCGACGAGAACTGGCACCTGTACCGCATCGATCTCGACGACCCGTCCGCCCCCGCGGTCGACCTCACCCCATTTCCCGGCACCCGCGCGGATTTCGAGGTGCTCAAGGGGCGGCCCGGCAAGGCGATCGTCCAGCTCAACAAGCGCAATCTCGAACTGTTCGACGCCTACGAACTCGATATCGCCACCGGCGAGCTGACGCTGCTGGCCGAAAACCCCGGCACCGTTGTCGGATGGTTGAGCAGCCAGACCGGCGAACTGTTCACCAACACGCTGACGGCCGACGGCGACGTCGAACTGTCGCACTGGGACCCGGCGGCAAAAGCGTTGCGTCCCATCAAGGTCTACGACGGTGCCGACTACCCACTGGGCATCCACCCGATCGCCGTCACGCCCGACGGCACCGGCCTGTGGCTGGGCTCCAACGAGGGCACCGACCGCACCCGCCTGGTCCGCGTCGACGTGGCCACCGGCGCCGAGACCGAGGTCGACAGTCACCCCAGCCTCGAACTGGCCACGCAGCTCATGCTGCCCGCACCGATGATCCGCAGTGCCCGCACCGGCGAGCTGATCGGGGCCCGCTACTACGGCGAGCGTCAGGTGATCCACGCGCTGGACCCGGAATTCGCCGACGTGCTGGGTGCTTTGACGGCGCTGTCCGACGGTGACCTGGCCGCCATCTCCTCCGACGACAGCGGGCGACGCTGGGTGGTGAGTTTCACCGACGACCGCGACCCTTGGGCCACCTACCTCTACGACCACGCCACCGGCGAGCATCGGCTGTTGTTCCGGCCCTACCCGCACCTGGATCCCGAGGCGCTGGCCCCGATGCGGCCGGTCACCATCGAATCGCGCGACGGCCTGGACCTGCACGGCTATCTCACCCTGCCGGTCGGGACGGAACAGACGAACCTGCCGATGGTCCTGCTGGTGCACGGCGGGCCGTGGGCACGGGACTGCTGGGGTTACCAACCCGACGTGCAACTGCTGGCCAACCGCGGATATGCGGTGCTGCAGGTCAACTTTCGCGGCTCGACGGGCTACGGCAAGGCGTTCGTCCAGGCCGCCATCGGCGAGTTCGCCGGCAAGATGCACGACGACCTGATCGACGCCGTCGACTGGGCCGTGCAGCGGGGCATCGCCGACCGGGACCGGGTGGCGATCTTCGGCGGCTCCTACGGCGGGTACGCGGCGCTGGTCGGCGTGACCTTCACCCCCGATGTCTTCGCCGCGGCCATCGACTATGTCGGGATCTCCAGCCTGCCCAACTTCATGCGGACCCTGCCGAATGTCGCGCGGCCCTTCCTGGCCAACAACTGGCACCGCTACGTCGGCGACCCGTCGGATCCGGTGCAGGAGGCCGATATGCTGGCCCGCTCACCGATCACCAAGGTGGACGCCATCCGCACCCCGCTGCTGATCGTCCAGGGCGCCAACGATTCTCGGGTGGTGCAGGCCGAGTCCGACAACATGGTGGCGGCACTGCGGGCCCGCGGGGTGCAGGTCGAGTACCTGGTGAAGGACGACGAGGGGCACGGCTTTCTCAACCCCGACAACCAGATCGACCTGTACCACGCCGTCGAGCGGTTCCTGGCCGAGCACCTGTCCGCCGAGACGACGGTTGATGGCGCGAAACAGCCCGATTGACAGCAGAAACCGTAGTGTCGGCGCGACGAGAATGGCCCCCGCGAATCCCGCGGAGGCCATTCTCGTATGCAGCTCGTTACAGCGTCTCGAAGATCTCCCGGGCCAGCTTGGCGGTCTCGGACGGCGTCTTGCCGACCTTCACGCCGGCGGCCTCGAGGGCTTCCTTCTTGCCCTGCGCGGTGCCCGCACCGTCGGAGACGATGGCACCGGCGTGGCCCATGGTCTTGCCCTCCGGCGCGGTGAAACCGGCGACGTAGCCGACGACCGGCTTGGTGACGTTGGCCTGGATGTACGCGCCGGCCTTCTCCTCGGCGTCGCCACCGATCTCGCCGATCATCACGATCAGCTTGGTCTCGGGATCCTTCTCGAACGCCTCGAGGGCGTCGATGTGGGTGGTGCCGATGACCGGGTCACCGCCGATGCCGATGGCGGTGGAGAAGCCGAGATCGCGCAGCTCGTACATCATCTGGTAGGTCAGCGTGCCGGACTTGGACACCAGGCCGATGGGGCCCTTGCCGGTGATGTTGTTCGGCGTGATGCCGACCAGCGACTCGCCGGGGGTGATGATGCCGGGACAGTTCGGGCCGATGATCCGGGTCTTCTGGCCCTTCTCGACGTTATAGGCCCACGCGTAGGCGCTGTCCTGCACCGGGATTCCCTCGGTGATGACCACCAGCAGCGGGATCTCGGCGTCGATGGCCTCGATGATGGCGTCCTTCGAGAAGGCCGGCGGCACGAAGGCGATCGACACGTCGGCGCCGGTCTCCTTGATGGCCTCGGCCACCGAACCGAACACCGGCAACTCGATGTCGTTGCCGTCTTTGTCCTTATGAGCGACGGTAGTACCCGCCTTGCGCGCGTTGACGCCGCCGACCACCTGGGTGCCCGCCTTGAGCATCAGCGCGGTGTGCTTGGTGCCCTCGCCGCCGGTGATGCCCTGGACGATGACCTTGCTGTCCTTGTTCAGAAAAATCGACATTGATTGCGTCCCTTACTTGTTCGCCAGCTCGGCGGCTTTGTCGGCGCCGGCGTCCATGGTCTCGGCCTGGATCACCAGCGGGTGGTTGGCCTCGGCCAGGATGCGGCGGCCCTCTTCGACGTTGTTGCCGTCCAGGCGGACCACGAGCGGCTTGTTGGCCTCGTCACCGAGGATCTGCAGCGCCTTGACGATGCCGTTGGCGACCGCGTCGCAGGCGGTGATGCCGCCGAACACGTTCACGAACACGCTCTTGACCTGAGAGTCACCCAGGATGACGTCCAAACCGGCAGCCATCACCTCGGCCGACGCGCCACCACCGATGTCGAGGAAGTTGGCCGGCTTCACGTTGCCGTGCTTCTCGCCGGCGTAGGCGACGACGTCCAGGGTCGACATGACCAGACCGGCACCGTTACCGATGATGCCGACCTCACCGTCGAGCTTGACGTAGTTGAGGTCGTTCTCCTTGGCCTTGAGCTCCAGGGGATCGGTGGCGTCCTTGTCCTCGAACTCCGCGTGCCCGGGCTGCCGGAAGTCGGCGTTGGCGTCCAGGGTCACCTTGCCGTCCAGTGCCAGGATCTGGTTGTCCGGGGTACGCACCAGCGGGTTGACCTCGACCAGGGTGGCGTCCTCGCCGACGAAGACCTCCCACAGCTTCTGGATGGTCACCGCGGCGGCGTCGAGCACCTCGGCGGGCAGGTGACCCTTCTCGGCGATCTCCCGGGCGAAGGCCAGGTCGACACCCTTGACCGCGTCGACCGGCACCTTGGCCAGGCGCTCGGGCTTGGTGGCGGCCACCTCTTCGATCTCCATGCCGCCCTCGACCGAGCACATGGCCAGGTAGGTGCGGTTGGAGCGGTCCAGCAGGAAGGAGATGTAGTACTCCTCGGCGATGTCACTGGCCTCGGCGACGAGCAGCTTCTTGACGATGTGACCCTTGATGTCCAGACCGAGGATGTTCTGCGCGTGGGTGAAGGCGTCCTCCGGGGTGGCCGCGTACTTCACGCCGCCGGCCTTGCCGCGGCCACCGACCTTGACCTGAGCCTTCACCATGACCGGCTTACCGATCTCCTCGGCGATCGCCTTGGCGTCCTCGGGCGAGTCGGTGACCCGGCCGGGCGTGGTGGGGACGTTGTGCTTGGCGAACAGCTCTTTCGCCTGATATTCGAAGAGATCCATGAGCTCGGAGAAATCCCTGTCTGTCTGCGTTGACGTTTGAATTCACTTCAGCGTTTGGGCCTGACTGGCTCGCTGGGCACTTTATCGACCCGCGGGACGACCTCCCCCATCGCCCACCTGACTTGTGCTAAATCTCACCGACCCCCCGCAGTGATACAAGTCACAATCCCGGGTGGAATACCCGCTTGGGTTGCCACTCACATTCGCGTTTCGTTACCGTGCCTACTGGTCCAGATCACGGCAAGGTCACGAAAAGAAGGACATCGCAGGTTGCTTGAGCACAGTTCGCCCCGCTCCCCGAAGGGAACCGCGACGAGCGCTCGCAAGCCGATCAGTCCTCCCTCTGCCGCCGAAGTGACCGACATCATCCCGTTCAACGAGTTCGGTGACCTGCCCGAACTCGATTTCCGGGACAGCTCGGCGTTCGACAAGGAGCAGCGCGTCATCGCCGCCCCGGAACTCGACGACCTGAACGACACCGACGATCTGGTCCCACTGCGGCTGGCCGTGCCGAGTGAGTTCGCATCCGACCAGCCCGCACCGTCAGCCCGCGGTTACCGGGACAGCCACACCGACCTGAGCGACGGTCTGGCCAAGACCGACATCATCGACATCCGCGGCCAGCGTGCCGGTGGCGCGCACCGCAAGCAGACCGTCGGCGCCGTCAAGAGCCGCCTGCTGATCGCCGCCATGGCCGCCGGTGCCACCGCCTCGGGCGCGTACACGCTGAGCACCGCCGACTCGGCCAAGCCCACCTCGGACACCATCCTCACCGGCGCGCAGGCCGGCATCAGCGGCGGTGTCATCACCGGGTCGACCGATGGCATGCAGATCGTCACAGTCGAGCCCGCCGCCAGCTCCGCGGTGCACGCCGAGGAGATCACCAAGGCCGCCGCCTTCGCCCAGGAGCGCGCCGAGCGGGAGGCCCGGCTGGCTCGGCCGCTGTTCGTGATGCCCACCAAGGGCGTGTGGACGTCGGGCTTCGGGTACCGGTGGGGCGTGCTGCACGCCGGTATCGACATCGCCGGACCGATCGGCACGCCCATCGTGGCCGTGGCCGACGGCACCGTCATCGACGCAGGGCCGACCGCCGGCTACGGGGCGTGGGTCAAGATCCGCCACAACGACGGCACCGTCACGCTGTACGGCCACGTCAACACCTGGCTGGTGTCGGTCGGTCAGCGCGTGATGGCCGGCGACCAGATCGCCACCATCGGCAACCGCGGCAACTCGACCGGCCCGCACTGCCACTTCGAGGTCTTGCTCAACGGCAGCAACCGCATCGACCCGGTGCCGTGGCTCGCTCAGCGGGGGCTTAGCCCCGGCACCTACGTTGGATGATGTGAGTTCCGACCCGTCCGACGAACCCCGCACGAACATCATCCGCCGGAGCCCCACCGGTTCGTTCCCGGCTCTCGGCGATGACCGCACCACCTTCGTGCGTGGCCCGGCCGAGCCCGACCAGACCAGCTACATCCCCAGCTACACCCCGCGGCCCAAACCGCAGGCCGTGTCGGCGCGGCCTGAACCCGGCGCCGCGGCGGCCATCGCCGCGGCGGTGTTCAGCATCCTGACCGGCTGGGCCACCGCCGTCATCGCCACCGACCTGATCGCCGGCTGGTGGCGCACCGACCGGCTGTTCTGCGTGGCCATCGGGTTCCTCACCGCGATCTCGGCGGCGGCCGGGATCGGCGGCCTGATCGCGCTGCTGCTGCGCCGCCGGCTGGGCCGGCTGCTGATCGTCATCGGCGCGGCGATCGGGCTGATGATCTTCGGCTGTCTGTTCCTGGCCGGCGCGCGGCTGCACCCCGTCGTCTACGCCATGCCGGTGTTGCCGGTCGCCGCGATCGTGCTGGCCCTGCTGCCCGCGACGGGCCGTTGGGCACGCACCGACTGACCCGGCGATCCACAGCGTTCTTCCAGTCAGCTTGAGCCAAACGGTCGCTCGAGCCGCAATGCCGACGTCTACTGGGACTGATTCGCGTGCCCGTCACGCCAGCCAACACCGTTCCGGAGGCCCGACTCCCATGTTCAGCCGGTTGTTTCACATCGTCGTTGTCGCGGTGCTGACGGTCTCGGCCGTCGCGTGCAGCAAGGCCGATGCCCCGTCCGGCGGATTCACGTTGCGCATCGGCGCGACATCGGTGACCGGCACCCCGGCCGGCTCGCTGGGCTGGGGGGACCGCCAAGGCATCCTGTCCGACAAGCTCAAGGCCGCCGGCGTCGACAAGATCGAATACTCGTTCTTCCAGTCGGGCAGCGATGTGGTCTCGGCGTTGTTCGCCGGTGCCGTCGACGTCGCCGCGGTCGGCGACAATCCCGCCCTGCGGGCCCGCAGTCGCGACCCGAAAGTCGTCCTGCTGTCCCTTGATTCGGTGAACGGCGACGCGTGGCTGGTCGGCGCCAAGGGCGGCCCCACCGATATCCGTGGGCTGGTCGACAAGTCCGTCACCGCGCCGCAGGGCACCATCCGGGACCGGGCCGCCCGCCAGCTGATCGACGCGGCCGGCCTGACCGGCAAGATCCAGGTGCGCGACGTCCCGACCCCCGAATCGATCGCCGGGCTGAGCTCCGGCCAGATCGACGCCACCATCCTCACCGGCGCCAGCGCGATCGAGTTGCAGGAGAAGGGCTTCCCGATCATCGACAGCCTGTCCAGGCACGGTTTCGGCAGCACCGGCACCAATATCGCGCTGTCGTCGTTCACCGACGCGCACCCCGGTTTCCGTGAGGCATGGCAGCAGGCCGTCACCGCGGTCAACGGCGATATCAACGCGCACTTCGACGACTACCTGGCCTGGGTCGCCAAGACCGACGACACCGACCTGAACTACGTCAAGAAGTCCACCAGCGCAGACGAATTCAACACCGAGCCGTTCCCGCAGGTCGGCATCGACCAATTGGCCGCGGCCTACACGTTCCTCAACGCCGACGGTTCGTTCGACCACGACTACTCCGTCCGGGAATGGGCTGGGGCGAAGTCATGACGGTTGCCGCCACCACCGCCAGGGCGACCGGACCGGATCTGGTCGACGTCGTCGCCGGGCGCGGTGGTCGAAAAGGTGTGTGGGGGCGCCTGCCTCGGCCGCTGCGCCGGTTGATCGGACCGCTGGCGATCCTGACGGTGTGGGCCGTCGGCTCGGCCACCGAACTGCTCGACCGCAACCTGTTCCCGCCACCCACCGAGGTGGCGGCCACCGCGTGGCGGCTGCTCGGCGACGGGCAACTGGCGCTGCACGTCGGCACCTCCGCCACCCGGGTGGTCACCGGCACGGTACTGGGCATCCTGATCGGCGTGGTGCTGGCGGTGGCGGCCGGGCTGACCCGCACCGGTGAGGACCTGCTCGACTGGACCATGCAGATCCTCAAGGCGGTACCGAATTTCGCGCTCACCCCGCTGTTGATCATCTGGATGGGCATCGGCGAGGGCCCGAAGATCGTGCTGATCACCACCGGCGTCGCCATCGCGATCTACATCAACACCTATTCGGGAATCCGCGGGGTCGATCGTCAGCTCGTGGAGATGGCGCACACCCTGGAGGCCTCCCGGCGCGCCCTGGTCACCCAGGTGATCCTGCCCGGCGCGATGCCGAATTTCCTTGTCGGACTTCGTCTCGGGCTGTCCAGCGCATGGCTGAGCCTGATCTTCGCCGAGATGATCAACACCACCGAGGGCATCGGCTTCCTGATGTCGCGAGCGCAGACCAACCTGCAGTTCGACGTGTCGCTGTTGGTGATCGTGATCTACGCGGTCGCGGGCCTGCTGTCCTATGCGTTGGTACGACTGCTGGAGCGGCTGCTGTTGTCGTGGCGCAACGGGTTCGACGGGGTCTCGTGAGGCCGATCATCGCATGAGTACCGCCGTGCAGATCCGCGGGCTGAGCCGCGCTTTCGGCCCGCAGCAGGTGCTCGACGAGCTGGAGCTGGAGATCGCCGACGGTGAGTTCGTCGCGATGCTGGGCCGATCCGGCTCGGGGAAGAGCACCCTGCTGCGCGCCATGGCCGGCCTCGACGACGGCGTCACCGGATCGCTGGTCGTGCCGCGCTCGCGGGCGGTGGTGTTCCAGAATCCGCGGCTGCTGCCATGGCGGCGTGCACTGGCCAATGTCACCTTCGCCCTGCGCGACTCCGGCCCGGACACCCCGAGCCGCACTGCCCGCGGGCATGCCGCCCTGGCCGAGGTCGGCCTGACCGACAAGGCCAAGGCGTGGCCGCTCTCGCTGTCCGGCGGTGAAGCGCAACGAGTGGCGCTGGCCCGGGCGCTGGTCCGCGAACCCGATCTGCTGCTGCTCGACGAACCGTTCGGCGCTCTCGACGCGCTGACCCGGCTGCGCATGTACCGGCTGCTGCACGAGCTGTGGGCCCGGCGCAATATGGCCGTCCTGCACGTCACCCACGATGTGGACGAGGCCATCCTGCTCGCCGACCGTGTCGTCGTGCTCTCCGGCGGCCGCGTGTCCCTGGACCGCAAGGTCGGCCTCCCGTTCCCCCGCACCCGCGGCTCCGATGGTTTCGACGGGCTGCGGCGGGCGCTGCTCGACGAGCTCGGGGTCAAGGAGGAAGTCGGTCATGACCGAAGCCGATGAGCACACCACCGATGTGCTGGTGATCGGCGGCGGCCCGGCGGCCACCTGGGCGGCCATCACCGCGGCGGAAACCGGTGCCCGGGTCACCCTGGTGGACAAGGGATATTGCGGTACCAGCGGCGCCACCGCCGCGGGCGGCAACAATCTGTGGCTGGTGGGCCCCGGCCCGCGCCGCGAGGAATCGATCCGGGATCGCGAGCGGGCCGCCGGCGGGCTCACCGACTCCGACTGGATGGCCCGCGTGGTGGAAACGACGTGGGAGCGGATCGGGCAGCTGGCCGACTGGGGTTACCCGTTTCCGGCCGGCCCGGACGGCAGGCCGCTGCGCAGCAGCCTGCAGGGCCCCGAGTACATGCGCCGGATGCGGCGCAGGGCGCACCGGCGCGGGGTGCGCATCCTGGACCATCACCCGGCGCTGCGCCTGCTCGCCGATCCCGACGGGGTGGTCAGCGGGGCGGCCGGGATCGCCCGCCAGGACGGCGGCCGGCCCTGGCGGATCACCGCCGCCGCGGTGGTGCTGGCCACCGGTGGCACGGCGTTCCTGTCCGGCGCGTTCGGTACGAACGTGAACACCGGGGACGGACTGCTGATGGCCGCCGAGCACGGCGCCGAACTGTCCGGGATGGAGTTCTGCACCGCGTACGCGCTGGCCCCCGAATGGGGCACCCACACCAAGGGCCGGATGCTGCAGTGGGGCACCTTCTACGACGACCGTGGTCGCCCGCTGACCACGGCTCCGGGACTGAACGGCCGCCAGGACGCGCAGCGCGAACTGGCCAAGGGGAACCGGGTGTTCGCCCGCCTGGACCGCGCGCCGCTGCACGCCCGCCAGGCCATGCGCGACGCCCAGCCCAACTACTTTCTGCCCCTGGACAAGGCCGGCATCGACCCGTTCACCACCGCCTATCCGCTGCGGATGGTCTACGAGGGGTCGGTGCGCGGCACCGGCGGCCTGCGACTGACCGGGCCCGACTGTGCGACAACGGTTCCCGGGCTGTACGCGGCCGGTGACGCCGCGACGCGGGAACTGATCACCGGGGCGATCAGCGGCGGTGGCAGCCACAACGGGGCGTGGGCGATCGCGTCGGGGACGTTCGCCGGTCGGGCGGCCGCCGAGTTCAGCAGAGGCCGTCGCGCGCACCCGACACCCGGGCCACCGGTTGCCGGTGCCGTCCGGGGCGCGCCGACGGTCGACGACGTGGTGCGCGCGGTGCAGGCGCATATCCTGCCGCCGGCCCGCAGTTACCGGAAGTCCGGTGCCCGGCTGACCGAATCGGCCGCCGCCCTCGAGAGTGTGTGGCGTCAACTGTCCGATGGTCTGGCCCCGGTGCCGGCGCGGGACGCCTACAAACCGCGCCAGGCCGTGGCGCTGGCGGCCGCGGCGCGCTGGATGACGGCCGCATCGCTGGCCCGCGCGGAGACCCGGGGTCTGCACCGGCGCGAGGACCAGCCCGGGACCGACGGCCGGTGCGGGCACCGCATCCTGGTGGGTGGCCTGGACACGGTGTGGACCGCCCCCGACCCGGTGACACCCCGACTGCTCACCTCGGACGCCGTGGCGTGATCGAAATCGTCAGTACCGCAGCGTGTATCGGATGTGACGTCTGCGTAAAGGTCTGCCCGACCGACGTTTTCGACCGCGGGCCGGACGGTATTCCGGTGATCGCGCGGCAGGCCGACTGCCAGACCTGTTTCATGTGCGAGGCGTACTGCCCCACCGACGCGCTCTACGTGTCGCCGGTGTCGGGCCCCGTCGGTGCGACCAGCCCGCACGCCGACGAGTCCGCCGTCGCGGCCGCCGGACTGTTGGGCGGGTACCGGGAACTGGTCGGCTGGGGCAAGGGCCGCACACCCGGTGCGCGACTCGACCAGAACGCGGCACTGTTCGCGGTGCCGCCGCTGCCCGAGCCAGGGCTACCGGCGCCGGCCGAGCTCGCCGAGCAGCCGTGGAATCACCCGACCTAGAGTTTGGTGACCGGCGCGTGGTTGTGCATCAGCTTGACCCGGCCCGCGCTACCGAAGTCGATGAGCGACATGGCCGATTCGCCCATCCCGGACACCTCTTCCACCCGGCCCAGCCCGTACTTGTCGTGGGTGACCCGATCGCCGGGCTCGAGCACCAGCAGCGTCCGGTTGCGCGGCGCCGAGGACCGAGCCGGGGCCGGGCGGGCGCTGTCGGCGAACCGGCCCACGCTGCGCGGCGCGCTGAGCACCGATGCCGGCGTCTCGACGCGGCGCCAGTTGATCAGTTCCTCGGGGATCTCGCGCAGGAACCGGGACTCCGGGTTGAGCATCGGCTGTCCCCACGACGACCGCACCTTGGCCCGGCTGAGATAGAGCCGCTGCCGGGCCCGGGTGATCCCCACGTAAGCCAGGCGGCGTTCCTCGGACAGCTCCGTCGGGTCGCCGAGGGCCCGCATGTGCGGGAACATGCCGTCCTCCCAGCCGGTCACGAACACCACCGGGAATTCCAGCCCCTTGGCGGTATGCAGGGTCATCATGGTGACCACACCGGAGCCGTGCTCGGGGATCTCGTCGGTGTCGGCGACCAGTGACACCCGCTCCAGGAACTGCGCCAGTACCCCGGTTTCGGGGATGTCTTCGTCGAGCTCCTCCTCCTCGCGAAGAGCCTGCGCATTGGCCAGGTCGATGCTGAATTCGTGTGCGACGCTGACCAATTCGTTGAGGTTGTCCAGGCGCGCCAGGTCCTGCGGGTCGTTGGACGCCTCGAGCTCGCGACGGTAGCCGGTGCGGTCGAGCACCGACTCGACCAGGTCGCCGAGCTCGCCGTCGAGGCCGCCGCGCAACTCGTCGAGCAACGCCACGAACGAGGCGATGGCCTTCTCCGAGCGGGTGTTGAGCATCGGGACCTTGCCCTCGGCGGCGGCCTGCAGGGCGTCGTTGAAGCTGGCGCCGGTGTTCTCGGCGTACACCGCCACACACGCCTCGGCGCGGTCCCCGATACCGCGGCGCGGGGTGTTCAGGATGCGCCGCATGCTCACCGAGTCGCCGGGGTTGTCCAGCACCCGCAGGTAGGCGACGATATCGCGAATTTCCTTGCGCTCGTAGAACCGAACGCCGCCGACGACCTTGTACGGGATGCCCGAACGGATGAACACCTCCTCCAGCGCGCGGGAGGAGTTGTTGGTCCGGTAGAACACCGCCACGTCGTTGTAGTTGATCTGATTCTGGTCGGCCAGCGCGTCGATCTCACCGGCGACGAACCGCGCCTCGTCGTGCTCGTTGTCGGCGACGTACCCGACGATCAGCTCACCGTCACCGGAGTCGGTCCACAACCGCTTCTCCCGGCGCCCCGCGTTGCGGGAGATGACGGCGTTCGCGGCGTTCAGGATGGTCTGGGTGGAACGGTAATTCTGTTCCAGCAGAATGGTTGTCGCGTTCGGGTAGTCGCGCTCGAAGTCCTCGATGTTGCGGATGGTGGCACCGCGGAACGCGTAGATGGACTGATCGGCGTCACCCACCACGCACAGTTCCGCGGGCGGCACCTCACCGGTGTCCTCGGGGCCGCCGCCCACCAGTTCCCGCACCAGCACGTACTGGGCGTGGTTGGTGTCCTGGTACTCGTCGACCAGGATGTGCCGGAACCGGCGCCGGTAGTACTGCGCCACCTGTGGAAACGCCTGCAACACACCGACCGTCTCGCCGATCAGGTCGTCGAAGTCCAGCGCGTTGGCGGCGCGCAGCCGGCGTTGGTATTCACCGAACACCGACGCCACGGTCTTGGACATGTCGTCGGAGGAGTCGGTGAGTTCGGCGACGGCCCGCTCCGGATCGACGAGTTCGTTCTTCAGGTTGGAGATCCCGTTGGACAGCACCCGCGGCGAGTACCGCTTGGTGTCCAGCCCCATGTCCTTGGCGATCATCATCAGCAGGCGCCGGGAGTCGTCGGCGTCGTAGATGGAGAAGTTGGAGTTGAGGCCGGGCAGCAGCGAGGCCTGGTTGCGCAGGATGCGCACACACGTCGAGTGGAACGTCGACACCCACATGTTGCGGGCCCGGGGCCCGACCAGTTGGACCACGCGCTCACGCATCTCGGCGGCGGCCTTGTTGGTGAAGGTGATGGCCAGGATCTGCCCGACGCCGACATCCCGGGCGGCCAGCAGATAGGCCACCCTCCTGGTCAGCACCGCCGTCTTGCCCGACCCGGCGCCGGCCACGATGAGCAGCGGCGACCCCTCGTGCAGCACCGCCTGGCGTTGCTGCGGGTTGAGTCCGTCGAGAAGGTGATCGGTTTCGCTGATGACGCTCATATCGGTGTCAAACCTACCGCTGCACGGGGACACTTTTTGCGTCGACGGCTTGCTTGGTGGCACACTCGAAACGTGCTCCAGCAGCAGGGACGATTTTTTTACGGGTACCGATCCGCGGTGCCCGTGGTCTAGCTGCTTCCCAGAGCCCCGCGGTCCGCATCCGGATCCGGGGCTCGTCTGTTGTGTGAGGCCCGAAACCGGATGAAACCAGAACCCACCAACAGTGAGGAGTCATCCATGAGTCTCGAAACCGACGCCCCCAGCATCGACGACCTGCGCCTGGAGATCGACCGGCTGGATGCCGAGATCCTGGCCGCCATCAAGCGGCGCAAAGAGGTCTCCCAGACCATCGGCAAGATCCGGATGGCCTCCGGCGGCACCCGGCTGGTGCACAGCCGGGAGATGAAGGTGATCGAGCGCTACAGCGAGCTCGGCCCCGAGGGCAAGGACCTGGCGATGCTGCTGCTGCAGATGGGTCGCGGCCGGCTCGGCCACTAAGGCTTCGCGAAGCCGGCCTGGGCCAGCACCTGCTGACCGGCCGGCCCGGTGACCAGTTCGACGAACTTCTGCGCGAGGTCCGGATCGGCGGCGCCCTTCAGCGTGGCGATCGGATAGGTGTTCACGGCGCCGGTCGACTCCGGGAATGTGACACCGTCGACCTTGCCGCCCGACCCCGCGACGTCGGTGACGTACACCAGCCCGGCGTCGGCCTGACCGGTCGACACCTTGCCCAGCACGTCGGTGACCGCCGACTCCTCACTGACCGGGGCCAGTATCACCTTGGTGGCGTCCTCGATCTTCTTGGTGGCGGCCCCGCAGGGCACCTGCGGCGCGCACACCACGACGGCCAGGCCGGGCCGGGCCAGGTCGCGGAAGGTTCTGATGCCCTTGGGGTTGCCCGGCGCCACCGCGATGGTCAGGGTGTTGGTGGCGAAGTTCACCGGATTCCCGGCCAGCAGCCCGGCCTGGGCCGCCTTGTCCATGTTCTTGGTATCCGCTGCGGCGAACACGTCGGCCTTGGCGCCCTGGGTCAGCTGGGTCACCAGGTCCGAGGAGCCGGCGAAGGAGAACTCCACCGTCGCGCCGGGGTTGTCGGTCTTGAACTGTTCGCCGATCTGGGTGAAGGTCTGCTTGAGCGAGGCCGCCGCGAACACCACCAGGTGCTGACCGGGCCCCGACTGATCCGAACTGCATCCGGCGGCCAGCATGGCGGCGGCGAACAGCAGCGCGGCCAAGCGTTTCATCTGCGGTCTCCCGGGGTCTCGACGATGACGGTGGTGGCCTTGACGACGGCCACGGCCACGCTGCCCGGCTCCAGCTGCAGTTCGCGCACCGCATCGGTGCTCATCAGGGAGACGACGGTGAACGGGCCGCACTGCATCTCGACCTGGGCCATCACCGTGTCGGTGACGACCTTGGTGACCAGACCGGCGAACCGGTTGCGCGCCGAACTGCCGATCCCGACCGGGTCCTGCGGCGCCCGGCCGGCGTGCCCGCGCACGAAGGCCGCCAACTCCGCGCCGTCGAGCACCTTGCGGCCGGACTCGTCGGCGCTCGCGGTGAGGCTGCCGTCGTCGACCCAGCGCCGCACGGTGTCGTCACTGACGCCGAGCAGCTCGGCGGCCTCGCGGATCCGGATCGTCGGCACCGCGGCATCGTATCCGCATTTTCGGTGGAATGTGACGCGTACATCCGCTTATGCGGAAGACCCCGCCCGCCGAATTCGACTTTCTGGCGAGGTCCTCTCGCACTTTCGCGCCCGTTTGATCAATTGGGCGAGAAGAAGTCAGGGGGTGAAGGCGATGTACTTGGTCTCGAGGTACTCCTCGATCCCCTCGGTGCCGCCCTCACGGCCGAAGCCGGACTGCTTCACCCCGCCGAACGGCGCGGCCGGGTCCGAGATCACCCCGCGGTTCACGCCGACCATGCCGGCGTCCACGGCTTCGGCCACCCGCAGCGCCCGGTCCAGCGACTGCGTGTAGATGTAGGACGCCAATCCGTACTCGGTGTTGTTGGCCGCGGCGATGCCCTCTTCCTCGGTGTCGAACCCGATGATCGGCGCGACCGGGCCGAACACCTCCTCCTTGAGGATGCGTGCGTCGGCGGGCACGCCGTCGAGCACCGTGGCGGGGAAGAAGTTGCCCGGTCCGGCGGGCGCCTCGCCGCCGACGGCCACCTCCGCGCCGCGGTGCACCGCGTCCGTCACCAGCTCGTTGACGATGCCCAGCTGCTTGGGCGAGATCAGCGGACCCAGCGTCGAGGAATCGTCCAGGCCGTTGCCCAGCTGGTACTCGCTCATCCGCTTGACCAGCTTCTCGGTGAACTCCGCGCGCACCGCGTTGGCGACGTGGAACCGGTTGGCGGCCGTGCAGGCCTCGCCACCGTTGCGCATCTTGGCCAGCAGGGCGCCCTCGACAGCGGCGTCGATATCCGCGTCGTCGAACACCACGAACGGCGCGTTGCCGCCGAGCTCCATCGACGTGCGCAGCAGCTTGTCCGACGACTGTTTCACCAGGGCCTTACCGACGCCGGTGGAGCCGGTGAACGTCAGCTTGCGCAGCCGGCCGTCGTCGATCAGCGCGGTGGTCAGCTCTCCGGGTTTGGAGGTCGGCAGCACCGACAGCACGCCCTTGGGCAGGCCGGCCTCGTCGATCAGCTTGGCCAGCAGCAGCATGGTCAGCGGGGTTTCCTGTGCGGGCTTGACGATCATGGTGCAACCGGCGGCCAGCGCCGGGCCGATCTTGCGGGTGCCCATCGCCAGCGGGAAGTTCCACGGCGTGATCGCGTAACACGGCCCGACGGGCATCTTGGTCACCAGGATGCGGCCGGTGCCGGCCGGGCTGTGGGTGTAGCGGCCTTCGATGCGCACCGCCTCCTCGGAGAACCAGCGGAAGAACTCGGCGCCGTACTTGACCTCGCCGCGACTCTCGGCGATGACCTTGCCCATCTCCAGGGTCATCAGCGTGGCGACGTCTTCGGCACGCGCCGTGATGGTTTCGAACACCGAGCGCAGGATCTCACCGCGTTCCCGCGCCGGGGTGGCGGCCCAGTCGGCCTGCACGGCCGCCGCGGCGTCGAGTGCGGCGATACCGTCTTCCGGTGTCGCGTCGGCCACCGAGGTGATCACCTCGTCGGTCGCCGGGTTGTGCACCTCGAAGGTCGACGAGCCGGCGCGCTCCTCACCGCCGATCCACAGTCCGGTGGGCACGGAGGAAATCAGCTCTGCCAAGTGTTCGGTGCGCATACATCCATCATGTACACCCTCGACACGCACGCCGCACTAAGGTCTGAAGAATGAGCGCTGACATCACCGCAACGGCCGCATGGCATTCGCTGACCCGTCACCATGACGAGCTCGCGTCGAAGAATCTTCGGGAGATCTTCGCCGAGGATCCGGCCCGTGGAACCGACCTCACGCTGACCGTCGGCGATCTCTACATCGACTACAGCAAGCACCGCGTCACCCGCGAAACCCTCGATTTGCTGGTCGATCTGGCCAAGGCCGCTGACCTGGAGGGCCGCCGGGACGCGATGTTCTCCGGCGTGCACATCAACACCTCGGAGGACCGGGCGGTGCTGCACACGGCGCTGCGGTTGCCGCGCGGGGCGCAGTTGACCGTCGACGGTCAGGACGTCGTCGCCGATGTGCACGAGGTGCTCGACGCGATGGGCGCGTTCACCGATCGACTGCGCTCCGGTGAGTGGACCGGCGCCACCGGACAGCGCATCACGACCGTCGTCAACATCGGCATCGGCGGCTCGGACCTCGGACCGGTGATGGTGTACGACGCGCTGCGCCACTACGCCGACGCCGGCATCTCGGCGCGCTTCGTGTCCAACGTCGACCCGGCCGACCTGGTGGCCAAACTCGACGGACTCGACCCCGCCACAACGCTTTTCATCGTCGCATCGAAGACGTTCTCCACCCTGGAGACGCTGACCAACGCGACCGCCGCGCGGCGCTGGCTCACCGACGCCCTCGGCGATGCCGCGGTGTCCAAGCATTTCGTGGCGGTCTCCACCAACAAGCGCCTGGTCGACGAGTTCGGCATCGACACCGCCAACATGTTCGGGTTCTGGGACTGGGTGGGCGGCCGGTACTCGGTGGATTCGGCGATCGGGCTGAGCGTGATGGCCGTCATCGGCAAGGAACGTTTCGCCGAGTTCCTGGCCGGTTTCCACCTGGTCGACGAGCACTTCCGTACCGCGCCGCTGGCCGAGAACGCGCCGGCACTGCTCGGCCTGATCGGGCTCTGGTACAACAACTTCTTCGGCGCCCAGTCCCGGGCCGTGCTGCCGTACTCCAATGACTTGTCCCGTTTTGCCGCCTATCTGCAACAGCTCACCATGGAGTCCAACGGCAAGTCGGTACAGGCCGACGGCACCGCGGTGACCACGAGCACCGGCGAAATCTATTGGGGCGAACCGGGAACCAACGGTCAGCACGCCTTCTACCAGTTGCTGCACCAAGGCACGCGGCTGATCCCGGCCGACTTCATCGGGTTCAGCCAGCCCACCGACGATCTGCCCACCGCGGACGGCACCGGCAGCATGCACGACCTGTTGATGAGCAATTTCTTCGCCCAGACCCAGGTGTTGGCGTTCGGCAAGACGGCCGAGGAGATCGCCGCCGAAGGAACGCCGGCAGACGTCGTCCCGCACAAGGTGATGCCAGGTAACCGGCCCACCACCTCGATCCTGGCGACCAAACTGACCCCGTCGGTGGTCGGCCAGTTGATCGCGTTGTACGAGCACCAGGTCTTCACCGAAGGGGTCGTCTGGGGTATCGACTCGTTCGACCAGTGGGGTGTCGAGCTGGGCAAGACCCAAGCCAAGGCGCTGCTGCCGGTGCTCACCAGCGACGCGTCACCGGCGCCGCAGAGCGACACCTCGACCGACGCCCTGGTGCGTCGCTACCGCGTCGAAAGAGGCCGCAGCGCTTAGCGATTTCGGCGCGCCTACCCGCGGTGACCGCGGGCGGGCGCGCCGAAATCACATGGGTCAGCCGGGCAGGTCGATGGTCCGGCATGGGCCGCCGGGCACACAGGCGATCCCGCCGCCGGGGCCGGCCTCGGCCCACGGGCCGCCGGGCACACCGGCCGAGACGTGCCCGTCGGCGCCGGCCTGGGCACCCGGACCACCCGGGACCTCGGCGCCGGCACCCTGCGGACCCGCCGACGGCGTACACGGGGTGCCGTCCGGGTTGTAACAGCCGGGGGCCGGCGGCGCCGGCGGCATCGGCTCGGCCATCGCGGCCGGGGCAAGCGCGATGGCTCCGGCAGCGGCCGCACCTGTGAACAGTAGGGGCGTCATCTTCATCAGTTTCACCATCATGTGGTGTCGACTACCCGGTGGTCACGACCGACTAAACGTGACGGTCGGCAAAATTCAGGCGAACCGCTTGGTGTACTTCGGCGGCAGCAACCGCATGATCTGCGTCAGCGGCGCCCATGGCCAACTCGGGACCACCGCGCGGCCCTTCTCCTTCTCGATGGCGTCGACCATGGCGCGCACGCCGGTCTCGTTGTCGACCATCAGCATGGTGGTGGCGGATTTGGCCGTCATCTCCGACTCGATATAGCCGGGCTCGACGACGGTGATTCGGATGGGGCCCTTGTCGTATTCGGCGCGCAGCGACTCGCCCAGTGAGGTCATCCCGGCCTTGCTGGCGCAGTAAGCGGCCTTACCGCCGGGCACACCGGTGTTCCCGAGCACCGAGGAGATGAGCACCAGGTGCCCGCCGCCGGTCTTCTTGAACATCTCCAGCGCGGTCTCGATCTGCGCCATCCCGGCAATCAGGTTGGTCTCGATGGTGGCCTTGTTGGCCCACGGCTTACCCTCGCCCAGCGGCCAGCCCTTGCCGATGCCTGCGTTGACGATGACGCGGTCGATACCGCCCAGTTCGTCGGACAGCGCCCCGAACACCCGCGGAATGGCCTCGTGGTCGTTGACGTCGAGGGCGGCGACCGCCACCTTGACGTAGGGGTGCCTGTCGGCGATCTCGGCCTTGAGTTCGTCCAGCCGGTCGGTGCGGCGTGCGCACAGGGCCAGGTCACGCCCCTTCGCGGCGAAGGCGCGCGCCATGCCGGCGCCCAGCCCGGAACTGGCACCGGTGATGAGGATTCTCTGGCGAGTCATGGCAGCAGAATAACCGAGTTAGATAACTCGTCCAGCGCGCGCTCGGCCTACTTCAACAGCCGGGACATCCGGCGGTCGGCCAGTTTCTTGCCGCCGGTCTGGCACGTCGGGCAGTACTGGAAGGACTTGTCGGCGAAGGACACCTCGGCCACGGTGTCCCCGCACACCGGGCACGGCAGTCCGGTGCGGGCGTGCACCCGCAGCCCGGAACGCTTCTCACCTTTGAGCGTGGCGGCACCCTGGCCCACCGACCGGGTGACGGCGTCGGTCAGCACCGTCACCATCGCGTCGTGCAGCGCGCCGAGCTGGTCGGCCGTCAGCTTTCCGGCGGTGGCGAACGGGGAAAGCTTTGCCACGTGCAGGATTTCGTCGCTGTAGGCGTTGCCGATGCCGGCGATGATTTTCTGGTCGGTGATCACGGTCTTGATGCGGCCGCTCTGCCCGGCCAGCACCTCGGCAAGGTCGGCCGGTCCCAGCGACAGCGCATCGGGTCCGAGTGCGGCGATCTGCGGGACGGCCATCGGATCGGTGACCACCCACACCGCGAGGCGTTTCTGGGTCCCGGCCTCGGTCAGGTCGAAACCGACGCCGCCGCCCGATGTCGCCGCCGGGGCGGCTCCCAGGTCCGATGTCGCCGCCGGGGCGGCTCCGAGGTGCACCCGCAGGGCGATCGGTCCCTTGCCCGGCTTCAACGGCGTCGGGGCCAATTTGTCGGACCAGCGCAGCCAGCCGGCCCGGGACAGATGGGTGATCAGGTACAGCTCCCCGGCCTGCAGACCGAGATACTTGCCCCAGCGCGCGGCGCCGATCACGGTCTGGCCGTGCAGGGCGGTGACCGGTGGGTCGAAGGTCTTGAGCACCGACAGGGCCGCCACGTCCACGCGCGTGATCGACCGTCCGACGGCGTGCCGACGGAGATGATCGGCGAGCGCCTCGACTTCGGGCAGTTCGGGCATGGGTCCAGTGTGACACCCCCGATAGGGTCGGCAGGTGCCGTCGATCCTGCGTCGCCTGCTGGTCCTGAATCCGGCACCGCGGCGTTGGCCGTTCGCGTTGCGGGCCGGCGTCTGCATGGCCGTGCCGGTGTTGGTCGGCTGGCTGCTCGGCGACGCGGCGGCCGGGCTCATCGCCACCATCGGTGGATTCACCGCGTTGTACGGCAGCGGCCGCCCGTACCTCAACCGCGCGGGCTACCTGGCGGTCATCGCGCTGAGCTTCGCCGTCGCGGTGGCACTCGGCGATTGGGCGGCCCAGGTTCCCGCGCTCGGGCTGGTGACCATCACGGTCATCGCCATGGTGGCGGTGCTGGTGTGCCATGCCCTCAGCGTGGGGCCGCCGGGGGCGTACATGTTCATGCTCGGCTGCGCGGCGGGCACCGCGACGGCCGCCGCCCACCTGACCCCGTGGCGGATCGGCGCCCTGGTGCTCGCCGGCGGAGCCTTCGCCTGGCTGGCGCACATGGTGGGGGCGCTGTGGCGGCCACGCGGCCCGGAGCACGCGGTGGTGGAGGCCGCGCGCGCCGCCGTGGGGCGCTACCTCGAATCGGGCGACGGCACCGACCGCCACCTGGCCGCCCGCGCCCTGCATCACGCCTGGGTGACGTTGGTGAATTTCGAGCCCGCCCAACCTCGCCCAGACGGCACGCTACAGCGGCTGCGCGCGGAGAATCACCGGCTGCACCGGGTCTTCGCGGCGGCGATGGGTGCAGTGGACCGCGGCGAGCCGGTACCGGCGCTCGACGACGCGGCATTCGCCGACACCGCGCCCGAACTGCCGCTGGGCCGGCCGGGCAATCTCACCTTGCTGCGCCGCGCTGTCACGCCGGGCTCGGAATCCCTGCGGTTGGCGGGGCGGGTCGGGGCCGCGGTCGCGCTGGCCGGCACGGTCGCCTCGGCGCTGTCCATCGATCACGCCTACTGGGCGATGGCCGCGGCGGTGCTGATGCTGCATCAGGGGTTCGACTGGCTGCGCACCGTGCAGCGCGGGGTCGAGCGGTTGGCCGGGACCTGGTTGGGCCTGGGCCTGGCGGGGCTGATCCTGGCCTGGCATCCGCAGGGGCTGTGGCTGGTCGCGGTGATCGCGGCGCTCCAGTTCACCATCGAGATGTTCGTGGTGCGCAACTACGCGATCGCCGTCGTGTTCATCACCCCGATCGCATTGACCATCGCAGCGGGCGGACACCCCGTCGCCGATGTCGGGCAGCTACTCCTGGCGCGCGGCCTGGATACGGTGATCGGCTGTGCAGCAGCGCTTTTCATCTACCGCGTGGCGATACATCGACGCGGTCCGGCCCCGATCACCGAGGCCATCGCGGCCACCACCGCGGCGCTCGCGGCCACCACCGCGCACCTGGCCGCCGGGGCCGTCAGCACCGCGCAGGCCCGCGCCGACCGCCGTGATCTGCAGTTGCGCGCCATGGCGATGCTCGACGCGTACCAGGGCGCGGTGGGCGGCTCGGCCGCCCAGCGGGAGGCCGCCGAGCGGCTGTGGCCGACGGTCGCCGCCGCCGAGCACGACGCCTACCGCGCGCTGGCCGCCTGCTGGCAGCTCGAACACGGCTGAGGCACAGCGCGTCTCACGTACGGATCAGCAGCGACAGCAGCCAGCTGACGATGGACAGCACGATGGCCGCCCAGATCGCGGTCCACCAGAAATCGTCGATGAACAGACCCCAGTGCGTGGTGTGCTCGGTGATCCACGACGTGATCCACAGCATCAACGCGTTGACCACGACGTGGAACAGCCCGAGGGTCACGATGTAGAGCGGTATCGAGATGATCTGCACGATCGGCTTGATGACCGCGTTGACCACACCGAAGATGACGGCGACGACGAAGATGATGCCGACCCGCTGCAGTGTGGTGTCACCGCCGACGAAGCGGATGCCCGACACGAACAGCGTCACGACCCACAGCGCCAGCCCGGTCAGAGCGGCGCGCAGCAGAAAAGACGTCATCGACCTGCTCCTCGCAGTAGGTAGATATCCATGATCCAGCCGTGCCGTGCTCTGGCCTCGGCGCGGCGCGCCGCGATCCGCTCCCCCACCTCGCCCACGGTGCCGGACTCCAGCAACTCGTCCGGGGTGCCCAGGTAGGCACCCCACCAGATCTGAGTGTCCGGCGGGCAGGTCAAGAACGAGCATTCGCCGTCGAGCATCACCACCGCGTCCTCGGCCAGCCCGTGGTCGCGGAGCCGACGCCCGGTGGTGATCAGCACCGGTGCGCCGATTTCGTTGAGTGCGATGCGATGTCGCGCGGTGAGCGCCTGGATGGCGGTAATGCCCGGGATGACGTCGAAGTCGAACGCGACGTGTTCGGCCACCCGCTCCAGGATGCGCAGCGTGCTGTCGTACAGCGAGGGATCGCCCCAGGCCAGAAAGGCCCCGACACCGTCGGGCCCGAGCTCCGTGTCGATGGCCCGCGCCCACAGCCGGGCCCGGGCGGCATGCCACTCGTCGACGTTGTCGCGGTAGTGACCGTCGGTGGCCCGTTTCGGGTCGGGCAGTTCGACGAACCGGTAGCCGGGTTCGGTGATGAACCGGTCGCAGATCAGCCGGCGCAGCGCGACCAGATCGTCCTTCGTCTCGCCCTTGTCCATCGCGAAGAACACCTGCGTGTCGTTGAGCGCCGAGATCGCCTGTGTTGTCACGTAGTCGGGGTCACCCGCGCCGATACCGATGACATGGATGGTGCGCACCCAGGAAGGCTAGCCGACCGCCCAGTTGCGCAAACGGGCGGCAAAGTACGAGTAGGTGCGGACATTTCGTCGATTTCGGCGAACCGCAAGTATCCGGTACCTCGGGTATTGACTACCCGCCCGGGGCGGACGTAGCGTCGATTCACGGGATTCGAAAGGAACGTCACCGATGACGGCTTCGCTGAGGACTCAGACCACGCGCGCGGAATTCGCCGAGCGGCTGCTCAAGGGATCGGTGCGCAAGTCGTACGCCCCGATCGTCGACATCGACTGGGACGCGCCGCTGGACCCGGACAAGTTCTTCCTGCCGCCCAAGGTGGTCTCGCTGTACGGCACCCCGTTGTGGGAGGCGATGAGCCGGGCCGAACAGATCGAGTTGTCCCGCCAGGAGCTGGTGAACACCCTGTCGGCCGGTATCTGGTTCGAGAACATCCTGAACCAGGCGTTGCTGCGCAAGATGATGCACCAGGATCCGACGGCCAGCACCACGCATTACGAACTGACCGAACTGGGCGACGAGACCCGGCACATGGTGATGTTCGGGAAGGCGATCGCCAAGGTGGGGGCCGAACCGGTGCGGCCTCGGCTGTACCAGCGCATCATCATCAACGGCCTGCCGTTCATCTTCCGCGGCTCGGTGCTGTGGGTCGCCGCACTGATCGGTGAGGAGATCTTCGACTCGCTGCAGCGGCAGATGATGGACGACCCCGAACTACAGCCGATGGTCCAGCGGCTCATGCGGATTCACGTCACCGAGGAGGCTCGGCACATCCAGTTCGCCCGCGACGGACTGCGTAAGCGCACACAGTCGATGTCGCGGTGGAAGCGGTTCTGGATCGGCAACCTCAACGGTGCAGGCGGCCTGTTCTTCCGCTTCCTGTTCACCAACAAGGTGCAGTACGCCAGGGTGGGCCTGGACGCCCGCGCCGCCCGCCGGATGGCGCGTAATTCCGCGCACCGCAAGCAGACCCAGATCTCCGGTTTCGCCCCGCTGGCGGCGTTCCTCCAAGAGGTCGGCCTGCTCGGCCCGATCGCACGGCGGGTCTGGCGGCGTTCCGGATTCCTGCCCGCGACGGTTCCGGCGGCCCAGCGGCTCGACGAGGGCGACGGCGAATTCGGGACCTTCATCGAGGACGTCTACGACGGCCCCGCCACGGTGAACGGGCGGGCGGTTCGCGTCCGGCTCACCGGCCACCTCGACCCGATCGACGGGAAATACCACTGGCAGGGCACGGTATTCGACGAGCTCACCGAGACCCCGCGCGGTGCCGTCACCGTCACGATCGACGGGAATTCGGTGCAGGGCAAGTACGCCGAACGCTCCCAGCAGGGCGGCTATCAGATCGCCGGCGCGGGCTCGCCGCCCTTCCGCTTCGCGTAACCGAACACCAGCACCGCGATCGCGAACACGGCGCCGACACCGCCGGAGATCAGCAGCGGTACGGTGCCCCGGCCGTCACCGGCACCCCAGGCCAGCCCGGCCCACACCCCGGCGAACAGGATGGCGAATCCGCTCGCGCCCTGGAAGACGCCCTGCGCGCTGGCCTGCGTTTCCGGGCCGACCAACGACGAGATCCATGCCTTGCCCACCCCGTCGGTGCAGCCGGTGAACAGTCCGTACACACCGATCAGCAGCCAGGCCGCCACCGGATCGTCGGTCAGGCCCAACCCGGCGTAACCGATCGCAAAGAACACCAGGCCGATGCCGAACACCTGGATCCGGCCGATCCGGTCGGCCAGCACCCCGGCCGGATAGCTGCTCAGCGCGTAGACGGCGTTGTAACCGACGTAAGCCAGGATCACCTCGACGACCGAGAAACCGATCTCGTTGAGCCGCAGCAACAACAGTGCGTCGGGAAAGTTGATGATTCCGAACGCAACGAGCACACTCGCGGTTCGCCAGTACCGACCCGGCAGATCTTTCACGTGCGCGAAGATCGGCGGCCGCGCCGCGCGCGCCGGGCGCTTGCGCTCCCGAGACAGGAACACCAGCGCCACGCTGAGGATGGCCGGCACCGCGGCCACCCACAGCAACGGCGCGATCTGATGGTCCAACAGCTCGTAACCCGCCAGCCCGATCAGCGGTCCGATGACCGCCCCGAAGGTGTCCATGGCGCGGTGGAAACCGAACACCCGGCCGCGGTGCGCGTCGTCGACGTCGACCACCAGCAGCGCGTCACGCGGTGCGCCGCGCAGCCCCTTACCCAGCCGGTCGACGACCCGACCTGCGAGGACACCCTGCCAGGACGCGAACGCCGCCACCATGATCTTGCCGAGGGCCGCCATGCCGTACCCGGTGGCGATCAGCGGGCGGCGGGCGAACCGGTCCCCCAGTGGGCCGCTGGCCAGCTTGGTCAGCGACGCCGCGCCTTCGGCCGCGCCCTCGATCGCACCGACCACCGCGGGCGGCGCGCCCAGCACGGTGGTCAGGTAGATGGGCAGCAACGGATACAGCAACTCGCTGGCGGTGTCCTGCAGGAAGGACACCGCGGACAGCACGCGGACGTTGCGAGTGAGCCAAGCGGCGGGCACGCGCACATCATGCCCTGCCCCAATCCGACCCACAGAACTAGAACACGTTCTAATATCAGCTCATGCGGTTCACATATGCGGAAGCCATGACCGACCCGAGCTACTACATCCCGCTCGCCAAAGCCGCCGATGCGGCCGGCTATCACGCCATGACCATTCCGGACAGCATCGCCTACCCCGAGGTGTCGGACTCCAAGTATCTGTACACCGCGGACGGCAACCGCGAATTCCTGGACGGCAAGTCCTTCATCGAGTCGTTCGCACTCATCGGCGCACTATCGGCCGTCACCACCAACCTGCACTTCAACATCTTCGTGCTGAAGCTGCCGATCCGGCCGCCGGCGCTGGTCGCCAAGCAGGCCGGGTCCCTGGCCGCACTGTTCGGCAATCGGCTGGGCCTGGGCGTCGGCACCAGCCCGTGGCCCGAGGACTACGAGATCATGGGTGTGCCGTTCGCCAAGCGCGGCAAGCGGATGGACGAGTGCATCGACGTCATCCGCGGCCTCACCTCGGGTGACTACTTCGAATACCACGGCGAGTTCTACGACATCCCCAGCATCAAGATGACGCCCGCACCCACCAAGCCGGTGCCCATCCTGGTCGGCGGGCATGCCGACGCCGCCCTCAGGCGCGCCGCGCGCAACGACGGCTGGATGCACGGTGGCGGCGACCCAGAGGAGCTCGACCCGCTGCTGGCGAAGCTGCAGCAGTACCGCGAAACCGAGGAGCGCATCGGGCAGGCCGACGAGTTCCAGATCCACGTCATCTCGATCGACGGATTCTCCCTGGACGGCATCAAGCGCCTCGAGGACAAGGGCGTGACCGACGTGATCGTCGGCTTCCGGGTGCCCTACATCATGGGCGAGGACACCGAGCCGCTGGACGACAAGATCCGCAACCTGGAGTGGTTCGCCGAGAACGTCATCGCGAAGGCCAACGGCTGATCGGGGTATCCCCACGGCATGACGGACGAGTTGAGGAACCGGCTGCTCGAACTGGAACGCAGCGGCTGGGAATCCCTGTGCAATGCCACGGGTTCTGATTTCTACGGGGCGATCATGCTGCCCGATGCGGTCATGGTGCTGGCCAACGGCATGGTGATGGACCGCGACACGGTGGTGGCCGCCCTGTCCGAATCGCCACCGTGGCGGGCGTACGACATCAGCGACGTACGTTGTATCGCGATCGACGCCGACAATGCCGCCCTGGTCTACACCGGCACCGGCTATCGCGACGGTCCCGAGCCCGCGTTCGTGGGAGCGATGTCGAGCGTCTATCACCGCACCGAGGCGGGCTGGAAACTCGCGCTGTACCAACAGACGCAGCTGCCGGGCTGAGTCAGCGGGCGACGAGCGCGTCGACGGCGCGCGCGCTGAGCACCTCGTCGAGCGCCATGGCGGCACTGCCAACCGGCGCCGCCGTGCCGCCGTACGCGGAGGCCACCACTTCGAGTTCCCGGGTGGCCATCGTGGTTGCGTTGCCGTACAACGCTTCTCGCAAGCCCGCGACGAAGATGTCGTAGGCGCCGGCCATATCGCCGGTGATGACGAGCACCTTGGGGTTGAGCAGGTTCACCGCCGGGGCGATGCCCTCGCCCACGTACCGCCCGCTGTCGCGGATCATCCGGCGGGCTTCGGGGTCGCCGCCGATGGCCAGCTCGATCACGTCGCGCAGGTGCCGGACGGTGTAACCGCGCTGCTGCAACTCGTGCACGATGGCCCAGCCACCCGCGACGGTCTCCAGACATCCGGTGTCGCCGCACCGGCAGGGACGCCCCTTGGCCGCGGCGATCTTGTTGTGCCCGAATTCACCTGCGGCGCCGGAGGCACCGCGCTGCAGGGCACCGCCGGCGATGATGCCGGCACCGAGCCCGGTCGAAGCCTTGAGCACCAGCAGGTCGCTGTGGCCTTCGAGTTCGCCGCCCCGCTCGGCGAGCGCGATCGCGTTGGCGTCGTTGCCCAGGATCACCGGGATCGCGTCGAACCGCTCGGCGAAGTACGGCCGCAGGGCCACCCGGTCCCAGCCCGGCAGGATCGGTGAATCCCGACTGCAGCCGCGCTCGCGGTCGACCGGGCCGGGCAGACTCAGCCCGATCCCGTACACCGTCGCCGACGGGTGGTCCTCGAGCAGCACATCGAGACCCTTGACCACGTCGGGCATCAGATCGTCGGGGCCCAGGGCCACCTCCTGATCGATATCCGACAGCCGCAGGATCGTTCCGGCCAGGTCGCACACCGCCAGCCGGGTCCGGCTGATCCCGACGGCCACCGACAGCACGACGCCGGCGTGGGTGTTGAAGCTGACCGGGATGGCCGGCCGGCCACCGGTCGACGGTGCCTGCTCGCCTTCGAGCACCAGCCCGGCGTCGATGAGGGCCGCGAGGCGGGCGGCCACCGCGGTCCGGGACAGTCCCGTGACGGCGGTGATGTCGGCGCGCGTGGTTTCACCCCGCTCCCTGATCAGGGTGAAGACGTCGCCGGCGGTGGCCATGACCCGATTGAACACCGAAAACGTAAGTTGCGCCACTTTGACCCGATATAGACAAAAGTCAGTTGGCTGCGCGGCCTAAGTGGCCCTACGCTGGTCACGTGACCCGATCCATCGCCCGGCCGCACCGGCCACCGTCCGTCGTCGCACCCGATCCGACCGTGCGCTGGCTGGCCGTCTTCGCGCTGGCGCTGGGCGGTTTCGGCATCGGCACCACGGAGTTCGTGGCCATGGGCCTGCTGCCCGATATCGCCGCGAGCTTGCACGTCTCCGAGCCGACCGCCGGGCATGTCATCTCCGCGTACGCCCTCGGCGTGGTGATCGGCGCCCCGCTCATCGCGGCGCTGACGGCCCGGGTGAACCGCAAGACGCTGGTACTGGCCTTGATGACGCTCTTCACGCTGGGCAACTTGGCCAGCGTGTTCGCCCCGAGCTACGGCACGCTGGTGGCCGCCCGGTTCGTGGCGGGCATCCCGCACGGCGCCTTCTTCGGCATCGCCGCACTCGTGGCCGCGCACCTGATGGGCCCGCAGAACCGGGCCAAGGCCGTCGCCCACGTGCTGACCGGTCTGACCGTGGCGACCGTGGTGGGCGTGCCCGTCGCGTCGGCCCTCGGGCAGCACTTCGGCTGGCGCAGCGCCTTCGGCCTGGTGGTGGCCATCGGGCTGGTGACCCTGACCGCCATCTGGTTCTGGGTGCCCAACCTGCGCTCCATGCACGTGACCAGCCCGCTCACCGAGCTGGGCGCGCTGCGCCGGGTTCAGGTGTGGCTGGCTTTGCTGGTCGGGATGGTGGGCTTCGGCGGCATGTTCGCCGTGTACACCTACGTCGCCACCACCATGACCGACGTCGCCGGGCTGCCGCGCGCCCTGGTCCCGCTGGCGCTGATGGCCTTCGGGCTCGGGATGGTGATCGGCAACCTGGCCGGCGGCCGGATGGCCGATATCTCGGTGGTCCGCGGGCTGTACCTGTCCATCAGCGCGCTCGGCGTGGTGCTGGCCCTGTTCGTGCTGGCCGCTAACAACCCGTGGACCGCACTGGTGGGTCTGTTCCTCATCGGCGCCGCGGGATCGGCGATCGGGCCCGCCCTGCAGACCCGGCTGATGGACGTGGCGCACGACGCCCAGACGCTGGCCGCCGCGCTCAACCACTCGGCGCTCAACATCGCCAACGCCACCGGTGCGTGGATCGGCGGTGTGGTGATCGCCGCGGGTTACGGCTACACCGCTCCCGCGGCGGCGGGCGCCCTGCTGACGCTGGCCGGCTTGGCGGTGCTGACGCTCTCCGTCGCCCTGCAGCGCACCACTCGTCGCCGAGCGGCCCTGTCTGCACAGTGACGCGCCGCGATCCCCGGCATTTCGGGGACGCTCGCGCCGTCAGTCGTCGATGACGTGCACGGCGGCTTCCTCCGCGGAGGCCGCCCCACCGTCGATCCCGACGTCGGTGCCGATCAGATCCTTCTCGTCGTCGACACCGAATCCTTCGTCGGGGGCCACCAGCCGACCGGAGCGCACGTCGCCCACCTCGTCGTCGCCGGCCTGCTCGTCGGGGACGTAGTCGTCGTCCAGCACCATCGCCGGGTCGGGCACCTCGGCGGCCAGGAACTCGTCGAGCGTGTCGTGATCGCGGGGCTCCTGCCACTTCTCCGGCGGCGAGTAGCCCTCGTCGAGCAGATCGTCGACACCGCGATCGAGCAGGGTGTCCTCCTGGGGCAGCTGATCGTCGTCGTCCACGCTGTACAGGCCTGCGGTCTCTTCGGGCGAATCTGGACTACTCATGGGAACCACGATGGCACCGACGGCGCCGCGCTGCCACTCCCCGGTCTACGCGCACAGCGGTGACAGCCCGGAGAAGTGCACGGCCGGCGCCCCGTCGACGGTGACGAAATCGGTGCCGGCCGACCACTCGGTGCCCGGTGTGATCCACGGCGGCGCCCCTTGCGGATAGGCGATGGTGAGGTCGGTGAAGTACCGGACATCGGCCGGGCAGGCCGCATCCTTGGCCGGCTGGGGATTCCAGGCATGCACCACAACCGGATTCACCAGCCGGGTGCCCTGCGCGCAGTTGGGCTGACATTGCACCGAACTGTCGGTGCCGGCGCCTCGGGCACCGTCCACACCCCAGGAGGTCCACACCATGTCGTGCAGCACGCCGGTGCCATCGCAGTTGTAGTCGAATGTCGCGGGCTGCTGCAGCACGACCTTTTCCGGGTCGTAGCACTTGCCGAGGGCGACCACCGCGTCGCCCGGTTCCGCGGTGGCAACGGCCGTGGCACCGAGCAAGGCGAGGACGGCGGCCGCGGGCACCGCGTACAGGCGATTCACACGCGGAGACTAACAACGGGTCCGCGACGGCGCAGGCCCGATGATCTAGTGATGCCCCGCTTCGGCGTGCGTGCCCTCGTTCGGCCCCTCGATGGCGGTGATCTCGTCCAAACCGTTCTGATCCGGGGCGGTCACACCGGGACTGGTGAAGTCCGGGCCGGTGGATCCGGGCACGACGCTCTCGGCAGGCGCCGGTACCAGCTCGGACGAGAAATCGCTCCCGGGCGGCGGCGTCATATCCGGGGCCCCGTCCACCCGGACCCAGCCGAGCAGATCGTGCTCGCCGTTGTTATAGACGACGCTGTTGGGCGCGTCGCCGACGACATCGAAATACAGTTTGCCCGTGGAGCTTTCGCCCGGAAGCACGGTTCCGCCACTGAGCCCCTGCGGCGTGAAGACGTTGGCCAGCACCCGGTAGCTGGCGCCGTTCTCGGCGCGCGCATTGAAGAAGGGCACGACGGGACTGACCGCACCCCGCACCGCATCGACGGTGACCGTGGCCTCGTACAACTGCCCGGCAACCGGGTACGGGATCGCGTCCGAACTCGGCCGCAGACCGGAAACGGTGTAGCCGATCGCCGATCCCCCACTGTCGATGATTTCCTGCTGCCCGAACGGCTTGATGTTGTCGATCGCCGATGCCGTGCCGGCACCCATGGCGCCCAGCGAGACCGCCAGTGCCACCACCCCTGCCGCGCGATAGGTGAGCTTCATGATCCTCCCTCGGGTCACCCGGATGGATCACCACACGATATCCACGCCAAGACCAGGGAAAACCGGATTCGGCGAATCACACCTGGTGGTCTGTGACTGGGCAATGACCTGCAGAATCGAGACATGACCGTCGACGAAATCGAGGTGGCCGATCCACCGGAGGCGTGGGCCCGATCGGGGTTCAGGGTCGATCCCGGCGACATCAGCCGCGTGGGCGGGGTTCGCATCCGACTGGCCGGGCGTGACAAGGGCAGCGGCATCCTCGGATGGTCTTTGCGCGGTATCGCAGACGACGGAACCCTCGACGGCATCGCGACCCGACGCTCGGACGCCGCACCCGCGGATCCGGCCGCACACGCCAACGGCGTCACCGCGATCGACCACATCGTGGTGGCCTCCCCCGATCTGCGGCGGACCGTCGCGGCATTGGCATCGATCGGGGAGCAGCCGCGCCGCGAACGCGACGGCGAACTCGGTGGCCGGCCGATCCGTCAGATCTTCTTCCGCTTCGGAGCGGTGATCATCGAGGTGGTCGGCACGCCGGGGGCCGCCGGCGACGGACCGTCATCGCTGTGGGGCATCACCTACGTCGTCGCCGATATCGACGCGACCGCCGCGTTCTTCGGTGAGCGCGCCACCCCGGTCAAGGACGCGGTGCAGCCGGGACGCCGGATCACCACACTCGATCACCGCGCGCTCGGAATGTCGGTTCGGACGGCGATGATCTCGCGAATTAAGCTCGACGGGTGACCCACCCCGTGATCATCCACACCGACGGCGGATGCCGGCCGAACCCGGGTCCCGGCGGCTGGGGCGCGGTGCTGCGGCATCGCGAGCACGTCCGCGAGATGTGCGGCGGCGACGCCGGCCAGACGAGCAACAACCGGATGGAACTGACCGCGCCCATCATGGCGTTGGAGGCGTTGACCCGCCCCGTGCCGGTGCACCTTTACACCGACAGCACCTACGTGCGCAACGGAATCACCAAGTGGGTGCTGGGCTGGGAGCGCAACGGCTGGCTGACCGCCGCCAAGGAGCCGGTGAAGAACGTCGATCTGTGGCAGCGGCTGCAGGCGGCGTGCGCACGGCACGAGGTCGAATGGTTCTGGGTGAAAGGCCATTCGGGAGTGGGCGACAACGAGTTGGCCGACGCGCTGGCGACCAGGGGCATGCAGGAAGCCATCGAAGCCGGCCGCGCAACGCTGATCCGCTGACGGAACGGACTCGGGCAGCGCCTTGCGCTGCCCGAGTCCGGAATGCGGCTACTTCGAAGAACTTTCGGAGCCGGCGTCTTTCGACCCGGTGTCGGCCTTCGGCGCCGACGATGTGGTGTCGGTATCCGCCGTGCCGGCGGTGGTGGCCTTCTTGGGAGCCGGCAGTTTGAAGGTCGGCAGTTTGAGGGTCGGCAGCTTGAAGGTGGGCCGCTTCCACGTGGGCTTCTTGACCGTCGGGGTCTGCGATGCGGAGGATTCGGCTTTCTCGGTGTCGCCCGTTGCCTTCTCGGTGTCCCCCGTCGCCGCGGTCGATGGCTCCGGCGCCGCATCGGTCGGGGTTGCGGCGCTGTGCTTGGGTGCCGTTTTCGGCGTCACGCCTGCCGACGCGGTGGACAACGTCACCGTCCGGTTGACCTCCGCGATCGCCGGCGAGGCGACATCCTGGGGTGCCGTCTTGGCCGTCAGGGCCGGCGGGGTGAACAACGCCTTCTCCGCGGCGATGAAGCCGTCGATGGCGGCCTTGACGGCGTTGGTGAAGAAGTTCAGTGCCTGGGCTGGAGTGAATTTGCCGTAGACGTATGTTCCGTCCAGACCGCTGGCCAGGGCGATCTGTGCTCCGGTGGCGATCGGGAACACCAGCGAATGTGTCAGCACGACCGGCTGCTGCGCCAGCCGCTTGTCCACATTGAGGTTGGTGAGCAGTTGAGTCGTGCCCTTGACGACGTTGTCCACGGCCAAGGTCACGACGTACAGCGGAACCGTGATGGCCGTTCCGGCCGGGCCGGCAGGCATCGCGTAATACGGTGCGAAGAAGTTGACGGCCGCCAGTTCGACTGGGAGGGACTTCACCTCGCGCACCACCGCGGGGGTGATGTGCTCGGTGGCCCGCAGCGCCGGCGGCGCCGCCACGGCGCCCGCCGCCGCGATCGCCACGGCGCCGGTCAGCGCCACCATCGGTGTCATCCGGTCACGAACATTGCTCAGAGCGTCCACCGCTCCCCCTTCGGTTGGATTCAATACAATGAGGGAAGCAAACTAAAGTTTGCTGCACGAGCAGCATACACAGCCCTCAGCAAACTTGTGTTGAAATTGTTCGTAGCGATTTGACCCGCTTAATGCGGCAATTGACCGGCCACTTCGGCGATCTTCGCCGCGCCGCTAACCGATGATCGACAAAACCATGATTCGCGGAGCGCATTCGACCAGACGCTCGTGATGGACGGTTTAGCTAGCCGCCCGTGCAGTCCAGGGTGACGTCTATGGTCTTGCTGACGACGATGGTGGTTTGGTGCTTGTCACCATGGGAGCCGGGGCCGCCCGGCGACGTGCCTCCATAGTTCGTCGACGTGACGGTCATCGGATTGTGGACCTCGACCACCTTGCAATCGATCAACGGCGAATTCCCGGACCTATCAACGGTCACGGAGTAACCGGAAGCTTGCAGATCTGCGATAGTGGAGACCGCATGCGTGTCGGGAAGCCAATGGATCTTGCCTTGGTCGTCGGCCATACAGCGCAGTGCCGCTCCATCGGGTCCCGTTGCTGCATCACCGATCTGAGCGGATGCACAATCGCTTCCGACCGCCGGGGTATCGGCACCGGCGGGTGCCGATTGGGTGAGCAGCGCAACCGTCGCGACAGAACCGGCCGCGGTCAGCACCGACAATGCCGTTATGTTGAGAGCCTTCATGGTGCCGTTCCTCCGGATCGTATGGCGAGCTCTGTGCGTCGCCCATCGGATCACCGTAGAAATGCTCATCGCCCCGGGGCAGAGTCATAGGGCCGCCGTATGCGGGCCGACAGACCCCGCTCGGCACCGCCCGCCCGGGACCTTAGTCCCTAGTCACCGGCGCCGGCCGGTTCGAAACTGAACTGGCCGTCGAAAACCCTGGTGGCGGCAGATGGTCGACGACCACTCATGCGAGTCGTGTCGATAGCAGAAGGAGTCAATTATGAACCGCGAAGTCAGCAAGTTCTTGTCGGGATCGTTCGCCGCATTGGCGTACGCGCACGCCGCCTACGCCGTGGCCACCCGGCGCGGCATCATCAGCGAACCGGTGTTCTTGGGCAGGCGCTGGGGTGTCGGCTACATGTGGACGGAGGCCGCGGTGTACTCCGCCATCAGCGTGGCACTCGGCTACCACGGGTGGTCGGCCCCGTGCCCCCGGCAGCAGGATGTGCAGGCCCCGGCGAATGCCGACCAGAAGACCAGCCCACACCCCACGAAGGATGTCCAGCCGCAGGGCGTTTGATCCCGGTTCGCCGGTCGCCGCGAGCCTCTCCCAAAGTCAGATCTTGACGCTGACCTTGAAAATCAACGTCCGGAACGCGCCGAACGCACCGCGCGCACCGATATAGAGCCGCTTGGTGTCGTATCCGGCGACATCCTTCATGGTTTCGGCGCCGAATCTGGCGGGGCGGTGTCCGTCGACCACGGTGACGTCGGCACCGAGAAGAGCGTGCCTGATGCGGTCGCGCTCGGCGCCGGTTGCGGTGGCGACGAGTTCGCCGACGGTGCGCTCTGCGCCTGCGCGCGGAATCGCGCTACAGGTGATGCCGTGCTCGTCGAGATAGCGGTTCACCGACTCGATCACGGCGTCCGCGCCGAGAACCAGACTGAGGTTGCCGAGGTTGGCCGTCATGTCGGTGTTGTCACCGGTGGTGAGCGGAGCGTCGGGGTCGGGGACCAGTTCTTTCTTGAGAGCGGCACGGACTGCGGCGGTGAAGGCAGTGGCGTCGGGGTCGTCAGGAGTACGGTCCGGCAGCATCACCCCGGGATTGAGCAGTCCGGCGGGATCGAACGCAGTCTTGATAGCCCGCTGCGCGGCGATCTCCACGTCGGTGAAGCGCTTGGTCATGAACGGGATCTTCTCGGTTCCGACACCATGCTCACCGGTGATCGTCCCACCCAATTGCAATGCAGCTTCGATGATCTCGTTGTTGGCTGCCTCCAGGGCGGACGCAGCCAGCGGGTTGTCCTTGTCATAGAACGTCGTGGGGTGGAGGTCGCCGTCACCGGCGTGCCCGCACACCGCGATGAACAACAACCCGTCGCGGTGTCGTGCCGCGGTGGTTTGGATGGCTTCCTGCATCTCCGGGATTCGGTCGCGCGGCACCGTGACATCACCGATGAAAAAGCCTCTGCCGCTCTGCACCACCGAGTTGGGGGCGTTGAGCCGGCCGTACCACAGCGCGTCGCGGTCCGGCGCACTCTCGGCGACCCGCACCTCGGTTGCCCGTGCGCGCAACACCCGTTCCACGACCGCTTGCTCGTGCGCCACCTCCGCTGCGGTCCCGTCGACATCGATGAGCACGATGGAATCCGCGTCCAGTGGATAGCCGGTTTCATAGAACTGTTGCAGCCCAGCGATTCCCGCTCTGTCCAACCACTCGACCGCGGCGGGCACCACACCGGTGGCGATGATCGCCGCGATGGTATCGGCGGCTTCCCGGGCGCTGGCGAACGCACCCATCAGACTGTGGGTGACCTCGGCGACCGGCCGCAGCGCGACCGTGGCTTCGGTGATGATCCCCAGGGTTCCTTCCGAGCCGATGAGGACACCGAGCAGATCGGGGCCGTCGTCGTCGGCGCGGAAGGTGACTGCCGAACCGTCCGGCAGGACGACGTCGACGCTCAGGACGTGGTTGTAGGTGACCCCGTACTTCAACGCGTGCGGTCCACCGGCGTTTTCGATGATGTTGCCGGCCACGCTGGCCAGGTGCGCCGACACGGGATCGGGCGAGAAGCACAAGCCGTGTGGGGCCAGCGCCGCTTGCAGGTCGGCGTTGATCACACCAGGCTCTACACGGGCACAACGATTCTCGATATCGATGTGCAAGATCTGATCGAGACCGGACAGATCGAGCAGTGCCCGCCCCGCGGTCGGCATCATGCCGCCCGAACAGTTCGACGCTCCACCGCGCGGCACGATCGCGACCGTGTGTCGGGCGGCCAGCCGCATGATCGGTGCGATGGCGTCCCGGCCGTGCGGGCGCAACAGCAGGTCCGCCACTCCCCCGACACCCCAGAAGTCGCGGCCGCGTTCGGCGAGCGTGCCCAGGTCGGTGGTCACATCGGCGTGGGCGGCGGCGGCCGCCGCGAACCGTTCGATCTGCACAGCGGTTCTCGACATGTCAGTCGGTGTCCTTCTGCTCGCGCAGCCAGGCTTCCTCTTCCCCGGGGGCGGGCAACACCCGGCCGCCTTCGATCGCGAAATGTGCCGGGCTGTTCTGGATGACCACCAGCACCCGCTCGGCGGGGACGCCGGTGACCCGCGTCGCGGCAGCAGCGATTTCCGCGACCAACTGGCTGCTTTGGGCTTCGGGATGGCCCGTGCGGACCCATCCGTTGATCAGCAGCGGCTGGGCGGGATGCCCACCGGTATAGACCTCGTCTGGGGCGAGCTCGTGGAAGACGACGTTGACGTACGTGCCCGGAACGTGATTGATCATCGAATGGATGCGGGTGACTTCCGCCGCGAGGTCGGCTTTGGTGTCCGCGCTCAACGTCGATCGCACTGTCGTGCAGGTGTAGACCGGCATCTCTCACCCCAAAAATGGCAGTTGCGGCTGGGTCGGCACCACCAGGACCGTGGGCCCGTCGGCCGCCAGGGCGGCCTTGAACTCGCGGATGAGGCCCTCCGTGCCATCCACTGTCGCCGTTCGGCATCCGAAACCCGTTGCCAAGGCTCCGATATCGAGCCCAGGCAGGTCCAGTCCGGGGACGCCGGGCGTTTCCTCCAGCAGCGCGAACGACTTGAGGATGGCGTACTCGCCGTTGCGGTGAACCACGAACACCACGGGAAGCTTGTGCTGTGCCGCCGTCCAGATGGCCTGGATCGAGTACTGGAACGAACCGTCACCGATCGAGGCGACAACAGTCCGCTGCACCCCACGGGCCCGATCCCCGAGGGCGATCCCCACCGCCGCCGGCACTCCCCAGCCGATGCCACCGCTTCCGGTGGCGAAGAAGCTGCCCGGACGCCGGGTCGGCCACCACGTGAGCAGGTCGGCCAACGTGGAGGTCGACTCCATGACGACCGCAGCGTCCTCGGGCTTGACCGCGCTGAGCGCCGCGTACACGTCGTTGGACGCCAGTGGCGAGGAGGCCATGGGAAGGTCGGCACTGGGCGTCCTGGCCGGACTCGCGGGAGGCTCTCGGTCCGCCGGGTCCTGAACCAGGTGCAGTAGCTGTTCGAGCACCACGCGTGGATCGCCGATCAGGCTGTCACCCACCGGTGCGGTCGCGGCGAGGTGCGGGTCGGCGGTGACCTGCAGTACGGCCGTGCCTTCGGGCAGGTAGTCCCCGGCGACGTAGGGGTAGTACCGGAACACCTGCGCACCGATCACGATCACCAGGTCGTACCCGGCGAGGGCGTCGCTGACCCCCGCGATGGTCAGCGGAAGCGGACCGCGGTAGAGGGGGTGATCTTCCGGGAACGAGCAGCGGTCCGACAGTGCGCTGCCGCGGACCGGGGCGCGCAACTTCTCGGCGAAGGCGACGCCCGCATCCCAGGCACCCGCTCGGTCCACCTCGGGCCCCAGCACCAGCAAGGGCCGCTTGGCCCGGCTGATCCGGTCGGCGAATTCGGTCAGCCGTTCGGTGTCCGGCTGGACCCGCCGGCTGACCGTTCTGACCACCGCGGCGCCCAGCGCCGGTTTGTTCCAGTCGTCGAGCGGAATGGACAGGAACACCGGACCGGCCGGCGGTTGGGTGGCCACCGCGTAGGCCCTCATGAATGCCGCGGGGACATCCTCGGCGCGCGCGGGCTCATAGGCCCACTTGACCCACGGCTGCGGCATCATCGTGGCGTCGGGATTGTTCAGATACGGGTCGCACAAAGACATTTCCCGCGTCTGTTGGCCGGCGGTGACGATCAGCGGTGTATTCGCCCGGTACGCCGCGACGAGGCTGCCCATCGCGTTGCCGGTGCCCGCTGCGGTGTGCAGATTGACCAGGGCGGGTTGCCCGGTCGATTGGGCGAAGCCATCGGCCATCGCCAGCACCGAGGCCTCCTGCAAGCCGAGCACGTACGTGAAGTCGTCCGGGAAGTCCCGCAGAAAAGTCTGTTCGGTGGAACCGGGGTTGCCGAATACCGTGGTCAAACCCAATGTTCGGAGCAGGTCGTAGGTGACCTCGTGGACGGTGCTGGCCATCGTTTGACCCCTTCGCGTGTGTTGACTCGGTGTAGTGATCACACACTCGGACGAGGCCCTGCCCACCCCGTGGAAACCCCGGGGCGGCTGAAAACAGGTGGGCCCCCGGGGGTACCGCCGCGTTTTCGGCTTCTGTCGCTGGAAGCCGGCCGACATGTCAAGATCACCGGCATGGGCGGCAGCACACTCGTCGGACGCCACGATGAACAGCGCCGACTCGCCCAGCTGTGCGACCACGTCCGCGCGGGTGAGAGCGGCATCCTCGTCATCCACGGCGAAGCCGGCATCGGGAAGACTGCGTTGCTCGCCGACGCACTCACCAAGGCCAACGACGTCCGCACCATCCGGATCAGCGGTGCGGAATCGGAGATGGAGCTCGCCTACGCAGGCGTGCAGCAGTTGTGCGGCCCGATCCTTGCCCACCTGGACCGGTTACCGGCCCCGCAGAGGAACGCCCTGCGGGTGGCGCTGGGTCTGCACGACGGCACCGCACCGGACCGGCTGCTGGTGAACCTGGCCGTGCTGACGCTGCTCGGAGAGGCCGGTGCGGAGCGGCCGACCGTTTGCGTGATCGACGACGCACAGTGGGTGGACCGTGCCTCGCTCCAGGCGTTGAGCTTCGCCGCGCGCCGGCTTCTCGCCGACCCGGTGGTCATGATCTTCGCAACCCGCACGCCCGGCGCTCCACCGGAGTTGGCGGCCCTACCCGAGCTGAATCTGCGCCGCCTCAGCCACGCCGACGCCAACACGTTGCTCATGGAGGTCATGCCGGGCCAATTGGACGATTCCGTCCGAGCCAACATCCTGGCCGAGGCCGAGGGAAATCCGTTGGCTCTTCTCGAACTTCGGCATGCCATGGCACCCGCCGTGCTGGCAGGCGGGTACGGACTGGCGGCTGCGTCGTCGGTCACCAGACGGATCGAGCAGGAATACGACCAGCGTCTGCGCGAGCTGCCGCCGTCGACGCGAACCCTGTTGCTCATCGCGGCGGCGGAGCCGACCGGCAACCCGGGATGGCTGTGGGACGCAGCCGCACAGCTCTGCCTCGATGCCGATGCCAGTACTCCTGCGGAGCGCAGCGGCCTGATCACCGTCGAACCGCGGTTACGCTTCCGCCATCCGCTGGTCCGCTCAGCCGTTTACCGCCACGCGTCCGTTGCCGAACGCAGACGGGTACATGCCGCGTTGGCCGCCGTCATCGCGGGTCCCGCAGCAGCCGAGCACCGCGCCTGGCATCGTGCCCACGCCACGACCGCACCTGACGAGAGCGTGGCCGTGGAACTCCTGGAGTGCGCCGAGCACGCCCGCCGCCGCGCCGGAGCGGCCGCCGCCGCGGCATTTCTGGCCTATGCCGTCGAGCTGACCCCGGACCCCCTTCGGCGGGCCGAGCGGGCACTCGACGCTGCCCTGGCCAAGTTGGACGCCGGTGACGCTGAGGCAGCAACCCGGCTGCTGGCGACCATAGCGGCCGCTGACGACGAACTCCTCAGCGCGCGAGTCGATCTGCTGCGCGCCAAGATCGCCTTCACCACCCAGCGGGGACGAGACGCACCCCCACTGCTGTTGGCGGCCGCCGAAAAACTCGGAGCGCTCGATCCGGTGCTCGCGCGCGACACCTACCTCGACGCACTGGTGGCGGCGATGATCGTCGGCCGTCTCGCCACCGATGAGCAGTCCTCCGCGGCGGCGATCGCCGCCGCGGCGCGACTGGCTCCGGCACCTTCCGGCCCGCTCAAGGCCGCCGATCTGTTTCTCGACGGACTCATCCTGCGCCTCACCGAAGGGCACGCCGCCGCCGCGCCGGTACTGCAACGTGCCATCGACCAGTACCTGAAGGAAGACGAGGCCGGCGTAGCGGATCCGCGGTCACACGACATCACCCTGCGCGTGCTGCTCGATCTGTTCGATCAGGACATCTACAGCTCGTTGAACGCTCGCCAACTCGAGCTTCTCCGCGCCGCGGGGGAATTGACCATCTTGCCCGCAGCGCTGACCACCTATGCGGGGGTCTGCGTCACCGCCGGCGATTTCGCACAGGCGGCGGATCTGCTCGAGCAGTCGGACGCGATCTCGGCTGCAACCGGGGCGCCGCCACACCGGTCCATCCAGTCCTATCTCGCCGCCTGCCGCGGACAAGAGGAACTCGGCAGAGAACTCGCTCGAAGCACGATCGAGGACACGACGGCCAGAGGGGAAGGCAGCGAGGTCACCGTCGTCCTCTTCGCGCTGGCCATCCTGCACAACGGGCTCGGTCAATACGAGGAAGCCCTCGCGGTGTGCACGGCGGCACTGGACTACGACGACGTGGGGATGTACGGCCATCTGCTCACCGAAATGGTCGAGGCCGCCGCCCGGTCCGGCGACATGCGCACCGCGCAAACGGCGGCCGCACAGGTGGCCGAGCGCGCCGAGGCGACCGGAACCGCCACCGCACTGGGATACGCGGCGCGGGCCAGAGCACTGACGACCACCGGCCCAGCGGCCGAGCACGAGTTCGACACCGCGATAAGAGAATTGGAGCGGTCACCCCTGGCGGTCATGGCTGCGCGCACGCACCTGATCTACGGCGAGTGGCTGCGCCGGGCGAACCGCCGGGCCGACGCGCGCAACGAATTGCGGGTCGCCTACGAGCGGTTCCGCCGCATGGGAGCCGACGGCTTCGCCGAGCGGGCACGCCGGGAGCTCCGGGCCGCGGGCGAGACCATGCCGAAAGACGACGGCGAGCGTACGACCGCAACGCTGACACGGCAGGAGACCTACATCGCCCGGCTGGCGGGCGAAGGCTACACGAACTCCGAAATCGCGGGTCATCTCTTCATCAGTCCGCGCACCGTGGAGTGGCACCTCAGTAGGATTTTCGCCAAACTCGGCGTGACGTCACGTCGCGAATTGCGCAAGCCGCGCGAGTGACATTGGCATCCGCGGCCGTGTCACTCCCAGACCACCTCGTCCGGTGTCTTGTCCGGCCGCAACCCGCGCCAACTCGGCTGGCGCAGGCGGTCGTCGGAGGTGCGTTCGCTGTAGCGCACCTCGCCCACCAGTTCCGGCCGGACGAAGGTCACCCCGCGCCGGTCGATGGTGGAAAGCGGTGCGTTGAACGGAGATTCGTCGGTCTCCAACGGTTTGAGGGTCGCGCGCAGGTCGCCGAGCATCTTGTCGGTGAAGCCGGTGCCCACCCGGCCGGCGAAGTGCAGGCCGTCGTCGGCCGGGATACCGACCAGCAGCGCACCGATCCCGCTGGTTCGTCCGCCCTCCCCGGCCCGCCAACCGCCGATCACCACTTCCTGGGTATTCCAGAATTTGTCCTTGATCCATGCCGACGACCGCCGGCCCGGCTGATAGGTGGAGTCCCACTTCTTGGCCACCACCCCCTCCAAGCCGCGCCGCCGGGCGTCCCCGAGCGGGTCGTCCTCAGGCAGCAACGGGGGAACGATCAGTTCTCCGCCGGAAGCCAGTGTTTCCAACAACTTTCGGCGATCACGGTACTTGACCCGCAGCAGCGGCCTGCCGTCCAGCGCCAGCAGGTCGAAAGCCCAGAACTCGACATGCCCCTCGCGCCCGCGGTTCTGCATGGCCCCGAAGCTCGGCACGCCGTGGGCATCGAGCGCCACCACCTCGCCGTCGAGCAGCGCGTGGTGCTCGGCCAGATCGGCGGCCAGCGTCCGCAGTTGGGGGTACTCGGCGGTGACATCCCGGCCTCGTCGCGAATACAACTGCAGTGCTCCGTGATTCGCGTCCACCAGCAGCCGGTAACCGTCCCACTTGCCTTCGAAGGCCCACTGCGCCGGCGTGAAGGCCGCCACCGAACCGTGCGTGGCCAGCATCGGCTTGACCTCGACCGCGGTCATCGCGGGTTGTTCCTTCATCCGATGGGCGAGCCAATTCTTGCCGTCGGTCTGGATGAGGGCATAGCGGCCGGAGATCCGTTCCCCGCTCAGGGTGACGATCACCTCGCCGCTCTTGCCGTTCATCGGATCCGGGTCGCGGAATTTCTCTGCCTCATAGGTCCCGGAGTCCCAGATCCGCACCTCACCTCCGCCGTACTCACCCTTGGGTATCGACCCCTCGAAGGTGGCGTACTCCAGTGGGTGGTCCTCGGTGTGCACGGCCAGGTGGTTTACCGACGATTCGGCGGGCAGGTTTTTCGGCACGGCCCAGCTGACCAACACCCCGTCGCGTTCCAGCCGGAAGTCGTAGTGCAGCCGGCGGGCATGGTGTTCCTGGATGACGAAGCGGTTGTTCGCACCGGTGACCGGGGTCGCCGCCGGCACCGGCTCCGGCGTCTTCCCGGCGTCGCGCATGCTGCGGTAGGTGGTGAGCTTGTCCGGCAGCACCACGGCGTCGTCCAGGCCGGCCAGCAGATCACCGTCGCGCTCCAGCCGGGTCAGCACCTCGTCGAACCGCAGGTGCCGCAGGTCGGGATCGCCGATCTCGTCCCAGGTCCGCGGAGCCGCCACGGTCGGCTGGTCGCGACCGCGCAACGAGTACGGGGCGACCGTGGTCTTGGCGGCACTGTTCTGGCTCCAGTCCAGAAACACCTTGCCCGCGCGCAGACTGCGGGTCATGGTGGCCGTCACCTGCTGCGGCATCGCCTTCTCCAACTGCTGGGCCACCCGGCGGGCCAGCACCGACGCACCGTGCGAGCTGACCGGCTCGGCCAGCGGAACGTACAGGTGCACGCCCTTGCTGCCACTGGTCAGTGGGTACGTCGTCAGCCCGATATCGGCCATCAGGTCGCGGACCTCGCGGGCCACCGTGCAGATCAACGCCATGTCCACCCCCTCGCCGGGGTCCAGGTCGAACACGATCCGGGTGGCCGGTCCCGGCTTGCCGTCGACGAAGCGCCACTGCGGGACGTGCACCTCCAGCGCCGCCTGTTGGGCGATCCAGGCCAGCCCCTCACGGGTGTCGATGATCGGATAGACGGTGGTCGCCGACTTGTGTTCGATGGCGCACCGGTCCAGCCAGTCCGGTGCCGACGAGGCCAGTTGCTTCTCGAAGAACGACGGTTCGTCCACGCCGTTGGGCCACCGTTTCCGGGTGACCGCCCGGCCGGCGATATGGGGCACCATGGCGTCGGCGACGGCCAGGTAGTACTCGAAGACCTCGGCTTTGCTGGTGCCGGTCGCGGGATAGAGCACCTTATCGGGGTTGGTCAATTTCACCCGGCCGTAGCGCTCCACCACATAACGGTATTACCCGCTGTTACGGTTGAGCATGCGGTCTATCTGGAAGGGTTCGGTCGCCTTCGGTCTGGTGAATGTCCCCGTCAAGGTGTACAGCGCCACCGAAGACCACGACATCAAATTCCATCAGGTGCACGCCAAGGACAACGGCCGGATCCGGTACAAGCGGACCTGCGAGGTGTGCGGCGAGGTGGTCGAGTACCGCGATATCGCGCGGGCGTACGAATCCGATGACGGGCAGACCGTCGTGATCACCGACGAGGACATCGCGACGCTGCCCGAGGAGCGCAGCCGCGAGATCGAGGTCGTGGAGTTCATCCCGGCCGACCAACTGGACCCGCTGATGTACGACAAGAGTTACTACCTGGAGCCGGATTCCAAATCGTCGAAGTCCTATGTGCTGCTGGCCCAGACCCTGGCGTCGACGGACCGGGTGGCCATCGTGCATTTCGCGCTGCGCAACAAGACGCGGCTGGCGGCCTTGCGGGTGAAGGATTTCAGCAAGCGTCAGGTGATGGTGGTGCACACCCTGCTGTGGCCCGATGAGATCCGCGATCCGGACTTCCCGGTGCTGGACAAGGAAGTCGAGATCAAGCCGGCCGAGCTGAAGATGGCCGGTCAGGTGGTCGAGTCGATGACCGACGACTTCCATCCGGAGCAGTTCCACGACACCTACCAGGACGAGCTCCACGAGCTGGTGCAGGCCAAACTCGAAGGTGGCGAGGCCTTCACCACCGAGGAGCAACCGACCAATCTGGACGAGACCGAAGATGTGTCGGATCTGCTGGCGAAACTGGAAGCGAGCGTGAAGGCCCGGCAGGGCGACAAGCCGCCCGCGAAGAAGGCGGCGGCCAAGAAAGCCCCCGCCAAGAAGGCGGCGGCGAAGAAAGCTCCGGCCAAGAAGGCCGCCGCGAAGAAGTAGAAGCACTGAAACTGAAGCCAGGGACCGCGTCGGCCGAAGGTCTGTCCCTGCCTTCAGTCTCGGGCCCGGATCAAGTCAACTAGAACGTGTTCCAAAAACCCGCCCCGGGCGCACTGCCCCCTTGCTACGGTGACGCGGGACAAGAAATGGAGCACGCATGATTCTGGACAGATTCCGGCTCGACGATCAGGTCGCGGTGGTCACCGGCGCCGGCCGCGGGCTGGGTGCGGCGATCGCCGTCGCGTTCGCGGAAGCCGGTGCGGACGTGGTGATCGCGGCACGCACCCAGGCTCAGCTGGAAGAAGTCGCGGCCCAGGTCGCCGACGCCGGGCGCAAGGCGCACATCGTGGTGGCCGACCTCGCCCACCCGGAGGCCACCGCCGCGCTCGCCGCCGAGGCGGTCGGCGCATTCGGGAAACTAGACATCGTCGTGAACAACGTCGGCGGCACCATGCCGAGCCCCTTGCTGAACACCTCCACCAAGGACCTCAAGGACGCGTTCACCTTCAACGTCGGCACGGCGCACGCGCTGACATCGGCAGCGGTCCCGCTGATGCTGGAACATTCCGGCGGCGGCTCGATCATCAACATCACCTCGACGATGGGCCGGCTGGCCGGACGCGCGTTCGTCGCGTACGGCACGGCCAAGGCGGCGCTGGCGCACTACACCAGGCTGGCCGCGCTCGACCTGTGCCCACGCATCCGGGTCAACGCCATCGCGCCCGGGTCCATCCTCACCTCGGCGCTGGACGTGGTGGCCTCCAACGACTCGCTGCGCGAACCCATGGAGAAGGTCACGCCGATGCGCAGACTGGGCGATCCGGCCGATATCGCGGCGGCGGCAGTCTATTTGGCCTCACCTGCGGGTGGTTATCTGACCGGCAAGACGCTGGAGGTCGACGGCGGCCTCACCTATCCGAACCTCGACCTGCCCATCCCGGATCTGTGAGGAGCACCTAGAGATGGCCATCAAAGTCGCCGCGATCGGCACCGGAAACGTCGGACGGCATGCGCTGAGCCAGTTGATCACCGACCCGGCCTATGAGCTCACCTCGGTCTGGGTGTCGTCGGCGGCCAAGGCCGGTCAGGATGCGGGAACCCTTGCCGGCCTTGACATCAGCACCGGTATCACCGCCACCAACGACCTCGGTGAGGTATTGGCGACCCATCCCGACTGCGCCGTCTACACGGCGATGGCCGACAACCGGTTGCCCGAGGCGCTGGAGGATTACCGACGGATCCTGGCCGCCGGCGTGAACGTGGTGGGCAGCGCGGCGGTGTTCCTGCAGTACCCGTGGCAGGTGCTGCCCGCCGAGTTGGTCTCCCCCATCGAGGACGCGGCGAAAGCCGGCGGCGCAAGCATTTTCGTCAACGGCATCGACCCCGGCTTCGCCAATGACCTTCTGCCCCTTGCCCTTGCGGGCACGTGCCAGTCCGTCGAACAGATCCGGTGCATGGAGATCGTGGACTACGCCACCTACGACAGCGCCACGGTGATGTTCGACGTGATGGGCTTCGGGAAATCACTCGACGAGCTGCCGATGTTGCTGCAGCCGGGCGTGCTGAGCCTGGCCTGGGGGTCGGTGGTGCGCCAGCTCGCCGCGGGGCTGGGCATCGAACTCGACGAGGTCACCGAAACCCACGTCCGGGTGCCCGCCCCGGAGGATTTCGACATCGCCTCGGGGCACATCCCCAAGGGCAGCACCGCGGCCATGCGCTTCGAGGTGCGCGGCATGGTCAAGGGCCACCCCGCCGTCGTGCTCGAGCACGTCACCCGGCTGCGGGCCGACCTGTGCCCGGAGTGGCCGCAGCCGGCGCAGGAGGGCGGTTCCTACCGCGTCGAAGTGACCGGCGAACCGTCGTACGCCCTCGATCTGTGCCTCAGCAGTCGCAAGGGCGACCACAACCACGCCGGACTGGTGGCCACCGCGGCACGCGTCGTCAACGCCATCCCGGCGGTGGTGGCCGCGCAACCGGGCATCGTCACCACCCTGGACCTTCCTCTCATCACCGGGAAAGGGCTGTACGCTGGGGCTTAACGCCCAAGTCCGACGTGAGGGGCCTCGCCTATGCGGTCAATGCTGGTGCTTTCTTCGCTCCTGGCCGCGGCCGCCCTTCAACTGGCACCGACCGCCGCGGCCGACCCGAACTCCAATCTGCCGTCGTGCACCAGTGTCGGCGGTACCGAAGCGGGTGGCGCCGCAACCGAATGCGCCTCACCCGGCAACGTTCAGCTCAACGCCTCACCTCCGGCCGAGCCGACCTACCCCTACCCGTGGGACGACGAGTTCTACGGGCCCGCGCTGATCATCGGCGGCGAGGGCGGCGGCGGCTGGCACGGCGGTGGCGGCGGTCACCGCTAGGAGGCCCGATGCGCATCCACCTGATGCCGGCCCTGTTGGCCGCGCCGCTCGCGGCGCTCGTCGCCGCACCCGTCGCGGCGGCTGCACCGGAATGCGTGCAGATCGGACCCAACACCACGCAATGTACGTCCGGCGGGCACACCCAGATCGTGACGTCCCCGCCGGCCAACAACAACGGACCCTTCTACGGCTGGCCCTACGGCGGCGGCGGGATCATCATCGGCCTCGGCTGAGCCCCGCGTGTTGACCATCCCGAGTTTTCGGCTACCCTAACTTTTCTATTCGCTACTCCGGATAGAGAGAGGCCGAGTTGCTCGAGGACACGCAGACGCGGGTGCGGCGACCGGGCTGGTCTCTGCTCGGACCCGCGTTCGTCGCCGCCATCGCCTATGTCGATCCCGGCAATGTCGCGGCCAACGTCAGCGCCGGCGCCCAGTTCGGCTTCCTGCTGGTGTGGGTCATCCTGGTGGCCAACGTGATGGCCGGGCTGGTGCAGTACCTGTCGGCCAAACTCGGACTGGTCACCGGCCGTTCACTGCCGGAAGCGGTCGCCGACAACACCCGCACGCCCACCCGGATCGCCTACTGGCTGCAGGCCGAGACGGTCGCGATGGCCACCGACCTCGCCGAGGTCGTCGGCGGCGCCATCGCCCTGCACCTGCTGTTCGACCTGCCGCTGCTGGTCGGCGGCATCATCACCGGCATCGTGTCCATGCTCCTGCTCACCGTGCAGAACCGCAGCGGCCAGCAGGTGTTCGAGCGGGTGATCACCGGGCTGCTGCTGATCATCGCGATCGGCTTCCTCACCAGTCTGTTCGTCGAAGCACCGGCCGCCGGCGACGTCGTCGAGGGCCTCATTCCGCGGTTCGAGGGCCCGGAAAGCGTGCTACTGGCCGCCGCCATGCTCGGCGCGACGGTCATGCCACACGCGGTGTACCTGCATTCGGGGTTGGCGCGGGACCGGCACGGCCAACCCGAGGCGGGCGCGGCGCGGCGGCGCCTGCTCCGGATCACCCGGGTCGACGTCGGCGTCGCCATGCTGGTGGCCGGCGCGGTGAACCTGGCCATGCTGCTGGTCGCCGCGACCAATCTGCAGGGCATGACCGACACCGACTCGATCGAGGGCGCGCACGCCGCCGTGCGCGACACGCTGGGCCCGGTGGTGGCGCTGTTCTTCGCGATCGGCCTGCTGGCCTCGGGTCTGGCGTCGACGTCGGTGGGCGCCTACGCCGGGGCGATGATCATGTCCGGTCTGCTGCGCCGCACCTACCCGCTGCTGCTGCGCCGGCTGATCACCCTCATCCCGGCACTGGCGATCCTGGCCATCGGGGTCGACCCGAGCCGCGCCCTGGTCATCTCGCAGGTGGTGCTGTCATTCGGCATCCCCTTCGCGCTGATCCCCCTCGTTCGGCTGACCAGCAACCGGTCGTTGATGGGCGCCGATGTGAACCACCGGCTCACCACCACGCTGGGCTGGCTGGTGGCCGGCGTCATCAGCGTGCTCAACGTCGTGCTGATCTACCTGACGGTGCGAGGCTGAATGACGTTGCCGCACATCTATTTCGCGTACGGATCCAATCTGTGCGTGAACCAGATGGCGCGCCGCTGCCCCGATGCCACCGACCCGCGGCCCGCGACACTCGCCGATCACGACTGGCTGATCAACGAACGCGGGGTGGCGACGGTGGAGCCGCTGCCCGGTGCCATGGTGCACGGGGTGCTGTGGCAGGTCAGCGGCCATGACCTCAATGCTCTGGACAGCGCCGAGGGTGTCCCGGTGCGGTACCGGCGCGACCGGCTGGTGGTGCACACCGCCGACGGCCCGCGCGACGCCTGGGTGTACATCGATCCCCGTGTGGAAGCCGGGGCACCGCGGCCGGGCTATCTGGAGCGGGTGATCGGCGGGGCACGCCAGCACCGGCTGCCGCAGCGCTGGATCGATTTCCTGCACCGGTGGGATCCGGCGCACTGGCCCAGCGTCGAGCGCGCGGCGGATTCGGCTGGACCACAGACGCTTTCCGAACTGCTCGGCAACCCCGCGGTCCACGAGACCAGTACCTTGCGGTCCCGGTTCGGATTCCTGGCCATCCACGGCGGCGGCCTGGAAAGAATGACCGACGTCATCGCCGAGCGCGCCGCCGCGGCGGCCGGAGCGTCGGTCTACGTGCTGCACCACCCACCGCACTACCCGCACCACCTGGCCTCGTCGCGCTACCGCTGCGACGAGTCCGCCGTGCTGGCAGCCTTTCTCGAGCACGTCGACGTGGCGATCGCGGTGCACGGTTACGGGCGGATCGGCCGCAGCACCCAGTTGCTCGCCGGCGGCCGCAACCGTGACCTTGCCACGCACCTTGCCAGGCATATCGCGGTACCGGGCCACCAGGTGGTCACCGACCTCGACGCCATTCCGCGCGAGTTGCGCGGACTGCACCCCGACAACCCGGTGAACGTGCCGCGCGAGGGCGGTGTCCAACTGGAGTTGCCACCACGGGTGCGCGGTATCAGCCCGCGTAGCGGGCTCCCCGGTGCCGACGGCGTATGCGCCTCGACCGCGGCGCTGATCGACGGATTGGCCGAGGCGGCCCGATCCTGGTCCTGACACCGGGTCGGCCCGCCGCGGTGGGGCCTACTATCGCACCATGGCCCACGATTTCCGATTCGGTGTCAGCCTGCGCGACACCTCCTCCGCGGCGAAGGTCCGCGACGCCGCTCAGCTGGCCGAAAAGCTCGGTTACGACGTGCTTTTGGTCCCCGACCACCTGGGTGCGCCGGCGCCGTTCCCGGTCCTGGCGACCGCGGCGGCCGCCACCGATGCGCTGCGCCTGGGTACGTTCGTCCTCAACGCCTGCTTCTACAAGCCGGCCCTGTTGGCGCGCGACGTCGCCGCGCTGCACGAGCTGTCGGGCGGCCGGTTCGAGGTAGGCCTGGGCGCCGGCTATGTGAAGGAGGAGTTCGACGCCGCCGAACTGCCGTTCCCGTCGGCCCGGCAGCGCATCGAATACCTCGAGCACGTGACGGCCTACCTTGCCGAGCACGTGCCAGGGGCACCGATCGTGATCGCCGGCGGCGGCGACCGGCTGCTCACCGTCGCCGCCAAGTGGGCGGCCACCATCGGGGTCACCGGTGAGCTCGCCGACCGCGTCGAGTTCCTCCGCGGCGTCGCCGGCGATCGTTTCGCCGATCTGGAGCTCAACGTGGCCCTCACCGCCGTCCCGCCCGTCGGGTCGCAGCTGCCGGATCTGGCCCTCACCCGGCGGTTCGTCCCGGACGCCACCGATGACGAGCTGCTGGCGCATCCCGGTGTGTTGTCCGGGACGATCGCCGACCAGGCGGCCAAATTGCGCCGCCTGCGCCAGGAGCACGGCGTGAGTTATTTCGTGGTGCAGGCCGGCCACGCCGAGGCGTTCGGCAAGGTCATCGCCGAGCTCAGGTAGCCGTCACAGACCGTCGGCCAAGTGGTAATACACCGAGTTCCAGCGCAACTCGCGCTCGAACTCGTGGGTGACGGTGTCGATGTCGATGGTCACCAGTTCGGTGCCGACGATGGTTGCCAGATCGCGGATGGCCGACACCGGGACCGCGGTGGTCAGCACGGTGTGATGCGGCCCGCCCGCCATCAACCAGGTCTCGGTCGAGGTGGACCACGACGGCAACGGTTCCCACACCGCGCATGCCACCGGCAGGCTGGGCAACGGGGCCGGCGGTTCGATCACCCGAACCTCGTTGGCCACCAACCGGAATCGATTACCGACATCGCAGATGCCCAACACCACGGCGTCACCGGGTGCCGCGGTGAAGCGCATCCGCACCGGGTCCTCGCGGCCACCGATGCTCAACGGATGGGCTTCCACCGTGGGGGTCTGCGCTGCGATGCTGGGACACACCTCCAACATGTGCGCGCCGAGGATCGTCTCCGCGCCGGGCGTCAGGTCGTAGGTGTAGTCCTCCATGAACGACGTGCCGCCCGGCAGGCCGGTACCCATGGTCTTGACCGCACGCACCATCGCGGCGGTCTTCCAATCCCCTTCGGCGCCGAACCCGTAGCCGTCGGCCATCAACCGCTGCACGGCGATACCCGGCAATTGACGCAGGCCGCCGAGATCCTCGAAATTGGTGGTGAAGGCGCTGAATCCGCCCTCTTCGAGGAACTGCCGCAAGCCGATCTCGATGCGGGCGGCCTCCCGCAGCGTGTCGTGGCGCTCAGCCCCGGTCCGCAGCTCCTCGGCCACGACATACCGGTCCTGGTATTCCTGCACCAGCTTGTCGATATCGGTGTCCGCGGCGGCATCGACCGAGGCCACCAGCTCGTTGACCGAATAGGAGTTCACCGAAACGCCGAAACGGGATTCGGCCTCCACCTTGTCACCCTCGGTCACCGCGACATCGCGCATGTTGTCACCGAACCGGGCCAGCCGCAGACCGCGCAGGTCCGCGGCGGCCAGCGCGGCGCGGGCCCACGATCCGATGCGCGCGGTGGTGTCGGGGTTGCCGACATGGCCGGCAACGGTGGTGCGCGGCACCGACAACCGGGTCTGGATGTAGCCGAACTCACGATCCCCGTGCGCCGCCTGGTTGAGGTTCATGAAGTCCATGTCGATACTGTCCCAAGGGATCTCGACACCGAACTGGGTGTGGAAATGCAACAGCGGCTGACGTAGCGCGTTGAGTCCCCTGATCCACATCTTCGCCGGTGAGAAGGTGTGCATCCAGGCGATGATGCCGACACAGCGCTCGCTGGTACCCGCCTCGCTGAGCAGGCGATAGATGGCGTCGCTGGTGGTGACGACGGGCTTCCACACCACCGGCACGGGCAGGTCGGGGCTGGCATCCAGGCGGTCGGCGATCACCCGCGATTGTTCGGCGACCTGGTCCAGGATGTCCTGGCCGTACAGCGACTGGCTGCCGGTGACGAACCAGATCTCTTTGTTCTCGGGCTTTTCGGTGGCGTTGGACATCAAGCTTCTTTCTGGCCGTAGATGTTCTGGTAGCGCTCGTACAGGGAGGTGACGGCGTCGGCGGGCAGCTCCGTGGGACTGCCCAGCTGTCTGCTGATGAAGGCGGTGCGAGCCACGTCCTCGAGCATGACCGCGGCCTTGACCGCCGACCGGGCGTCGGGACCGATGGTGAACGGGCCGTGATTGCGCATCAGCACCGCAGCCGAACGGCTGCCGCGCAGGGTTTCCACGATGCCGCGCCCGATCGAGTCGTCACCGATCGGCGCGAACGGGCCCACCGGTATCTCACCGCCGAACTCGTCGGCGATCATCGTCAGGATGCACGGGATGGGCTCACCGCAGGCCGCCCACGCGGTGGCGTAGGTGGAATGGGTGTGCACCACCCCACCGACCTCGGGCATGTGCCGGTACACGTAGGCGTGCGCGGCGGTGTCCGATGACGGCGACAGCTCGCCGTCGACGAGTTCGCCGTTCAGGTCGCAGACCACCATCTGTTCCGGTGCCATCGAATCGTAGGAAACCCCAGAGGGTTTGATGACCATGAGGTCTCTGCCCGGCACGCGCGCGGAGACGTTGCCTGCGGTCCAGATCACCAACTGGTAGCGGGTGAGTTCGGCGTGCAGATCGCACACCTGCCGCCGCAGGTCGGTGATCGTCTGGGACACTTCGGAAGTCACGGTCACGGGGCGGTCCTCACCATGTCGGGTTGGGTTGCGGCGGCGCGGATGGCCCGCAGCCTGCGCATCATGTGGTTGCCGCGGCCGAACCAGTCGTGCAGTGTGACGTACTCGGCGTACAAGGCGTTGTAGCGCTCGACGTTCTCCGGGATCGGCAGGAACGCGCTCCTGGTGCGCCCGCCCATGGTCGCCGATGCGGTCGGCACGTCGGGGTAGGCACCGGCAGCGGTGGCGGCGTGGATGGCGGCACCGAGTGCGGGCGCCTGGGTGGAGGTCACGCAGGACAGCGGCAAACCGGTGACGTCGGCGTAGATCTGCATCAGCAGCCGGTTCTTGATCAACCCGCCGGCGACCACCAGTTCATCGACCGGAACACCTGCGTTGTTGAAGGTTTCGACGATCATCCGGGTGCCGTAGGCGGTGGCCTCCAGCAGCGCGCGGTACTGGTCGACACAGGTGGTGTCCAGGGTCTGCCCGACGATCACGCCGGAGAGGTGATGGTCGACCAGCACCGAGCGGTTACCGCTGTGCCAGTCCAGGGCGACCAGGCCGTGCTGACCGATGGCCTGCCGGGCGGCCAGATCGGACAGGTGCTCGTGTACCGACACACCGCGTTGGGCCGCCTCGTGCGCGTACCGTTCGGGCACGCAGTTCTTGATGAACCACGCGAAGATGTCACCCACTCCGGACTGGCCGGCCTCATACCCCCACAGCCCGACGGTGATGCCACCCTCGACCACGCCGCACATGCCCGGGACGTCCTGGGGCTGCCTGCCGTTCATCACGTGACAGGTCGAGGTGCCCATGATGGCGACCAGCCGGCCGGGTTCGGCGGCGTCGGCTGCGGCGACGGTGACGTGCGCGTCGATATTGCCCACGGCCACCGCGATTCCCGCCGGCAGCCCCGTCCACGCCGCGGCCTGCGCGGTCAACGTGCCTGCCGCGGTCCCGAGCTCGGCGATCGGTTGTTCCACCTTGTCGGTGACGAAATCGGTGAAGTCCGGGTTGAGCGCGGCCAGGAACTCTTTCGAGGGATACGCCCCGTCCTGCCGGATGGCCTTGTAGCCGGCGGTACTGACGTTGCGCACATAGCGGCCGGTGAGCTGCCAGACGATCCAGTCCGCACCCTCCACCCAGCAGTCGATGGCGGCGTAGACCTCGGGGTCCTCCTCCAGGATCTGCAGACCCTTGGCGAACTCCCACTCACTGGAGATGAACCCGCCGTAGCGGGGCAACCATGATTCACCGCGAACGGCGGCGAGCGTGTTGATCCGGTCGGCCTGTGGTTGGGCGGCGTGGTGACGCCACAGCTTCGCGTAAGCGTGTGGGCGGTCGGCGAATTCGGGAAGCTCGCACAGCGGTGTTCCGTCGGCACGGGCCGGCACCATGGTGCAGGCGGTGAAGTCGGTGCCCACGCCGATGACATCGGCCGGATCGATCCCGGCAACGGCCACCGCCTCGGGCACCGCGAACCGCAGTACGTCGACATAGTCCTCGGGCACCTGCAGTGCGTAGTCCGGTGGCAGCCGAACACCACTGTCTCCGGGCAGCGCCTCGGTGAGCACACCATGCCGGTAGACGTGTTCGGCCGACGCCATCTCGTGGCCGTCGGCAACCCGGACGACCAGGGCACGCCCGGACAGCGTGCCGAAGTCGATACCGACCACATACCTGTCGACGCTCATCGGCGATCCTCGTCCTGCGCGCCGCCCGTACGGTCCATCACAATCACCCTCCGATACCGGTGCACACCTGTGCGCTGCATCACACCGCTGATGTTAACGTGAACATCGCCGACGGGTCAACGGGCCGGCGCGCCCACTCAGGTCGCCCGGTTGTTCCCAGCCCTTCCGGAGTGCGGGCCGATATCCAGCGGGTACCCGTTCCACCGGAGGCAATGTCGAGGGTTGACCACACCGTGGGTGATCGTTAACATCCACAACTGTGACGCGGGCCACTTTCATGCAGCCCGAGTCACACCGACCACATGTGTCCGGCTGCGCGGTACCGTCCGGCACCCCGGGAACGAACAGGAGTCCGGCGTGAAGAAGACCGTCCTGACAAGAGCATTGAGCACCGCCATCGGCATCGCCGCCATCGCGGCCACCGTCGCGGCCTGCGGTAGCGGGAAGGCACCGGGCGGCGGCACCGGCAGCCCGGCCGGCGGCGGCGACACGATCACCCTGGGCTTCGCCCAGGTGGGCGCCGAAAGCGGTTGGCGCACCGCCAACACCGAATCCATCAAGAGCGCCGCCAAGGCCGCCGGCATCGACCTGAAGTTCGCCGACGCCAACGGTGAACAGGAGAAGCAGATCACCGCGATCCGCTCGTTCATCCAGCAAGGGGTCAATGTCATCGCCTTCAGCCCCGTGGTGCGTACCGGTTGGGACGCCGTGCTGTTGGAGGCCAAGAACGCCAACATCCCGGTGATCCTGACCGACCGGGCGATCGACACCCAGGAGAAGGACGTCTACAAGACCTTCATCGGCGCGGATTTCGTCGAAGAGGGCCGTCGCGCCGGACGCTGGGTCGCCGATCAGTACGCCACCACGCCACGCCCGGTCAACATCGTCCAGCTGGAGGGCACCACCGGCGCCGACCCCGCCATCGACCGCAATACCGGCTTCAAGGAGGGCATTTCGGCGAACCCGAACCTGCACGTGGTGGCGTCGCAGACCGGTGACTTCACCCGCTCCGGCGGTAAACAGGTGATGGAGGCGCTGCTGAAATCCACCCCGCAGATCGATGTGGTGTTCGCGCAGAACGACGATATGGGCCTGGGCGCGATGGAGGCCATCGAAGCTGCCGGCAAGGTGCCGGGCAAGGACATCAAGATCGTCGCGATCGACGCCACCCATGACGGTATGCAGGCCCTGGCCGACGGCAAGTTCAACTACATCGTCGAATGCAACCCGCTGCTCGGTCCCCAGCTGATGGATCTGGTGAAGAAGGTGGCCGCCGGCGAGCAGGTCCCCCCGCGGATCGTGACTCCCGACGAGGCCTTCGATCAGCAGCAGGCGATCAAGGCCCTGCCCGCGCGCCAGTACTGAGCGACGACTCATGGACCAGCTTGGCCCCGTGGTGCAGATGCGGGATATCGGCATCGAGTTCCCTGGTGTGAAAGCGCTTGACGGCGTGGACTTCCGGTTGCTGCCCGGCGAGGTGCACGCCCTGATGGGTGAGAACGGCGCCGGCAAGTCCACGCTCATCAAGGCACTCACCGGGGTGTACCCGATCGACTCCGGGCAGATCCTGCTCGACGGCGTCCCCCGGTCCTTCGGCAGCCCACGACAGTCCCAGGAAGCCGGGATCAGCACCGTCTACCAGGAGGTGAACCTGTGCCCGAATCTGTCGGTGGGCGAGAACATCCTGTTGGGGCGCGAACCCCGGCGCTGGGGCCGGATCGACTACCGGGCGCTGCACCGCCGGGCCGCCGAGCTGCTCACCGAACTGGAACTGACCATCGATCCGCGGTCACGATTGGGTGCCCACCCGATCGCCGTCCAGCAGTTGGTCGCGATCACCCGGGCCACGGCGGCCAAGGCCCGGGTGCTCATCCTGGACGAACCGACCTCCAGCCTGGACACCGGGGAGGTCGCCGAATTGTTCGGCGTCATCAGGCGGTTACGCGACGCGGGCACCGCAATCCTGTTCGTCTCGCACTTCCTCGACCAGATCTACGCGATCGCCGACCGGATCACCGTGTTGCGCAACGGCAAACTCGTCGGCGAATATCCGACCGCCGAGCTGCCCCACGTGCAGTTGGTCACCGCGATGCTGGGCCACGCGGCGGGTGTCCTCGACGAGGTGGCCGACAACGCGGCCCGCACCACGGTCGACGTGACCACCACACCGGTGGTGTCGATCGACCGGTTCGGCCGGCCCCCTGCCGTGGCACCGGTCACGCTGGACATCCACCGCGGCGAGATCATCGGCCTGGCCGGCTTGCTGGGGTCCGGACGCACCGAGCTGGCCCGGCTGATCTTCGGCGCCGACCGGGCCACCACCGGAGCGCTGGCGGTGCACGGCACCAAGGTGGCCATCCGCACGCCACGCGCCGCCATCGGTCGCCGCTTCGCCTTCACCTCCGAGAACCGCAAGGATGAGGGTGTTTTCGGCGATCTCACGGTGCGCGACAATCTGGTGCTCGCCCTGCAGGCCCGGCGCGGGTTCGCCCGTCCCCTGTCGGCCAAGGCCAAGAACGATCTGGTGGACAAGTACATGGAAGCCCTCGACATCCGGCCCCGCCGGCCCGACGCCCTGATGAAGAACCTCAGCGGCGGCAACCAGCAGAAGGTGTTGCTGGCCCGCTGGCTCATCACCGAACCGGAACTGTTCATCCTGGACGAGCCGACCCGCGGTATCGACATCGGGGCGAAAGCCCAGATCCAGCAACTCGTCACCAACCTGGCGGCCGATGGTATGGCGGTGTTGTTCATCTCCGCCGAACTCGACGAAGTGAGCCGGGTATCGCACCGCATCGCGGTGATGCGGGACCGGCACAACGTCGCCCAGGTCGACGCCGACCAGGGCGACAACCTGACCGAACTGATCGCGGCGAGCCCAGCATGATCAAGAAATTCGTTGCCCATCAACTGTTCTGGCCGTTGTCGGCACTCGTCGCGCTGCTCGCGGTGAACACCGCGCTGTCCCCCGGGTTTCTCAGTATCCGCATCCAGAACGGCCATCTGTACGGCAGCCTGATCGACATCCTGCGCAACGGCGCCCCGATCCTGCTGGTGGCCTTGGGTATGACTCTGGTGATCGCCTCCCGCGGGATCGACCTGTCCGTCGGCGCGGTGGTGGCCATCGCCGGCGCGGTGGCCTGCGCCCACATCGCGGCCTCGACCACCCCGGACAGCCCGGGTACCGTACTGTCGGCGATGGCCGTCGCGGTGCTGGTGGCCTGCGTACTCGGCCTGTGGAATGCAACCCTGGTGGCGCTGCTCGGCATTCAGCCGATCATCGCGACGCTGGTACTGATGACGGCCGGCCGCGGGATCGCACTGTTCGTCACCGAAGGTCAGATCGTCACCGTGACCAGTGCACCGTTCAAAGTGCTCGGCGCCGGTTACCTTTTCGGCCTGCCCGTGGCCATCCTGGTCAGTCTCGCCATCTTCGTCGTGATCGGCCTGCTCACCCGGCGCACCGCCCTGGGCATGCTGCTCGAGGCCGTCGGAATCAACCCCGAGGCCAGCAGGCTGGCCGGAGTCCGCAGCCGCACCATCGTTTTCGCGGTGTACGTGTTCTGCGCGCTGTGCGCCGGCATCGCCGGATTGATGATCGCGTCGAACATCTCCGCGGCCGATGCCAACAATGCCGGCCTGTGGATCGAGATGGACGCCATCCTGGCCGTCGTGATCGGTGGCACCTCGTTGCTCGGCGGCCGCTACAGCCTGACCGGGACCTTGATCGGGGCGCTGATCATCCAAGCCCTGACCACCACGGTGTACACCCTCGGAATTCGGCCGGAGGTCACCCTGGTATTCAAATCGCTTGTGGTGGTGGCGGTATGCCTGCTGCAGTCGGCTCGGTTCCGGGCGCTGTTCACCCGCCGGCGCCGGCGTGCCGCACCCGCACCGCCGGCGCCGGTCATCGATCCCGTCGAGACGAAGGTGCACGCATGACGGCAACGCTGACGGCGCCATCCGCGGGAATCCGGCGGCTGGCCGCCGGCCGGTTCACCGGGCCGATCGCCACCCTGGTGTTGTTCGTGGTGTTGTTCGCCGGTGTGCTCAACCGCTGCGACTTCGCCAGTCCCACCCAGGTTTTCCTCAATCTCTTCGTCGACAACGCCTACCTCATCGTGCTGGCCGTCGGGATGACGTTCGTGATCCTCACCGGCGGCATCGATCTGAGTGTCGGATCGGTGGTGGCGCTGTCGACGGTGATCCTGGCCAAGACATTGCAACTGGGCTGGCCCACCCCGGTGGCGATGGTCACCGTCATCCTCGTCGGCCCGGCGCTGGGCCTGATCATGGGCGTGATGATCGAACACTTCGACGTGCAACCGTTCGTGGCGACGCTGGCCGGCATGTTCGCCGCCCGCGGCATGTGTTACGTCATCAGCGTCGACTCGGTCCCCATCAAGGATCCCGCGGTCCGCACCCTGGGCCTGCACTACCTGTATCTCTACGACGACAAGTTCATTCGCTGGCCGGTCGTCATCGCACTGGTCGTGCTGGCGGTGGCCCTGTACGTCTTGCACCTGACCCGGTTCGGCCGCACCGTCTACGCCGTCGGCGGCAACCGGCAGTCGGCGCAACTGATGGGCCTGGACGCCGGACGCACCCGGGTGTCGGTGTACGTCATCAGCGGGTTCTGCGCGTCGCTGGCCGGCATCCTGCTGGCCGTGCAGAAGTTGTCCGGCTACAGCCTCAACGGGGTCGGGTTGGAACTCGACACCATCGCTGCCGCGGTGATCGGCGGTGTCGTACTGGCCGGCGGCGTGGGTTACGTGGCGGGCGCGCTGATCGGGGTGCTGGTGTTGGGCACCATCGAAACCTTCGTCACCGCGGCGAGCCTGGACTCGTACTGGACCAGAATCATGACCGGGGCGTTGTTGCTGGTCTTCGTGCTGGTTCAGCGTGTCCTGGTGAGGCCGAGTACATGAGCCGCGGCAATAATAGAGCGATGAGCCGCAAGCCAGTCATGTCCGACGTTGCCCGGCTCGCCGGTGTGTCACATCAGACGGTGTCACGAGTGATCAACGGGTCCAGCAGTATCCGGCCCGAAACCCGGGAGCGGGTGCAGCACGCCATCGCGCAGCTCGGGTACCGGCCCAACAGTGTGGCGCGCGCGCTGGTCACCAGCAAGTCCGGCATCATCGGCATCATCGGCAGCAGCACCGCCCAGTACGGCCCGTCCAGCATCCAGCGTTCGGTCGAGGAATCGGCCCGCGAAGCGGGCTTCTTCTCCAGCTCGGTGACCCTGGCGGCGGTGACCAGGCAGGAGATCCGGGGCGCACTGGACCATCTGTCCCGTCTCGCGGTGGAAGCCATCGTGATGATCGCGGCGCAGCAGGATGCCCTCAACGTGGTGTACTCCGAAGACTTCGGTGTCCCGGTGATCGTCGTGGAGGGTGATCTGTCCGGCTCCGGGTTGTCCGTCGGTGTCGACCAGGTCGGCGCCGCCCGCACCGCGACGCAGCATCTCATCGACCTCGGGCACACCGAGATCGCCCATGTCGCCGGCCCGGACGGCTGGCCGGAAGCGGCGGGCCGCACCAAGGGCTACCTCGATGCCATGCTGGCCGCCCGGCTCGCGCCGCGCCCGGAACACAAGGGTGACTGGAGCGCCGCCCGCGGCTACGCCCTCGGCCGTGAGGTTGCCGCCGACCGGGACCTCACCGCGGTTTTCGTGGCCAACGACCACATGGCCATCGGGGTGCTGCACGCGCTGGCCGAGGCGGGCCGCCGGGTACCCGAGGACATCAGTGTGGTGGGGTTCGACGACATTCCCGAGGCCCCGTACCTCATCCCGGCGCTCACCACCATCCGGCAGGACTTCGCGGCCGTCGGGCACCAGGCCATCGCCATGGTGAAGGCCCAACTGACCGATACCGAATGCGAAACATCGCTGTTGCCTTCGGATCTGGTGATCCGCGACAGCACCGCACCACCCAGGGCAGGCTAGTGCACACAAGCGAACGTACCGTCCATGGCGTCGAATACACCCTGGAAGACGGGCCGGCCCGCGCGGTCGTCACCGGCGTCGGCGCGGCCATCAGGGCGCTGGCGGTCGGCGGCGTCGACCTCACCCCGGGCTACCCTCCCGATCGGCTGCGGCCGTTCTACTCCGGCACCGTGCTGGCGCCCTGGCCCAACCGGGTTCGCGACGCCCGATGGGTCTACCGCGGCAGCACCCAGCTCCTCGATGTCACCGAACCGCAGCGCGGCAACGCGCTACACGGACTGCTGTGCTTCACCGACTATCGGCTCGTGGAGCAGACCGGTAACACGGTAATGCTTGGCGCGCAGGTCTTTCCGCAGCACGGATACCCGTTCCACCTGGACACCACGGTGCACTACCGACTTGCCGAAGACGGGCTGCATGCCACGCACACCATCGACAACCTGGGATCGGACCCGGCGCCGGTCGCGCTGGGCACGCACCCGTTCCTATGCATCGGCGATGTCCCGACGGCCGAGCTGACCCTGACCGTCTCCGCCGACACCCACATCGACGTCGACGAACGCCTGAACCCGACCGGCACCAGCCCGGTGCAGGGCGGCTACTGGGATCTGCGGGCCGGCCGGCGGGTGGCCGACCTCGATCTCGACGACGCCTGGACGGGACTGCACATCACCGACGGCGCCAGCGTGCACTCACTGCGGGCACCCGACGGTCGAACCGTATCCCTCTGGGCGGACGAGGATTTCGGGTATATCCAGGTGTTCACCACCCGCCGGTACCCCGTCGGCGACCGGTTCGTCACCGCGGTGGCCGTCGAGCCGATGACCGCCCCCGCGGACGCGCTCAACAGCGGCGAGGGTCTGCGCTGGCTCGATCCCGGCGACCGTTGGTCGGCGTCGTGGTCCATCCGCTACCGCGCCGACGGTCAGTAGACGCGGCGCGCCGCCGCGCTGGGAATCGCGCACAGGAAGTCGGGTTCGGGAAATCCACTGTCCCGGGCGGACCGGCGGGCCGCCTCGATGATGAAGCCGACCCGGTCGGACCGGATGAGCGCCAACGCCGACCCGCCGAACCCCCCGCCGACCATCCGGGCCCCGAGTGCCCCGGCCTCCAAGGCGGCGTCGACCGCCGTGTCGAGTTCCGGCGAGCTGACCACCAGGTCGTCGCGCAGCGATACGTGCGACGCGGTGAGAAGCGGCCCGACGGCGGCGATCTCGCCCGAGCGCAGGGCGGTGGCGGCGGCGGCAACCCGGCGGATCTCGGTCAGCACATGCCGTAGCACCCGCCGCAGCGCAGGATCGTCGGCGTCGGCGCAGTGCAGCACCGCCTCCACATCGTCGTTGTCATACAGCGCGCTGCGCGGGATACGCGCACACACCCGTTCCACCCGGGACCGCCGCAGACCGTAGCCGCCGTCGACCAGCCGGTGCGCGGCATTGGTGTTGATCACCAGCAGCGCCAAACCCGAGGGCCGGCAGTCGAACGGCAGGTACTCGGCCCCAAAGGTACTGCAGTCCAACAGCATCGCGTGGCCGGGCTTGGCGCGTAAGGCCACCGACTGGTCCATGCCGCCGGTCGCCGCGCCTACCACGACGTTCTCGGCGGTGATGCAGTCCCGGGCCAGGGTGCGCCGGCCCGCATCGTCGGTCGCCGCGCCGAACAGCTCGGCGATCGCCAGGGCCGTCGCCGACTCCAGCGCGGCCGAGCTGGACAGGCCCGCTCCCTGGGGCACCGACGAGTGCACGGCGATATCCAGCCCGGGGATGCGGGCGATGGTGTCGTGGTAGGTCATCGCCCACGGCACACCGGCCACGTATCCGGCCCAGCCGCGGGGTTGGCGCGGCGCGATGTCGACGCCGCTGCCCTCCCAGCCGTCGTCATGACCGGTGGACACCATCCGCAGCCGGTCATGACTGTGCACCCGCACCGCGACCGCGGTGGCGTACGGCAGGGCGAAGGGCATGACCTTGGCGCCGATGTAGTCGATGTGCTCGCCGATCAGGTTGACCCGGCCCGGCGCCACCCACACCCCGTCGGGCCCGCCGCCGAACCGCGCCTGGAACAGTGCGGCCGCCCGATCGCAGAGCTCTTCGTGGGCAACGGGTTCCACCATGTTCAGCCTGTTCACGACGCGATGGACGGTTGACGTTCTCATGCCACCTCCCTCAACCGGTCGGCGATGCGCTCCGGTGTGGTGTCACTGACCCAGGCACCCATGCCGGATTCCGAGCCGGCCAGGTATTTCATCCGGCCCGGCGAACGCATCAGCGAGAACAGTTGCAGGTGCAACCGCGCGTAGTCGCGGTCCGGACCGACCGGTGCCTGATGCCAGGCCGCGATGTAGGGCGTCTGCGCCACGCCGTCGAAGAAGCGGTCCACCCTGGCCAGCAAGTTCAGGTAGACCGCGGCCAACTCCTCGCGTTCGGCGACCGACAGGGCGGGGAAGTCGGGTACGTCGCGGTGCGGGATCAGGTGTATTTCCAGCGGCCAGCGTGCCGCGGCCGGCACGAAGGCCGTCCAGTGTTCGCCGGCAATGAGCACTCGGCGTCCGGAATGCTGCTCGGCGGCAAGGACATCGGCCATCAGGTTGCGTCCGGTCGCCGCGGCGTGCCTGCGGGCCTGTTGCACCAGGGCGCGGGTTCGCGCCGGCTGGAACGGATAGGCGTAGATCTGGCCGTGCGGATGCGTCAGCGTCACCCCGATCTCGCGGCCGCGGTTCTCGAAGCAGAACACCTGTTGCACACCGGGTAGCTCGGAGAGTTCGGCGGTGCGGTCGGCCCACGCCTCGATGACGGTCCGGGCCCGCCGTTGCCCCAGCTCGGCGAAGCTGGCGTGCGGGTCACTGGTGAAGCACACCACCTCACAACTGCCCCGGCCCGGAGCTTGCGGCCACAGCGGCTCCCCGTCGACCAGCGGTGCCGTTGCGCCCGCGTGTTCGGACAGCGCTGGGAACCGGTTCTCGAACACCACGACGTCGTAGTCGGATGCCGGGATCTCGGTGGGCGGCACGCCGGGCCGGCTGGGCGCCAGCGGTGAGGCGTCCGCTGCCGGTAGGAACGTCCGGTCCATCCGTTGGGCGGCGATGGTGACCCACTCGCCGGTCAGTACGTCATACCGCAGGTGCGAATCGGCCACCAACGGCTCGAGGTGTCTGGTGTCGGTCAGCCCACCCGTGCGCCGCATCCCGCCGTCGGCGTCGAGTTCGTCGAAGTAGATGAGGCGACGCCCGTCGGCCAGGGCGGTGACGGTCTTGCCGACCATGGCCGATAGCGGAGAAGGCAAGGTGGGCACCGGGTTACCGTCCGCCCCTGCGCTTGTTGTAGATGTCGAAGCCGACGGCGGCCAGCAGCACCAGGCCCTTGATGACCTGCTGGATATCGCTGCCGATACCGATGATCGACATCCCGTTGTTGAGCACGCCGAGTACCAGACCGCCGATGATGGCGCCGAACACGGTGCCGACCCCGCCGCTCGACGACGCCCCGCCGATGAAGGCGGCGGCGATGGCTTCGAGTTCGAAGTTGATGCCGGCCTGCGGCGTCGCGGAGTTCAGCCGGGCGGCGAACAACAAGCCGGCGACCGCGGCCAGCATTCCCATGTTGACGAACACCAGCAGGGTGACGCGTTTGTTGCGGACCCCGGACAGGCTGGCGGCCGCGGCGTTGCCACCCACCGCGTACACCTGGCGCCCGAACACGGTGTTGCGCATCATGAAGGCGTACACCAGGGTCAGCACCACCAGGATGATGCCGACGATCGGCACACCCCGGTAGCTGGCCAGCAGCAGGGTGACCGCGGCCAACGCCGCGACGATGCCGACGCACTTGGCGATGAACAGTGTCTTGCTCGAAACCTGTTGCCCGTAGCGCAGTTGTGCGCGGCGCCGGCGGACCTGCTGGACGACGGTGGCCACCATGGCGATACCGCCCAGGATCACGGTGGGCCAGTGGTACAGCGCGGCGTTGCCGAGTTCGGGCAGGAACCCGCTGCTGATCTGCTCCAGGCCGCGCGGCATCGGCGCGATCGACTGCCCCTCAAGCACATACTGGGTGGCGCCGCGGAACACCAGCATGCCACCGAGTGTCACGATGAACGACGGGATGCCGACGTAGGCAATCCAGAAGCCCTGCCAAGCCCCGATGAGCGCCCCCATGCCGATGCACAGCAGCGTCGCCAACAGCCACGGCATGTCGTTGCGCACCATCAGGACACCGGCCATGGCGCCGGTGAAGGCGGCCACCGAGCCGACCGACAGGTCGATGTGCCCGTTGATGATCACGATGACCATCCCGATGGCCAGCACCAGGATGTAGCCGTTCTGCTGGATGATGTTGGTGACGTTCAGCGGTTTGAGCACGATGCCACCGGTCCAGATCTGGAACAGCAGCAGGATGGCGATGAGCGCCACGACCATGCCCGACTGCCGCACATGCGACATCAGGAACCGGGACAACGCATTTCCGCCGCGGGCGGGCGCGCTGGTGTCGTCCGGACGCTGCGGTGGGGCGCTGCCCGGTGACGTTTGCTTGGTGGTGATGGTCACGCGGAGCCTTTCATCATGTAGTGCATGAGGTTTTCCTGGGTCGCTTCCGAGCGCGGCACCTCACCGGTCAACCGGCCCTGGCTGAGGGTGTAGATCCGGTCGCAGAGACCCAGCAACTCGGGAAGTTCGGACGAGATGACGAGCACCGCCTTCCCGCGGGCGGCGAGTTCGTTGATGAGGACGTAGATCTCGTGCTTGGCGCCGACATCGATACCGCGGGTCGGTTCGTCGAGGATCAGCACATCGGGATCGGTGAACAGCCACTTGCTGAGCACCACCTTCTGCTGATTGCCGCCGGACAGCTTGCCGGTGGCGGTCTGCACCGAATCGGTCTTGATCCGCATCGAGGCACGGAACTGCTCGCCGATCCGGGTCTCCTCGTGGTGGTCGATGACCGACCGGTGGCTGACCTTGTCCAGTGACGCCAGGCTGATGCTGGTGGCGATGCTGTCCATCAGATTCAGCCCCAACGTCTTCCGGTCCTCGGTGGCGTAGGCGATCCCGTTGTCGATCGCGCGCGGCACCGTGCTGGTGTCGATCTCGCGCTCACCCTTGAAAACCTTGCCGCCGACATACCGGCCGTAGGACCGGCCGAACACGCTCATCGCGAGTTCGGTGCGGCCGGCGCCCATCAGCCCGGCGATGCCGACGATCTCACCGGCGCGGACGTTCAGGGTGACGTCGTCGACGACCTTGCGTTGCTGGTCGATGGGGTGCAGCACGGTCCAATTCGCCACCGAGAACACCACGTCGCCGATCTCGCAGCCCTCCCGGGAGGGGAACCGGTCGACCAGATCGCGCCCGACCATGGCACGGACGATCTTGTCCTCGGTGAGCTGCGCATCGACCGGCACGGTGTCGATGGTGCGGCCGTCCCGCAGTGTCGTCACGGAGTCGGCCACCTGCATCACCTCATTGAGCTTGTGCGAGATGATGATCGAGGTGATGCCGTGCTCCCGCAGCTCCACGATGAGGTCGAGCAGGTGCCTGCTGTCGGCATCGTTGAGGGCGGCGGTCGGTTCGTCGAGGATCAGCAGCCGGACATCCTTGGACAGCGCCTTGGCGATCTCGACGAGCTGCTGCTTGCCGACGCCGATATCGGAAACCCGGGTCTGCGGGCTTTCCCGCAGACCGACGCGGTCCAGCAGGCTCTGCGCCTCATGCAGGGTCCGGTCCCAGTTGATCACCCCGCGGCGCGCGATCTCGTTGCCCAAGAACAGGTTCTCGGCGATCGACAGATACGGCACCAACGCGAGTTCCTGATGGATGATCGCGATACCGCAACGCTCACTGGAGCGGATGTCCCGGAACTCGCACGGCTTGCCGTCGAAGAAGATCTCGCCGTCGTAGCTGCCGTGCGGGTACACCCCGCTGAGCACCTTCATCAGGGTCGACTTGCCCGCACCGTTCTCCCCGCAGATGGCGTGGATGGCTCCGGCCCGCACCGTCAGGTCCACCCCGGACAGTGCCTTCACACCGGGGAATTCCTTGGTGATACCGCGCATCTCCAACAGCGGCGGCGCGGTCGGCGGGGCCGTCACTGAATCTGGTCCTTGGTGTAGTAGCCCGAGTCGATCAGCACCTTCTGGTAGTTGGACTTGTCGACGCTGACCGGGTCCAGCAGGTAGGAGGGCACGATCTTGTTGCCGTTGTTGTAGCTCTTGGTGTCGTTGACCACGGGCGTGCCTCCGGTCAGCACGGCGTCGGATTCCTGCACCGCCGCCTTGGCGAGTTCGCGGGTGTCCTTGAAGACCGTCTGGGTCTGCTCACCGGAGACGATGGACTGCACGGAGGCCAGCTCGGCGTCCTGGCCGGTGACGATCGGCAGCGGCTTGGCGGCATTGCCGTAGCCGGAGCTCTTCAGCGCCGAGATGACGCCGCGCGAGATGCCGTCGTACGGCGAGAGCACCGCGTCCAGCCGGGCCGTGGTGTAGGCCTGGCTCAGCAGGTTGTCCATGCGCGACTGCGCCAGCCCGCCGTCCCAGCGCAGGGTGGCAACCTGGTCGAACGAGGTCTGGCCGCTGCGGACCACCAGCTTGCCGCTGTCGATGTACGGCTTGAGCACGCTCATCGCACCGTCGAAGAAGAAGGTGGCGTTGTTGTCATCGGGTGAGCCGGCGAACAGCTCGATGTTGAAAGGCCCGGCACCGCCGGCCAGGTTGAGCTTGTCGACGATGTACTTGGCCTGCAGCACACCGACTTTGAAGTTGTCGAAGGTGGCGTAGTAGTTGACGTTCGGGGTGCCCTTGATCAACCGGTCGTAGCTGATCACCGGGATGTGCGCGTCCGCGGCGCGCTGCAGGGTGTTGGTCAGCGAGGATCCGTCGATCGGCGCGATCACCAGCAGCTGCACACCCTTGGTGATCATGTTCTCGATCTGCGACACCTGGTTCTGCACGACGTCGTCGCCGTATTGCAGATCGGTCTGATAACCGAGGGCCTTGAACTGGTCGACCATGTTCTGGCCGTCGGCAACCCAGCGTTCGGAAGACTTGGTCGGCATGGCGATGCCGATCGTGCCTTTCTGGGACGTGCCTCCCCCGGCGCTCTCGGTGGAGCGGCCGCAACCGACCAATGCCACGGCGGCGGCCATCAACACGGCCACCCACCAGCTCAGTTTTCGCATGTTTCCTCCTGCAGACACGTGGACGCGCTCAGCGCGGCGGGCCTGGCCCGCTCATCTCGGCCGCAACATCCAAATGTGAACGTTAACACTCCGCCGTAAGAGTATGTGAGCCAACTCACTCGTTGTCAATAATGCCTGTTATATCACCAGGAAAGCACTGCAAAAGCTCAGTTCGGCGGTGGTCGCAGAGGCGACCGCGCGCAGCCAACGATGTGAGCTTTAACAACTTTGGGTCGGCCGACTGTCGGTACCGAACCCATCCGTGCCGGGGCCCGCGCCGAATGCCGATGAGAAACCAATCGAGGGCGGCCACCGATGCACATCCAGGAACCTATGGGTGGACTGAGCGTGCTTGACGTTAGGCTACCGCTCGTGAGTGCCGACCTCGACGTCTTGCTGCGCGAGGTCGCCCGTGGCGACGCCGAGGCTTTTGCCGAGTTCTACGACCACACCCGAGCCCGGGTGTACGGACTGGTGGTCCGGGTGTTGCGCGACCCCGGCTACAGCGAAGAAACCACCCAGGAGATCTACCTGCAGGTGTGGCACAACGCCGATTCGTACGACCCCGCGGCGGGCTCGCCGCTGGCCTGGCTGATGACGCTGGCACACCGGCGGGCCGTGGACCGGGTGCGCTCCGAGCAGTCGGCCAGTCAACGCGAGTCCCGCTACGGCGCGACCAACGTCGACACGCCGGCCGACCATGTCGCCGATTCGGTGATCACCGCCGACGAGCACCGCCGGGTGGTGGACTGCCTGGGCTCGCTGACCGATGTGCAGCGCGAGTGCATCGACATGGCCTACTACGGCGGACTCACCTATCGAGAAGTGTCGGAACGTCTTTCGGCCAATTTGGCCACTGTGAAATCCAGGATGCGCGACGGTCTGCGCGCATTGCGCAGTTGTCTGGGGACCGCATGACCGAACCGGTTGAGCACGAAGTGATGACGCTGGCGACGCCGTACGCGTTGCATGCCGTCGACGACGGCGAAGTCGAGCGGCACCTGGCGGACGCACCGCCGCAGGTGGCTCGCCAGTTCGCCGAAGAGGTGGTCGCCGTGCGCGAGGCCATGGCACGGGCGTCGGCCGCGACCGCCGTGGAGCCACCGGCCGAACTGCGGGCCAGGATCCTGGCCGCGATCGCCCCGGCGCAGGTGCAGCCGTTGCGGCCCAAGCGCTGGCGCACGGCGGCGCTGGCCGCCGCGGCCGCGGTCATCGTTGCCGCCGGCGGTGTCGGAATCGGCATCGCGCTGCGGCCCGCTGCTCCCCCGCCGACCACCGCCCAACAGGTGTTCGCGGCGCCCGACGTGCGCACGGTGTCCGGCCCGATCCCGACCGGCGGCACCGCCACGGTGGTGTTCTCCAAGAAACGCAACGCCGGCGTGCTGGTGATGAACAACGTCGCCCCACCGGCGGCCGGCACCGTCTACCAAATGTGGCTGCTGCGCGACAACGGACCGGAGTCGGCCGGCACCATGGATCAGGCTGCCGTCGCACCGTCGACCACCGCGGTGCTCCCCGACCTGGGCGACGCCACGGCCTTGGCGTTCACCGTCGAGCCGGGCAAGGGTTCGAGCACCCCGACCACGCCGATCTTCGCCGAGCTGCCGCTGACGTAGGTCCGCGGGCCCGGCTTCGGTAAGCTTCGACCGTCCCTGGCCCCCGTAGCTCAGGGGATAGAGCACGGCTCTCCTAAAGCCGGTGTCGCAGGTTCGAATCCTGCCGGGGGCACTTTTTGTGTGTATTACGGCGGGTGATGCTTGACGTTTTGCCTTCGGGTGATGGGCGACAGGGTTCATCGGTGGGTCGGCTGATTCTTTACAGCTGTGTCGGTTGATCCTTGACACTCCCTGGATGAGGGAGTTGACCGTGGCCGAGCAGAGGTATCAGGCCGTGTTGGCGGTGATCGGTGACGGGTTGGCGGTGTCGCAGGTCAGCACATGAGCAACCGCTCTGTTCGCCGACGACAGTGTTCAGGTCATCCTCCAGGCAGATTGAATTGGCGTCACCAAACCGATGTGGTCAGCATGCGCAACCCACCTCAAGCGGCGGGCTGCCCAGGTCGGATGACGGAGTTGCTTGCCAAGAGTTGAAAGGTGCACCACCAGTGTCGAGAACTGCACTACACGCCTCCGCTGGCTACAACTTTGTGGATGACCTCAACCGGGAGATCGCCGAGGGCCTCGACATCAACGAACCGGACGAGGCTGGCCAAACCCCGTTACATCACGCATGCATCCACAACAGCCTCGACTCCGCACGGATTCTGCTCGCAGCGGGTGCCGACGTGAATCCCCAGGATCAGTGGGGTAATGCTCCGCTGTGGTACGCAGTATTCTCCAACGACAGCACAGTCGAGATGGTACGGCTACTCGTCGATCATGGCGCCGATCCGGCCATTGAGAACAATAAAGGCAACAGTCCGTTGAAGTTGGCTCGACGACTCCAAAAAAGTGATTGCATAGCGATCTTTGAGGATTGAGTTACGGTTTGCGGTTTCGCTTGCGGACGGGCCTGCGATCGAGGCCACAGTGCGGAGCTTCGCCCCTCGCCCACAAAGGCCACATTTCCCTACAGCAACCGATGCTCCTGGACACGACGTCGTACTTCGACCTGTAATTCACTTCTCGCAGAAGCGAATCCAGGAAAGCGAGTAGCGCTACCCCCTGAAAACACCTGCCCCAGCCGGTCGACGTCGCCACAGCGCCATACCCGCCGCCCGCTCATGTCGAAGTCGAGTCGTTCAAGGTCGCCATCAACCGACCCCTTCCAACGTCGCCCGCGCCACCTCGTCGATGACATCGGACACCGCATGCCTGCGCCGCCACGCCGCCAGGGCCCGGCTGGCCCCGTTGCCGTCGACGCGCACCCGCCGCAGTTCCTCGCACACCGTGTCGTAATCGCCGACGGCCTGGAGCGCGGGCGTCACCGCCGTCAGCATCAGCTCCAACATCTGCGGGGCGGGCACCAAAGCATGGCTGTCGATCAGATCCATCGCCGAGCCGCTCAAGCCGTCACGCGCGGCACGCCAATAGGCCGCAGTCAGCGCATGCGCGGACAGCGGTTTCACCGGCCGGTCGTGCTCGATATCGTCCAGGGCCGTCATCACCAACGCCCGCACCAGCGCGGCCAACAGCACGGTGTCACCCACCGTGGCGGGCACATCCGCCACCCGCACCTCGACGGTCGGAAACTTGGCCGACGGCCGCACATCCCAATAGACCATGCCGTCATCGAGCGCAGCGCCGGAGGCCCGCATGATCTCAACCAGCGCGTCGTATTCGGCGACGCTCTCGAAATGCGGCGGCGGGCCGGCGGTCGGCCAGCGCGCCCACAACACGCTGCGCCAACTCGCATAGCCGGTCTCCGATCCGCGATACACCGCCGAATTAGCCGACAGCGCGAGCAGGGTCGGCAACCACGGACGCAACCTATTGCTCACCTCGATGGCCGTCTGCCGGTCCGGAACCGCCACGTGCACATGGCATCCGCAGATGCCCTGCTCGTGCGCGATCATCCCGAACCGCTCCCCGATCTCCCGGTAGCGCGGCTTGTCGGTGACCGGGAAGTGGTGCGGGACGCTCGGTGGTAGGCCGACCGCCAGCAACCGGGCGCCGGCGTCTGCGGCCGCCTGCGCCGCTCCCCGGCGCAACCCGACCAGCTCCGTCCGTAGTTCCTCGGCTCCGTGCGCCACCGACGACGTCGTCTCCACCTGACAACTGGTCAGCTCCAATTGCAGTTCGATGCCCAGGCTTTCGGCGCGTTGGGCCACCTCGCGATTCCGCGGGACGGGTTCGCCGGTGCGGGGGTCGACGAGGAGGAACTCCTCCTCCACTCCGACCGTGGGATGTTCAGCCATACCCCGGTATCCCCCTCGCCGGAAGGTGACAAACCGTCATGGCAACCACATGCGCGGGCCGTCAGCGGCTGGAGGTGCGAAGCGTCCGGACGCGCTTGTCGCGCCGGCCGGCCTCCCACTGCGCGCGCATGCGTTCGAGCGTCTGCTCGCCCGCCCGGTCGATGTGCACGATGATCCGCAGCAGCGCGATGCCGGTGACCATCCCCGCGAGAAAATAGGCCATTACCATCATCGAGCTCACCCCTGACGTCGATTCAAGACTGTTGGTTGCTGGGATTCCCCGAATTGCACCCCGTCAATCCTCGAATCCGACGTGTCGGCGCTGCGGCCCCGGCACGGCGACCGCATCGATCCTTAGCCAGGATCGCGGTTGACACACGCCTTGCCGGGCACCAGGTGGCGAGCACCGGACGCCGGGAAAATCTCCCCCACGGGACTAGCACTCTTGACATGAGAGTGCTAAAACAGGAGGTGCACAGTGATTTGGCTGCCCGCCAGGGTGGTGGGCTCTTAGCGACTGAGGAGGTGGATTGCTGTGCTGCGTTTCGATCCGTTCAACGACCTTGATGCCTTGACCCGGGGTCTACTCACCAGCCAGACCGGATCAACCCGCACGCCCAGGTTCATGCCCATGGACCTGTGCAAGATCGACGACCACTATGTGCTGACCGCAGATCTGCCCGGAGTCGACCCCGGCTCGGTGGACGTCAACGTGGACAACGGCACGCTGACCATCTCGGCACACCGCACCGCCCGCTCCGAGGATTCGGTCCAGTGGTTCGCCAACGAGCGGTTCTTCGGTAATTACCGCCGGCAGCTCTCCCTCGGTGAAGGTATTGACACATCGGCAATTTCGGCGACCTACGAAAACGGGGTGCTCACCGTGACCATTCCGTTGGCCGAGCGGGCCAAGCCGCGCAAGATCGACATCGCGCACGGCGGCGGCCAGAAGTCGATCGAGCCGACGACCGTCGACGCCGGCTGAGTGACGATCGCCGGGGTGGCAGCATAGCCACCCCGGCGGCTCACCCCCGGTCCAGCCGGAACCGCAGGTTGTTGCGCACCGCAGGCCATTCGACGTCCAGAATCGAATAGACAACGGTGTCGCGCCGCGACCCGTCGGGCAGCAGTTGGTGGCTGCGCAGGATGCCGTCCTGCTTGGCCCCCAGTCGCTCGATGGCCGCCCGGCTGGTGGAGTTGAAGAAGTGCGTGCGGAATTCCACTGCCACACAGTTCAACTCGTCGAAGGCGTGACCCAGCAACAGCAGCTTGGCCTCGGTGTTCACCCCGGTGCGGCGTACCGAAGCGCGGTACCAGGTGTGGCCGATCTCCAGGCGGCGGTTCGGCCCGTCGATGTGCAGATAACTCGACGAGCCGACCAGCCTGCCGTCGAGGGTGCGCACCACGAACGGGAAGAGGTTCCGATCGGATAACCGGGCGCGCACCCAGGCCGCGGCCGTCTCCGACGACGGCGCGCTGGTGAACCACAGACCACCCGGGTCACCGTCGGCCGCGGCGTCGGCGATCTCGTCGACGTGGTCGACGGTCAGTGGCTCCAGCCTCACCCAGCGTTGCCCGGTGAGCACCACCGGCGCCACGAAGCTCATGACGTCTGGCCCCACGCCACCACCATGGCCAGCACCGACAGCACGGTCGCGACGGCCACCGCCGCGGCGGCCAGGTACAACCCATATCCGGCGGCGATAGGCGCGTGCACGTACAACCGGAAGTACCAGCCGATCAGCGCGCCGATGATCAACGAAAGAGACAGCGCGGCAGCCGATGCCAGCCGGGGCGACAATCGTCGCGCCGCCATCGCGGCGGCCACGATCAGCGTCGCGGCCAGCAACACGATCAGCTGCCCGACACCGAATCCGGGTGGCGGCACGTCGATGCTGCCGGCCTTCCCGCCGATTGCGCTGGCGCGCCCACCGTGGGTGGTCAGCCACGGCAGCCATGCACTGACGGCCACGACCAAGGCACACAGTGCCACCAGCCAGCCGGGACGCAGACGTGCCATACGGCTCAGGTTATCGGGTCGGCCACCGTAGTCTGGGTTGCCATGACCGATCTGCCCGAGTGGGCTCGTCAACTGGACTTGGCACCGCATCCGGAGGGCGGCTGGTACGCCGAGACCTGGCGCAGCGCGCTGACCATCCCGCAGTCGGCCCTGCCGCCGGAGTACACCGGGCCCCGCAGCGCGGGCACGGCGATCCTGTTCCTGCTGATGCCCGGTCAACAGTCGGCCTGGCACACCGTGCGCAGTGCCGAATTGTGGCTGTATCACCGGGGCAGCCCGCTGATCCTGGAGGTAGGACCGACCCAGGACGAAGCCTCCGAACTGTTGCTCGGCGCCGACATCGCCGCCGGCGAACAACCCCAGCTGATCGTCCCGCCGGGACATTGGCAGCGGGCGCGCCCCCGAGGTGATGAACCGAGCCTGGTCAGCTGTGTGGTGGTGCCCGGCTTCGACTTCGCCGACTTCGCACTGTCCGCTCCGAACCCTTAGATTTTCTGTGCATGGAGGGGCACATCATCGTGTGCGGCGCGGACGCGCTCGCCGAGCGCATCGCCGGTGAACTGCGCGGCGCCGGCGCCACCGTCGTGCCCGTGCAGGACCCGCGCACCCTGGACACCGCCGACGTGCCGTCAGCCACCGCGGTGGTCTGCGTCGGCGAGGACGACGCCGTCAACCTCGAAATCGCGCTGCTGGCACGGCAACTCAGCCCACGGGTACGGGTGGTGGCCCGGCTGGCCAACGGGGTGCTGCGGGAGGCCGTGGCGTACGGCAATGGTCCCGGTGCCATCCTCGACGTCGCCGATCTGGCCGCCCCGTCGGTGGTCGAGGCCTGCCTGTCCCGCACCACCCACACCATCGCGGTCGCCGGCATCGACTTCGTCGTCTCCGGCACCGAGGTGCCGCGGGCCGGAACCCTGCGCGAGATCTACGGCGACCTGGCCCCGGTCGCGGTGATCCACCGCGACGCCTCGGTGACCGCCTGCCCCGGCCGGGATGTCACCGTGCACGAGGGCGACTGGACCGCCATGATCGGCACCGCCGACGAACTGGCCGCCCAGGGCATCGCGGTGTCGAAACCGCTGGCGCACAACAAGGTACGCCGGCCGTTGCGGCGGCTGACCGACGCCGTGCGGGTGGTCCGCGACGACATCAACCCGATGTTCTATCGCGCGCTGGCGGTGTCGCTGGCCCTGTTGATCGGGTCGACGGTGTTGCTCCGGTACACCTATCAGCGACCGCCGGGAATGAGCTGGATCGACGCCCTCTATTTCAGCACCGAGACCATCGCCACCGTCGGCTACGGCGATTTCAGCTTCATGGAGCAACCCGCCTGGCTGCGACTGTGGGGTATCGGGCTGATGTTCGCCGGTGTCACCACCACCGCGATCCTGGTGGCGTTCATCGCCGACGTGCTGTTGTCGCGCCGCCTCGCCCAATCCGCGGGGCTGCGCCGGGCGCGGCACCTGCACGACCACGTCATCGTCGTCGGCCTGGGCTCCTTCGGGATCCGGGTGGTCGACGACCTGGTGCGGGCCGGCTACGACGTCGCCGTCATCGAACGCGACGAGGACAACCGCTTCCTGGCCACCGCCCGCGCCCTCGACGTGCCGATCATCTTCGGCGACGCCACCGTCCGCGAGACGCTGGAGTCGGCCCGGGTGGGGCACGCCCGCGCGGTGGCCGTGCTGACCGCCAACGACATGGTCAACATCGAAACCGGGATCGTGCTGCGCGAGCACGCCCCGGACACGACCGTGGTGCTGCGGGTGTACGACCGGGTGCTGGGCGCGGCGGTCGCGCAGCGCTTCGGGTTCGAGAATGTGCGCTCCACCGTGGAACTGGCGGCGCCGTGGTTCATCGGCGCCGCGCTCGGCCTGCAGGTGTTGGGCACCTTCTCGGCCGGACAGCATTCGTTCATGGTCGGCGGGGTCCGGGTGGAGACCGGCAGCGAACTGGACGGGGTGCGGATGGCCGACCTGTCCACCCAGACCCGCGTCATCGCGATCACCCGGCCCGGTGTCGCGACGCGGCTGCATCCGCGTCGCGACACCCAGCTCAGCGCTGGTGACACCGCGTATCTGGTGGGCCCCTACCGGGAACTGCTGGCCACCTTGAGCAAGGGCCAGGCTACGACAGCGACGACAGGTTGAAGCCCGCCCCGGTCGGGTCGGTGACCGCGGCCAGCCGGCCGTACGGGGTGTCCTCGGCCTCGCGCACCACGGCGCCGCCGTTGTCGACGATCAGCTGCTGGGTCTTGTCCACGTCCTCGGCGCCCAGGAAGAAGAACCAGTTCGACGGTTCGCCGGCCGCCATGAACGCGGTGCCGTCCATCACGCCGAGCAGCTGCTGTCCGTCGAATACGGCCGTGCTGTAGCGGAATTCGTCGGTGTCCCCGGTGACCTCGGTCTGCCAGCCGAACACCTGCACGTAGAAGTCGAGCACCTTGGCGAAGTCCAGCGTCGTCAGCTGATGCCACACCGGCGCCCCGGCGACACCGGTGACCTCGGTGCCCAGGTGACCGGTGGGCTGCCACAGACCCACCACCCCGCCACTGGGATCCGACACCATCGCCATCCGGCCTTTGGCCGGGATGTCCATGGCGCCGCCGCAGGTGTTCCCGCCGGCGGCGGTGACCTTGGCCAGGGTGGCGTCCACGTCGGCGGTGTGCAGGTAGGTGTTCCAGCGATCCGGCATGCCCCACTGCGGATCGTTGGACATCAGCCCCGCGACGGGCTTGCCGTCGACGAAGGCCGTGACATAACCGCCGTATTCGGGACCGGAGCCTTCGAACGTCCAGCCGAAGACGGTGCCGTAGAAGCGTTGGGCCGCCTCGATGTCCGAGGTGGTCAGGTCGATCCAGCAGGGTGCGCCGAGTGGAGTAGTCATGCCGGTGTTGACCGGCCGGCGACGCGAAACTCATCGCGGGCGGGTTTGTGCGAACGCTCTAGGAGAACAGCACCTTGAACTGGTTCAGCGACTCCTGAATATCGGAGCGCAGCGAGGCGGCCACCACCATGCCGATCGGCCCGAACAACGCCGGCCCGCCCAGGTGGATGTCCAACTGCACCGCCGACCCGTCGGTCACCGGCTTCACCCTGGCGATCAGCTTGACCTTCACCCCACCCTTGCCGTCCCCGTTGAGGGTCATCGACTCCGGCGGCTTGTAGTTCACGATCGTCCAGTTCACCCGGTTGGCCATGCCCTTGACCTCGACGATCGAGTCGATCCGGGTGCCTTTTTCCAGGGTGTCGGGCAGCGGCGAGCGCCACACCCGGTGGATGCTCAGCCATTCCTTGAACCGGGACAGATCCGACGCGGCTTCCCACGCCTTTTCCGGGGCCAGCGGGACATCGATGGAAACGGATAGCTTGGCCATCTACGCCTGGGGGGTGGGGTCGATGTTGTGCGCCGCGTTCTTGGCCGCTTCCTGCGCCTTGTCCACGATGCCCTGGTACTTGTCGCCGGTCTTCTCGTCCACGATGTCGCCGACCTTGTCGATCGCGGCGTCCACCTTGTCCGCGTTCTCGGCGATCAGGTTCTTCGCCTTGTCCAGAAAACTCATGGACTCACCTTATCGCCACAGTTTGCGGGGCTCGCCGGACAGTCGGCCCTGAACCCACCACAACACCTCGACCACCGTGGCCGCCACCACACCGATACCCAGCGCCATCGACGTCAGCGCGGCATTGCTGGGATCAAGCATGAACTTCTCCTGGGCCAGCGGGAGCGCGAAGATGACCACGTAGGCCAGCGCGGACACCACCACCAGCGCCACCCGCCACCACTGATAGGGGCGGGCCACCACGGCCAGCACCCACACCGCTCCCACCAGCAGGGTGATCAGCGCGGCCGTGGACGCCTGGGTCTGCTCGGCGGGCGTGGCATTGCGGCCCTGATACGCCAGCAGGTAGCAGACGAAGGTGGCCACCCCGACGACGACGCCGTTGGGCAGCGCCGAGGTCATCACCCGGCGGACGAAGCCGGAATGGGCCCGCTCGTTGTTGGGCGCCAGCGACAGGATGAACGCCGGGATGCCGATGGTGAACCAGGCGGCGATGGTGACGTGGATCGGCTGGAACGGGTACAGCAGCGGATCGGAGCCGAAGATCTTGGCCGACAGCCCGCCAATGCCCACCAGCGCCGCCAGCAGCACCGAGTACACCGTCTTGGTGAGGAACAGGTTGGAGACCCGTTCGATATTGCCGATCACCCGCCGGCCCTCGCCGACCACGTAGGGCAGGGTGGCGAACTTGTTGTCCAGCAACACGATCTGCGCCACCGCGCGTGAGGCCGAACTGCCCGATCCCATGGCCACGCCGATATCGGCGTCCTTGAGTGCGAGCACGTCGTTGACACCGTCACCGGTCATCGCGACGGTGTGCCCGCGCGACTGCAGGGCGTGCACCATGGCGCGCTTCTGGTCGGGGCGGACCCGGCCGAAGGTGGTGTATTCGTCCAGGGCGTCGGCCAGTTGATCCGGTTCCTGGGGCAACCGGCGGGCATCGAGGGTTTCCCCGTGCAGGCCCAGCGTGCCGGCCACCGCACCGACCGACACCGCGTTGTCGCCGGAGATCACCTTCACCGAGACCTTCTGCGAGGCAAAGTAATCCAGCGTGTCCCGGGCGTCGGGCCGGACCCGTTGTTCCAGCACGACCAACGCGACGGGGGTGACGGTGCCGGGGGCATCCACCGCGTCGACGGACCGGTCCGAGGACCCGAGCAGCAGCACCCGCAGGCCTTGCGCCCCGATCCGTTCGGCTTGTTCGGCTTCGGCGGACACCGGATCGAGCAGCACGTCGGGGGCGCCGATCACCCAGTTGCCGTGTGCGCCGTAGGAGGCACCGCTCCACTTGGTGGCGGACTTGAACGGGGCCGACGCGGTCTGAATCCAGCCCGGCGGCATCTTGTAGGCCTCGGCGATGGCGGCCATGCTGGCGTTGGGGCGGGCGTCGTCGGCGGCCAGCTGGGCCAGCACCGCGGCCACATCCTCTGTGCCAATCCCCCGGTCGCTGCGCTCTTGCCCGCCGGCGTTCAAAGACTTGAGATCGCTGACCCGCATACCGTTCTCGGTCAGCGTGCCGGTCTTGTCGGCGCACACCACGTCGACGCGGGCCAGGCCCTCGATGGCGGGCAGCTCTTGCACCAGGCACTGCCGGCGGCCCAGCCGCACCACGCCCACGGCGAACGCGATCGAGGTCATCAGCACCAGGCCCTCGGGGACCATCGGCACCAGCGCCCCGACCATGCGCAGCACCGATTCCCGCCAACCGACGTCGGTGGTGAATAGCTGCGTGTAGATGATCAGCGCGCCGGCAGGCCACAGCAGGTAGGTGATGAACTGCAGGATCTTGTTGATACCGCTGCGCAATTCGGATTTGACCAGGGTGAACTTGCTGGCCTCCTCGGCCAGTTTGGCCGCGTAAGCCTCGCGCCCCACCTTGGTGGCCCGGTAGGCCCCGCTGCCGGCCACCACGAAACTGCCGGACATGACGTGATCGCCGGCATCTTTCTGGATGGGGTCGGCTTCGCCGGTGAGCAGCGACTCGTCCACCTCGAGGTTGGTCTCCTCCAGCACCTCCCCGTCGACGATGATCTGGTCCCCGGGGCCCAGTTCGATGATGTCGTCGAGCACGACCTCGTTGGGGGCGAGTTCTCTGGTGCCGGATTGCCTGCGCACCAACGGTTTCGTCTGCCCGACGATCGCCAGCCGGTCCAGGGTCTGCTTGGCGCGCAGTTCCTGGATGATGCCGATGGCCGAGTTCGCGACGATCAGCAAGCCGAACAAGCCGTTGATCACCGAGCCGGTGGCCAGCACGATGGCGAACAGCACGCCGAGAATCGCGTTGATGCGGGTGAACACGTTGGCGCGCACGATCTCCGACACGCTGCGCGCGGCGCGGGTGGGCACGTCGTTGGTGTGCCCGTCAGCCACCCGCTGGGCGACCTCGGTGTCGGAGAGGCCGCTGATGACTGTCGTCATTTGGTGAATACCGCCTCGTCGTAGTACTCCAGCGTGAGCTTCGGCCCGTCGAAGGTGGCCTTGGAAATGCTGCCCGGCGGCGAATTCTCGGTGATCATCGCGAAGGTGAACGTGTTGCCGTCCCAGTGCGTCAGGTCGACGGTGTCCCCGCGCGGCCCCAGTGTCAGGGTGAGTCGGCCGTCGCGCTCCGCCACGACGGCCGGACCCCAGTACACGTTGCGGTAGGCGCCGACGAAACTCGACAAGGGTTGCGCGGGAGCGGGGTGCGCCGGCGGCTGCTGCCCCACCAACGACCCGACCGGTTCCGAGAGCGCCGACAACGCGGGGTGATACAACCCGTACCAATCCTCACGCACCGCACCGAACTGGACCAGGTCGGCGAATTCGGCGGTCAGCGCCTCGGCGACACCGGACGGGGTGGCGTTGGTCAGCGCGACGATCCCCACGTCGGCGGACGGCAGCAGCAGGATGTTGGTCCCGGCGCCGAGCTGGAACGCACCGGAATGACTGAGTTCAACCCGCGCCGCCGAAGTGGTCCCGACGTTGAACCCGAAACCGTAAGAGCCCGTACGCATCGCGGGTTCCGCGGGCGGATTCGACACCACCTGGGGACTGAGCGCGGGCAGCAGCGCCTTCGGGTCCACGATGGGGCGGCCACCGAAGCTGCCGTTCGCCAGCACCATGGCCAGCCAGTGCGTCATGTCGTTGACCGACGAGCTGGCGCCACCGGCCGGCGCCTGTTGGTCGGCGTCGCGGACGAACTTCGGCTGATACCCGCCGTCGATGCGGATGTGCCCGACGGCGCGGTCCTTACGGGCTTGGTAATCGGCGAACCGGAAACTGGTGGAACTCATGCCGAGCGGGCCGAACAGCGCGTCCTGGCCCAGTTGGTCCCACGGCCGCCCCGCCGCCGCGGCCACCGCCTCGGCGCCGGCGGTCAGACCGAAGTTGGTGTAGGCGTAGGAGATCCGGAACGGGTCCAGCGGCAGTTGGCGCAGCTTCTCCAGTACCGCCCGGCGGTCATAGCCCAGATCTTCGAGCAGGTCCCCGGCGTGGTCGGGCAGGCCGGAGCGGTGGGAGAACAGGTCGCCGACGGTCACCATGCGGGTGACGGCGGGATCCGACAGCGCGAACCACGGCAGCTTGTCGACGACGGGGGTGTCCCAGCCGATCGTGCGCTCGCCGACCTGGTGGGCCACCACGGTGGCGCTCAGCGATTTGGACACCGAGGCCAGTTGGAAGACGGTGTCCGGCCCCACCTTGTTGGCCGCACCGTCACCGGCGCTGTTGTCTTTGACGCCGAAGCCTTTGGCGTACACCGTTTTTCCGCCGTGCACCACCGCGACCGCGAGGCCGGGAATGCCCGAGGTGCGCATCAGCTCCTCGGCGATGCCGTCCAGCTTGCCGACGGCGTTCTCGACGGCATTGTCGGGCAAGGGCATTGCCGGGACCAGCGGGGGCGGTACCCCGGGCGCCGGCGGTTTCGGGGCGTCAGCGGGCCGCGGCGCGGCGCAGCCGGCCAGCAGCGCCACCACCGCGATGCCCAGCAATATGCGTCTCACAGGCAAGCACGCTAGCCGCTCAACGCCCGCCACCACGTGTCTATCGGCCGCCCCGTCGCGGCGGCGTCCACCCGCTGCCCCGGTTTCGGCGCCGCCACCGTCACCCCTTCGGCCGATGCGGCGGTCAGCAGCCGCTCGACGGGTTCGGACCACGGGTGCGGCGCCAGCCGGAAGGTGGCCCAGTGGATCGGCACGAACAGGCCGGTGTCGGTGACGTCGCGGTGGGCGCGCACGGCGTCTTCGGGGTTCATGTGGATATCGGGCCAGCCGGGGTGATACGCCCCGATCGGCATCAGCGTCAGGTCGAACGGGCCGTAGTCGGTGCCGATCGCGGCGAAGCCGTTGGTGTAGCCGGTGTCACCGCCGAAGAAGGCGCGGTGCCGCGGCCCGATCACCGCCCACGACGACCACAGCGTGGTGTTGCGGGTCAAGAACCGGCCCGAGAAGTGCCGGGCCGGGGTGCAGACCAGGGTGAGCTCGCCCAGCGTCGCGCTCTCGTCCCAGTCCAGTTCGACGATCCGTTCCGGCGGGATCCCCCAGATGCGCAGGTGCGCGCCGATCCCGAGCGGGACATAGAACTTGGCCCGCTGGGACCGGGCCAGGCCCTTGATGGTGTCGATGTCCAGGTGGTCGTAGTGGTCGTGGCTGATGATCACCGCGTCGATGGCGGGCAGTGCGTCCAACTCCGCCGGCACGGGGTGCAGCCGCTGCGGCCCGACCGCGCGGGACGGCGAGCAGCGCTCGCTCCACACCGGGTCGGCCAGCACCCGATAGCCGTCGACCTCGATGACCACCGAGGAGTGGCCGTACCAGGTGGCCGCCAGGTCGGTGGCCGGGGCGGTCGAGGTCGGCCGGATCAGGGGGATCTCGCCGGCCGGGCGCTGGCGTTGTCCCCCGGACAGCAGGTCACGGACGAGCAACCACTGTTCCTGCCGGGTCAGCTGCACCTCGGAGGCCGGTTCGCGGTTGACGAACGTGCCGCCGTGGTAGTTCGGGGACGCCTTCGCCGCGCTGCCGATATCGGCGGCACCCAGCGACTCGGGTGCGCCGCGCAGTGCGCGCAGCACCCATCCGCCGGCCACCAGCGCCGCGGTGCCACCGAACACCCGGGCCGCTTCGGCGATCATCACGCACCCTGGAAGTTGGGCGGTCGTTTCTCGAAGCGGGCGACCTGGGCTTCGATGACGTCCGGGCTGGCCCAGGCCTTGTTGAACATCCGGGTGTGGTCACCGCGCACGTTGTCGTAGGCGCCGTCGTCGTTGAGCACCCGCTTGGAGTGGGCGATGGACAGCGGCGCGTAGCCGGCGATCTCGGCCGCCCATTCCTGCGCGTCGGCCAGGGTGCCGGTCCGGTTGACCATCCCGGTCATCAGCGCGGTCTCCAGGTCCAGCCGTTCAGCGGCGATCAGCATGCCGCGGGCCCGGCCGTGACCAACCAGCGAGACGAGCCGGCGGATGCTCCAGTTGTCCAGGGCCAAGCCGTATTTGGCGATCGGGAACTGGAAGTAGGCACCGGGTGCTGCCACCCGCAGATCGCAGATCATCGCCAGGATGACACCGGCGCCGATCGCCGGGCCGTTGAGCGCGGCGATGATCGGCACCGGGCTGGCGTCGATCGCGAGGTTGAGCGCCAGCGCCTTGTCCGGCAGGTCCTTGGCCACCCCCTCGGCGTCGGACAGGTCGGCGCCAGCGCTGAACACGGTGCCCTGCCCGGTGAGGACGATGGCCCGGACATCCAGTGCACCGGCTTTCTCGATCTCTTCGCGCAGCCCGTCGACGAGTGCGCCGTTGAGCGCATTGCGCCGCTCGGCGCGCTGCATTTCCAGGGTCAGGACTTTGCCGTCCCGCGTCACACCGATCATGGTCGCCAGCCTATATAGGTTCGTCCGGCAGCTCCCTGGGGCCGGGTTTGTGCGTCCCCATCCGCCGCGGTCGGCGGGTCGCGTATGAATCCGCACACCCGCGCCCGACTACCCTCATCCTGTGAGCCGCAGCCCAGCCCTCGCAGTCCGCGACGCCGTCCTCGACTGGGGCTCGTTCCGCAGCTGGGACGCCCCGCCGCTGCAGGTGCCCACCTCGGCGGCCTACCGCAAGGAACTGGACGACGCGCGGGCCCGCTCCGGGCTGGACGAGTCGGTGATCACCGGCGAGGGCACCGTGCGGGGCCGCCGCGTGGCGGTCCTGGCCTGCGAGTTCGACTTCCTGGCCGGGTCCATCGGGGTGGCCGCGGCCGAGCGGATCACCGCGGCGATCCAGCGGGCCACCGCCGAGCGGCTGCCGCTGCTGGCCTCCCCCAGTTCGGGCGGCACCCGGATGCAGGAGGGCACCGTGGCCTTCCTGCAGATGGTGAAGATCGCCGCGGCCGTCGAACTGCACAAGCGCGCGCACCTGCCCTACATCGTCTATCTGCGCCACCCCACCACCGGCGGCGTCTTCGCGTCCTGGGGGTCACTCGGGCATGTCACGGCCGCCGAACCGGGCGCCCTGATTGGCTTCCTGGGGCCCCGGGTCTACGAGCATCTCTACGGTGAGCCGTTCCCCGAAGGGGTGCAGACCGCGGAGAACCTGTTCCGGCACGGGGTGATCGACGGCGTGGTCCCGGTGCAGGCCCTGCGCGGGGTGCTCGACCGCACGCTCTCGGTGCTGTGCGATCCGCCCGGGCCGGCCCCCGAGGCACCCGAGTTGCAGCCGATCCCGGACATCCCGGCGTGGGAGTCGGTGACGGCATCGCGGCGCCCCGACCGCCCCAACGCCGAGTTCGTGCTGCGGCACGGCAGCACCGACCCGGTCCCGCTGTCGGGTTCCGGCGGGCAGGAGCGCAGCGACCGGGGAATCGGCAGCGGGAGTGAGTCCGGGCAGATGCTGCTGGCACTGACCCGGTTCGGCGGCCAGCCGGCCGTGGTCCTCGGTCAGCAGCGGATGGGGACGCTGGGTCCGGCTGCGCTGCGGGAGGCCCGGCGCGGGATGGCGCTGGCGGTGGGGCTGCGGCTGCCGTTGGTCTCGATCATCGACACCAGCGGCCCGGCACTGTCGGCGGAGGCCGAACAGGGCGGGCTGGCCGGTGAGATCGCCCGCTGCCTGGCCGAATTGGTGACGCTGGACACCCCGACGGTGTCGGTGCTGCTGGGTCAGGGCAGCGGCGGCCCGGCGCTGGCCATGGTGCCCGCCGACCGGGTGCTGGCCGCCCAGCACGGCTGGCTGGCGCCGTTGCCGCCGGAAGGGGCCAGCGCCATCGTCTTCCGCGACACCAGCCATGCCCCGGAACTATCTGCGGCACAAGGCATTCGATCGGCAGACCTGCTACGCAACGGGATCGTGGACGTCATCGTCGACGAACGCAACGACGCGGCCGACGAGCCGCTGGCCTTCACCGCCAGGTTGTCGGCGACCATCGCCGGCGAACTGCACCGGTTGCGCACCATGCCCGAGGCCGAACGGCTCGGCCTGCGGCTGCACCGCTATCGGCAGATCGGGCTCACACCTCGATAGGCGGTTTCAGCCGCTCCATGGTGTACTGCCGGTCTCTTCGAGCCGCGAACGAACTGGCCGCCAGCGACACCACCAGCACCCCGGAGAGCACCGCGATCGCGACCCACAACCGCGAGTCGATCCCGCCGGCGATGAGTTGACGCAGGCCGTTGACGGCATACGTCATCGGGTCGACGGGGTGCAGTATCTGGAACGGTTTGGCGGTGGTCTCCACCGGATAGATTCCGCCGGCCGAAACCAGTTGGAGCATCAGGAAAGCCAGCGTCACCACCCGGCCGACCGACACCCCGAACAGCGCGTTGAACGCCTGGATCAACGCCAGGAAGGTGGCCACGATCAGCAGCAGGAAGCCCACCGTCGCGATCGGGTAGCGGGCATTCAACCCGACGCCGAAGTGCACCACCAGGTACATCACCGCCACCTGGCACACCGTGATGAGCAGGGCCGGCCAGTACGAGGCCAGCACCACCCGCAACGCGCCGAGGCCGTTGACGATGGGCCGGGACTGCATCGGCTTGAGCAGCATCCAGATGATCAGTGCGCCGATGAACAGCGCCAGCGGCAGGAAGAACGGCGCGAAGCCGGTGCCGAACGTCGCCGCGGCGTTGTGGGTCTCGATGTCCAGCGCCACCGGCGCGGCCAGGGTCTTGGCCACCTGCGTGCGCTGCTGGGGTGTCCAGGACGGCACCTGGGTGGACCCTTCTTTCAGTTTGGTCGCCAGTTCTTGGCTGCCGTCCCGCAGCTTGCTGGTGCCCGCGGCCAGCTGCGTTGCCCCGGTGGACAATTGGCTGCCGCCGTTGGCCAGTTGCACCAGCCCGCCGTTCAGTTTGCGGGCGCCGTTGTCCAGTTGATGCACCCCGTCGCGCAGTTTGACCACATCGGCGCGCAGCCCGCCGTTGAGTGCGCGGGTGAGGAACACCCGCAGCTTGCTGTTCGGGTCGCCCAGCTCGTTTTCCAGTCGGGTTGCGCTGTCGCGCAACTTGTTCAGGCCGTCGTCGGTGGTGGGGTCGATGCCCTTGGCCCGCAACAGCCGCTGCGCGCCGGCCAGCACGTCACCGGCGTCGCGTACCGTCGGGTCGGGGTTGGCCTGCAGCATGCCGACGGTCTGGTCGACGATCGCCGCGGCCTGCGCCTGGTCGATGTTGAGCGCGGCGATGCGGTCGGTGGTCGAGCGCACCGCACCGGAGAGCCGGGACGCCAGGAAGCCGACCTCGTCGGGGTCAAGCCCCAGATCGCCGACCCGGTCCAGCATGGTGATCAGCGGACCGGTGGCGGTGTCGACCGAGCCGGCCAGCTGCCGGGTGCCGGCGGCCAGCTGCGCCGAGCCGTCCCGGGCGGTCACCAAGCCCGCGGTCAGCGCGCCGGCACCGTCGGCCAGTTTGTGCGCGCCGTCGTCGGCGGCCGCGGTGCCCGCCGCCAGCTGCCCGGCTCCGTCGGCGGCCTTGACCAGCCCCGCCCCCGCGTCGGTCAGCCCGGTCAGCACCGTGCCCAGGGTGCGCTGCCCGATGCTCGCGTTCACCTGGTTGATCACCTCGCGGGCGGCGTTCTGCCCGATGATCGAGCCCAGGTAGTTGTTCGCGTCGTTGAAGGTGAACCGGATCTGCGCCTGCTCGGGCGACCCGCCCGACGGGGAGGCGATATCGGCGCTGAAGTCCTGGGGCAGCGTCACCGAGAAGTAGTACTTGCCGCTGGACACCCCGGCCGCGGCCTCGGCGGCCGACACCCGGTGCAGCTGCAGCTGCCCCGAATCGACAAGGGCGTCGGCCACTTCCGCGCCGGCGTGGATTTGCTGGCCGTCCACGTTCGCGCCGGTGTCCTCGTTGACCAGGGCCACCGGGATCTTGTTCACCTCGTTGAACGGGTTCCAGAAGGCCCACAGGTACATCGCCCCGTACAGCAGCGGCATCAGGATGACGGTCACCAGCGCGATGCGCGGCAACGCACCCCGGGAGAACCGCTTGAGATCGGTGCCAAGAGACATTCCGGCAAGCACGGCTTACTCACTCCCCACGTTGAGCTGGGCACGGACCCGTTCGTCGGCGACGCCGTTGACGGTTGCGGTGACGACGGTTTGGTTCTCCCCCAGCGCGATGAGGCGCTGCAGCACGATCTCGCGGTTCCCGTCGTCGGTGATGTGGTCGAGGTTGCCGACCACGAGCAGCGGTGGCGCCGCGGTATTGGCCAACGCGATCCGCATCAGGGTCTGCTCGAGTTCGGACAGCTCGTCGAAATAGGCGGTCAGCGACGGCAGTGGCACATCACCGAACACCGGGGCGCACAACCGTGCGAGGTCGTCGGCGCCGGCCTGGCCGATGAAGCGATACCAGGACGCGTCCCAGCGCATCTGCTCGGTGACCAGGTCACGCACCGTCACCGATTCGGCGACCCGGTCCAGTTCGTCGATGCAGGCCAGCGCCGATACCGCGAAGATCTCCCTGGCGGTGCTCCGCCCGAACACCGTGACCTGCCCTTGCACGGGTTTCATCCGCCCGGCCAGCGTCATCAGCAGGGCGGTGCGGCCGGTGCCGGTCGGATGGACCAGCACGCTGACCCCGCCGGCCTCGACGTCCAGGTCGATCGGGCCGTAGACCGGGCCCCAAGGCCCTCGCATCGTGATACCGCGGGCGGTGACTGCCGAAGCTGCTTCTGCCACTGAGCCATCTCAACACACCCGCGGCCGGCGGCGCCGTTTTCCACGTCAGGGCTGCTGATGCGCTCGGTTTACGACCCTGGCGCAGAAAACGGTGGAACCCCGCGTCGCGCGAACGCTTCGCGCACTCGACGCACGATGAATCGTCGGCCGTGTTCGGCCACGACGTGCACGTTGATCCAGCCCTGCGCCGCGATCAACTCGTTGCGGCCGATGTCTTGGACCCACTGTCGCCGGTCGGTGTGGTGTTGTCGGCCGTCGTACTCCAGTCCGATCCTGGGTTCCTCCCAACCCATATCGAGATAGGCGGTGTTGAAGCCGTCGCTCACCGCTATCTGGGTGACCGGCCGCGGAAAGCCCTCGTCGACGAGTAGCAGGCGCAGCGCGGTTTCCCTCGGTGACTGGGCTCCGGCGTCCATCAGGGCCAATGCCGTTCGAGCTTGCCGAATTCCACGCAATCCCGGATAACGAGCCGCCAGCCCGAGGACTTGCGCAGCGCTTACGCGCGTCGCTCGCGCCAGGGCGTCCAGATGTTGCACCGCCTCGTCGCGAGGCAGAAAACGCGCGAGGTCCAGGGCGGTGCGAGCAGGGGCGGTGACCCGCAGATCACCCATGGCGCAGATCTCGTCCGGAGCAAGGCGTTCCTCACGCACGATGATTCCTGGTCGAGGCCGCCGGTGCTCGGTGATCAGTTCGATGGGCGCTTTTGCGTCCACCCAGTGCGCGCCATGCAGCGCGGCGGCGGCGCGACCCGCGATCACCGCGCGGCGATCACTCCACAACCAGGCGGCGACGGTGTTCGTATACAGATCCGGCGGTGCGCCCTTGCGAACATAGACCCGGGGGTGGGCCACCGTGTACCTCCAGCGCAGCTGACTGCGGGTGAGTCGACCGGAGGCCAGCGCTTCTGGCCCCAGCACAGCATCGTCCATCGCCGGATGGTCGCGCGGGCCGACGACGGCACGCCGCGTCGCCCACGGTCATGCCGGCGATCTGTGGATGAACCGGCAACTGTGGATGGCGCCGCACTAACCGCCGTGCAGATAGCCGCCGAACATGCTCAGCAGACTCATGCTGCGCCACCAGATCAACACCGCGAACAGTGCCAGCAGCCCCACGGCCAGCGAGGTTTGGATCAGATTCCGTTGGGCGCGTGGGGCATACACCAATCCGGCCGACACCACGCCGCCGGTCAGCAGGCCGCCCAGGTGGCCCTGCCAGCTGATCGCACCCGAGCCCATCAGGGGGCCGACGAAGGTGAACGCCAGGTTCAGCACGATCAGCCCGACCACCCATTTGACGTCGAGCCGCAGTTTGCGGGCCACCACGAACGTGGCGCCGAACAATCCGAACACCGCGCCCGACGCGCCGGCGGTGGCCGTGTTCAGCGGCGCGATCAGGAATACCAGCACCGAACCGCCCAGCGCGGACAGCCCGTACAGCGTCCCGTAACGGGCGCGGCCGAGCAGCCGCTCCAGCGGCGGGCCGATGACGTACAGCGCCCACATGTTGAACAGGATGTGCGCGAGGCCGTAGTGCAGGAAGGCCGACGTGATCAGGCGGTAGTACTCGCCGCTGGCGACGGCCGGGGGCCACAGCGTCAGGCGGCTCTCGATATCGGGGGCGGCCACCTGCAGGACGAACATCAGCACGTTGATCGCGATCAGCGTGTACGTGACGTACGGGGTGTCCCCGGCCGGCCGGCCGCCGAAACGCCCCTCGACCTGCCGCACGGTGGCCGCGCCGGCGTTGACGCATTCCACGCATTGGTGCCCGACGGCCGCGTCCCGCATGCAGTCCGGGCAGATGTAGCGGCCGCAGCGGGTGCACCGGATATAGGACGGCCGATTGGGGTGCCGGTAGCAGACCGGTGCCTGCTGCGGTGGGACGGTCATGCCTACATGATGGCCGATGCGTCCCGTCGCCTGGTGAGCGCGTAGAGCACCGCGGTCGCGATCACCGCCTCGGTCAGCGACACCGTGGTGGCCAAGCCCATCAACGCCGGCATCGGCTCGGCCGGCCCCACCACCGGTGCGCCGTGGTGGTGGGCGGGCATGGACCAGTGCACGGCGATCATCGCCAGGTTCATCACCGCCACCACCAGCCAGGTCCGCGGCCCGCATCCACGCCACAGTTCATAGGCACAGAACAGGCACGCGCCCGCCATCGCCACGATGAGCAGTGCCGGCAGCGGGCCGGCGGCGTGGCCGATCATCGTCGCGTGCAGGGCCGCCGAGCCGGCGGCGGCCGCCGCACACAGCCGTCGTCCACAGACGGCTGAGGCGGCGGACCAACCGGACATCTGTCAACTCTCGCAGCAATGCGCCTTCGGCGCAGCGGGAACGTTCAGCGCGGGGTTGCGATCGAAGAACGACACCGGCTTGAGCTTGAACCCGGCGTAGTCGACCGGCATCACCGGCCAATCCTCCGGGCGCGGGAAGTGCGTCAGCCCGAAGGTGTGCCACACGACGATGTCTTCGCCGTCGATGTCGCGGTCCTGCGCGACATAGGCGGGTAGGCCGGCGTTCCCAGGATTTTGGTTGACGAACCGACCCGCCGGATAACGTTCCGCGGGATCGTATTTCGTCACCCACAGGTGCTTGGTGGCGAACGCCGCCCGTTGGGCGATGGAACTGGTCGGGTGCGCCAGTAGCGCCGGCTGCCCTTCGGGGTGCAGCGCGTAGCCGACGGTCTGGCCGAGCCGGTTGTGCTTGTCCGGGTTGGTGATGTGCCAGACCCGGGCCTTGAGGTTGTCGGCGGTGCGCATCGCCTCCGACTCTCGGGTCAGCCGGGTGCGCTGCGGGCGGAAGGCGTTGCCCCACGGGTTTTCCGGTCCCATCGGCACGGCGACGGCGTCGACCTCTTCGACGACGTTGGACGGGCCGTCGACCTCCATGTCCAGCCGGGCCGAGAACAGGTGTTGGTGAAACGGTGCGCCGAGGCCGGGTGCCATCTCGGTGGAGAACCCGTCCGGCCCGCGGTGCGCCGAGGCGAAGACGATGCCGGTGGCCTTGGCCTCCAGCTGGATGGTGCCGTCGAGGTACAGGTACCAGTAGAAGCCGTAGTCGTAGTTGCCGATGGTCAGGAAGAACGAGATGACCAGTCGGCGGGACCGGCGCACCTCGGCCATGCCGTTGAACATGTCGGTGTGCTTCCACAGCACGCCGAAGTCCTCCTCGTGCAGGCAGATCGCGTTCTTCATCAGCTTGGGGTTGCCGTCTTCGTCGGCGATGGTGACGTCGAAGTACTTGATCTCGCCCAGGCAGTCGCAGCCCAGTTCAAGGGAATTGGTGTACCGGCCGAACAGGTACTCGCCCTGGTCGAAGTAGTTCTGCCAGTATCGCACCGGGGACGGGTCGGCGTAGGGAACCACCATCTCGGCGATGGACGCGCGGTAGACCACCGGCCGGCCGGCGATGGACAACTGGTGCAGGGTCAGACCCTCGCGGACGTCGAACCCGAACCGGAATTTCCAGTCGGCCCAGCTGATCTGGTTGCCCTCGACGGTGAAGCTGGCTCCGTCGGGCTGGCTGATCTCGATGGGCTTCAGGTCGGTGCGCGGCGCCACCGCATGCGGCTCGGCGTCCCACTGGCCGCGTTCGGTGGGCAGCGGCAGTTCGATCTCGTCGATCACCTTGGTGACGCGGCGCTCGGTCAGGTCGACGTAGGCGACGACGCCGTCGATGGGATGCGCCCAGGGCAGGTCGGCGGCGTCGTACTGATAGAAGGCCAGCACCCGGACGATGCGCCGGCCCACCTCGTCCTCGTGCCCGAAGACACCGGCCGACAGCGGAACTGCCCGCACATCGGTGGGGTTGAGGCCGCGCTTGTCCATGGCCGTCAGCCAGTCCGGGCAGTCCAGCAGGAAGGCCTCGATGTCCTCGAACTCCTGGTCCAGGATCGGGACGTGCCCGTCGACGCCGGCGTCGACGTGCTCCACCGAGAGGATCTTGTCCTGGGTCACCGAGACGACGAGGTCGTTGCCCTGGCCGGTGGCGCGGTCCAGTAGCAGCACGCGGGCCTGCCGGTCGATGGGGGCGCCGGGAGTGTAGGCCTGCACGATCTTCTTGTGCGGCTCCTCCAGGGCGACGAACACGAAGCGCACGCTCTCACCCAGCAGTCCGTGTTCGTCGACGATGCGGCGCACCGCGCGGATCTCGTCGGCGCGCAGCGGGGTGAGCGGGTGATCCGGGACGGCGGTCTTCTGGGCGGGTTCGATGGTGGCGGTCATCGTGCGATCTCCTTTGCGATATCGGGGTTTTCGTCTTGGTGGCCGGCGTGCGGGCGCAGCACCGCGACCGCGGCGCCGCCGAGGAAGGCTCCGGCGAGCAGCACCCCGATGACACCGGCGAGGGTGGCCGACCCGCCCACCAGCAACGGCAGGTTGACGGCGGTCATCACCGAGAGCACGGCCAGGCCGATGAAGCCCAGCCCGGGGGCGATGACGGTGTGCCACAACCGGGTGTCGAACCTGGTGCGGCGGAAGTAGACGACGACGGCGGCCGACGTCACGGTCATCAGCACCACGATGCCGACCGAGGCGGCGCCGACGAACCAGGTGAACACCTGGGTGACGGGGTCGAGCCCGGCCGCGACCGAGACGACCACCAGCACCAGCGCCGAGACCGTCTGCAGCACCGACGCGATGTGCGGGGACGCGTGCCGGGCATGCGAGCGGCCGCAGCGCTGCGGCAGGGCTCGGGTGTTGCCGAGCGAGAAGATGTAGCGGGCGAGCACGTTGTGGAAGGACAGTAGTGCCGCGAAAAGGCTTGTGATGAGGAAGATCTGGACCAGGTCACCGGCCACCGAACCGAGGTAGCGGTTGGCGGTGTCGGTGAGCATGGTGGCCGGCGTGTCGGTGGCGGCGGTGACCGCGCCGGCGTCACCCCAGGCGCTGACCAGGGCCCAGCTGGACAACGCGTAGAAGCCGCCGATGAGCAGCAGCGCGATATAGGTGGCGCGCGGGATGGTGCGGGCCGGGTCGCGGGCCTCGTCCCGGAACACCGCCGTAGCCTCGAAGCCGATGTAGCCGGCCAGCGCGAAGATCAGGGCGATACCCGGTGCGCCGGTGAAGAAGTTCGCCGGGTGCAACACCGCCGTCGAGAGCCCGTCGGCGCCGCCGCGGCCGATCACGGCGACGTTGATGACCAGCACGATGCCGACCTCGCACAGCAGCAGGACACCGAGGACCTTGCCGGACAGTTCGATGTGCCGGTAGCCCAGCGTGCCGACGGCGGCCATCATGGCCAGCGCGTACAGGTACCAGGGCACCACGGGGCCGCCGTGACTGGTGACCAGTTCGTTGAGTGCGGCGCCGACGTAGCCGTACACGCCGCCCTGCACCGCGGTGTAGGACAGCAGCGCCAGGAACGCCGCACCCAAGCCGACGTGCCGGCCGAAGCCGTGCGCGATATAGGTGTAGAACGCCCCGGCCCCACGGATGTGCCGGGCCATGGCGGTGAAGCCGACGGCGAACAGCAGCAGCACCGCCGTGCACACCAGATAGGACGCCGGGAAGGCTGCGCCGTTGCCGGCGGCGATGCCGATGGGAAAGGTGCCCGCGACCACGGTCAGCGGGGCGGCCGCCGCGACGACCATGAAGACGATGGCGGTGGGGCCGAGTTTGCCGGCCAGGCGGTGAGCCTGGCCGCCGGCCGCGCGGCCGGAGTCCAGGACTGCGTCGGTTGTCATGGCTCTACCTTCGGTGGAATTGGCGGTGAATTGGTTGCCGTGCGGTAAGGCTTCGGTTCTTTCAAATGAGAATGGCGCGCGGTGCGCATTCCCATTCGGGGCGGAGAATGTCAGAGCGCGATATTGACGGCTTTGGTCTGGGTGTATTCGGCGATGGCGCCCTCGCCCAATTCGCGGCCCCAGCCGGATTCCTTGTAACCGCCGAACGGCAGGGCGGTGTCGAACGCGTTGTGGCAGTTGACCCACACCGTGCCGGCCTTGATCTCGGCGGCCACCCGGTGCGCGGTGGACACGTCGCGGGTCCACACGCTGGCGGCCAGCCCGTACGGGGTGTCATTCGCCGCGGCTTTGACCCCGCGGTCGCGGTTGAACGGGATGGCGACGGCGACCGGGCCGAAGATCTCCTCGCGGTACACGGAGAAGTCGTCGCGCACATCCACCAGCAGCGTCGGCTGCACGTAGAAGCCGGTGTCGCCGTGCCGGCCGCCGCCGGCCAGCGCGCGGGCGCCCTGCTCGATGCCTTGGTTCAGGTAGCCGGTGACCCTGGTGAGCTGCTCCCGGGAGACCAGCGGGCCGATGTCGTTGGCGGGGTCCAGGCCCGGACCGATGCGCAGCCCGGCGGCGTGCTCGGCCACCCCGGCGGTGAATTCGTCGAAGATGGTGTCCTCGACGAGCAGCCGGGTGCCCGCGGTGCAGGTCTGGCCGTGGTTGAACAGGAAGCCGCCGGCCACGCCGGGGATGGCGGCGGTCAGGTCGGCGTCGGCGAACACCACCTGCGGGCTCTTGCCGCCGAGTTCCAGCGACACCTTCTTGAGGTTCCCGGACGCGGCGGTGACGATCTTCTTGCCGACCTCGGTGGATCCGGTGAAGGCGACCTTGTCGACACCGGGATGCGCGGACAGCGCGGCGCCGATGTCCCCGAAGCCGGTGAGCAGGTTGAAGACGCCGTCGGGGACGCCGGCCTCGGCGATCACCTCGGCCAGCAGCAGCGCGGTCAGCGGGGTCTGCTCGGCGGGTTTGAGGATGACGGTGTTGCCGCAGGCCAGCGCGGGGGCGACCTTGAACGCGGCCATCACCAGCGGGAAGTTCCACGGGATGATCTGCGCGCACACGCCGACCGGCTCGCGCAGCGTGAAGGCGTGGAACCTGGCGCCGGGGGCCCACGGCACCGAGACCGGGACGGTGCGGCCCTCGATCTTGGTGGCCCAGCCGGCGTAGTAGTAGAAGATCTCCGCGGCCCAGGTGACGTCGACGGCCTTGGCGACGGCTACGGATTTGCCGTTGTCGATGCTCTCCAGCTCGGCGAACTGGTCGGCACGGGCGCTGATGCCGTCGGCGATGCGCCAGATCATCTTCTGCCGCTCGGCGGGCGTCATCGCCGGCCACGGCCCGTTCTCGAAGGCGCGGCGGGCGGCGCCGACGGCGCGTCCGACGTCCTCGAGGCCGGCGTGCGGGACGGTGGTGATGACCCGCTCGGTGGCGGGGTCGACGGTGTCGAACCGCCGGCCGGAGATGGCGTCGACCCAGCGACCGTCGACGTACATCTGCCGCGGCGCGGCGGTGAAGGCGACGGTGCGGGGGTCCAGTTGGGGGCTGAGCACGGTGGTCATGCCGGTCATGATTACCCGCGGATGTGGTCTGCGTCACCATAAATTCCTAATGGGTTTTCGTCGTTATTCCATTCTCATTTGACTTTGTGCAGCCATTCTCATTTGGGTGTTCCCGAATTGCAGTTGACGGGTGCGCGGTCCGGTTGCGTGGATCACCGGCCCACTGCGATTCTCATTTGGAGTTTTCGAAGATTTACCCGACAACGCTGTGGCCGGGTGGGTGATCGGATACGTTGCCGGGATGAGCGGCAGACGGGCGATCAGGAAGCGCTCGCCGGTCTCGGGATTGCGGCGGGCGCAGTTGTCGTTCGCCCAGGTGCTGGGGCAGTCGGTGTCGGCGGTGGCGCCGTCGGCGGTGATGGTCACGCTGCCCGCCCTCGTCATCCCGGCGGCCGGGCGTGCGGCGGTGCCGGTCTTCGTCGTCGCCGCCCTGTTGATGGCCGCTGTCGGCTACTGCGTCACCCAGTTCACCACCCGGATGGTCGCCGTCAGCGGGCTGTACAGCTACACCGTGAAGGGACTGGGCCCGACCGCCGGGATCGCGGCCGGGTGGTCGGTGGTCATCGGCTACGCGGCCGCGGCGATGGCCAGCACCCTGGGCGCGGCAAGCTATCTCACCGCGCTGCTGGGCCACGTGGGCGTGCCCGACGGCCGGGTCACCATCGCCGTGCTGGCAGTCCTGGTCGGCGTTCTGGCGTGGGCGTTGATGGTGCGCGGCATCCGGCTGTCGGCCCGCATCTCACTGTCCGTCGAGGTGTTCGCGATCGCGGTGGCCGCCGCCGTGCTGGTGATCGCCTTCACCGGCTCGGTCACCGGCCACGATCCACCGAAAGTGGCTGAGCCGGAGAGCCGTTCCGCGTTGGGGTTCGCCCTGCTGCTGGCCATCACCTCGTATGTCGGATTCGAGAGTGCGGGCACGGTGGCCCGCGAGGCCCAGCGACCGTTCGTCACGGTGACCCGCGCCATCCGGTGGTCGCCACTGGTCCTCGGGGTGCTGTATACCTTCGCCGCGGCCATGCAAACGGCCGGAACCATCCGCGCCGGAACCGGTTCGGTGCCGATCGTGCTGACCCTGCCGAACAACGCGGTGCTGTCGATCGTGATGGAACTCGGCATCACCGCATCGTGGTTCGCGTGCGTCATCGGCTCCACCACCGCGCTGTCGCGCACGCTGTTCGCGATGGGCCGCGAAGGGGTGGTGGCCGCGAGTGTCGGTCGCGCCCACCCGGTCTACCGCACACCGCATGTCGCGCTCACCCTGGCGATGCCGGTCATCGTCGCGGCTCCGGTCTGTTACCTGTTCGCCACCGGATCCAGCCGCGAGGTGCTCATCGGTCTGCTCGCGGTGTCCGCGCACGGTTATATCGGGGCGTACCTGCTGGTGTGCCTGGCCGCCCCGGCATTCCTGCGCCGCATCGGGGAACTGACCCGCGCCCCGCTGGTGATCGGGCTGTCCGCCGCGGCGATGATGGTCACGATCATCGGCTGGGCGGCGCTGACCGTCGCTTCGCCGGTGTGGATTGCGACCGCTGTATACGCCGGCCTGTTGGCGGCGGGGTTCGCGGCATTCGGGTGGCGTCGGCGCAGCGTGCCCGACCTGGCCGAGCGCGTCGGCGTGTTCGACGAGACGGTCGCCGGTGACGTGTTCGCCGACTACAACCCGTGGGAGGTGCGCCGGTGAGCCCCTCCGACGGTGCGCTGTCCGGCCGCCAGCCCAAGGCGGTGCAGAGTGCACTGCAGGTGCTGGAGGCGGTCGCGCTGGCCGGCGCCGGGGTGACCGCCAAGGAGATCGCCGACCGCCTCGGCATGCCGTCGGCCACCACCTACCGGCTGCTGAATCTGCTTGTCGCCGACGGCTATATCGTCCGGCTGCCGGACCTGTCCGGCTTCTCGCTCGGGCCGCGGATAGGGGTGCTGATCGATGCGGCGGTGTCGCCGGCGGTGTGTACGGCGGCCCGCGAGGTGCTCGCCGAGGTGCGGTTGTCGGTGCGGTTCGGCGTGCACCTGTTCTATTTCACCAACACCTCGGTGCGGTTGGCCGACTCCGATGCCGAGTATCCGCCGCCGGCCGACGAATCGGTGCTCAACCATCACCTTCACGCGTGCGCCGTCGGCAAGCTGCTGCTGGCCGAGAAGCGGGATATCGACACCCTGCTGCAGTCGCCGCTGCGTGGCCTGACCGGCCGCACCATCACGTCCAGATCGCTTCTGTTACAACAGCTCGACGAGGTTCGGGAACATGGGGTGGCCACCCAGATCGGGGAGCTGCGCGAGGATTCGGCGTGCGTGGCGGTGCCGGTGCGGTCCCCGGCCGGCGCGCTGGTGGCCGCGGTGGCGATGTCCGCGCGTGCCGACCACGCGTCGTTGTTGGCCAAGCAGGTGCCCGTGCTGCGCGAGTGCGCCACCCGGCTGCGCCCGCTGCTGGCCTAGTGGCGTCAGCGCTCCAGGTCGGCGATCTCCAGGCGCTTGATCGGCCCGACCACCACCAGGTAGCACAGCAGGGCGGCCAGCGCACTGAACCCGACGTAGAGCAGCGCGAGCTCGAACGAACCCTGCGTCTTGACCAGGTAACCGATCACGATCGGGGTGGTGATCGCGGCCAGGCTGCCGAAGGTGTTGAACACACCACCGGACAGCCCGGCGATCTCCTTGGGCGCGGTGTCGGCCACCACCGCCCAGCCCAGCGCGCCGAGGCCCTTCCCGAAGAACGACACGGCCATGAGCAGGACGACGAGCCAGGACGCGTCGACGTAGTTGCAGCCGATGATGACGGTGGCCAGCAGCAGGCCGACCACGATGGGCAGCTTGCGTGCCTTGGTCTGCGACCAGCCGTGCCGCATCAGGCCGTCGGACAGCACACCGCCGAGGATGCCGCCGACGAAGCCGCAGATCGCCGGCAGCGACGCGATGAAACCCGCCTTCAGGATGGACATGTGCCGTTCCTGCACCAGGTACACCGGGAACCAGGTCAAGAAGAACCAGGTGATGGTGTTGATGAAGTACTGGCCGAAGTAGACGCCCAGCATCATCCGGTTCTTGAGCAGCGCCTTCACGTAGTGAAGTTGCTTGGCGCCCTTGGCTTCTGTTGGTGCCGCGTTGCCGGCGTCCATGTCGACCAGGGCTCCGCCGTCCCGGATGTAGTCGAGCTCGGCCTGGCTAAGGCGCGGGTGGTTGCGCGGCGCGTAGATGACGACCAGCCACAACAGACCGAACACCACACCGATGCCACCGACGATGGTGAAGACGTGCTCCCAGCCCGCGGCCACCACCAGCCACCCCATCAGCGGCGAGAAGGCGGCCGTCGCGAAATACTGCGCCGAGTTGAAGATGGCCGCCGCCGTGCCCCGTTCCTTGGTGGGGAACCAGGCCGCGACGATGCGGGAATTGCCGGGGAACGACGGCCCTTCGGCGAGACCGACCAGCAGCCGCAGGATGAACAGCAGGCCGACGGCGGTGCCCATCGAGAAGTTCCCGACGAAACCCTGACAGACGGTGAAGATGGACCAGGACAGGATCGCGCCGCAGTAGACCTTCTTGGATCCGTAGCGGTCCAGCAGCCAGCCTGCGGGAATCTGGGCCACCAGATACGACCAGCCGAATGCGGAGAAGATGTAGCCCAGCGTCACCGCGTCGATGCCCAGTGCGTCCTGGATGGCGTCGCCGGCCATCGAGATGGTGGAGCGGTCGGCGTAGTTGATGACGGTGACCGCGAACAGCATCGCCAGGATGACGTAGCGCACGCGGCCGGCCTTGGCCGCGGGCGCGCGGTATGGGCTGTCGGCCGGCGCGGTGGTGGCGGGATTCATGGCAACTCCTTGCGACCGGTGGCTCAGGTCACAACGGTGACCCCGGCCGACTCTAAGCACCCGGATACATGCCCGTCCAAGCCCGATTCGGTATGCAGTGATGCAGCTTCGGCATCAACTGTGGCGATGCGCCGTCTGCATCAATAATTCCACAATCGGTGTTGGACTGAATCGAAACGGAGTCCTTACCGTGGATGTCATGACCACCACCGCCCCCATCAGCAGTGCCCTCAGCGCGCCCGACGCGGCGATCAAAGCCCTGGCAGCGGGCGCGGCCACCCAGGACCGCATCGACCGGGTGCGGCTGTCGTCGGTCACCCTGCCGCTGAAGACACCGATCAGCGACGCCAAGGTGCTGACCGGCCGGCAGAAGCCGATGACCGAGGTGGCGTTCCTGTTCGCCGAGATCCACACCGCCGACGGTCACTCCGGCATCGGATTCAGCTATTCGAAGCGTGCCGGCGGCCCCGCGCAGTTCGCCCACGCGCAAGAGGTCGCGCCCGTCCTGATCGGCGAAGACCCCAACGATATCGCCAAGATCTGGACCAAGCTGGTGTGGGCCGGCGCCTCCGTCGGCCGCAGCGGCGTGGCCACCCAGGCCATCGCGGCCGTCGATATCGCGCTGTGGGACCTCAAGGCCAAGCGCGCCAACCTGCCCATCGCCAAGCTGATCGGCAGCCACCGCGATTCGGTGCCCACCTACAACACCTCGGGCGGTTTCCTGCACACCCCGATCGAGCAGGTGCTGGAGAATGCGTCGGCGGCGCTGGCGGCCGGCATCGGCGGCATCAAAATCAAGGTGGGGCAGCCGGATTGGCGTACCGACATCGCCCGGCTGGAGAAGGTGCGCGAGCACCTGGGCGACGACGTGCCGCTGATGGTCGACGCCAACCAGCAGTGGGACCGGCCCACCGCGATGCGGATGGGCCGGATCCTGGAGAAGTTCAACCTGGTCTGGATCGAAGAGCCGTTGGACGCCTACGACGCGGAGGGCCATGCCCATCTGGCCCGCGCGCTGGACACCTCGATCGCGACCGGCGAGATGCTGGCCAGCGTGGGTGAGCATCAGCGGCTCATCGATGCCGACTCGGTCGACATCATCCAGCCCGACGCCCCGCGCATCGGCGGCATCACCCAGTTCCTCAAGCTGTGCACGCTGGCCGAGCAGAAGTTCCTGCAACTGGCACCGCATTTCGCGATGGAGATTCACCTGCACCTGGCCGCCACCTACCCGCACGGCGTGTGGGTGGAGCATTTCGACTGGCTGGACCCGCTGTTCAACGAGCAGTTGGAGATCCGCGACGGCCGCATGCACCTGTCCGACCGCCCCGGCCTGGGCTTCACCCTCAGCGAGCAGGCGCGCGCCTGGACGGTCGGCACCGCCGACTTCACGTGATTTCGGCGCGCGTACCCGCGGTGAGCGCGGGTCAGCGCGCCGAAGTCACAGCCCGAGGATCCGCACGGTCTCCTCGCGCATCTGCACCTTGCGGATCTTGCCGGTGACGGTCATCGGGAATTCGTCGACCAGGTGCACGTAGCGCGGAATCTTGTAATGCGCCAGCCTGCCGTCGGCGAATTCCCGAACGGCGTTGACGTCCAACGGTTTCGCGCCGGATTTCATCTTGATCCAAGCGCAGATCTCCTCGCCGTACTTGGCGTCGGGGACACCGATCACCTGGGCGTCCTCGATGTCGGGATGGGTGTACAGGAATTCCTCGATCTCGCGCGGGTAGACGTTCTCACCGCCGCGGATCACCATGTCCTTGATCCGGCCGACGACGGTGCAGTAGCCGTCCTCCCGCATGACGGCGAGGTCGCCGGTGTGCATCCACCCGTCGAGATCGATGGCCTCGGCACTCTTTTCCGGGTCATCCCAGTATCCGAGCATCACCGAATAGCCCCGGGTGCAGAACTCCCCCTGCTGGCCGCGTTCGACGATGTCCCCGGTCTCCGGGTCGACGATCTTCACCTCGACGTGCGGGTGCGCACGGCCGATGGTGGCGGTACGCCGGTCCAGGTCGTCGTCGTGCAGGGTTTGACACGACACCGGCGACGTCTCGGTCATCCCGTAGCAGATGGCCACCTCGGCCATGTTCATCTCGTTGATGCAGCGTTTCATCACCTCGATGGGGCAGACCGAGCCGGCCATGATGCCGGTCCGGAGCGTGGACACGTCGGTCTGCGGGAACGCCGGGTGGTTCTGCATGGCGATGAACATGGTCGGCACCCCGTAGACGCCGGTGCAGCGTTCCCGTTCAATGGCTTTCAGCGTGAGGCCGGCGTCGAAGCCGGGTGCGGGGATCACCATGGTGACCGCGTGGGTGGTGCAGCCGAGGTTGCCCATCACCATGCCGAAGCAGTGGTAGAACGGCACCGGGATGCACAGCCGGTCGCCCGGGCGCAGGTTGATGCCCTCGGTGACGAAGAATCCATTGTTCAGGATGTTGCGATGCGACAGGGTCGCCCCTTTGGGAAAACCCGTTGTGCCCGAGGTGTACTGGATGTTGATCGGGTCGGTGTTGGACAGGGTTTGTTGCCGTGCCGCGAGTTCTTCCGGCGCCACGGCACCGGCACGCAACGCGTCCCAGTCGGCGGTGCCCAGGAAGATGACGTCGGTCAGCGCGGGCGCCTCGGGCCGGACCTCCTGCACCATGGCGACGTAGTCGGAAGTTTTGAAGTCGGTGGCCGAGATCAGCATCCGCACCCCGGACTGGTTGAGCACATAGCCGAGTTCGTGGGTGCGGTAGGCCGGGTTGATGTTGACCAGGATGGCGCCGATCTTGGCGCTGGCGTACTGCACGATGGTCCACTCGGACCGGTTCGGTGACCAGATGCCCACCCGGTCGCCCTTGGCGATGCCGCGGCCGAGTAAACCCCGGGCCACCAGGTCGATCTCGTCGTTGAGTTCGCGGTAGGTCCAGCGGGTGCCCTGGGCGCAGTCGACGAGCGCTTCGACGTCCGGATATTCGGCGGCGGTGCGCTCGAAGTTGGCGCCGATGGTCTCTTCGAGGATGGGCGTATCGGTGGGGCCGGCGTCATAACTGTGCATCAGAGCAGATCCTCGTAGCGGTATTCGGTCTCGATCGGCTGGCCCGACTCTTCGCGCCGGCGCAATTCGACGCGCCGGATCTTGCCCGAGATGGTCTTGGGCAGATCGAAGAACTCGACCCGGCGCACCTTGAGGTACGGGGCCAGATGGTCGCGGGCGTGTTCCATGATGGCGCGGGCGGTCTCGGCGTCGGCGGCCCAGCCTTCGGCCAGTGCCACATAGGCTTTCGGGATCGCCAACCGGGTCTCGTGCGGCTGCGGGACGACGGCGGCCTCCACGACGGCGGGGTGTTCGATGAGCACGCTTTCCAACTCGAACGGCGACACCTTGTAGTCGCTGGACTTGAACACATCGTCGGTGCGGCCGATATAGGTGATGTATCCGTCCGCGTCACGGCTGGCCACATCCCCGGTGTGGTAGTAACCGCCGTGCATCACCGTCGCATTGCGTTGCGGGTCACCGAGATAGCCCGTCATGAGGTTCAGCGGCCGTTGGCTGAGATCGAGGCAGATCTCGCCCTCGTCGGCGAGCTCACCGGTCAGCGGGTCGACGAGCACCACCGGCACGCCGGGCATCGGCCGGCCCATCGAGCCCGCCTTCACCGGCTGGCCCGGCGTATTGCCGACCTGCAGGGTGGTCTCCGTCTGCCCGAACCCGTCGCGGATGGTCAACCCCCAGGCGCGGTGCACGGTTTCGATGACCTCGGGGTTCAGCGGTTCACCCGCACCCAGGATCTCGCGCAGCCCTTCGGGTTTGGCGCCGAGGTCGGCCTGGATGAGCATCCGCCATACCGTGGGTGGTGCGCAGAAAGTGTTGACGCCGGCCCGGTGCAACTGGTTCAGCAGGGCAGCCGCATCGAACCGGCTGTAGTTGTAGACGAAGATGGTGGCCTCGGCGATCCAGGGCGCGAAGAAACAGCTCCAGGCATGCTTGGCCCAGCCGGGTGAGCTGATCGCCAGGTGGACGTCGCCGGGCCGCGATCCGATCCACGCCATCGTCGACATGTGCCCGACCGGGTACGAAATCTGGGAGTGCTCGACCAGTTTCGGCTTGCTGGTGGTGCCCGAGGTGAAGTAGACCAGCAGCGGGTCGTCCACCGCGGTGACGGTCTGGTGCTTTTCGGGCGTCGTGGCGTAGGCGTCCTGGTAGCGGTGCCAGTTCTCGGCGTCCCCGACGGCGATGCGGACATAGTCGCCGGGCACCTGCTCGAACTTGGGTGTGTCGGCGGCGTTGGCGATGACGAACCGGGCGGCCCCGCGGCCGATCCGGTCGGCCAGATCCTCCGGGCCCAGCGCACCGGTGGTCGGCATGATGACCGCGCCGAGCTTGGCGACGGCAAGCATCGCCTCCCACAGTTCGACCTGGTTGCCGAGCATCAGGATGACGCGGTCCCCCTTGCCCACGCCCAGGCCGCGCAGCCAGGTCGCCACCCGGTCGGAGGCCGCCGCCATCTCGGCGAAGCTGACCTTGCGCTCGGTGCCGTCCTGCTCGACGATCCACAGCGCGGTGCGGTCATTGCCCGCCGAAATGACGTCGAACCAGTCGATGGCCCAGTTGAACGACCCCGTGATCTGGGGCCACTCGAACGTCGCGACGGCCTTGTCGTAGTCGGCGATGACGTCGACCAGGTGGTCGCGCGCCTCGCGGTACAGGTCGGTGTTGGTCGTCATGCAGATAGGATCTACGTCACACTTGTCCGTCCGCTACCCCCGAAAGAGGGGAATCCTGTGCAATCGCTGTTAAGGCCCCGCGACACCGACGCGGTGCGCGCTGAGCTGCGACGGGTGGCCGCCGAGGCCGGCGTTCCGGTGCTCTTCGGTGGCGAGGTGCACGATGATGCGCTGTTGCTGACGGAGTTCGTCGGCACCCGCACCAGCGGCCTGCGCGGGCTGGTGGTGCGGTCCCGCTCCGGGCTCGGCGGGGCCAGCATGGTGGCGGGCCGGCCCATGGCGGTGGCCGACTACCGCAACGATGTGAGCATCACCCACGACTACGACGCGCCGGTGGTCGGCGAGGGTATCCGCTCGGTGTTGGCGGTGCCGGTGCTGGTGGACGGCCGGGCCCGGGCCATGCTGTACGGCGCCTACCGGGCGGCCGCCCCGATCGGTGGCCGGGCTATGGACCTGATGGTGGGCTCGGCCCAGCGGCTGTCTTATGAGTTGCGGGTGCGCGACGAGGTGGACCGCCGGATGCGACTGCGTGAGGCGCACCTCGCCTCGGGTGATCGGCTGGCCAACGCAGAGCAGATCCGAGAGGTGCACGCCGACCTGCGCCGGCTGGCGGCTTGCGCACCTGCTTCGATGCAAGGACAGCTGCGGGTGCTGGCCGACCAGTTGGGCACGGCCCTGTCGGGCGGCGCCCCGATCGCTGCGCCACTGACCCAGCGGGAGATCGATGTGCTGGCCCAGGTGGCCTTGGGGTGCACCAATGCCGAAGCGGCGCAGCGGCTCTCACTGAAGCCGGAAACGGTGAAGAGCTATCTGCGCAGTGCCGCAGCGAAATTGGGGACGAAGACCAGGCATGAGGCGGTGTCGCGGGCTCGGCGGGGGCGGTTGATTCCGTAAGAGTTGCGTGTCCCCCAATCGGGGGAACGGGGGTTCCCCTGTCACACAACCCGACCAGCGGACAGACCGGGGCCCCGGGATGCGGGAAGTTGTTCTCACCAAGCTTTCACCCCCGCAAGCGAACTCAGGAGAACACCATGACGAACACCTCTCGCGCCCGCTTCGCCCGCCGCATCGCCGCCGTCGCCTCGCTGGCCGTCGTCCCGGCATTGGCCCTGGGCCTGGCGCCGGCCTCCAACGCCGACGCGACGGCCGGCGCCTTCGGCCCGTGCTCCACCATCAAGCAGATGGAGAGCACGTTGTGGAAGGGCGTGGACCCGAACATGTACACCCCGAAGAACAAGGGGACCAACTTCGACATCCAATGGCCCAACAACGACGCGTCCCACGGCTGGGCGGTGCACTCCGGCAACTCCAGCCAGAAGAAGGTGCACACTGATCTGCTGGTCATTCCCACCATGCCCGAGTCGGGTATCGAATGCTCCAACCTGCTGTCCGCAGACGCACCCCACTACTTCAAGCACGCCGCCGACGAAGCCCATCTCCTCAACGGTGTCAGCGACTGGGCGCTGGCCATCAACTCCGCCGACAGCCGGGGTCAAGAACAGATGCACATCCACCTGACCGAGCTGTACCGCCCGGCGCGCCACGATATCGACGCGGCGGCCAAGGCCGGCCAGATCACCGACCACGAGAGCAGCTGGGTGAACTCGGTCATCTCGGTCACCGGCCATGACCAGTCGATGACGAAGAACGCCAGCCCGAACAGCTACCGCGCCTGGCACACCAGCTCGCTGGACCAGAACTTCTTCGCGAAGGTCAACAACGACATCGCGCAGCCCAAAGGCACCGCCATGTCGCATGTGATGATCCTGGTCACCAAGGATCCGCGTGGCGGCTTCGATGTGCTCGAAAGCGACCGGCAGAGCGGTCTTTCCGCCGGCATCGGCAACGTCGAGTCCCTGCTGTGGAAAGTCAACGGCAAGTAGCACGGCACCGCAGGGAAGGTCACCCGAGTTCGCTCGGGTGACCTTCCCCGCGTTCACCGGCGCGCGGACCGCCGGAACGCGCCCGGCGTCGTCCCGAACTGTCGACGAAAATGCCTGCGCACGTTGACCGCCGACCCCAGTCCGACCCGCTGCGCGATGACCTCCACCGTCAGGTCGGTACTCGTCAGCAATTCGCGCGCCGCGGCGAGCCGCCGCTCGAGCAGCCACTCCCCCGGACTCGTTCCGAATTCCTGCGCGGTGCGCCGCGCCAGGGTACGCGGCGAAACATTGAGAACTGCAGCCATATCCCGCACGCTCAGTGGGTCTGCCAACCGCGCCGATACCCACGTGCCGAGCGCATCGAAATCACCGGAGCCGGCACCGGTGGGGGTGTACCGCGGCAGCACCATGCTCTCGGCGACGAGCCGCGCGTACTCGGCACCGAAGTCGGTCGCGACCAGATGCAGGCACAGATCGATTCCCGCGCCGCCACCGGCGCTGGTGGCCACGTCGCCGTGATCCACGAACGTGGCGTCCTCGATCGTCACCCGGGGGAACTCGCGCCGCAGCTGTTCACGGCGGGCCGGATGCGCGGTGGCCGAGCGGCCGTCCAACAACCCCGTGCGGGCAAGTGCGAATACGCCCGAGCAGATCGACACCAACCGTGCGCCCCGCTCGTGTGCACGTAGCAAGGCGTCGCGGGTAACAGTAGGCATCGGCGCAACGATGGGCGTCCAGCCGGGAACGATCACGGTGTCCGCGGTCTCGAGCGCCTCCAACCCGTGCTCCACCTGCATCACGTAACCGGCCGTTGTTGCCACCGGTCCCGGATTCTGGGCGCAGATACCGAAGTCATACCGCCGCGGCACGTTCGGCCGCACCGTCCCGAAAACCTCATCCGCGCAACCCAGCTCGAAGGTCGACTGCACGGACCGCACCAGTGCGACAACACGATGCATGGCTCGAAAGTACCCAATCGTGGCAAGCCGCGACCTGTCAGGGCACTGCCCGCAGAGGACACCATGAATCCGTGAACCCAGAGATCCTGGCCCAGCCCGGTTATCAGTCCTCGTCCGTCGACGACATCGCCGCCGAAGAGATCCACCCCGGCATCCGGGTACGCCGACTCTGGCGCGGACCGAACGGAGCGAAGGCCGCCGTACTCGAGATGGCCCCGGGAAGCAGCTTCCCCGAACGCGACGTCCACCAGCCCGGAGACGAGGAGGTCTACGTGCTCGACGGTGTCTTCAACGACGGTGCACGGGACTATCCCGCCGGCACATTTCTGCATGCGCCCGCCGGATCCTGGCACCTGCCTTCGACGACGACGGGGTGCCGGCTCTTCCTCTTCTATCCGCAGGGATAGGAGAAGCCGGGGGTCGAGGTCAGTCGCCGCGCCCGGTCTGCGCCTGCAGATCCTCGATCAGATCCGAAGCCTCGGCCTTGGTCAGCTCGGCCGGCACCTCGCGTCCGGCCTCTCTCGCCAGCGTGTGGAGGTAACTACGCTGGGGCCCGGTCATCGCCTCGTCGCCCGTCACCCACTCCGACGTGTCCTTTTCGGGATTTTCTGTCGTCTCATTCGTCTGTTGCGTCATGCCCACAAAGTTCCCATCGCACAAGCGTTCGAAACCTTATTACGTCTCCACCGGCGCGACCCGTCCGGCGAAGCTGACCGCCTCGATCCCGTGCTCACGCGCATCGGCCTCCGCGCGCGCCGTCTCGGCGGCCAGGTCCAGTGACCGGGCCATCACCAGATACGCTGCGGCGGAGGCGAACAGCCCGACGAACAAGGCGATGTCGATATTGCCCATGGCCGCCGCGACGGGGCCGGTGAACCAGACCGTCACCACGAACGGGATCATCGCGACGATCCCGACGAGGTACGCGGTCAGCCCGCGCCAGCCCCAGGTGCCGTAGACGCTGTCGTGGGCGACGAAGATCTCCCGCACCGCGTAGTGGCCGCGCCGCACGAAGTAATAGTCGACCAGGTTCACCGAGGTCCACGGCACCAACAGGTACAGCAGCACCACCAGGAAGCTGCCGAAGTTGGTCAGGAAGGCACCGGTCGACAGCACCGCGCCCAGCAGCCCGGCGAAAGCGATCACGGTGCACGAGACGACGCGCAGCCGAAGGGTGGGCCGCACCGGACGGAACGAATCGACCATGGTGATCAGCTCCAGCGAGGCGGCGTAGATGTTGACCGTCACCACGGTGACCAGACCGGGCAGGGCGGCGACCAACAGCCAGGCCCCGGACCCCGACATCAGCCGATCGGCGGCCTGCTGCACGGCCTCCAGTGGGGCGGCGCCGGTGAACAGCGCAGCGACCAGGGCACCGAGCATCATCAACCAGGTGGCGCCGACGAAAACGCCTGTGTAGGTGTGGAACAGCGCCTTGCGTGGGCTGGTCTGCGGTGGCAAATACCGCGAGTAGTCCGAGACGTACGGCGCCCAGCCCAACGCATAGGCCGCCGCGGCGGCGAATTGCACCAGGAACGGACCCCAGGTGAAGCCGCCGAAGCCCAATTGCCCGTCGGGCAGGGGCAGCCAGATCAGCGCCGCGACGGTGAACACACCGAAGGTGGCCAGGAACAGCCATGTCAGCCAGGTCTGGAAGCGGTGGATCCAGTGGTAGCCGAAGATCGCCAATGCCAGTGCCAGCGCGGTGACGACGACGAACCACAGGTCGCGCAGATCGGTGCCGGTGACCAGGGTGAGAGCGTCAGCGGCCAGGATCTGGTTGAAGATGTTGAAGCCGACGATGCTGAACACCACCACGGCACAGATGACCACCACGCCGCGATAGCCGAATTGGCCACGTGACTGGATCATCTGCGGCAGGCCCAGTTGCGGGCCCTGCGCCGAGTGGAACGCGGTGAACACCGTGCCGACGGCCGCGCCGGTGACGATGGCCAGCAGCGAAGAGAGGAAGGACGCGCCGAGGGCCGCCCCCACCATGCCGGTGGCGAGCGTGGTGAGGTTCGCATTGGACATGAACCACAACGGGAACAGCGTCGACGGCTTGCCGCGGCGCTCGGTCAGGGGGATCCAGTCGATGGATTTCGACTCGATCGCGGATGCGTCAGACACGGATTCCTCGCTTCTGGTGATGGTCGGGTTGGGGAATCACAATGTCCCCGTAGAGCTCTGGGCGGCGATCGGCGAACAGGTCGTTGTGCGGTCCGATGACTTTGTCGCAATGGAGGTCGAGCACCGCGTCGGCACGGTTACGGTGATCTGACGTTCCCACGATCCAGCCGTCGGCCGAGATCACCGCCGTCCCGCCGGTCCAGGTCACTGCACGTTCGGATCCGTGCCGGTCGGCGATCACCGTCGCCAACCGTGACGAACGGGCCGCGGCCATGGCCTGGATGGTTTCCGGCGGGTACTCGCCCGGCGGTCGGGCCACCAGCGGCCAGTTCACCGGCAGCGCCAGCACATCGGCACCGGCCAGCGCCAGTCGCCTCGGCAGTTCCGGGAACTCGTTGTCGTAGCAGATCGCAACGCCGAGCCGGCCGATCGGCGTGTCGAACACCGCGCCGGCCTGCGCACCGGGCGTGAAGATTCCGTACTCGGCACCCCACAGGTGCGCCTTGCGATAGCAACCGATGACACCCCGGCCACCGAGCACGAGCGCCGAGTTGTACAAGCGCGCACCGTCGGTTTCGCAGAAACCGACGACCGCGACGGCACCCGGCGTCAGGTGCCCGGCCAGGCCGGACAGCCTGGGGTCGTCGACCGTCAGGGCCACGGCTTCCACTTCGGCGCGGTCATGGAAAACGTAACCGCTGGTTGCCAATTCGGGTAGGACAACCAACTGCGCGCCCGCTGCAGACCGCAACGCATCACCGATGCGGGTGAGATTGTCTGCCAGCGACCCGATCTCCACGGGTATCGAGATCGCCGAAACACGCAGCTGCCGCCCGTTCATCAGGCCCGCTTCACCGCAGGGGTGCCGTCGAAAGCACCCGAATGCCTGCCGATTCGCTCGATCCGGATGGTCGCGGTGGCTTCGTGTGCGGCCAGGCCCTCGAACGCGGAGATCCGCTCCACCGCGGGTGCCAGGGCGGCGGTGGCGTCCCGTCGGGCACGCTGGTAGGTCAACGGTTTCAGGAACCGCGACACGGACAGACCGGCGTTGTAGCGGGCGGTTTTCCCGGTCGGCAGCACATGGTTGGTGCCCGCGATACCCTTGTCCGAGTAGGCAACCGTGCTCCAGGGGCCGAGGAACAGCGACCCGTAGTTGCGCAACTCCTTGAGGAAGAACTCGTCGTCACCGGTCTGGACCTCGAGGTGTTCGGGCCCCAGCACATCGGCAATGGCGGCGGCCTGTGCCCGGTCGGCCGCCAGGATCACCGACCCGAAGTCCCGCCACGCCGCGCCGGCGATCTCGCGGGTGGCGAGCGTTTCCAGTTGCCGGTCGATCGCATCCAACACCTTGCGGCCCAACGACTCCGAGGTGGTGATCAGTGCGGCGGGCGAGTTGGGTCCGTGCTCGGCCTGGCCCAGCAGGTCGGCGGCCACCCACTCGGGGTCGGCGGTCTCGTCGGCCAACACCGCCACCTCCGACGGCCCGGCCAGCAGGTCGATACCGACCCTGCCGAACAGCTGGCGCTTGGCTTCGGTGACGAAGGCATTGCCGGCACCGACCAGCATGTCCACCGGGGCGTCACCCAGCAGGCCGAATGCCATGGCCCCCAGGGCCTGGACACCACCGATGGCGAAAACCCGGTCGGCTCGGGACAGGTAGGCCCCGTACAGCACGGCCGGGTGGGCGCCGTGCGCACCGGAAGGCGGTGTACAGGCGACCAAGGTCGGCACGCCCGCCGCCTTCGCGACACCGACCGTCATGAAGGCGCTCGCCAGTAGGGGGAACCGGCCGGCGGGCAGGTAAGCACCGACCCGGGAGACGGGGATGTACTGCACCCCGCCGACGACGCCGGGCGCCAGGTCGACCTCGAAGTCGGTCAGGTGGGCACGCGTCGCGGTGGCGAACCGGTTGGTGCGGTCGTAACCGAGCTCGAGTGCCTCGCGGACGTCGCTCGGGAGGGCGTCGCCGCTGCGCCGCAGGTCCGCCGCGCTGACCTCGAGGTCACCGGTCCAGCCGTCCAGGTCACGGGAGTAGGCGCGGACGGCGTCCAGCCCGCGGCGTTCGATATCGGACAGCATCTGCGAAACCCGTTCGGTGACCTGCGGGTCACGTTGTGCCGGAGGTCCGTCGATGGCCGGCCGTTTGAGCCAGGTGAAGGGTCCGAGGGCGCGGGCTTCGTCGGTGGTGATCTGCATGCCGGCGACGGTAGGCATTTGTGAGCCGAAGGACTAGATGGGTGAATCCTATTCGAACCACAGGATTATCCGATGCCTCGGTATCGGGCCAGGTCAGTGCCCGCACGACTGTGGGCCGCAGGCACGCATTGGTTGGAAATCGCGTACGCAGGACCCACAGTCGGCCGTCGGCTACAGCCGCCGGCGGGCGATCAGCGGGACCGTCGGATGCGCGGCATCCACGGCCGACTGGTCGGGCAGCGCAGCCAGTTCGCGGATGGTGTCCTCGGCCAGCCGCGCGAATTCCCGGGTGGCGTTGGACAGCGGCCGGGCCCGGTGCTGGGCCAGCGCGATGGTGTCGTACAGCCGTTCGGCGAACGGTGCGATGTGCAGGCCCGGCGGGAAGGCGGGGCTGTCGATCACCGCGCCACTGACGATGGTGTCGCCGATGCGCCCGGCCACCAGCCGCAGGGCCGCCTCGACGTGCTCGATCTCGATCCGTGGTTCCAACCGCACCCCGGCCAGCTGCGCGCGCTCGGCGAGCTGGCGCCGGGTCGGGTCCTTCCAGCCGTAGTGGGCGTCGTAGAGCACCAGATCGGCCTGCGCCAATTGTCGTATCGTCACCGGGTTTTCGGTGCGCGACGGATCGGCGCTCACGTAGAACACCTCGTCGCGCAGCAAGGGGCGCACGGTGAGGTCCTCGTCGTCGATCGGCAGGATCAGCATGCCCGCCTCGATCTCGCCGGCCTGGATGGCCGCCGCGGTCTCGGCGGAGTTCTGCCCGACCAAGCGCACCCGGACCTCCGGGTAGCGCATGTGGAAGGTCTGAACCAGGCTGGACAGCAGGTAGTAGTCGGCGTTGCGGGGCATCCCGAACGTCGCGGTCCCGCCGCCGAGCGAGCCCGCCGATCGCACCGCGTGCATCCCACCGTCGGCCGCCTGGACCGACTGTTGGGCGTAGGGCAGCAGTTCCTCCCCCGCGGCGGTCAACGTCAACCGGCGGCTGCCCCGGACGAAAAGCTGGGTGTCCAGCTCGATTTCCAAACGGCGCACCAATTCCGATACCGATGCCTGTGCCATCTGCATGGCCTCGGCGGCCGCGGTGAACGAACCGGTGCGCTGCGCCTCGACGAACGCGCGGAGCTGGTTGAGCGTCACGCCAACGAGTCCACCCACGCCTGATGCAAACCCGCGAAATGCCCACCGGCATCGATCAATTCATCCGGCGGCCCGTCCTCGACGATGCGGCCGTGTTCGAGCACCAGCACCCGGTCGGCGCTGAGCACCGTCGAGAGCCGGTGCGCGATCACCACCGCGGTCCGGTCGGCCAGCACCGTCACCAGAGCGCGCTGCACCAACCGCTCGCTGGGCACGTCCAGCGATGACGTCGCCTCGTCGAGGATCAGCACCGCCGGATCGGCCAAAAACGCGCGGGCGAACGCGATCAACTGCCGCTGCCCGGCCGAGAGCCGGCCGCCGCGCTTGGCGACGTCGGTGTCGTACCCGTCGGGCAGCGTGTCGACGAACCGGTCGGCACCGACGGCCTGCGCCGCGGCGCGCACCTCGGCATCGGTGGCCGTGGGCTTGCCGAAGCGGATGTTGTCGGCGACGGTGCCCTCGAACATGAAGTTTTCCTGCGTCACCATCACCACATGCCGGCGCAGCTCGGCCTGCTCGAGATCGCGCAGGTCGACCCCGTCCAGGCTGACCGTACCGGCCACCGGGTCGTAGAACCGGGCGATCAGTTTGGCGATGGTGGTCTTGCCGGCCCCCGTGGTGCCGACCAGTGCGACGGTCTGCCCGGCCGGCACGTGCAGCGACAGGTCCGGCAGCACGGGGCGGCCCGGCACGTACTCGAATCGCACGTCCCGGAATACGACCTCGCCGCGTACCGCCGGCAGCGCCACCGGGTGCTGCGGGTCGCGGATTCCGGGCTCGGTGGCCAGCACCCCGGAGATCTTCTCCAGGGCCGCCGACGCCGACTGGAAGGTGTTGAAGAACTGCGAGATCTCCTGCATCGGTTCGAAGAAGATGCGCAGGTACAGCAGGAACGCGGTGAGCGTGCCCAGCGTCATCTGCCCGCCGAGCACCCGGTAGCCGCCGTAGAGCAGCACCACGCCGGTGGCGAGGTTGCCGACCAGCCGCACGCTGGGCATGAAGATCGCCAGCAGTTTGAAGGCCCGCTCGTTGATCGACTTGTACTGGTCGGCAACGTCTTCGAAGATCTCCTGGTTGCGCGGCTCGCGCCGGTAGGCCTGCACGGCCTTGATCCCGGTCATGGTTTCGACGAACTGCACGATCACCAGCGCGGCCGCCTCGCGCACCTTGAGATACGTCTTCGAGGACTCCGAGCGGAACCACATCACCAGCGCCACCAGAATGGGGAAGGCGCACAAGCACATCAGGCCCAGCCGCCAGTCCAGCACGACCAGCAGCACCGCGGTGCCACACATGGTCAGCACGGCGGTGATCAGGCCGTCGAAGCCGGTGGCCAGCATGTCCTGGATGGCATCGATGTCATTGGTCGACCGGGCGACCACCCGACCTGAGGTGTAGCGGTCGTGGAAAGCCACGTCGAGGTGCTGGAAATGCCGGAACAGCCTGCGCCGCAACTCCAGCAGCACGTTCTGCCCGATCCGGCCGGACCGGCGCAGGAACACCATCCGGCTGCCGCCCTGGATAACCACCACCCCGCACAGCACCGCGAGGATGAGCACCAGCTCCCGCGCCGAGCCGCCGTTCACGATGGGCGGGATGCCATGGTCGATGCCGCGCTGCACGAGGATCGGCACCGACAGGCGGGCCGCGTTCTCCACCACCACGATGATCGCGAGGACCGCGATCATCGTGCGGTAGGGCCGCAGCAGGTCGAACAACAGGTGGCGGGCCTCGCGCCGCCGCGAGATGGATTCGTCGATCGGCAGATCATCGTCGTCGTGGTCGTCGACCTTGCGCCCGCGCCAGTCGGTGACACTCATGGCTGCCGGCCCTTCCACGACAGTGCCTCGTCCTCCAGGCGCAGCCGGTCCAGCTGGGCCCGGTACTCGTCGTCCTCCCAGTCGCAGACCCGTTCGGCGCCGTCGTCGAGTTCGTCGTCGGCGGCCAGCAGGTACCGGTATTCGGCCACCGACGCCAACAACTCGCTATGCGTGCCGATGGCGGTGATGGTGCCGTCCTGCAGCAGCGCCACCCGGTCGGCCAACAGCACCGTCGAGGCACGATGCGCCACCACGATGCCGGTGACACCACGCAGCACTCGGCTCAGCGCCTCGGTGACGACGGCCTCGGTGTGCACGTCCAGCGCGGACAGCGTGTCGTCGAGCACCAGCACCGACGGGTCGGCCAGGATGGCGCGGGCCAGCGAAAGCCGTTGCCGCTGACCGCCGGACAGGCTCATCCCCTGCTCGCCGATGCGGGTGTCCAGCCCGAACGGCAGGTCGTAGATGAAATCCGCCGAGGCGACGTTGATGGCCTCGGCCAGCTGGTCCTCGCTCGCGGAAGGGTTGCCCAGCTGCAGGTTCTCCCGCACCGACATGGAGAACAGCGTCGGGTCCTCGAAGGCGGTGGCGACCGCTTGCCGCAGGGCGGGCAGGGAGAGGTCACGAATGTCGGTGCCGTCCAGCAGGATCCGGCCCTCGGTGACGTCGTACAGCCGGGACAGCAGCGCCGCCAGCACGGACTTGCCCGACCCGGTGGCCCCGACCAGGGCCACCGTCTCCCCCGGCTCGACGGTCAGATTCACATGTCGGAGGGCCCACGTATCGGAGTCGGGGAATCGGAACCCCACGTCGACCAGTTCCAGCCACCCGCCGCGCGGCGTCGCACGGACGGGGCCGTCGGTGATCTCCCGCGGCGCGTCGAAGATTTCGGTGACCCGGTTGGCCGCGGTCATCGACTCCTGTGTCATCGACAGCAGGTAGCCCAGCGAGGCGATGGGCCACACCAGCGACAGCATCATGGTGATGAACGCGACCAGGGTGCCCATGCTGACCAGACCGTGCCCGGCCGCGTAGGCGCCGAAGCCCAGCACGATGATCAGCGTGATGTTGGGGATGACCTCCAGCAGGGTCCAGAATTTCGCGGACACCGCAACCTTGTTCATCTCGGTGCCGTACAGGCTCGTCGCTCGCTCGTCGAACCGGCGGTAGGCGTACCGCTCGCGGCCGAACGCCTTGATCACCCGCAGGCCGAGTGCGGCCTCCTCGACATGGGTGGCGACGTTGCCGGACTGGTCCTGCGACAGCCGGGACAGCCGGGTGAACTCGCGCTGGAAGTGCAGCACGGTGAGCGTGATGGGCACGATGGACACCACGACCACGACACCGAGTGGCCAGTACATGCTCAGCAGTAGCGCGGTCACGACGATGATCTGGACGATGTTGAGCATCAGGAACAGCAGCCCGAACGACAGGAATTGCCGGATGGTGCTGAGGTCGTTCATCACCCGGGAGAGCAACTGGCCGGACTGCCACTGGCCGTGGAAGTTCATCGGCAGGATCTGCAGCCGCGCGTAGAGGTCCTTGCGGATATCGGCCTCGACCCCCATGGTGGCGCGGGCGACCAGCCAGCGGCGGATGAACCACAGCACCGCCTCGCTGACACCGAGCGCGGTGGCGGCCAGGCCCAGGATCCACAGGCCACGCTCATCCTGGTGGCGCACCGGCCCGTCGATCACCGCCTTGGTGAGCAGCGGGATGCAGACGGTGGCGCCGAGGCTGGCGAACGCCGCGACCACCATGACGGTCCAGCGCATCCGGTAGGGCTTGAGGTACGGCAGCAGCCGGAAGATGTCCGATGACGAGCGGATACGCCGCGGCGGCGGCGCGATGGCCGGCGTCGAGCGCAGCCCGCTACCCTCCGTTTGCATTCCACCACCCACTAAGACTGTCTAACTCATGGCACCGACATCCATGTCGCTGTGGGACCCCCGACTCCGATATTCCCACGCCGGACAACCGAATAACCTGACGCTAGAACCTCAACAATGATTGAGGTCAATTTTATTGCCCCGTCAGACGAAGCCGAAGTACCCGACCACCCCGGCCGCAGCCACCACGAACAACGGATTGATCTTGCTGACCAAGAAGATCACCGTGCACACCGCGGTGACGGTGTAGGCCCGCCAATCGTGGTCCGCGGCCCGGCTCATCACCAGCGACGTGGCCAGGATCAGCCCGACCGTCAGCGGCGCGAAGCCCTTCTCCACGGCGATGCGCAGCTTGGACTTCTCGGCACGCTGCCAGAACAGCGTCACGATGTAGACGAACGACGCCGCCGGCAACACCATGGCGACCATCGCGATGACACCACCCAGGATGGCCGCCGGGACACCCCCGACGTGCAGGCCGGCGCCGTATCCCACCATCGACACGATCAGGATGCTGGGCCCCGGCGCCGTCTGCGAAATCGAGAACAAGTCGGCGAATTGGCTGTTGGTCAGCCAGTGCCTGCCGTTGACCGCCTGCATGTGCATCTCGGGCAGCACCACATTGCCGCCGCCGATGGACAACAGCGAGAGCATCCCGAACAGCCCGGCGATCTGCAGGTAGGTGCTCATGCCGGCCTCATCTGCCCGACGGCGAGACTGAAGCCAGGTACCTGTCCGGGCCGAAAACCGTCCACAGTTTCAGTCTCGGCGGCCGCAATGGACGCGTTCATGCCCGCGCCTTGCGCGGCCAGGCCCAGAGCAGGCTCAGCGGCGCCAGGATCGCCAGCGTCTCCAGCAGCGGCCAGCGCAGCACCCCGTTGAGCAGGAACGCCCCGGCGAACAGCAGCACCGGCACCACGCCGGTGAGGCACTTCTGGCCGGTCTTGATCACCATCGTCAACGTCAGTGCCACCGCCGCGGCCGACGCTCCGTGCAGCACCCCCTTGACGGCGGGCACCTCCTTGAAGCGGAAGTAGACGAACGACAGCACCAGGATGATCACCAGCGGCATGAAGCACAGGCCGACGACGGCGGCGACGGCCCCGGGCAGGCCGCGCATCTTGGTACCGGCGAACACCGCCATGTTGACCTGGTTGGCGCCCGGCAGGATCCGGCACATCGTCATCGCCGACAGGAATTCGGCCTCGCCCAGCCACTGCTTCTCGACCACCAGCACCTCGCGCGACCACGCCGAGAGCCCGCCGCCGAACGAGGCCAACGCGATGTGGTTGAACGTCAGCGCCAACTCCCGCAACGACACCTCACTCATGCATGAGGTCCGGATCGTGCGGGAAATCGTCCTCCCCGTGCTCCCCCGGCCGCAGCGGATCCGGCGGCTCGTACTGGTGTGAGGACTCCCAATCGAAACCGAACACCTGCCGCAGCCGGGCCACGGCATCGGGATGCTCGACGATCACCCCGAGCTCGCGGCGCAGGTCGAAGGCGCTGCGGTCGATGTTCATCGAACCGACCAGAGCGTGTGCGTCGTCGGCGATGAGCAGCTTCGCGTGCACCCGCAGGTTCTTCTGCTTGTGCACCTTCACCCCGAAACGACGCAGGGTGCGCAGCGAGGCGAAGGTATCGAGGATGTCCCATTCGCTGATGCCGTGCCGACCGCCGCACAACACCCGCACCTTCACACCGCGCCCCGCCGCGGCGGCGATGTGGTCGAGAATCACGGCGTCCACGTATTTCGGATGCTGGATATCGAGCCGGTGTCGGGCGCTGTCGATGAATTGCGCCATGTGATAGCGCGAATTCGAATTGCTCCACAACAGGCCTTCGAACACGGCGGGATGCCAATCGTCGAGGTGTTCCCAATCCGCGTCGAACGCGTCGACGATCTGCGCCACGTGCTGGGGCGCGGTGGTCACCACGCCGTAATCCCGGGTCAGGGTGAAGTACTTCTCGCACAGGTTGAAGGTGGCCACCAGGGCGGCCCGGCCGTCGACCACGATCGATTTCTCGTGGGTGACATAGAACTTCGGGTTGGTCCACTGCACCTTCACGCCGGCGGCCTGTAACCGCTCGAACGATTCGTCGTTGGCCCGGTCACCTCCGGAGCGAGCCGGGTTGAGCATCACCCGAACGTCGACACCGGCACCGTGGCGCGCGATCACCGACTGCAACAACGATTCTTCGGTGAAGGTGAATTGCTTGATCAACAACGACTGTTGCGCCGACTCGAGGAATTCCCGGACCGGACCCACGCCGTCATCGGGCTGGACTATCACGCGCGGCGGATTGGCCAGCATAAATGCCGGATGCTAGCACCGAATGATGTCCGGGACGTGCCTGCCGCAATCGTGGTGGTCCATCGGGCAAGATGGCCGTATGGAAAGCGGAGCCAGTGGAGCAGTCTCACCCCGGGTCCTCGTCGTCGACGACGATCCCGACGTGCTGGCGTCGTTGGAGCGCGGCCTGCGGCTGTCCGGGTTCGAGGTCGCCACGGCGGTCGACGGAGCCGAGGCCCTGCGCAGCGCCACCGAGACCCGGCCCGACGCCATCGTGCTGGATATCAATATGCCCGTGCTGGACGGCGTCAGCGTGGTCACCGCGTTGCGCGCCATGGACAACGACGTGCCGGTATGCGTGCTGTCGGCCCGCAGCTCCGTCGACGACCGGGTGGCCGGCCTGGAAGCCGGCGCCGACGACTACCTGGTCAAGCCGTTCGTGCTGCAGGAACTGGTGGCCAGGGTCAAGGCGCTGCTGCGCCGCCGCGGGTCGACCGCCACGTTCTCCTCGGAGACCATCTCGGTCGGTCCGCTGGAGGTGGACATCCCCGGCCGGCGGGCCCGGGTCAACGGCGCCGACGTCGACCTGACCAAGCGCGAGTTCGACCTGCTGGCCGTGCTCGCCGAACACAAGACCGCCGTGCTGTCCCGGGCGCAGCTGCTCGAGCTGGTGTGGGGATACGACTTCGCCGCCGACACCAACGTCGTCGACGTGTTCATCGGGTATCTGCGCCGCAAGTTGGAGGCAGGCGGTGCACCCCGGTTGCTGCACACCGTCCGCGGCGTGGGGTTCGTTCTCAGGCAGCAGTAGATGGATTTGAACGACCGGCTCTACCGGCTGCTGGGACTGCCCAAGCGGGCGCTGTCGCTGCGCACCATCGTGCTCGCCGCATCATTCGGTGTGGTGGCCACGGCGATCACCATCTGCACCTGGGTGTGGATCGGCATCACCAACGAGCAGTACAGCCAGCTGGACCGCCGACTCGACTCGATCGGCAGCCTCGGCGATGTCACCACCCTGCTCAGCAGTGCCTTCAACGATCATGCCGATGAGCCGACGGCCAACGGCGGCCTGGTGCGTACCGCGCGCATCGCCGGATCCACCGTCTCGACGCCGGACGACATCGTGCTGCCCGAATTCCCCGACGGCTTCGCCACCACCACGATCAACGGAGTCGACTACCGGGTGCGCACCTTCAGCGCCGGGCAGGCGTCGGTGGCCCTCGGTGCACCCACCACCGAGACCGAGCACCAGATCGATGCGCAGCACCGCAGGGTGCTGCTGATCGGCGGCGGCGTCGTCGGCGGCACGGCCATCGTCGGCTGGATCATCTCGGCCATCATGATCACCCCGTTCCGGCGGCTGGCCCAGCAGGCCCGGGCCATCAACGCCCAGTCCAAGCCCGAGGCGATCCAGGTGCGCGGGGTGTGGGAGGCCACCGAGATCGCCGAGGCCGTGGAAGGCATGCTGGCCCGCATCGGCGACGAGCAGGAGCGCACCAAGGCCGCCCTCGAATCGGCCCGCGATTTCGCCGCCGTGGCCTCACACGAGCTGCGCACCCCGCTGACCGCCATGCGCACCAACCTCGAGGTGCTCGCCACCCTGGACATGCCCGACGAGCAGCGCAAGGAGGTGCTGGGCGACGTCATCCGCACCCAGTCCCGGATCGAGGGGACGCTGACCGCGCTGGAGCGGCTGGCCCAGGGTGAGCTGACCACCGCCGACGATCACGTGCCGGTGGACATAACCGAACTGCTCGACCGGGCCGCCCATGACGCGATGCGGGTATATCCCGATCTGGACGTGTCGCTGGTGCCGGCACCGACGGTGCTGATCCTCGGGCTGCCGGCCGGGTTGCGGCTGGCGGTGGACAACGCGATCGCCAACGCCGTCAAGCACGGTAACGCCACCCGGGTTCAGCTCTCGGCGGTCAGCTCGCGCGCCGGGGTGGAGATCGCCGTGGACGACGACGGGGTCGGTGTTCCCGAGGAGGAGCGCACCCGGGTGTTCGAGCGGTTCTCGCGCGGCTCGACGGCGTCGCATTCCGGCTCGGGACTGGGTTTGGCGCTGGTGGCCCAGCAGGCCGAATTGCACGGTGGCACAGCCTCATTGGAAGCCAGCCCGCTGGGCGGGACGCGGCTGCTGCTGCGCCTGCCCGGGCCGGTGCCGCAGCCGAGCTGAGCCTCAGGGAGCCGTCAGGCAGTAGGTCCGCACCGGCTCGGGGTAGCTGTAGGTGGTGGCGTCGGCCGGGCACTGGGCGGCGGCGGAGTCGAACCGCTGAATCACCTTGTAGGCCTTGTCATCGGTGGTGGTGCAGTCGATTTGCTCGAGATTCTTGCCGTCCGCGGTGGGGTGATAGCAGTGTCCGGCGGTGAGGTTCTCGACCAGGCACAGCCGGCCGACGGCACGGTGGTCCAGCGTCCAGTCATAGCTGATGTAGTTGGCGTTGGCGCATGCCCGGTCGCTGTCCAGTACGGCGCCGACGGTGAAGCTGGGGTCGACACCACAGTCGGTGCGGTGCACGTTTTTTCCGTCGGCACCGAGCGCAACACAGTCTCCGACAAGGAAACTGGTGATCTCCTGCTTCGCGGCGGTGGTTGCCTGCTGCACTTCGCGCTTCTCGGCCAGGCTGAATTTGGCCAGCAGGATCAGTGACACACCGATGATGGTCAACGCCAGCCGGGCCTTCTTGGTTCGCCACCAACGCGTTTTGGCCACACGAGGCGCGGCAGGGGGTTGCAGATCGGTCATGACGTTCGTCCTTCGCTTGCGTGAGCGCCCGCGTTCCGGGCATATGCACATGTAGTCGCGGAAGATCGGGCGATCCGAACGTCGTAGGACCGTGATCTACGCCACGGCCCACCTTCCTCGGGACTGGCCGTCAGAAGTCGATGAGTCCCAGGGTGTAGAGAATCGCGACCGACACGGGATCCACCAGACCCTGCCCCAACACCGGAGTCGAGCCGTTGTCGATGACTCGCTGGGCCAGAGCGGCTCGGGTGGCGTACCAGCACGTCGGACACAGTCGCCCGAGCACCGCGGCAGTGGAGCCGTCGCCGTTGACCAGCGTGTCACCGTCTGCGGCTACCGTCACCGAGTCGGCAAGGAGGACACCGAGTTTCGCGCAGATCAGCTCGCGCACCGCCGCGCCTGCCCGAGACAGCTCGGGTACCGACGGTCGGCCGAGTTCGTTGCGTTCGTCGCGTGCGATGCACAGCAGATAGTTCTGCCCGTCGGTCAGTGTCGCGCTGTCGCCCAACGGTAGTGCGATGTTGATCATCGCCAGCATCGAGGCTTCCCGTCGCGTCGCGTGGAAACGAGCGATCTCGGCCGCCATCCGCTCCCGGTCGAGCCGGGCAGCCTCCGCGTCGAGCAAGTGCCGATCGGGATCCCAGTGCTCGGCGTCGGCGGGCGGGTACGGCTGCAGGGCTTCGCTGCCCGCGTGGTCGATGAGCACCTGGGGGAAGGACACCGTCATCCGGGCGGGCAGGAACAAGCCTGCTTCGAAAGCGTCGGGGGCACGGCGCCTGATCACAGCCGACACCTCCCCCGCAGACAGATCCCGCCCGTCACCCGATGACGCGCGTCTGCAAGGTGTAGTCGGAAGCCGAGCCCGAAACCGAACGGTGATCTAGGTCACGGCAACCCGACGAAGGTACGTCAGCGAGCGCCCAGCAGGTCGATGACAAAAATCAGAGTCTTCCCGGACAACCGGTGCCCGCCGCCGGCCGGGCCGTAGGCCTGCTCCGGCGGGATGGTGAGCTTGCGCCGGCCGCCCACCTTCATCCCGGGGATGCCGTCCTGCCAGCCCTGGATCAGACCGCGCAGCGGGAAGGTGATCGACTCGCCGCGATTCCACGAGCTGTCGAACTCCTCGCCGGTGTCGTACTCGACGCCGACGTAATGCACCTCGACGGTGCCGCCGGGCACCGCTTCGTCCCCGTCGCCGACGGTCACGTCTTCGATGACCAGCTCCGTGGGGGCCGGGCCGTCCGGAAATTCGATCTCAGGTTTTGTAGCCACGCTTGCCCACCGTAGTCGGGCACACTGGCTTCATGGCCACCGATGCGGACATCCTCGCCCAAGTCAACAATCTCGTCGCCGAAGAGCGCGAGCTACGCGACCGCCTGCAGCACCGCGAGGTCGACGAATCGACCGAACACCAGCGGCTGCGCGCCCTGGAGGTGCAGCTCGACCAGTGCTGGGACCTGCTGCGGCAGCGGCGGGCGCTGCGCGATTCCGGCGGCGATCCCGACGACGCCGCGGTGCGCCCGGCCGACGAGGTCGAGGGCTACCGGAACTAGCGCCGGGTGTCGTCTTCGCAGTTCGACGTCGTCGTCGTCGGGGGCGGACACAACGGGCTGGTGGCCGCGGCCTACCTGGCCCGCGCGGGCCGGCGGGTGCGGCTGCTGGAACGGCTCGACCACGTGGGCGGCGCCGCGGTCTCCGCGCACGCCTTCGACGGCGTCGACGCCCGGCTGTCGCGCTACTCGTATCTGGTCAGCCTGCTGCCGCGACGGATCATCGACGACCTGGGCGCCCGGATCCGGCTGGCGCGCCGGCGCTACTCGTCCTACAGCCCGGACCCGGGCACCGGCGGATCCACCGGGCTGCTGCTGGGGCCGCAGAACACCTTCGACGCCATCGGCGCGGCGTCGGACGCCGCCGGATTCGCGGAGTTCTACCGGCGCACCGGTGTGCTGACCAAGGCGCTGTGGCCGACGCTGCTGCAACCGCTGGAAACCCGGTCGGCGGTGCGGCGGCGGGTGCTGGCGGGCGGAGACGACGCCGCCACCGCGTGGCGTGACATCGTGGAACAGCCGATCGGGCAGGCCATCACGGCGGCCGTGCGCAACGACCTGGTCCGCGGGGTGGTCGCCACCGACGCCCTGATCGGCACCTTCGCCTCCACCGACGACCCGGCCCTGCTGCAGAACGTGTGCTTCCTGTACCACCTGATCGGCGGCGGCACCGGCGACTGGGACGTGCCGATCGGCGGGATGGGTGCGGTCACCGGCGCCCTGAGCGCCGCCGCGAGCGGCTTCGGAGCCGAAATCAGCACGGGTGCAGAGGTTTTCGCGATCACTCCGGATGGCGAGGTGCACTACCGGGAAGGCGGCACGGAGCGCGTCGTGTCCGGCGCGGTGGTGTTGGCGGGCGTGACGCCCACGGTGCTGGCCGGGCTGTTGGGTGAACCCGCCCCCGCCGCGGCACCGGGGGCGCAGATCAAGGTGAACCTGATGCTGCGCCGCCTGCCGCGCCTGCGGGACACCTCGGTGACCCCGGAGCAGGCGTTCGGCGGCACCTTCCACATCAACGAGACGCTCACCCAGCTGGAGACCGCCTACACCACGGCCGCCGGCGGCCACGTCCCCGATCCGCTGCCGTGTGAGATCTACTGCCATTCGCTGACCGATCCCAGCATCCTGTCCCCGGCGTTGCGCGAGAGCGGGGCCCAGACCCTGACGGTGTTCGGGCTGCACACCCCGCACAGCCTGTCCGTCGGCAGCGATCCGGACCGGGCCAGGGACCGGCTCACGTCGGCCGCCCTGGAATCACTGAATTCGGTGCTGGCCGAACCGATCCAGGATGTCGTCATGGAAGACGCCGCGGGCCGGCTGTGCATCGAGGCCAAGACCACCGTCGACCTGGACCACACCCTGGGCATGACCGCGGGCAATATCTTCCATGGCGGGTTGAGCTGGCCGTTCGCCGAGGATGACGAGCCACTGGACACCGCCGCCCGGCGCTGGGGCGTCGCCACCGCGCATCCGCGGATCCTGTTGTGCGGGTCGGGGGCACGACGCGGCGGCGCCGTGTCGGGTATCGGCGGGCACAATGCCGCCATGGCGCTTCTAGAGGGCTAGTTTGCGCAGAACCGCCTGCAGCGCAAGCAGATCTGCCTCGTCGAGGCCGGCGAGCGCAGCGGGCGCGGGATCCTGCACCGCCTCGACGGCGGCCGCCAGCGCCTGCCCCTCGTCGGTGAGCGACACCACCTTGCAACGCCGGTTGGCCGGGTTGGTCTGGCGCAGCACCAGCCCGCGTTCCTCCAGATCGTTGACCGCCACCGTCGCCGCGGGCGCGTCCAGGGTAGCCGCCTCGGCGAGTTCCTTGACCGTCATCGGGGTGCGCGCCAGCCGGCGTAGCACCCGGATCCGGCTGAACGGCAGCCCGGACCGTTCGATCACCGCACGCTTCCAGTCGCCACGGTTCTCGTGCACGAGGGCGGCCATCCGCTGCCACACCTCGTCGGCGAGTGGGTTATCCGACATGGACGGGCGCCTTCTGGTGCCCCTCGATCAGCGGTGCCAGCCGCTGGGCCGAGGCCAACGCCCGCGGCGCGGTGGACACCACACCCAGCACGATGATCACCACGCCCAGACCGACGCACATGAACCACAGCGGCCGGGCCGCGCTCATGAAGTCCAGACCGCCGGACGGCAGCGACGTCCCGATGACCGAACCGCACAGCGCCACACCGATGCTCACCCCGATCTGCCGGCTGGTGCTGGTCACCGCGGACGCCGCACCGGCACGATCCAGCGGCATACCGCTGACCGCCGCATTGGTGATCGGGGCGTTGACCATCGAGAAGCCCATCCCGAACACGGTGAACACCACCAGCAGCGCCCACACCGGTGTCGTCGCCGTCAGGAAGGTCAGCAGGAACGACGCCGTGGTGATGAGCACCCCGGCCGTCAACAGCGACGGCCGCGCGCCGTAGCGGCCCACCAACCGGCCCGACAGCGGCGAGAACACCAACGCGCCGATGGCGATGGGCAGGTAGATCAGCCCGGTGTGCATCGCCGAATAGCCGCGCTCGGCCTGCAGGTACAGCGACATCATGAACAGGAACGCGCCCCAGGTGGCGAAGGCGCTGATGGCGATCACGGTCGCCGAGGCGAACGGCACGCTGCGGAAGAAGCGCAGGTCGATGAACGGGTCGTGACGGCGCGATTCGAACCGCAGGAACGCCGCGAACGCGACCACCGCGATACCGGCCGTGGCCAGGACGCGGGGATGGGCCCAGCCCAGCGCCGGGCCCTCGATCAGGGTGTAGACCACCCCGAACAGGAACAGCACGGCCAGGCCCTGACCGATCGGGTCGACATTGCGCATGGTCGCCGATTTGGTTTCCGGCACGAAGATCGCGGTGAGGATGATGGCGGCCGCGCAGATGGGCAGGTTGATCCAGAACACCGCGCGCCAGCTGACGTATTCGATGAGCAGCCCGCCCACCGTCGGCCCAAGGGCCATCGAGATACCGACCACCGCGCCCCAGAAGCCCAGCGCCCGGGCGCGTTCCACGCGGCCGGTGAACACCTGCGAGATGATGGACAGCGCAACGGGATTGAGCATCGAGCCACCGATACCCTGTAACAGCCGAGCCGCGATCAGGGTGTCGATACCGGGCGCCAGGCTGCACAGCAGGGAGCCGACGGCGAACACCGTCAGCCCGATCTGGAACACCCGGCGGCGGCCGAACCGGTCGCCCATGGCACCCGACAGCATCAGCAGCGAGGCCAGCACCAGGGTGTAGATGTCCACCACCCACTGCAACTGCGCGGGGCTGGCGCCGAGGTCGGCCCGGATGGACGGGATGGCCACGTTGACGATGGTGGCGTCCATCGACACGATCAGCAGGCTCAGGCAACAGGACACCAGCACGACGGCCTTGCGCCGCGGCGTCAGCGTGTTGATGGTGTCGTTCACCCAACCATTGTGTAACTACAACCTTTAGCTATGCAAACGCTGTCTGCCGCGCAGACGCAGAACTCCCGCCCTTTCCGGGGAGAGGGCGGGAGTTTCTGTGTGCTCGCGGGAACGCTAGGCGCGGGTGTCGATGCCTGCGTAGTCGCGCTCGGTGTAGCCGGTGTAGATCTGGCGCGGGCGGCCGATCTTGCCGGGCTCGGAATGCATCTCGCGCCAGTGCGCGATCCAGCCGGGCAGCCGGCCGAGCGCGAACAGCACGGTGAACATGCGGGTCGGGAAGCCCATCGCCCGGTAGATGACGCCGGTGTAGTAGTCGACGTTGGGGTAGAGCTTGCGCTCGATGAAGAAGTCGTCGGTCAGGGCGATCTCTTCGAGCTGCTTGGCGATGTCCAGCAGCTCGTCGTCACCGCCGAGCTTGCCCAGGATCTTGTCGGCCTGCTCCTTGACGATGCGCGCCCGCGGGTCGTAGTTCTTGTACACCCGGTGCCCGAAGCCCATCAGCTTCACACCGTCTTCGCGGTTCTTGACCTTGCGGACGAAGGTCTGCACGTCGTCGTCGCCGGTGCGGATCTTCTCCAGCATCTCCAGCACGGCCTGGTTCGCGCCGCCGTGCAGCGGGCCCCACAGCGCGTTGATGCCGCCGGAGATGGAGGTGAACAGGTTGGCCTGCGACGAGCCGACCAGGCGCACCGTCGACGTCGAGCAGTTCTGCTCGTGGTCGGCGTGCAGGATCAGCAGCATGTCCAGCGCGCGGACGATCTCGGGGTCGACCTCATACGGCTCGGCCGGGAAGCCGAACGTCATCCGCAGGAAGTTCTCGACCAGGGTCAGCGAGTTGTCCGGATACAGGAACGGCTGGCCCACCGACTTCTTGTAGGCGTAAGCCGCGATGGTCGGCAGCTTGGCCAGCAGTCGGATGGTGGACAGTTCGACCTGCTCGTTGTCCAGCGGGTCCAGCGAATCCTGGTAGTAGGCGCTCAGCGCGTTGGCCGCCGAGGACAGCACCGGCATGGGGTGCGCGTTACGCGGGAAGCCGTCGAAGAACCGCTTGAGGTCCTCGTGCAGCAGGGTGTGCCGCTGGATCTGGGTGGTGAACTTCTCCAGCTGCTCGGCGGTGGGCAGTTCCCCGTAGATGAGCAGGTAGCTCACCTCGATGAAGGTCGACTTTTCGGCCAGCTGCTCGATCGGGTAGCCGCGGTAGCGCAGGATGCCGGCGTCGCCGTCGATGTAGGTGATCGCGGACTTGGTGGACGCGGTGTTGACGAACCCGCCGTCGAAGGTGGTGTAACCCGTTTTGGCCAGCAGCGATCCCAGGGCGATGCCGTCGGAACCCTCGGTGGCGTGGACGATATCCAGGTCCAATGAGCCACCCGGATAGGTAAGGGTCGCTACTTGTTCAGGGCTGGAGTTTTCGGCCACTGGAACCCCTTCTGTGGTCGTCGGCTACGCGTCACTACTGGACGGTAGTCGCTAACGTTGCGGCGCGCTTGCGTGGGGTACCGGCTGCCAGCATCCCCGGAGCCGCTGCAACGTCGCCGACGGGGGTGCGCACGCTACCCCAGGCCCGGCTCGAACCGTCCGGCGACGACCCTCAGACGTGCGCTGCCACGTCGAGGTCGGCCGCGAACTCGGCCGCGTGGATACAGGCCTGGTTGAGCCGCTGGACCATCAGCAGCGGGCCCAGCCGGGCATCGGCGGTATCGGCGACCAGGTCACCGCACGCGGCCACGATGATCGACGAGAACATCGACACCCCGAGCCGCAACCGGCGATCGTCGATCGGTACCCCCATGCGATCGGCAAGCAGGGCAAGCACTCTGGGGTGCCGGAACTCGAACGCGCCGTGGCGCAAGGCGTCCGAACCGTTGATGATGCGCAACATCAGCACGATGCGCTCTTTGGTGAGCCGGCCGACGGTCTCGCCGTCCACCCGGGTGAGCACCTCGACGTGCGCGACGCGCAGCGCTTCCACCGGGCCCAGATGCGGTGGCAGCCGGGTGATCTCATCGGCGATCTCGTCGGCGAGATCCTCGATGAGGGTGAGGAAGACGGCCTCCTTCGTCGCGAAATACCGACTGAAGGTGCGCGCCGACACCTCGGCCTGCGCAGCGATCTGTTCGACTGTGGTGTGCTCGTAGCCCTGCCGCAAGCACAGCTCGAGCGCGGCGTCGACCAGCGTCGCGCGCGTTCGCTGTTTCTTGCGCTCACGCAGGCCGAGATCGGTACCCCCCGCGGCGTCAGCCATCACTGGATGGTAACTCCCGGTCACACCTCATCCTGGCTATACGCCCGGACCCGATAGCGCACGAATGCCGGCCCCGCCAACGCGGCCAGCACCACACCGATGACCACCAGCAGGCCGCCGCCGGCCGCGGCGACCGTCGTCCCCACCGCGGCGGCGGCCGCACCGTGGGCGACATCCGCGATCCGCGGGCCGCCGGCCACCACCACCGTGAACACCCCCTGCAGCCGACCGCGCAGGTCGTCGGAGGCCGCTTCTTGCAGGATGGTCGACCGGAACGCCGCCGACACCATGTCCGCCGCACCGCCGAGCGCCAGGAACGCCAGCGCCAGCCACAGCATCAGCCCGGCGGTGCCGTGCGCGGCGCCGGCGGCCAGCCCGAACCCGAGCATCGCCACACCCCACACCACGATGGCCACCACCACCGTCAGGCCCTGGCGGCGGATCCTGGGCAGCCAGCCGGAGAACACGCCACCGGCGACCGCGCCGACCGACATGGCCGCCGACAGCAGCGCCATGGTGGTGCCGCCCTCCACCGGCCCGCCGAAGCTCTCGTGGGCCATCTGCGGGAACAGCGCACGCGGCATGCCGAAGATCATCGCGATGAGGTCGACGACGAACGACAGCAACACCACCTGGTTACCGGCCAGGTAACGGAAACCCTCCAGCACAGCGCGGAACCCGAACTTGCTCGCCCCGTCGCCGGCGCCGGTCGGCGGCATCTTCGCCAGCCGCACCGTGGCCCAGATCGGGGTGATGCAGGTGATGGCGTCGATCAGGTACAGCGTCGACAGGTCGACGAAATGCAGCAGCACGCCGGCCAACAGCGGACCGACGATGGCGCCGAACTGCATGACCGTCATGTTCAGCGAGTTGGCCGCGGGCAGTTGCTCGGCCGGCAACATGCGCGGGATGGCGGCCGCCCGGGTGGGCGAGTTGACGGCGTAGAACACCTGCTGGAGGGACAACAGGCACAGCACCACCCAGACGTTGTTCAGGGCAAGTGCGGCCTGCAGCCACAGCAGCACCGAGGACACCGCCAGCCCGACGGCCGTGATGATCAGCAGCAGCCGGCGGTCCATGGCGTCGGCCCAGGCGCCGCCCCACAGGCCGAACACGATCAGCGGAACCAGGGCGAACAGGCCGGCCAACCCCACGTACGCGGAGCTCTCGGTGAGGGCGTAGAGCTGCACGGGGACCGCGAAGATGGTCAGGTTCCCGCCGATGACGGTGACGATGCCGGCCAGCCACAACCGCCGGAAGTCCGGGGTTTTCAGCGGGGTGGTGTCGGCGAACAGCTTTCTCACGGTAAGGCGAGCGAAGCGACGGGGAATGTCACCAGGGCGAGCGAAGCGACGGGGAATGTCACCAGGGCGAGCGAAGCGACGGGGAATGTCACCAGGCAAGTGAGCGTCACGGCTGCAACCGCTCGACAGTCACCGTCGCCGCCTGCGTCACCCGAATCCTGTTGTGCACCCGGTTCTCCCGCCCCTGCCAGAACTCGATCACCTCGGGTGCGATCAGATAGCCGCCCCAGTGCGGCGGCACCGGCACCACTTCCTGATCGGCGAACCGGGCCGTCACCTCGTCGAGCTGATCGAGCAGCGCGCGCCGGCTCGCGATCGGCTGCGACTGGTGCGACGCCCATGCCCCCAGCTGGGAACCGCGCGGCCGCTTGCTCCAGTAGTCGGCGGTGGCCTCGGCGGACACCTTGGTCACCGGACCCCGGACATGCACCTGCCGTCCCAGGCCGTACCAGGGAAACGTGACCGACGCGTACGGGGTTGCGGCCAGCTGCTCGCCTTTTGCGGAGTCGTAATTGGTGTAGAAGCTGATCCCGGATTCGTCCACGCTCTTGCACAACACCGTCCGCGTCACGGGCCTTCCCCGGTCGTCGACGGTGGCGACCACCATGGCGTTGGCCTCGGGCACCCCGGCCGCCCAGGCGTCGGCGATCCAGGTGCGCAGCAGGGTCAGCCAGCCGGTCGAGGGGTCCGGGCCGAGCCAGTCCGCGTCCAGGTCGGGGCTGCCGTCCTTCTCGACGGATCCGTATTCGACCCGCATCCTGGCGAGGTCCTGATCACCGGTGCTGCTCACGCGGTAACGCTACGCCAGGCGACGGTCACCGGCATGCATCCGGTCCCGGCCCGGGTGCGACAATTCGCGCATGACCGTTCCGGAAAAATTCGTTGCGGGGCTGGAGGGTGTCGTCGCCTTCACCACCGAGATCGCCGAGCCGGACAAGGACGGCGGGGCGCTGCGCTACCGCGGCGTGGACATCGAGGATCTGGTGGCCAAGCGGGTCACCTTCGGCGACGTGTGGGGCCTGCTGGTCGACGGCGAGTTCGGGCACGGCCTCGCCCCGGCCGAACCGTTCCCGCTGCCCATCCACTCCGGTGACGTGCGGGTGGACGTTCAGGCCGGGCTGGCCATGCTCGCCCCGATCTGGGGATATGCCCCGCTGTTGGACATCGACGACCAGACCGCCCGCGAGCAGCTCGCGCGCGCCTCGGTGATGGCGCTGTCGTATGTCGCGCAGTCCGCCCGCGGCATCGGCCGGCCCGCGGTATCGCAGCGCACCATCGACGAATGCGCCACCGTCACAGCGCGATTCATGACCCGCTGGCAGGGCGAACCGGATCCCCGGCACATCGAGGCGATCGACGCGTACTGGGTGACGGCCGCCGAGCACGGCATGAACGCGTCGACGTTCACCGCGCGGGTGATCGCCTCGACCGGCGCCGACGTGGCCGCGTCGCTGTCGGGTGCGGTGGGCGCGATGAGCGGGCCGCTGCACGGCGGCGCGCCCGCCCGGGTGCTGCCGATGATCGAGGAAGCCGAGCGGACCGGCGACGCCCGCGCGGTGGTGCGCGGCATCCTGGACCGCAACGAAAAGCTGATGGGCTTCGGGCACCGCGTGTACCGGGCCGAAGACCCGCGGGCCCGGGTGCTGCGGGCGACCGCGCAACGCCTGGGGGCGCCGCGGTTCGAGGTGGCCTCGGCGCTGGAGCAGGCCGCGCTGGCCGAACTGCGTGAGCGCCGACCCGACCGCGCCATCGAGACCAACGTGGAGTTCTGGGCGGCGGTCATCCTCGACTTCGCTCAGGTGCCCAGTCGGATGATGCCGGCCATGTTCACCTGCGGGCGCACCGCGGGTTGGTGCGCGCACATCCTGGAACAGAAGCGTCTGGGCAAGCTGGTGCGTCCGGCCGCGATCTATGTCGGGCCGGATCCACGGTCACCGGAATCGGTGCCGGGTTGGGCCGACATCCACACCGCCTGACCGCGCCGCGTTAGCCGCAGATTTCCCGGTTGCCCAGGCACAGTCCGACACCGCCGCCACCGGCGGCCAGGCTGCGCTGCCAGGACACCCGGGCCCAGATGGGCGCACCGGCCACCATGGTGAACGGTGTCGTCATGGGGAAATGGTCTTCGGCGGAGCGTATCTCGGTGCTCCGCACGATGGTGGCCAGGGCCAGGGTGGCTTCCAACATGGCGAAGTGATCGCCGATGCAGGACCGCGGCCCGGCACCGAACGGCAGGTACTGCCACCGGTCCATGGACTTCAGCGCGTCCGGCCGGAACCGCTGCGGATCGAAGATCTGCGGCCATTCCCATAGTGTCGGATCCCGTTGCACCGCATAGGTTCCGAACACCAACAGGGTGCCCTTCCTGATCCGGTAGCCGTCGACCTCGAGATCCTGCACCGCCACCCGGCCGACGCCGGGAGCGGGCGGGCACAGCCGCAGCGCCTCCCGCAGCACCTGGCCGGTGTACTCGAGCTGGGCGAGATCGTCGGGCCCGAGCGGGCGGTCGCCGAGTTCGGCGGCCTCGGCCCGGACGTTCTCCTGCATCTCGGGGTATCGGCCCAGCTGCCACAGCGTGTAGGTCAGTGCGGTGGCCGTCGTGTCGTGCCCCGCGGCGATGAAGACGACGAGCTCGTCGCGGATCTGGGCGTCGGTCAGCCCCTCCCCGGTCTCGGGATCCGTGGCGGCCATCAGCGCCCGCACCAAGGGTGCGTCCAGATCGGGATCCGCCCGGCACGCGCGCAGCACATCGTCGGCGAGCGTGCGCAGGGTCGCGGCCGCCGCCCGGGCCCGGTTGCGTCCCGGGGTCGGCACCCACCGGGGCGGCCGGACCGGCGAGGTCGCGCGATCGGCGATGTGGGTCAGCACGGTGCGCAGCGGTTCGTCGATGGCCTCCGCCCGGCGGTCCAGGTCGACGCCGAGCACGGACCGGCCGAGCGCCCGCATGGTCAGCCGGCGGCATTCGGTGTCCAGGTCGACGCGCGCCCCCTCGGCCCAGCCGTCCACGACGTCCTGCGCGGCCTGGGCCATGTCGCCGGCGAACGTCTGCACATGCTTCTTGGTGAACAGGGGCTGCACCACGCGCCGGCGTGGCAACCATTCGTCGTGCATCATGTCGAACAGGTTGGTGCCGAGCATGTGCTGCATCTCGCGATGCATGAACGTCTTCTCCAGGTACTGGTCGCTGCGGCCGAGCATGTCGCGGCCACCTCGCGGTGAGGTGACGACCACGATCTCGGGGGTCAACCACCGCGGTCCCAGCCTGAGTCGTGTCACCGGACCGCCGGCGTCGCGCAGCAGCTCAAAGCCGGTGTTGAAACTGCGCAGGGCACGCAGCTGCTCGCGATAGGGCAACGGATTGAGCGGCGCCAACGGCAGCTGCTCGACGGTGTCGGTGCTCATGTAAGCAGCTTCTTGCCGTCCGTCGCGCTGCCCTAGCGTAGTGGACTACCTGTCTTTGCCCGTTTGTCGGTGCGCGGTGGTTTCATGGCACCGCCCGCGATGAGATCCGCCGTTGCGATCGGTCAGTACCGTCGTCCGCCCGCCATCCCATGGAGGAGAAACCCATGACCATCGAAGTCGTTCCCGCCGTCATCCCGCACCTCGTCGTCGACGACGCAGCCGCCGCCATCGATTTCTACGTACGCGCGTTCGGCGCCACCGAGTTGGGCCGGGTACCCGGCCCGGACGGCCGGCTGGTGCACGCCGCGCTCACCATCAACGGCTCGACCGTGATGCTCAACGACGATTTCCCCGAGTACAACGACGGCAAGGCGCAAAATCCGAAGGCGCTCGGTGGCTCCCCGGTCACCATCCACCTGACCGTCACCGACGTCGAGGCGAAGTTCGCCAAGGCCGTCGAGGCCGGCGCGGAGGTCGTGATGCCGCTGGAAGACCAGTTCTGGGGCGACCGCTACGGCATGGTGAAGGACCCGTTCGGCCATCAGTGGTCGTTGGGCCAGCCGGTGCGTGAGGTCAGCCCCGAGGAGATCGCCCAGGCGATGCAGGCGCAGTGACGCGCCGCGGTCAGCGCCGCAGGCCCGCCAGCAGGCGCTGACCGACCGTCGATTTGGGCGCCGCCGCGGCGGCCGCCAGCATCTCGCCGATGCCGGTGAACTTGGCCCGGGGCCGGTCCTCGCCGCCACGCGCGATCTCCGCGGCGTCGATGGCCTGCCAGCCCGCGGCGTCAACAACCGCGGGCTGGCGGCTTCGGACCAGCTTGTCCAGCGCCGCCGGCTTGTGGGCCGGGTCGCCGAGCTGTCCACGGTTGTAGTCCTCGACCAGGTTGTGCACCGTCTCGGCGGCACAGGACTTATTGGTCCCGATGAAGCCGGTGGGGCCGCGCTTGATCCAGCCGGCCACATAGGCACCGGGCACCGGCAGGTCCCCGTCGAGCACCCGGCCGCCGGCATTGGGCACCACGGCCGCGTCGTCGTCGAACGGCAGATCGGCGACGGCCTTGCCGCGGTAGCCGATCGAGGTCAGCACCATGCCGGCGTCGACCGTGCGGGTCTCGTCGGTTCCGGTGATCCCGAACTGAAGTCCGGTCACCGTTGCCTCTCCCAGCACCCGCTGCGGGGTCAGCCGGTAGGCGAGCCGGATCCGCGGGCGCGTGATCGGCGTCGAACCGGCTTCGGCCGAATCGAGCTTGGACAGGATCTCCAGCTTGTTGCGGGTCAGCGGGTCGGTCTCGGTGGCGAGGTCGCGGATCACCAGATCGTGGTCGGCGGCGTCCAGCACCACGCCACACGTCGAGGTCAAGCCGATCAGCTCGGGCAGCGTGAACGCCGACTGGGCGGGCCCGCGGCGGGCGGCGATCACCACTTCCTGCACCTTGGACCGCCGCAGGGCAGCCAGGGCGTGGTCGGCGATATCGGTGCGCGCCAAGGCATCCGGGTCGGTGGTCAGCACGCGGGCGACGTCCAGGGCGACGTTGCCGTTGCCCACGATGACCACCCGCTCGTGGCTGAGGTCGACGGGCAACCCGACGTAATCGGGGTGCCCGTTGAACCAGGCCACCACCTCGGTCGCGGTGGCGGTGCCGGTCAGGTCCATGCCGTCGATATCGAGACGACGGTCGTTGGGCGCGCCGACCGCGTACAGCACGGCATGGTGATGCTCGAGCAGGTCGGCGTGGGTCAGGTGCTTGCCGATCTCGACGTTGAGGAAGAAGGTGAATCCGGGCTGCCGGGCCATCCGGTCGAACAGCCGGGTGACCCGCTTGGTGCTCTGGTGGTCCGGCGCGACGCCGGCGCGGACCAGCCCGTAGGGCGTCGGCAGCTTCTCGAAGACGTTCACCCGGACCCCTCGCTGGGTGAGCAACTCGTCGGCCGCGTACATCGCCGCCGGGCCGGACCCGACGATCGCCACCCGCAGCGGCCCACCGGCGCGCGGGTGCACCTTGGGCGCGTCGAGGACCGGCGCCAGCTTCGAGGTGGGCGGCAGCTTGCCCTCACGCTTGGGATAGAACGCGGCGTTGAGCTCGATGAACGGCAATTGATTCTCGGTCAGCCGGGAATCGGGCGCGATGGCGCCGACGGGGCACGCGGAGACGCAGGCGCCGCAGTCCACACACGCATCGGGATCGATGTAGAGCATCTCCGCGGTGGCGAAGCCGGGCTCGTCCGGTGACGGGTGGATGCAGTTCACCGGGCATGCGTAGACACAAGACCCATCGCTGCAACACGATTGGGTGATCACATGGGGCATGGCGGATGTCGTTTACGTCAGGCCACGGCCACCAGATGCTCGCGCTGCGGCTCGCTGCGGTAACGGCTGGGCGGACCGTCGATCTTGCAGATCTTCCACACCAGCTTGGCCAGCGGGTTCATCAGACCCGTGTCGTAGCACAGCATCCGGACGTCGGAGAACATGTTGCGCAGCGTCTGCCGCGATGCCGGCGCCCGGAAGAACAGCTCCTTGCGCACCGAGCGCGGGATATCGAATTCCTTCCAGAACGCGCGCGGCGGCACGATGATCGCCGAGCACAGGATCCGCATGGTCAGCGGCACGAACAGCGACAACAGGAAGCGTTGGCGCCAGCGCAGATTCGGGACGCGCTTGTGCAGGTACTGATGGGCGAACGAGATGTGCCGGGCCTCCTCGGCGACGTGAATCGCCATCACCCGCTCCATGATCGGGTGTAGTTCCTTGCCTTCGCGCAGCACGTTCTTCTGCGTGTGGTCGATGGGCTCTTCGCCCGCGAGCACACCGAAGAAGAACGGGATGGGCAGCGGACCGGCCACCAACGGAATCAGCGGCTGCAGCCATTTCAGCAGCCGCGGCATACCGGGCACGTCCTTGCCGATGCGGTTCACCATCTCCTGGAACATCAGGGTGTGGTTGCACTCCTCGACCGCCTCGTGCAGGCAGTACCGGTACTCCGGCGAGCCGTTGGGCACCCAGAACGAGTACTCCATCAAACCGCGGATCAGGATGTTCTCGAAGTGCAGGCCCACCTTCGCGACATTGGCCTGACGCCACATACCGATCTCGATCTGACGCTCACGGGACTGCGAGCGGTACCACGGGTGATTACCGATCGGGTCGGTCTCCGGCAGGATCCAGCGGTCGTCGTTCGGGACGACAGCGAACTCCGGGGAGTCCCAATCGATGTCCTGGTACGGATTGAAGTTGCGTCGCACCGACCCCTCGGACAGGGTGGTCAACATCTCCACGTACTGGGGATCGTCGCTGACGTCCATGTTCTTGCGCCAACGCCGGATCATCTTCGTCCTAGCCACTTGAATCCCTCCACGAGGTTTACAACGAACGGCCTCTTGTCTAGACGGTACCGCAGGTATCGAGTAAATGTCCACACCCTCGGATACCCGTTTCCGTCGACCGGGCCACCCACCCAAACCGCCTGATCAGACCGTCATTCCGGGTTGTACGTCCCGTTGCTGGACCACCCGGCGCAGCACGTCGCCCGAGGTCACCGCGCCCCGAACCACCCGTGCCGAACCAGCAATCGGCGCCGACGCCATTGCGACGGCGATCACCGCAGATGACGCGCAAATCCGCCCCGGATAGCTACACTCCCAGCTGTCTCACAGCGCGGACATAAGGATGCGGAATGGCCGTCAATCGCAAGGTCAAGGGTGTGGTCATCGGCGCCGTGCTGGTGATCGGGGTGCTGATCTCGGGAACCGTGCTCTCCAGCTGCGCCACCCAGATCGGCCCCGGGCAAACGGCGGTCAAGGTGGACGACTACGCCCTGATTCCCACCGACCCGAAGGTGGAGGGCTGCATCAACCCGGAGACCTCCGAGTTTAATCCGCCCGGCGGCTTCAAGGCCTACCGCTACCCGTCCCGTCAGATCAGCTGGGATGCCACCGGCAGCCCCGACTCCGAGGCCGAACCCACCATCGTGGTGTCCAACGCCACCGCCCCCGCCGAACTGCGCGTGCCGGTGGTCATCACCTTCGACCTGACCACCGACTGCGCCATGCTGATGGACTTCCACCGCGACTTCGGCACCAAATATCAGGGCTGGCTGGACGACGAGGGTCTGGTCACCGAGGGCTGGAAGAACCTGCTGCGTTACGTCGTCGGCCAGCCGGCCGAACAGGTGCTCATCAGCGTCGCGCAGAAGTACACCTGGCGTGAGATCTGGAACGACGAGAAGGTCCGCATCGAATTCCAGAACGCGCTGCGCGACGCGCTGCCCAGCGCCTCCCGGGCCCGCACCGACGGGCGCGAGTTCTTCACCAACTTCCAGGTGACCGTGATGAAACCGGACCCGGTCGACGACGGCCTCAAGGAGGCCATCATCGCCGAGCAGAAGGCCATCGCCGACGCCCGGGCCGCCGAGGCCAAGGGTGTGGCCGACGCCAACGCGGCCAAGGCCAAGGCCGAGGCGGACAAGGCGGCCGCGCAGGCCCAGACCGAACTGGCCCGCCAGCGTGCGTTGCAGAAACAGGCCGAGATCGCCGGCTATCCCGATGTCGACGCGTACCTGCGGGCCATCGCGATCGAGAACGGCCAGAATCCGTTCCAGCCGACCTATGTGGTGCCGCAGGCACCCTGACCGACACCGGCCGTCTTAACCGGTGGCGTGGGCCGATAATCTGAACGTCATGGCCGAGCTGACGATCCCCGCCGACATCAAGCCGCACGACGGACGCTTCGGCTGTGGGCCGTCGAAGGTGCGCCCCGAGCAGCTGCAGGCACTCGCCGCCGCCGGTGACCTGTTCGGCACCTCCCATCGCCAGGCCCCGGTCAAGAACCTCGTCGGCCGGGTCCGCGACGGGCTGCGCCAGCTGTTCGCGCTGCCCGACGGGTACGAGGTCATCCTGGGCAACGGCGGCTCGACCGCGTTCTGGGATGCCGCCGCGTTCGGCCTGGTCGACAAGCGCTCGCTGCACCTGACCTACGGCGAGTTCAGTTCGAAGTTCGCCTCCTGCGTCGCCAAGAACCCGTTCGTCGGCGATCCGATCATCATCAAGGCGGACGCCGGCAGCGCGCCGGAGCCGACCTCGGACCCGTCGGTGGACGTCGTCGCCTGGGCGCACAACGAGACCTCGACCGGGGTCGCGGTGCCGGTGCAGCGGCCGGCCGGTGACGCCCTGGTGCTCATCGACGCCACCTCGGCGGCCGGCGGCCTGCCCGTCGACATCCGCGACGCCGACGCCTACTACTTCGCGCCGCAGAAGAACTTCGCCGGCGACGGCGGCCTGTGGATCGCGGTGCTGTCGCCGGCCGCGTTGGCCCGGATCGAGGCGATCGCCGCCGGCGGCCGCTGGGTGCCGGACTTCCTGTCGCTGCCCATCGCGGTCGAGAACAGCCTGAAGAACCAGACCTACAACACCCCGGCCATCGGCACGCTGATCCTGCTGGCCGAGCAGCTGGACTGGCTGAACGGCAACGGCGGGTTGGACTGGGCCGTCAAGCGCACCGCCGACTCGTCGCAGCGGCTGTACTCGTGGGCCGAGGCGGCATCGTTCGCGACGCCGTTCGTGGCCGATCCGGCGCTGCGCTCGCAGGTGGTCGGCACCGTCGATTTCAACGACGACGTCGACGCTGCCGCGGTGGCCAAGGTGCTGCGCGCCAACGGGATCGTCGACACCGAGCCGTACCGCAAGCTGGGCCGCAACCAGTTGCGGGTGGCGATGTTCCCGGCCGTCGAGCCCGATGACATCAGCGCCCTGACCAACTGCATCGACTGGGTCGTCGAGCGAATCTGAGCAACCCTGCGTGTCAGCCCGGTAACGGCCGGATAACGCTGTAAGGTGCCCCGCAGGAGGTCAGTATGCGCGAACTCAAGGTCGTCGGGCTGGACGTGGACGGCAAGCGGCTGATCTGCGAGGCGGCGGACGCCGGCGAGAAATTCGTCATCCGGGTGGACAACCGGTTGCGTGCCGCCGTGCGCGGCGACAAGGCCACCTCCAACCAAACCCAGATCGAGGTCGAGGTACCGACGACGTTGCGCCCCAAGGAAATTCAGTCCCGTATCCGTGCGGGCGCATCGGTCGAGCAGGTCGCGGCGATCACCGGCGCCGATATCGACCGGGTGCAGCGGTTCGCCAACCCGGTGCTGCTGGAGCGCGCCCGTGCCGCGGAGCTGGCCACCGCCGCGCACCCTATCCTGGCCGACGGACCCGCGGTGCTGACGCTGTTGGAAACCGTGACGTCGGCGCTCATCTCGCGCGGCCTCGACCCCGACTCGACCACCTGGGACGCCTGGCGCAACGAGGACGGCCGGTGGACGGTGCAGCTGTCGTGGAAGGCCGGCCGGTCGGACCTGCAGGCGCATTTCCGGTTCACCCCCGGTTCGCACGGCGGCACGGTGACGGCGTTCGACGAGCGGGCGGCCGAACTGATCGACCCGAACTTCAGCCGCCCGCTGCGGCCGGTGGCCCCGGTGGCGCAGCTGGATTTCGAGCCCGCGCCTGCCCCGGCTCCCGCCCCGGCGGTGATCCCGGAGCCGGCACCGGCTCCGGCCGCGCAGACCGTCGCGCCGACCGAAGAACCCGAGCCGCAGCAGCCCGCCGAACCGGCACCCAAGCCCGCCCGCAGCCGTAAGGCCCGCGCCACGGTGCCGGCGTGGGAGGACGTGCTGCTGGGCGTGCGCTCCGGCACGCAACACCGCTGACTTGGCGGTGAGGGCGGCAAACTCCGAGTGCGGACCGCCCTGGGCGCCAAGTCAACGACGCCGGCGTGGACTCACCGACTGACGAGCAACGCGATCAGCGCCAACCAGCCGATGGCCACCCCGACCCCGGATCCCAGCACGAACCAGCGCCACACGGGCCGGGCCCGCCAGCCCCATACCGTGGGCGCCAGACCGCCGACCGCCACCAGGTTCAGCCCGATGGCAAGCAGTGGGTGTACCCGCGTCAGACCGACGCTGAGAACGACGATGGCGGCCGCGGTCAGTGCCGCGACGAATCCGGCGACGGTCAGCCCGGTGCCCCAGGGCTGCGCCGTCCCCCGCGGTGGCGTGCTGTCGCCGGACATCAGCTCACCCTAGCCCGCTCGTAGAACGCCAGCGCGGCGGCCGTCGCGACGTTCAGCGAGTCGGTGCCACGCGTCATCGGGATGCGCACCCGCACGTCGGCGGCCCGCATGGTGTGCTCGGTCAGGCCCGGCCCCTCGGCTCCCACCAGGATGGCCACCTTGTCGTCGGCCAGTCCCGACATCGCCTCGGCCAGCGTCGCGGCGGCCGGATTCGGGGTCATCGCCAGCACACGGAAACCGTTGTCCCGCAAAGTGTTCAGCTCGCCCGGCCAAGAGGGCGCCCACGCGTAGGGCACCAGCAGGGCATGCCCCATCGACACGCGCACCGCCCGCCGGTACAGCGGGTCGGCACAGCCGGTGCCGAACAGCACGGCGTCCACGTCCAACCCGGCGGCGTTGCGGAAGATGGACCCGAGGTTCTCGTGGTCGTTGACGCCTTCGAGCACCGCGACGGTGCGGGCGCCGGCCAGCACCTCGGCGACCGTCAGCTCGGCCGGGCGCGGCGCGGCGGCCAGCACACCGCGATTGAGATGGAAGCCGATCGCCTCGGCCATCACCTCGGCACTGGCCCGGTAGTACGGCACGTCCACGCCCGCCAGATCAGCGGCCAGCTCGCTCAACCGGCGATCGGTGCCCAGCATGGCCCGCGGCGTGAACCGGGACGCCAGCATGCGCTGCACCACCAGCACACCCTCCGCGATCACCAGCCCCTTACCGCTGGGCAGGTCCGGCCTGCGATCGACACTGTTGAGATCGCGGAAATCGTCCAGTCGCGGATCGGCCGCGTCCGCGATATCGATGACGTTAGTCAGTTCGCCGGGCCTTCGTCCACGATCGCCAGCATGAGGTCGGCGGCCTCCAGCAGGGTCTGGCGTTGCTCGGCGGTCAGCTCGGCCAGCCGCTGCTGCAGCCATTCCCGGCTGGCCTTGCGTTCGGCCTCGATCAGGTCGACGCCGGCGGGCGACACCGACACCAGCACCTGCCGCCGGTCGTCGGGATGCGCGGTGCGGTCGATGAAGCCCAGGTCGACCAGTGACGCGATCACCCGCGTCATCGACGGCGGGCGGACACGTTCCCGGATGGCCAGCGCGCCCGGCGTCATCGGCCCTTCCTTGGCCACCGTGGCCAGCGCCGAGAGCTGCGACAACGAGACCGGTGAGTCGGGACGGCGGAACCGCAGCTGCCGGGCCAACCTGATCACGGCCAGCGACAGATCGCTCGACAACCTGGAGTCGACGTCTGTCACAGGGCAAGAGAATACCCAGATGGCATCGGCTAGGTTGTGAAGCGATGTCAGAAGACACCACCGCGACGCCGATCGAGCCGCCGGCCTTGCCGGCCCGGCTCCTGGAGCCGGTGCCGGTCATCATCGCGATCGCGACCGGCTGGCTGATCGCCGTCGTGCTGGCTTTCACCGTCCCGGCCCTGCACGACTGGCGCCCCATCACGGTCGCCGGGCTGGGTGTCGGACTGCTCGGCACCTCCATCTTCCTGCTGCAGCTGCGTTCCGCCCGCCGGGGCGACCGGGGCGCGCAGCGCGGCCTCGTCGACTGAAGGAACACCATGGGTTCGCCTCTGCTGCAAGCACAGATCGACATCGACGCACCGGTGTCCACGGTGTGGGCACTGATCTCGGACCTGCGCCGGATGCCACAGTGGAGCCCGCAGTGCCGGGCCATGAAGGTGCTCGGGCGCACCCGGGTGGGCGCCAAGGCGATCAACGTCAACCGGCGCAACAACATGTTCTGGCCGACCACGTGCACCATCACCGAGCTGGAACCCGAGCGCGCGCTGGCCTTCCGCGTCGATTTCAACGCCATGCGGTGGAGCTACGAACTGCAAACCCTCGACGGCGGCGGCACCCGGGTGATCGAGAGCCGCCGGGCGCCCGAGGGCTTCAAGACCGTGCCCACCATGCTCGTCGACAAGTTCATGGGCGGCGTGCCCGGCTTCGAGCGGGAGCTGCTGGCCGGCATGAACGCTTCGCTGCAGCGGATCAAGACCGCCGCGGAGGGCGCCGGACGCTAGGAGCCGGCGGGGCCGGCAGAGCCTTCCGGGCTCTCCGGATCTGCCGGGCCGGCACTGCTGGCCGCGATCTCCGCGAGTTCCAGCACCCCGTCGTCGTACGGGTCGTACAGCGGCGAACCGGTACCGGCCGGGGCGGGGGTGTCCGAATGCGCGCCGCAGCCGTACTCGCTGTCGACCACCCGGCCGTCGGCGGACATCTCGTTGGCGCACACGCCGAACACGGTGCCCAGCGAACCGGCCAGCGGCAGATAGAACCCGCAGTCCCGGCACACCCGCCGAGTGGCGCGCGCCATCGCCGACCCGGGACCGAACTCGCCGTCATGCCAGCGCTGCGCGGCGTCGAGCCGGCCTTCCAGGCTGAGTACCTGGCGGCGACCCAGACCGATCTCGGCGGCCACCTCGTCCAGCTCGTCGTCGCCGCTGGCCAGGTATCCGGGCACCAGGCGCGGGTCGTCGGCCGGCGGGGCCAGCAGATCACCGGGGCTCAGGTCGCCGGGGCGCACCCGCTCCTCCCACGGCACCCACTGCGGCGCGAGCAGCGCGGTCGGGCCGGGCACCAGCACCACCTCGCTGATGGTCACGTGGTCGGCGCCGGGATAACCGGCCACCACCACCGCCCACTGCCAGCCCTGGTAGCCGGGCAGCACCGCGAGGAAGCGATGGGTGGCGGCGGTCTGGTCGTCGAACACCGCGCCCAGGTATTCGCCGACGGCGTCGGCACCGCTGAACTCCTCGATCGCGGCGCGGGCGGGCTCGACCGCACCGAGCAGCAACGCCTCAAGTTCGGGTGCGGGCTGCGCCTGCGGTTCTGCCTGGTCGGTGAGATCGGCGACGGTGTCGGTTCCTGTGTCCATCGCGTCCAATATTGCCTGACCATGCCCACCAGAGCCACACCGGTGGGCTTCCCGCCGCAGCCGTCTCGGTAAGGGACAATCGGAGCTGTGCCTTCCCGGGATCCCCGCTACCACCCACCGCGGCCGCCGTCCGACGGTGAGCACCCCGGCATGGCCAACTACCCCAGCGACGGTGATATCGGCCGGCGCAAGCATCCGCCGTCCGGACCGAGCGCCAACCGGTGGCTGCCCCCGCTGGACGACGAGTCGGCCCGGCGACGGACCGAACCGCCGCCGCGGGCCCGGTCCGGGGTGGGATCGTCGGCCGGCGAGAAGGTCACCGTCACCCGCGCCGCCGCCCAGCGCAGCCGCGAGATGGGCACCAAGATGTACGACCTGGTGCACCGGGCCGCCACCGCCGACGGTGCCGACAAATCCGGGCTGACGGCACTCACCTGGCCGGTGGTGGCCAGCTCGGCGGTCGACGCGGCGATGGCGGTGGCGTTGGCCAACACCCTGTTCTTCGCGGCGGCCTCCGGCGAGAGCAAGAGCAAGGTGGCCCTGTACCTGCTCATCACGATCGCGCCGTTCGCCATCATCGCGCCGCTGATCGGCCCGGCGCTGGACCGTCTGCAACACGGCCGCCGGGTGGCGCTGGCCATGTCGTTCGCGCTGCGCACCGTGCTGGCCGTGGTGTTGATCGGCAACTACGACGGCGCCACCGGAAGCTACCCGTCCTGGGTGCTCTACCCCTGTGCGCTCGGGATGATGGTGCTGTCCAAGAGTTTCTCGGTGCTGCGCAGTGCCGTCACCCCGCGGGTGCTGCCGCCCACGATCGACCTGGTGCGGGTGAACTCGCGGCTGACCATGTTCAGCCTGCTGGGCGGCACCATGGCCGGCGGGGCGATCGCCGCCGGTGCCGAATACCTGCTCAACATGGCCAAGCTGCCCGGCGCGCTGTACGTGCTGGTCGCGGTGACCGTGGCCGGGGCGGTGCTGTCGATGCGTATCCCGAAGTGGGTCGAGGTGACCGCCGGTGAGGTGCCCACCACGTTGAGCTATCACGGCGGTGAGACCGAGGCGCTGCGCCGGCCGGCCAAGGAGCGCCAACCGCTGGGCCGCAACATCATCACCTCGCTGTGGGGCAACTGCACCATCAAGGCGATGGTCGGTTTCCTGTTCCTGTACCCGGCGTTCGTCGCGAAATCGCACGGCGACGGCGGCTGGGAGCAGTTGCGCATCCTGGGCCTGATCGGTGCGGCGGCCGGTGTCGGCAACTTCGTCGGCAACTTCACCGCCGCCCGGCTCAAACTCGGCAGGCCCGCCCTGCTGGTCACCCGCGCCGCCATCGCGGTGACGTTGATGGCGCTGGCCGCCGCCGTCACGGGCAACCTGTTGGTGGCCGCGGTGGCCACCTTGGTCACCTCCGGTGCCAGCGCCATCGCCAAGGCCTCGCTGGACGCGTCGCTGCAGGACGACCTGCCGGAGAAATCCCGGGCGTCGGCCTTCGGCCGGTCGGAGTCGCTGTTGCAGCTGGCGTGGGTGGCCGGCGGAGCGACCGGCGTGCTCATCTATCCGCAGCTGTGGGTCGGGTTCACTACGATCACGGCCGTGTTGATTCTCGGTCTGGCCCAGACACTGGTGAGCTACAACGGTGCGTCCCTGATACCCGGCTTCGGCGGTAACCGCCCGGTGCTCGCCGAGACCGAGGGCGGCCCGTTGGCCGCTCCGGTGGGGCGCCGATGAAGCGCATCGCCGCGGTGCTGCTGGCGGTGGCACTGGTCGCCTCGGTGGGCACCGGCCTGCTGGTGTGGCAGCTCAGCCGCCACGCCGATACCGGCTTCCCGGAGATCAGCGCCTACTCGCATGGTGCTTCGGTGCGCGTCGGACCCTACCGCTTCTGCCCGGTGCTGGATCTGGACAACTGCGAAATCCCGGAAACCACAGGCGATTTGGCGGTTAATTCGCGAAACCCGGTGCAGCTGTCGGTGCCGTCGGCGATCGCGCGGGCACCGTGGTGGCTGCTGCGGGGTTACGAGGACGCGCCCACGCCCGTCGTCTCGGAGTTCCGGCCCGGCACGACGCTGGCGGTCACCATCCCCACCGTCGACGCCCGGTTCGGCAGGCTGACCGGATTCGCCGTGCAGCTGCCGACGTTGGTGCGCGACGAGGCCGGCAACGAGTTCCCGCTGCCGCACGCCGAGTGGTCGGTGCGCACGGTCTGGAATTAGCTCACGCGGGCGGGGTGCCGTCACCGAACGGCCTGCCGCCCAACGCTTCCCGGCCGTGAGCGGTGTGCCAACCGGACAGGTCGGGGCCCTTCGGGACGATCTGGGTGGGGTTGATGTCCTTGTGCACGATGTAGTAGTGCGCCTTGATCTGGCCGAAATCGATGGTGTCGCCGAACCCGGGCGTCTGGAACAGGTCACGGGCATAGGCCCACAGCACCGGCATCTCGGACAGCTTGGACCGGTTGCACTTGAAGTGCCCGTGGTACACCGGGTCGAACCGGGCCAGCGTGGTGAACAGCCGGACATCGGCCTCGGTGATGGTGTCACCCACCAGATACCTTTGCCCGCTGAGCCTTTCGGAAACCCAGTCCAGCGCGGTGAACAACCGGTCGTACGCCGCGTCGTAGGCCTGCTGGGTGCCGGCGAATCCGCATCGGTACACCCCGTTGTTGATCTCGGTGTAGATCCGCTGCGCCACCTCGTCGATCTCGTCGCGCAGCGGCTCGGGGTACAGCTGCGGCGCGCCCTCGCGGTGGAAGGCGGTCCATTCGGTGGAGAGGTCCAGGGTGATCTGCGCGAAGTCGTTGGTGACGACGGCACCGGTGGGGATGTCGACGATGGCGGGCACGGTGATGCCCTTCGGGTAGTCGGGGTCGCGCTTGAAGTAGGCGTCCTGCAGCCGCGGGATCTTCAGCACCGGATCCAGCCCGCCCGGGTCCAGGTCGAAGGTCCAGCTGCGCTCGTCGTGCACGGGCCCGCAGTAGCCGATGGACAGCGCGTCCTCCAGGCCCAGCAGGCGGCGCACGATGATGGCGCGGTTGGCCCACGGGCAGGCCCTGGCCACGATCAGCCGGTAGCGGCCCGGCTCGACGGGGTAGCCGTCCCGACCATCCGCGGTGATCCGGGTGGTGATGTAGTTGGTGTCACGGTTGAACTCACCCTGGGGGTTCACGTAGGCCATGCCTACAGTCTTCCCACTCTCGCGCCGAAACTACGCTTTCTGGCGCAGGATCGGCCGATCGGCGCCAACAACCGCACTCTCGGCGCGGGCGAGGATCAGGCGTCGAGCTCGCGGGCGACGGCCTTGACGACCTCGGACACCCGCCGGGCCACCTTGCGGTCGGGGTACTTACCCTTACGCAGCTCGGGCTGGATGGTGTTCTCCAGCAGCGTGATGAGGTCACCGATCATGCCGTGCAGTTCGTCGGGGGTGTGCTTGTGTTCGGCGGCGGCGGCCTCGCGGCGCGTCCGGGACAGGCTGGGCGGCGGGTCGATGAGCTTGACGCTCAGCGCCTGCGGACCGCGGCGCCCGGCAGCCAGACCGAACTCGACCTTCTGCCCGGCCTTGAGCCCCTCGACGCCCGAAGGCAGCGCCGACGACCGGACGTAGACGTCCTCGCCGTCCTCCTGGGACAGGAAGCCGAAGCCCTTCTCGGCGTCGTACCACTTAACCTTGCCGGTCGGCACTGCTGTTCACCCGCTCGTCTCATCGATCACATAAGTAATGCGTCCCGCCTGCGCAGGACGCAATGTGGAAGAGCTTACTAGTTGCTCGGTAGTCTGTAACGACCGCTGGAGGAGACATGCGACTGGTCCTGAATATCGTCTGGTTGATCTTCGGTGGGCTGTGGCTGGCGCTGGGCTATCTCCTCGCGGCGCTGATCTGCTTCGTGCTCATCATCACCATCCCGTTCGGCTTCGCCGCGCTGCGCATCGCGCTGTACGCGCTGTGGCCGTTCGGCTACACCGTCGTCGACAAGCCCGGGGTCCGTCCCGGCGCGCTGATCGGCAACATCATCTGGCTCATCGTGGCCGGGATCTGGCTGGCGATCGGGCATGTGGTGAGCGCCATCGCGATGGCCATCACCATCATCGGCATCCCGCTGGCGCTGGCCAATCTGAAGATGATCCCGGTGTCGCTGATGCCGCTGGGTAAAGAGATCGTGCCGGTCGACGCGAAGCGGGTGGTCTGAGTGACGGTCACCGCACTCGGCCTGCCCACGCTGGGCACCCGGCCGGGCATGCCCGCCAGCGGACCGCTGCTGGACACCTACGGCCGGATCGCCACCGATCTGCGGGTGTCGCTGACCGACCGGTGCAATCTGCGCTGTACCTATTGCATGCCTGCTGAGGGACTCGACTGGCTGCCGGGTAGCCAGCTGCTCAGCGCCGCCGAACTGAGCCGGTTGCTGCGGATCGCCGTCACCCGGCTCGGGATCACCAATGTCCGCTTCACCGGCGGTGAGCCGCTGGTGTCCCGGAATCTGGAAGAGGTGATCACGGCGGCCGCCGCGTTGACCCCACGCCCGACGATCGCCATGACGACGAACGGCATCGGACTGGCGGCGCGGGCCGCGGGGCTCAAGCGCGCCGGACTGGACCGGGTCAACGTCTCCCTGGACACCGTCGACCGCGCGCATTTCACCGAGATCACCCGCCGCGACCGCCTCGACGACGTGCTGGCCGGGCTGGCCGGGGCGGCGGCCGCCGGCCTGGCGCCGGTGAAGGTGAATGCGGTGCTGGATCCGCGCACCGGCCTGGACGACGTGGTGCCGCTGCTGCGGTTCTGCCTGGAACACGACTATCAGCTGCGGATCATCGAGCAGATGCCCCTGGACGCCGGACATGAGTGGAGCCGGGACCGGGCCATCAGCGCCGACACGGTGTTGGACACCCTGCGCCGGCATTTCGATCTGCGGCCGGATCCCGCACCGCGGGGGTCGGCGCCGGCGGCGCTGTGGCGGGTGGACGGCGGCGCGGCCACCGTCGGGATCATCGCGTCGGTGTCCGAGGCGTTCTGCGGTGCGTGCGACCGGACCAGGCTGACCGCCGACGGGCAGGTCCGCAGCTGTCTGTTCTCCACCGCCGAGACCGACCTGCGCGGGCTGCTGCGCGACGGCGCCGACGACGACGAGATCGAGGCGGCGTGGCGCCGCACGATGTGGGCCAAACCGGCCGGGCACGGCATCAACGATCCGAGCTTCGTCCAGCCCGCCCGACCGATGAGCGCGATCGGCGGCTGAGATGACCGTGACGGTGACCGTGCGCTATTTCGCCGCGGCCCGGGCCGCTGCCGGAACCGAGACCGAAACGTTGCACCTGCAAAAAGGCTTGACGTTGGACGGGCTGGTGCGGCAACTGTCCGCCCGCGGCCCGGAACTGGCGAAAGTGCTGGCACGCTGCTCGTTCCTGTGCGACGAGGTCGCGGTGCGCGACCGCGGCAGGCCGCTGGAAACAAACCAGACGGTCGATGTGTTACCCCCGTTCGCCGGCGGATAGCAGTGATTTGCGTCACATAACGAAACGGTCACAATGAGGCCACCGGAAGTTTGACTCCGGCAAACACCAGCGGAAACGCCCGGGCGTCCTGCGCCTTTAAAGTTCTCACAAGATTTGCTGCCTGTGAAAACGCCGAAAACGGGTCGAGATGACTCACACGCGCCGAGCAGTTACCGTCTTGCCCAAGCAATCTGACCTTTATCGGATAGCCCGCAGCGCCCAGTACGCCGAGCTCCATCCACCCGGGCACTGCCACCGACGAACAACCTTGGATGGAGGCGGGGGACCCACCGGTCCGCCGAAAGCAGACCAGGGCTCGCAGTCTGAGCCCTTGGGGTGAAGCCGGCGTCGGCGACGACGCAGGCCGGGCGACCTCTCCAGCCCGAACCCGACAGCTGACCTCGTAGGCGTTCACGAGAGGACTGTCTTTTTCTATGAGTGGACGGCACCGCAAGCCCACGTCATCCTCAGTCAGCGTCGCCAAGATCGCCGTCACCGGCGCGGTCCTCGGCGGCGGAAGCCTCGCTCTGGCCGGTCAGGCCGGCGCCGCCACCGACGGCCAGTGGGACCAGGTCGCCCGCTGTGAATCCGGTGGCAACTGGGCGATCAACACGGGCAACGGTTACCAGGGCGGGTTGCAGTTCTCGCCGGGCACGTGGTCCTCGCACGGTGGCGGTGAGTACGCCCCGGCCGCGCACCTGGCCACCAAGGAAGAGCAGATCGCCGTCGCCGAGCGTGTCCTGGCCAGCCAGGGCAAGGGCGCGTGGCCGGTTTGCGGCCGCGGCCTCGGCGCCGCGAGCCCGCGCAATGTGGTGAACGATGCCCCGCAGGCGCTGGACAACCCGATCGACAACCCCGGCGTCAACGGTGAACTCCCGCCGCCGCCCGCTCCCGAGCCGGCCCCCTTCGACGCGCTCGCCGCGCCGCTGCCCGACGCCCCGCCCCCGCCACCGGCCCCCGAGCCGCTGCCGCCGGCCCCCGAGGCCGCTCCCGCCGTCCCCGTCGACGCGGTGCTGCCCGCTCCCGCGCCCGCGCCGGCCGATCTGCCCCCGGCCCCCGTCGACGCCGCCCCGCTGGACGCCCCGGTGCCTCCGCCGGCTCCCGAGCCCGTCCCGGCTCCCGCCGATATCGTCGCCGTCGACCACGTCGTCCCGGCCTCTCCGGCCGATGTCGTTCCGGCCCCGCCGGCCGATGTCGTCCCGGCCCCGGCCGATGCCGTGCCGGCTCCCGTCGATCCGGCCGCCCAGCCCGTCATCCAGGCCGCCAGCTGGGACGCCGCTCCCGCGCCGGCCGACCAGCCGCAGGTGTGGGCCCTGCACGGGGCCCCGCTGCCGCAGGACCCGGTCCTGCCGACCCCGGCGCCCGCCCCGGCCCCGGCGCCCGCCCCTGCGGATGCCCCGATCGCGGCACCCGCGCCCGATCCGCTGGCCCCGGTCGCTGCCGTCAACATCCCGCAGCCGGCCTACGACGTCGCCAACCAGGCGGTCTCCGGTCAGCTGCCCACGCCGGCCGACGGTGTGCCGCACCTGATCAGCCCCGAGAACCTGCCGCCGGGGTCGACGATGGATCCCAACGCGGTCCCCAACGAGAGCCCGAACGTCAGCTACCTGCGCCAGCTCTGGCATGCCGTGCAGAACCAGGACATCACCGGCAAGGATGCGCTGATCGCCATCACCACGCAGCGGTCGATGAACAGCCCCATCCCGGAGGACATCCCGGCTCCGCCGAACGCCCCGGCTGCGGCTCCCGGCCCGGCTCCGGCCCCGCTGCTGCCGACGCCGTAAGGTCTGCATACCCGAAACGCAGAAACTGCACTCCATCCGGAGTGCAGTTTGTGCGTTTGCGGGCAGGCGATTACGCCGAGTTGACCCATTCGTCGGAGCCGTCCCCGAAGAACTGGTGCTTCCACACCGGCAGCCGGGCCTTCACGGTGTCCACGAGCAGCGCACAGGTCGCGAACGCGGCACCGCGGTGATCGGCGGCCACGGCGACCGTCAGGGCCGCGTCACCGATGTGCAGGACCCCGATCCGGTGACTCACCGCGACGGCGCGCACGCCGACCGCGTCGCGGGCCACTTCCTCGACCACCTCCGTGAGCGTCTGCAACGCCGACGGATGGGCCGAGTACTCCAGCCGGGTGACGCTGCGCCCGCCGTCGTGATCGCGCACCACACCGGAGAAACCGACCACCGCGCCGGCTGCCGCGTGGGCCACCAGGTCTTCGTGTTCGGCCAGCGCGATGGGCTCCTCGGTCAGCGCCACCCGCAGCACCTCAGCCGGCATGGTCGCCACCGCGCAGTTGGTCCAGCGCATGTTCCAGCACCGCGTCGAGCACGCCGAGGCCGTCCTTGACCCCACCCGTGGAGCCGGGCAGGTTCACGATCAGCACACCGGACCGCACCCCGCACACGCCGCGCGACAGCACCGAGGTCGGTACCTGCGGCAGGCCGGCGGCCCGGATGGCGTCGGCGAGCCCGGGGATCTGGTAGTCGACGAGGTTGGCGGTGGCGTCCGCGGTGGCATCCGTCGGGGAGATGCCGGTGCCGCCCGAGGTGATGATGACGCTGGGCCGCTCCTCGATGGCCTGGCTCAACGCCCGCACCACCGAGGCGCCGTCGGGCACCACCCGCGGGGCGTCGGTGGCGATGCCGCGCCGGGTCAACCAGTCCACGATGATCGGGCCGGTGCGGTCCTCGTACACGCCGGCGGCGGCGCGGGTCGAGGTGATCACCACGACGGCGCTATACATCGGTGCGCGTCCACGTGCCGGTCTTGCCGCCCTCCTTGTGCACCACCTGGATCCCGTCGATCCGGGCGGCCCGGTCGACGGCCTTGATCATGTCGTAGAGCGTCAGCGCGGCCACGCTCACCGCGGTCAGCGCTTCCATCTCGACACCGGTGCGGTCGGTGGTGCGCACGGTGGCGGTGACGGTCACCTCGGCCTCGCCGATGGTGAACTCGACGTCGACTCCGGTCAGGGCCAGCTGGTGGCACAGCGGGATCAGGTCGCTGGTGCGTTTGGCGGCCATGATGCCGGCCACCCGCGCGGTGGCCAGGGCATCACCCTTGGGCAGCCCACCACCGGCGATGAGTTCGATGACGTCGGGGCGGGTCCGCACGGTGCCGACGGCGACGGCGGTGCGTTTGGTGGATTCCTTGGCCGTGACGTCGACCATGTGGGCGGCGCCAGACTCGTCCAGGTGCGAGAGCCCGCTCACCGATCTACTTGTTGACGACGGTGACCGGGTGCGTGTACGGCAGCTCGTCGGCCGGCAGCGGGAAGGTCACATCGCCGAACGGCGACAACGCGCCGACACGATCAGTGGCGAGTTCGCTGACGGCGTGATCACCGTCGGCCACCTCGGGCCAGCCATTGTCGACGTACTGGTTCTTCTTGTCAGCCACGACTGACATTGTGGCAGGTACCGCGCGCGGGGGCGAGGCCGGTCACGATCTCGCGACTCGGCCCGGCAGGAAGCTGCTTTACGCTGGTCAGCGATGACCCATCACGCACCGTCCAGCGTGCCCCTGGGTGTCTGGCTGGCCGACCTTCCCGACGATCGTCTGATTCGTCTGCTGGAGTTGCGGCCCGACCTCACCCAGCCGCCACCGGGCACGCTGGCCGCCCTTGCCGCGCGCGCTCAGGCCCGCCAGTCGGTCAAGGCTGCCACCGACGCGCTGGACTTCCTGCATCTGGCCGTGCTCGACGCGATGCTCGCGCTGCAGGCCGACGCCGGGCCGGTGCTCGTGGAGACGGTGGTGGAGTTGCTGGGTTCGCGTGCCAGTGCCGATGCGGTGCAGGCGGCGCTGGCCGATCTGACCGACCGGGCGCTGGTGTGGGGCGAGGACACCCTGCGGGTCACCCCCGAAGCGGCGTCCGGCCTGCCGTGGTTTCCCGGGCAGGCCGTGCGGGCCGAGCCCGAGCTGAGCGCCGACGCGATCACCGCCCTGCTCGCCGACATCGACGAGCCGCAACGCGAGTTGCTCACCCGCCTGTCGCAGGGGTCCCCGGTTGGGCGCACCCGCGACGCGGTGCCCGGCGCTCCCGCCGATCGCCCGGTGCCGCGCCTGCTGGCGTCCGGGCTGCTGGACCGCGTCGACACCGACACCGTGATCCTGCCCCGGCTGGTCGGCCAGCTGCTGCGCGACGAGCTGCCCGGGCCGGTCGGGCTGCACCTGCCGGACCCCACCGTGTCGACCACGACGCAGGCCGACGCCGACTCGGTGGCCGCCGGGGCGGCCATCGACCTGCTCCGCGAGATCGACCTTGTCATCGAAACCCTTTCGGCCGCACCGATTTCCGAGTTGCGCGCCGGCGGCCTCGGGGTGCGCGACGTCAAGCGGTTGACCAAGCTGACCGGTATCGACGAACAACGCCTCGGACTGATCCTGGACATCGCCGCCGGCGCCGGCCTGATCGCGTCCGGCGTGCCGGATCCGCTGCCGCCGGACGGCACCGCCCCGTACTGGGCGCCCACCGTGGCCGCCGACCGGTTCGTCGAGGCGAGCACCGCCACCCGCTGGCAGTTGATCATGGCGACCTGGTTGGACCTGCCGTCGCGCCCCGGTTTGGTGGGCACTCGCGGGCCCGACGGCAAGCCCTACGGTGCCCTCTCGGACGCGCTGTACTCCACCGCGGCACCGCTGGACCGGCGGTTGCTGCTGCAGATGCTGGCCGAACTGAAACCGGGCGCCGGGGTGGATGCCGCGTCGGCGGCCGCGGCGATGATCTGGCACCGGCCCCGCTGGGCGGCCCGGCTGCAGCTCGGCCCGGTCACCGACCTGCTGCGCGAGGCGCACGCGGTGGGCGCGGTGGGTCGCGGCGCCATCGCCTCGCCGGCCCGGGTGCTGCTGGCCGGCGGCACCGACGACGAGGTCGTGGCCGCGATGGACAAGGTGCTGCCGGCCCCGCTGGACCATTTCCTGCTGCAGGCGGACCTGACGGTCGTGGTGCCCGGGCCGCTGCAGCGCGACCTGGCCGAACAACTGGCGGTGGTGGCCACCGTGGAGTCGGCGGGCGCGGCCATGGTCTACCGGATCGGTGAGCCGTCCATCCGGCACGCGCTGGATTCCGGGCGCACCGCGGGCGAACTGCACGCGTTCTTCGAACGTCATTCGAAAACTCCGGTGCCGCAAGGCTTGACGTATCTGATCGACGATGTGGCGCGCCGGCACGGGCAGCTGCGGGTCGGCATGGCCGCCTCGTTCGTGCGGTGCGAGGACCCGGCGCTGCTGGCCCAGGCGGTGGCCAGTCCCGCCGTCGAGCCGCTGGAGTTGCGCATCCTGGCGCCGACGGTGGCCGTCTCGCAGCACCAGATCGGTGACGTGCTGACCGCGTTGCGCAGTGCCGGGTTCGTCCCCGCCGCCGAGGACTCGTCGGGGGCCGTCGTCGACATCAGCGCCCGCGGTTCCCGGGTGCCGGTGCAGGGCAAGCGCCGGACCTACCGGCCGCTGAGCGCCCCCAACGCCCAGACGCTGGCCGCCATCGTCGCCGTGTTGCGCAAGGTGTCCGCCGCGCCGGCGGCGGGTCAGCGGCTGGACCCGGCCGGGCTGATCGCCGAATTGCAGCAGGCCGCACTCAACCAGCAGCCGGTGGTGATGGGCTACGTGGATCCGGCCGGGGTGGCCACCCAGCGCGTGGTGGAACCGATCAACATCCGCGGCGGGCAGCTGACGGCGTTCGACCCGGCGGCCGGCCGCGTGCGCGAGTTCGCCATCCATCGCGTGACCTCGGTGGTGTCGGCGGACTCTGGATAATGGATGGGATGAATACCGCCGAGGGCCACCCCCATGACTGAGGGCCCGCTGATCGTCCAGTCGGACAAGACCGTGCTGCTCGAGGTCGACCACGAACTCGCCGGCGCGGCGCGCGCCGCCATCGCCCCGTTCGCGGAGCTGGAGCGCGCCCCCGAGCACATCCACACCTACCGCATCACCCCGCTGGCGCTGTGGAACGCCCGCGCGGCCGGGCACGACGCCGAGCAGGTGGTCGACGCACTGGTCAGCTTCTCGCGGTATGCCGTGCCCCAGCCGCTGCTGGTGGACATCGTCGACACCATGGCCCGGTACGGCCGGCTGCAGCTGGTCAAGCATCCCGCCCACGGCCTGACCCTGGTCAGCCTGGATCGCGCGGTGCTCGAAGAAGTGCTGCGCAACAAGAAGATCGCCCCGATGCTGGGCGCCCGCATCGACGACGACACGGTGATCGTGCACGGCAGCGAACGCGGCCGGGTCAAGCAGATGCTGCTCAAGATCGGCTGGCCCGCCGAGGACCTCGCCGGCTACGTGGACGGCGAGGCGCACCCGATCACCCTGGACCAGGACGGCTGGGAGCTGCGCGACTATCAGGAGATGGCCGCCGATTCGTTCTGGGCCGGCGGCTCCGGCGTGGTGGTGCTGCCGTGCGGTGCCGGCAAGACGCTGGTGGGCGCCGCCGCGATGGCCAAGGCCGGGGCGACGACGCTGATCCTGGTCACCAACACCGTGGCCGGGCGGCAGTGGAAGCGTGAACTGATCGCACGAACGTCGTTGACGGAGAACGAGATCGGCGAGTACTCGGGTGAGCGCAAGGAGATCCGCCCGGTCACCATCGCCACCTATCAGGTGATCACCCGGCGCACCAAGGGTGAGTACAAGCACCTCGAGTTGTTCGACAGCCGGGACTGGGGCCTGATCATCTACGACGAGGTGCACCTGCTGCCCGCGCCGGTGTTCCGGATGACCGCCGATCTGCAGTCCCGGCGCCGGCTGGGGCTGACCGCGACGCTGATCCGGGAGGACGGCCGCGAAGGCGACGTGTTCAGCCTGATCGGCCCGAAACGGTATGACGCACCGTGGAAGGACATCGAGGCGCAGGGCTGGATCGCGCCCGCCGAGTGCATCGAGGTCCGGGTCACCATGACCGACAACGAGCGGATGCTCTATGCCACCGCCGAACCGGAGGAACGCTACAAGCTCTGCTCGACGGCGCACACCAAGATCGCGGTGGTGAAGTCGATCCTGGAGCGGCACCCGAACGAGCCGACGCTGGTGATCGGCGCCTATCTGGACCAGCTGGACGAACTCGGCGAAGAGCTGAACGCGCCGGTGATCCAGGGGTCGACCAAGAACGCCGAACGGGAGGCGTTGTTCGACCAGTTCCGGCGCGGCGAGATCCGCACACTGGTGGTCAGCAAGGTCGCGAACTTCTCCATCGACCTCCCGGAAGCCTCTGTGGCCGTTCAGGTTTCGGGGACATTCGGGTCCCGCCAGGAGGAGGCGCAGCGCCTGGGCCGGCTGCTGCGCCCGAAGGCCGACGGCGGCGGCGCGGTGTTCTATTCGGTGGTGAGCCGTGACAGCCTGGACGCCGAGTACGCCGCGCACCGGCAGCGGTTCCTCGCCGAGCAGGGCTACGGGTACATCATCAAGGACGCCGACGACCTGCTGGGCCCGGCGATCTAGTCGGGCAGCGCCCCCGCGGCCACCGCCGCCGCGTTGATCCGGGTGAGCACCGTGTGCAGGTGCTCCAGTTCGGACAGTTCGACACCGAGGCGCGCCACCACGGCGGGCGGGATGTCCAGCGCGCGCCGGCGCAGGGCGGTGCCCTCGGCCGTCAGGGTGACGTGGGTGGTGCGCTCGTCGGCGCTGCTGCGGGTGCGGGTGATCAGGCCGAGCGCCTCGAGCCGCTTCAGCATGGGCGATGTCGTCGCCGGATCCATCTGCAGCAGGGCGGCGATCTGCTTCACCGACAGCGCGGGCCCGTCGGCGTTGGCGTTGTCCCACAGCGCCAGCATCACCAGGTACTGCGGATGGGTGAGCCCGAGGGGTTCCAGCAGCGGCCGGTACACGGCCAGCACGGCACGGTTGGTCACCGCCAGCGCGAAGCACACCTGACGTTCCAGGGCGAGGGGGTCGACGTCTTCGGTCACGGTGGGCATGCTCACAGCATACAGCTAGATAGCACACTAATGATTAGCGTACTATCTAAATAGAATCGTCGGCAGCATCCCCCAGGAGCCACCATGGCCGTGTCCCGCCCCGCCCCGCTGCAGTACCTCGCGTACGCCTACGGGCGGCGCCTGCCGGATTCGATGCGCGAATTCGTCGCCGCCGACCTGACCGGCCCCGGCGCGATCCGCCGGCACATGATCCGGTACTCGATTCCGCCGCTGCTCATCCTGGCCCCGCTGTGGCTGCTACCCGCCTCGTTGTACGTGCACCTGGAGATGACAGTGCCCATCTATTTCTGGGCCGTGGTGATGGCGTTCGTGCTCAACAAGATCTGGCGCAGGCACCGGCTGGCCCAGCACGGCTTGGACCCCAACCTGGTGGATGTGGCCAACCGTGAGCGCAATGCCCGCCTGCACGAGGACTATGCCCGCCGCTACGGTGCCCGCCCGGAATCGGCCAGGTGGCAGGCGAACTCCAGCCCGTTCTGACTCCTCAGACGTGCGGGCCGACCGGTTTGACGACGGTCAGCAGCACCACCGAATCGGCCAGTGCCGTCAGGCTGTGCCGGGTCCGCGGGATCACGATGTGATCGCCCGGCGAGCCTTCCCAGCCGGCTTCGGCATTGTTCACCCGCACCCGTCCCTCGAGCACCTGCAGTGTCGCCTCGCCCGGGCTCTCGTGCTCATCCAGGCCGTTGCCCTCGGTCAGCGCGATCAGGGTCTGCCGGAGCGCGTGTTCATGCCCGCCGTACACGGTGTGTGCGCTGCGCCCGCTGCTGGCCGACCGGGCCGTCGCCAATTCCTGGCGCGCGAGGGCGGTCAATGAGATCTTCTCCATGACACCCGATGTTTCCACTTCGGGATCGTCGTGCACCGGAGAAGCAGTTATTGCCCGGAATTCGATCGTCACCCCGCAGCCGGCTCGCCAGGTGAGTTGGACAGCGCCGCCTTGGTATTGCGCGTGATCTCGTCGGCCAGAATCTCCGGCTCGCCGGCCAGCAGCCCGGCCACGGCCTGCCGCGCCACCACCGCGGGATCGATCTTCTGGTCGGCCGGGACGTAGCTGACCATGTCGGTGTCCATGTATCCGACGTGCAGCGCCGATACGGTCACCCCGCGCGGCGCCAGTTCGGTGCGCACGGCGTCGGTGAGCGCCCAGGCGGCGGCCTTCGCCGAGGCATACGCCCCCGAGGTCGGCGGGTGCGCCCACGACAGCACCGACAGCACGTTGAGGATCGCGCCGCCCCCGTTGCGTTCGATGATGGGCGCGAAGGCCCGGATGACGTTCAGCGTGCCGAAGTAGTGCGTCTCCATTTCCAGCCGGACGTCGTCGATGGGACCGGTCAGCAGGTTGGCCCGGGTGGACACCCCGGCGTTGTTCACCAGCACGGTGACATCGGAGGCGATGTCGGCGGCCCGCCGCACCGACTCGGGGTCGGTGATGTCCAGCTGCACCGGGATGACACCGGGCAGATCGACGGTTTCCGGGCGCCGCGCGGCGGCATACACTTTCGCTCCCCGCGCGACCAATTCGGTGGCGAGCTGCTTGCCGAGCCCGCGGTTGGCGCCGGTCACCAGCGCCGTGATGTTCTCAGTCATACCGCCGTCAACGCGGACGGCACCCGGTGAAATCCCGGCCGGTGTGAGGAATTGCCTTCCAGCTGTGAGCGATCCGGTCCTGGCCGGGGAAGCCGGTGGCACCCGACGATGAGACGATGCCACGACATCTGCATACGGCGGTGCTGCCCACCGCGGCCGCGCTCGCTGCCGCGATGGGCGTCGGCCGGTTCGTCTACACGCCCATCCTGCCGTTGATGACGGCCCAGTCCGGCATCACCGCGCACGGCGCGGGGCAGCTGGCCACCGCCAACTACGTCGGCTACCTGGGTGGCGCGGTGGCGACGACGCTGTCGCCGCGGCTGGCCCGCTCCGGACTGGCATGCCGGGTGTCGCTGGTGGCGATCGTCGCGAGCCTGGCCGCAATGCCGTTGACGCTCAACCTGTTCGGCTGGGCCGGGTTGCGCGCGGTGGCCGGCTTCGCCAGCGCGGTGGTGTTCGTGGTCGCGGTCAACACCCTGCTGGAGCGGTTACCGGAGAGGGTGGGCTGGGGGTTCGGCGGTGTCGGCGCCGGTATCGCGCTGTCGGCGGTGCTGGTGCTCGCGCTGCCCACCGCCGGGTGGCGGGCGGCGTGGTGGTCGGCGGCCGCCCTGGCCGCTGCGCTCAGCGCGGCCGGGTGGTGGGTGCGGCCACGACAACTCCCGGTCGCGACCGGGGACGGCCACGCACCCGTCCACCGGGCGGGTACCGCACGCTTCGTGCTGTTGTTCGCCGGCTACACGGCCGAGGGCATCGGTTACATCATCGCCGGCACCTTCCTGGTGGCCGCGGTCGCCCAACACTCCCCCGGCCCATTGGGCAACAGTGTGTGGCTGGTGGTCGGGCTGGCCGTCATCCCGTCGGCGGCGGCGTGGGCCGGTCTCGGCAAGCGCTACGGTCAGCCCGCGATGCTCACCGCGGCGCTGGCGCTGCAAGCCGCCGGTATCGGACTCGCTTGCCAGGGAAGCGGATTGGCCAGCCTGGTCGGCGCGCTGTTGTTCGGCGGGACCTTCATCGGAGTCAGTGTGCTTGCGGTGGCCGAGGGCCGGCTCCTCGGGGTCCGCGGCGCGGTGGCGCTGCTGACCGTCGGCTACTCGGTCGGGCAGATCGCCGGCCCGCTGGTGGTGGCGCCGCTGCTGGACGGTGGCTACCGGCCGGCGCTGGTCACCTCCGCGCTCGTGGTGTCACTGGCCGCGCTGGCCACCGCCGCGGTGTGGATCCTCGGCAGGCAGCCAGGTATCCGGGTCAGCCACTCCCAGCGGGCCTGTATCACGTGTGAATTCGTCGATGACGGCTCGCACGGCCGGCCGGTCCTCACCGGCCCGCCACACCAGTGACCACGTCCACAGCGGTGTGGGACCGACCACCGGCCGCCGCACCAGGCCGCGCGGCTCCTGGTCGTGCTGGCCGCGCGGATTGATCAGCACGGGACGGCCCAGCCGGCGGACATGTTCGAAGAACGTCGGTCCGGTGACACCGCCGTCGTCGGTGCGCATCACCCGGGCCCCGGTGTCGGCGGCGAACCGCTCGGCGTAGCGGTTCCACGACGACCAGCTGGCGGTATCCGTATCCACCAGCACGACAACGTCTTTGGCGGAGACCGGGGATTCGTCGGTGCCCGGACACAGGGCGGCCAGCCGGTCCACCCCGAGCAGGCTGGCCTGCAACGACAGCTCCTCGAGGTCGTCGTTCTGCACCCAGCAGATCGCCAGGTCCAGCGCCCCGTCGGCCACTCGCGCGGCCTGGGTGTGCGACGGCATCACCCAGGTGTCCACCCGCAGTTGCGCCACACCGGCCGCACGCTCGGCCCAATCGGTGGGGCACCAGTTCACGCAGCCGATGCGCACCGGGTCCGACACCGCCAATCCGGTTGCGCGCCTTCGTAATGCGTCGGCCTGGTCGATCAGCGCCCGGGCATCGGCCACCAGCGCCGCGCCGGCCGGGGTGAGCGCCACCGAGCGCCGGTCCCGGTCGAACAGCTGCACCTTGAGATCCCGCTCCAGCGCCTTGATCTGCTGGGACAGCGACGGACCGGCGATGCGCAGCCGCTCGGCGGCGCGGCCGAAGTTCAGCTCCTCGGCGACGGTGACGAAGTACCGCAACTGGCGCAGTTCCACCTGCAAAAGCGTAGTAGGCATTTCCTCTCACGAGCGAGAAATCCCGTCCTGAGCAGCGGACATGACGCGCGCGGCCGCCGTGTTGAGCAAGGCATCGGACCAACAGAAAGGCATGAACATGAACACCTCACCCCGCGTAGCGGTCATCACCGGCGCATCCCAGGGCATCGGCGAAGCGCTGGTGGCCGGCTACCGCAAGCTCGGTTATGCCGTCGTCGCCAATTCACGCAGCATCACGGACAGCGATGATCCGATGGTGCTGACGGTGGCCGGCGACATCGGCAGGCCCGGCGTCGGCCAACAGGTGATCGACGCCGCCATCGAGCGGTTCGGCCGGGTCGACACCGTCGTCAACAATGCGGGCATCTTCATCTCCAAGCCGTTCACCGAGTACACCGACGCCGACTACGACGCCATCACGGGCGTGAACCTGCGCGGCTTCTTCGAACTGACCCGCGCGGCGCTGACGGTGTTCAAGGACGGTGGGCACATCGTGAACATCTCCACCAGCCTGGTGGACCAGGCCGACAAGCGGGTGCCCGCCGTGCTGGCCGCGCTGACCAAGGGCGGCCTGAACGCCGCCACCAAATCGCTGGCCGTCGAATACGCCGAACGCGGTGTGCGGGTGAACGCGGTGGCGCTCGGCATCATCGACACCCCGATGCACCAGCCGGAGACCCACGATTTCCTGGCCGGGTTGCACCCGGTGGGCCGGCTGGGCACGCTCGACGATGTGGTGGACGCCGTGCTGTATCTGGAGAACGCGGGATTCGTCACCGGCGAGATCCTGCACGTCGACGGTGGTCAAAATGCCGGGCACTGATCACGGCATCGTGCGCGACGTCCTCGACGAGTGGAAGGCCGGGATCGACGCGCACGACCCGGCCCGGGTGGCCGCGGTGTTCACCGACGACGCCGTGTTCCAGGGCCTGCACCCGTACACCGTGGGCCGCGACGGGGTGTTCGCCTACTACGACGGTCAGCCGCAGGGACTGACGGTGACCTACCGGGTCGAGGAGGTCCGCCGGCCGGCCGACGGGGTGCTGCTCGGTTACGGCCGCGCCGACTTCACCCGCGCGGACGGCACCATGATCCCGCTGATGCTCGGGGTGGTGGTGATCCACACCGGCGACGGCTGGCGGATCCAGCAGTACCAGGTCAGCGCCGTGCCTAGCTGAGCGCGGGAATGACCTCACGCTCGAACAATTCGATACCGGACCGGTCGTACGCGGCCTCGAGGAAGTACAGGATGGCGTACTCACACCCGAGGTCGCGTAGCCGCCGGAGCCGTTCGATGACCTGCTCGGGGGTGCCGGTGGCCGAGTCGGGTGAGGACACATTGGCCAGCATCGCGTCGACGGCCGCCTCGTCGGCCGCACCGACCTGGCGTTCCCGGATGCGGGCCAGCCGGTCTTTCACGTCCGACTCGGAGTCGCCGAGCACGGCGTTGAAGTTGGCCGACCGCACGATGGCGCCGTAGTCGGTGCCGACGGTGCGGCAGTGCTCGGCCAGGATCTGCGATTTGCGGGCGAAGTCCTCGGGGGCCGAACTGAAGTTGGTGAACTGCGCGTATTTGGCCGCGATCTTCAGCGTCACCTTCTCCCCGCCGCCGGCGATCCACAACGGCAACCCGCCGGGCTGCAGCGGTTTCGGGGCGACGATGGCGTCGTTCACCTGGTAGTGCTTGCCGTCGAAGGTGACCCGGCCGTCGCGCCAGGCGTCGCGCATGATCTGTACGCCCTCGTCGAGGCGGCCCAGACGTTCGCCGGCCGACGGGAAGCCGTAGCCGTAGGCCCGCCATTCGTGCTCGTACCATCCGGCGCCGATACCCATCTGGGTGCGCCCGCCGGAGATCACGTCGACGGTGGCGGCGACTTTTGCCAGGTAGGCCGGATTTCGGTAGCTCATGGCGGTGCACATCTGGCCCAACTTGACCCGGCCGGTGGTCGCGGCCAGCGCCGCCATCAGCGACCAGGCCTCGTGGGTGGCCTCGTCGGTGGGCACCGGGACGGTGTGGAAATGGTCATAGACCCACACCGAATCCCACAGCCCGGCATCGGCGTGAGCAGCCAGTTCGCTCATCACCGGCCAATGCCGCTCGGTGGGGATGCCGACGAGATCGAGACGCCAGCCTTGCGGGATGAAGAGTCCGAAGCGCATGCCTTCAAACTGTAGGCCCACGGATTTGTTATCTCGTCTACACTCTGAGGAAATTGTTCGCTACATCTAAGGGTGAGGACTGGCCATGACCAACTCGACACGCCGCTATGCGGCGGCCGTGGCGGCTGCCTTCGCACCACTGGCTGTGGTTTCGGTGATCACCGCGGCGCCGAGTTCGGCCGAGTGCGCCGAGGGACAGACCACCTTCAACGGCAACTGCGTCGATTCGAACTGCAAGAAGAGCGAGGTTCGCGACGGCGCCACCGGTGAGTGCCGCAACGCGCTGTCGGCCGCGCTCGGCAAGGCGCAGGCGCCGATGAGCGCCCAGGTCACCCCCGAGCAGTGGGGCCAGGCTTACCAGATCGGCCAGCAGTACGCCGGTTTGCCGTCGGGCGTCCAGGCCACCAAGGACGTGTTCAGCGTGGTGAACTCGGCCATCGACGTGCCGACCAGTGTCGCCAGCGGGTTGAGCGATACCGCCGACGCGCTGTACTTCGCCGGCCAGTTCCTGGGTGGGGCCGGCGGTGGCGTCAACCTGGCGAAGACCGCAGCCGCCCCGATGGACGCGATGGGCGCCATCGCCAACGCCGCGCAGGCACTCCCGTCGCCGAAGATCGGGCTGCCCGAGATGCCCAAGGTCGGCCTGCCCAAGGTGGGGCTGCCGAAGATCGGCATGCCCAAGCTCTTCCAGAACTGCCTGCCGGTGAAGTTCGTGTTCTTCCGGCCCTGCATCTGATCCTGCTTTTCGCCCGCCGGCCAGGAACCTCGGTTCCTGGCCGGCGGTCTTTTTTCAGCCGGTATCGGCATTGCCGGTACCCCACCCCGTAGCGGTCGGCCGAAAACCCCACGCGGACATGCCTCGGTTCGGTATACACAGGACCGCTGGTATCGCTTATCGGGTGGGGGGTCGGATGTCGGTGCAGCACGGTCATGCTCTGCCGCGGCGCGCAGTGGCGGCGTTGTGCACGGTGTTGTGGGCGTTGGCGACGATGTGGATGGCCGGCGGGGTGGCCCACGCCGACGACACCTCGAACGCGGGCTCGTCGGCGAGCAGTGCGCAGTCGGGCGGCGACGCCGCGTCCAGCAAGACCGACAAACCCGGCAAGGCTGACAAGACCGACAACGCCGACAAGCCGGAGACACCGGGCACCGACCCGAAGCCGGGCGGCACGGCCGAGGCCGAGCCCGACAAGCCGGCCAAGGCCGACAAACCGGACAAGACCGATACACCCAAGCCGGCCCGCGGCTCCCGCAAGCACACCGCGACGTCAACCGCACCGTCCAAGGCCACAACGGAATCGAAGGCCGACACCAAGCCCGGTCCTGCCCCGGCGACCTCACCGGACGAAAGTGCCGACACTCCACGAACTTCGGTCAAGACGGCGAGCACGGCGAAGGCCGTCACCGTCGCCACCGCGACCGCCGATCGCGCCGCGGTCCCGACCGCACTCAAGGTCGTCAGTCCGTCGGTCGCGCCGGCGGCCACCGCGGCCGTGCCCACCCCGATCAAACAGGCCACCCAATTCGTCCGGCAGATGGTGGGCCTGGCCAACGATCTGGCGCTCATCGCCGTGTCGCTGGTGAACAACCTGGCCGCCGCCGCGGCGACCGCCATCGGTCCCAAGCCGTTCTTCGGGGTGCCCTACAACATCGCCAGGGTCGTCGCCGGCACCACCGCCACCGCGGCCAAGCTGCTCGACGGCACCCCGCTGGACGCCACCAGCGAGGGACCGTTCAAGGTCGACTACGGCGTCGGTGATCTCCTGGCGTGGCTCAACCCGGTGAAACCGCCTGCGGGAGCCAATGATCCGACCATCAAGGTCACTCCGGCGCACCCGCTGCCGATCATCCTGCTCAACGGCACCACCGCCACCCAGGGCGTGAACTGGGGCGTCGGCGCGCCGGTACTGGCCAACGCCGGTTACAAGGTCTACACGTTCAACTACGGCAACACCACCACGGATCCGAACTTCCCGGTGCAGGCCACCGCCGACATCCGCAAGTCCGCACAGCAACTCGCCGACGAGGTGCAGCGGGTGCTCGACGAGACCGGCGCCGACAAGGTGATCCTGATCGGGCATTCCCAGGGCGGGGGCATCATGCCGTCGTACTACATCAACAATCTGGGCGGGGCCGCCAAGGTGTCCCAACTCATCGGGATCGCGCCGAGCAACCACGGCACCGACGTGAACGGCCTGACCTACGTGCAGAACATCCCGGTGCTGGGGCCGCTGCTGTTCCGCATCGTCGACCTGTTCGGCGCCGCCTGGACCCAGCAGGCCATGGGATCGTCGCTGCAGCAGGAGGTGTACGGGAACGGCGATACCCGGCCGGGCGTGCTGTACACGACCATCTCGTCAAAGTTCGACTGGGTGGTGACGCCCTACACCCAGCAGGCGCTGGACGGGCCGAACGTCACCAACATCGTGCTGCAGGATCTGTACCCGGGCTACAACGCGGGACACCTGGGCATCGTGTTCTCCGCCCCGACGTGGGACGCCGTGCTCGGCGCGCTGGCGGCCAACCCCGAAGCCAACCCTGGGGCCACTCCCCTGTCCGCCACCGCGCTGGCCGCCTGACACCGGCCACCAAATTGACATGAACGGCCATTTGTTACACGAAAAGCCCGCGGCCGGCCCGAATCGTCCGCTATAACCCGTACCGGGGGTTTCACCATTCGGGGTCGGGGAGGCAGTCAGTGTCGTTGAATCGTGTTGGCGCGCGGACGTATCGGGTGACGGCGGCACTGCTCGTCACGTTGTGGGCGTCCGCCATGCTGTGGCTGACCGCCGGTGTCGCGTACGCCGATGACACCACGTCGGGCGGGTCGTCACAGGGCAGCACCGAGTCCGGCACCTCCACCGATAAACCCGACAAGCCCGACCCGAAGCCGGCCGAGCCGACCACGTCGGTGGACAAGCCGGCGACCGGGAAGGCCGATACGCCCGACCCGGACAAGCCGGTCAAGAAGCCGCGCGGCACGCGCAAGCACGCCACGGGCCAGGCGAGCGCCCCCGAAACCAAGCCGGATACCAAGCCAGATACGAAGCCAGATACCAAGCCCGACACCAAGCAGGACTCGAAGCCGGACGCCAAGTCCGACACCGAGTCCGGCACCGCAGCCGGTGACACACCGGCCCCGAAGGCCGCCGCCACAACCACCAAGAAGACCTCGGCGGTCGCCGCCGGCACCGCTTCGGCCGTCACCCTGAAACTGGCCACTCCGTCGGTCGCGCCGTCGGCCACCGCGACGGCACCCAACCCGGTCAGGCAGGCCGTCCAGTTCGTCCGGCAGATGACCGGACTGGCCAACGACGTCGCCCTGCTCGCCGCCACCGTGGTGAACAACCTGGCCGCCGCCGCGGCGGCCACCATCGGACCCAAGCCGTTCTTCGGCGTGCCGTACCACGTGGCCAATGCCATCGCCGGGACGGCGGCGACCGCGGGCAAGCTGCTGACCGGCACCCCGCTGGACGCCGACACCACCAGCCCCGGGCGGTTCAAGGTCACCTTCGGCGTCGGCGACCTGCTCGGCTACCTCAACGTGAACAAGCCGCCGGCCGGGGCCAACGATCCGTCGATCCCGCTCACCGCGGCGCATCCGCTGCCGATCATCCTGATCGCCGGGACGGCCGCCAACGCGCCTTTCAACTGGAGCGTCGGTGCACCGGTGTTGGCCAACGCCGGCTACAAGGTGTTCACCTTCAACTACGGCAACGTCACCGACAATCCGAACTGGCCGGTGCGCGGTACGGGCGACATCCGCGAATCCGCGCAGGAACTCGCCGACGAGGTGGACCGGGTGCTCGCCGAGACGGGCGCACCGAAGGTCATCCTGATCGGCCATTCCCAGGGTGGCGGGATGACCCCGGAGTACTACCTGAACAATCTGAACGGGGCGGCCAAGGTGTCGCAGTTCATCGGGATCGCGCCGGGCAACCACGGCGCCGATCTGAGCGGGCTGGCCTACATCCAGAACATCCCGGTGATCGGGCGGCCGATCTTCAACCTGATGAACCTGCTGGGGCCGGCCTGGCTGCAGCAGGCCGTCGGTTCCCCGCTGCTGGAGGAGATCTACGGCAACGGCGACACCCGGCCCGGCGTGCTCTACACGACCATCACCACGAAGAACGACTGGATCGTCACGCCGTACACCAACCAGGCCCTGGACGGGCCGAACGTCACCAACATCATCCTGCAAGACCGCTATCCCGACTTCAATGCCGGGCACCTGGGCATCGTGTTCGCCGCGCCGACCTGGGAGGCCGTGCTCGGTGCGCTGGCGGCCAACCCGCAAGCCAACCCAGGGACCAACCCGGCCCCCGCCTCCGCACCCCTGGCGGCGTGAAAACCGGAGATCGGCAAGGTGATTGGAATTCGTGGCTAGGCTGGTGCCATGGCCCTCTCCAAAGAAGAACGCGAACAGTTTCTCGCCGAGCCGCACATCGCCGCGCTGTCGGTGTACGCGGGTGACAAGCGTGGTCCGTTGACGGTCCCGATCTGGTACCAGTACTCCCCCGGCGGCCAACCGTGGCTGCTCACCGGGAAAGGTTCCCGCAAGCACAAGCTGATCGAGGCAGCCGGGTACTTCTCGCTGATGGCCGAGCGGCTGGAGCCCACGGTCCGCTATGTCGCCGTGGACGGTGCGGTCGACCGGATCGAGCCCGGCACCGACGAGCAACTCGTCGAGATGACCAAGCGCTACCTGGCTCCGGAGAAGGTGGAACCGTATCTGGAGTTCGCTCGCCGCGAGCACGGGGAGAACATCGCGGTGTTCCTCAAGCCCGAGCACTGGATCTCGGCTGATCTGGGCTCGGTGTGACCGCCCTGACCGACCGCGTCGTGGCGTTCCTCTCCGAGGGCACCCGCACCGCGGTGCTGGGTTGGGTGGGCACCGACGGCCGGCCGCTGGCCGCGCCGGTGTGGTTCCTGGTCGACGGTGACGAGTTGGTGTTCAACACCGGCAAGGACACCGCCAAGGGCAAGGCACTGGCCCGCGACCCCAGAGTCGTTCTGTGCGTCGATGATTCACAGCCTCCGTTCTCGTTCGTGCAGGTGCAGGGGGTGGCGACGCTCAGCGAGGACCCGGCCGAGCTGCTCGACACCGCCACCCGGCTGGGCGGCCGCTACATGGGCGCCGACCGGGCCGAGGAGTTCGGGCGGCGCAATGGCGTCCCCGGCGAACTGGTGGTGCGGGTGCGCCCGACGAAGGTGCACGCCGGCTTCGACGTCGCGAATTAGAGCCCCAGGGCGGCCATGGCGCCGTCGATGCTGGCGCGGCGCAGCGATTCGTACGGGGTGTCCGGGAACTGCAGGCAACAATCCTGGACGCCGCCGAAGGCGATGACGGCGCGCGCCGACTGCGCCAGCGTGGGCCGGCTGCCGAACACCAGCTTGCCCAGCCGCTCCCGCCATGCCAGCATCACATCGATCAGCCCCAGGTCGGCCAGCGTGGTCAGCTCGGCGACGATCAGGAACAGGTCGGCGCGGTGCCGGTAGTGGAAGTCGAAGTAGCCCTCCAGTAGTTCACGCGGCCCGGTCCGCGCCGATCCGCGCAGCCGTTCGTGCCCGGCCACGAACGCCTCGCCCTCCTCGATGAGCGGCGCCAAGATGCTGCGCACCAAGTCTTCCCGCGACCGGAAGTGGTAGTACAGCGCCGGTTTGGTGATACCCAGCCGGTCGGCGATGTCCTGCAGGCTGGTGCGCTGCACCCCCTTCTGGCCGAACAGTTCGCGCGCCGCCTCCTGGATGCGCTGCCGGGTCTCCGACGGGGGCCTTGTCACGTAGCCACCCTAGCTGACTTAACGGGCGGTAAGCTGCTCGACGTACACTTACCGACCGTTAAGTAAGGAGGCCGACATGAAGGCTCTCGTCTCCGGCGCCAGCATCGCGGGCCCGGTGCTCGCCTACTGGCTGGCCCGCCACGGCATCGACGTCACCGTGGTGGAACGCGCGCCCGCGCTACGCAAGACCGGCGGCCACGCCATCGACCTGTTCCGGCCCGCGATGGAGATCGCCGACCGGATGGGCGTGCTGCCCGAGGTCATGGCGCGTGCCACCGGCACCACCAGGCTGAGCCTGTACCAGCCGGGGACATCGCGGCCCACTTCGGTCGACTACGTCAAACTGGTCGGCACCATGTCCGACCGGCACGTAGAGATCATGCGGGACGACCTCAGCGAGATCTTCTACGCCGCCGGGCGCGACGACGCCGAATACCTGTTCGGCGATCAGATCACCGCCATCACCGACGACGGCCATGTCGAGTTCCAGCACGGGCCGGCGCGGCACTTCGACATCATCGTCGGCGCCGACGGATTGCATTCGGGGGTACGGCAACTGGCGTTCGGGAAGGTGACCGAGCATTTCCTCGGCGGCTACCTGGCCGTCGTCTCGGTGCCGAAGTCCCTTGCCGTCGACGGTGTGATGACCGGTTACTACGCGCCCGGTCAGGTCGCTTTGCTCTACACCGCCGACCATCTCGACGACGCGCGGGGGGTGTTCATCTTCCGCACGCTGCACACGCCAGCATTCCACTACGACCACCGGGACGTCGCTGCGCAGAAAAACCAACTGCGGCAAGCCTTCGCGGGCACGTCGGCGGAGGTGGACACGTGGCTGGCCGAGGTCGAGCACACGCCGGCCTTCTACTTTGACGCCATCACCCAGCTCGAGATGCCGACGTGGTCGCGCGGCCGGGTGACCTTGGTCGGCGACGCCGGATACTGTCCGGGGCCCGCGGTCGGCGGCAGCACCAGCCTGGCGGTGTACGGCGCCTATATGTTGGCCGACGCGCTGGCGAAGGCCCATGGTGATCATGTGGCGGCCTTCGCCGCCTACGAACGCAACATGGCCGCCCCCGTGGCGGGCGCCCGCAAGCTGGCCCGGGTCAACGCCAAGACCGTGGTGCCCGGATCCCGGCTGGGAGTACGCGCGTTGCTCGGTCTGGCGCAGTTGATCACGGTGCTGCCGCTGGGGGTGACGCAGTCCCTGGCCCGGCTCAACAGCAAGGGGGTGCGGCTGTACGACACCATGCCGCTGCCCGACTGAACGCACGAATCCCCCGGAACCGCAACGGGTTCCGGGGGATTCGCGTGAAACTACTAGCTCTCCAGCGACGCCGGCGGGTTGAAGCGGTCGCCGTACTTGGCGGCCAGCTCCTTGGCGCGGGCCACGAAGGCCTCCTTGCCGACCCCGCCAGGTCCTTCGTAACCGACGATGAACTGGGCCGAGCCACCGGTGTACGGCGGGAAGCCGATACCCATGATGGAGCCGATGTTCGCGTCGGCGGTCGAGGTGAGCACGCCCTCGTCGAGGCACTTCTGGGTTTCCAGCGCCTCGGCGAACAGCATGCGGTCGATGGCGTCCTGCAGCGGGATCGAGCTGCTGCCCGAGTTGAACGTCTCCCGCAGGCCCGGCCACAGACCGACCCGCTTACCGTCGGCGTACTCGTAGAAGCCGGCACCGGAAAGCCGTGAAGGACGGCCGATTTCGATCATCTTCTCCACGACGGCCTCGGCCGGGTGCGCCACGTAGGTGCCACCCTCGTCCTCGACACCCTTGCGCGAGGCGACGGCGATCTTGTGCATCAGCTCCAGGTTGAGCTCATCGGAGAGCTGCAGCGGCGCGGCCGGGTAGCCGGCCTGCGATCCGGCCTGCTCGATGGTGGCGGGCTCGACACCCTCACCCAGCATGGCCAGCGCCTCGTTGACGAAGGTGCCGATGACGCGGCTGGTGAAGAAGCCGCGGCTGTCGTTGACCACGATCGGGGTCTTCTTGATGGCCAGCGTGTAGTCGAACACCCGGGCCAGCGCCTCGTCGGAGGTCTTCTCGCCCTTGATGATCTCCACCAGCGGCATCTTGTCGACCGGCGAGAAGAAGTGGATACCGATGAAATCCTCCTGGCGCTTCACCCCACTGGCCAGGCCGGTGATGGGCAGCGTGGAGGTGTTCGAGCCGAGGATGGCGTTGGGCTCGACGATGTCCTCGATCTCCTGGAACACCTTGTGCTTGAGTTCCTGGCTCTCGAACACGGCCTCGATCACGAAGTCGACACCCTTGAGGTCGGCCGCGTCCGCGGTCGGGGTGATCTTGGCGAGCAGCGCGTCGGATTTCTCCTGCGTGGTCTTGCCACGCTTGAGTGCCTTGGCCTCGATGCCCTCGGAGTAGGCCTTGCCCTTCTGGGCGGCTTCGATGGTGACGTCCTTGAGCACCACGTCGTAGCCGGCCTTGGCCGACACGTAGGCGATACCGGCGCCCATCATGCCCGCGCCCAGCACGCCGATCTTCTTGATCGGCACCGGGGCGATGCCCTCGGGACGCGAGGCACCGCCGTTGATGGCCTGCAGATCCAGGAAGAACGCCTGGATCATGTTCTTGGCGACCTGACCGGTGACCAGCTGGGTGAAGTAGCGGCTCTCGATGCGCGACGCGGTGTCGAAGTCCACCTGCGCGCCCTCGACGGCGGCGTCCAGGATGGCGCGCGGCGCGGGCATCGGGGCGCCCTTGAGCTGCTTCTTCAGCAGCGCCGGGAAGGACGGCAGGATGGCCGCCAGCGCCGGGGTGGACGGGGTGCCGCCGGGGATCTTGTAGCCCTTGACGTCCCACGGCTGTACGCCACCCTCGGGGTTGGCCTTGATCCACGCCTTGGCGGCCGGGATCAGCTCGTCGACGCTGGCGACGAGTTCGTCGACCAGGCCGACCTCCTTGGCCTTGGCCGCGGTGAACCGGGTGCCCTGGCTCAGGATCTCCATGAAGGCCTTCTGGATGCCGAACATGCGCACCGTGCGGGTCACACCGCCGCCACCGGGCAGCAGGCCCAGGGTGACCTCGGGCAGGCCGATCTGCACACCCTTGACGTCGGCGGCGATGCGGTGGTGAGTGGCCAGCGCGATCTCCAGGCCGCCACCGAGGGCGGCACCGTTGATGGCCGCGACGACGGGCTTGCCGAGGGTCTCCAGGGTGCGCAGGTCGCGCTTGATGGTCTCGACCTCGTTGAACGCATCGGCCGCATTGTCGGGGCCGATGTTGATCATGGCCTTGAGGTCACCGCCGGCGAAGAACGTCTTCTTGGCGCTGGCGATCACCACACCGGTGATCTCCTCCTGCTCGGCGAAGAGGCGTTCGACGGCGTTGTGCATCGACTCCTTGTAGTGCTCGTTCATCACATTGGCCGAACCCGTCGGGTCGTCCAGGGTGAGGGTGACGATGCCGTCGGCGTCCTTGTCCCAGTGAATGGTGTTCTCGGTCATGTGCAGTTCTCCCTAGACGCGCTCGATGATGGTGGCCACGCCCATGCCGCCGCCGATGCACAGCGTGACCAGGGCACGCCGCGCGCCGCGGCGCTCGAGCTCGTCGACCATGGTTCCGGTGATCATGGCGCCGGTGGCGCCCAGCGGGTGGCCCATGGCGATGGCGCCACCGTTGACGTTGAGCTTCTCGTCCGGGATGTTCAGGTCCTTCTGGAACTTCAGGACGACGGAGGCGAACGCCTCGTTGAGCTCGAACAGGTCGATGTCGTCGACGGTCAGCCCGGCCCGGTCGAGCACCTTCTTGGTGGCCGGGGTGGGACCGGTGAGCATGATGACCGGGTCGGCGCCGCTGGTGGCGGTGGCCACGATGCGCGCCCGCGGGGTCAGGCCCTGGCTCTGGCCGGCCTTCTCGCTGCCGATGAGCAGCAGGGCCGCGCCGTCGACGATGCCGGAGCTGTTGCCGCCGGTGTGCACGTGGTTGATCTTCTCGACGTAGTGGTACTTCTGCAGCGCCACATCGTCGAAACCGCCCATCGCGCCGATACCGTCGAACGCGGTCTTGAGCTTGCCCAGGCTCTCCACGGTGGAGCCCGGCCGCATGTGCTCGTCGTGGTCCAGGATGACCAGACCGTTCTGGTCCTTCACCGGCACCACGGACTTGGCGAAGTAGCCGCCCGACCAGGCCGCCGCCGCGCGCTCCTGCGAGCGGGCCGCGTAGGCGTCGACGTCCTCACGGGAGAAGCCCTCGATGGTGGCGATCAGGTCGGCACCGATGCCCTGCGGGACGAAACCGATGCGGTAGTTGGTCTCCGGGTCGGACGCCCAGGCACCGCCGTCGGACCCCATCGGGACGCGGCTCATGGACTCCACACCGCCGGCCAGCACCAGGTCGTCCCAGCCGGAGCGGACCTTCTGGGCGGCCAGGTTCACGGCCTCCAGGCCGGACGCGCAGAACCGGTTGAGCTGGAAGCCGCCGGTGGTCTCGGGCAGCTTGGCCACCAGACCGGCGGTGCGGGCGATATCGCCACCCTGATCGCCGACCGGGGAGACGACACCAAGGATGACGTCGCTGATCAGGTTCTCGTCCAGATCGGGGTACCGGCTGCGGATCTCCTCGATCAGGCCGACCACGAGGTTGACGGGCTTGACCTCGTTGAGAGCGCCGCCGCGCTGCTTACCGCGCGGCGTGCGAATGGCCTCGTAGATGAAGGCTTCTTCGGACATGTGTAGTTCCCTTTCGGGTGGGTGACGGGATCGTCGGTGGGGACGCAGGTCCACTGGTCGCGAAGCCTAACAAAAGCGCAAACCAACCTGTTGGTTGGGCGCCCGCCGAGGCTCCCGATCACCCACTACACGGTCACACCGCGCGCGGTTCCTCCAGCTCAGCCAGGGTGGGGTAGTCGATGTAACCTTCGGCACCCGGGGCATAGAAGGTGGCCACATCCGGCTCGTTGAGTTCCGCGCCCAGCAACAACCGGTCGATCAGATCGGGGTTGGCCAGAAACGCCCGGCCCACCGCGACGGCACTGACCGCGCCCCACTCGGCGTAGCTCTCCAGTTGGCAGAAATCGGTGCCGGTATTGCGACCGGTGTTGAGCACCAGGGTGTCCGACCACAGGGCACGCAGCACGCCGAATTCCCGCGCGCTCGGCTCGATCAGCACGTGCAGATAGGCGATGCCCAGCGGGGCGATCCGGTTCAGCAGTGCCTCGTACGCGGCGACGGTGTCGTTCTCGCGCATGTCGCCCGCGGTGTTTCCCGGCGAGATGCGCAACCCGACCCGGCCCGCGCCGATCTCGTCGGCGACGGCCTCGACCACCTCGGCGGTCAGCCGGGCCCGGTTCTCCGGGGAGCCGCCGTACGCGTCGGTGCGCTGGTTCACCACGTCGGACGAGAATTGGTGCAGCAGATAGCCGTTGGCGCCGTGGATCTCCACGCCGTCCAGGCCGGCGTCGACGGCGCGGCGGGCGGCGGCCCGGAAATCGGCGACGATGCCGGGGATCTCGTCGGTGCGCAGCGCGCGGGGCACCACGAGCTGCTGCTTACCGGACGGGGTGTGGGTGGTCATGTCCGCGGCGACGGCCGACGGCGCGACAGGCTCGATGCCGCCGTTGACCTCCGGGTGCCCCATCCGCCCGACGTGCCACAGCTGCATGAAGATCCGGCCCCCGGCGTGGTGCACCGCGTCGGCGATCTCGGCCCACTTCTCCTGATGCCGGTCGGTGTAGTTGCCGGGGGTGTTCATGTAGGCGCCGTTGGCGGCCTCGGAGATCGCGGTGGCCTCGGTGATGATCACGCCGGCACCGGCCCGCTGCGCGTAGTACAGCGCCGCCAGGTCCGACGGCGTGCCGTCGTCCTGCGCCCGGGACCGGGTCAGGGGTGCCATGAAGATCCGGTTCCGCGCTTCGATGTCGCCGACGCGGATCGGCTTCAGCAGGGCGGCGTCGGGGGCGAGGGTGAAGGCCATGTGCTGGTAAGCGCCACCGGCCGGCGATTCATTCCGGTCTGTGCGCAGTTCCACATGAGATGCGAATCTTGACATGAGACTGGCATCTCATTAGGTTTGCCGCCATGGCTCTCTCCCCCGCCGAGATGGACGACAAGCTCGACGAGCACTTCGCCTTCGAGGCCCGCGACGACCTCGACGGGGTGCTGGCCACCCTCGCCCCCGACGCCGAACACGACGTCGTCGGCTGGCCCACCGGGGTTGCGCACGGCCGGGAAAGCGCGGGCACGTTCTACGCGACGTTGTTCGCCGACCTCTCCGACGGTTCCATCGAGACCGTCCGGCGCCTCTACGGCGAGGACTTCGTCGTCGACGAATCCCTGTGGCGCGGCCGCGCCTCCGGGCGCCCCTTCGGTCTGGACGGCCGCGGTCGGCCCCTGGAGTTCCGCCTGCTGCACGTCTTCCAGTTCGACGGCGACGGCGCGATCGCCCGGGAGAACGTCTGGATCGACCTGGCCGCGCTGATCAACCAACTGCCGCAGGACTGATGGCACGTCCCAACCAAACCGCGCGCACCCGCAAGGATCTGCTCCGCGCCGCCTCCCGGCTGATGAAGCAGGGCCAGAAGTTCACGCTGGAGGACGTCGCCGCCGAGGCGTCGGTATCCCGCGCGACGGCTTATCGCTACTTCTCCAGCGTGGAGGCCCTGCTGGTGGAGGCACCGGTCGACGGTGTCACCCCGGGCCCGGACGACCTCTTCGACGGAGTGGCCAGCACCGACCCCGTCGAGCGGTTACTCATGGTGGACACCGCCCTGCACGACATGATCGCCGACAACGAACCTGCCCTGCGCTTGATGTTGGCCCAGACGTTGCAGCGCACCGATGCCGACGACGTACCCGTCCGGCAGAACCGGCGCACCGCGCTGATCGAGGCCGCGTTGGCGCCCGCCCGGCACCAGTTCACCCCCACCGCTCTGGCCGCGCTGACCCGGGCCCTTGCCGTGATCATCGGCACCGAGTCGATGGTGGTCACCAAAGATGTGCTGCGCCTGGACGATAGCGATGCCCGAGAGGTGCGGCACTGGGCCATCCGCGCGCTGGTGGAGTCGGCACGGCGTCCCAACGCCTAGGCTCGGACAGCATGACGGTGTCGCGGCTTCAGCCGTATGCGGTGACGATCTTCGCCGAGATGTCCGCGCTGGCGGCTCGGATCGGTGCGGTGAACCTGGGCCAGGGTTTCCCCGACGAGGACGGGCCGGCCGGCATGCTCAAGGTGGCCCAGGACGCCATCGCCGAGGGGGTCAACCAGTACCCGCCCGGCCCCGGGATCCCGGCGCTGCGGGAGGCGATCGCGCGGCAGCGGGCCCGGCACTACGGCATGCAGTACGACCCCGACACCGAGGTGCTGGTGACGGTGGGTGCCACCGAGGCCATCGCCGCCGCCGTCATCGGGCTGGTGGAACCCGGCTCCGAGGTGCTGGTGATCGAACCGTTCTACGACTCGTACTCCCCCGTCATCGCCATGGCGGGGTGCATCCGCAAGGTGGTGCCGATGGTGCCCGACGGCCGGGGCTTCGCCCTGGATCTGGAGGCGCTGCGCGCCGCCGTCGGGCCCCAGACCCGGGCGCTGATCCTCAACTCGCCGCACAACCCGACCGGGATGGTGCTCACCGACGCCGAGCTCAGCGCCATCGCCGATCTGGCGGTGGCCGCCGACCTGGTGGTCATCACCGACGAGGTCTACGAGGCGCTGGTGTACACCGACACCGACTACCTCCGGCATCTGCCGCTGGCGCGTTACCCCGGCATGGCCGAACGCACGGTGACCATCTCCAGCGCGGCCAAGATGTTCAACGTGACCGGCTGGAAGATCGGATGGGCTTGCGGCCCGGCCGAACTCATCGCCGGGCTGCGGGCGGCCAAACAGTTCCTCACCTATGTCGGCGGGGCACCGTTCCAGCCTGCGGTGGCCTACGCCCTGGACCACGAGGACGCCTGGGTGCACGATCTGCGCGACAGCCTGCACCGTAAGCGGGACCGGCTGGCCGGCGCGCTGACCGATCTCGGTTTCGCGGTGCACGACAGCCACGGCACCTACTTCCTGTGCGCGGATCCGCGTCCGCTCGGTTATCACGACAGCTCGGCGTTCTGCGCCGAACTGCCGCACAAGGCCGGGGTGGCCGCCATCCCGATGTCGGCGTTCTGCGCCGACACCGACAACGGCTGGAATCACCTGGTGCGCTTCGCGTTCTGCAAGCGCGACGACACGCTGGACGAGGCGATCCGGCGATTGGGCGTGCTCCGGACGAGCTGACACGCAACGATGGTCGGTGTGAACGCGATTCCCGAACCGACGCTGGCCCGTATCGACGCCCTGCTCGCCGATGTCGACGCCGACCTGGCCGCACACTATCCCGGGGACCGCCCGCAACCGCAGCCGGTGCACACCGTGTACATCAGCGCCGCGGACGCCTCCCCGGACACCCCGGCGGTGTGGGGTGCGGCCGCGGTGGAACTGCTGGACCGGCACGCCGCGGTGTTCGCGGAATTGGGTTCGGCCGAGGTGCTGGACCTGGTGCGCCGGCGCCTGACCGAGGCGCCGATCGCCGATCTGCGCCTGGATTTCGAGGACGGGTACGGCCGCCGCGGTGACACCGTGGAGGACGCCGACGCCCTCCGCGCCGGGCAGACCCTGCGGGCGGCACGGCTGGGTTCGTGCGGGATCCGGTTCAAGGGGCTGACGCTGGCCGACCGGCCGCGCGCGGTGCGCACGCTGGAACTGGTGCTCGACGGCGGCCTGCCGGACGGGTTCGTCTTCACCGTGCCCAAACTGCGTGCGGCCGAACAGGTCACCGCGACGGTGTGGGTGTGCGAGGCGCTGGAGCATGCGCACGGGTTGCCCGCCGGGGCGCTGCGGTTCGAGTTGCAGATCGAGAGCCCGCAGGCGGTGCTCGGTGCGGACGGGACCGCGGCACTGGCCCGGGCGCTGCACCTGGCCGAGGGGCGGTGCACCGGACTGCATTACGGCACCTATGACTACAGCGCCGCCTGCGGTATCACCCCGCAGCACCAGTCACTGGAGCATCCGGTGGCCGACCATGCCAAGGCCGTCATGCTGACCGCCGCCGCGCAGACCGGGGTCTGGGTGGCCGACGGGTCCACCCAGGTGAATCCGGTGGGCAGCGAAACCGAAGTGCAGCGGGCGATCCGGCGCCATCACCGGCTGGTCACCCGATCCTTGGAGCGCGGTTACTACCAGGGCTGGGATATGCATCCCGGGCACCTGGTGACCCGGTGGCTGGCGACGTTCAGCTTCTTCCGGTCCGCGCTGGCCGCCGCCGCGCCGCGCCTGCAGGCGTATCTGGACCGCCGCGGCGGGGCCGTGGTCGACGAACCCGCCACCGCGGAGGCGCTGGCCGCGGTGGTGCTGCGCGGGCTGGATTGCGGTGCGTTCGGCATCGCGGACGTGCTGGCGCAGGCACCCAGCGCCGACCTGGCGACGTTACGGGCGCTGAAGTCGCGCCAGGTGTGAATCGCCGCGGAAAATCGCCCCTCGCGCCACAGAGGATTCACATTCGAGTACCGATCTACCTATGCCCGGCCTGTGCCAACTCGTCACCATTCGATGACAGAGGTCGGGAGGGGTCATGGGTTATGGGCGTGGCACGGCATTGACAGCGATCGCGTCGGCGGCCGTGTGGGTGGCTGCATGCGGCGGTGATATCACCGACGACCAGACCACGACGCGTTCGACCACCCGATTCAGCGTGCCGTTGCCGACCACCTCGCCGACTCCTTCGACCTCGGCCACATGGACCGACACCACCACAACGCAAACGACATCGGCGTACACCAGCACGACCACGTTGACGACGACGACCCTGCCCACGCCGTCCACCACGACCCAACTGACCACCACGACGATATCCACCACTCCGATGACCACCACGACGACATCTCCCACCCCCACCCCATGAGCGAAACGTCATCACGGGGGCGTTCACCCGACCAATGGTTGAGTCTGGCAACGCTTTTCGTGGCACCGACATCACTGATCACGGGGCTGTGCTACTTCTTCGGGCTTCTGTCGATCCGACACCGTCTTCAGTACTTCGGCGTCGATCCTTCCGCGCTCGGTTACACGTCGGCCGACTATGTGGTCGCCACCATCGGCACCTTCTTCTTCGCGGCACTGCGTGCGCTTCTGGTGTGTGCCGTCGTGCTGATGTTGGCCGTGGCGGTACGACGGTGGGCCGCATCGCAACGCCACAGCACCTTGTTGCGGGTGGTCGCTTGGGGCGCTCTGGGGTTCGGAGCGATGGCGCTCGGTGCCGCCGGTATCTGGCTGGTGACCGATTACCCCCTGATCGACAAGGTGCTGCACCCGGTGATCGGCAGCGACGGTCCGGTGTATACGGCGTGGGCGATCGTGGGCGGCGTCGGTGGCCTCGCCGCCGGTTATTGGATGCTGGTGATCAGCGGTGGCCTGCACGCCGGGAAGCGATTGCCCAGAATTGCAGAGCGTGGACTGTTGGCCCTGGCCGTCACGGGCACGGTGGTGGCGCTGTTCTGGATCACCGACATGTACGCCGCCGAATTCGGCGACCGCAACGGCGCGTACGCGGCCAGCCGGTTGTGGCCCAGCGATGGCAATTACACTGCGGTACAGCTGGACACGAGCGACGCGCTGAACCTGCCAGCGGATCTCGTCAAGATGTCGGTGCTGCCCGGCGCCACCCCGAACGGACCGCCGACCTACCGCTACGAATGCCTGCGGGTACTGGAGGTCCATGGTGGGAAACTCGTCCTCGTTCCCGCCAAATGGCAGCGCGACCGTGGCTACGCCATCACGGTGACACCCGATTCGGGACATCGCGTCACCAACATCGTCAGGTCCGCCGCGACGGGCAACGATGCCAACGTCACCCCGTTCTGGCAGTGTCCGGAGGTGGTGCGCACATATCGGGACGGCGATCTCGCCTCGGTGCTCGTCGAACCCGCAGTGGTTCAAACCATCGTGGGTGGGCGCGATCTCGCCGCTCGGGCGACTGCCATCCGCCCCGACCCTCCGTCGGATGAACGCTGTGCGGCGGCGCTGCCGATGTATCCCGATGAGAGTAGATCGGCCCAGCAGAGCGATATCACCGGCACTTCGCCGTCGGGCAAGTTGTGGGTGCGACAACGTATCGCGACCTTCCCCGATGCGATGGCTGCCGCCAATTTCATGGTTGCCACACAATCGCACTGGACCGATTGCGCCGGGGCGACCGTCATCGTGCACCGCTCCGATCCCCCACAGCCCAGGACCTTGTCAGCACCTGGCGTGCAAGACAACATCCTGGCAGTGACGGATTCGCCCGCAGGGAGCGCCGCCGCGGACTGCGCGACTGCTGTCGCTGCGAAGTCGAATGTGGTCGTCCGAGTGGAAGTCTGCGGCGCTGACCAACCGTTGATGGCGGTCGGCGTTGCGTCGGCGATACGCGATCGAATCCCGGCCTGAATCCGGCCGGCCAGGACACCTACGCGAACGGGTACGGTCCCCCGAACGTACCGAGCTGCACAGTGTGACTGACCAGGCCGTCGCCCTCGCTCCAGGAGTGCAGCAGGTAGCCTCGCGGGCCGTCGTGACTGGACGGGCGCGCCGTGGCGGCGAGCTGCAGGTCGATCTGTGTCGCGGTGCTCGGGCTCGTGCACAGCACCGTCCCGGCCCAGCGCTTCACCATGGGCCGGTGCACATGCCCGCACAGCACCGCCTCGACGTTGCCGAACCGCGCGACGACGCCGCGCAGTGACGACTCGTCGAAATAGCGGTATTCGTCCATATACGGTATGCCGCTGACCAGCGGAGGGTGGTGCAGCATCACCACCGTCGGCTTGTCCGGCCGCTGGGCCAGAGTGTCTGCGAGCCAGTCCAATCCGGCCTGATCGACATGACCGTGATGCAACCCCGGGACCGTGGAGTCCAGGCCGATGATCCGCACCGGATGGTCGTCGACACAGTAGTGCAGCGGCCCACGCGACGGCAGATACCCGTGATCGGAGAATGCGGCCCGAAAATACTCCCGGTCGTCGTGGTTACCCGGGATCACCAAGTGCGGAATGGGAAGCGCGGCAAGGATATCCCGCACCATCGCGTACTCGTCCGGCCGGCCCTCGTCCACCAGGTCGCCGGTGACGAGCACCAGGTCGGGACGGGCATCCAGCGCCAGAACGTGCTGAATCGCCTCGGCGAAAGCGCGATTGGAGTCCACGACCCCGTGGTAGAGCACGCCGGGCGGACGGACGTGCGGGTCCGACAACTGCGCGATCAGCACATCACGCGTTCCGTGTACCGCTTCTCCGGCGGCGCGGCGAACTCCCCGCGCTCGGACGTCCGCAGGCCGAGAGTGATCAGCGACTGCACCGTCAACGTCGCGGCGGCCACCCCGTCGATCACCGGCACCCCGAGGTCCGCCGAGATCGCGGCGCACATGTCCGCCATACCGGCACAGCCCAGCACGATGGCATCGGAGCCGTCGGCTTCCAGCGCTTCCCGGCAGGCCTCGGTGATGATCTTGCGGGCATCGGGGTCGGTGTCGAGGTCCAGCACGGCGATCTCGCAGGCGTGGATGCCGCGGCAGAACCGGTGCATGCCATAGTGTTCGGCCAGGTCGGCGGCGCGGCCCATGGTGCGGGCCAGCGTGGTCACCACGCTGAAGCCGCGACCCAGGTGGCTGGCGGTGTGCATGCCGGCCTCGGCGATGCCGATCACCGGCCCGCGGGCCAGCTCACGGGCGGCGTCCAGGCCGGGATCCCCGAAACACGCGATGACGTAACCGTCGACACCCTGGTCTTCGCCGCGCCGGACGGCGTCCAACAGTCCGGGCACGCTCATCGCCTCGTCGTAGTGACTCTCGATGGACGGTGGACCGAATTCCGATGTCACGCCGGTGATCTCGGTGCCCGGTCCGGCCACCGCCCGGGCGCATGCCTCGATGGTGGAGGTCATGGCCCGGGTGGTGTTGGGATTGATCACCCAGATCTTCACGACACCGACTCGGCGACCGAGGCGTCGCGGCGGGCCAGCAGATAGTAGAGACCGAACGCGACACCGCAGCCGATGAACCAGCTGTACTGCGCGGCGGTGTGCATACCGTAGACGGTGCCACCGAGCAGCACGGGGATCACGGCCAGCACGGCACCGACGACGGTGGCGATCACCGCGACCTTGTTGTATCCCTTGGTGTACCAGTACTTTCCGGTCTCATCCATGGTGAACAGGTCGTCGATGACCACCTTCTCCTTGCGGATCAGGTAGAAGTCGGCAATCAGCACACCGAACAGCGGGCCGATGAAGGCGCCCAGCGTCTCCAGCGTGTAGTGGATGACCTCCGGATTGTTGTACAGGTTCCACGGGGTGATCAGCACCGAGCCGACGGCGGCGATCATGCCGCCGGCGCGCCAGCTGATGCGCTGCGGGCTGACGTTGGAGAAGTCGAACGCGGGCGAGATGAAGTTGGCGACGATGTTGATGCCGATGGTGGCGATGGTGAAGGTCAAGGCGCCCAGCACGATCGCGAAGGTGCTGTCGATCCGCGCCACCGTTTCCACCGGGTCGGTGATCAGCTCGCCGAACACCGGCAGCGTCAGCGACGCGGTGACCACCACCAGCACCGAGAACACCAGGAAGTTCACCGGCAGGCCGAGGAAGTTGCCCTTCTTGACCGCGGCGAACGTCTTGCCGTAGCGGGAGAAGTCGCCGAAGTTGAGCATCGGCCCGGAGAAGTAGGACACCACCAGCGCGATCGCGCCGAGCATCACCGGGACCGACGACCAGCCGGTGTACTTCACGTCGCCGAGGTTGAGATCGATTGCACCCCAACCGGCTTTGAAGATCAGGTAGCCGCACAGGATGAACATCACGACGTACACGGCCGGGCCGCAGAAGTCGATGAACTTGCGGATGGACTCCATGCCGCGCCAGAACACGCACGCCTGCAGCACCCACAGCAGCAGGAAGCTGCCCCAGCCCAGCAGGGACAACCCGGCGAACCCGTAGTCGTCCACCTTGGCGTACGGCGCCAGCGCCGGGAAGAGCTTCACCAGCACGATGTCCAGTGCGGCCGAGGCCAGGAAGGTCTGGATGCCGTACCACGCCACCGCGATCAGGCCGCGGATGATGGCCGGGATGTTGGCGCCCAGGACGCCGAACACGGTGCGACAGATCACCGGATACGGCACACCGGCCAACTGGCTGGGTTTGGCCACCAGATTGCACAGGAAGTACACGATGCTGATGCCCACCAGCAGCGCGACCAGCACCTGCCAGCTGGCCAGACCCAAGGCGAACAGGCTGCCCGCGGTGACGTAGCCACCGACGCTGTGCACATCGGACATCCAGAACGCGAAGATGTTGTAGGAGCCCCAGGTCTGCTTGCGCAGCGGGGCCAGGTCTTCATTGGTCAGCCGCGGGTCGTACCCGGGCTTGATCTCACCACCGCCGACCGGGTGACCGGCCGCTTCCACGATGTCACCGGCGCCGACCATGGCGCCGGGAGGCAGGTCGTTCTTGGGGATGACGGTATCGGTCATAGCCGGTGACGCTAGAAACCAGGTGTTTCCCTGGCGTTTCACAACGACTATGGATTGATTGCGAAGAAAATATATTGCCAGCTAGGCAAGGAGGCCGGTGTCCGTCGGCAGCGTCGCGATCACGGCGTTCAACCGCGCCGCGTGCTCCTCGGAGGTGGCCAACAGCCTCCCGGCATCCCCGGCCAGGAAGGCCGCCAGCATGGCGCCGTGATCGGCGTGCAACTGGGCGCGGTCCTCGCGCCCGACATGCACCATGGACTGCACGGGTTCGGTGACATTCCACGCCGCTTCGAGCATGTGCAGCAGCCGGTGCATCCGCGACGGCCTCGTCAGCGCCGCATGGAAGGCGCGGCTGCCGCGGTGGTAGGCCACCCCGTCGCCGTCCCGAACCGCCTGTTCCAGAACGTCGTTGGCGGCGATCACCGCGGCCCGGTCGGCGTCGGTGGCGTTGGCGACGGCCGCCGCCAGCGACGCCGATTCCAGCGTCTCCCGCACGATGTACATCTCGCGCAACTCCTGGGCGGTCAGCAGCGCGACGGTGTAGCCGGCGTTGCGCCGTTGCCCCACCAGCCCCTCGCCGACCAGGGTCTTCAACGCCTCGCGCACCGGGATCTGGCTGACGCCGAACACCTCGGCCACCTCGGCCAGCGGGATGGGCGTCCCGGGCGGGACACCGCCGTCGAGGATGGCCCGGCGCAATTCACCCAGCACGGCCTGCTGCGAGGAGCCCGCACGGTCGGCCACCAGGTGGTCGAGCAGCGCCGATCGCCGTTGAGGCCGCATGAGCGCAGGGTAGGGCAGCGGTGTTGCGGCCCTGTTTCGTGCCGCTTACAGCGCGGCCGCCACGTCCCAGATCGGCTCCAGTGCCGCGATACCGGTCCGGACCAGCGGGCTCAGCACGATGTCGGTGGCCCCGGCGTCGCGGTAGCGCTGCAACTGGCGGGTCACCTGCGCCGCGGTGCCCACGGCGGCCAGTTCGGTGATCGAGTCGACGCCCTCGCGTTCGATGACCTTCGCGTACGACGGGATGGTGGCGTAGAACGCGAGGGCCTCGGCGGCGGCCGCCCGGCCATGCTCGACGTCGTCGGTCACCAGCACCGGCACCGCGGCGATCACCTTGGGTGCGGGCCGGCCGGCATCGGCGGCGGCCGCCGAGATGGTCGGCACGATGAACTCCTCCAGGGTGCGCGGGCCGGCCAGGTAGGGCAGGGTGCCATCGGCCAGCTCGCCGGTGACGCGTAACGCCTTGGGCCCCATGGCCGCAACGTAGACCGGCAGCGGTGAGCCACCCGCCACCGCGACCGGCCATTCCGGCGCCGCGGTGAACTGGTCACCGTGGAAATCGACGGTGCCGGTGTCGAGGATGGACCGCAGCACCTGCAGGTGCTCACGCAGCCGCCCCACGGTGTTCGGCCAGGCGGTGCCGAAGGCGGCCTGCTCTGGCGCGTGAGCGCCGAGCCCGAGGCTGAAGTTGCCGCCGGTGGCCGCCTGCGCGGTCTGCGCCTGCGCGGCGACGATCAGCGGGTGGCGCGGGTTGACGGGCACCACGAACGTGCCGACCCCCAGGCCCGGCACGGCGGCCCCGATGTAGCCGGCCAGCGAGATGGCGTCATGGTCGAACTGCTGGGCGATCCACAACTGGCGGACACCCGCGTCGTAGGCGCGGCGGGCCTGGTCGATGGCGTCGGCGACGTGGTTGGGGGCGGTACGGTCGGGATCGAGCACAACTCCGGTGGGCATATTGGCCACAACCAGCCGCCGGCGGCGGAGATTCCGTTCGGCTCAGGCTGAGTACTTGTCCGTCACCTGCTGGCGCAGGCTGTCCACGGCGGTGTCGAGGACGATCTTCTTGGCGCGCCGCATGATGAACTCGGGGATCGGCGCAGCGATGTCGATGATGATGTCGAAGCGGACCCGGGTGCGGTCGCCTTCGCGGGTGAGGTTGTATTCACCGTGCTGGCCGCGCTGGGTGAGGGTGTCCGCGGCGTCCCAGACCACCCAGTTCTCACCCCAGTGGTATTCGAGCAGCTCCTTGTCGGTGAAGCCCATGATCTTGAGCGTTGCCCGGACGTGGTGCGGGCGGCCGTCCGGATGCCGGTCGAGCACTTCGGTTTCCCGGTGCAGCGACGACCACGACGGGACCGCGTCGATATCGGCGATAGCGTCCAGTATCTCCTCGGGGAGGGCGTCGAAGACGACTTCCCGGGTTGCCCTGACGGCCATATCGGCAAATCTAATTCGCGATTCAGCCTCGTGCAACGCTTCCGAGGGCTAATTTTATCCGAAACGTAAGCGAATCGTCACCAAGCGATCCGGTCGATCGGGGTGGCGTTTTGTGGTGGCGCCCCGACCGGTCCCGCGGAGGTCCGGGAGAACCGTGGCGCCGGCGCGGCCTGGTCCACGCCGTGCGCGTCGACCAGGGTGGACCTGGCCCGCAGGTGCGCGTTGCTGGATGCTTGCGCCCAGGTCAGCACCGGGGTGACGCAGGCGTCGGTGCCGGCGAAGATCTCGGTCCACTCGGCGCGGGTGCGGGCGGCGAACCGGGCCGCGAAGATGGCGCGCATCTCGTCGTAGCGGTCGCGGTCGGACTGGGCCGGCACCTCGTCGGCGCGCAGCCCGAGACCGGTCAGCAGCTGGGCGAAGAACTGCGGTTCGATGGCGCCGACGGCCATGTACCCGCCGTCCGAAGTCTCGTACACCCGGTAGAACGGTGCGCCGCCGTCGAGCAGGAACGACTCGCGCTCGTCGCGCAGCGCGCCGGTGGCCGTCATGGTCCACATCATCTGTGCCAGCAGGCTGACCCCGTCGACCATCGCGGCGTCGATCACCTGCCCACGTCCGGATCGTTCCCGTTCGTAGAGCGCGGCGACGATGCCGACCACCGCCAGCATCGACCCGCCACCGAAATCGGCCACCAGGTTCAGCGGCGGCACCGGCGGCCGGTCCCGGTATCCGATGGCGCTCAGCGCTCCGGTCACCGACAGGTAGTTGATGTCGTGCCCGGCGGTCCGGGCCAGGGGGCCGTCCTGACCCCAGCCGGTGATGCGGGTGAAGATCAGCCGTGGGTTGCGCCGCGCGCACTCGTCGGGGCCGATGCCCAGGCGCTCGCAGGTGCCGGGCCGGAAACAGTCCAGCAGCACATCGGCTTTGGCGGCGAGGCTCAACAGCGCCTCCGGGTCGGCCTTCACGTCCAGGTCAACCACCCGCTTGCCGCGGTGCATCAGGTCGACGCTCTCGGGCGGCAGCTCCCGTTGACCGGGCCGCCGCACCCGCACCACATCGGCGCCCAGATCGGCCAGCATCATGCCGGCGTGGGGACCCGGTCCGATCCCGCCGAGTTCCAGGACGCGGACCCCGGACAACGGTCCCACTATCCGGATTTCTTGACCTTGTGCACTTGCTTGCGCAGCCCGTCGGTGGCGACCTCGAGCGCGCCCTTCATCACCTTCTTCAGCAGGAACCCCGGCAGCGGGATGGCCAGTTCGACGGTGATGTCGAACCGGACTTTCGTGTTGTCGCCCTGCGGGGTGAGCGTGTAACTGCACTGTTGCGCTTTGAGCTGGCCCGCTTTCAGCAGCACCCAGCTGACCTTGGCGGGTTCCCAGGTGTATTCGACGGTCAGTTCGTCGGTGATGCCGACGGTCTTGATGGTCTGTTTCACGATCCGGGGCCGGCCCTCGTCGTCGGTCTCGACGACCTCGGCCTTCTGGTACTGCGGCGACCATGTCGGGGTCGACTCGACGTCGGCGATCACGGCGAGGATGTCCTCCGGTGTCGCTTCGATGACCACTTCGCGGGAGTCACTGGTTGCCATGGGCTGACACTAACCACCGGGCGGCGTGCGGAGGCGGCAATTGACCGCCTCGATGTCGTGCAGAGTTCACCTACCGGTGGAAGCATCACCGGGGTGGCCGACTCCAAGCCAGACAACCCGCAGACCATCGCCTATCCCGCGCCGGGCGCCCGCCCCCATCGCCGGGACACCGATCCGCTCGAACCCCACGTCATCGTGCTGTTCGGGGCGACCGGTGACCTCGCCAAACGCAAACTCCTGCCCGGGATGGCGTACCTGGACCAGTCGGAACTGGCGCCCGACATCCAGGTGGTCGGTACCTCGCTGGAGGATCTCACCGACGACGAGTTCCGCGCGCTGGCCAAGGAGTCCATCGAACGGTTCGGCACGCACAAACTCACCGACGAGCAGTGGGCCAACTTCGCCAAGATCGTCACCTATGTACCGCAGGGCGCCGGGCCGGCGGCGCTGGCTTCGGCGGTCGCCGAGGCCGAGGCCCGGCTCGGCGGTAATGCCCAACGGCTGCATTATCTTTCGGTGCCACCCAAGGCCGCACGGGCGGTGATCACCATGTTGCGCGAGGCCGACCTGGTGGACCGCTCCCGCGTCGTGATGGAAAAACCGTTCGGCACCGACCTGGCCAGCGCGGTGGCGCTCAACGACTTCGTGCACGAGACCTTCAAGGAACGCCAGGTTTTCCGCATCGATCACTTCCTGGGCAAGGAAGCGGCGCAGAACATCCTGGCGTTCCGGTTCGCCAACGGGCTGTTCGAGCCGATCTGGAACCGCAACTTCATCGACCACATCCAGATCGACATCCCCGAGATGCTCGGCCTGGACGAGCGCGCCAATTTCTACGAGAGCACCGGCGCGTACAAGGACATGGTGGTCACCCACCTGTTCCAGGTGATGGCGTTCGTGGTGATGGAACCACCGACCGCGCTGGAGCCGCGGGCCATCAGCGAGGAGAAGAACAAGGTGTTCCGCTCCATGCTGCCCATCAAGTGCGCCGACGTGGTGCGCGGCCAGTTCGTCGGCTACCGCGAACTCGACGGGGTGGCACGCGATTCCGACACCGAGACGTTCATCGCGCTGAAGGTGGGTATCGACAACTGGCGCTGGGCCGGCGTGCCGATCTACCTGCGCACCGGCAAGAAGATGGCCGAGGGCATGCGGATCATCTCGATCGCCTTCAAGGAGGCACCGCGCACCATGTTCCCGGCCGGGTCCGGGGTCGGTTCGCAGGGGCCCGACCACCTGACCTTCGACCTGGCCGACAACTCGAAGGTGTCACTGTCGTTCTACGGCAAGCGTCCCGGCCCCGGCATGAAGCTGGACAAGATGTCCATGCAGTTCTCCACCCGGGAGATCGCCACCGGTGGCGACGTGCTGGAAGCCTACGAGCGGCTGATCCTGGATGCCATGCGCGGTGACCACACCCTGTTCACCACCGCCGAGGGCATCGAATCCCTTTGGGAGCGTTCGGTGCAACTGCTGGAGGACCCGCCCCCGGCCAAGGTCTACCAGCCCGGCACCTGGGGCCCCAACGCCATCCACCAATTGATCGCGCCGAACGCATGGCGGTTGCCGTTCGAGCGGGCGTGGCGGGAGAACAACAACCACACGTGACCGGCTACCGTCCCGGTGGCACCAACATCGACTGCCACGTCCGGTTACCCGGATTAGCCAGATCACCCTGGGTGTAGCGGCGGCCGTCGGGGCCGATGTAGTCCCCGGTGGCCGGGTCGTAGGGGAAGGCCAGCACCGGCGGTGGAGTCGGCGCCGGACTCGGCGCAGCCTGGGCGGCGCCCTCCGGGGTGGACAGCGGCGGCGTCCCCGGCGGGTACTGCGGCACGCTCTGCCCGGACAGCGTCGCGTTCGGGTCGCCCTTCCAGTTGTAGCCCTCGTTCAGCGGGACGTAATCCTCGTCGCTCTCGCACATCTCCACCGTCGGAGCCCGCTTCCACGGCTTCGTCTCGCACGGGATGTTGCGTGCACCACGGACATTCAGGTCCGAATCCTGTGGCACCCGGCAGTACAGCTCACCGGCGGTGCGGTCCGGGTAGTCCTGCTCCGACGGCGCCCGCTGCTGGCGTACCGGGAGGAAGCCGGTGTTGCACGGGGGCGGCAGGTTCAGGTTGAGGTTGAAGTCGAGATAGATACCGTTGTAAGCCTGTTTCACCCCGGAGTCCGCGACGGCGATCGCCGACATGACGGCGGTGCCGTGCGGGAACAACACCAGCAACTGCTCGATGTCGTTGCGGTAGGTCACCGCGATATCGCCGAGGCTGACCAGGTTGGCCAGCAGCACCGGCAGCGCGGGCGCCACCCGGTCGAACAGCCGCCGGCCCTCGTCCAGCGTGGGGCCGCCCTGAGTCAGCAGATCGGCGAAGGCCCGATCCTGGGCCTTGAACTGCCCGAACAGTGATGCGGTGTGCGCGGCCCACGTCTGGATCGAATCCGCGGTCTGGACTTGGGAATCCAGCACCGGGGGCGCCTCGTCGATGAGCCGGCCGAGCTGGTCGGTGGATTTGCCGCCCTCGATGGCCAGCGCGGTCGAGCCGTCCACGATGCGGGAGAGTTCGGGCCCCAGCCCGCCGACGGCCTTGGCGGCCTCGTCGACGACGGTCTTCAGGTTGTCCTGCGGAATGGCTTGCAGGGCACGGTTGGTGGCGTCCAGTAGGGCGCCGATGTCGGGCGGCACCGACACCTTGCCGACGGGAATGACATCACCGTCGCGCAGCGCGGGGCCACCGTCGGCGCCCGGGACGAGTTCGACGAACTGCTCCCCGACGGCTGAGCGGCTGTGCACGGCCGCCGACACGTCGGCGGGCACCGGGGTGGAGGTCTTCAGGGTCAGGGTCGCCCGCACACCGTCCTTGGTGACCCCGATACCGGTGACCCGGCCTACCTCGTCTCCGCGGTAGGTGACCACCGAACTCTCGTACAACCCTCCCGAGGTCGGCAGGTCCAGCGACACCGTGTAGCGGCCGTAACCCAGCAGTGCGGGCACGTTCACGATGCCGAAGGCCATGACTCCCACCGAGATCACGGTGACGGCGGCCAGGATCGCCAGCTGGATCCAGACCTTGCGGTGCAGGCGCAGCATGCTCAGTACCCCCCGAAGTGGTAGGGCGCGATGAGCGGATTGCCTGCGGTGTAGGGGCTGGGCATCTGCCCGATGGTGCGGCCCCATTGCATCTCGAGCTCGGTGAGGTCACCCTCCCAGCGGGTTCCGGTGAAGATGCTGCTGTCCAGCCGGCTCAGCGTCAGGTCGAGCACCAGGGTGATATTGGCGAAATCCCCGCGGAACCATTTGGACAGGTTGCTTTTCACCCACGGGTAGGTGGACAGGAAGTCCAGCCCTTTGGTCAGCGACGGCCCCGCGTCGGCCAGCGAGCGCAGCACCGGACCGATATTGCGCAGATTGTTCACCAGCGCCTCTTTGCTCTGGGTGACCGTCGAATTGGCGACGGCGCTGAACTTACCCAGCCCGTCGATCGCATCGGCCAGCTTGGTGCGGGTGTCGGCGAGGACGGCCAGCGCCTGCGGCAGCGTGGTCAGTGCCTTGTCGACGGTCCGGTCGTTGGCGGCGAACTGGCCGGCCAGCGAGTTGAGATGCTCTGTGGCGGTGATGATGTCATCGGTCTGCGCGTTGACTCCGGTGATGAAGGTATCCAGCTGGGTGAGCAGGCTGCGCATATCGGCCTCGCGACCGGCCAGCGCCTTGGCGAAGGTCTGGTTGATCTCCTGCAACTCCCCCAGCCCGCCACCGTTGAGCAGGATGGACACCGAGGCCAGCGTCTGCTCGGTGGTCGGGTAGGTGGCGGCCCGGGACAGCGGTATCAGCGATCCGTCGTGCAATTGTCCTTGCGGCGCTTCGTCGGTGGGTGGAGCCAGTTCGATGTGCATGGAGCCCAGCAGGCTGGTCTGGCCGACCTTGGCGGTGCTGTTGGCGGGCAGGTGCACATCCCCGTTGATGCGCATGGTGACCAGGGCGTGCCAGTCCTGCACCTCGATCTTGGTGACGTTGCCGACGTTGACGTCGGCGACCCGGACCCGGGTGTTCTGCTGGATGACGACGACGTCGGGCAGCTGTGCCTGGATGGTGTAAGAACCGTCACCGCCGCCCTCGGTGCCGGGCAGGCTCAGCGAATTCAGGCCGCGCCATTGGCATCCCGGGATCATCGCCACGCAGGCCAGCAACAGCGCGGCCAGCACCGACCGCGTCATGGGGTGGGCACCATCAGGCCGGGCAGCCCGGCCGCGGGATCGGGCGTCGTCGCCGGTGGCGCCTCGGCCGCCAGCACCTGCATCGGGTCCGGCGGCGGCTGGGGCGGTGGCGGGAGCAGCGGATCACCCGGCGGCCGTAGCCGGTCCTCGCTGTAGGTGATCTCGTTCGGCCGCGCCATGGTGCCCACGAACGGGTTGCCGCCGATCGGGAAGAAGTTCATCTGCCGGTTCTTCACGATGGGCGCCAGGTATTGCACGCACAGTTTCGAGGATTGTTCGAAGTTCAGCCGGGACGCGGCTTGCACGGCGCTGCAGAGGAACTGGACGGTGTTGGCGAAGTTGACCGGCGCCAGGATGCCGGTGATCGCGCTCTGGGCGGGTTGGTAGATGTTGACGAAGTTCTGGAACACCGTCGGCGCGATGTGCAGTACCTGCTTGATGTCGGTACGGCTGTCGTTGAGTGCGGTGGTGATCTGGTTGAAGTGGTCGAAGGTGGTGCCCAGGGATTCCCGGTTCTCCGCGACGAAGCCGCGCAGGTCGCCGACCGCGGCGTCCAGGCTGCCGGTGGCGTCGGCGACTTCGTCGGGGGTGTTCGTCAGCACGGTGCTGACCTGGGCGAAGTTCTGGTTGAAGGCGGCCAGCAGATCGCTGCTGGAGGTCAGCGCCGACACCAACAGCTGCATATTGCGCACGGTGCTGAAGATGTCGGTGCTGTGGTCGCCGAGCGCCGAAAGTGCCTGGGACAGCTTGATCACCGTGTCGTGGGCGGTGTCGCCCTCGCCGCGCAGGTTCTCCGCGGTGCTGTTGATGAGCTCGCCGACGGAGTTGGGGCCGCCGGGGGTTTGTGGCTGCAGGGACGCGGTGAGCTTTTCCAGCTGTTGGCGGAAATCGTCCCATTCCACCGGGACGGCGGTGCGGTCTTGCGGGATGGCGGCTCCCGCAGCCAGTTTCGGTCCGCCGTCGTAGGCGGGCACCAGTTGGATGGCGCGGGCGCTGACCAGTGACGGCGACAGGATGGCCGCTTTCACGTCGGCGGGCACCGGGTACTGCGCGTCGACGGAGAAGGTCACCTTGGTGGTGTGCGGTTGCGGTTCGATCTTGTCGACGGTGCCGACGGCCACGCCGAGGATGCGCACCTCGTCGCCGGTGTAGAGGCCGTTGGCGTTGGCGAAGTACGCGATGAAGGTGTCCTTGGCGACGTGTTTCCACCAGGGGGTGGCCACCACCGAGATCCCGGCGGCCAGGATGACCACCAGGGCCGCTGCCGTCAGCAGGCGTGCGTGACCTCTCATGGTTGGCCTCCGGGCTCGCCGGGGGCGGGGACGTACACCGGGGTGGGGCCGGTGTACGGCACCGGGCCGACGATCCCCGGTGGTGCCGGGGCCGGCGGTCCGGGCGGTGGTCCGCCGGGCGCCGGCGCGGGCAGCGGTTCCCGGTAGGGATAGCGCGGATCTCCGGGGTTGCCCGTGATGGCGTCGGGCAGGGTGAGATTCGGTTCGCCGCCTTGACCGGTGCGCGGGTAGGGCACCGGCAGCGCGGGGGTGCCCGGCTGCCCGATCGCGGGGTCGACCAGTTCCGAGGGTAGTTTGACGTTCGGGTCCAGGCCGAGGTCGGAGAACGCGGCGTCGATGAACGGCTGGACGAATTGGCCGGGCAGCAGGTTCACCAGGGACGCCTTGAAGTACGGTCCCGACCCGAGCACCTCGCCGAAGGACATCGCGTACCGGCGGAACAGCGTCACGGTGCGCTGCAGTTCCTTCTTGCGGTTGTCCAGGATGGACAGCACGCCGTTGAGTTTGTCGAGTGCGGGTTTGAGGGCGGCCTTGTTGTCGGCGACCAGCCCGGAGATCTGCTGCGCCACCGCGGTCAGGTTGGTCATGAAACCGTCCACCGCGTCGCGTTGGGCCACCAGTTCGGCCAGCAGCGCGTTGGCATTGACCACCAGGCCGGCGATCTGGTCGCTGCGCTTGGCCAGCACCGCGGTGACCTTGTTGGCGTTGCCAAGCAGGTTGCGCAGCTGCGCGTCACGCGCGTTGAGGGTGTCGGAGAATTGCGCGACACCGTCCAGGGCGAGTTTGAGGTCGGCCGGCGTCTGCTTGAAGGTGTCGGCCAATGTGGTGAGCGCCGAGGACAATTGGGTGGTGTCCAGGCCGCTGATGGCGGTGGTCAGGTCGCCGAGCGCGCTCGGCAGGTCGTAGGGCGAGGTGGTGCGCTCCAGCGGGATGGTGCCGGTCAGCGTGCCGTCGCCGCGCGGGGTGACCTCCAGCATCTTGGTGCCGAGCACGGTCTCGGTCTTGATCGCGGCCTCGGTGCGGTCACCGAGGCCGACGCCGTCCTTGACGGTGAAATCCACGCGGACCTTGGTGCCTTCCAGATGGATGTCGGACACCCGCCCGACCGACAGGCCCGAGACGCGCACATCGCTGCCGGGTTTGATGCCGCCGGCCTCGGCGAAGTAGGCCGAATAATCGGAGGTGCCTTTGATGAACGGCAGCCGGTCATAGGAGAACGCGGCGACGACCACCAGCGCGACGATGACGGTGCCGACGACACCGACGGTGATCCGGTTGCGCTCGGCGAGGGGTGTGAAGGTGGGTTTCTTCAGCTTCATCATCGTCCCCCGTCGCTGCGCTCGCCCCGTTCGGGTGTGCACCGTCCCGTGTCCTGGCCGGCGAGTTTGATGAACACCGGTTGGCCGCCTTTGCCGTTGACCTTGAGGATGGCGTCACACAGGTAGAAGCCGAAGTAGTCGCCGTAGAGCCCGTTGCGGGCCAGGATCTGGTAAGCGTCGGGCAGTGTCTTCACCAGATCGTCGACGTAGGCATGGTCGGCCTCGATCTGGCCGGACACCCGATCAGTCTGCACCACGGCCTCTTTCAGTGGCGGTCGCATGTCGGTGAACAGATCGGCGATGGTGGCCGTCGCGGCGCTGATGTGCGCGACACCGTGCGCGATGTCGGTTCTGCGGTCCGACAAGCCCTGGACCAACTCCGAGAGCTTGTCCAGCCCTGCCGAGAACTGTTCGTCCCGTGCGGCGAAGGTGCCCAGCACCGTATTGAGATTGGTGATCACCTGACCGATCAGCTGATCGCGCCCGGCCAGCGTGGTCGTCAGCGCGGAGGTTTGCGCCAGCACCGACGAGATGGTCCCGCCCTGGCCCTGGAACACCTTGAGCAGTTCCCCGGACAGCGCGTTGACCTGGTCGGGATCCAGTGCCCGGAACAGTGGGCGGAATCCACCGATGAGGGCGTCGACGTCGAGGGCGGGTGAGGTGCGTTCCTTGGGGATGGTCTCGCCGGGGGTCAGCCGGCGCACCGATCCGGCGCCCTCCTCCAGGGCCAGATACCGGTCACCGATCAGGTTTTCGTAGCGCACCGCCGCGGTGGTGCCCTCGGTAAGGGTCAGGTTCTTGTCGATGGCGAAGTCGACGTGCACGGTGCCGTCCTTCTGCAGTGTCATCGAGCCGACCTTGCCGACCTCGACGCCGGCGATGCGGACGAAGTTGCCTTCTTTGAGCCCGGACACGTTGGTGAACACGGCGTGGAAGGTGGCGCGGGAATCGAACCGGAACTGCCCGAACACCGTCAACAGCACGAACAGGAAGACCAGGCACATGGCGGTGAACAGCGCCACGCGTATCACCGTGCCGGCGATGCTGGCTCGTCGCATGAGATGTCCTAGGGATTCGGGGTTTCGGGTGCCGGAGGTGGTGGCGGACCGGGTGCGAACTGGGGTGGGAAGGGCCCGGGGGCGGGCGGGCCGTTGTACCGGATGCTGGGTGGCTCCGGCACCGCCCGGGTGACCGGCAAGTAGTTGGCCCAGCCCGGGAAACCGATACCCGGGTTGGTCCGGATATCCGGTCCGGTGCCGAATCCGGTGTCGGTGACCAGGTATTTGACCGGGAAGTTCTTGCTGACGTCGGGAAGCGAGCCGCAGCCGGGTTTACCGCCGGGTCCGCCCTTGGCGTTGACGATGGGCAGGTTGTCCGGGAAGCGGTAGGGATCGTCGCCGGCGAGCATCGCGGCGTCCATGATGACGGATTTACCGTTGCCGCCCATGGCATCCCGGCCGCCGTGCTCCAGGAACCACTGTGCGCCCTGGAACAGGCAGGTGTAGGTGGGCGAGTACTTCAGCAGCAGGTTGGTGGTGGGGTCCAGGATGTTCATGGCGCGCACCAGGTTTGTCTGGTTGCCGCCGACGGTGTCGATACCGGAGCGGGCGAATCCGATCGCGGACAGCAGCAGGGTGTCCAGCGCCTGGGCGTTCGTGGTGATGGTGGTGCTGGTGGTTGCGGCCGAGTCGAGGATCGACAGGATGTCCTGGGCGGCGGCGGAGTAGGCGGCGGTGGTCTGGCCGAAGAGCTGCCAGTCGCGCTGGACGGTGGGCATCCGCGGGTTCACGGTCAGCAGCAGGTTGTTGGCCGAGGTGATGGCCTCGCCGATGCGGTCCCCCTTGCCGCGCAACGATTGTGCGACGGCCGACAGCACCGAGTTGAGCTTCGCCGGGTCGATGGCGTGCACCACCGACTGCAGGTTCTCGAAGACGGTGTTCACCTCGACGGTGACGTTGCGGGACTGCAGCACCGCGCCGGAGCGCAGCGGCTGGGAGCTGGGGTCGTCCGGGATGATCAGGTCGACGTATTTGGCGCCGAAGGCGGTGCTGGACTTGATCTCTGCTTCGACGTTGCTGGGCAGGTAGGCGAACGGCCCGGGGTCGAGCTTGAGGTCCAAAGCGGCGAGCCCGTCGTGCGTGCCGATGGCCCCGACCTCGCCGATCTGGATCCCGCGCAGTTTGACCTTGGCGCCGTTCTCCATCACCAGGCCGGCCCGGTCGGATACCAGGGTGACCGGCACGAAGGAACGCAGTGTCCCGTTGAACAGCAGGGCGGTCAGTGCGATCAGTGCCCCGATCACGACGAAGAGGATGGGCGCGTACCAGATCGGGTCGATCTTCTCGCGGCGGGCGCTGTCGGTCATGCGGCCTAGCCCGACAGGTGGAAGTTGCCCGACTGGCCGTAGACGGACAGTGTGATGGTGAGCAGGACGAATACCGTTGCGGTGACCGAGGTTCGCACCGCCCGACCGACGGCCTCCCCCACGCCCGCCGGGCCGCCGGAGGCGGTGAAGCCGTAGTAGGTGTGCACCACCATGACCGCGGCCGCCATGGACAGCGCGGCGACGAACGACCACACCAGGTCCATCGGCCGCAGGAAGGTGGAGAAGTAGTGCTGGTAGACGCCGTTGGACTGGCCATAGATGACGGTGGTGCCGAATTGGGTGGCCAGGAACGACATCAGCACGGCCACGGTGTAGAGCGGGATGACCACGACGACCCCGGCGACGATGCGGGTGGACACCAGATAGGTGATGGCCCGGATGCCCATGACCTCCAGGGCGTCGATCTCCTCGTTGATCCGCATGGCGCCCAGCTGTGCGGTGGCGCCGGCGCCGATGGTGGCGGCCAGGGCGACCCCCGCGGTGGCGGGGGCGATGAACCGGACGTTGAGGAAGGCGGACAGGAAGCCCGTCAGCGCCTCGATGCCGACATTGGACAAGGTGTTGTAGCCCTGCACCGCGATGAGGGCACCGGTGGACAGGGTGAGGAAGCCGATGATGACGACGGTGCCGCCGATGACGGCCAGCGCGCCGGTGCCCATACCCATGACGGCGATGAGCCGCAGCACCTCGCCGGGGTAGCGCCGAACGGCGTCGCCGATGAAGGCCAGTGACTGGCCGTAGAAGGCCGTCTGCTCCCCCAGGGTCCGCAGCCGGTCGACGACGGTGCGTCTGGTGGCGGTGGAGTCGGTCATTACGGCGCCACCTTGACGCCCAGTGCTGTCGCCAGGATGTTGATCAGGAACAGGGCCATGAAGGCGAACACCACCGTCTCGTTGACGGCGTTGCCGACACCGGTCGGGCCGCCGCCCACGGAAAGGCCCTTGTAGCAGGCGATCAGCCCGGCCGACAGGCCGAACAGCAGGGCCTTCACCAGCGACACGATCACCTGGGGCAGCCCGGTCAGCAGGGTGAGGCCGGCGACGAAGGCACCGGGGGTGACGTGCTGGACGTAGACCACGAAGATGTAGCTGCCGGTGAGCCCGACGACGGCGACCACCGAGTACAACATCAACGCCACGAAGGTGGCGGCGATGACGCGGGGAACCACTAGGGCCTGAATGGGATTGACGCCGATCACCTTCATCGCGTCGATCTCCTCGCGGATGGTGCGGGCGCCCAGGTCGGCGCACATCGCGGTGGCTCCGGCCCCGGAGACGACGATGGCGGTGACGACCGGCCCGACCTGGGTCACCGAGGCCAGTGCCGCCCCCGCCCCGGAGAGGTCGCCCGCGCCGATTTCCAGCAGCACGATGTTGAGGGTGAAGACGATCAGCACGGTGTAGGGGATGGACAGCATGATGGTCGGGAAGATGGACACCCGGGCGACGAACGAGATCTGTTCGAACAGTTCCCGCCAGGCGAACGGCCGTCGGAACGTGTGGGTGAGAGTCTCCGCGGACAGCACGACGAACTCGCCCACGGCATCCATGGACTTGCTCAGCTGCGCCGACCCGCTCATCGCGCGGACGTTAAGGCCGCACAAGTTAGCTGTCAAAAGCAGTAATCGGAGGAACGTCGACGTCAATATCGAATTTTGCAGGTGGGTTTCACGGGAACGGTTTTGCTCAGGCTGATTCCATCTCATCGATGCAAACGCTTGTCGGCCAGTAAGCTCGAGCCATGGCCTCTGCTGCGCCCGACGTCGACCCGAATGTGCCACCCAGCGGTACCGGATGTGTGGAATGTGAGGACGCCGGAGGGTGGTGGGTGCACCTGCGGCGCTGCGCGGCGTGCGGACACATCGGCTGCTGCGACGATTCCCTCGCGCGTCACGCACAGGCGCATTGGCGCCAGTCCGGGCATCCCGTCATCCGCAGCTTCGAGCCGGATGAGGACTGGTTCTGGAATTACGACACCAACGCCTACTATGACGGTCCGGAACTGGCTGCCCCGCAATGCCATCCGGTCGAGCAGCCGGTGCCGGGGCCGCGTGGGCGGGTGCCCAGGGATTGGATGGCCCAGCTGCAGGAGCGCCAGGACTGAGCCATCGGACGCTCAGCCGCCCAGCACCGCCTGGGCGGCGTTGTAGCCCGGGATGAAGGTGATGCCGGGTCCGCCGTGGCAGCCGGCGCTGCCGAGGTACAGGCCGTCGATCGGGAGGGGTTGGTCGGCATAGCCGCATGCGCCGGGCCGGTTCGGTCCCATCTGTTCGGGATGGATGAGGCCGTGGCAGTAGTCCCCGCCGGGCGCGCCGAACATGGTGCCCATGTGTTTGGGCGTGAAGGTGGTGTGCCGGGTAATCAGCTTCTCGAAATCCGGTGCGATGCGGGTGATCTTCTCGATGACGCGCCGGCCCATCTCGGCTTTGAGTTCACCGTAGGACGCCGCACCGGCTTGGATGGGGAACCACAGCGAGAACGCCGACACCGCGTGCTTCCCCGGCGGCGCGAGGTCGGGGTCGTGCACCGACGGCAGCTGCATCGCGATCGCCGGGTCGGCGGGCACGATGCCGCGCCGGCTGTCCTCCCACTGCTGCTGCAACTCCTCAGGGGTGTTGAAAAGACCGATGGCCGATTGCATCTCGGGATCGTTGAGGATGCCGTAGGGCTCGGCGAAGGTGGGAATACCGTCCAGCGCGAAGTGCATCTGCAGATAGCTGCCGCGGTGGTCGATACGGGCGAAGCGTTCCCGGATGTCGGCGGGAAGGGCGGCGGGGTCGACCAGTTCGTTGACGGTGAGGTCGGGGGCGACACCCGAGATCACCACCGGCGCGGTGACGGTGGACCCGTCCTCCAGTCGCACCCCGGTGACGCGGCCGCCGTCGACCAGGATCTGCTCCACCTTGGCCCGCAGGCGCAGTTCGCCGCCGGCGTCGGTGAGCCGGCGCTGCAGGTGGCCGGTGAGCGCCCCGATACCGCCGCGCAGCTTCTTCATCAGCACGGCATTCTCGTCCGGGACTGCCAGCCCGAAGGCCAGCGCCGCGGCACTGCCCGGGGTGTCGGGGCCGCGGTAGGTGGTGTTGACGGCGAGGAAGGACAGCATGCCGCGCAGCGCGCCGTGTTTCTCGCCGTCCGGCAGATAGCGGTTCAGCACATCGGTGACCGAGCCGAACAGCATGTCGCTGATCGCGGAGCGCTCGAATTCATTTGTGGCGCAGGCATACATCTCGTCGAGTGTGCGGGGCGGCCGCCCCGCGTCGAAGCGGCCCAGCGCCCGGGTGGGTGCCTGACTCCAGGCCATCAGCCCTGCCATGCCGTTGACCGCTTCGGCGCCGTGCACCTCGTTGAGATGGGTGAGCAACCGCATCGGGTCGGTGTAATAGACCACCGGATCGTCGCCGATTCCGCGTAGCGACACCGACATCACGTCGACATCGACGCAGGGCAGTTCGTCGAGCCCGAGTTCGGCGCTGACCACCGCCGAGGTCGGGAACTGCAGCGACCCGGCGATCTCGAACTTGTACCCGTCGAACAATTCGACGGTGGAGGCCATGCCACCGGCGTAGAGCTTGGCGTCCAGGCACGCGGTGTGCAGCCCGGCGCGTTGCAACAGCGCGGCGGCGGCCAGGCCGTTGTGGCCCGCACCGATGACGATGGCATCGAAATCCGTGGAAACCGGCATCGATCGAGGCTCGCAGCCGGAACAAGTTTTGTCAATATTGACAAAACTATGTCGGCAGGATGCCTGTCTCCAGTGAGTTCAGCGCGGTCTTGCACAGCCGCGCCAATTCGGGCAGCGACCGCTCGCCCAGCATCCACACCTCCATGGCCCCGAACACCGCGGCCGCGATGCACCGGGCCGCCACCGTCACCCGCAGCTGGTCGTCGGTACCCGGCCGGGGCGGATGGTCGCGGCGCAGATGCTCCTCGACCACCTCGGCGAAATCGGCCTCGACCTGCCGGATGTGCCGCACGATCCGGCCCGGCTCCAATTCCTCGGCGCGCAGCTCGGCGATCTTGGCCACCGCCTCCACGTCGTACGGCGAGGCCAGGATCGCCGAGTGCACCGACTCCACGATCGACTCTCCGGAGGACCGTTCGGCCAGGGCCGCGCGGAACCATTCCAGGCCGGCGTCGTAGTCCACGAACAGCAGGTCGTGCTTGGACGAGAAGTGTCGGTAGAAGGTCCGCAGTGACACCCCGGCATCGGCGGCGATCTGCTCGGCCGAGGTGTCCTCGACGCCTTGTGCCAGGAAGCGGACCAGGGCGGCCTGCCGGAGCGCTTCGCGGGTGCGCTCACTGCGCGCCGTTTGAGCTGGCCGGACCATCTTTTCAACGTACCGCAGCACTAGCTCGTCACCTCACGGTGACAAACGGCGACTTTTGGCAACCCGACGGTTCAGCGGCGAGCGCGGCGGCGCAGCACCGACTCGACGCGGCCCATCACGTCGTAGTAGCGCGTCGGGGCGATCCGGGTGAGCGCGTCGAACAGGTACGCGTCCGGACCCACCAGCACCCGGGCCTTGCCGGCCTCGACGCCGCGGTGGATGATCGCGGCCGCCTTGTCCGGTTCGGTCATGGTCAGGGCCGCGAACTCGGCGACCATCTGATCGTGGGTGCGGCCGCGGCCGTCGGGATCCTTGCGGAAGCGGGCGTTGCGCACGATGTTGGTGTTGATTCCGCCCGGGTGCACGTTGACCGCGGAGACCCCGGTGCCGCGCAGCTCCTGGCGCAACGCATCGGTGAAGCCGCGTACCGCGAATTTGGCTGCGCAGTAGGCACTCTGGTTCGGCATGCCGGCCAGCCCGAACACACTGGAGGTGTTGACGATGACGCCGGAATCCTGTCGCACCAACAGCGGCAGGAAGGCCCGGGTGCCGTTGACCACACCGTGAAAGTTGATGTTCCACAACCAGTTGTCGTCGTCGGGGTTGGCGTCGAGCACGCTGGAGGCCACCGCCACGCCGGCGTTGTTGAACACCGCGGCGATCGGCACCGGCGCCCAGTCGGCAACCTGGGCGGCGAAGTCGCGCTGCGCCTGCGCGTCGGCGACATCGAGCACCGTACTCAGTACCGGCCCGGGCAGCGACGCGTCGGTCTCCTTGAGCCCGGCCTCGTCGATGTCCGAGATCGCCACCGGGCAACCGTGTGCCGAAAGGCGCTGCGCCAGTGCGCGCCCGATGCCGGAGGCGGCGCCGCTGATGACGGCGGTGCGGCCGCTGATGGTTCTACGCGTGGACCTGCTCACGGTGCTCCTTCTGGGTTGTCGGGTTCGGTGGCCGGCGGCGGAAGACCACCGCGCGCCCGCCGTCGGCGGGGGCGATCGCCACCCCGCGGGAATGTTGGCGTTCCCCGGCCGCGGTGGTGGTACCGAAGGTGAAGTCCTGCAACAGCGTTCGCAGCGTGACGGTCATCTCCATGTTGGCGAAGGCCGCGCCGATGCAGCGCCGGATGCCGCCGCCGTACGGGATCCAGGTGTAATTGTCGGGGTTCGCGCCCAGGAACCGGTCCGGGTCGAAGGTGGCGGCGTCCCGGAAGTTGGCCTCCGACCCGTGCGACAAGCCGAAGCTGGCGATGATCGCAGTGCCGGCCGGAACCACCCACTCCCCCAGCCTGATGCGCTGGTCGGCGATCCGGGCGGTGAACTCCACCACGGGCCGGGTGCGCTGCACCTCCCAGATGACGGCCTGGCGCAGTTCGGCGTCGTCGCGCTCCAGCCGCTGCAGCAGGGCGGGATGCCGGCGCAACCGCTCGACGGTCCAGGCCAGGGTCGTCGCGGTCGTCTCATGGCCGGCGGCCAGCAGGGTGAGCAGTTCGTCGGCGACGTGGTCGTCGGCGATCGGGGAGCCGTCCTCGTAGCGGGCACCCAACAGCAGCGCCAGCACGTCGTTGCGGTCGTCCGAGCGCGGATCGGCGCGCGCCTCGGCGATCAACCCGGCGATGATCTCGTTGTAGCGGCGCCGGGCCCGCTGCACCCGACCCCAGGGGCTGTACGGGCCCAGGTCACGGCGCAGTGCGGGCGGCAGGATCGCCATCTTCGAGGCCAGCGGCACCATCGGGGGCAACAGCTCACGCAAGGCGTCCAGCGCGGGGCCGCGGGCACCGAACACGGTGCGCAGGATGGCGTTGAGGGTGATGCGCATCATCGGTTCCAGCGTGGGGAATTCGACGCCCTCGGGCCAGGTCGCCGTCTCGCGGCGGACCTCCTCCTCGACGATGGTCTCGTAGGCCGACATCCGCTTGCCGTGGAAGGGCGGCACCAGCAGCTTGCGGCGCTGCCGGTGCTCGTCGCCGTTGAGGCTGAACGTCGATCCGGGACCGAGCACCGCGCCCAGGGTGGTGGCGCGGCTGACCAGGTCGGGGCCGGTGGTGAACAGCTCCTTGATCAAAGCGCGATCACCGAGCACCACCGCGCTGCCGAACAACGGCACGTGCACGGTGAAGGCGCTGCCGTAGCGGCGGGCGGCGACGCCGAGCACGCGTTGCCGCGCGCTCAGGAACGCCAGCCCCTGGATCAGGCCGGGTAACCGGGGACCGTCCGGCAGCCGGACCGGGTCGGTCGTCGCTTCGGCCATGTACGCACACCCATCATGTCGGTACTGCGATGTACCGACCACGGTACTGCGATGTACCGCGGCCCACAAGCAGGAGTTACGACGCCGGCGTGATGAGCGCGATGGTGGCCGCCACCGCCTCCTCGGTGAAATCGCTCATCGCCCCGCCGTTTTCCACGGTGACGGCGGTGAGTTCACGAAGCCCGCCCAAGAGCATGATCAACCGCTGCCGCGAGATGGGGCCGATCCCGGCGGCCCGGAACATCTCGCTGTCCACCAGGCCGTGCACCATGCCGACGAACTGCTCCATGGCGTCGCGGGTGAGTTGGCGGCCGGCGGCGCCCAGCGAGGGGCCGTCGCGGATCCAGCTCAGCGTCAGGTCGGGCCGGGCCTCGGCCGAGGCGATCCATGCCTCGATGGCCTGTCGGGCCTGCTGCTGCCACGGCGCCGCCGGGTCGACCGCCGCGGCGATCTGGCGCACCTGTTCGGCGTTGGCCTCGCTGAGCAGCCCGACGAAACACTCTTCCTTGCTGGCGAAGTGCTCGTAGAAGGTGCGCCGGGAGGTGCGCGCCCGACGCACGATGTCGGCGATCGTCGTCTTGGCATAACCAATTTCGGCGATCGACTCCTCGAAGGCCGTGAGCAGACGCTGCCGGAAGTCGGGCGCAGCAGGTTCGGTCGTCACCAGGTCCACCTCATATCGGGCAGTCATCGTACTGCCCGGCGACGCGCAGGTGATGCACAGCGAACGCCCGCATACTGGCCGCCATGAATCCGGCGGTGGCTCCGCTGACGCTGTCCACCGCGCTCACCTCGTGGACGGTCGACGCGGCTTCGGCGACGGCGCTCGTGCTGGCGAGCGGCGCCTACGCATGGTGCTGTCACCGCGCGCCGATGACCGCGGCACGACGGACGGCCTACTGGGCGGGTGTCGCGGTCTGGGCTGTGGCCACCATGAGCATGGTCGGGGTGTACGCCCCGGTGCTGTTCTGGGTGCGGGCGCTGCAGGTACTGCTGTTGCTGTTCGTGGTCCCGATGCTGCTGGCGCTGGGCACCCCGCTGACGGCGCTGCGCCGGGCCGGCGGGGCCGACGTCGTCGACCGGGTGCTCGCCGGGCGCGCCGCGCGGGCCCTCACCCACCCCGCCACCACCTCGATTCTGATGCTGGCCGCCCCGTGGCTGCTGTACCTCACGCCGTGGTACGTCGCGTCGCTGGAGAACTCGACACTCGGGGCACTGACCCGAATCACCCTGGCGCTCATCGGTTTCGGCTACTTCTACGCGCGCATCCAGGCCGACCCGGTGCCACGTCGGTACCCCCAGATGCTGTCGCTGGTGATCAGCATTGCCGAGACCCTGGGCGACGGCCTGCTGGGCCTCGTGCTGTGGCTGGGCCCGCTGATCGCCACGGACTACTACCTGGCCGTCGATCGGACCTGGGGGCCGAGCCCGCGGGTGGACCAGTCGGTCGGCGCCGGCATCCTGTGGATCCTCGGCGATGTGCTGGGCCTGCCGTTCCTCATGGTGCTCATGCGCGCGATGTCGTCCGACGAGAAGAGGCAGGCCGCGGTCATCGATGCCGAACTGGATGCCGAACTGGACGCCGAGTCCGAAGCCGCCGCTCCGGCGCTGTGGTGGGAGGCCGATCCACAGCTGCGGGACCGATTCCACCGTCGCACAACCGAATAGGCGTCCATGCTCACCTATCTCCAAGCCGTCGTCATCGGCGCTCTGCAGGGTGTCACCGAGCTGTTCCCCATCTCCAGCCTGGGTCACTCGGTGCTCGTCCCGGCCTGGCTCGGCGGGTCGTGGAGCGACCTTGTCACACAGGGCAATTCGCACGGCCACACCCCTTACCTGGCGTTCGTGGTGGGCCTGCACGTGGCCACCGCGCTGGCGCTGCTGGTGTTCTATCGGCGGGACTGGGTGCGCATCGTGGGTGCGCTGGTGACGTCGGTGCGGACCCGCCGGATCGACACCTCAGCGCAGCGGTTGGGCTGGCTGCTGGTCATCGCCACGGTTCCCACCGGCCTGCTGGGCTTGGCCCTCGAACATCCCTTGCGCACACTGTTCGCCACCCCGCTGGTGGCCGCGGTGTTCCTCGCCCTCAACGGTGTGATTCTTGCCATAGGCGAGGTGCTGCAGCGCCGGCGCGCGGGCACCCGGACCATCGTCGAGTTGCGGGCGGTGGAGGCCGCCGGCATCGGCTTGGCACAGAGCCTGGCCCTGCTGGCCGGGATCAGCCGGTCCGGGGTCACCATGGTCGGCGGCCTGCTGCGCGGCCTGGACCACGAGGACGCCGCGAAGTTCGCGTTTCTGCTGGCCACGCCGATCATCCTGGCCGCCGGCGTGCTCAAGCTGCCGGAGCTGGCCGGCCCGGCCGGGGACGGTATCGGCGGTCAGGTGCTGGCCGGGTCGGCCGTCGCAGCGGCGACGGCGTATCTGTCGGTGCGGTTCCTGACGCGCTATTTCCAGCACCGCACCTTGCTGCCGTTCGCCGTCTATTGCGTTATCGCAGGAGCGGCCTCGGTCGTACACTTCGCCTGATATGCCCGACGCCGCCCGGCACCGAATGCCCGAACCGCCTCGGCGCCGGTTCCACTGGGCCCGCGCCGTCCTTGCCGTGGTTTCCACCGTGCTGGTGGCGGTGTCCGGCGCGGCATGGTGGACCACCCGCGGCGTGCTGACCGGATTCACCGTCTCCCAGGCGCTGGCCGAGACCGCCCACACCAATGGCGGCCCGATCACCATCCTGCTCATCGGCTTGGATTCGCGGAAAGATCAGCACGGCAACGACCTGCCGCAGGAGGTGCTGGACCAGTTGCACGCCGGCGACTCCGAGACCGGCGGCTACAACACCAACACGCTGATCCTGGTGCACATCGACGCCGCCAACAAGGTCACCGCGTTCTCGATCCCGCGCGACGACTACGTCGAGTTCCACCGCCTGCCCGGCTACACCAACATCAAGATCAAAGAGGCGTACGGGCTGACGAAGTTCTACACCGAGCAGCACCTGGCCGACCAAGGCATCGACGACCGCGAACAGCTGGAGATGGCGGGTCGCGAAGCCGGCCGGGCCGCCACCCTGGGCGCGGTGCGCAACCTGGTCGGCGTGCCCATCGACTACTTCGCCGAGATCAACCTGGCCGGCTTCTACGATCTGGCCTCCAGCCTGGGCGGCATCCAGGTGTGCCTCAATCATGCTGTGCACGACGAGTATTCGGGTGCCGACTTCCCCGCCGGCCAGCAGACCCTGAACGCCGCGCAGGCACTGGCCTTCGTCCGGCAGCGGCACGGCCTGGAGAACGGTGACCTGGACCGGACCCACCGCCAGCAGGCGTTCCTGGTCGCGGTGATGCGCCAACTCCAGGATTCCGGCGCGTTCACCGATATCGGCAAGCTCAACGAGTTGATGGCCATCGCGCACAAGGACATCGTGTTGTCCGGCGGCTGGGACTCCGACCTGTTCCGCAGGCTCGGCGCGATCAGCGGCTCCGACGTCGTCTACCGGACGCTGCCGGTGCTGCGCTATGACACCCGAAACGGCCAGGACGTCAACATCATCGACCCCGACGCCATCAAAACGCAGGTGCGCGAAGCATTTTCCGACGGCAACCCGGTCACCACCACGGAGGCCGTCCCCACCAACCCGGTCCAGGTGGTCAACGCCGAGAGCAACTGGACGGCATCCACGGTCGCGAACGCACTGGAGAAGCGCGGATTCCAGGTGGAAAAGCCCGATGTGCAGCTCGAAGACAAGCCCGCCCTGACCACCATCAGCTACGGGACCGGCGCCGAGGACGTGGCCCAGCAGCTGTCGGGGTTGCTCGGCGATGTGGTCACCGTGCCCGGCAAGGACCTGCCCGCCGGCCAGGTCCGCGTGGTGATCGGCAACGGCTACCTGGTGCCGACCAAGCTGACGGCGTCGGAGTCCGAGACGACCAGCAGCACGACAACCTCGTCGACGTCCACGACCACCACCACGTCGACACACTCGCCGTGGTTCGGCACCGAGGACGGCTCCGACAACGACCCGACCCCCGACCATGGGCTGCCGGTCAGCGGCGACCGCACGCCCTGCGTGAACTGAGGTCACAGCCGGTTGACATTCATCGCGGAGTCAGCCGTCAGCACGCCGCCCTAGCCTGGCGCAGCGATGACGCTGCCATTTCTGGGCCCGATCACGCTGGCGGGTTTCGCCCACGCCTGGTTCTTCCTGTTCGCGTTGGTCGCCGCGGCGGTGGCGGTGCTGTACGTGGTGATGCTGCGCAAGCGACGGACCCAGGTGCTGCGCTTTGCGAACCTGCACGTCCTGGACCAGGTGGCGCGGGTGCAGCGGGACCGCTGGCGGCACGTCTCGGCGGTGCTGCTGGTGGCCGCCCTGCTGCTGTTGACGTGTGCCCTGGCCGGGCCCACGCACGACGTGCGGATCCCGCGGGACCGGGCGGTGGTCATGCTGGTGATCGATGTGTCGGAGTCCATGCGGGCCACCGACGTGGCGCCCAACCGGCTGGCCGCGGCGCAGGCGGCCGGGAAGAAGTTCACCGACGAGCTCACCCCGGGCATCAACCTCGGGTTGATCGCCTTCGGCGGGTCGGCGACGGTGTTGGTGGCGCCGACCACCGACCGCGCCAAGATGCGCAACGCCATCGACGGGCTCAAGCCGGAGGAACGCACCGCGACCGGTGAAGCGATCTTCACCGCACTGCAGGCCATCTCCACCGCCGACGCGATCGTCGGCGGTGGAGACGGTCCGCCGCCGTCGCGGATCGTGCTGGAGTCCGACGGCAAGGAGACGGTGCCCTCGGAGCCCGATGAGCCACGGGGCGCGTTCACCGCGGCCCGGGCGGCCCGCGATCAGGGGGTGCCGATCTCGACGATCTCGTTCGGCACGCCGGACGGTTACGTCGAGCTCAACGGCATCCGTCAGCCGGTGCCGGTCGACGACGCCACCCTGAAGAAGATCTCCGAGATCACCAAGGGGCAGATGTTCCACGCGTCGAACCTCGACGAGCTCAACGGGGTCTACGACACCCTGCAGCAGCAGATCGGGTACCAAACGGTGCCCGGTGACGCCAGCGCCGGCTGGCTGCGGTTGGCTGTGCTGGTGACGGTTGCGTCGGCGGTGACAGCGCTGACACGCAACCGGCGGCTGCCCGCCTGAGGACATAAGAAAAGCCCGGGGCGTCTGCGGCCCGGGCTTTTCTCGAGGAGGGTGGTCAGAAGGTGGGGACGAAGGTGCCGTCGACCCAGACACCCCAGTGGTTCCAGCCGGCGTCCCACACCTGCGGGTTGCCGTTGGCCCAGTCGGGATCGACCGGCTTGGGCGGCGCCCACGCCGGCGGCGAGGCAACAGTCGGACCGGCCGGCGGGGCCGGCGGCATCGGGACGGGCTCGGCACTGGCGGTGCCGGCCAGCACGACGGGCCCGGCGAACAGGGCGGTGGCCACGGCGGCACCGGCGCACACGTTCTTGATCCTCATCGATCGTTCCTCTCCAAGCGGGTTGTCTCCAAACGCGCTGAACGCGACGGTGGATACCGTTTTGGTGGGCTAGGTAAACCTGGGAGTGATCTAGATCTCAGCATGCCAACTCCCCCGCACTGCCGGCATATACATAATCCATGGAACTAATTGTCTCCACGTGCAGAAATCACGACGATCGGCGGCCACCCGAACTGCATCTGCCGACACCGCACAGGTGCCCCAATCCGGCCCGAGCGATTTGGGTTAAGCCGGTGCAACCGCACCACTTCAGAGAAAGTTCGCAGCCTGAACCGACCGTGAAGAGCGTGCGCAACGTCACTCAGATACATAGCGTAGTGATGTATATTAGGCGTATGGCCAAGCGGGAAGACGATATCGACAGGATCGCCGAAGCCATCAGAGACACTGCGCTCCTGGCCACGCGCAACTTGCTCAATCGCGAGGAGCTCAGCGTCTCCGCGATGGAGGTGTTACATACGTTGAGCGTCGACGGCCCAACACGTCTCACGACCCTTTGCGAGACCATTCGTGTCAGCCAGCCGGCAATGACCCAGTTGATCCAGCGCCTCGACCGCCGCAACTTGGTCGCGCGCGCGCCCGATCCCGAGGACGGCCGCGCCACGATCATCGAATTGACCGAGAACGCGCGGGAACTGCTGGACCGCTTGCTCGACGAGGACAACCAAAAACTCGCCACCCTGATGGGGACGCTCTCTACGAGTGATCAAGAGGCGTTACGGCTGGCCATGTTCGTCGCCGGGCCGATCATTCGACGGCTCAACGAGAACGCCGCACTTCTTGCGCAGACCGCCACCACGTCTCGCTAGCAGCAGCTGCACCGACGACAGAACCCGTCACCGACCGCGCAGGCGATGCCCGCCTACCGCATGCATTTCATTGGAGGAACAACCATGACCACCCTGCTCGTCCTCGGCGGCAGCGGCCGCACCGGGATCCATGTACTCGAGTACGCCGCCGCGCGCGGTCATCGCGTTCGCGCCTTGGTGCGCAACCCCGACGTCGTCCGCGCTCCGGCCGGAGTGGAACTGATTGCGGGCACGCCGTCCAACATCGACGATATCCGCACGGCCGCGCACGGTACCGAGGCGGTGATCAGCACCCTGAACAATGCGCGCGCCTCGGACAATCCCTGGGCCAAGCCCGTCAGCCCGCCGATGTTCATGACCGACGCGACCCGAAATGTCCTGACCGTGATGGGCGAGCAGAACATCCGCCGGATCGTCATCAACTCCACGATGGGTGCGGGTGACGACTGGGCTCGCATCAACCCGTTGTTCAAACTCATCGTCAACATCTCCAACATCAAGGCGGGCTTCGTCGACCACACCGGTGTCGACAAGCTCGTGCGCGCCTCCGATACCGACTGGACTCTCGTCAGGGCGGTCGCCCTCACCGACAAGCCGGCCGGCGGGCCCGTGCGGGCCGCGGAAGCAGGCACCGAAAAACCCGGCATGCGGATCAACCGCGCCGACCTCGCCGCTTTCCTCGTCGACACCGCCGAGGACGGCATGTGGATTCGTCATGCACCGATCGTCTGGAACTCGTGATGCACACACGGTTGAAATCAGTGAAGTCGTCATCGGCTGTCGCCGTGGCAGCCGTGGTGTTGGTATCTGCATGCTCGGCGACACCCGGTAAAGCGCCTGAATCCACAGGCTCTGCAGCGCCCAACGCAGCCGCAGTACCCAGCCTGAAAGATCTTGCGGCGGTGGCGCAGACGCAGCTGGTGGCGCCGCCGCTCAACGTCACGGTGAACCAGCCGGATGGCGGTGCGGGTTTTGTGTTCATCAATGGTGGCGCGCCCTGCGCGGCGAATCTGTTCGGCAGCGGGAACCCCGGAATTCCGTCCGGCCCTGAAATCCTGGATAAACAAGGACGGCCGGTGTGGTTCTTGCAGATCCCCGGTGATCAGGATGCCATGAACCTCCAGGTGCAGACCTACCAAGGGAAGCCGGTGCTGACGTGGTTCCAGGGCGACAAACTCTCCGGTGCCGACTACATCGCCGATACGGACTACACCATCATCAAGAAGATCACTCCGGCGGGTGTCGCGTCGGATCCACACGAGTTTCGGCTCACCCCTGATGGAAAGGCGCTGATCACCTCGGTGAAGCAGGTCGATGCCGACCTGTCCGGTATCGGCGGGCCCACAACCGCGAAGATCGCCGACAGCTTTGTCGACGTCATTGATGTCGCTTCGGGTAAGACATTGCTGTCGTGGGATTCGGCGCAACACCTTCCCGTGACCGATAGCGTGCTCAATTATGCTCAGCTGCAGGGTGTTCCGGGCGAAGGTGTGCTCCCGCTGCATGTCAACTCGGCTGCCCCTGACCCAGATGGCAACATGTTGGTGTCGGTGCGCTCGGCCAACGAGCTGGTCGATGTGAATATGCAAACGGGCGCCATCAACTGGAAGCTGGGCGGGAAGAAATCCGATTTCACCCTCGGCCCGGGAGTGAACTTCGCCGGACAACACGACGCGACATTCGTGGACGACAACACGATCATGTTTTTCAACAACAACGTCGACCTGGGCGGGAAACGCCACGGCCCCTCGAGCATCATGTGGATCCGGCTGGACCGGCAGGCCAAGACCGCGACCCTGCTGCGCAACTGGGTCCAACCCCAGCCGGTAGACACCTTCACCCAAGGCAGCGCACAAGCACTCCCCAACGGCAACACCTTCAGCGGCTGGGGCGACGCCAACCACATCACCGAGTTCGCCCCCGACGGACGCATCGTCTGGAACGCCACCCAGCCCATCACCTCGACACAACAAGTCGGCACCGGCCCCAAGGCCATGACCGTCGGGGATGGGACATACCGTGCGTTCTTGCAGCAATGGAGCGGGCATCCCACCCAGAAGCCCGAGCTGACCGTGTCCAACGACAACGGCCGGCCCACCGTGCACGCGGTGTGGAACGGCGCCACCGACGTCACCCAATGGCGAGTCCTGTCCGGTACCTCACCTGACAAGCTCACGCCAGTGGCAACCACAGCCTGGAACGGCCTCAACACCCCGGTGGTACTGCCCGCGGGAACCGCGACCACAGGCAACTACTTCACCATCGAGGCGCTGGACAAGACCGGCGCCATCATCGGCTCCAGTAATCCCACCAAGATCTGACCCACGCGACCCTCCCGGAACCGGCAGCGGTTCCAGGCGTTCTGCGCACAGCCTACCGATCCGACAACAACTTTGTAATCTGTTGTCGGACAGTCTATTTCGATCTGCAGACGGGCGGTCCACGCCCTACGATGCCAGCATGCCCGACAACGAATTGTGCTGGACTCCCGCAACCGAACTCGCCGACGACGTCCGTACCCGCTCGATCACGGTCACCGAGATCGCGACCGCGTTCGCCGATCGCATCGAGTCGGTGAACCCCGGTCTGAACGCCTATATCCACTTCGACCGGGACCAGGTACTGGCCGACGCCGCCGCACTGCACGACGAGTTGACCAGCGGCGCGCCGCGCGGGCCCCTGCACGGCGTCCCGTTCTCGATCAAAGGCCTGACCACCATGGCCGGACTGCCGTTCGACTCCTCGCTCAAACCACTGGCGGGACAGGTGGGCAGTCACGATGCCACCGTGGTGACGCGGTTGAAGGAGGCCGGCGGGCTGTTCCTGGGCAAGACCAACGCCCCGGAGTTCGGTTACTACGGCGGCACCGACAGTCACCTCTACGGCCCCACCCACAACCCGTGGAAGCACGGCCACACCGCGGGTGGATCCAGCGGCGGCGCGGCCGCGGCCGTCGCAGCGGGCCTGGGACCACTGGCCGAAGGTGCCGACGGTGCCGGATCGGTGCGCATCCCGGCGGCGATGTGCGGCGTGGTGGGCTTCAAACCGTCGCTGGGCCGCATCCCGCACACGCTCCTGGACGGCAGGCACTACACCCACATCTTCCACGGTCCGATCACCCGCACCGTCGCCGATGCGGCGCTGATGTTCTCGGTGATGGCGGGGCCGTCGGACTACGACCCGAACAGCGTGCCCGCCGACGGCATCGACTACGCGGCAGCCACCGCCGGTGACGTCACGGGGTGGCGGGTCGCCTGGTCGCCCGATCTCGGCCTGGGCCATGTCGATCCAGAGGTGGTGGCGGTATGCGCAGAAGCGGTGCGGGCCTTCGAATCTCTGGGCGCCACCGTCGAAGAGGCCACCCCGGCATGGGGCAACCCGGAAGAAGCCATGTGGAAGGGGCTGTGGGTTCCGGGGTACTCGTGTGAGTACGACGTCCTGGACTGGAAATCCCAGCACGGCCAGGTCGACGACAACCTGATCGAGATTTTCGAGCAGGCCGAGACCCTGACCGCAGTGGACATCGGCCGGGCTGAGGCGTTCCGCGGCCAGATGTGGGACACCTTCAGCGAATTCATGCGGACCTATGACATTCTGGTCAGCCCGACGCTGGCGACCCCCACGTTTCCGTTGGAGCGCTTCGCCCCGCACTGGCTCGAAGGGCAGTCGCTGCAACGCCAGCTCCTCGGTTGGCTGCTCACCTACCCGTACAACATGACCACCACACCCGCCATCACCGTGCCCGCGGGATTCACCGCCGACGGCCGGCCCGTCGGGCTGCAGATCGCCGGGGCGCACCGCGCCGATGCCGCCGTCCTGCGCGCCGCGGCCAACTACGAGGCGGCCCGGCCCTGGGCCGACACCAGGCCGGCCGTCTAGAGTGACGCGAGCCAGAACGGCCAACGCGGGTCCGCCATTTTCAACCGGGCGCGCATCAGCTTCCAGCAGCCGTACTTGTGATAGTCGAAATCCCATGCCGTACTGAGCTGTTGGTTGACGCATGCCCATAGGCCCCATTTGGTGTCGGCCAGCGCCCCGCAGACCTGTACCCGGGCGAGCAGGCCGAAATCACTACGACCGTAGAAGTCCTCGACGAGTTCGATGATCTGTTCCTCGGTATAGAACATCTCGGTGGTCAGCAACGCCAGCTCGTAGGCGCGCTCGTTGTTCGAGGCGAACTCGTAGTCGACCAACTTCATCGGCCCGCCGTCGGCGACGAGGAAATTACCGGGCATCGGATCGTTGTGGCAGGCAGCCAGATCCAGCCCCGAGGCAAGCAGCGCCGACTTGGCCACCTGGTACTCGCCGAGGATCAACTCGGCATCGGCGGGCAGCCGCACCCCGAGCTCGCCGACCTGAGCCAGGTGCTCGTCGATCATGTCGAACATCGTCTTGGTGACGCTGAGCAGCCCGCCGTCGTGCAGCACCCGGTAGATGTCGATGATCTGATGGGCGACGGCGATATCCTTGAAATCACCGTTGGTGCAGGCCCGGTAGCCCTCCAGGAACTCGATCACCTCGACACCGGTGTCGGCATCGAAGTACACCAACTGCGCGCCGATCCCCTTTTCGCCGGCCCGTCGTGCGGCTTCGTTGGCCAGCACCCGGTCGATGAAGGTATCGCTGCCCTCGCCGGGGATCTTGAGGAAGTAGCGGGTGTCGGTGCCGGCGACGGTGATGCGCCAGTTGCTGTTCTGCAGGCCACCGAACACCGGAGCGTATTCGATGTGCTTGCCGCGCCAGATCTCGATCGCCGCCAACGCGGCTTCCACGCGTCGTTCGACATCGTTGCGTGCGCTGCCGAGCACCCGGTTACCGGTGGTGTCGCGTGTGGTCGGTGCGGCGGTCACAGGTTGTTCACCCGATCGAAGAACGCTTTCTCGCCGAGACCGGCCCGCGCCCGCAGGAACTGCCAGTCGGAGAGTTTCGAGTATTCGAGGGTGCCCGGACGCGCGTGGTCCGCGTAGGCGCCGATCAGTCCCCAACGGACACAGTCGGCGACACCGTAGACCCGCGCGCGGTCGAACAGCGCTTGATCGAAACTCCCCCAGGCCGCCGCGAACACCTCACGCGCCGTCGAGTCGAACGGGCGGACCTCAGCCAGCAGAACGCCGATATCCTGCAGTGGATCCATCAACGCCGCGACATCCCAATCCACCAGCAACATCCGGCCGTCGTCGGCAAGCAGCACATTCGACACGTTGCCGTCACCGTGGCACGGCACCAGGTCGAAACCCGTTGCCGCTATCCGCTTCTCGGCCATGACCAGCATGCGCAGCATCCAGTCGAAGTCGGCAGGCAGGGTCACCCCGTTGGTCGTGGCCAGTGCGGTCAAGGTGCGGATGTCGTCGAAGACGGTGGCCGTGCGGGTAATCGCGCCGAAATCGTGTACCTGCGCCCGTAGCGCGATCAGCTGTTCCAGCCGGGCGTCGTCGTCGAAGATATCCAGAGTCGCCGTGGATGAGGTGTCGACCAGGTTCTCCAGGACCAGGATTCCGGCGGTGGGATCGGCCGCGTACACCGCGGGACCCACCCCGCGCAGACCGGCCTCCGCCGCGGCGGCGAATGCGTGCGGAATGTCGATATAGGCGCCCGCGTGGCCGATCATCGACTTGACGAAAGCAGCTGACGTCGTGCCGGACTCGTCGTCACCGCGCACATCGAAACACTCGGAGTCCGCACCCCACCAACTCGGGCTGGCCATCGTGGGGGCGGGATCGGCCGTGATGGCGCCGGTGAACAGGCCCATGGCCCGCAACGGCTGCGCTATCGGCGGCGCGGTGGCACTCATGTCAGTTACCTCCTCCGGTGGAAACGGCCGCCGCGGGCGCAGGCCAGACGATGGTGACGGGACGTTGCTGCTCAAGCCATTTCGTCAAGCGCAACACCTCGCGGTCGGCAAAGCGCGGCCCGATCACCTGGACACCGACCGGCATGCCGGCGCTCATACCGAAACACAGCGCGCTGGCCGGTTGTGCTGTCTGGTTGAACCACGCGGTGAAACCGCAGTGCGCCAGCGGATATGCCGGGTCCAGACCGCTGTCCTCGGCGGCGAATCCCACCACCGGCAGGACCGGGGCGATGACGTAGTCGAACGACGCGCAGGCGACCCGCATCCGCTCGGCCGAGCGGACGACCGCCTCACCATCACGGGCGAAGTCGGTTGCGCGGTAGCCTGCGCCGGGAGCACACCAGTGCCGGATCGCCTGATGCACCAGGGGCCGCAGATCGGCCCGGATCGACTCGAGCTCGGTGGCCGCGCGCACCTGGAACAGCCGGTCCAGAGCCGGGTAGGGGTCATCGGAGAACACCGGCGGCATCACCGACACCTCGGCGCCGGCGTCGCGCAACGCGGCCGCCGCATCCTCGACCACCGCCAGCACCTGATCGTCGGCACCGAAGCCGGCACCCAGCTCGGTGAGCACACCGATGCGAAGGCCCCTGGGCGACAGGGCTTCCCGGGTGTCCGGTGCCGGCTCGGGTGCCAGGCTCCACAGGTCACGGGCGTCCGGCCGGCTCAGCACCTCGAACATGTCCATCACCTCGTCGACAGTGCGGCCCATCGGCCCGGCGGAACGCATGGTCGACGGCGCGGTGTGTGGTATCCGGCCCTGGGTGGGTTTGAGGGCCACCAGACCGCAGTGCCCGGCGGGCAGCCGGACCGACCCCGCGATGTCACTGCCGACGGCGCCGAACCCGATACCGGCCGCAAGCGCGGCGCCGGCACCGGAACTGGACCCGCCGGTGCTGCGCGATAAATCCCACGGGTTGCGGGTGATGCCGTACAACGAGCTGACACCGGCTGCCATCATGCCGAAGTCGGGCATGGTGGTCTTACCGAGGATGACGGCACCGGCCTCCTTGAGCCGGGCGGCCGGCGGGGCGTCGACGCTTGCGTCGGGCAGGTCCGCATTGGCGGCGCAGCCGTGCCGCCACGGCATCCCGATCGCATTCACGCTGTCCTTGATGGTGACGGGCACGCCGTCCAACGCGCTCAGCGGCGTGCCGTCGGCCCAGCGTCGCGCCGATGCCTGCGCCGCGGCGTGCGCCCCCGCGGCGTCCAGGTGGGCCATGGCGTTGACGGCCGGGTTGCGGGCTTCGATACGCGCCAGCGTCAACTCCAGGACCTCTACCGGACTCGTTGCGCCGCTGCGGTATTCGCTGCGCAGGGCATCGGCGTGGCCGTCCAGGATCGAATCGCTCATGGGAGTGTGGCCGCCTCCAGAGCCCCGGTCACCAGCTGCCGCGCGGTGGCCGTCAGCATGCGCAGCCCGGCCAGCAGGTGAGCATCGGTGCTGTACTCATTCTCGTTGTGGGACACACCGTCGACGCTGGGCACGAACAGCATGACCGTCGGCACCAGCGACTTGAGGTTCACCGAATCGTGCCCGGCCATCGTCGGTAGCGTCCGCCACCGCAGTCCGAGCTCATCGGCGACGCCACCGGCCAGGGCGATCCCGGCGTCCTGATAGCGGGTGGAGGGTCGCAGGGCCGCCGATTCGATGTCGATGCGAACCTCGCCGGCCCCGGTGATCGCCGAAATGCGTTGCAGGAAAGATCGGTGCGCAGCTTCGACGGTTTCACCGTCGAGGGCGCGCAGATCCGCCGCCAGCCGGACCCGCGCCGGCACCACCACGGGAGAGTTGGGCTCGACGGTGAAGCTGCCGACCGAGCCGAGCACCGTGTCGGGGCCGAACTCGTCGGCGACGGCCCGGACCGCCAGCACCACCTGACTGGCACCCACCAGCGCGTCACGCCGGTAGCGCATATGCGTCGCGCCGGTGTGGGCCTGCTCGCCGTGCACGGTGATGGCGTACTTGTAGGCCGCCCAGTTCTCGGTGACCACCCCGATATCGAGGTCTTGGTCGATCAGCGTGCGGCCCTGCTCGATGTGGATCTCGGCGAAGGCGCCGGCCTGCGGCGGGCTATCACCGCCGTGGAACCCGATGGATTGCAATGCTTCCCGGACCGTGATGCCGTCTTTTCCGACGGTGTCGAGGACGGCGTCGGCGGTCAGCTTGCGGGTGTACACCGCGCTGCCCATCAGGCTCGGCGAGAAGCGCGAGCCCTCCTCGTTGAACCAGTTCACCGCCGCGATGTTGAAGCGGGCCCCCTCGGGTCGGCTCGCGGCCGCTGCCGCGGCGTAGGCCCCGGCCAGTACCCCGTAGGCGCCGTCGAAACGACCGGATGTCGGTTGACTGTCGAGATGCGAGCCGAGCAGGACGTACGGTGCGCCCGCGACGATCTCGGCGCAGCCGTACATGTTGCCGACGGCGTCGACACGGCAATCCAGCCCGTGGTGAAAGAACCAGTCGCGCAACCACTCCCGGGCCCGCCCGTCGGCGGAGGTGGCCGCTTCGCGGTCCACGCCGCCTGCCGCGGTCGCGCCGATCGCCGACAGGGCGGCGAAATCGGCGAGAAACGCGGAGTCGGTCAGGCCTGAGGTCATCGGGTCTCTTCGGCCAGCTCGTGCACCTGGTCCTCCAGCGATACCGGCGCAGTGGGCGCCGCGATCCGCATCTTGGTCTTGGCGGCTTCGAACATCTCGTTGACGCGGGCCTTATCGGCATCGTCGGTGCCGATCAGCGCGGCGGCGGCGAGGAAGACGGCCAGGTTGACCACCAAGCCGACGATACCGCCGGTCAAGCTGCCCAGCCAGCGCACGTCGTCGGGGTAGATCCAGGTCATGACCATCGCGACCAGGAAGCCCGAGAGCATGCCGGCCACCGCGCCCTGCTTGTTGCCGCCCCGCCAGAAGATGCCCAGGAACAGCGGCACCGCCAGCTGGATCACGCCTTGATAGGAGATCTGGGCCAGCAGCTGCAGGCGGGTCATGTTGAACGTGGCGTAGGCGACGACACCCGCGGCGATCATGAAGACCAGCATCGAGGTCTTGGCGACCTGGGTCAGCCGCTTGTCCGACAGCGGCCGCTTGGTCGTGTTGACGAGATCGTTGGCGATCTGCAGACCGCACACCTGCACGCTGCCGTCGATGTGGCCCATGGAGGCCGCGAAGACGATGGTGATACCGAGGCCGAGCAGCCAGGTGCCGCCGTAGTCGCTCATGATGGTGAACCAGCCCGCCTGTGGGCTCTCGGCGACGTCGGGCATCACCGTCGCCGCGATGCCGACCAGCATCAGCAGGGTGTAGAAGACGCCGGAGATCAGCACCGTGCACAGCGTGCCGGACTTGACCGAGCGCACGCTGGAGGCGGTGTAGATACGCTGGAAACTCGTCGGCCAGCACAGCGATCCGATGACGCCGGTGAAGATCAGGGCGAAGATGTAGAGCGGCCCGTACTTGTCGCCGTCCCCGGGCAGCACCAGGTACTGGTGTGCGACGTCGTTGAGGTTGGCGATGCTGATCGGACCACCGGCGATGCCGGAGAGCAGAACGACGCACACCACGGCCGAGAACACGTAGGCCACGGTGCCCTGGAAGGCGTCGGTCATGATCAGACCGCGCATACCCATCCGGACGGTCCAGTACTGCCGGAGCAGGATCACGGCCAGCCCGACGATCAGGCAGGTGGTGACCGACCAGGCGCCGTCGCTGGCGAGCTCGAAAACCGTTCCGAGGGCCTGCATCCCCAGCACCACCCAGGGGAACAGGGACACGATGCCGATGACGCTGGCGATGATGCGCACCGCCGGTGAGTCGAAGCGCTTGCCGAGCAGGTCGGGTTGGGACCGCAGGTCGTACTTCTTGCCCCAGCGCCATGCCCGGGTGGCCATGAAGTACATCATCGCCACACCCAGACTGGAGTACGCCAGGCCGTAGAGGCCGAATACCCCAGCGCCAGTGGCCAATCCGAAGAAGGCGATGAAGGTCGACCCGGGCCACCACGAGTTCACGTAGCTCATGGCGACATACCACGGTCCGTAGCTGCGACCGCCGACGGCGTACTCGTCGAAGGTCGGTGATGTCTTCTGTTGGGTCACATAGAGAATGGCGATCACGATGGCGTAGAACACAGCCAGCATGGCGAGCATGATCCACATGTCAGCCTCCGAGGGTTTCTGCGAGTGGTTCCAACGAGTCGTCGTCGAGCTCGCCGCGAATGTCTTCGACGATGTAGAACGCCGCCAGGGTCAGCCCGAGCACGAGGGCGTCGATGATCCAGTACATGACCGCGAACGGAATGCCGAGCACCAAGGCGCTGCTGCCGCTGCCCCACAGGTAGAGCGGCGGAAAGATGGCGAACAGCAGCGCGACGGCATAGAGGGTGCCGAAGAAGATGACGATCGACCGGCGGCTGAGCCCTCGAATGAAATCTTTCACAATGGAATTCCTTGTCGCTCGGGGGTTTCGGATCCCACATGGGACAACAGCGTGTCGTGCAGGAGACCGTTGCTGGCGATTCCGTTGCCGGCGTCGAACACCCGCCGACGGTCCAGGCTGGTGAAGCGGCCGCCGGCTTCCTCGATGATGACCGGCATCGGTGCCAGGTCGTACGGTTGCGCCCGGTAGTCCACCACGGCGTCCGCCTGTCCGCAGGCCACCATCGCGTATCCGAACGCGTCGCCCCAGGTGCGCAGCACGGCACCCTGGGTGTGCAGGCCGTCGATGATCTCTGGATCCCAGTCCTCCAGCCAGGTGGCCATCACGTACGCGCCGTCGAGGGCCTCGTGACGCGAGACCCGGGCCGGTGCGCCGTTGCGCCAGCACCCCCCACCGCGCTCGGCGTGCACCAGGGTGTCGGCGCTGGGCAGGTTGATCAGCCCGAAGACGATCTCGTCACCCTCTTGGACGGCGATGAGATTGGCGTACAGCGGTACCCCGCGGATGAAGGATTTGGTTCCGTCGATCGGGTCGACGATCCACCGATACGCCGAGGTGCCCTGGGTGTCCGGGTATTCCTCGCCGGTGAAACTGTCCGCGGGGAACGCGCCGGCCACCGCCTCGCGCATCGCCAACTCGATCTCCCGGTCGGCCCGGGTGATCGGCGATCCGTCGGTCTTGGCCTGGACCGAGAGGTCCGGTGTGGCGAAGTACCGGCGCGAGATATCGCCGGCGACCTCGGCCAGCTCGAGGGCGAGCCGGACACGATCAGCACGGTTGTCGCTCACACGTAACACCCTTGGGATGAACCATTTCTGGTTCATCGGGCCACTTGTAAACGTTGCGTAACACATCCGACGCGGATCTTTACATCGCCAACACGCGGACACGACACGCCCGGGCTAGCGTGACATGACGGTCCCCGCGCGGATGACACAGGAAGGGGTACGTCATGCTCGTGCACGAGCAAGCGCAGCAGGCCCTGCGTCGGCTGACCGAGGAACTCGCCGAGCGCGGCGAGCACCGGTTGCCGACCGAACGCGCGCTGGCCGAACGCCTGGGAATGTCGCGGACCACGGTGCGCCGGGCACTCGATCTGCTCGAACGCGAGCACCGGATTCGCCGGGTCAAGGGCCGCGCCGGCGGCGCCTACCTGACCGACGTCACCCAACGCGAGGCGTCACCGCAGGCGGCCCGGCCGTTCTGCCAGTCCCACAGCATCGTGCGCAGCTTGAACACCGTGAAGGGAATCCCGGAGATCCTGCACGATCAGGGCTTCCGGGACGGCACCACCGTCATCCGGGCCGGACTGGTGGCCGCGCCGGCGCCGGTCGGTTCGATCCTCGGGGTCGCCGACGGCGAGGCGGTGGTGTCGCTGCTGCGGTTGCGGCATGCCGACGGGGAGACCCTCTCCCTGGAGCAGATGTACCTGCGGCCCGAGTTGGCCGGCGTGTTGCGCACCGGGATGACCTCGGTTTACCGCACCTTGCGCACCCAGTTCGGGGTGGAGATCTGTGTCGCCGACGAGTCGATCGAGGTGGCCAGCGTCTCCAGTGCGGAAGGGAAGTTGCTCGGGCGGCCCGCTGGCACGCCGGTCCTGAAACTGGAACGCCGGGGTTTTGACCAGCGCGGCCGGGCAATCGAGTATTCCGTCGACCTGTTCCGCGCCGACCGCACCCGCCTGCACGTGCGGACGCAATCTCCGGTGACCGCGCAGGCGATGTGAGGCTAGCGGGCGGGGTGTGTGGAAGACCGTTTTACCCCAGTGGGTTTCGACGGGCGCATGGCGCTGTCGTACGTCGATGAGCCGAACGGCTTCTCCCGGATCGCCCGCTCGTTTACTGCCTCTGAGGCAGGGGCCTGGGTAAGCCATCTGCCTCGATGTCGCGGATCGCGCGGCACTTGCAGAATCTCGCGATGACCCTCAATCTTCACGGTTGGAGATCTACGAGGTGTGCGACTGCGACCGCACTCAGGGGTGTCGCGCGGCGCGTCTCGTCGTCGACTTGCACGATGACTGTACGGGCGGAGGCTACACATCGGTCTCGTTGAAAGAGAGCTTGCGCCAGGGTGAATGAGGTGCGGCCGACCGACTCAACGCTCGTGCCGATAGCGACCTCGCCGGGCCAGGTCAACTCCCCGCGAAAGTCCAGCTCCAGACGGGCGATAACAAAGGACTTGTTTGGTTCGACGATGCCACCGTCAGCAGCGTAAAGAAGTTCGACGCGACCGGTTTCCAGCGCCGTCGAAAAGACCGAATTGTTGACGTGCCCTTGCCGATCGGTATCTGCGTAACGCAACTTGTCGTAGGCATGCAAGGAAAACTGTGACAGCGTCGGGGCTTCGTCCATGGCGGTGTCCACTTCTGTCGGTTGATCGCGGAGCGGTCATCACAAGGCGTGACCATCCTGGGATGGTCGCACGGCGGCGAATGTCGCGGCGATAGCGGCGCTGAGTGTGGTCTCGAATGGAGCGCCGTCGCGCTGCACTTTGGCGCGCTGCAGCGTTGGGGCAGAGTTCGCCGCCGAGATCGTGACCGCCGCGGCTGGGCAGCTCGACGTGTCGCGGCGGCCCTCGACCACGGGATCTGGCGGTTCAGCGGGGGCGACGGTGACTGTCGGATATTCGGCTGGCTTCTGTCACCTCGCGCTCATACGATCTCTACCCATGCATGCGCTGTTCTCGGCCGGCGGCCTACCGCTCATGCCGTAGCCCCATCCCGCGGCGAACTGCGGACTCGGTGGGGCTACTTGTCCGAGGAGACCGCCGTGTCCCGTAACGATGCCCACGCCCCTTACCGCGTCCGCGTCGCTCGCCGTGAAGTGGCGGTGCGCGTCGTCCACCGTTGCGGTGGCCGCGACTGCGACTTGCCCGACCTCGATCCCGCCTGGTCGACCGGCCAGATCGGCCGCTGCTACCGGGAGTTCGTCTTCACCGCCACCAATGTGTGCAGCTGCTGGATGTGCCACTGGCACTCGCGTCCGCAGGTGCGCCGCGCAGCGCTGCGCGCTGAGTTGCGTCGGGCGGCTCGGGAGTGGAACGCCGCGGTGCCTATCGACTGAGACTGGAACGCCCCTCCCCAACGATCCAACGGTAGCCTCGGCTCGGGCCGAGGCGTGGGCGCGTGACGACCGCGCCGAGTCCGCACGGTGCAACTCCGAGCAGGACCCGCCGGCCACACCGATTGGCTCAGGTGAGGCAAGCGATCACTGCGGGCCCAAAAGTGGAGTGCCGGCGGCACTGGCAATAGGCACCGTCCGTCGTGTGGAGCAGATCCCCCAGTACGCCGACGAACGGCTGACCGCCGAGTGGGACGGTCGATGCCTGTACTGCGGGCACGAAGTGAGACGGTCTGTGTCAGTTCGTGCCGCGCCGGAGGATTAAGGAATCCGATGTGTCACCTCGTGTCACCTCGGGCCGATCACGAACTGACCCAGAAACGAGAAAAACCACCCGTCAACAGGTGGTTTCTATGGTGGCCAGGGCCGGGATCGAACCGGCGACCTTCCGCTTTTCAGGCGGACGCTCGTACCAACTGAGCTACCTGGCCGGAAGGCGCCGGTCTCTCGACCGAGCAAGCCTTACGCCGCAATACTGCGACCCTGACGGGACTCGAACCCGCGACCTCCGCCGTGACAGGGCGGCGCGCTAACCAACTGCGCCACAGGGCCTTGCTCTTCCTGCGTGCTCCGACGTTGCCGTCGTTGCGTACCCCCAACGGGATTCGAACCCGTGCTACCGCCGTGAAAGGGCGGCGTCCTAGGCCACTAGACGATGGGGGCCTAATCCGAATTCCTCCGGGGTACTCGCAACTTCGTTCCGTTGGGAGCTTCGATAGCTTAGGACACGGCCGCCAGAAATCCCAAACGGGGTCCCCCCGCACTGCTCACCCCGGCCCTGCGGCGGCCCCGCGACGGCAGGCAGTATCCTGTTGCTCCACGCCCCTATAGCTCAGTCGGTAGAGCTACGGACTTTTAATCCGCAGGTCCCAGGTTCGAGCCCTGGTGGGGGCACCACACGTGGTCACGATCACGCGCTCCGCGCGGTGGCGATCTCGTCGGCCAGCGGCGCAACGGCGGCGATGATCTGGGCCACCAACTCATCGGGCACCCCGGCGGCCGACAGGCTGTCGGACAGGTGCCCGGCGACCAGATTGAAATGATGCAAGGTGATGCCCCGGCCTTGATGGACCTGCCGCATCGGGGCGCCGGTGTAGGGTTCCGGTCCGCCGAGTGCGGCGGCGAAGAATTCGGCCTGCTTACCCTTCAGCCGCGCCATGTTGGTGCCGGTGAAAAACCCGGCCAGTTCGTCGTCGGCGAGCACGCGAACGTAGAAGTCCGCCACCACCGCTTCGATGGCGGGGGCGCCGCCGATCTGCTCGTAGATGCTCATGGCACCAGCACACCGCGGCGCCGTTGCCCGGCAATTTCGGCGGCGTTCACGCCACGCTACGAGGACCTCACAGCCGCGCTCAGCCCTCACCGTGTTTGGGCTTGTGCCCGTTGCCGTTTCCCTTGCCGTTCCCGTTGCCACGGCCCTTGGGTGGCCCCTGCTCGTCGACGGGGGCGGGCACCAGCGAGGTCGGCGGCGGCGCCGAGGTGGTGACCGGCGGCGGGGGCGCCTCGGAGGTGGCCGTGCCGGCCGGTCGCGGCGCCACGTTGCGCGACGCGGCGTCGACGACGAAGGCCAGCACCACCAACACCACGACGACGAACGCGCCGATCGCCGCGAGCACCGGCCGGCGCCTGCGCTGCCGCGGCAGCACCGTCGTCGCCGGATCGGGCAGCGGGTGTGCCAGCACCCGCGTCGGCGGGCGCATGGGCGCCTGGCCGGCCAGTACCGCCCGCATCTCGGCGGCGCTGCCGAAGCCACCGGATAATCCTTGTTCGATGGCGGCCACCAGCACCGGGTCGGCGTCGGGGCGCAGGGTGGCCAACGGCGGATACCGCCGCTCCGCCACGGCGCGGGCCAGCTCGGCGAGGTTCTGCTGAGGAAACGGCCGCCGGCCGGACAGCGCCTCATACCCGACCACCGCGACGGCGTACAGATCGTCGGCCACCGTGGCCGGCCGGCCCGCGATCCGGTCGGCGGACAGGTAGGCCACGGTGCCGATGACCTCACCGGTCACAGTGTCGGCCGAGTCGACACTCTTGGCGATGCCGAAGTCGGCCACCTTCGCCGAGCCGTCCTCGGTGAGCAGGATGTTCGCCGGTTTGATGTCCCGGTGCAGCACGCCGGCGCCGTGCGCGGCCGACAACGCCGACAGCACCTGGTCCAGCACCGCACGCACGTGCGGCACAGGCAGCGGGCCATGGTCGAGGGCATCGGCGAGGGTGCGTCCCGGCAGCCGCTCCATGACGATGTACGGCGTCGTGCGATGCTCGCCGACATCGTGTACCGCGACGACGTGGGGATGGCTCAGCCCCGCGGCCGCGCGCGCCTCCACCGCGAACCGCCTGCGGCTGTCCGGCTGCGCGCTCAGCTGTGGATAGAGCATTTTGATCGCGACCGCGCGCCCGAGCCTGACATCCCAGCCCGCGCGGACCTCCGCCATACCGCCGCGGCCCAGCACCCCCCGCAGTTCATATCGGCCGCCGAGAAGTTCCGGCCCCTGCATGCCCTCAACGCTAGCTGTCCGCGGGCCGGCGGTGTCAGCCGACGTTCGGGCAGTAGAAGTTCGGGCTGTCGCGGTATTCGACCGGCGGCAGGTTGCGCGCGGGCGTGTGCACCAGCGGCGCGTCGGCGGGCAGCCGGCCCGTGGCGCGGTCCATCGCGGAGCGCTTGCGCGGGTGCATCAGCCGGCGCTTGGGTCCGTACTTGGACACCAGGGTGATCACGCTGCACAGCCGGTCGTGCCACCACTGTTGCCGGGGCGACCAGGTGTACCCCATGAGTTCGCGCACCGGCGGGTCATACAGTGCGACGGTCATGAAGGTCAGGAAGCGCTGCATCACTTTCAGGTTCAGCGCCCACAACCGATCCGGAACCCATTGCAGCGACGGATGTTTGGGCATGGTCGACAGATCCATCACCTCGCGTGCGGCCCAGTTGTTCTCCAGCACGTTGCGGCACATGTGGTCCCAATACGCCTGGAACTCCTCCCAGCTCTTGGGTACGGGGCGCATGCTCATCCCGTACATGCGGTACCAGGTGACGTGCTCGTCGAACAGTTGGCGTTTGTCCGCCTCGGTCAGTCCGCCGCCGAACTTCTCGGCGGCCAGCAGCGTCGACTTGAAGAAGGTGGCGTGCGCCCAGTAGAAGACGTCGGGATTCAGCGCGCTGTACCGCCGCCCCTGCTCGTCGACCCCTTTGATGCCGATGTGATAGTCGCGCACCTCGGCACCGGTCTGCGGCGCCCGCTCACCGTCGAACACGACGCCGCCGATCGGGTAGATGGACCGCAGCAGCCGTGGGATCCGCTCCATGAAGAAGATCGAGTGCTGCTGCACCGCCGCGCCCAGCTGGGGATGCATGTTCTGCATCGAGCCCGCCCAGGTGCCCTGGAACAACCCCGTCCACTGACCGAAGTACTTCCAGGTCAGCGAGTCCGGGCCGAGCGGGATCGGCGGTGCGTCGTACCCGCCGGACGTCACCGGGCATCCTGCGGCCGGCATCTCGTCCTCGGCCGCCGGGCATGACTGCGACATTTCCTGCGTCACGGGCGCTGTTCCCCTCGCCTCCGAGCCAATTCTGACTACACTCGTTGTCACTATGGAGCTTAGGAGCCGAGAGGCATCCGGTCAACGACGCGGCCGATGGTCGGGTGTCCCCCTGGCCGATCGCCAGGCATTGCGGCGCACGGAGTTGATCGCGGCCGGCATCGAGCTGCTCGGCGGTCCGCAGGGCCCGAGCCTGACCGTCCGCGCGGTATGCCGGGCGGCCGCGTTGACCGAACGCTACTTCTACGAAAGTTTCGGTGACAGAGACGAATTCGTGCGCGCCGTGTACGACGAGGTGTGTACGACGGCGATGTCCACGCTGGCGTCGGCGACCACACCGCGGGAGGCGGTGGAACGCTTCGTCGCCCTGATGGTCGACGATCCCACGCGCGGACGGGTGCTACTGCTGGCACCGGAGCGCGAACCGGTGCTCACCAAGTCGGGTGCCGACTGGATGCCGTCGTTCATCGGCCTGCTGCACAGCAGGCTGCGCCACGTGAGCGATCCCGCCCGCCAGGAGATGATCGCCACCGGCCTGGTGGGCGCGCTGACGGCACTGTTCACCGGCTATCTCAACGGACGGCTGAGCGCGACGCGGGGACAGTTCATCGAGTACTGCAGTGACCTGGTGTTACACCAGGCCCGGGAACAGGAAGAGAGCCCGCTGACTACTGGTCAGGCGTGCTGACCTGGGCCAGCTCCTGCTCCTGCTGGCTGGCGGCCTGCTGCTCGGCGGCCTGCTGCTCGGCCAGCGCCTTGGCTTCGGCCTCGTCGGCGGCGGCCTTGGCGGCCCGGCCCTCCGGGCTGGCCACGGAGGCGCCCGGGTTGGTGGCGGTCGCGACGCCGCCGTTGCAGTTCAGGTAGAACTGCACGGTGTTGGACACGTGCGCACCGTCGTTCGCGCTGGCGAACGGCGCCGTCTGAGAACGGGTGACGATGCAGTCGCCCTGGTCCAGCTTGTCCCCGACCCGGGCGGCGACGACGACCGTCTGACCGGCGTCGCCGGCCGCGGAGCTGGCATCGCTGTAGGTCTGCCCGGCGTAATCATCGGCGGCGGCCACACCCGTACCGAACAACGCGGTAGTGGCTGCCAGCGCACCGACGGTGCCCGACCCCAGAACGATCAGCTTTTTCACGTGTGGCCCTACTCCCATTACTCAGGGTCTTGATGTATGCCGGGCATCGTAACGCGCTGCGCAACCGATCGCAGCCCGTCTGCCGAGCCTGTTTGGTTCCTGAAAAAGAGTGGCAACCGTTACACGACGGGCCCGGCGAGAAACTTGATGTAACCGGGGTCCACAGATATATTGACTGCAACCAACAGGTACAGATAACTGGGAGTGACCGTGTCACAGGACTTGACCGATCTCCAGCTCTTGCACGAGCTGGAGCCCGTGGTCGAAAAGCAGATCAACCGGCATCTGTCCATGCGCAAGGACTGGAATCCGCACGACTACATCCCGTGGTCGGACGGTAAGAACTTTTACGCCTTGGGCGGCGAAGAATGGCATCCCGAGCAGTCGAAGCTGTCCGAGGTCGCCCGCATCGCGATGGTCACCAACCTGCTGACCGAGGACAACCTGCCCTCGTATCACCGTGAGATCGCGATGAACTTCACCATGGACGGCCCGTGGGGCTTTTGGGTGAACCGCTGGACCGCCGAGGAGAACCGGCACGGCATCGCGCTGCGCGACTATCTGTTGGTGACCCGCGCCATCGACCCCATCGAACTCGAGGAGCTGCGCGTCGAGCAGGTCACCCGTGGCTTCTCCCCCGGGCAGAACCAGCAGGGTGGCGACGAGCTGTTCGCCGAGAGCCTGTTCGACTCCGTCATCTACGTGACGTTCCAGGAACTGGCCACCCGAGTCAGCCACCGCAACACCGGCAAGGCCTGCAACGAGCCCATCGCCGATCAGCTGCTCGGCCGCATCTCGGCCGACGAGAACCTGCACATGATCTTCTACCGGGACGTGTCGGCCGCCGGCCTGGACATCGCCCCCAACCAGGCGATGAAGTCGCTGCACAAGGTGCTGACCAACTTCAAGATGCCCGGCTACACGATTCCGGACTTCCGCCGCAAGGCCGTCGTCATCGCCACCGGCGGTGTCTACGACCCGCGTATCCACCTCGACGACATCGTGATGCCGGTGCTCAAGAAGTGGCGCATCTTCGAGCGTGAGGACTTCACCGGCGAGGGCGCCAAGCTGCGCGACGAGATCGGCAAGCACGTCGAGGAGCTCGAGGAGACCTGCGTGAAGTTCGAGATCGCCAAGGAGCGTCGCCTGGAGCGCGAGCGCAAGGTCGCCGAGAAGAAGGCGATGAAGAACCTTCTGGTCAGCTCCTCCGCGGCCGGATGACCCTGACCGCCGTTCAACCGCTTCCGACCCGGTCCGCAGCTTTGCGGATCGGGTCGATCGCGTTGCACAGCCCCGTCGTGCTGGCCCCGATGGCCGGCGTCACCAACGTCGCGTTCCGCACGCTGTGCCGCGAACTGGAGCTGGCCCGCGCAGGTACGGTGAGCGGGCTGTACGTCTGCGAGATGGTCACCGCGCGGGCGCTCGTCGAGCGCCACCCGGTCACCCTGCACATGACCACCTTCGGCCCGACCGAGTCGCCGCGGTCGCTGCAGCTCTACACCGTCGACCCGGATACCACCTACGCCGCGGCCAAGATGATCGTCGACGAGAACATGGCCGACCACATCGACATGAACTTCGGCTGCCCCGTGCCGAAGGTGACCCGGCGCGGCGGCGGCTCGGCCATCCCGTACAAGCGCCGGCTGTTCGGCAAGATCGTCGCGGCCGCGGTGCGCGCCACCGAAGGCACCGACATCCCGGTCACGGTGAAATTCCGCATCGGGATCGACGACGCCCACCACACCCACCTGGATGCCGGCCGGATCGCCGAACAGGAAGGCGCGGCGGCGGTGGCCCTGCACGCCCGCACCGCGGCCCAGCGTTATTCGGGTTCCGCCGACTGGAGCCAGATCGCCGCGCTCAAGCAGCACGTCACCTCGATCCCGGTGCTGGGCAACGGGGACATCTTCAACGCCGACGACGCGCTGGCCATGATGGAGCAGACCGGCTGCGACGGTGTCGTCATCGGCCGCGGTTGCCTGGGCCGGCCCTGGTTGTTCGCCGAATTGTCGGCCGCATTCACCGGCCGGCCGGTCGCGACCCCGCCCACGCTCGGTGAGGTGGCCGACATCATGCGCCGGCACGGTGAGCTGCTGGCCGCCCACTTCGGCGAGGACAAGGGCATGCGCGATATGCGCAAGCACATCGCCTGGTACCTGCACGGATTCCCGGCCGGCGCCGACACCCGCCGGGCGCTGGCCCTGGTGAAGACCCTCGACGAGCTCGACGCCCTGCTGCGCCAGCTCGACGCGGACGTCCCGTTCCCTCCGCACGCCGCCGGTCCGCGCGGCAGGCAGGGCTCGCCGTCGTCGGTGACACTGCCCGAAGGCTGGCTCGACGATCCGGATGACGTCACCGTCCCCGAAGGGGCCGATGTGATGCATTCCGGCGGTTGAATCGAAGCCCCCTGGATAGTTGCGTCCGAAACAAGATCGAGACGGCCTCGTCACATCTTCGGACTGGCTGGCGCTCGGGTTGTCTCAGTACGATGGGGACCCACTTGACCGCTTCCGGTTGGCGGAAGCGGGTGCCGGGCTGCTAGACAACAATGCAGCCCCCACGACCCCCGCGTGTGCAACGGCGCGCACGTCCCCGCGAAAGAGTCGAAGGCCGGTAGGACATGAGTGACGGCGACAACGCCACTCCCGGTCTTTGGGGTCCCCCCGATCACACGCCGTCCACCCCGAGGCTTACCCGATCGACACCGCCGGCACCAGGCGCCGCGCCGTGGGAACGCGCCCAGGGCGTGTTGCCGCCCGATCCCCGGCCCGACGCGGCGGGTACCGGCAACCACACCGACGGCGTGGCGGTCGCCGACCTCATCGCCAAACTTGCCAACGAATCCGGCTCCGGTGGCCGGCGGCGGCGCCGTGCCGACCCGGAAGCCGAACCCGAGCCGGCGCCGCCCGCCGAACCAGCGGTCGAGCACGTCGAACCACCGGTCGCGGCCGAGGCACCCGAACCCCGCGACGAGTCCGGCGATTCCGACACCGAGGTCATGCACGTCGCCCCGGCGTTCGGATCCGGGTACGCGTCCGAGCTTCCGGACCTGGCGCTGTTCACCCATCCCGATCGGCCGACGCCGACCCTGCCCACCGCACCCGCAGCCCGGCGCAGGCACCCGCGGGTGCGCCTCATGGGCCGGGTCGCGGCGGCACTCATCGCGGTGTCCGCCCTGGTGCTGACCGGCGGCGCCTGGCAGTGGCAGTCGATGAAGAACAACAGCCTCAACAAGGTCTCGGCGCTGGACCTCAACTCCCGCGACATCATCGACCCCAACGCCCAGTTCGGTGACGAGAACTTCCTCATCGTCGGGGTGGACAGCCGCATCGGTGCCAACAGCGACATGGGCGCCGGCACCACCGACGACGCCGCCGGGGCGCGGTCGGACACGGTGATGCTGGTGAACATCCCGGCCAACCGCAAACGCGTGGTGGCGGTGTCCTTCCCGCGCGACCTGGCCATCACCCCCACCCAATGCCAGGCGTGGAACCCCGACACCGGGCAGTACGGCCCGGTGTACGACGAGGACACCGGTGAGTACGGGCCCGACGAGGTCTACACCGAGACCAAGTTGAACTCGGCCTACGCGTTCGGCGGCCCCAAGTGCCTGGTGAAGGTCATCCAGAAGCTGTCCGGCCTGTCGATCAACCGCTTCATGGCCGTCGACTTCGCCGGCTTCGCCAAGATGGTCGACGCGCTCGGCGGCGTGGAGGTGTGCAGCACCACCCCGCTGGAAGATTACGAACTCGGGACCGTGCTGGCCCACGCCGGACGGCAGATGGTCGACGGGCACACCGCGCTGCAGTACGTCCGTGCCCGCCAGGTCACCACGGAGGTCAACGGTGACTACGGCCGGATCAAACGCCAGCAACTGTTCCTGTCCTCGCTGCTGCGGTCGCTGATCTCCAAGGACACGTTCTTCTCGCTGAGCAAGCTCAACAACGTCGTCAACATGTTCATCCAGGACAGCTATGTCGACAACATCAGGACCAAGGACCTGGTCGACCTGGGCCAGTCCATCCAGGGCGTGAACGCCGGGCGCATCAGCTTCATCACCGTGCCCACCACCGGCGTGACGGACGCCGACGGTAACGAGCCACCCCGAACCGACGACGTGCACGCCCTGTTCGACGCGATCATCAACGACGACCCGCTGCCCGAGGAACGCAATCCGGACAACACGCCCGTGCCGCAGACCCCGGAGATGCCGGTGGGTCCGGCGGCGGTCGACGCCGAACTCGTCGACGCGGTGGCCACCGATCCCGGTTCGGTGACCGTGCGGGTGTCGAACTCCACCGGCGAGAACGGCCTGGCCGCCGACGCCGCCGCGGCGCTGCAGCAGCATGGCTTCAACGTCGACACCCCCGACGACTACCCCGGTCCGCTGGACGCGACGACGGTGTTCTTCGCGCCGGGCAACGAGCAGGCCGCCGCCACCGTGGCATCGTCGTTCGCCAACGCGACCATCGAGCGGGCCACCGGGCTGGGCGATGTGGTGCGGGTGGTGCTGGGCTCGGACTACCGCGCCGTCGCCCCGCCGTCGCCGAGCGGATCGGCGGTGAAGGTGCACCTGGTGCAGGGCACCGCGGCCGAGCCGACGCACCTGCCCGAGGACCTGACCGTCACCAACGCGGCCGACACCACCTGCGAATAGCCGCTGAGCGAAAGCCTCCGGCATTCATCGTTCGTTCACCTGCACCATCGTGACGATCCCGGCTCGCAACCGTAGGCTTTAACCCATGCGTACCGCGTACCACGAGCAGCTGGACGGCCTCAACGATCGACTCGGCGAGATGTGCGGCCTGGCAGGTCAGGCCATGGAGCGCGCCACTCAGGCCCTGCTGCAAGCCGATCTGGTGTTGGCCGAGCAGGTCATCACCGATCACGAGCGCATCACCGAGGTCAGCAAGCTGGCCGAGGAGGAGGCTTTCGTCATCCTGGCGCTGCAGGCGCCGGTGGCCGGTGACTTGCGGGCGATCGTCAGTTCCATCCAGATCGTCGCCGATGTCGACCGGATGGGCGCGCTGGCCCTGCACGTCGCCAAGATCGCCCGCCGTCGGCACCCGCAGCACGCGCTGCCCGAAGAGGTGAACGGATACTTCGCCGAAATGGGGCGTGTCGCAGTCGAATTGGGCAACAGCGCGCAGGAGGTACTGCGCACACTGGATCCGCAGAAGGCCGCTCAGATCCGCGAAGAAGACGATGCGATGGACGATCTGCATCGCCACCTGTTCTCGGTCCTGATGGACAAGGAGTGGAAGCACGGCGTCACCGCGGCGGTCGACGTGACGCTGCTGAGCCGGTTCTACGAGCGCTTCGCCGACCACGCGGTCGAGGTGGCCCGCCGGGTGATCTTCCAGGTCACCGGTCAGCTGCCCGAGGACGACGACCTCGCCGCACGCTGAGGGCCGTCGCTACCCCCGGGGGGTCATTCCCCGTCGCTGCGCTCGCCCCGGCCATTCCCCGTCGCTGCGCTCGCCCCCTGGAACGATCCGCACCCCGTCCTTGCGTGCGGCCAACAGGTCGCGCAGCACTTTCTCCAGCACCTGCAGGTCCGCATTGCTGTAGCGCTGCAGGAATTCCCGAACGCCGCGGTCCATTTCGTCGTGCAGTTCGGCGTGCGCCGCGGTCAGCAGCTTTCCGTCGACGGTGAGCCCCAGCTGGATCTCCTTGCGGTTTCCCGGAACCGGTGAGCGCTGCACCAGACCGGCGTCCACCAGGCGCTGCACGTGTTTGGACACCGTGCCCTTGAGCTGACCCGACCGGGCGGCCAGCCCGACCAGGCTGGACGGCTCGTCGGCGATGGCGGCGAGCAGGTGCATCGACAACGTGGGCAGCCCGCGGATGACGGGCTCCAACCGCTTGGGGCAGCGCTGCACCATGAAATCGCGTTCCGGGTCACCATCCTCGCCGGTGTCGAACTTGTCCCCGACCGCGCCGACCAGCGTGTTGACCGCGTCGATCAAGGCCGACTTGGTTTTCATGGAAACCATATTGCCATCCGCGGCGCGTCGCCGTACATTGTTTCCATAGAAACGATTTCTATGGAAACAGGAGTTCGGATGAAAGCCGCCGTCGTCACCGAATGGGGCCAGGTGCCCGTCTACACCGAGTTCGCCGAGCCCGAAGCCGGCGACGGGACGGTCGTCGCGGCCGTCGAGGCCTCGGCGCTGACCAACCTCACCCGCGGCATCGTCTCGGGACAGCACTACGCCAGCAAGGAGATTCAGTTACCGGCGATTCCCGGGGTGGACGGCGTGGTCCGGCTCCCCGACGGTCGCCGGGTCTATGCCAGCGTGATCGGAGCGCACGGATTGATGGCCGAGCGCGCCGCGATCAACGCCGAGGGCACCTTCGAGGTGCCCGACGGCGTCGACTCCGTCACCGCCGCAGCCGTTCCCAACCCCGGGATGTCGGCGTGGATGGCACTGCAGCACGGCGCCGCACTGCAGCCGGGCCAGCATGTGCTGGTGCTCGGCGCCACCGGTGTCACCGGTGCGACCGCCGTCCAGGTGGCCAAGTCGCTGTTCGGCGCGGGCCGGGTGGTGGTGGCCGGCCGCGACACCGCTCGCCTGGACTGGTTGGGCACCGTCGGCGCCGACGAGGCCATCGCCATGCGCGAAGAAGACCTCGCCGCCCGCGTGGCCGCCCTGCACACCGAGCGGCCGTTCGACGCCGTGCTGGACTACCTGTGGGGCGAACCGGCGGCCACCGTGCTGCGGGCCCTGGCCGGCAGCCATCCGTCCACGCACTATCACCCGACTCGCTGGGTGCAGATCGGCTCCATGGCCGGACCGGATATCACGTTGCCCGCCGGCCTGCTGCGGGGCACGGCGATCACGTTGTCCGGCATCGGTTTCGGCAGTGTCCCGCCCGACGTACTGGGCCGCGCCCGCACGGAGGCCCTGCCGCTGCTGCTGGACATGGTGGCCGACGGCCGGCTGCACCTGGGCACCACGGCCCGGCCGCTGGCGGAGGTGGCCGAAGTCTGGACCGCCGCCGAGCCGTCCGGTACCCGGGTGGTGCTGGTGCCGTAGCGGCTAGCCGAAGCGGCCGGAGATGTAGTCCTCGGTGGCCTTCTGCGTCGGGTTGGAGAAGATCTTCTCGGTGTCGTCGATCTCGATCAGCTTGCCGGGCTTACCCGTCGCCTCGAGGTTGAAGAACGCGGTCTGATCGCTGACCCGGGCGGCCTGCTGCATGTTGTGCGTGACGATCACGATGGTGAAGTCCTGCTTGAGTTCCGCGATCAGATCCTCGATGGCCAGCGTCGAGATCGGGTCCAGGGCCGAGCAGGGCTCGTCCATCAGCAGCACGTCGGGTTGCACGGCGATGGCCCGGGCGATACACAGCCGCTGCTGCTGACCGCCGGACAGGCCGCCACCGGGCTTGTCGAGGCGGTCCTTCACCTCGTTCCACAGGTTGGCGCCCTTGAGCGAGCGCTCGGCGACCTCGTCGAGGGTCTTCTTGTTGCGCACGCCCTGCAGCTTCAGGCCGGCCACCACATTGTCGCGAATCGACATGGTGGGGAACGGGTTCGGCCGCTGGAACACCATGCCGATGGTCTTGCGCACACCGACCGGGTCCACTCCGGCCCCGTAGATGTCCTCCCCGTCGAGCAGCACCGAGCCCTCGACACGGGCACCCGGAATGACCTCGTGCATGCGATTGAGGGTGCGCAGCACGGTCGACTTGCCGCAGCCGGACGGCCCGATGAAGGCCATCACGCTGCGCGGCTGCACCGACAGTGAGACGTTGGAGACCGCGTGGAACGCGCCGTAATAGATGTTGACGTCTTTGAGATCAAGCCGTTTTGCCATGACGAGCTCCTAAACCTACTAAACCTTCTTGGGGGCAAAGATTTTGGCGACGAACCGGGCGCCGATGTTGAGCACCGCGACCAGCAGGATCAGCGTGAGGGCCGCTCCCCAGAGCCGGTCGGTGGGCACCGGGTTGGCCCCCGCACCGGCGGAGATCTGGTCGTACATCATGCCGGGCAGCGAGCCCATGAAACCGCCGAACATGTCGAAGTTCATCGCCTGCGCGTACCCGACCAGGATGAGCAGCGGTGCCGTCTCACCCATCACCCGGGCCAGCGCCAGCATGATGCCGGTGACGATGCCCGACAGCGCCGTCGGGATGACGATGCGCATGATGGTCTTCCATTTCGGCACGCCCAGTGCGTAACTGGCCTCGCGCAGGTCCATCGGGACGATGCGCAGCATCTCCTCGGTGGCGCGCACGATCACCGGGATCATCAGCAGCACCAGCGCCAGCGACACGGCGAAACCGGATCGCTCGAACCCCAGCGTGGCCACCCAGAGCGCGTAGATGAACAGTGCCGCGACGATGGACGGCACACCGGTGAGGATGTCCACCATGAACGTGGTGACCCTGCCGAGCCGGGTGCCGCCGCCGTACTCGACCAGGTAGACCGCCACCAACACCCCGATCGGGATGGAGATCAGCGAGCACACCAGCCCTTGCAACAGGGTGCCGACGATCGCGTGGTACACGCCGCCGCCCGCGGTGAACGTCGTCATGCCGGCCTGCGAGTTGGTGAACCACACCGGCGAGGTGATCGCCTTGAAACCCTTGACGACCACCGAGTACAGCACCCACGCCAGCGGCACCAGGGCCACCAGCACCGACGCCGTCACCAGCACCGTCGCGATGTTGTTGGTCAGCTTCCGGCGGGCACTGACGCCCTGGAAGACCGGCGCCTTGACCGGCTGCTCGAGCGTGGAGGTCATTTGGCGCCCCTTCCGGCAACCACGGCGCGGGCCAGTGAGTTCACGATGAAGGTCAGGATGAACAGCACCAGGCCGGCCGCGATGTAGGCGCCCGCCTTGTACTGGTCGTTGAATTCGCTTGCGGTGGCCGCGATCTTGCTGGCGAACGTGTAGCCACCGTCGAACAGCGACCACCCAAACGCGGTCTGCGTACCGCGCAGGATGATCAGCAGCGCGATGGTCTCGCCGAGCGCACGGCCGAGGCCGAGCATGGCGCCGCTGATGTAGCCGGACAGGCCGAACGGCAGCACGGTGGTGCGCACCACCTCCCAGCGGGTGGCGCCCAGCGCCAGCGCCGCCTCGATCTGGCCGCGCGGCGTCTGGATGAACACCTCGCGGGTGACCGCGGTGATGATGGGCAGGATCATCACCGCGAGCACGATGCCGGCGGTGAAGATGGTGCCGCCGCCGGCCACCGACGCCGTTCCGGTCTTGAACAGGAACAGCCAGTCCAGGTTCTTGTTGAGCCACACGGCCAGCGGTTTGAGCACGGGGGCCAGCACGTACAGGCCCCACACGCCGTAGACGATGGAGGGCACCGCAGCCAGCAGGTCCACCAGGTAGGCCAGCGGGCCGCGCACTCGCTTGCCGGCGTACTGCGTGAGGAAGATCGCGATGCCCAGCGCCACCGGCATCGCCAGCACCAGCGCGAAGACCGAGACGAACACCGTCACCTGCAGCAGGTCGAAGATGCCGAAGTGCATCGCCGACGTGTCGGTGGTGATCCAGTTGCCGCCGTAGGTGAAGAAGTTCTCCTCGTTGCGGGTCAGCGCCGGGACTGCCCGCCACAGGAGGAACACCCCGATCGCCGCGATGAGCGCGACGATCAGGATGCCCGAACCTTCTGCCAGACCGCGGAAGATGCGGTCTCCCAAGCGCACTTTCGCGCCCTTGGAGGGGTTGGTGGAGATGGGCTCCGGCTCAGGGATGGGCGAGGCGAGTACCTCGCCCGATCCCGCATCGGCTGGATTAGGTGTCGTCACTGTTATCCCGTCAGGGACCTGTTTGGTCATCGGTCCGCAAGTCCATCCTCACCAAAATGGCTGTTGTCCGCCAGCCGTCAGGCGATCGCCGACACGGAGGCCAGCAGGCGCTGCTTGAAGGCGTCCGGCAGGGCGACGTAACCGGCCTGGGACAGGCTGGCCTGCCCCTGGTTGGCGGCCACCGTCAGGAACGACTTGACCGCGGCGGCGGTGTCGGCGTCGTACCCCTTGGAGCAGACGATCTCGTAGGTGGCCAGCATCAGCGGGTAGGCGCCGGCTTCCTTGGAGGCGTAGAGCGCGTTCAGGTCCAGGGTGAGGTCCTTGCCCTCGGCCTTGAACTTGGCGGCGCCGACGGCCTTGGCGGTGGACTCGTCGGTCAGCGCGACCGCGCCGGCCCCGCTGTCGATCTGGGCGTAGGGCAGACCCGCGGCCGCGGCCGGGCTCTTCTCCACGTAGCCGATGGCGCCCGGGGTGGCCTGCACGGCCTGCACCACACCGGAGGACTTCTGCGCGCCCTCACCGGCACCGCCCTGGAATTCCTTGCCCGCACCCTTGGTCCAGGTCTGCGGGGCGGCGGCGGCCAGGTACTTCTGGAAGTTGTCGGTGGTGCCCGACGAGTCCGACCGGTAGATCGGGGTGATGTCCGCATCCGGCAGGGTGGTGCCCGCGTTCAGCGCGGCGATGGCCGGGTCGTTCCACTTCTTGATCTGGCCCTGGAAGATCTTGGCGAGCACGTCGGGGTTGACGACGAGCTTGTCGACGCCCTCGATGTTGTAGGCCAGCGCGACGGGGCCGAAGACCAGCGGCAGGTTCCAGGCCTCGTTGCCGCCGCAGCGGTCGGCGGCCTTCTTGACCTGGTCGTCCTTGAGGGCCGAGTCGGATCCGGCGAAGTCGACCTGCTTGGCGATGAACTGGTCCACACCCGCACCGGAACCGGTCGGGTTGTACGCCAGGGACTTGCCCGAGCAGACCTGGCCCCACACCTTGTTGAACTCGGCGATCGCGTTCTGCTGCGCGGTCGAGCCCTCGGCGGTCAGGCTGTTCTTGCCGGCGCAATCGGCGGCCGAGGCCGAGCTGCCGGAGGCGGCCGACGACGAGGCGGTGCCGGCGTTGTTGTCGCTGCCACAGGCGGCCAGGGTCAGAGCGGCCGCGGCCGACAGCGTGACACCAAAGACCTTGCCAAAGCGATTGAGCTTCACTTATCCCACTTTCGGTTGACGGCTTCAGACTCTCCGGCAACGTATGCGCTGGTGGTGGACTCTTCGCAGATGGAAAGTGAACGGAAGGTGAATAGGTCCAGGGTGTTCACAGGATGCTGAGAATCCGACGCGGACACCCGAGTCGCGGCTCCGCGGGAGCGATTCGGCCTCAGCGCGCGTAGAGCTCGGAGAGCGCGTGCACCAGCGGTGCGAGCTCGGGGAGCTCGCGCGCTTGCGCCAGGGCGGCCTCGAGTGTGGCGTCATGCGTGGGGCGAGCCTCCTGGAGTAACCGGCGGCCCGAATCGGTGAGTTCGGTGTAGATCCCGCGGCGATCCTCGGCACACAGGATCCGCCTGAGCAGCCCGCGGTCCTCGAGGCGGTTGACCAGCCGGGTGGTCGCGCTACTACTCAGGGCGGTGGCCCTGGCGAGCTGCGACATGCGCATATGCCACCCGTCTTGGCGGCTCAATGCGTCGAGCACCGTGTATTCGACGACCGACAGGCTGTGGGCGCGCTGCAACGCCCGCTCGAGATCGGTGTCCAGGGCGCCGTACAGCGCTGCCAGGGTGCGCCAGCCCTGCGCACGGATCTCGACGGCGTCGTCGGCAATCCCCACGGTCATCTCCTCGGTCGACGGCTACATCACACCTTATCAGCTTGCGCCGATATAGCGCGTGTGCAACATTAATGACCGGCGTCTGCAATTACTGCACACGCATGTAACCGGCGTATGCACGCTTGTAGTGAAAGGAATCGCGATGCCCATAGGTCTGCTCGCACTGGCCATCGGCGGATTCGGTATCGGGCTCACCGAGTTCGTCATCATGGGGTTGCTTCCCGAAGTGGCGACCGACTTTGCGGTGAGCGAGGCCACCGCGGGCTATCTGATCTCCGGATACGCCCTCTCGGTGGCGGTCGGCGCCGTCCTGCTCACCGCCGCAGTGACCCGATTCGACCGCAAGCGGGTGCTGCTGGGGCTGATGGTGCTGTTCATCGTGGGCAACCTGATGTCGGCGGTCGCGCCCACCTACGGCGTGATGTTGGGCGGCAGGATCGTCGCCGCCCTGTGCCACGGCGCCTTCTTCGGGATCGGCTCGGTCGTTGCGGCCGACCTGGTGGCCGAGAACAAGCGCGCGAGTGCGATCGCCATGATGTTCGCCGGGCTCACCGTTGCCAATGTGCTCGGCGTTCCCCTGGGTACGCTGCTGGGCCAACAGCTGGGATGGCGTTCGACCTTCTGGGCGATCACCGTCATCGGCGTGATCGCGATGATCGGGATCGCCGCCCTGGTCCCCGATATCGAGCGCGACAACTACACCGGCCTGCGCGGCGAGCTCAGGGCCTTCCGCCATCCCCAGGTGTGGCTGTCCAAGGTGATCACCATTCTCGGCTACGGCGGGATGTTCGGCGCCTTCACCTACATCGCCTTCACCCTCACCGAGGTGAGTGGCTTTGCGTCGTCAAGTGTTCCGTGGCTGCTGGTGCTGTTCGGCGTCGGCCTACTGGTCGGAAACACGTTGGGCGCCAAGGCCGCCGACCGTGCCCTGACCCCCGCCCTGATGTCGATCCTGGCGCTGTTGACCGTCGTGCTGGTCGGGTTCGCGGCCACCGCGCAGTACAAGGTGAGCGCGGTCATCGCCCTGTTCCTCATGGGCGCCTTCGGTTTTGCCACCGTGCCGGGACTTCAGATGCGCATCATGAACTACGCCGCGGGCGCACCCACCCTCGCTTCGGGCGCCAACATCGCCGCGTTCAACGTCGGCAATGCGCTCGGGGCCTGGCTGGGTGGGTTGACCATCGCGGCGGGCCTGGGATTCACCTCACCGATCTGGATGGGCGCCGTCGTCACCGTGGTCGGCCTGATCGTCCTGGTGGGCGCCACGGCCCTGGATCGTTCCGGTGGCCGGACGCCGGCAGCCGGACCCGACAGCAGCGTCGACGCTCACCAGCCGGTGGTGTCCAAGGGCTGAGCGCTATCGCCCGTAGGCCACGTCCGCGCTGAACACGTCGAACCCCAGCCGCCGGTAGGTCTTCACCGCGGCGGTGTTGTCGCCCTCCACGTAGAGGGTGACGTCGGCCCGCGGGGCCAGCCGCTGCGCCAGGTGGTGCAGGCCCACCAGGGTCAGGGTGGCGCCCAGCCCGCGGCCCTGCGCGGCCGGATCGACACCCACCACGTACACCTCGCCCAGCTCCGGATTGTGCACCTTCGTCCAATGGAAGCCGAGCAGCGTGGGCCCGTCGAAGAGAAGGAACAGTCCTGCCGGGTCGAACCAGCCCTCGGCGCGGCGTTCGGCGATATCGGCCTCGGTCCAGCCGCCCTGCTCGGGATGCCAGGAGAACGCGGCGTTGTTGACGCGCAACAACTCGGCGTCGTCGGCGGGGCCGGCGTAGGTGCGCAACCCGTCGGCCGCCGGCAGCGGCGGCAGGTCGGCAAGCCCGCGGCGCATCTGGAGCAGCTCGCGTTTGGGGGTCAGGCCCAGCGTGGCGGCCAGCGCTCGGGCGGGCGCCAGGTTGCCGTGCGCCCAGATCCGGGTGTCGGCGCCGCCGGCCGCCAGACCGGTGCGGGCCAGCTCGGTGCCGATCCCACGTCGTCGCGCGGCCGGATGCACCACCAACTCCGCCATCCCGGGGGCCAGGTTGAGGTATCCGGTCAACTCGTCGCCGTCGGAGGCGAGCAGGTGCCGGGTGTCGTCGCGGCCGAGCTCACGCAACACCTGATCGCCGACCGGGGCGACGCCATCGGTTTCGGTGGCCGCGTCGATGAGCGCGATGATGCGCTGCTGCTCGGATGCCGGCAGGCCGGTCTGCCACGAGATCACTGACTGTGTAGCGGGTCGAACGCCTCGGACGCGGAACCGAAATCGTCGTCGTCGAAGACGTCGTCGTCCCCGTCGTCGGTCTCGGGTGCCGGGGGCCGGCCCCGCGCCGGCCGCACGGCCTTGTATCCGACGTTGCGTACGGTGCCGATCAGGGCTTCGTATTCGGGGCCGAGTTTGGCCCGCAACCGCCGGACGTGCACGTCGACGGTGCGGGTGCCGCCGAAGAAGTCGTAGCCCCAGACCTCCTGGAGCAGCTGCGCGCGGGTGAAGACCCGCCCGGCGTGCTGCGCCAGGTACTTCAGCAGCTCGAATTCCTTATAGGTGAGATCGAGCGGGCGGCCCCGCAACCGGGCGGTATAGGTGCCCTCGTCGATGACGAGCTCACCCAGGGTCACCTTGCCCAGGCTCTCCTGATCGGACACCCCGCCGCGACGGCCGACCAACAACCGCAGCCGGGCGTCGATCTCGGCGGGCCCGGTGCCCGGCAACAAGATCTCGTCGAGGCCCCATTCCACGTTCACGGCCACCAGCCCGCCCTCGTTGACCACGGCGACCACCGGAATCGACGTCCCGGTAGTACCCAGCAGCCGGCACAGGCCGCGGGCCGCGGCCAGATCCGTCCGCGCATCCACGATGGCGACATCGGCCGTGCTGGCCTCCAGCAGCGAGGAAACCTCGGTCGGCGCGGACCGGACGTTGTGTGCCAGCAGGGACAACGACGGCAGCACGGACTCAGGGTTCGGGTCTACGGTGAGTAGCAATAGCTCCAAAAGGCCCTCCGGCGCCCTGGCGGATTCCCTGGGACAACGGTGTCGAAGGTCATCTTCCAGATTCATGGCTGACACGTGGCCGTTACGACCGACGATCACCTGAGGATAGCGTGCTACCTGGTGGTTAGCTGACTTGAATGAGCGCCTGCGGCTGCGGTCGGGCTGCGGTGCGCCAGAATGTCCCGGTGCGCAAACTGCTGGCCGGTCTCATCGCCACCCTCACCGCCGTGGTGGTCGGGGCCGTCGCGGCCGATTTCGGCGCGGCGATCTACGCGGAGTACCGGCTGGCGCGCAGTGTCCGGACCGCGGCGGACCTGTCCTTCGACCCGTGGGCCAGCATCCTGAGCTTTCCGTTCGTCACCCAGGCCGAAAACCATCGCTACAAAGAGGTGGAGATCCGGGCCGCGGGCGTCGATCACCCGGTCACCGGGAAGGTGTCCCTGGAAGCCACCATGCACCGCGTCGACCTGCATGACTCGTCGTGGCTGATCGGCCCCGGCGCCGTCCTGCCGGTCGGCAAGCTGGAGAGCCGGATCATCATCGACTCCCGGCACATCGGCAATGTCATGGGCATCAAAGATCTGCAGATCGAGGCGCCACCGCGGGAATCCAACGATGCCAGCGACAACACCACCGAGTCGGGTATCTCCAGCGGTAACGGGCTGGTGTTCACCGGCACCCCGACCGCCGCGGGCTTCGCCAAGCGGGTCAGCGTGTCGGTCGACCTCACCCTCGACGGCCCCAACCAGTCGACGCTGGTGCTCACCCCGACCGGCGTGCTGACCGGTCCCGGCACCGCGGACCAAACCGTCCCGGAGGACCGGGCCGCGGCGGTGCTGCAGGCCTTCACCTCCCGGGTACCCGGCCAGAAGCTGCCCTTCGGTCTCACGCCCACCTCGGCGGGTGTCCGCGGATCCGACATCATCGTGGAAGGCATAACCGAGGGAGTAACCATCACGCTCGACGGGTTTCGACAGTCATGAACACTTCCATGGCCCTGGCCATCGTCGTGGTGATCGGCGTGCTGGGCATCGGCTATATCGTCGGCCGGCTGGTGACCCTGCGCGCCGGCCTGCTGCGGGCCGCCGCCGAGGATGCCGCCGTCGAGGACGTCGACACCTCCGATCTCGGGCTGTCCGGCACAGGCCCGACGATCGTGCATTTCACCGCCGTCTGGTGCGGCCCGTGCGCGGCAGTGCGCCGCGTCGTCACCCAGGTCTGCGCCGAGCTGCCGGCGGTCGCCCACGTCGAGATCGACATGGACGCCAATCCGGCGGCCGCCCGGCGGCTTTCGGTGTTGTCGCTGCCGACCACGTTCATCTTCGACGCGCAGGGCCGGCAACGCTATCGCGCCACCGGGGTTCCCAAGGCCGCTGACCTGCGTTCGGCGCTGGAACCGCTATTGGCCTGACCACGGGGTCAACAGGTATTGTGTGCGTCGTGTCCGCCCGCCTTGAGCTGCTGCTCACCAAGCGCCGCGCAGTCGATCTGTGCCGCGTCGCGGGTTGTTGCTGTTGTTGTTGTTGTAGCTGCTGAGTAGCCGCGCCTCTTTCACTGCGCCGCGCTCGGGGCCGGGCCTGACTGGCCGGACGTGCCCCAATTCAGCCCCAACCCAGCCACGCAACAGGAGCACGAACATGTCCACCAGCACCACCACCGCCCTCGATCAGGTTGATGTCCGCGGCCCACGCTTCGCCGCCTGGGTCACCACCGCGGTCCTGATCGTCACGCTGCTCGTCGCGCCGATCAGCGCGCCCGCCGCGGCCGTCATCCTCGGCCTGCAAGCCGCCGTCTTCGCGATCGGGGCCACCCTCGGACCCCGCAAGCATCCCTACGGCCGGGTGTTCGCCACCTTCGTCGCGCCGCGGCTGGGCCCGGTCACCGAGAAGGAGCCGGTACCCCCGCTGAAGTTCGCCCAGCTGGTCGGCTTCGTCTTCGCCGTCGTCGGCACCGCGGGTTTCGCGGCCGGACTCGATGCGCTCGGCCTGGTTGCGACCGCGTTCGCCCTGTTCGCGGCGTTCCTGAACGCGGCCTTCGGCATCTGCCTGGGCTGCCAGATCTACCCGTTCGTCGCTCGCCTGCGACGCGCAACCCCCTGACAAGCGGATAACCCGAAAGGAACCACTACATGGCACGCTCCGACGTCCTGGTCTCCACCGACTGGGCCGAGAGCAATCTCGACGCGCCGAACACCGTCTTCGTCGAGGTCGACGAGGACACGTCGGCCTACGAAGGCGGCCACATCGCCGGCGCCGTCCGGCTGGACTGGAAGACCGAGCTGCAGGATCAGGTCAAGCGCGACTTCGTCGACCAGCAGCAGTTCTCGAAGCTGTTGTCCGACAAGGGAATCAGCAACGACGACACCGTGATCCTGTACGGCGGCAACAACAACTGGTTCGCCGCGTACGCGTACTGGTACTTCAAGCTGTACGGCCACGAGAACGTCAAGCTGCTCGACGGTGGCCGCAAGAAGTGGGAACTGGACGGCCGCCCGCTGGTGACGGATGTGCCGGATCGGCCCGCCACCAGCTACACGGCCAAGGCACCCAACAACGCCATCCGCGCCTTCCGCGACGAGGTCATCGCCGCGATCGGCGCCAAGAACCTGGTCGACGTGCGCTCTCCCGACGAGTTCTCCGGCAAGATCCTGGCCCCGGCGCACCTGCCGCAGGAACAGAGCCAGCGGCCCGGCCACATCCCCGGCGCCATCAACGTGCCGTGGAGCAAGGCGGCCAACGAGGACGGCACCTTCAAGTCCGACGAGGACCTGGCCAAGCTGTACGCCGAGGCCGGCCTGGACGGGCAGAAGGAGACCATCGCGTACTGCCGCATCGGTGAGCGTTCCTCGCACACCTGGTTCGTGCTGCAGGAGCTGCTGGGTCACCAGAACGTCAAGAACTACGACGGCAGTTGGACGGAATACGGCTCCCTGGTGGGTGCCCCGATCGAGTTGGGAAGTTGATATGTGCTCTGCACCGAAGCAAGGCGTGACGCTGCCGGCCGGCGTCGACCTGGAGAAGGAAACCGTCATCACCGGTCGCGTGGTGGACGGCAGCGGCCAGGCCGTCGGCGGGGCATTCGTCCGGCTGCTGGACGGCTCTGACGAGTTCACCGCCGAGGTGGTCGCCTCGGCAACCGGTGATTTCCGGTTCTTCGCCGCGCCGGGCACCTGGACCGTGCGGGCGCTCTCGCCCGCCGGTAACGGCGACGCCAGCGTGACCCCGTCGGGCGCCGGTATCCACGAAGTGGACATCAAGGTCGCCTGACGCCGATCAAGGCGAGGCACGAGCCGATGAGAAGTCAGGCCATCGTGCACCGCCTGACGCCGATCGTGTGCCGCTGCGCCCGGACTCCGGTTCGAGCGCAGCGGCCCTCGGCAGTTAGACTCCTGACGTGGTCCTCTTCTTCGAATTCATGCTCGTGGCGGCCGTTGTCGTCATCACCTGGTTCGCGCTGTACGCCCTGTACCGTCTGATCACCGACGAGGCGTGAGCGCCGGCGACGCGGTCGAGCCCGGCTCGGGTGACCGGGCCGTGGCCGCTGCCGCCGAGCGGGCCAGGATCACCGCCTCCCGCAACATCCCCACCTTCGACGATCTGCCGTTACCGGCCGATACGGCGAACCTGCGCGAGGGTGCGGACCTCAACCCAGCCTTGCTGGCACTGCTGCCGCTGGTCGGCGTGTGGCGCGGTGAGGGCGAAGGCCGCGACACCCATGGTGATTACCGGTTCGGCCAGCAGATCATCGTCTCCCACGACGGTGGCGATTACCTGAACTGGGACAGCCGGTCCTGGCGCCTCGGCCCGGAGGGCGAGTTCGCCTCCACCGGCTTCCGCGAGACCGGGTTCTGGCGCTTCGTCAACGACCCGACGGACCCGTCCGAAACCCAGGCCATCGAGCTGCTGCTGGCCCATTCGGCCGGCTATATCGAACTGTTCTACGGCCGCCCGCGCAATCAATCCTCCTGGGAACTGGCCACCGATGCCTTGGCGCGCAGCAAGTCCGGTCTGTTGGTCGGCGGCGCCAAGCGGTTGTACGGCATCGTCGAGGACGGTGACCTGGCCTACGTCGAGGAGCGGGTGGACGCCGACGGCGGGCTGGTGCCGCACCTGTCGGCACGGCTGAGCCGCTTCGTCGGATAACCCTCGCAGCACATAACCCACGCCCAGCCTGGCTATATCGGTCGCCCAGCACCGGCCCATACCGTCGTCTCCGTCAATTCGAGAACGGAGAACTCATGGCTCTGACAGCACTACGCACCGCGGCGCTGGGCGTCACCGGGGCGGCCTTGATCGCCGGCGTGGTCGGTTGTTCGTCGGGCGGAACGTCCACGGAATCAACGACTTCGGCGACGGCATCGTCCTCGACTGCCACGTCGGAATCGACGTCGGCAGCGGCCGCGCCGGACGGTCACGATGCTTTCACCGCCTGCATGACAGAGCACGGCGTGCCCGCACCACCGGAGGGTGGTCCACCCGCCGGGATGACCCCGCCGAGCGGTCCGCCGCCTTCGGGCGCACCCCAGCCCGGCGAGGGCAAGACGCCGCCGGCACCGCAAGGCATCGACCAGGGGACGTGGGACAAAGCCAACGAGGCGTGCGCGTCGCTCGCGCCCGCACCCCCGAAGTAGTCCGGAAATGGGGCGGCCCCCGAGCCGTGATTCCTGGTTGGACAAAACCAAGGGCTCGGGGGCCGGGTGGCTGCTCGGAATTCGCCAGCGCTCGCAGGTGGATTCCTCGCGCCTGGTGCTGCTAGCTAGCAGCCACCTCACATGTCCGTATGTCACTCAATTTGTCGGACCACCTCCTTCCCTGTGTACCGACGAACGTACCCGCGCCCGGCGGAGCCGACAACCGATTTTCGGTCAGGTTCGGCGCCCGACAGCGGCATCCACCCACGCGGTCAGCTGCGCATGCAGCGGTGCCTGCGCCAGCACCACCCCGTCCAGGGCGTGCACGCGGGCCACCAAGGTCACCGCCGACAGCAACCAAACACCTTGCGCTGCAAGGAGATCAGCGACGGTCAGCCGACGGTAGGCGACGCGCGGCGCGGTGCCGAACAACGCGGCCACGGTGGTCCCCGGCAGGATCGGCAGGGTGGGCGGCGGGCTGACCAGAGTTTCGCCGACAGCGATCACCACCGACGACCGCGGCCCCTCCAGCACCTGCCCGTCCGCGTCCAGATAGATCGCATCGCCGGCACCCCGGTGGGCGGCCTCGCGCAATGCGGCGCAATGCCGGGCGTAGGACAGCGATTTCGCACCGGCCAACGCCTGAGGCGGTGCGGCGTCCAGCGTCACCGCGGCCACGCCGTCGCGGCGCGCGGCGACCACCCGCTCTGGAACCGCCGAGATCGCCGCGAAACCCACACCGCCGCCGTGCACCAGCCGCAGCACCGCATCCCGGCCCGGCCACTCGGCCGTGGCCGCCGCGGCCGCCGCGCCGAACGCGCCCGCGTCCGGGTCCGGCAGGCCGGCGATCCGGGCCGAGGCCACCAGCCGGGCCAGGTGCTCCGACAACAGACACACATGGCCGTCGCGCACCAGCGCGGTCTCGAACACCGCATCACCATGGGTCAGCGCCGGGTCGGTGCCGCGCACCAGGGGCTCGTCGGCCCCGTGCACCCGGCCGTCGAGGGTCACGATCAGGCCGGTGGGCATGAGGCCTGAGCCTACTGACGGCGGCGTCGTAGTCTGGGGACATGTCCGCAGTTCCCGCCCCCGAGAGCGGTCCCGACGCCGGGGCCGTCTGGCATTACGGCGACCCGTTCGGCGAGCAGCGCGCCGCGGCGGACGGCGCCGTCGTGGTCGACCGCTCGCATCGGGCGGTGCTCACCCTGACCGGCGGCGAGCGGCGCTCGTGGCTGCACACCATCTCCAGCCAGCACGTCAGCGATCTGGCCGACGGCACCGTCGTGCAGAACCTCAGCCTCGACGGGCAGGGTCGTGTGGAAGATCACTGGGTGCAGTCCCAGCTCGACGGCGTCACCGTGCTGGACACCGAGCCGTGGCGCGGCGAACCGTTGCTGACATTCCTGCGCAAAATGATCTTCTGGGCCGATGTGGTGGTCGAGCCGGCCGAGCTGGCCGTGCTGTCCCTGCTGGGCCCCGCGCTGTCGGCTCCCGCGGTGCTGTCCGCGCTGGGCGTGGATGCGCTGCCCGCACCGTGGACCGCTGTCGGGCTGGCCGAGGGCGGGTTCCTGCGCGGCACCTTCCCCGGCGAATACGACCTGGTGGTGCCACGGTCTGCCGTCGACGGCTGGAAGCGCAAGCTCACCGGTGCCGGCGTGCTGCCGGCCGGGGTGTGGGCCTACGAGGCGCACCGGGTCGCCGCCCTGCGCCCGCGCCTGGGCGTGGATACCGATGAGCGCACCATCCCGCACGAGGTCGGCTGGATCGGCGGCCCCGGCGAGGGGGCCGTGCACCTCGACAAGGGTTGCTACCGCGGCCAGGAAACCGTCGCTCGGGTGCACAACCTGGGCAAACCGCCGCGCATGCTGGTGCTGCTGCAACTCGACGGCTCCGGGGACCGGCCGAGCACGGGTGATCCCCTGACCGCCGGCGGCCGCACGGTCGGCCGGCTGGGCACCGTGGTGGATCACGTGGACGACGGCCCCATCGGGTTGGGGCTGGTCAAGCGGGGTATTCCGGCCGATACAGAGCTGAGCACCGGCGGCGAGGTGACCGTCGCCGCGGTGATCGACCCGGATTCGGTGGCCGCCGACGACCACGTCGGCGCCGGCCGGATCGCGGTGGAACGGCTGCGCGGCGCCGGCCGCTGACCGTCGCGGCCCGGCCACCGGCAGGGCCTACCAGCGCGGCGCCGCTCGGCACGGTAAAGTGACGGCAGGACAATAAACACACACTCAGATCGGAGCCGCCTGCACGTTGGGCCGCTCCGTTATTGCGCGAGGGGGTCCCCCATGGGCCGCGGCCGGGCGAAGGCGAAGCAGACAAAGGTTGCTCGTGACCTTAAGTACAGCTCGCCACAAACCGATTTCGAGCGGTTGCAGCGTGAGCTGTCCAACGCGCCCGAGTCTGATGACTTCAGCGACGGCCTGGCCGATCGCTACGTCGAAGACGACGACTGGCGCCGCTGACTCCCACCGCGCGGGTAGCCCCGCGGTCCTGACCGAGATCAGAACCGCGGATGCTGACCAACCAGGTGTGCTCGGGCTTCACCCTTTCCACCCTTGGTGACGGTGCCCAGCGTCCAGCAGTTCAGATGGCGTGCGGTGAGAATCGCCAACGCGCGGTCGGTGTCCTCCGGCGCGACGATGGCGACCATGCCGACGCCCATGTTGAACGTCTTCTCCATCTCGGCCCGCTCCACGCGGCCGCGCTGGGCGATCATGCCGAAGACCGGGGCCGGGGTCCACGTGCCGCGGTCCATCTCGGCGACCAACCCGTTCGGGATGACCCGTTCGAGGTTGCCCGCCAGGCCCCCGCCGGTGACGTGGCAGAACGTGCGCACCTGGGTCTCGGACGCCAGCGCCAGGCAGTCCTTGGCGTAGATGTAGGTGGGTTCGAGCAGCTCCTCGCCGAGGGTGCGGCCGAACTCCTCGACGTGGCCGGCCAGGTCCATCCGGTCGATCTCCAGCAGCACCTTGCGGGCCAGGGAGTACCCGTTGGAGTGCAGGCCGGTCGAGGCCATCGCGATGATCACGTCACCGGGGCGCACCCGCTCCGGCCCCAGCACGTCGTCGGCCTCCACGACGCCGACGCCGGTGGCGGAGATGTCGTAGTGATCGGGTTCCATCAGCCCCGGATGCTCGGCGGTCTCGCCGCCCAGCAGCGCGCAGCCGGCCAGCACACAACCGTCGGCGATACCGGACACGATGGCGCTGACCCGCTCGGGCACGGTGCGTCCGACGGCGATGTAGTCCTGCAGGAACAAGGGCTCGGCGCCGCACACCACGAGGTCGTCGACGACCATCGCCACCAGGTCCAGCCCGACGGTGTCGTGCTTGTCCATCGCCTGCGCGATGGCCAGCTTGGTGCCCACCCCGTCGGTCGAGGACGCCAACAGTGGTTCCCGGTACCCGCCGCGCAGGGCGAACAGTCCGGCGAACCCGCCCAGTCCGCCCCGCACTTCGGGACGGGTGGCTTTCTTGGCCAGCGGCTTGAACAGCTCGACGGCGCGATCCCCCGCCTCGATGTCCACTCCGGCCGTTGCATAAGAGATGCCGTGTTGTTCGGCGCGACCCTGACTCATCAGGCTAAAGGCTACCGGTCGCACCCCGGACTGGACACCGCTGGGCGGGTCAGTCGCCCGGTCCGTCGAGGGCGGTGCAGCGGCTAGGGCCGTCGCAGCGCCGACGCGTTGTCGTTCGCGTCCTGCAGCGGCATCCCGCTGCGCGCGGCGTTGGCCAGCATGTGCTCGATCACGTTCTTACCGAGTGCGCTCTCACCGGGCAGTTCGATCGGGTAGTTGCCGTCGAAGCAGGCCGAGCACAACCGCGACGAGGGCTGCTCGGTGGCCGCGACCATGCCCTGCTGGCTGATGTAGCCCAGGGTGTCGGCGCCGATCGCGCGCCGCACGTCCTCGAGCATCTCGTCCTCGTCGCCGCTGGAGCCGTTGGCGATCAGCTCGGCGGGGGTGGCGAAGTCGATGCCGTAGAAGCACGGCCACTTCACCGGCGGTGACGCGATGCGGACGTGCACCTCCAGCGCACCGGCCTCCCGCAGCATCCGGATCAGGGCGCGCTGGGTGTTGCCGCGCACGATCGAGTCGTCGACGACGATCAGCCGCTTGCCGCGGATGACTTCCTTGAGCGGGTTCAGCTTGAGCCGGATGCCGAGCTGGCGGATGGTCTGCGACGGTTGGATGAAGGTGCGGCCCACATAGGCGTTCTTCATCAGGCCCTGCCCGTAGGCGATACCGGAACCCTGCGCGTAGCCGACGGCCGCGGGGATGCCCGACTCGGGCACCCCGATCACCAGGTCGGCGTCCACCGGGTGCTCACTGGCCAGCCGGCGGCCGATCTCCACCCGGGTCGCATGCACGGACCGGCCACCGATCACGCTGTCCGGCCGGGCCAGGTAGACGTATTCGAACACGCAGCCCTTGGGCGTCGGGTTGGCGAACCGGGTGGAGCGCACGCCGTCCGCGTCGATGGCCAGGAGTTCGCCGGGTTCGATATCGCGGACGAAGGACGCGCCGACGATGTCGAGGGCCGCGGTCTCCGAGGCCACCACCCAGCCGCGGTCCAACCGGCCCAGCGACAGCGGCCGCACCCCGTACGGGTCACGCGCGGCGTACAGCGTGTTCTCGTCCATGAAGGTCAGGCAGAACGCGCCACGAACGGTGGGCAGCAGCTGGAGCGCGGCCTGTTCCAGCGTCGCGTCGGCGGCACCGTGCGCCAGCAGCGCGCCCAGGATGTCGGAGTCGGTGGTCGCGGTGGGCGCGCCCCGGGTCTCGATCAGGCCGGCCTCCCTGGCCTGTTTGGCCAGCTCGGCGGTGTTGACCAGATTGCCGTTGTGGCCCAAGGCAACACCGGTGCCCGCCGCCGTGTTGCGGAACACCGGCTGGGCGTTCTCCCACGTGGTGGAGCCGGTGGTCGAGTAGCGGCAGTGCCCGATGGCGACATGGCCGGGCATGGCGGCCAGGGTCTGCTCGTCGAACACCTGACTGACCAGGCCGAGATCCTTGAAGACCAGCACCTGCGAGCCGTCGGCGACGGCGATGCCGGCCGCCTCCTGCCCACGGTGTTGCAGCGCATACAGCCCGTAGTAAGCGAGCTTGGCCACATCTTCGCCTGGGGCCCAGACGCCGAAGACGCCGCATTCCTCTTTCGGGCTCTCTTCAGGCTCTACCGGCTCGAAGGTCACGATGGCTGCTCCCTGGGGGCTGGGGGTGACGTAACTGAGTTTACGGGCAACCACCGTCATTGACGGAATCGAACGGCCGATTGCCCCCTCGTGAACCTCAACAAGGTTGGCGGGTGCGCACATTCCGCCAGCACAGGCGACGGCTACGGTAAATGGATGTGAGCCAAGACACCGTCGGCACCGAGAGCCGCCCCGACACGATCACCGAACCGAGCACGGACTGGCGGCCGCTGACGCGCATCGCGTTCCGATTCTGCTTCTTGTATTTCGGGTTGTTCTGCCTGTGGTTCGCCCAGATCACCTTCGTCTTCACCGGTCCGCTGGCCGTGCTGCTGCCCGCCGGTGCCGTGCAGTGGCAGATGCTGCTGACGGATCCGTCCAGTCGATGGGTGGGACGGCAGCTGTTCGGCGTGGACGCGCAGCTGCATCCGGGGTCGGGCAGCGGTGACCAGGCGGCCATCTGGATCGCCATGTTCTGCCTGCTGGTCATCGCCGTGCTGGGCACCGTGGTGTGGTCGCTGCTGGACCGCCGCACGAGCGGCTATCCCGAGCTGGCCGTCTGGTTCCGGGTGTTCCTGCGGTTGTGCCTGGGCGGGCAGATGCTGTTCTACGGGGCAGCCAAGGTCGTTCCGACGCAGATGCCCGAGCCGCCGCTGACCGCGCTGTTGCAGCCGTTCGGGGAGTTCAGCCCCGCGTCGGTGCTGTGGTTGCAGGTCGGCAGCTCGCATCCCTACGAAATGGCGCTCGGCGCGGTCGAGGTGGTCGCGGGCTTGTTGTTGTTCGTCCCGCGGACCGCGACGTTCGGGGCGCTGCTGAGCCTGCTCAGCATGGCGCAGGTGTTCCTGCTCAACATGACCTTCGACGTGCCGGTCAAGATCCTGTCGTCCCATCTGCTGCTGATCAGCGCCGTACTGCTGGCGCCGCAGGCCCGGCGGCTGTTCGACGCCGTGGTGCTGCAGCGGGCTTGCGAGCCGGTCCCGGTGCCGCCGTTGTTCGCCGGGGCGCGGGCCAACCGCTGGGCGGTCGGGGTGCAGGTGGCCCTGGGCATCTGGGTGCTGGCCGGTCTGCTGTTGCAGAGCTGGCAGGCGTGGGGCAGCTACGGCGGCGGCCGGCCGAAACCGGAGCTCTACGGGATCTGGTCGGTCCGTACCTTCGCCCTGGACGGCCACGCCGTCGCGCCCCTGACCACCGATGAAAATCGTTGGCAGCGTTTGGTTTTCGACGAGGTGGGGGCGGTGACCTTTCAGTCGATGGATGGCCGGCTACACACCGCGCCCGCCGCATTGGACGCCGGCGCCCGCACCCTGGCCCTGACCACACCGCTGCCGACGCCGGACGGCACCACCGCACCCGTACCGGACCCGACACCATTCGCCGACCTGCACTATCAGCAGCCCGACCCCGACCGGCTGACGTTGACCGGGACGCTGCGATGTGCCCCGGTGCGCATCGAGCTGGACCGGGTGGACCCGAACACCTTCCCGCTGCGCAACCGCGGCTTCCACTGGGTGCAGGAATACCCGTACTTCCGCTGACGGCGTCAGTACGGTAGTGGCACCACCGGCAGCCAGTCGGCGATCTCGACGGCCCGGGAGCCGGACAGGCTCATCCCGGACGCCGCATCGATGCTCAGCAGGCCGGTGGCCACCCGCAGCCAGGTGCGCGGATCGGCTTCGACCACGTTCGGTGGGGTGCCGCGGGTGTGCCGCGGACCCTCGATGCACTGCACCGCGACGAACGGCGGGACGCGGACCTCGACGCTGGCCCCCGGGGCCAGCGCGGCCAGGGTGCGTGCGGTGAGCCGCACCGCCTCGGCGATCACCGGCCGATCGGGGGCCGGCAGACTGTCGTCGCGCAACCAATCGGCGACCGCGAGCACCGCGGCCCGCGTCTGTTCAGGATCTACCGTGCGTCGCGCCGCCATCCCATTAGTGTCGCAATGTGGCCGCCGACCGCTTCGCAGTGCCTCACCGCACGGTCGGGGCGGTCGCGCTGGCCTTGCTCACCGCGCTGGCGGTGCTCATCTATCTGCAGTTCCGTGGCGACTTCCGGTTCCGGGCGGAACTGACCGTGCTGTCCCCGCGGGCCGGCCTCGGCGTGGACCCGGGATCCAAGGTGACCTTCAACGGTGTGGAGATCGGCCGGGTGCACGCGGTGTCACCGTTCGACGTGGACGGGGTGCCGCACGCCCGGTTGACGGTGCAGATCGAGCCGCGCTATCTGGCCCTGATGCCGGCCAACGTCACCGCGGACATCAACGCCACCACCGTCTTCGGCAACAAGTACATCGCCTTCAGATCACCGGAACACCCTGCCCCGCAGCATATTTCCCCACATGGCGAGATCACCGCCACGTGGGTGAGCACCGAGTTCAACTCGCTGTTCGAGACGGTGCTGGCCATCTCGGAGCGGGTCGACCCGGTCAAGCTCAATCTCACGCTGACCGCCGCGGCGGACGCGCTGGCGGGAATGGGCAGCAGGTTCGGCCGCTCCCTGTCGGACGCCGGCGACATCCTCGCCGACGCCAACGCCCGCACCGAGGACTTCGGGCGCGACCTCCGCGCGCTGGCCGCGCTGGGTGATCGCTACGCCGATGCCGCTCCCGATCTGTTCGACGGGCTGGGCCGGGCGGCGCGCACCGCGGCCACGCTCGACGACGAGCGCGACGCGATCGATCGCGCCCTGCTGGCCGCCGTCGGATTCGGCGCCGACGGCGGTGACATCCTGGAGCGCGGCGGGCCGTATCTGGCGCGCGGGGCCGCCGACCTGATTCCGACGGCGACGCTGTTCGACCACTACAGCCCGCAGTTGCTCTGCACCATCCGCAACTACCACGACGTGGCACCGCTGATGGAGGCGACGTTCGGCGGGGACAACGGTTACTCGCTGGATTCGGACGGCACGGTCTTCGGGTTCGGGCTGCCCAACGCCTACGTCTATCCGGACAACCTGCCCAGGGTGAACGCCCACGGCGGGCCGGAGGGCAGGCCCGGCTGCTGGCAGAAGATCACCAAGGATCTGTGGCCCGCACCGTACCTGGTGATGGACACCGGACTGTCGATCGCGCCGTACAACCATTTCGAGTGGGGCTCACCGATTTTCACCGAGTACGTGTGGGGCCGTCAGGTCGGCGAGCCCACCATCAACCCGTGAGGGTTGACCTCAACCTTTCTTGAGCTCTTACCGTGGAGGCCATGACCTTCAAACCACACGAACTGGACTTCCTGCGCAGCACGGTGTTGGGCCGGCTGGCGACAGTCGACCCGCACGGCGCACCTCAGAACAGCCCGGTCGGCTTCACCTACAACGACGAGCTGGGCACCATCGACATCGCCGGCTACCGGATGTCGGCCAGCCGCAAGTACCGGAATCTGGCGCACAACAACAAGGTGGCCTTCGTCGTCGACGACATCGCCTCGCGCGACCCGTGGCGGGTGCGCTGCCTGGAGATCCGGGGTACCGCCGAGCAGGTGACGGGCGCCTCCGACCCGGACGGGCAGCTGGATCCGGCGATCATCCGGGTGACACCGCGCCGGATCATCAGTTTCGGGATCGACGATCAGGACACCGCCCCGCACGACCTGGTGCCCGATATCCGCGACGCCTAGCGCCGCCGCTGCACCACCAACGCCGCGACGGCACCCGCCTCGTTGATCGCCAGGTGCACCAACATGGGCGCCAGCAGACTGCCCGATCGCCGGTACAGCCAGTCGAATGCCCAGCCGGCCGCCGCGGTGGCCACGACCGTGGCGGCTACTGGCTCTCGCGTACGCCGCGCGTCACCGATGTGGCTGAGCCCGAACGCGATCGCCTGGATCAGCCGGCCGGCGTGCGGGCCGAACGCCGCGGCGGTGACGCTGCCCAGGCCGGCCCGGAACGCCGCCTCCTCGGCCCACACGGTGGCCAGCGGGATGCGCAACACCAGCCAGCGCAGCGGGTCGGCGGGTAGCTCCCGGGCCGCCATCCCGGCGCGCACCGGCGGCAGCGCCGTCGAGGCGGCCACCCCGACCGCGATCGGCGTGGCCACCGCCAGACCCAGCCGTACCCCGGAACGCAACGCCGGGCGCCGCACCCCGACGGTGGCACCGCTGAGGGCCAGCACGGCCGTCGCCGCGGCGGCCAGCGCGGGCGCGCGGGTCAGCACCGACTTCCCCGCCGCCACCGCCACGGCCAGTGCGACGGCCCGGGTCATGGTGGCGGACATCAGTATTGGTCGTCGCTGTCGTCGCGGTGCAGGGCGGCCCGCACCCGTTCGGTGTCCGCCGGGGTCCAGCCGTCCGGCGGCGCGACGGCCACCCAGCCGTCGAGCACCGAGTCGCCGTAATTGTGGCCGTGGCCGCCCGGAACGCCGGCGGCGTTGGTCATATCGGCACTCACCTGCCAGAACGTCACGATGGGATACCAGCGCATGGACGCCGTGCGGTCGGCGCCCGGCGGTTCGGTCAGCCAATCCGGCCGGGAGAACAGCAATTTCGGGGACCACCACACGATCGGGTCGGAGGCGTGCTGCAGGAACAACACCCGGCTCCCGTTCCAGGGGCCCGCCGCCACCCGGGCGATCGCCTCGGGGCTCTGGGCTTGGGAGAACCGCACCGTGCGGCCGTTGTCGTAGCGGGGTTCCACCTCGGGGGTGCCCGGGTCGCGGCGCTGCACCAGCCCACTCCACAACGAACTCTCGTTCGGTGGCCCGACCCACAGCACCGAGGAGAAGTCCATCGCGGCGATATCGGGCAGCCAGCCGAAGGCACCCTGGCCGGCCAGCGACCCGAGACTCTCCCCGTACAGCGCCAACTTCGGCCGGTGCGCCTGCGGCAGTTTGGACCAGCGGTCGTGGATGGCGTCGATCATCATCCGGCCGGTCTCCACCGACGTCTCCCGGTCGCCCAGGAACGAAATCCAGCTGGGCAGATACGAGTACTGCATCCCGATCAGGGCGGTGTCGCCGTTGTACATCATCTCGATGGCCCGCGCCGCGACCGGATTGACCCACCCGGTTCCGGTCGTGGGCACGATCACCAGCAGTTTGCGGTCGAAGGCGTCGGTGCGTTCGAGCTCGCTGAGCAGCACCGCGAGCCGGCCCTCCGCGGTGTCCGCGGTCTGCAACCCGGCATACACCCGGATGGGTTCGCGGGCCGGTGTGCCGTTCACCCGGGTGAGTTCGGTGGCATCGGGTCCGCCCGCGACGAAGTTGCGGCCCTGGTAGCCCAGGGTGTCCCAGGGCGCGAAGGATGTCGGACTGCCCGACCGTTCGGGCTGCAGCGGCTGGGCGACGCCGGGCCGGGTGGTGGAGTTCTGGGGTTGGAAGACACTGCTGGCGCCGATCAGGAAACCCCGGTACAGCACGCCGTTGACCAGCGTGATGAGCAGCACCACCACGATGGCGGTGCCGATGAAGAACGCCACCTCGTGGTGCAGCCGCCAGCGCCTGATCAGCAGCCGGGCCAGCAGTTTGACCGCGTCGGCCAGTATCCGCCAGGTGGCGATACCGGCGGCCGCCACCAGCACCGCGATGAGCAGCGTGCGCAGGTAGCTGAGGGTGCCGGGTCCCGCGATACCCATCGCCGCCGACACCTGCCGCTGCCACGCCGCGGCCGGGATGAGCACCAGCAGTGCCGACCCCACCGCCACGATCACGATCGCGGCCTTGATCAGGCGGATCGCCCGAGGCGCCGGCGGCCACCACGGCCGGTGCCGTAACACCAGGCGGTACAACAGTTTTCCGACGCCGACGCCGATGCCGTACCCGATGGCCGCGTTGAGACCGCCGATCAGGCCGGCGAACATCCAGTCACGGGGCAGCAGCGACGGCGTCAACGACAAACAGAACAGCAGGGCACCGAAGGCGATGCCGACGAAGTCGAGGCGGACCAGGCTCCAGACCCACACCAGCAGTGGGTGGCGGTTACCGGTCCGCTCGGTCACCCGAACAACCCGGGCAGCACACCCTCGGAGGTATTGCGCAGTTCGTCCAGCGTCACGCTGAACTGGCCCTGGACCTCCACGGCATCACTGCCCTGGTCGACCACGCCGATCCGGGTGACGGGCAGGCCGCGTGCCTCACACATCGACCGGAACCGGCTCTCCTCGGTGCGCGGCACCGCGACCAGCACCCGGCCGGCCGACTCGGAGAACAGCGTCACGAAGGGATCGGCGCCTTCGGGAAGGATGATGCGGCAGCCGGTTTCACCGGCCAGCGCGGCCTCCACCACCGCCTGCATCAGCCCGCCCTCGCTCAGGTCGTGCGCGGCCGAGATCAACCCGTCCCGCGACGCCGCGGTGAGCACCTCGGCGAGCAGTTTCTCGCGGGCCAGGTCCACCTTCGGCGGCACCCCGCCCAGATGGTCGGCGGTCACCTGCGCCCAGATGGAGCCGTCGAACTCGTCGTGGGTGTCCCCCAGCAGCAGCAGAGTTTCGCCGGGCTCGGTGCCCAGGCCCGTCGGGATGCGGCGCTTCACGTCATCGATGACGCCGAGCACGCCGACCACCGGGGTGGGCAGGATCGCGGTGGTGCCGGTCTGGTTGTAGAAGCTGACGTTGCCGCCGGTGACCGGAATGCCAAGGGCCGCACAACCGTCGGCGAGTCCGCGCACCGCCTGGGAGAACTGCCACATGACGCCCGGGTCCTCCGGTGAGCCGAAGTTCAGGCAGTTGGTCACCGCGACCGGGGTGGCGCCGGTGACGGCGACGTTGCGGTAGGCCTCGGCCAGCGCCAGTTGCGCGCCGGCGTACGGGTCCAGTTGGGTGTAGCGCCCGGACGCGTCCGTCGAGACCGCGACCCCGCGCCCGGTTTCCTCGTCGATGCGCAGCACCCCACCGTCGGCGTGCTCGGCCAGCACGGTGTTGCCGCGCACGTAGCGGTCGTACTGCTCGGTGATGTACGCCCGGCTGCACAGGTGCGGACTGCCCAGCAGCGCAAGCAGAGTCGCCTTCAGTTCGTCGCCGGTCGCCGGTCGGGGCAGCTTGGCCGAGGTGTCGGCGATCAACGCGTCCTGGGTGTCGGGCCGGGCCACCGGCCGCTGGTACACCGGGCCTTCGTGGGCGACGGTGCGCGGCGGCACGTCGACGACGGTCTGGCCGTGCCAGGTGATCTCCAACCGGTCGCCGTCGGTGACCTCCCCGATGACGGTGGCCAGCACATCCCATTTACGGCAGACGGCCAGGAACTTGTCCACGTTCTCCGGCGTGACGACGGCGCACATGCGCTCCTGCGACTCGCTCGACAGGATCTCGGCCGGGGTCATGTTCGCGGCCCGCTGCGGCACCGTCTCCAGTTCGACCCGCATGCCACCGTCGCCGGCCGATGCGAGTTCGGATGTGGCGCACGACAATCCAGCACCGCCGAGGTCCTGGATGCCGACCACCAGGTCGGCCGCATAGAGCTCAAGGCAACACTCGATGAGCACCTTCTCCATGAAGGGGTCACCCACCTGCACAGCGGGCAGTTTCTTGCGGCCCGGGCCGGAGCCCTCGTCGCCGCCGAACGTCTCGGACGCCAGCACCGACACACCGCCGATGCCGTCCAGACCGGTGCGGGCACCGAACAGGATGATCTTGTTGCCGGTGCCCGACGCGAACGCCAGGTGCAGATCCTCCTTGCGCAGCACCCCGACGCACAGCGCGTTCACCAACGGGTTCCCGGCGTAGGAGGCGTCGAAGACGGTCTCACCGCCGATATTGGGCAGGCCGAGGGAGTTCCCGTAGCCGCCGATGCCGCGGACCACGCCGTCGAGCACGCGGCGGGTGTCCGGCGCGTCGGCCGCCCCGAACCGCAGCTGGTCCATGACGGCCACCGGGCGGGCGCCCATCGCCATGATGTCGCGCACGATGCCGCCGACGCCGGTGGCCGCACCCTGATAGGGCTCCACATACGACGGGTGGTTGTGCGACTCCACCTTGAACGTGACGGCCCAGCCGTCACCGATGTCGACGACGCCGGCGTTCTCACCGATGCCGGCGAGCATGCCGGCCCGCATCTCGTCGGTGGTGGTCTCACCGAAGTAGCGCAGGTGCACCTTGGAGGACTTGTAGGAGCAGTGCTCGCTCCACATCACCGAGTACATCGCCAGTTCGGCGTCGGTGGGGCGGCGGCCCAGGATCTCGCGGATGCGCTGATACTCGTCATCCTTGAGGCCGAGCTCACGGTAGGGCTGCGGTTGGTCGGGGGTGGTGGCTGCCCGGTCGACGGTGTCAACTTCGGGGCTGTTACCAGACGTCACCGGCATAGTTTATTCGTTCACGCGGTGACGGCCGACCAGCACCGGCCCGAGCACGCCCCAGAGCAGGACGCTGCCCAGCACCACCAGGATGGTGCACAACAACACCGCGCGTTCGGCGGCGTCGTCGAGCACGTTGAAGGCGAGCAGGCCCAGCACGATGGTCGCCGCGCCGCGCGGCGCCAGAACGGCCACCAGCCGCCGGTTCGGCCGGCTCAGTCCGGACCGGGTCAGCGACAGCACCACCGGGACGAACCGGACCACGGTGACCACCAGCACACAGAACACCACCAGCCCGACGGAGACACCTTCTTCGAGCACGTACCAGGCGACCGCGCCGAAGACGAACCAGAGCACGGCCGACAGCAGGAACGCGATGTCGTCCAGCAGTTCCAGTTCGCGGCGCTCGTCGGAGTAGCGGCGCAATCCGTTGAACGCGATACCGCACACGAAGGCCGCGACGAATCCGTTGCCGTGGGAGGCCACGTTGAGGGTGTAGGCCAGCACCGGGGTGCACACCAGGATCAGCCGGCGGGACCGGTCGGTCATGAGGCCGCGGCGGTCCGCCGCGTTGGCGGCGACCGCCACCGACGCACCGATGACCAGTCCGAGCACGATGGCGCTCAACAGGTGCGGGACCGCGTCACGCACCGCATGCATCACGCTTTCGGCGCCGGCGTGCTCACCTCCGGTGATCGCCAGCGCAAAGACCAGGATCGGCGCGACGACGCCGTCGCTGTAGCCCTCCTCGACGTTGAGCAGATTGCGGACCCGGGCCGGGATCCGCTCGTCGTGCAGGAAGGAGGCCACCGGCGCGAAGTCGATGGGCACCACCACACAGGCCACCGCCAGCAGCGCCGCCCAGGACAGTCCGGGCAGCAGCCAGCTGCCCAGCAGCACCGACAGGGCCAGGCTCAGCGGCAGCGCGATCACGATGAGCCGGAACGCCGGCCCGGCCATCCCGCCGAAGAAACCACCGCGCACGTGGGTGGCGTGACCGAACAGCAGGATCGCCAGGATCAGCTCGATGATCGGCAGGATCACGTCGGTGTCGAGGCTCGCGGCCAGGGCGTGGTGGGTGCCGACACCCACCACCGCGCCGACGATCACCAGCACCATCGCCGGCGTGATGCGCCAGCGGTCCAACTGCCGGGCGAACAGCGCCCACAGTGCCAGCGTCGCGCTGACGCCGACGACCGACCACACCGTGCCGGCGATCAGGACGCGGCCACGCAGAAGGCGTTGCCGTCCGGGTCGGCGAACACCACCCACTGGAACTCGGGGCCGAAATCGTGCCTGCCGGTCTCGGTGGCACCCAGCGAGACCAGGCGGGCGATCTCGGCTTCGAGATCCTCGGTGTGGAAGTCGACGTGCACGCGGTTCTTGCCGGGCGTCGGGTCGTCGACGCGCTGGAAGCCCAGCCGCAGCCCGCTCGGCAGCGTGACGAACACGAATTCGCCTGGCATCAGGGCGGTCAGCTCACCCCCGGCGGCTGTGGCCCACCACGCCGCGAGGCGATCGGGATCGAGCGAATCGACAGTGATCATCTCCACACCAATAGCCATAGCCGGAGAGTAACCACTACCCCCGACGCGTGCCCGCCGCCGGCGCCAGAAACGCCTGAAGCGCCGCCGAATACGCGGCCACGTCGGCGGCGCCCATCACCTCGCGGGCCGAATGCATGGCCAGCTGGGCCGCTCCCACGTCGACGGTGGGAATCCCGGTGCGCGCGGCGGTCATCGGCCCGATCGTCGACCCGCACGGCAGGTCGGCCCGGTGTTCGTAGCGCTGCAGCGGCACCCCGGCCTGCCGGCACGCCAGCGCGAAGGCCGCCGCGGTGCGGCCATCGGTGGCGTAGCGCAGATTCGGCTGCACCTTGAGTACCGGGCCGGCGTTCACCGCGATGAGGTGGCCGGGTTCGTGCCGGTCCGGGTAGTTCGGGTGGGTGGCGTGTGCCATGTCGCCGGAGGCGATCATCGATTCGGCGCAGCGGCGCAGGAAGTCCTGCCGATCCTGGCCGCTCGCCAGCACGATGCGCTCGAGCACCGTCAGCAGCAGTTCGGACTGCGCGCCGTGATCGGACTGCGAACCGACCTCCTCGTGGTCGAACAGCGCCAGCACCGGGATGTGACTCTCCGGTTCGGCGGCGAGCAGCGCCTCGAGCCCGGCATGACAGGTCACCTGGTTGTCCAGCCGGGGCGCGCTGACGAACTCGCGGCCGGCGCCGGTGATCGCCGACGGCGCCAGGTCGTGGGTCATCAGGTCGAAGCCCAGCACGTCGGATTCGCGCACCCCGGCGCGTTCGGCGACGAACCCGATGAACGACCGCTGCTCCCCCACCCCCAAGATCGCGTTGACGTGCCGCTGCGGGTCGGGGCTGACCCCCTTGCGGTCGTCGGACAGGTGGATGGCCAGTTGCGGCACCCGCAGGATCGGGTCGTCGATCCGCACCAGCCGATGCGCCACCTGGCCGCCATCCACGACGGACAGCCGGCCGCTGATGCCGAGGTCGCGGTCCAGCCACGAGTTCAGCCACGCGCCGCCGTAGGGCTGCAGGGCCACCACCTGCCAGCCGGCGACCACCCGGTCGGGGTGCTGTTTGACGCGCAGGTTGGGGCTGTCGGTGTGACCGCCGACGATCCGGAACGGCACCTGTCCCGGCGTCGAATCCCAGGCCACCAACGAGCCGGCCCGCACGGTGAAGAACTTGCCGCCGGAGTCGGGCCAGGCCTGCGATTCGGACAGTTCGGTGTACCCGGCAGCCTCCAGCAGCCGCGCGGCCGTCGCGCACACATGGAACGGGGACGGCGAGGCGTCGATGAACTCACACAGGCTCTGGGGGCTAGCAGGCATCTTTTCATCTTGACCGGTGAGACGTCGTCCGGCCGCGCTAGGGTCTGCGATGTGTCCGATCTTGTTCCGCAGGCGGTGCTCGCGCCACTGACCCCGGCCGCCATCTTCATGGTCGCCACCATCGACGACGGCGGCGAGCAGACCGTGCACGACGCACTCGGCGATATCTCTGGTCTGGTCCGCGCCATAGGGTTTCGCGATCCGACCAAGCACCTGTCGGTGATCACGTCGATCGGATCCGACGCCTGGGACCGGTTGTTCAGCGGGCCCCGCCCCGTCGAGCTGCATCCCTTCGTCGCGTTGGAGGGGCCGCGGCACCGCGCCCCGTCGACGCCGGGTGATCTGTTGTTCCACATCCGGGCGGAATCGCTGGACGTGTGTTTCGAGTTGGCGGGCAAGATCGTCGCCGCGATGGACGGCGCCATCACCATCGTCGACGAGGTGCACGGCTTCAAGTTCTTCGACAACCGCGACCTGCTGGGCTTCGTGGACGGCACGGAGAACCCGGACGGCCCGGTGGCGATGAGCGCCAGCCAAATCGGTGACGAGGATCCCGATTTCGCCGGCGGGTGCTACGTGCACGTGCAGCGCTACCTGCACGACATGTCGGCGTGGAACGCGCTGTCGGTCGAGGAGCAGGAGCGGGTGATCGGTCGCACCAAACTCGACGACATCGAACTGGACGACGCGGTGAAACCGGCGAATTCGCATGTGGCCCTCAACGTCATCGAGGACGAGCAGGGCAACGAGCTGAAGATCCTGCGGCACAACATGCCGTTCGGTGAGATCGGCAAGGGCGAGTTCGGGACCTACTACATCGGCTATTCGCGCACCGCCGCGGTCACCGAACGGATGCTGCGCAACATGTTCATCGGCGACCCGCCCGGCAACACCGACCGGATCCTGGACTTCTCCACCGCGGTGACCGGTTGCCTGTTCTTCACCCCGACGGCCGATTTCCTCGACGACCCGCCACCCATGCCCGGGCCGGCCGAGCCGGCCCCCGCCGTAGCCACCAGCACGCCCACGCCCACGTATTCCGGTTCACTGTCGATCGGCAGCCTGAAAGGACAACCCCAATGAACAACCTGTACCGCGAACTGGCGCCGGTCACCGACGAGGCGTGGGCCGAGATCGAGCAGGAGGCCACCCGCACGTTCAAGCGGCACATCGCCGGGCGCCGGGTCGTCGACTGCACCGGTCCGACCGGCGCCACCACCGCCGCGGTGTCCACCGGTCACCTGCTGGATGTGACCTCCCCGGGTGACGGTGTGATCGCGCACCTGCGCGACAGCCGTCCGCTGGTGCGGCTGCGGGTGCCGTTCACCATCACCCGCGAGGCCATCGACGACGTTGAACGCGGCTCGCAGGACTCGGACTGGGACCCGGTCAAGGACGCCGCCAAGAAGCTGGCCTTCGCCGAGGACCGGGCGATCTTCGAGGGGTACGCGGCGGCCAACATCCAGGGCATCCGCGCGGCCAGCTCCAACCCCGGCCTGGCGCTGCCCGAGGATCCGCGCGACTATCCCGATGTGATCGCCCAGGCGCTGTCGGAGCTGCGGCTGGCCGGTGTCGACGGCCCCTACTCGGTGCTGCTGTCGGCCGACGCCTACACCAAGGTCAGTGAGACCACCGAGCACGGTTATCCGTTGCGCGAACACCTCAACCGGGTGGTCGACGGTGACATCATCTGGGCCCCGGCCATCGACGGCGCGTTCGTATTGTCCACCCGCGGAGGCGATTTCGATCTGCAGCTGGGCACCGACGTGTCGATCGGCTACTCGAGCCACGACGCGGAGACGGTGCAGCTGTACCTGCAGGAGACCTTCACGTTCCTCAACTACACCGCCGAGGCCTCGGTCGCCCTGAGCGCCTGACGTTCCTCAGGCGAGCGGCCGTGTTTGCACGCCGACACGCCGCATCTGGTGGCATTTCGGGGCCGCTCGCCGGAGGAGTCAGGCCGTCAGCACCGCATCCAGCGCGGAGTAGAACAGGCCCAGGCCGTCGTCGGACGGGCCGGTCAGCGGCTCGGTGGCGTGTTCGGGGTGCGGCATCAGCCCCACCACCCGGCCGTCGGCCGAGCTGACCCCGGCGATCCCGCGCATCGACCCGTTGAGGTTCTCCCGGTAGCGGAAGACCACCCGGCCCTCACCCTCGAGTTCGTCGAGCACGGCCTCGGACGCCACATACCGGCCCTCGCCCGATTTCAGCGGCACCAGCAGGTCGGCGTCCTGTTCGTAACGGGTGGTCCAGGCCGTGGTGTTCGACGCCACCTGCAGCCACACGTCGCGGCAGATGAAGTGCAGACCGGCGTTGCGGGTCAGCGCACCCGGCAGCAGGCCCGACTCGCACAGCACCTGGAAGCCGTTGCAGATGCCCAGCACCGGCATCCCGCCGCGGGCCGCGTCGACGACGGACCGCATCACCGGCGCGAAGCTGGCGATGGCGCCGGCGCGCAGGTAGTCGCCGTAGGAGAACCCGCCGGGCACCACCACGGCGTCGACGCCCTTGAGGTCGGCGTCGGCATGCCACAGCGCGACGGCCTCACCGCCGGCCAGCCGCACGGCCCGGGCGGCGTCGACGTCGTCGAGCGTCCCGGGGAAGGTGATCACACCGACCTTCGCCCCGCTCATGCCTGCTCCCGGGTCACCACGAAGTCCTCGATCACCGTGTTGGCCAGCAGCGACTCGGCGATCTCGGCCAAGGCCGCGTCGGACACCGAATCGTCGACCTCGAGCTCGAACCGCTTGCCCTGCCGGACGTCGGAGACACCGCCATGGCCGAGCCGTCCCAACGCGCCGACGATCGCCTGCCCCTGCGGGTCGAGGATCTCGGCCTTGGGCATCACGTGCACTACGACGCGGGCCACGGGTACTCCTTCACGAGCGGTGAATGTGGTCTTGATCGGCTGTAACTCTACCGACGTGAATACAAGCCACAATGGAGCCATGCAACTCACGCACTTCGGCCACTCCTGCCTGCTGGCCAGCTTCCGCGACGGCGCCGAAGGCGAGACGACGGTGCTGTTCGATCCCGGGAACTTCTCGCACGGTTTCGAGGGCATCACCGGCCTGGACGCGATCCTGATCACCCATCAGCATCCCGACCACGCCGACACCGCCCGGCTGCCCGCCCTGCTGGAGGCGAATCCGCAGGCCAAGCTGTACGCCGATCCGCAGACCGCGGCACAGCTGGGCGAGCCGTGGGCGGCCGTGCACGCCGGGGACACGTTCACCGTCGGTCACCTGACGGTGCGCGGTGTGGGGGGCACCCACGCCACCATCCACCCCGACATCCCGGTGATCGACAACACGTCCTACCTGATCGGCGACGGTGACCACCCGGCCCGGTTGATGCACCCGGGCGACGCGCTGTTCGCCCCCGGCGAGCCGGTCGACGTGCTGGCCACGCCGGCCGCGGCGCCCTGGATGAAGATCGCCGAGGCCGTCGACTACCTGCGCGCCGTGGCTCCGGCCCGGGCGGTACCGATCCACCAGGGCATCATCGACCCGTCGGCCCGCGGCATCTACTACGGCCGGCTGTCGGAGATGACCGACACCGACTTCCAGGTGCTCGAACCGGAGAACGGGACGCAGTTCTGAACGGGCACGCACTGCTGCGCTGGTGGCCACCCATCGCCATCGCGGCCATGGTGCTGCTCGGGGTGCTGGTCGGGCACGGCAACACCGGCTTCGACGTCACCGCGCTGACCGTGATGAACGACGTGTTCGGCCCGGCCCCGATCTGGATGCTCTACTTCACCTGGGGCGTCGCCATGCTGGTGCTGCTGGCCGTCGCGGTGGCGCTGGCGCTGTGGCGGCGACGATGGCGGGTCGCGGTGGTGGTGGCGCTGTGCCCGGCCGTCGCGCTGATCGGGTCGCGGGTGCTCAAGAAGCTGTTCGGCCGGCACAAGGGCGACGGCACCTCATGGGCGTACGCCTATCCCAGCGGGCACACCACGGTGGTCACCACCGTCACCGCGATGCTGGTCCTGGCCGCCGGGTACACGCTGTGGCGGGCGGCGCTGGCCGTGGTGGTCAGTGTGATCGGCGGGCTCGGCATGGCCGCGACCGACCTGCACTATCTGACCGATATCTTCGGTGGCTGGTTGTGGGCCACCGCGATGGTGTGCCTGGCGGTGCTGGCGGCCGGGCCTCAGGCGGTGTCCCGGGCGGCGGCCCGGCCCGCGGCCCTGCCGGAGAACACGCAGCCACCCAGGAAGGTGCCCTCCAACGAGCGGTAGCCGTGCACGCCGCCGCCGCCGAATCCGGCGGCCTCCCCGGCCGCGTACAGCCCGTCGAAGGTACCGCCGCCGGCCGTCAGCACCCGTGATTCCAGATCGGTGTGCAAGCCGCCCAACGACTTCCGGGTCAGGATGTGCAGTTTGACGGCGATCAGCGGGCCGGCCTTGGGATCGGTCAGCCGGTGCGGCGCGACGACGCGGGCCACCCGCTCGGCCAAATAGCCGCGCGCCCCGCGGATCGCGGTGATCTGCCCGTCCTTGGTGAAGCGGTTCACCACCTCACGGTCACGCGCGGTCACCTCGGCCTCCACCGTGGCGTAGTCCAGGGGTACCACGCCGTCGACGCCGTTCATCGCGGACACCAGCTCGCGCAACGAATTTGCCGTCACGAAGTCCGGGCCGCGGTCCACGAAGGCACGCACCGGCGCGGGTCCGCCGTCGCGTCCGCGGGCCAGCACCGCCCGCACGCTGCGCCCGGTCAGGTCGGGGTTCTGCTCCTGCCCGGACAGGCCGAACTCCTTGGCGATGATGCGGGCGTTGAGCACGAACCAGGTGTAGTCGTGGCCGGTGCCGGCGATGTATTCCAGGGTGCCCAGCGTGTCGAAGCCCGGGTAGAGCGGCACGGGCAGGCGTTTTCCGGTGGCGTCCAGCCACAGTGACGACGGTCCGGGCAGGATCCGGATGCCGTGGTTGGGCCACACCGGGTCGTAGTTGGTGATGCCCTCGGTGTAATGCCACATCCGATCGGAGTTGATGACCTGCGCTCCGGCGGCTTCGGCGATCCCGATCATCCGCCCGTCGACGTGTTCGGGCACCCCGGACAGCATGGTCGCCGGTGGTGTGCCCATCCGGGCCGGCCAGTTCTTGCGCACCAGGTCGTGGTTGCCGCCGATGCCACCGCTGGCCACGATGACGGCCTGGGCCCGGAATTCGAACTCGCCCACGGTGTTCCGTGACGACGCGACGCCGCGTTCGGCGGTCGACGGTTCCAGCACCGCGCCGCGCACCCCGACGGCGGCGCCGTTTTCCACGATGAGTTCGTCGACCCGGTGCCGGTGGGCGAACCGCACGGCGGAGTGGCCGAGCAGGCGGCGGGCGAAGATGTCCACCAACGCCGGCCCGGTGCCCCAGGTGATGTGGAACCGCGGCACCGAATTGCCGTGCCCACGGGCGTCATAGCCGCCCCGCTCGGCCCAGCCCACCAGCGCGAAGGTCTGCAGCCCGCGGGCGCGCAGCCAGGCGCGCTTCTCGCCGGCGGCGAAATCGACGTAGGCGTGCGCCCATTCCCGCGGCCAGTGGTCCTCGGCCCGGTCGAAACCGGCCGAACCCAGCCAGTCCTGCAGGGCCAGTTCGTGGCTGTCCCGGATGCCGAGCCGGCGCTGCTCGGGGCTGTCGACGAAGAACAGCCCGCCGAACGACCAGAACGCCTGACCACCGATGTTGGCGGCGTTCTCCTGGTCGACGATCAGCACGCGGCGGCCGCGTTCGATCAGCTCACACGCGGCGACCAGCCCGGCCAGTCCCGCACCCACCACGATGACGTCGGCATCCATGCCGCCCACGGTAGCCGGAAGAGCTGGGCGTCAGGCCGCATCCGGCTTCGTCAGCGCGGCCGGCGCCGCCCAGCGGTACAGCGACGGCAGGCAGCGGTGCATCAACGCCAGGTCGATCGCGTCGAGGATCGCGCGGCGGGTCCCGTCGCTGCGCAGTTGACGGGCCGACACCGCCAGTCGCACCGTGCCGCCGCGTCGCGCGCTGCGCTCGGCCGACAGGACCAGCGTCCGGCACCACCACGGCTCGGTGAGAAAGCCCTCCCCGATGCCGAGCACCCGGGCCCGCACGGTGGTGTCGCGTACCAGATCGGTGATGCCGGAGAGGCCGACCAGCAACCGGAAACCGTTGCGCGGCAAGGCGGTGATCGTCCCCTGCGACACGTTCCAGCCGGGTGCGGCGAACAGCCGGGTGCGCAGGCCCAGGTGCTCCAGCACCCGGTCGGCACCCATCAATCGCAGGTTCGCCTCGTGCGCGGGCAGCACCGCGAACTCGCCGCGGCGGGTCTTGGTGGCGGCCTCGTCGAAACCGTGCAGGACGATCGCGTCGCCGCGGCCGCGACGCCGGCCGAGCCAGTCGACGGTGTCGCGGTCACCCTCCAGCCGGTAGTCGCCCTTGAGCCGCGGGGCGACCATCAGCGACACTGGTACACCACGGGTGTCCAGTTCGGTGCAGAACGCCGCCACCTCGGTCAGGGTGCGATCCCTGATGCCCGAGATGGAGACGATCAGTTCTCCTGCCACCCGCCCAGTGTGGCAACGTCAGGTGTCGCGACGGTTGCGAACACCCGGACGGAAGTTGACTTTTGGGCCGGTTATCCGGCCAGTACCGCTTCGATCGCCGCGATCACCTCGGGCGCATCCGGTTCGGTGCGCGGCCGGAACCGGTTCACCACCGTGCCGTCGGGCGCCAGCAGGAATTTCTCGAAGTTCCACTGGATGTCGCCGGCCGCGCCGTCGGCGTCGGTGGCCTTGGTCAGTTCGGCGTAGAGGGGGTGCCGGTCGGCGCCGTTGACGTCGGTCTTGGCCAGCAGCGGAAAGGTCACCCCGTAGGTGGTCGAGCAGAACGTCTGGATCTCCTCGGCGGTGCCCGGCTCCTGGCCCATGAACTGGTTACAGGGCACTCCGACGACGGTGAGGCCACGATCGCCGTAGGTCTGGGCCAGTCGCTCCAGCGCGCCGTACTGCGGGGTGAGGCCGCACTGGGAGGCAACGTTGACGACCAGCGTTGCGCCACTGGACAAGTGGGCCAGCGTGGTGGGCGTGCCGGACAGCGTGGTCAGCGGGAGGTCTTTGATATGTCCTGAGCTCACGGCACCCGACGCTAGCCGTCGAACAGGATCGCCGCCAGCCTCTCGACGGTGGCGATGGGATCGCCGGTGGTGTGCGTCTTGTCGATGGCGTCGTTGAGCCACAGCTGCGCAAAGCCGTGCACCAGCGACCACGCGGCCAGCGCGGCACCGGCCGGGTCGGCCTTGGCGTGCGGGTCGGCCAGGGTGCCGACACCCCGGTCGAGTTCCGCTCCGGCCGCGGCGGCGGCCGCCACCACCTCGGGATCGCGCTCGTCGTACAGCGATTTGTCGAACATCACCTCGTAGTGGCCGGGATGGTCGAGCGCGAACCGCACATACGCCTTGGCGGCGTCGATGAACTGGGGGCGGGCCTCGGTCAGCGCCGCGGTCAGCAGCCGGAAACCCTCGGCGGCCAGCGCGGTGAACAGCCCGCGCCGGTCGGTGAAGTGATGCGCCGGCGCGGCGTGCGACACCCCGGCCGACCGGGCCAGCTCACGCAGCGAGATCCCGTCGGCACCGCGCTCGGCGACCAGCACCGCCGCCTCGGCGAGGATGACCGCCCGCAGGTCGCCATGGTGATACGTCCGCTTGGTCACCCGGCCATCGTATCTTGACAGCGTCTAGTTCCGGGCTATCCTTCATCTTGTCACTGTCTAGATGGAGGTGGTGTGCGGTGGCCGTGTTCCTCGCGCTCGTGCTCGGCAGCGTCGCCGCCCGGGTTACCGTGGCCGATTCCTGGCCGGTGGCCATCGCGGCCGGACTCGCGCTGATGTTCACCATGACGGGCCTGGCCCATTTCGCACCCGGCATGCGCCGGGACATGCTCGCCATCGTGCCGCCCCGACTGCCATCCCCGGGACTGCTGGTCACCGTCACCGGTGTGCTCGAGCTGGTGGGCGCGGCCGGCCTGCTCTATCCGCCCACCCGGGCCGCCGCCGCGGCCTGCCTGTTCGTGCTCATGCTGGCCATGTTTCCGGCCAACATCCGTGCCGCGCGCATGCCCGATCCACCGGCCTCGATGACGGCGAACCTAGCCGTGCGAACCGCCGAAGAGGCTGTCTACCTGGCCGCTGCCGTAGTGGTCGCGGTCGGCGGTGGCCAGTAACCAGGCGTACTGGAAGGCGGCTTCCTTCCAGCGTTCATAACGCCCGCTGATGCCGCCGTGGCCGGCCGCCATCTCCGTCTTCAACAGCACCGGATGGTCGTCGGTCTTGACATGGCGCAGCGCGGCAACCCATTTCGCCGGTTCCACGTAGTAGACCCGGGTGTCGTTGAGCGATGTCATGGCCAGGATGGCCGGGTAATCCTTGGCCTCGACGTTCTCGTACGGCGAGTAGGACTTCATGTACTCGTAGACGTTCTTGTCCTCCAACGGATTTCCCCACTCGTCCCATTCGGTGACGGTCAGCGGCAGGGACGGATCCAAGATGGTGGTCAGCGGGTCGACGAACGGCACCTGGGCCAGCACCCCGGCGAATGCCTGCGGCGCCAGATTGGTCACCGCGCCGATCAGCAGGCCGCCCGCACTCCCACCCAGGGCCACCAGATTCTCCGGGCGGGTCAGGCCGGTCTCCACCAGATGCTCGGCCACCGCGATGAAATCGGTGAAGGTGTTGCGTTTGTGCAGCATCTTGCCGTTCTCGTACCACGGCCGGCCCAACTCACCGCCACCGCGCACGTGCGCCACCGCGAACACCATGCCGCGGTCCAGTAACGACAACCGGGCGATGGAGAAGCGCGGGTCCTCACACGACTCGTAGGCGCCGTAGCCGTACAGCAATGCCGGCGCCGGGAAAGGCAACCCGACCCGGTGCACGATCGATATCGGGATCCTGGCACCGTCGTCGGCGACGGCCCAGTCCCGACGTTCGATGTAATCATCCGGCCGGTAGTCGCCGAGCACCGGTTGCTCGCGCAGCAGGGTGCGCTCGCCGGTGGTCAGGTCCAGATCGTAGATGCGTACCGGCAGCACGAACGAGGTTGCGCCGACGCGCAGCTTCGGCGACGACCAGTTCGGGTTGCCCGACAGGCCGGCCGACATCAGTTCCGACTCGAAAGCGATCTCCTCGGGAGCACCGTAGGAGCCGTCGGAGGTGATGGGCCACAGCTGGATTCGGGGCAGCGCCTCCCGGCGGTAGCTGACCACGAGGTGCTTCTCGAACGCGTCGACCCCGTCCAGGCGGACGTCGTCGCGGCCTTCGATGAGGGTGCGGAACGCCGTCGGGTCGCTGACCGGCGCGTCGACGAGGGTGAAGTTGACCGCGCCGTCGTTGTGCATGATGAGGAAGCGGTCCTCACCGCCGACGACGGCGTGCTCCACCGAGTACTCGACGAGGTCGCGGCGCGGCAGCACCACGGTGAACTCCGCTTCCGGGTCGGCCGCGTCGGCGTAGCGCACCTCGGTGGTGACCGCACTGCCCGCCGCGATGAGCACGTACTTGTCGCTGCGGGTGCGCCCGACCGCCAGCCAGAAGCGTTCGTCGGGTTCGTGGTACACCTTCTGGGCGGACAGTCCCGACGCCAGCCGGTGCCGCCACACCGTGTCCGGCCGCCACGCGTCGTCGACCGTCACGTAGTAGACGGTGCGGTTGTCCGCCGCCCAGGTGACCCCGGCGCCGATTCCGGCGATCACGTCCTCGTACAGTTCGCCGGTGCGTAAGTCCTTGAACCGCAAGGTGTAGCGCTCGTCGCCCCTGACGTCCACCGAATAGGCCAGGATGTTGCCGTCGATGCTGACGCTGATCGCGCCGAGGGAGAAGAAGTCGTGGCCTTCGGCCTCGACGTTCTCGTCGAGCAGGATCTGCTCGCCGGGAATCGGGGTGTTCTCGTCCAGCTCCGGCGGCGTCCAGTCGTCGGGATCGGCGATGGGACAGCGGCATTGCACGCCGTACTGCTTGCCCTCGAAGCTGCGCGCGTAGTACCACCAGTCGCCGCGCCGGGTCGGGACCGACAGATCCGTTTCCTTGGTCCGGGCCTTGATCTCGTCGAAGATCTTCTGGCGCAAGGGCGCCAGTTGCGCGGTGACCTGGTCGGCGTACGCGTTCTCCGCCTCCAGGTGCGCGATGACCTCGGGATTGTCCTTCTCGCGCAGCCACTCGTAGTGGTCGACGAAGACGTCGCCGTGGTGTTCGCGGTGCTTGGGCACGCGTTTGGCAATGGGTGCAGTCTGGCTCATGCGCCGATCCAATCGCCGAAGCTCAGGCCCGAGATGCGTTCGTAGGCCTCGATATAACGTGCCCGCGTGGCGGCCGCGATCTCGGCGGGCAGCGGTGGCGGCGGTGTGCTACCGTGCCGGTCCCAGCCGGAGTCCGGCCCGGTCAGCCAGTTGCGGACGAACTGTTTGTCGTAACTGGGCTGCACCACACCCGGCTGATACGTGTCGGCCGGCCAGTACCGCGACGAGTCCGGGGTCAGTACCTCGTCGGCCAGCACCAACTCGCCGTCGGCATCCACACCGAACTCGAACTTGGTGTCGGCGACGATCACCCCCTTGCTCAGCGCGTGGTCGGCGGCCTTGGAATAGATGTCCAGGGTGCGGTCGCGCAGCTGCGCGGCCCGCTGTTCGCCGACGAGCCCGACGACGGCGTCGAAGGCGATGTTCTCGTCGTGATCGCCCAGCTCGGCCTTGCTGGCCGGGGTGAAGATCGGCTGCGCGAACTTACTGGCCTCGCCCAGCCCCGCGGGCAGCTCGATACCGCACACGGCGCCGGTCTGCTGGTAGTCGATCAGTCCCGATCCGGTCAGATAGCCGCGGGCCACGCATTCGACCGGCAACATCTCCAGCCGGCGCACCACCAGCGCGCGCCCGAGCACGTCGGCCGGGATGCGTTCGTCGTCGGGCGGGCCGGCCAGGTGGTTGGGCACCCCGAGATGGTCGAAGAAGAACACGCTCATCGCGGTGAGGATCCGGCCCTTGTCCGGGATCTCGGTGTCCAGGACGTAGTCGAAGGCGGAGATGCGGTCGGAGGCCACGAACAGCAGGTGATCGTCGTCGATGCGGTACAGCTCGCGAACTTTGCCGCTGGCCAGATGCCGGTAGTCGGTCAGAGCGGGGCGCATCCGCCCACCCTATGTGCTGGGATCGAAGCCATGACTTCGCGGTACCTGCCCTACGCCACGAAACCGGGTCGGCTGCTGGCGCAGCTGCTCAGTGACATCGCGGTCATCGTCTGGACCGCCATCTGGGTGATGGTGGGCGGGGCGGTGTACTCGGCCGTCGCGACCATCTCCGAGGTGGGCCGCCAGGTGCAGAGCGGCGCCGACGGGGTGTCGGGCAACCTGGCCTCGGCCGGTGACAGCACCGATGACGTGCCGCTGATCGGCGGCACCCTGGCCGGCCCGCTGAAGGCGGCCAGCCGCGCGGCGGATGAGATCGCCGGCGCCGGGCACAGCCTGGACGTGACCGCGAGCTGGCTGGCCTGGGTGCTGGCGCTGGCGGTGGCGGCCACCCCGATCCTGGCCGTGGCGATGCCCTGGCTGTTCCTGCGGGTGCGGTTCTTCCGCCGCAAGTTGATGGTGTTGTCGCTGGCCTCCAGCCACGCCGGCCAGGAACTGCTGGCCATGCGCGCGCTGGCCAACCGGCCGCTGGCCAAGCTCACCGCGATCGACCCCGACCCGATCGGCGCCTGGCGCCGTGATGACCGGATGGCGATCCGCGGGCTGGCCCTGCTGGAACTGCACGCCGCCGGCATCCGGCTCAAGTCGTAGCGATTTGTGGAGCCGCACCCGTAACCATTACGGGTGCGGCTCCACGAATCACAGAGACGGGAACCCGCCGACACCCGCCCGCGTCGGAAACAACATGCTCAGTGATCTCCTGCGCGACCACGACGGTGTGATCACCTTGGCGCAGGCTCTGCGGGCCGGCCTCAGCCAGGACGACATCGATTACCGGCTGCGCACCGGCCAGTGGCTCCGCTGCGCCCGCGGCGTCTACTTCGTCGACGACCGGCAGTTCACCGATGCCGCGCGCGTCCGTGCCGCGGTGTGGTCGTACGGCGAGGAAGGCGTGGCCAGCGGATTGACCGCGGCATGGTGGCACCGACTGACGCAGTTCGTGCCTGACATCGTCGAGGTGACCGTTCCCAGGGAGCGACGACGACGGGTGCACCTCGGCACCAAGCTGCGACGACGCAACCTCGACCCCCGTGAGGTCATCGAGGTCGGCGACCTTCGGGTGACCGCCTTGCCCTTGACCGTCGTCGAGGCCGCAGCCCGTCGCGGTGGTGGCGCCAAGATCATGGACACCGCCTTGCAACGCCACCTCGAACTGCCCGAGCTTTGGAAGTCTCACCTGAACAACAAGGGCAGGCACGGCTCGCCGAGGGCGCGCATCATGCTGTTGGCGGCGGGCGACGGCGCGCGTTCCGAGGCCGAACGCCTGCTGGGGAAGCTGCTCCGGCAGGCCGGCATCACCGGGTGGAAGGCCAATCATCGGGTCGCCGGGTACAAGGTCGACTACGGCTTTCCCGCGGCCGCTCTGGCACTGGAGACCGATGGCTGGGCATTCCACAGCGATCCCGACGCGTTTCACAGTGACCGGATCCGGCAGAACGCGTTGATTCTGGCGGGCTGGCACGTTCTGCGCTTCACGTGGCTGGACCTCAACGAGTATCCCGACCGGGTCGTCGCTGAGATCAAACGGGCCCTCAAGCAGCGACTTGTGGAGCCGCACCCGTAACCGTTACGGGTGCGGCTCCACAAATCGCACGAAAAGGTGCCGGATACCGGTGTGCCGGTTGCTGCGCGTCCACTCCACCGGGGCCACCAACTGTGCGCCGGCGAACCGCGCGAGCAGCTCGGAGAACATCACCCGCAACTCCAGCCGAGCCAGGTTGGCGCCCAGGCAGTAGTGCACGCCGTATCCGAAACCCAAGTGCGGGTTCGGTTTACGGGAGATGTCGAAGACGTCGGCGTCGGCGAACACCGCGGCGTCGCGGTTGGCCGAGCCCTCCCACACCTGCACCTTCTGCCCCGCCTCGATGGCGCATCCGCCCAGCGACACGTCCCGGGTCGCGGTGCGCCGTTTCGACGGCGACGGCGTCGTCCAGCGCACCATCTCCTCGATCGCACTGGGCAGCAAGGACATATCTGCGCGCAGCGCCGCCCACTGCGACGGATGGGCGATCAGCGACAACAATCCGCCGGCCACCGCGTTGCGGGTGGTTTCGGCACCGGCGCTGAACAGCAGGCTGAAGAACAGGTACAGCTCGAGATCGGAAAGGTCAGCGTCCGCCGCGTTGGCCACCACCGAGAGCATGTCGTCGGCCGGCTCGGCGCGTTTGGCCGCGATCAACTCCATGCCGTAGGTGTACATCCGTGAGCCGGCCTCCTCGGCCGTAAGCTGCCCCACCGACGCGCTTCGGCCCGAGAAGTCGAACTGCGGCTCGATCGCGTGGAACAGCCAATGCCGTTCGGATTCCGGGATTCCCAGCAGGATGCAGATCATCTGCATGGGCAACTCGGCCGCCACCTCGACCAGGAAGTCCAGCGGCTCACCAGGTGTCACGGTGTCCAGCAACTTGCGGGTCCGGGCCCGCAGGTCGTCTTCGACGCGGGTGATCATCCGCGGCGTCAGGCCTGAGGACACCAGCTTGCGGATCTGCGCATGCCGCGGATCGTCCATCATGTTGAGCACCTGCCCGGCGATCGCCAGGTCCTGCAACAAGGTGCCGCCGTACGGCCGGGTACCGCCGGTGACCGACGAGAACGTCACCGGATCACGCAGCACGGCAAGGGTTTCGGCGTGCGTGGCGACCGACCAGAAGCCTTCGCCGTCCGGGGTGTGTTCGGTGGGCTCGTGCCAGTACACCGGCGCCTGCGCGCGGTGCACGGCGAACAGCTCATGGGGAAACCCATGGGCGAAGTTGTCCAGATCCGTCAGATCCGCCAGGGTCACAAGATGGCGCCCGAGGTGTACTTGGCCGCCTCGGGGTAGCGGCTCACCAGCTCGTCGACCGCGCTGACCACGGTGTCGACCTGCGCCGAGGCCGCCCCGCTGAACGCCGCGCGGTCGGCCAGCGCGGCGTCGAGCGCCACTCGGTCCAGCGGCAACCGCGGGTCGGCCGCCAGCCGGTCCAACAGGTCTGGCTCCGAACCCTTTTCGCGCATGGCCAGCGCCACCGCGACGGCGTGTTCCTTGATGACCTCGTGGGCGGCCTCCCGTCCCACCCCGGCCCGCACGGCCGCGATGAGGATGCGGGTGGTGGCCAGGAACGGCAGGTAGCGGTCCAGCTCGCGCTGGATCACCGCGGGGTAGGCACCGAACTCGTCGAGCACCGTCAGGAACGTCTCGGTCTGGCCGTCGATGGCGAAGAAGGCATCCGGCAGCGCGACGCGGCGCACCACCGAACAGAACACGTCGCCCTCGTTCCATTGCGCACCGGCCAGTTCGGCGGCCATCGACGCGTAGCCGCGCAGCACCACCTGCAGGCCGTTGACCCGCTCACAGGACCGGGTGTTCATCTTGTGCGGCATGGCCGACGAGCCGACCTGCCCGGGCGCGAAGCCCTCGGTGACCAGTTCGTGCCCGGCCATCAACCGGATGGTGTGGGCGAACGACGACGGGCCCGCCCCCAACTGCACCAGCGCCGAGATCACGTCGTGGTCCAGCGAGCGCGGGTACACCTGCCCGACGCTGGTGAAAACGTCTGCGAAGCCCAGGAATTCGGCGACCCGGCGCTCCAGCTCGGCCAGCCGCTCGGTGTCGCCGTCGAACAGGTCGAGCATGTCCTGCGCGGTGCCCATCGGCCCCTTGATGCCGCGCAGCGGGTAGCGGTCGATGAGTTCACGCAGCCGCTGCAACGCCACCAGCGTCTCCTCGGCCGCCGACGCGAAGCGCTTGCCCAGCGTGGTGGCCTGTGCCGCGACGTTGTGCGACCGCCCGGCCATCACCAGGTCGCGGTAGAGCACGGCGCGCTCGGCCAGCCGCGCCACGACGGCCACCCCGTGGGCGAACACCAGCTCCAGCGACCGGCGGATCTGCAGCTGTTCGACGTTCTCGGTGAGGTCGCGGCTGGTCATGCCTTTGTGCACATGCTCGTGGCCGGCCAGCGCGTTGAACTCCTCGATGCGGGCCTTCACGTCGTGGCGGGTGACGCGTTCGCGCGCCGCGATGGACGCCAGGTCGACATTCTCCAGCACGCGTTCGTAGTCGGCCACGACCCCGTCGGGCACCGAAACACCCAGTTCGGCCTGCGCACGCAGCACCGCCAGCCACAGCCGGCGTTCGGCGATGATCTTGGCTTCGGGTGACCAGATGGCAACCATCTCGTCGCTCGCGTAGCGGTTGGCCAGGACATTCGGGATGCTCACGACCACACAGCTTACGAGTCAGTCGAACGGCGCGAGAACGTCGATCACATCCATCAGGGTGGCGCGGGCCGTCTCGCGTGGGGTGTCCCCGTCGTCGACGAGGGCGGCGACCACCGCGCCGTCGACGGCCCGCACCATCGCGGTGAGCAGTTCGGCGTGCACCGTGCGCCCGGACCGCTCCACCACCTCGACCACGGCGTCGGTGCGCTGCCGCAGGATGCGGCGCTGGATATCGCGCAGTTCGGGCTGCCGGGCGCAGGCGATATAGCGCTCGTAGCGGGAGATGAGTTCGGGCACCCGCGAGCCGGGGTCGTCGCCGACCAGCAGGTCGACCAGCAGGTCGGCCGTGGACTCCGCGCCGCGCTTGCGCCGCGACAGCGTGGCCACCTGTGACTTCATCTGCTCGGCCTCGCGGGCGCCGAGATGTTCGACGGCCTTGGCGATGAGATCCTCCAGCGAGGAGAAGTAGTAGGTCGTCGACGCCAACGGCAGACCGGCCCGTCGCGCAACTGCCCGATGGCGCACCGCATCGATACCGCCCTCGCACAGCAGATCGGCGGCGGCGCTGACGAGAGCGCCCCGACGCCGTTCTCCTTTGGGAGTCACTGCTGCTGTCACGCCTTGCATGCTGCCAGCAAAGGGCCTGCTGTATGGGGGTTTTTGGGCAATCACGAAGCCACTCCACAAGTTCGGTGCACGCCCGATGGCATGATGGCCCGCATGCCAGACGTGACGCGCCGGACGGTTCTGCGGCTGGGCCTGGGCGCGGCCGCGGGTGCGGCCGGTGCCTACGCGCTGGGCACCGCGGCGAGTGCCCCGGACACCGCCGCCCCGCCGGTGGCGATGACGAGTGTGGGCGCCCCGCTCGCCCCGCCACCGGTCCCGCAGCAGCCGGCGCCGACGTACGTCACCGGGTCGTTCGTGTCGGCGGCCCGCGGCGGGATCACCACCAACTGGGCCATCGCGCGCCCGCCCGGCCAGACGGCGCCGCTGCGGCCCGTCATCGCGCTGCACGGCAAGGGCAGCGACGCGGCCACGGTGATGGCCGGCGGGGTCGAGGACGGTTTGGCGCAAGCGGTGGCCACCGGCATCCCACCGTTCGCGGTGGTGGCGGTCGACGGCGGCGGGGGTTACTGGCACAAGCGGGCCGACGGTGACGACGCCGGCGCGATGGTGCTCGACGAACTCATCCCGATGCTGGCCGCCCAGGGCCTGGACACTTCCCGGGTCGGCTTCCTGGGGTGGTCGATGGGCGGCTACGGCGCGCTGCTGCTCGGTGCGCGGCTGGGCCCGGCGCGGACCGCGGCGATCTGCGCGGTCAGCCCGGCGTTGTGGACATCGTCCGGGGCGGCCGCGCCGGGGGCGTTCGACGGCGCCGAGGACTACGCCGCCAACAGTGTGTGGGGACTGCCCGCGCTCGGCCAGATCCCGATCCGCATCGACATCGGCAACAGCGACCCGTTCGCGTCGGCGACCCGGCAGTTCATCGCGCAGCTGCCGACGCCGCCGGCGGGCGGCTTCTCCCCCGGCGGCCACGACGCCGGGTTCTGGAGTTCGCAGCTGCCCGCCGAGGCGGCCTGGCTGGGCCCGCTATTGGTCGCCTAGGCTGATCCGGCCCTCGGCCGCGGCCAGCCCGATGTCGGTGCGGAAATGGCTGCCGGGCAACCGGATCGACTCGATCCGCCGGTACGCGTCGGCCCGGGCCGCGGCGAGGTCGGTGCCGGTGCCCACCACCGACAGCACCCGGCCACCCGAGGACACGATGGCACCGTCGTCACGCCGGCTGGTACCGGCGTGCAGCACCCCCTCGGCCTCGGAGCCGGTGATCACGTCGCCGACGCGGGGCCGGCCCGGATAGTTCTCGGCGGCGACGACCACGGTGACGGCCGACCCGTCGCGCCAGCGCAGCGGCGGATGGTCGGCCAGCGTGCCGGTGGCGGCGGCGTGCAGCAGTGTCCCCAGCGGGGAGTCCAGCAGCGCGAGCACCGCCTGGGTCTCGGGATCGCCGAAGCGGCAGTTGAATTCGACGACGGCGGGACCGTTCGAGGTGATGGCCAGTCCGGCGTAGAGCAACCCGGAGAACGCGCTGCCCCGTGAGACCATCTCGGCGGCAACGGGTTTCACCACTTCTTCGACGATCTGCGTGAGCACCTCGGCCGGCAGCCAGGGCAACGGCGTGTAGGCGCCCATCCCTCCGGTGTTGGGGCCGGTGTCGTTGTCGCCGACGCGCTTGAAGTCCTGCGCGGGCAGTAGAGGCACCACGGTCTCACCGTCGACGACGCAGAACAGCGACACCTCGGGACCGTCCAGGAACGATTCGAGCAGCACCGGGTGGCCGGTCTCGAGGAGTTCGGCGGCGTGCGCGCGGGCGGCGTCCCGGTCGACGGTGACGACGACACCCTTGCCTGCGGCCAATCCGTCGTCCTTGACCACCCAGGCCCGCTGGCCCGCGGGCGGGCCGAACCGGTCCAGCGCGGCGTCCAGGTGCGCGGGGTTGTCGACGATCTCGCTGGTGGCCGTGCGCACCCCGGCCACGGTCATCACGTCCTTGGCGAACGCCTTGGAGCCCTCGATGCGGGCGGCGGCCTTGGACGGCCCGAAGGTGGCGATGCCGGCTTTGCGCAGCGCGTCGCCGACGCCGAGCACCAGGGGCACTTCGGGGCCGATGACCACCAGGTCGGCGTTCAGCCGCTGGGCCAGCGCGACGACCGCGTCCCCCGACGTCGCATCGACGTCGTGTTGCTCGGCAACCGCGGCGGTCCCGGCGTTACCCGGGGCCACGGCCAGGTAGTCGACGCCCGGATCGCGGCTGAGAGCCAGCAGCAGGGCGTGTTCACGGGCACCGGATCCGATCACGAGGACGCGCACGAGTGCTCACCCTATCGGCCCACGTTCGGCGCCGACACCAAAGCCGCGGCCATACAGTTGACAGTGAGGTGTATGGTCATGACAACGAGTGCGGTACGTCACAGGAGGACACCGATGACCACGACAAATGCCTGCCCGTTCGGAGACCGGATCGACTTCACCGACCCCGACGTCCTGCTCCGCGGCATTCCGGTCACCGAGTTCGCCGCGCTGCGCAAGACCGCGCCGGTCTGGTGGAACGAACAGCGGGAATCGATCTTCGGCGACGGTGGTTACTGGGTGATCAGCCGCCACGAGGACATCAAGGCCATCTCCCGCAACGGCGACATCTGGTCCACCAACTCCAAGGGTGCGGTCATGCGCCTGCCCGACGGCATCACCGCCGACCAGCTCGAGCTCACCAAGGCCCTGCTCATCAACCACGACGCACCCGAACACACCCGGCTGCGCAAGCTGGTGTCCCGGCTGTTCACCCCCCGCTCGGTGGCGGCGTTGGAACAGAAACTGGCCGACTCGGCGCGCGCCATCGTGGCCGCGGCGAAAGAGAAGGACTCCGGCAACTTCGTCGACGACATCGCCATGGGACTGCCCCTGCAGGCCATCGCCGATCTGATCGGCGTGCCCGAGCAGGACCGCGAGAAGATCTTCCACTGGTCCAACTGCATCATGAACACCGACGACCCGGATTTCGACTCGGATCCGACCACCGCCAACGCGGAGTTGATGGGCTACGCGTACACCATGGCCGAGCAGCGCCGGGCATGTCCGGCCGACGATATCGTCACCCGGCTGGTGCAGGCCGATACCAACGGGGAGTCCATCACCGAGGTCGAGTTCGCGTTCTTCGTCATCCTGCTGGCCGTCGCCGGCAACGAGACCACCCGCAACGCGATGACGCACGGCATGAACGCGTTCTTCGAAAACCCGGACCAGTGGGAACTTTTCAAGCGGGAGCGGCCCGACACCGCGATCGAGGAGATCATCCGGTGGGCTACCCCCGTGCACTGTTTCCAGCGCACCGCGTTGGTGGACGCCGAGGTGGGCGGGGTCGCCATCGGCGCGGGACAGCGCGCCGGGTTGTTCTACAGCTCGGCCAATTTCGACGAAGAGGTGTTCGACGACCCCTTCCGGTTCGACATCCTGCGTAACCCGAATCCGCACCTGGCGTTCGGCGGGAACGGCGCCCATTTCTGCATCGGCGCCAACCTGGCCCGGATGGAAATCAAGTTGATGTTCAACGAGATCGCCGACCAGATTCCCGACATCTCGAAGCTCGCCGAGCCGCTGCGGCTGCGCTCGGGCTGGATCAACGGCGTGAAGGACCTGCAGGTCGCCTACCAGTAAGCTGCCCGGGTGCGCACCCACGGCTGGTCCGGCGACGCCCCGGCGTCCGACGAGGAGGCCGTCGCGCGCATCCTGTCCGCAGCGGGCAAGGCCATCGACGAGCGCGGCGCCGACTTCTCCATCGCCGACGTCGCGCGCACCCTGGGCGTCACCCGGCAGACGGTGTACCGGTACTTCCCCAGCACCGACGCGCTGCTGATGCAGGCCGGCGTCGTCGCGGCCACCGATTTCCTGGAGCGTCTGGCCGCCCACATCGAGGGCATGACCGATCCGATGGACGCCGCCGTCGAGGCCATCGCGACCGCGCTGGAGTGGTTGCCCAAGGACAAGCACATCGGGCTGCTCCTGGCACCGGGCCGCACGCCGGCGCTGACCGAGTCCGTGACCTCCGACATCGCCCTGCAGTTCGCGCAATCGGTGGTGCGCCGGTTCGATGTCGATTGGAGCGCAGCGGGTTTCGACGACGCCGAGCTCGACGAGCTGGCCGAGTACCTGCTGCGCATCATCCAGTCCTTCGTGATCGACCCCGGGCGGCCGCCGCGCACCGGCGCGCGGCTGCGCGATTACCTGCGGCGCTGGGTGGCGCCGGCGCTGCGCCGTTAGGGCGCCACCCAGTCCGGCGGCCGCACCGGCCGGGTGTCCTCCGGCCGGATGCCGGTGCCGTCGTCCGTCTCGTACCGCAGCCGCGGCAACGCCGCGCCGGTGCGCCCGTCGACGAAGACGGTACGCGGTTCCTCGGCGTCGAATGCGTTGTCCGCACCCCACTCCCGCAGCGCGACGACGAGATGGAACAACTGCCGACCTCGGTCCGTCAACACGTATTCGTGGTAGGCCGAACCGGCAGCGTCCGGGCGTAGCGACAGCACGTCGGCCTGCACCAGTTGATGCAGCCGGTTGGACAGGATGTTCTTGGCCACCCCGAGGCTGCGCTGGAACTGCGAGAAGCGGGTCACGCCCTCGAAGGCATCGCGCAGGATCATCAACGTCCATTTGTCGCCGACGATGTCGACGGCCCGCGACACCGGGCAGGTGGATCGCGCCAGCCGAGAACTCATAGGACACCTCCGTCCACAAATCTGGTTGCACTTTGAAACCAGAATCGCCTATCGTCTGGTTTCAATCTAGTACCACTTCGTCGCAGAGGATTCAGATGACGTGTACCTCCGTCACGGCTCCCGCAGTGACCATCGGCTCCCGAATGGCGCTGCTGCTCGCCTTCGTCAGCGGCGCCGCGGTCGCGAACGTCTATTACGCCCAACCCCTGCTGGACGATCTCGGCACCGATCTGCAGATGTCGCCGGCCGCCCTGGGTTGGGTGACCACGGCGACGCAGGGCGGTTACCTCCTCGGGCTGGTGCTGGCGGTGCCGTTGGGCGACCGCCTCGACCGGCGGCGGATGATCCTCGCGCAACTGGTCATCACGGCAATCGGGTTGTCTGGCACCGCGGTCGCACCATCGGCGTGGGTCTTCCTGATCTGCTCGGCGATTTTCGGGGCGGCCTCCACCGTGGTTCAGGTCATCACCGCGTTCGCCGCGGCAGCCAGCCCGGTCGACCGACGCGGCCGTACGGTCGGCGTGGTCACCAGCGGCGTGGTGATCGGCATCCTGCTGGCCCGGACCGTCGCGGGCGCCATCACCGACATCTGGGGGTGGCGCGCGGTGTTCGGCATCGCGGCGGCGATCATGCTGGCGCTGGCCGGGTGGCTGGCCCGGGCGCTGCCACCGGACACCATCGCCAAGAACGCGGTTCCGTACCACCGCGCCATCATCTCGGTCGCCGAACTGAGCGTTCGGGACCGGACCTTCCTGGTGCGCAGCGTGATCGGCGGGTTGATGTTCGCCAGCTTCGGAGCGGCCTGGGGTGCCATGGCGCTGCCGCTGGCCACCGAGCCATGGCACCTCAGCCCGGCCCAGATCGGGCTGTTCGGCATCGTCGGCGCCGCGGGCGCCCTCGGTGCAGCCGGGGCTGGGAGGTGGGCCGACAACGGACACGCCGAGCTGGCTACCGGCGCGCTGTTGGTCGCCTTCCTGGTGTCGTGGCTGGCGATCGCGCGGACACCGAGTTCACTGCTGGCGCTGGGTTTGGGGTTGGTGGTCCTGGACTTTGCGGGCGAGGCGCTGCACGTCATCAACCAGCATCTGATCGTCGAATCGGATCCGGCCGCGACCACCCGCCTGATCGGCGGCTACATGGTGTACTACGCGATCGGCACCGGGGCCGGCGCACTCGCGGCGACCGTGGCCTACGCGCACGGTGGGTGGACGCGGGCCAGCATCGTCGGCGCCGCGCCGGCCGCGGCGGCGCTGGTGGTGTGGGCCGCGGATCGGCTGATCAAACGACGGTGAGCGGCAGCGACTTACGCTCTTCGAACACCCAGGATGCGCCGCCGCTGAACTCGCAGACCTCCACCTCGGGCAGCTTCTTGGCCGCGGTGTCGGCCGTGATCACCCGCACGGTCCAGTCCGACTCGGTGCCGGCCACCTCGGCGCGCAGGAACGGGTCGACCGCGGCGACGATGGCCTGCAGCGGCGCGTCGGCCACCGGCGAGACCAGCGAGATCCAGACACCGTCCTCATGCGCCGGTGACCGGCGTACGTGCACGAAGTCCGGATCCACCCGGGCGGACACGTAGGCCGCCGGGTTGAGCAGCGGGTGCAGTTCGAGCACACGCAACGCGCCCTTGGCGTCGGCGCTGAGCTTGAGCGCCTTGTGGATTCGGGCCGCGGCCACACCGGCGATGCCGATCAGCTGTTTGGTCCTGATCGACCGGGCCAGCGCGGCATCGTCCGCGGCGCGCTTATCCACGGCGATGGCGAACGACTTGACCAGCAGATGCATCTGCAGGCACACCTCGTCGGCGATCCGGACCAGCGCCGAGTGCGAGAACGCGGCGAAGTCGACATCGGCGAGCAGCTCACCCGAATAGTCGGCATGGCCTTCGTCATCCGGGTCGATCGGATCCAACTCACACGTGTAGGCATGAGTGGCGGCCACGATGTCGAGTTCGGGGATGAACGGCACTTCCGGATGGGACTCGTCGATCGTGACTGTCCAGGCACAGTGCGGGTGCCGGTCCGACGGCGTGCGGGGCGGCCGGTGGATCGGCCGGACCTGCGCCTTCCGGTTGGTGGCCAACGCGGTGGCGTCGAAGGTAGGGTCCTCGATGTCGTGGCACATACCCTTGACGTAGTCGGGGCCCATCGGTTCGACGTCCAGCAGCGCGCCGCAGTGGTTCAGGTAGAACTCGCCGTGCCAGCGGTCGTGCACGATGTAGCGGAAATCCATGAACTGCGGCGGCGCACCGATGTCCAGCTGCAGACCCTTGAACAGGGTGAAGATGTCCACTCCCTCGTAGTCGAGGGCCCTCTGCATCCGCTTGGTGTAGAGCGGGCTGGCGGCCGCCCACTCCTCGATGGCGATCTGCAGCATCTCCTCACGACCGAAACTGCTGATGCACCAGGCCATCCCGGACCGGTCGATCAACTGGCCGATCAGCAGGAGTTCGGGAACCAGGGTCGCCAGCTCGTCCCGGGTCAGCGCGGCATACCTACTTGTCATCGACGCTGCCCCCGGAGTGCATCCTGACCGCGGCGTCGACGTTGGCCCGCTTGTCCTCACCCGCACCCTTCTCGGCGGCCTTCTTGCGCTGTCGCACCACCTTGCTGACCGCGCCGTCGAGCTTGGAACCCAACGGGAATCCGAGGTAGTGGGTCAGGAACACCGACACCTCTTTGAGTTCCTCGGCGCTGAGCTCACCGTTGTGCAGGGCGGCGTTGATCTGGATCTCGGCGAGGTCCGAGTTGCCCACCGCGGTCACCGCGGCCAGCGTCAGCAGGCGTTTGTCGCGCATCGACAGTCCCGGCCGGGTCCAGATGGTGCCGAAGAGGTGTTCCACGGTGAGGTCGAAGTACGGGTCGCCCTGGATGTCGGGCATCTCCCAGCCGTACACCTCGTTCATCTTCTGCAGGCCCTGCTGCCGACGATCGTCCGTGCTCATTGCTTCGCTCCTTCGTGTGGCACGCCGAGACCGTCGGCCAGGTTCTGCAAGGCCACCCGGGCCAACGGAAGGTCCACTCCCAGAACGTCACCCAGCCCGAGGGCCAGCGTCAGATCCTTCTCGGCGAGACCGCGGGTGTGGGTGAACATCTGGTACAGCCAATGATCCGGTTGCAGCGGCTTGGTGTCGTCGCGCAGGATGATGGCGCCCGGGCCACCGCTCTGCGCATCGCTGTGCCGGACCACCCGGCCCAGTTTCTGCAGATCGATACCGGCGGCCTCGGCCAGTGCCATCGCCTCGCAGGACGCCGCGAAACCGATGAAGGTCAGCATGTTGCGGGCCAACTTCATCCGGGTGCCCGCGCCGGGCTCGCCGGCGCGCACCACCAACGACGCCCACTGCTTGAACACCGGCTTGACCCGCTCGTAGGCCTCGTCGGTGGCACCGACCATGACGGCCAGTTCCCCCTTGTCGGCCGCGCCCGCACCCCCGCTGACCGGGGCGTCGACGATGTGAATCCCCTTGGGCGCCAGCCGCTCGGCCAGTTCGGCCGCGGTGTCGGGCTCGATGGTGGAGTGGATCGCGATGACGGTGCCCGCCGCGGCGTGCTGTCCGAGTTCGGCGACCACGTCGCGCACCTGTGCGTCGTTGAGCACCGTGACACTGATGACATCGGCCGCGGCGACGCCGGCGACGTCGTCGGCCAGGTTCGCGCCCAGCTCGGCCAGCGGGGTCATCGCCTCGGTCCGCACGTCGTAGACGACCAACCCGTCCGGCCAGTCGGCCAGCCGCTTGGCCATCGGCGCGCCCTGGTTGCCCAGCCCGATATAGCCCAGCTTCATGAGCGGATGATCTGTCCGCCGTCGACGTTGAAGATCTGCCCGGTGATCCACTTGGCCTGATCGCTCAGCAGGAACAGGCACATGCCGACCAGGTCCTCGGGCTGGCCCATCCGCGACAGCGGAATACCCTTGACGATATCGGCGACCATCTCCTGCGGGGTGGTGGTGCGGTTGGCCTCGGTGTCGATCGGGCCGGGGGCGATGGCGTTGATGCGGATGTTCTGGCCGCCCAGTTCGCGGGAGAGCTGCTGGGTGAGACCGTTGACGCCGACCTTGGCCAGGCCGTAGAAGTTCGCGTACATCCAGGCGGCGGTGGAGGATTGGTTGACGATCGCGCCGCCGCCGCGCTTGGCCATCTTCTTGTACACCGCGCGGGTGCACCACAGCGCGCCGTCGAGGTTCACGCTCATGAACTTCTTGTAGTAGTCCGGGTCAACGGTCAACAGGAAATCCAGCTTCATGCCACCGAAGATGGCGGCGTTGTTCACCAGGTAGTCGATACCGCCGAACTCCGAAAGCGTCTGTGCAGCCATCTCTCTGGCCGACTCCGGGTCGGATACGTCGACCCGCACCGCCAGCGCGGTGCCGCCCTCGCCCTTTATACCGTCGGCGACCTTCTGCGCGCCCTCGACGTTGATATCGGCCACCACGACCGCCGCACCCTCGCGCGCCAGCGCCTCGGCATAGGCCTGGCCGATGCCGCCGCCGGCACCGGTCACGATGCCCACCTTGTTGTCGAATTGCCCCACTGTGGTTCTCCTTCAGTTCGCCAGCGTCGCGATGAGCTTGGTTTCCAGGTACTCCTCGAAGCCGGCCACGCCCATCTCGCGGCCGACCCCGGACTGCTTGTAGCCGCCGAACGGTGCGTCGGCCGAATACCAGACGCCGCCGTTGACGTTGACGGTGCCGACCCGCAGCCGGGCGGCCACCGCCTGTGCACGGCCGTCGTCACCGGAGAACACCGTGCCCGACAACCCGTAGGGCGAGTCGTTGGCGATGCGCACCGCGTCGTCGTCGCCGTCGTGGGCGATGACGGTGAGCACCGGGCCGAAGATCTCCTCACGGGCCACCTTGGCCGAATTGTCCAGGCCGGCAATGACTGTCGGTTCGATGAAGAACCCCTTGTCCAGGTCGGCGGGCCGTCCGCCACCGCAGGCGAACCGGCCGCCCTCGGCGATCGCCGAGTCCAGGTAGCCCTGGATCCGGTCCCGTTGCCGCGCCGAGATGACCGGCCCGCACACGGTGCGCTTGCTGTTCGGATCGCCGGGTTTGATGCCGCCGAGCGTCGCCGCGGCCGCCTCCACGGCCTGGTCATAGCCGGCCCGCGGGACCACCAGGCGGGTGGTGATCGCGCAGCCCTGTCCAGCGTGCATGGCGACGGTGAAGGCCGCCATGGCGCAGGCACCGTTCAGGTCGGCGTCGTCGAGCACCAGGAATGCGGACTTGCCGCCGAGTTCGAGGAACACCTTCTTGATGGTGAGGGCGGCGTCGGCCATCACGGAGCGGCCGGTGGCGGTGGACCCGGTGAACGACACCATGTCCACCCGCGGGTCTTTCGACAACAACGCGCCGACGCCGTGATCGTCGGAGGTGACGATGTTGATCACGCCCGGCGGGAAATCGGTGTGCTCACTGATGATCTCGCCGAGCACCGCGGCCGCCCACGGGGTATCCGGTGCGGGTTTGAGGACCAGCGTGTTGCCCGCGGCCAGCGCCGGGCCGACCTTCGCCAGGTTGATCTGGTGCGGAAAGTTCCACGGGGTGATCGCGCCGACCACGCCGACGGCCTCCCGCGCGACGGTCCGGTTGGTCGGAATCCCCTGCGGTGTCGCGTGTCCCAGATCGGTGCGCCAGGCGTAGTCCTCCGCCGTGTCGGCGGCGAAAGCCAGGTCGTCGATCGGGCCTTCCAGCTGAGCGCCGGAGGTCAGCATGCGCGGCGCGCCGACCTCGGCGATCGTCAGTTCTCGCAATTCTTCTACGTGCGACTGCATCGCCTCACGCAGCTGACGCAGGCAGCGCACCCGCAGCTCGGTGTTCGTCGACCAGTCGGTGCTGTCGAACGCGGTGCGGGCCGCGCCGATGGCTGCCGACATGTCGGATTCGTCGGCATCGGCCGCCACGCCGAGGACTTCCTCGGTGGCGGGGTTGATCGTCGGGAAGGTCCCCGCGCTCGCGGTGACCAACTTGCCGTCGATGAACAACCGGCTCTCGCGGTCAGCCAGCAGTGACATCGGCACTCCCTCACACATTCCTGGACAACTGTCCGGTGGCATTGACCCGAACGATAGTCGCAGGCAGCCGAACGAAGCAAGGGCGCATCGCGCTACTGGCGCCAATAGTGGCTTTTTAGTGCTGATTTGATCGATCAACTTGCCCATGCCAGCCGTCGTCGGATAACTTAGACATGTGTCCAGCGATGCCGTGGCAGCCGTCACAAGTGAAGCCGGGGAAACCCCGCGCAACCGCCGGCAGGAGGAGACCTTCCGCAAGGTCCTGATCGCCGGTCTGGAGATGCTGCGCGAATCCTCGTACTCGGATCTGACGGTGCGGGCGGTGGCCGCCCGCGCCAAGGTCGCCCCGGCCACCGCCTACACCTACTTCTCGTCGAAGAATCACCTGATCGCCGAGGTCTACCTGGACCTGATGAAGCAGGTGCCCTACTTCACCGATGTGAACGAACCGATGGCCAGCCGCGTCGAACAGGCGCTGCGCAGCATGGCGCTCGTGGTGGCCGACGAACCCGAGGTGGCGGCCGCGTGCACGGCCGCGCTGCTGACCGGTGCCGATCCGACGGTCCGCAAGGTCCGCGACCGTATCGGCGCCGAGATCCATCGGCGCATCCGCACAGCCGTCGGGCCGGACGCCGACCCCCGCGTCGTATCCGCCCTCGAGATGACGTACTTCGGCGCCCTCGTCAACGCGGGCAGCGGTGCCTTCACCTACCACCAGATCGCCGACCGACTCAGCTATGTCGTCGGCCTGCTGCTCGGAGACGACCAATGAGCCTGAACACCGCCGCCCCGCTGCTGGACCCGTACGACTACGACTTCCACGAGGATCCGTACCCCTACTACCGCCGGTTGCGCGACGAAGCACCGTTGTACCGCAACGAGGATCTGAAGTTCTGGGCGCTGTCCCGGCACCAGGACGTCGTGCAGGGCTTTCGCAACAGCGTCGCGTTGTCGAACAAGCACGGCGTCGCCCTCGACCCGATCTCCCGCAACGACGAGGCGCACCGGGTGATGTCGTTCCTCGCGCTGGACGATCCGGCCCACCTGCGGTTGCGCACGCTGGTGTCCAAGGGTTTCACCCCGCGCCGGATCCGGGAATTGGAAGCCCGGGTCACCGAGATCGCGGTGCAACATCTCGACGCCGCCCTGCAGAACGACACCTTTGACTACGTCGATGATTTCGCGGGCAAGCTGCCGATGGACGTCATCTCCGAACTGATGGGCGTGCCCGAGGAAGACCGGGTGCGTATCCGGGCCCTTGCCGACGGTGTCATGCACCGCGAGGACGGGGTGGCCGACGTGCCACTGTCGGCCATCGAGGCCTCCGGTGAACTGCTGGTCTACTACGCCGACATGGTCCGGCAACGCCGCACCGGCACCACCGACGACCTCACCTCGGCGCTGGTCGAGGCCGAGATCGACGGTGACAAGCTCACCGACGACGAGATCATGGCCTTCCTGTTCCTCATGGTGGTCGCCGGCAACGAGACCACCACCAAACTGCTTGCCAACGCGGCCTATTGGGGTCACAAGAATCCGGACCAGCTGGCGCCGGTGTTCGACGATCACGGGCTCATCCCGGCATGGGTCGAGGAGACGCTGCGGTATGACACCTCCAGCCAGATCCTGGCCCGCGCGGTGGTCGAAGACCTGACGTTCTACGACACCACGGTTCCCGCGGGTGACGTGCTGGTGCTGTTGGCCGGGTCGGCCAACCGGGACGAACGCGCCTTCGAGAACCCCGACGAGTACCGCATCGGCCGCGATATCGGTTCGAAGCTGGTGAGTTTCGGCAGCGGAGCCCACTTCTGCCTCGGGGCGCATCTGGCCCGCATGGAGGCCCGGGTGGCGCTGACCGAGTTGTTCAAGCGCATCCGCGGATACGAGGTGGACGAGGCCAACGCCGTCCGCGTCCATTCCAGCAGCGTCCGCGGATTCGCCCATCTCCCGATCACCGTCCAGCACCGCTGACCGCCCGAAAGGCCGCCTTGCATGCCCAGATTCGATCCCCTTCCCGACCGCCGACCCGCGCTGGTCGCCGGTGCTTCCTCCGGTATCGGCGAGGCCACCGCGATCAAGCTGGCCGCCAACGGATTTCCTGTCGCGCTGGGGGCACGCCGGGTCGAGAAGCTGCAGGAGATCGTCGAGAAGATCCGCTCCGACGGCGGTGAGGCCATCGCCGTACACCTCGATGTCACCGACCCGGACTCGGTGAAGGCCGCCGTCGAACAGACCACCGCCGAACTCGGTGATATCGAGGTGCTGGTGGCCGGCGCCGGCGACACCTACTTCGGCAAGCTCGAGGCGATCAGCACCGAACAGTTCGAATCGCAGGTGCAGATCCACCTGATCGGTGCGAACCGGGTGGCCGGTGCCGTGCTGCCGGGCATGCTGGAACGCCGGCGCGGCGATCTGATCTTCGTCGGATCCGATGTGGCACTGCGGCAGCGGCCGCACATGGGCGCCTACGGCGCCGCCAAGGCGGCCCTGGTCGCGATGGTGCACAACTATCAGATGGAGCTCGAAGGAACCGGGGTGCGCGCCTCGATCGTGCATCCCGGCCCCACCAAGACCGCCATGGGCTGGAGCTTGCCCGCCGAGCTGATCGGTCCCGCACTGGAGGATTGGGCCAAGTGGGGGCAGGCCCGGCACGACTACTTCCTGCGCGCCGCCGACCTGGCGCGCGCCATCACCTTCGTCGCCGAGACACCGCGCGGCGGGTTCATCGCGAATATGGAGTTGCAGCCGGAGGCCCCGCTGGCCGACGTCAAGGACCGCCAGAAGCTCGCGCTCGGCGAGGAAGGGATGCCGACGTCGTGACGATCATCAAAGAGGTACAACGTGTTTCGGGCGGCGAGCAGGAGCACGGCCACCTGGAGGAATTCCGAACCGACCCGATCGGGCTGATGCGGCGGGTGCGCGAGGAATGCGGCGATGTCGGCTGGTTCCAGCTGGCCGACAAGCAGGTGGTGCTGCTCTCCGGCGCGGAGGCCAACGAGTTCTTCTTCCGGTCCAGCGACAGTGAACTCAACCAGGCCGAGGCCTATCCGTTCATGACGCCGATCTTCGGTGAGGGCGTGGTGTTCGACGCCGATCCGGAACGACGAGCCGAGATGCTGCACAACTCGGCACTTCGCGGCGAGCAGATGAAGGGGCACGCCGCGACCATCGAGAACGAGGTCCGCCGGATGACCGCCGAGTGGGGCGAGAGCGGCGAGATCGACCTGCTGGAGTTCTTCGCCGAACTCACCATCTACACGTCGACGGCCTGCCTGATCGGTGTGAAGTTCCGCAACCAGCTCGATTCCCGGTTCGCGAACTACTATCACCTGCTCGAACGGGGCACCGACCCGCTGTGCTACGTCGACCCCTATCTGCCGATCGAGAGTTTCCGCATCCGCGACGAGGCGCGGGCCGGTCTGGTCGAACTGGTGCAGGGCGTGATGAACGACCGGATCGCCAATCCACCTGCGGACAAACGTGATCGCGACATGCTCGACGTCCTGGTGTCGATCAAGGACGAGGAGGGCAACCCGCGCTTCTCGGCCAACGAGATCACCGGCATGTTCATCTCGCTGATGTTCGCCGGCCACCACACCAGTTCCGGGACCTCGTCGTGGACGCTGATCGAACTGCTGCGCCACCCGGACTTCTACGCCAAGGTGCAAGCCGAACTCGACGACCTGTACTCCGACGGCCAGGAGGTGAGTTTCCATGCGCTGCGCCAGATCCCGAACCTGGACAACGCGCTCAAGGAGACGCTGCGCCTGCACCCGCCGCTGATCATCCTGATGCGGGTGGCCCAGGACGAGTTCGAGGTGGCCGGCCATCCCATCCACAAGGGCCAGATGGTGGCCGCCTCGCCGGCGATCTCCAACCGCATCCCGGAGGACTTCCCGGATCCGGACGCGTTCGATCCTGACCGCTACGAGAAGCCGCGCCAGGAAGACCTGCTGAACCGGTGGACCTGGATTCCGTTCGGCGCCGGCAAGCACCGGTGCGTGGGCGCGGCGTTCGCACAGATGCAGATCAAGGCCATCTTCTCGGTCCTGCTGCGCGAGTATGAATTCGAGATGGCCCAGCCGCCGGAGAGCTACCGCAACGACCACTCCAAGATGGTGGTCCAGTTGGCCCGGCCGGCGAAGGTCCGCTACCGCAAGCGCACATCCTAGGAGCCGATATGGGCTGCTACCGAATCGAACTCGACGAGGACCTGTGCCAGGGCCACGCGATGTGCGAACTCGAGGCTCCCGACGTGTTCAAGGTGCCCAAACGCGGCGTCGTCGAGATCGTCGACGCCGAACCGCCCGACGAGCTCCGCGAGGACGTCGAACGGGCCATCGACATGTGCCCCACCCGAGCCCTATCCCTGCGAGAAAAGGACTGACAATGGCGTCACGCGAACAGCTCGAAGACTGGACCCAGCGCTGGCTGCAGGCCAACCGGGACGCCGAGGCGGCCGGTGACTGGAAACCGTTGGCGGACTTCTACACCGAGGACGCCACCTATGGCTGGAACATCGGTCCCAAGGAAGACGTCATGTGCATCGGCCGCGACGAGATCCGGGACGTCGCACTCGGTTTGGAGATGGAGGGCCTGGAAAACTGGGTGTACGAGTACCAGAAGGTGCTCATCGACGACAAGCAGAACGAGATCGTCGGCTTCTGGAAGCAGATCGCCAACAAGTCCGACGGCACCACCGACGAGATCTACGGGATCGGCGGGAGCTGGTTCCGGCTCGCCGCTGTTGGAGAGGATGACCAGCTGCTCATCGAGTGGCAGCGGGACTTCTTCGACTTCGGCCACGTGCAGAAGGCATTCATGGACCTGATCACCTCGGGCGACCTCACCCCGACCATGCAGAAGCGCATCGAACGGTCGCTGGCCGGCGAGAAGTTGCCCGGCTACTACCCCCTCGGTCAAGCTCCGGTGCCCATCTGGTGAATCACCACCAAGCGGTTGCTTGGGGGTAGTGTGATGTGGCTAACTAGAGCCTCTAGTCTTGAGCTCGAGGCTCTCGTCGAAAGCAGGAGATATGAAGACCAAAGGCGCTCTGATCTGGGAATTCAACCAGCCATGGTCGATCGAGGAAATCGAGATCGGGGATCCCGTCAAGGACGAGGTCAAGATCCAGATGGAAGCCTCGGGCATGTGCCACTCCGACCATCACCTGGTGACCGGCGATATCCCGATGGCGGGATTCCCGGTGCTCGGCGGTCACGAGGGCGCGGGCATCGTCACCGAGGTGGGCCCCGGTGTCGAGCACATCGCCCCGGGTGACCACGTGGTGCTGTCGTTCATCCCGTCCTGTGGTGAGTGTCCGGCGTGTCAGGAGGGTCTGCGCAACCTGTGCGACCTGGGCGCCGGTCTGCTCGCCGGGACCGCGGTGTCCGACGGCACGCATCGCATCCACGCCGCCAAGAACGGCCAGCCCGTCATCCCGATGACCCTGCTCGGCACGTTCAGCCCCTACATGGTGGTGCACAAGAGCTCGGTGGTGAAGATCGACCCGTCCATCCCCTTCGAGGTCGCCTGCCTGGTCGGCTGCGGCGTGACCACCGGCTACGGCTCGGCGGTCCGCAGCGGTGACGTCCGTCCCGGCGACGACGTCGTGATCGTCGGTGTCGGCGGTGTCGGCACCGGCGCCCTGCAGGGTGCACTCAACGCCGGCGCCCGCAACATCTTCGCGGTGGATCCCGTTGAGTTCAAACGCGACAACGCGCTCAAGTTCGGCGCCACGCACGCCTACCCCGACATCTTCACCGCGATGGCCGGGGTCGCCGAGGTCACCAACGGCCGGATGGCGCACAAGACGATCGTGACCGTGGGCGAGCTCAAGGGCGAGGACATCGACCACTACATGAACATCACCGCCAAGGGCGGCACCGTGGTGGCCACCGCCGTGGCGAACATGGCCAGCAACGACGTCAAACTGAACCTGTCGATGCTCACCCTGCTGCAGAAGCGCCTGCAGGGCACCATCTTCGGTGGCGGCAACCCGCACCACGACATCCCCCAGCTGCTGTCGATGTACAAGGCCGGCCGCCTCAATCTCGACGATATGGTCACCCGGCAGTACAAGCTTGAGCAGATCAACGACGGCTACCGGGACATGCTGGAAGGCCGCAACATCCGCGGCGTCATCCGTTACACCGACGCCGATCGCTAACCCGCGATTTGTGGAGCGCCACCCGTAATCATTACGGGTGCCGCTCCACAAATCGCCGTGCAGGAGAACAATGTCCGAATCCCCCGTCGTGCGCGCGTCCCAGGCGTCGTGGCGCGCCGTGCAGTCCGGCGACCGCGAGGGCTGGCTGGCCCTGATGGCCGACGATGTCGTGCTCGAGGACCCGATCGGGGTGGCGGTCACCAACCCCGATGGCACCGGCCTGCACGGTAAGCAAGCCCTGGCCACCTTCTACGACACCAACATCGGACCGAACCAGCTGACGGTGACGTGCGAGGCGACGTTCCCGTCCAGCTCCCCCAACGAGATCGCCTACATCCTGGTGCTGCGCACCGAGTTCCCGAACGGCTTCGTCGCCAGCGTGCGGGGCGTGTTCACCTACCGCGTCGACGACGCCGGCCTGATCACCAACCTGCGCGGCTACTGGAACATGGACGCGATGGAGTTCACCGAGGCGAAGGCCGATTAGCACGCTGCTGGCCGGCCGCGCCGCCGTCGTGGTCGGCGGAACCCGCGGGATCGGGCTGGCCGTCGCCGAGCTACTGGCCGCCGAGGGCGCGTCGGTGGTCCTCAACGGTCGCGATGCCGACACCACCGAGCAAGCCGCCGAGCGGGTTTCGGGACTCGGCATCCCCGGCTCGCCCGCCGACCCGGCCGTCGCCGACGCCCTGATCGAGGCGTGCGTGCAGGCCCACGGCCGCATCGACATCCTGGTGAACTGCGCGGGCACCGCCGAACCCGCCGGATCCTCGATCCTGAACGTGACCTCGGCGCAGTTCCGCGAGCTGCTGGACGCGCACCTACTGACGGCCTTCGAGACGTGCCGCGCCGCCGCGCCGCACATGGTTCGGCAGGGCTGCGGCGCGATCGTGAACACCAGCTCGTTCGCCTTCCTGGGCGATTACGGCGGCACCGGCTATCCGGCGGGCAAGGGCGGTGTCAACGGCCTCACCCTGGCCATCGCCGCCGAATTGAGGGAGCACGGCGTGCGGGCCAATGTCGTCTGCCCGGGGGCGCGCACCCGACTGTCGGAAGGCGCCGAGTACGAGCGGCACATCGCCGAGCTGAATCGACGCGGCCTGCTCGACGATGTCAGCGCCCAGGGCGCGCTGGACGCCGCCCCGCCCCGCTATGTCGCCCCCACCTACGGGTATCTGGTCAGTGATCTGGCCAAGGAGGTGACCGGTCGCATCTTCATCGCGGCCGGTGGCTTCATCGGTGAATTCACCCGTCCGGAAACCGGATTCATCGGGTACCGGGACCACAAGGACACCCCGCCGTATGCCATCGAAGACGTGCAGCGGTTGATCGGCGGTTAGCTCGCCCGGATCAACCGGCCGTGGGCAACCAACGAACCGACCTGTTTGAGGCGCTTGCTACGGATGCTGACGTCATAGGTCTGGATGTGGTCGACGGTGGCCAGTCGCTCGGCCAGGTAGCGGTAGAAGTGCTCGACGTCGCGACATATCACCACGACCATCAGGTTGGCCGAACCGCTGACCGCGACGACCGAGGCCACCTCGTCGTGCGCCACGATCTGGTCGGCCACCACGGTCAGATGGCGCGGCGGGGTGGAGATCCACATCGTCGCGTTGAGCGGGTATCCCAGCAGTTCGGGGAGCACATCGAGGTCGTAGGACAGCGTGCCGGACTCCTGCAGTGCTGCCAGCCGGCGCTTGACCCGTGCCGGTGACCATCCGGTGAGTGCGGCCAGCGCGCTGTCGGAGATCCGCCCGTCGTCGGCGAGCGCGTCGATCAACGGCTGGTCATCGGGTGACGGGGCACTGGGTCGGTTCGGGTGTGCGCTTGCCGACGGTTGCAGGGCGGCGATCTGCTTCTCGCCGAGGGGGCGGCCGTGGCCGGTCCAGTGTCCACCGGATGCCTGCCCGAACACGTTGAGCACCAGGTCCACCCGGACATCGAGAACTGCCGACGTGCGGGGCAACCGGTGCAGTAGCCCCTCGCCGGTGTCACCGATGGGCGCACGGACGACGCAGATCAGTTCGGTACCGCCGGACAGCACGTTGGCGTGTGTCACCTCGGGCCGACGAACCAGCGCGTCGGCCAGCTTGGGCAGGTTGTCCGGTTTCGCGTGCACCCGCACGACCCACTGGCACTCGCCGTACACCCGCGGGTTCACCACGCCGATCACCCTGAGTACGCCGTCGCGGCGCAGCGCTCGATAGCGCCGCGCGACCGTCTGCTCACCGGCGCCGATCACCTCGGCGATCCGCCGGAACGAGGCTCGCGGCGCGATCTGCAGCGCGTGCAGAATCTGACCGTCCAGAAGGTCCATGGTGTCGATAACACTACGCACGACGCGATCAGGTCGCTTCTTTTTGCCGGTTCGATCCATGTGTCTGGCGACAACACCGGCGACCGACCGATGCTGAACACCATGAAACTGGGAATCGGATTGCCGAACCACATCGCCGGGGTCCCGGGCGCGAGCATCGCGGAGTGGGCACGCCGCGCCGAAGCACGCAGATTCGAGTCGCTGGCCACCATCGACCGGCTGTGCTACCCCGGCCTCGACTCGCTGATCGCCCTGGCCACCGCGGCCGGCGCCACCACCGATATGACACTGGTGACGAATGTCCTTCTGGCACCGGTATATCCGGTGGTGCCGCTGGCCAAGCAGATCGCCGGGGTGGCGCAGATATCCGGCGGCCGGCTGGTCGTCGGCCTGGGCGTCGGCAACCGGCCCGACGATTACGCAAGCACCGGAGCGGATTTCGGCCGCCGCGGCAAGATCCTCGACGAACAGGTCGAGCGGATGCGCGGGCTCTGGGCCGGTACCGGTGATGCCGCGGTGTGTGCTAGCCCGGTCGCGGTTCCATTGCTGTTCGGCGGCCGGTCGGCCGCCACGGTCCGGCGGGTGACCGCCGTCGGCGATGGCTGGGCAGCCGGCGCCGTCCGTCACTACGCCAGCCAGACCGAACTGGTCGGCCGCATCCGGTCCGGCTGGGTGGCCGCCGGCCGGAACGGCGACCCGTACCTGCAGGCATCGGTGAACTTCGGGGTCGGATCCGACGAGACGGTCGCCGCCGGAAGGCAGCACCTGGCAAGGTATTACGGGTTCAGCCCGGAGTATGCGCAGGTGAACGTCGATGACATGGTCAGCTCCCCCGCCGAGGCCCGCGCCACGGTCCGCCGGTATCGGGATCTCGGGTTCGACCGGCTGCTGTTCCATCCCACGACCCCTGGGGTCGACCAGCTCGACCGTCTCGCCGACGCGATCCTCTAGCGCCGGTGCACCCCGAACACCCGGCGCAGCGCGACGAACCGCACCAGGGTGGCCACCAGATTCGCGACCACCAGCACCGACAGTTCCACGGCCTTGTCCTTCGTCAACCCGAAGTGGTGCAGCACCAGCAGCGAGCCGCTGGTGATGGCCAGCCCGAACAGGAAGACCAGCAGCCCGCTGGCCTGGTGCCGGGCCACCCCGGTGCGCCCGCGGATGCCGAAGGTGAACGCCCGGTTGGCCGTCGTGTTGCCGATCGCGGTGAGCAGCAATGCCGTCAGGTTTGCCGCCTGCGCACCCATCGCCGCGTGCAGCGCGATGAACAGCACGGCGTAGACGATGGTGCTGATGACGCCGACGGTGCAGAACCGGGCCAGCTGGCCCGCCAGGCCGGGCGGCACGCCTGGCACCAGCGGCTCGCGTCCGAGGCTGGTCTGGAGCTCACGCAGGGGCAGCGCACCGGTCGCCAGCGCCCGGCCGACCCGCCAGCAGCCCTTGAGGTCATCGATCGCCGTGGCGATGATGTCGACGCGGGAGTCCGGGTCGTCGACCCAGTCGACCGGGACCTCGTGGATGCGCAGGCCGGCCCGTTCGGCGATCACCAACAGTTCGGTGTCGAAGAACCAGCCGGTGTCGACCACCAATGGCAGCAATTGCCTGGCCACGTCGGCGCGCACCGCCTTGAAGCCGCACTGCGCATCGGAGAATTGCGCGCCGAGGGCACCCCGGAGAATGAAATTGTATGAGCGGGAGATGAATTCGCGTTTGGGCCCGCGCACCACGCGGGCCGAGGCGGCCAACCGCGATCCGATGGCCACATCGGAATGTCCGGAGATCAGCGGAGCCACCAGCGGCATCAGCGCGGACAGGTCGGTGGACAGGTCGACGTCCATGTACGCCACCACGATGGCCGGTGAGGCCATCCATGCGGTGTACAGCGCGCCACCGCGGCCCTTGCGGTCCAGATGGATCACCTCGACGCCGGGCAGTTCGCCGGCCAATCGCCGCGCCACCGCGAGGGTCGAATCGGAACTGGCGTTGTCGGCCACCGTGATCCGCGTCGGGTAGGGCACCTGCTCGGTGAGGTAGCGATGCAACCGGGTGACACTTGCCGGCAGCGCCCGCTCCTCGTTGTACACCGGGATGACGATGTCGAGAACCGGGGTGTCGTGCGCAGCCCGGAACCGGCCCCCGTCAGCCTGGGCGCGAGCCAACTCCGTCATATCCTTCACACTCGCGCACCTGGCTGCCACGGCACTGCCGTGGCCCTGGGAGCTTGCTGCACCCTGACTATGCTCGGTACCCATGGCGACCGTCTTCACCAAGATCATCAACGGGGAGCTCCCCGGCCGTTTCGTCTACGAGGACGACGAGGTGGTGGCGTTCCTGACCATCGAGCCCATGACGCAGGGCCACACCCTGGTGGTGCCGCGGGCCGAGGTGGACAACTGGCAGGACCTGGATCCGGCTCTGTTCGGCAAGGTGATGTCGGTGTCCCAGCTGATCGGCAAGGCGGTGACCAAGGCGTTCGATGCCGAACGAGCCGGCGTCATCATCGCCGGGCTCGAGGTGCCGCATCTGCACGTGCACGTCTTCCCGGCACGCAACCTCAGCGATTTCGGATTCGCCAACGTGGACCGCAACCCGTCACCGGAATCGCTCGACGACGCCCAGGCCCGGATCAAGGCGGCGCTGGCTCAGCTCACCTGAGCGGCATCGGGCGTGGGCACGGCCACCGGGGTGGCCACCGTGCTGATTTCGGCGATGCGCGGCAGGTTCACCCGGAACTGGCAGCCATGCCCGGGAGCGGTTTGCACCGAGACGGTCCCACCGTGGGCATACACCAGCGAATCCACGATGGACAGCCCGAGTCCGGTGCCGCCGCTGGCGCGCGTGCGTGACGAGTCCGCCCGGTAGAACCGTTCGAAGACGCGTTGGGCATCCTCACTGCTCATCCCCGGTCCCTCATCGCAGACCTCCAACACCGCATGATCGCCTTCGGTGCCGACGCGCACCGTGATGCCTGCGGATTCCGGGGTGTGCTGCAGGGCGTTGGCCACCAGGTTGCTCAGCACCTGGCGCAGCCGGGCCTCGTCGCCGAGCACCTCAGGCGTACCGGGACCGTCGAACACCTCCATCCGGATGTGCCGGGCGGGGGCCACCGATTGCGCGTCGTGCACGGCATCACTGGCCAGCGCCAGCAGGTCCACCCGGTTGCGTTCCAAAGGCCGTTGCACGTCGAGGCGCGCCAGCAGCAGCAGGTCTTCGACCAGCAGGCCCATCCGGCGGGCCTCGCTCTCGATGCGACCCATCAGCATGTCCACATCCCGGGCCGCGCCCTGGCGGTACAACTCGGCGTAGCCGCGGATGGTGGTCAACGGGGTGCGCAGTTCGTGGCTGGCGTCGGTGATGAAGCGGCGCATGCGGTCCTCGGAACCGCGCGCCTGCTCGGCCGAGGCGTCCGAAGAGGCCACGGCACGCTGGATCTGGGCCAGCATGCCGTTCAGCGCCAGCGACAGCCGGCCCACCTCGGTGCGTGGATCACGTTGTGGCACACGGCGGTCCAGTTCACCCGCGGCAATGGCGGCTGCCGTCTGTTCGACCTCGACCAGCGGCCGCAGGCTGCGGTGCACCACGGCGAAGCCGGCCACGCCGAGCACCAACAGCACGGCCACGCCGATCCCGACCTGGGCGTAGATCAGCGCGCGCACCGTGGACTGCACTTCCGACAGGTCGATCGCGACGGTGGTCAGCTCACCGTGCGGGCCGCGGACCGTCATGGCACGCCACTCCACGCGGGACCCGTCGACCGATCCGACGGTCACCGGCACCGGGCCGACATTGTTGTCGTCGGGCAGGTCGGGTTCGGCGTCGCGGTCGTTGACCGCCATCCAGATGTGCCCGTCGGGCCCGATGCCGCGGACGTAGAAATTCGACGGCGGCCGGGCCGGGTTGGGGTCCTCGGTGGGCTGGGTCGGCATCCGGCGGGGGGCCTGCGCCCAGCTGCGGGACGCGTCCAGCAGCGTCTGGTCGATCCGGTCCACCTCGGTATGCGACATGATCGAGGTGACCGCGACGCCGGAGGCGAGCAAGCCGAACGCCACCAGCACCAGGGTCGCGGCCACCAGGCCCACCCGCAGCGGCACCCCGCGCCGGCGATTCTCGGTCATGTACTCATTGTTGGCCGGAATCGCCCGGCCGTCCGGATGTTCCGGAATGGTCGTCGCGATCAGCGCGGTTCACGCAGCACGTAACCGACCCCGCGCAGCGTGTGCAGCAGCCGCTTCTCCCCGGTGTCGATCTTGCGGCGCAGGTAGGACACATACGACTCGACGACGTTGACGTCGCCGCCGAAGTCGTAGCGCCACACGTGGTCGAGGATCTTCGGCTTCGACAGCACGGTGCCTGCGTTGATGATGAAGTAGCGCAGCAGGGTGAACTCGGTCGGCGACAGCGAGACCGGTTCGCCGGCCTTCCACACCTCGTGGGTGTCCTCGTCGAGTTCGATGTCGGCGAAGGTCAGCCGGGCGTTGCGCGGTTCCTCGATACCGCGGCCGGTGCGCCGCAGGATGACCCGCAGCCGGGCCACCACCTCTTCCAGGCTGAACGGTTTGGTCACGTAGTCGTCACCGCCCAGGGTCAGCCCGGCGATCTTGTCCTGCAGGGTGTCCCGCGCGGTGAGGAACAGGGCCGGGGCATCGATACCGTCGGCCCGCAGCCGGCGCAGCACCCCGAAACCGTCCATGCCGGGCATCATCACGTCCAGGATCACCGCATCCGGTTTGACCTCGCGAGCCTTGTCCAGGGCGGCCGGTCCATTGGACGCGGTGTGCACCTCGAAACCTTGGAACTTGAGACTCACCGAGAGCAGCTCGACGATATTCACCTCGTCGTCCACCACGAGGATCCGCGCTTCGGGAATGCTTTCAGGTACCGCCGCCATAGCCATACAACTACTGTCCACCCGCCGTTTGGACTCAACCTGCATACCAACTGTGAGATTCCTGTGAACCTGGGAATCTGATGTGAGGGTAAGCCCCCTCGACTGGCCACGCGGCGCGCGTGCCCGCACCTAGACTGGCGCCATGAACCTCGGCAACACCGTCGTGCAGTTTGCCACGGCCCCGGTCCGCCTCGGGCTCGCCGTTGCCGACCTGGGCCTGAGCATAGCCGGTGGGACGCTCAAGACGGTCCAGCGTTCGCTGAACGATCCCGCCGCGATGAGCGGCGGAGCCACCTCCTTTGCCGGCATGCTCGGCCTGGAGGACGCGGTGGACCGGGCCAACCGGCTGGCCCGGCTGATGGACGACGACGCCCCGCTGGGGCGCGCGCTGGCACAGGACGGCCCGCTCAACCAGCTGCTCCGGCCGGGCGGCATGGTCGACCAGCTCACCGCGCCCGGCGGACTGCTGGACCGGCTCACCGCCGAGAACGGACCGGTGGCCCGCGCCCTGGCCAAGGACGGCCTGATCGATCAGGTCACCGCCGAGGGCGGGCTGATGGACCGATTGACCGCCGACGGCGGCGTGGTGTCGCGGGTGATCGCGCCCGGCGGTCTGGCCGACCGGCTGCTCGCCGAGGACGGCGTGGTGGAGCGCGCGCTGCGCCCGGACGGTGTGGCCGATCAGCTGCTCGCCGAGAACGGACCGGTGGGCCGTGCCCTGGCGCCCGGCGGCCTGGTCGAACAGGTCACCGCCGAGGGCGGGCTGATCGACCGGCTCACCACCGACAGCGGGGCCCTGTCCCGGGTGATCGCCCCCGGCGGCCTGGCCGACCAGTTGCTGGCCGACGACGGGCTCATCGAACGGGTGCTACGTGAGGACGGGGTCGCCGACAAGCTGCTGGCCGACGGCGGGCTGCTCGACACGCTGACCGACCCGGACGGGCCGCTGCTCAAACTGGCCGATGTCGCCGACACGCTGAACCGGCTGGCCCCCGGGCTGGAGGCGCTCGCCCCCACCATCGACGCGCTGCACGAAGCGGTGATCACCCTCAGTCAGGTGGTGAACCCGCTGAGCAATATCGCCGGCCGGATCCCATTGCCGCGGCAGCGCGGCCGGCGTGCCACGCCTCGGCCGGTCACCTCGCAACGGGTCATCGAGCACGAGGACTGACCCGCTAAGCTATACGACGTTCCACTGCCTCCGTAGCTCAGTGGTAGAGCACCCGCCTTGTAAGCGGAAGGCCGTCAGTTCAATCCTGACCGGGGGCTCCACACGGCATCCGACTTGTCGGTGCCTGCCCGTAGTTTGACCCCATGAACCTCTGCCGGGGTTGCGGCGCACCGCTTTCCAAACGTAGCCAGAAGGTTTACTGCGGCAATGCGTGCCAGGCACTGGATCGGCGCGAGGCAAACACCAAGCTGTGGCTCGAAACCGGCGAAGCCTGGGTCGACAGTCGCCGTGACCACTACATCCGCGCATATCTCGCCGAAGCCCAATCGGGCTGCTGCGCGATCTGCGGCGGGGCGAGCGCCTGGCAAGGGCTGCCTCTGGTCCTGGTCTTGGACCACATCGACGGCAATGCCACCAACAATCGCCGGGAGAACCTCCGCCTGGTGTGCCCGAACTGCGATTCGCAACTGCCCACCTACAAGAGCCGCAACCGCGGCAACGGCCGCAGCTACCGCAGGCAGCGTTACGCCGACGGACTGTCGTACTAGCGGTAGTCGATCACGATGCGGCCGTCGATCTGGCCGGCCTCCATCCGGGCGAACACGTCGTTGATGTCCTCCAACCGCGCGCTGTGCACGGTCGGGTGGATCAAGCCACGGGCGTAGAAGTCCAAGGCCTCGGCCATGTCCTGGCGGGTGCCGACGATCGATCCGCGAATGGTCAGGCCTTTGAGCACGATCTCGAAGATCGGGGCCGGGAATTCGCCGGGAGGCAGCCCGATGAACACGATCGTGCCGCCGCGGCGCGCCAGCCCGATCGCCTGCCCGAAGGCCTGCGGGTGCACCGCGGTGACCAACACACCGTGCACCCCGCCGGTGGCCTTCTGCACCTCGGCGACGACATCGGCGGTGCGGGCGTTGACGACCACCTCGGCGCCGAGGCGGGTGGCCAGTGCGAGCTTGGTGTCGTCGATGTCCACCGCGACCACCCGCAGGCCCATCGCACGGGCATACTGCACCGCGATGTGGCCCAGCCCGCCGATACCTGAGATGGCCACCCACTGGCCGGGCCGGGTATCGGTGACCTTGAGGCCCTTGTAGACCGTGACGCCGGCGCACAGGATGGGCGCGACCTCGAGCGGGTCGGCGCCCTCGGGGATGCGTGCCGCGTGTGCGGCTTCGACCAGCATGAAGGAGCCGAAGCTGCCATTGACGGTGTAGCCACCGTTGCGCTGGCTCTCGCAGAGGGTTTCCCACCCGGTGCGGCAGTATTCGCACCGGCCGCATGCCGACCAGAGCCAGGCATTGCCGACCTTGTCACCGACCTTCAGGTCGTCGACGCCGTCACCGAGGGCGACGACGGTGCCGCATCCCTCGTGTCCGGGGACGAAGGGAGGCGTCGGCTTGACGGGCCAATCCCCGTGCGCGGCATGGAGATCGGTGTGGCAGACGCCGGAGGTTTCGAGTTTGACCAGCACCTCCCCGTAGCCGGGGGTGGGCAGGTCGAGATTCTCCACCTGCAACGGCTCGCCGAAACCGGTGACGACGGCGGCGTGCATGACATTGGTGGTGGCCGAGGTGGTGGGAGTGCGCAGGGTACTGGTCATGAGGACATTCCAGTCCGGAAAACGATCCGCCAGTAGGGTCTTTGGGCCTCGATCGGCCGCCGGTAACAACCGTCGATGATTTCCCGGCCGTCGTCGGGTCTGACCGGTATGACCTTCACAACCGCGCACATGTCGATATCCCTGGACGGCTTCGTCGCCGGCCCCGACCAGACCCGCGACGACCCGATCGGGCGCGGCGGCATGGCGCTGCACCAATGGCATTTCGACGCCGCACTGCCCGGCCACGAGGTAGACGCCGACTGGACCGGCCGGCTCTTGCGGCCCCGAGGCGCCTATGTGATGGGCCGCAACATGTTCGGGCCCGTCCGCGGGGAGTGGAGCACCGCCGAGCCATGGCGGGGCTGGTGGGGCGACGAGCCGCCCTATCACGCACCGGTCTTCGTGTTGACGCATTTCCCGCACGACCCGATCGAGATGGCCGGTGGCACCACTTTCCACTTCGTCACCGGCGGTATCGCCGATGCACTGGAGCAGGCCAGGGCCGCCGGGGACGGCGATGTCGACATCGCCGGTGGCGCGTCGGCGGTACGGCAGGCACTGGCCGCGGGCGAACTCGACGAGCTGACGCTCGACATCATCCCCGTGCTGCTCGGCCGCGGTGAACGCATCTTCGACGACAGCACCGCCGGGTCTCTCACCCAGCTGGAAGCCGGGGTGTCACCGTGGGCCACCCACATCAGGTACCGCGTGAGCCCCTCAGCGCAATGAGTCGTCCAGCCGGCCACCGAGTTCTTCGTCGGCCTGCTGATAGGCCGCCGCGGCAGCCGTCAAACTGCTTGCGTAGGTGGTCAATCCACCATGCAGGGTGTCTGCCGCCGAGTCGAGCGCGTCGGCGGCGAATCGGCTGGCGGCACCCGAAGACATGGTGGTCATCCCGTCGGCCGCCCCGGCCAGCGCGGCGCCGATATCGAGATTCGCCACCGCCGCTGCCACACCGGCCTGCGCCGCCGCGGCGGCCAGCAAGGCCGCGGGATCGACATGCAGCGGTGCGGTCACGCTGTCCAGTCTAAGGTCGGCGTGGGGCACCGGGTCGCACCTCTTCCCGGCGCCGGACAAGGAGGAACCGTCATGGCCGAGGCCGCATTCTGGGTCGCGTGGGGACTACCGACACGGGGTCGCGAGACGAACGCGCTGGGGCTGCTGAAGAAGTCCCGCGACTACCTGCAGCAGGCAGCACAGGACGGCCGGATCGAGCGATTCGAGACGGTCATCCTGCGCCCGCAGAGCCCCGAACTGGGTGGCTTCTTCCTGATCCAGGGCAGCACCGGCCAGATCGACGCGCTGCGCCGCGATGCCGACTTCGAGACCTGGGTCAACCAGGTGCAGCTGGTCGCCGATCGGGTTGCGGCGGTGGACGCGTGGGTGGATGCCGGGATCGACGAGGCGATCGGGCTCTATGAGGACGCGCTTCGCGAAGCCGGATTGAGCGACTGAGAAGTTCCGCGTAACAAAAATTGTCGCCGCTGCGAATATGGGAGGGGTTGCACAAACGGGTTGACCGCCCCGGGCGATTGACGGAGGACGCACGCATGGGCGCAGCAGCGCATATCGGTCGGGTCGGCGGTTTGGCGGTGGCGCTGGGCGTGGGCACCGCAATCGCGACGGGTCACGGGATCGCGGCGGCCGACGACACCGGAACGTCCGGCACTCAGTCCGCCGGCACCCAGTCCTCGGGCAGCGGCACGACCGGTGGCACCAAGACTTCGGACACCAAAGCCGACACCAAAGCCGACACCAAGGCCACCGACACCAAGACGACCGAGCCGGCCGGTACCAAGACGGCCGAGGTCAGCGCCCAGACCAACACCGGCACGTCCTCGAAACCGGACACCGAAACCGAACCGGAGACCGGGCCCGAGGCCAAGCCCGAGGCTGAAGGCAACTCCGACTCCGACCCCGAAACCCCGGAGCCGGAGAAGGAGACGCCCAAACCGGCCAAGCCCAAGAAGGCAGTACGCACCGAGAACAAGGGCACCACCGAAACCAAGAACACCGCCGAGGTCAAGACCACCAAGACCCCCACCGCCGCAGACCCCTCGCCCGCCGAGACGAAGACATCCCCCACCGCGACCGCGGCGGTGTCGGCCACGGTGCAACCCGCCGCCTCGGTCGCCGTCTTCGCCAACGCACGGTCGCTGGCGGCGGCGACATCCGCGACATCCACGACGGCCACACCGGCACCCGTGCCGATCCCGGACGTGTTGCGCAAACCGGTCACCACGGTGCTCAAGGCCGTCTCCGGCGTCCTGGACTGGGCGCTGAGCTTCGCGCCGAACTCGCCGGCCCAACCGGTGCTGGGCTGGACGCTGCTGGCGTTCGCCCGCCGCGAGGTGGAAAACCTGCTGACCGCGATCAACCCGAAGAGCGCGGCCGCCACCGGCGGCGTCGCCACCGATACCACCAGCCTGGCGCTGGCCGCGGCCGCCATGAACCCGCGCCCCGGCTTCCCCTACCCCGGTCAGCAGCTGAGCCCGTCGACCAGCTTCGTCGACTGGGTCACCGGCAACTTCGCCCCGAACGACACCTACACCCGGTTCGGCATCTGGGGCACCGACGTCGGCACCATGTGGGACAACGGAATCGCCGACGATCCGAGCACCCCGATCAACGAGCACCAGGTCCTCATCGCGTTCGGCGACACCTTCGGCGGCCCCAACATGACGGGGACGTGGCGCCTCAACACGCTGTTCCGCAGTTCCGACACCGACCTGTCCAACGGGATGAGCATTCCGAACGGCCAATGGCTCAACGGCAACATGTTCGGCGGGGCACCGCTGTGGGGCGAGACCTATGCCCGCCAGATCATCCTGCCCGAACGGCTCCCCGCCGGGCTGCCCACCGGGGTCACGCTGATCCCCACCGCAGGCATCTCGGTGCCCACCCCCGGCACGAAATACGGTGCGACGCAGTATCTCAGCTTCATGTCGGTCAAGCAGTGGGGCGCCGCGGGACAGTGGACCACCAACTACTCGGCGATCGCCTACTCCGAGGACAACGGCGAGAACTGGTACATCGCGCCCAAGAGCGTGCGCACCAATTTCGGCGGGAACGCCAAGTTCCAGCAGGCCGCGCTGGTGCGTCCCGGCGACGGCTACGTCTACTCGTACGGCACCCCCAACGGCAGGCAGGGTTCGGCCTATGTGTCGCGGGTGCTGGAGAAGGACATCCTCGACGCCAGCAAGTACGAGTTCTACAGCAAGGGCAGCAAGGGCGGGATCTTCGGGATCGGCGCCTACCCGGCCGGCTGGTACAAGAACGATCCGTCCAAGGCCAGCCCGGTATTCGGCCAGGAGAAGGGCGCCTGCGGCATCGCCAAACCCGGCAACCAGGTCAGCGAGATGTCGGTGCAGTACAACCAGACGCTGAACAAGTATGTGGTGCTGCACGCCGACCAGTTCAACAACATCATCCTGCGCACGGCCGACAGCCCCGAGGGCACCTGGTCGGCGCCGACGGTGCTGATGACGCAGCAGAACGGCGGCATCTACGCCCCGATGCTGCATCCGTGGTCGCCGTCGACCGCCGGCACGGGCACCGACCTGTACTGGAACCTGTCGCTGTGGAGTGAGTACAACGTCATGTTGATGAAGACCGACCTGACCAAGCTGTGATCATGCCGGCCCGGCTCCTCGCCCTGCTCGCCACCGCCGCCCTGGCCGTTCCGGCCGTCGCCTCGGCCGATCCCGCTGTGCCACAACCGGACTCCCCGTGCACCGCGGACCTCGGCGGGGCCGCCACGCTGCCCTTCGGACGGTCCCTGCCACTGGTGTGCCAGGACTCGAGGTGGCAGGCCGTCACCGCGCCCGGCGATCCCAGCGATCGCTGGGTCAGCTTCGGGCCTCCCATCGCCCTGCACGGCGAAGGCCTGCGTAATCCGAATCTGAGCTCCGGCGCCTGGACGGCGACGCCACTGGACCCGCAGGCCCAGTGCGCCGCCACCCAGCACGCGGTCGTCAGCGCCGGAGTGGTCGGCCCGCCCGTCACCGCCAAAGGCGAACCGGGGCAGCCATTTTCATTTCAGGTACTGCCCAGCCTGTTCGATATCACGATGACCGGGCACTGCCTCTGGACGCGTACCGGCTAAGGGCACACGGTGACGTGCCCGAACGGACCCGTCACGCACGGCAGGTAGATCCCCGGCCCGTAATCCCAGCCGCGGTGGCGGCCGTTGTCCCAGCGCCAGTCGTCGCCGTGGCCGTGCCCCCAACCGGGGTCCTCGGCAAACGGCGCCGACGGTGCCGCCGCGGCGGCCGTCGCCGTACCCACACCCAACGCACCCATTCCCAATGCGCCCACGATCGCCGCCCCCGTGGCGAACTTGCGCAGCCCGTTCATCACAACCTCCAACAACATCTGTCCTGGGTCGAACACGCCCCCGACCCACCCATAACCGACGCCCTGCGGCGCGGCGAAATTCCCGGGCGTGCGCGGAACTCCCATCGCGGCCCACGCCCCTAGACTCCACACCGTGCGCGAGGTTCTCGATGACCTGATGGCCATCTGGCGGTCCGGCGGCACCGCCGGGCTGGCCACGGTGGTGCGCACGATCAGGTCCGCGCCGCGTCCGGCCGGTGCTGCCCTGGTGGTGGCCCCCGACGGCAGCGTGGCCGGGTCCGTCTCGGGTGGCTGTGTCGAGGGTGCGGTGTACGAACTGGCCACCGAGGTGGTCGGCGCGGGCGCTCCCGAATTGCAGCGCTACGGGATCAGCGACGACGACGCCTTCGCCGTCGGCTTGACCTGCGGCGGCCTGCTGGACGTGTTCGTGGAGCCGGTTTCGCAGAAGACGTTTCCCGAGCTCGCCGACGTCGCCGAGGCGATCGCAGCGCACCGGCCGATCGCGGTGGCCACGGTGATCGCACACCCCGACCGGTCCCGGCTGGGCCGGCGGCTGATCGTCGATCCGGACCGGCATCTGGGCGGCCTGGGGTCGGAGCGGGCCGATGCGGCGGTCGTCGACGACGCCCGTGGTCTGCTGGTGGCCGGCCGTACCGCGGTGCTGTCCTACGGCCCCGACGGCGAGCGCCTGGACGAGAGCTCCGGCGGGACCGATACCGGCATGGAGGTGTTCGTCGCCAGTTATGCGCCGCGGCCGCGCATGCTGATCATCGGCGCGATCGACTTCGCCGCCGCCCTGGCCCAGCAGGCCGCGTTCCTCGGCTACCGCGTCACGGTGTGCGATGCCCGCCCGGTGTTCGCCACTGCGGCCCGCTTCCCCGCCGCCGATCAGGTGGTGGTCGACTGGCCGGACCGGTATCTGCGCGGCCAGCAGGAACTCGGCGCGATCGACGGCCGGACCGCGATCTGCGTGCTCACCCACGACCCCAAATTCGATGTACCCGCCCTCGAGGTGGCGCTGCGGCTGCCACAGGTCGGCTATGTCGGCGCCATGGGATCGCGGCGCACACACCTGGACCGGTTGCAGCGGCTGCGCGACGCCGGCCTCACCGCGACCGACCTGGACCGGCTGTCCAGCCCGATCGGCCTGGATCTGGGGGCCCGGACGCCGGAGGAGACGGCGGTGTCCATCGTGGCCGAGATCATCGCCCGGCGCTGGGGCGGCGGTGGCCGCCCGCTGGCCGCCGTCGACGGCCGGATTCACCACGAACTGGTCGGCCGACCATCCATGACCAGCGACGACGTGCGGTAACGCGACTCTCTTCTTTTGGAATGCTCCCTCTCGCGCTACGATAGCGCCACTCGCAGGCGGGTGTGTCCAGCATCACTTACCCGCGCAAGTACTCATGGACAGGAGCCGGTCAGTGACGGGACCCGTGGCCACCCGCTACGCAGGAACGCGTGTCCCCCGGGTCGAGGACACCCGCCTGCTCACCGGCAAGGGCACCTTCGTCGACGACGTGCAGCGACCCGGCATGCTGCACGCCTGCTTCGTGCGCAGCCCCTTCGCCCGCGCCACCGTCAAGGGCATCGACGCCGCCGCGGCGCTCGCCCTGCCCGGCGTCCACGCGGTGTTCACCGCGGCCGATATCAACCCGGGCGTGCACGAGGCATGGCACGCCGTCGCCGGGAAGGACGTGCCGGACACCCCCCGGCCGCCCCTGGCCGAGGGTGAGGTGAAGTTCGTCGGCGATCCGGTGGCGATCGTGGTCGCCGAGAGCCGGCGCCTAGCCGAGGACGCCGTCGACCTGGTCGAGGTCGACTACGAACAGCTGCCCGCCGTCGCCGATTTCCGCGCGGCACCGGAATCCGGCATCAGCGTGCACGCCGAATATCCCGACAACGTGGCCGGCGGTATGGGCGGGGCACCACCGGACGAGGACGTCTTCGCCACCGCCGCGCATGTCGTGCGGGAGCACATCTACCAGCAGATGTACGTCCCCGTGCCGATGGAGACCCGCGGCATCGTCGCCGAATGGAGCCCTCCCACAGCCGAACTCACCGTGTGGGCGTCCACCCAGACCCCGCACGAGCTGCGCGCGTTCGCCGCGCGCCTGCTGGGCATCCCGGCTCAGGGCGTGCGCGTCATCATGCGTGACACCGGCGGCGGGTTCGGCCAGAAGGTGGTTCCGATGCGGGAGGACATGGCCATCCTGCTCGCCGCGCGCAAGGTGCCCGCCCCGCTGAAATGGATCGAGGACCGCCGGGAGAACCTGATGTCGGCCGGGCAGTCCCGTCATGTCGACGGCACCGTCCGGATGGCGTTCGACGCCGACGGCAAGATCCTGGCCGCCGACATCGATTTCGTCCAGGATATCGGCGCCTACCCCACGCCGTACCCGGTGCTCACCACCGCCGCCATCGGCATGTTCTTCCCCGGCCCCTACCGGGTGCCCAAGGCCAGCTTCAACTACCGGACGGTGTTCTCCAACACCGCCGGCCTGCACGCCTACCGGGGCCCGTGGCAGTATGAAACCCTCACCCGCGAAATGCTTCTCGACATCGCCGCCCGCAAGATCGGGATGGACCCGGTGGAGTTGCGCCGGATCAACATCCTGCGCGGTGACGAGATGCCGTTCGTCAATCCCAACGGCATGCCCTATGACAACTGCGCCCCGGCCGACACTTTCGAACAGGCCGTCAAGATCCTCGACCACGAGGGATTCCGCAAGGAGCAGGCCGCGGCGCTGGCCCAGGGACGCTATATCGGACTGGGTTTCTCGGCCTATATCGAACCGACGGGCGCGGCCACCGGCCACCTGGCCACCGAGGGCGCCACCATCCGGATGGAGCCCACCGGCCGGATCAACGTCTACGTCAACGGCGGCTCCAGCGGAAACAGTCTGGAGACCACGGTCGTGCAACTGACCGCGGATGCGTTGGGCGCCGATATCGATGACGTGTCGACCATCCAGGGCGACACCGCGGTGACACCGTACGGCGCGGGCACCCAGGGCAGCCGCAGCGGACCGATGACGGCGGGCGCGGTCAACGAGGCGGGCACCATCCTGCGTAACCGGATCCTCGGGATCGCAGCCCAGATGCTGGGCGTCGGCGCCGACGAGATCGAGCTCGCCGACTCGCGCGCCACGGTGCGCAGCGACCCGGACAAGAGTGTCAGCTTCGCCGACATCGCCTACCGCTGCCACTACGAGCCGATGATGTTGGGCGGCGCGAACCCCACCCTGGAGGCCACCGCACGTTTCAACTCGCAGGCAATGATCCACTGGGCCAACGCCACCCACGCCTGCACGTGCGAAGTCGACATCGAGACCGGCCAGGTCAGGTTGACCCGCTATATCGTCAGCGAGGACGTCGGGCCGATGATCAATCCCAATGTGGTGGAGGGCCAGGTGGCCGGCGGCACCGTGCAGGGTATCGGCGGCGCACTGCTGGAGCAGCTGTCCTACGACGACGCGGGCAACCCCCTGTCCTCGACCTTCGTCGATTACCTGCTGCCCACCGCCACCGAGGTGCCGGCCATCGAATTCGGCCATGTCGAGATCCCCGGCCCCGGCGTCGGCGGGTACAAGGGTGCCGGCGAAGGCGGCGCCATCGGCTCCCCGCCGGCGGTGATCAATGCGATCAACGACGCGCTGGCACCGCTCGGCGTCGCCGTCACCCAGCTGCCCGCCACCCCGGCGGCCATCGTCGCCCTCCTCGAACAAGCGCGGGTTCCCTCGGGAAAGGACCACTAGCGTGGAACTCCACAACGAATTCCGGGTCGCGGTGCCCGCGGCCACGACCTGGGAAGTGTTCACCGACGTCGAACGCGTCGCCCCCTGCTTGCCCGGTGCCACCCTGCTCTCGGTCGACGGCGACGACTTCACCGGCGCGGTGAAGGTCAAGGTCGGCCCGATCACGGTGTCCTACAAGGGTATTGCGACATACCAGGAGAAGGACGAAGCCGGCCGGCGCATCGTGCTGCGCGCCGAGGGTAAGGAGACGCGCGGCAACGGGACCGCCGCGGCGACCGTCACCGCCCAACTCAAGGACGAGGGTGACGCGACGAGCGTGCTCATCACCACCGACCTGGCGATCTCGGGCAAGGCCGCCCAGTTCGGCCGCGGCGTGCTCGCCGACGTGTCCAGCAACCTCATCGACCAGTTCGCCCGCAGCCTGGAGGCCGAACTTCTCGGCAGCACCGCCGGGACCGGCCCCGAAACCACCACCGTGACAGCGCCACCCGCCGATTCGGTGGACCTGCTCAAGGTGGTGGCGGTGCCGGTGGCGAAGCGGTACGGACCGGTGCTCGCGGCCGCGGCGGCCGCCGGCGCCGTCGGGTTCCTGGTCGGGCGCCGCAAGCGCAAGGCACCGGCCACCGTCCCCGCCGAGTTGCAGGCCCTGTTGACCCGGCTGCTGTCGTGAAGGCCCGCGCGTTCGCCTACCACCGCGCCGACTCGGTCAAGGACGCGGTGGAACTGCTCGCCGAATTCGGTGACGAGGCGAAGATCCTGGCCGGCGGGCAGAGCCTGGTCCCCATGCTGGCCATGCGGCTCACCCATTTCGAGAATCTGGTCGACATCTCCCGCCTCGACGAACTCCAGGGCATCGACCTGATCGGCGACGAGGTGGTCGTCGGGGCCGGCACCACCCACGCCCTGGTCGGTATGGACGACGAGGTCGCCGACTCGGTGCCGCTGCTGACCGCGGCCACACCGCATATCGGGCACTTCCAGATCCGCAGCCGCGGCACCCTCGGCGGCGCCATCGCGCACGCCGACCCGGCCGCCGAGTTCGCTGCCGTCGCCCTGACCCTGGACGCCACCATGGAAGCCGTCTCGGCGCGCGGTACCCGGCAGATTCCGGCGGCCGACTTCTTCACCGGGCTCTGGGAGAGCGCGCTGGCCGCCGACGAGCTGCTGCAGGCGGTGCGATTCCCGGTGTGGTCGGGCCGGTGTGGCTTCGCGGTGCACGAATTCGCGCGGCGGCACGGCGATTTCGCCATCGCCGGGGCCACCGTCGCCGTCGAACTGGACGACGACGATCGCGTCACCCGCTGCTCCGTCGGACTGCTGGGCCTCGGGTCCACCCCCGAGCGGGGCGCTCCCGCCGAGGCCGCGATGACGGGCCGGCCGGTCACCGACATCGACGCCGTGGAGTTCGGCAGGTTGGCGGTCTCGGGCCTGCGGGACATCCCGTCGGATCTGCAGGGCTCGTCGTCCTACCGCACCAGGATCGGCGCCACGATGGTCACCCGGGCCTGGACCGACGCAATCACGGAGGCACGCGATGCATGACCTACCCGTAGACATCTCGGTCAACGGCCGCCGCCGGCACGGCGCGGTCGAACCGCGGGTCACCCTCGCCGACTTCCTGCGCGAGGACTGCGGCCTGACCGGCACCCACCTGGGATGTGAGCACGGCGCCTGCGGTGCGTGCACCGTGCTGTTGGACGGCCAGGCGGTGCGCTCCTGCCTGATCTTCGCGGTGCAGGCCGACGGACAGGAGGTGACGACCGTCGAAGGGATCGCCGCCGAGGACGGTGAGTTGTCCGCGGTGCAGGCCGCCCTTCGCGAATGTCACGGCCTGCAGTGCGGGTTTTGCACGCCCGGCTTCGTCACCTCCATCACGGCGTTGCTGCGCGACAATCCGGAGCCCACCGACGACGAGATCCGGGAGGGTTTGTCGGGGAACTTCTGTCGCTGTACCGGCTACCAAGGCATCGTGAACGCGGTGCACCGGGCCGCGCAGATGCTGAGCTCCGACGCCTCCCGGTAACGACGGCGCCGGCCGCGGCGATACTTCCCACGACGTTTGCTCGCAAGAGGCTGCGGGCGAACTGCGGACGATGCAGACGGAATGGGAAGACCGATGACGATCAAGCGCACCCTGGCCGCGGCGGTCCTCGCCGCCGGCGCCATGACGGCCCTGGCGGCTCCGGCCGCGGCCGACGACGGCACCGATCAGAAGTTCCTGATGGCCCTGGAGCAGCTCAAGATCAACGTGGGCGGCGACGCCAAGGCGATCAGCGTCGCGCATTCGGCCTGTCAGGTGCTCTTCCACGGCAAGCCGCTGTCCTACGCGCTGTACAGCATCAAGAACCAGACCGACCTGTCCGACGATCAGGCCACCAAATTCGGGGGCGCGGCGCTGCGCATGTACTGCCCCAAATACCTGCCCTGATCAGCGCTGGTCAGTCGACGACACCGCGCAGGGCGTCCTCGCCGAAGACCGGGCCTAGCATCGAGGACATGTCCGGCCCGCGCCGCAGGCAGTGCCCGCCGTCGACGTTGATCAGTTGACCGGTGATCCACGCGGCCGCATCGCTGAGCAGGAATACCGCGGCGTTGGCGATGTCCTGCACCTCACCGGGGCGGGGCAGCGGGGTGCAGCTCGCGTAGTCGGCGCTGATCTCCGGGGAATCCAAGATGGGCGCCACCATCTCGGTCTTGATCAACCCCGGCCGGATGCTGTTCACCCGCACCCACGACGGCCCCAGTTCGTCGGCGGCCAACTGCAGCAAGTGGTCGAGCGCGGCCTTGCTCGGGCCGTAGGCCGCGAACCAGCGGTGGGTGTTGCTCGACGCGATCGACGAGATGCCGACGAACGACCCACCGCCGCCCCGCACCATCGCCCTGGCGCTGTGCTTGAGCACGTACATGGTGCCGTTGACGTTGAGGTCCACGGTCTGGCGCCACAATTCGGAATCCACCTGCGTCAGCGGGCCGATGGTCAAGGACCCACCCGCACAGTGCACGACGCCGTGTAGCCGCCCGTTCCAGGCCGCGGCGGCATCCACCACGCGGGCCACCTCGTCCTCGTCGGTGACATCGGCCGGTTCGTAGCGGACCCGGTCCGCCCCGCCCGCGGCGGCGATCTCGTCGACCGCGGCAGCGAGCCGATCAGCGTTGCGGCCCACCAGCATTGCGTTGCCGCCGCTGGCGACCACCGCGGCCGCGACCCCCTTGCCGATACCGCTGCCACCGCCGGTCACCAGAACCGTACGATCCGCCAACGAAAGCTGCACCGCGATCCCTCCGTAGAGCGTGCGTATCAAACGTGCGCGCTGATGCGCCAAAACTGGAACACGTTCTCGTCATCGAACCACGCCGGCTGGCCGCCGTACAGCAATTCGCAGGTCCAGCCATGCCACAGCTATCTTGCAGTCTGCTCACAGGATTGGCGCGGCGCCGCCCGAATTTCGTAGTCCTGCCAGGTTTTTTCGTCCCCGTCAGCGTATTCTTGGCTCAGGATTCACATCCGACCCTGACCCCGCTCGGCCGAGAAGAACCGGCCAGCAAATCACAGAAAGCGTGACGCCATGGCGACATTCGCCTTCCCTGCCCGTCGACTGATCATTGCCGGCGGCTTCGCCGCGGCGGTCGTCGCGGCACCCGCGCTTGCGGCCTTCGCCCTCGAGGCGCCCGCCGGACCCGCTCTTGCCGCGTGTCCGACCGGAGAATCCGAGGACACCTTCACCGGCTCCTGCACTCCCGAGCTGGTGCCCAACTCGCCGGAGTTCGGCAACACCTCCCCGGGTGGTCTGCCGTCCATCGACGGTGTCCCGTGCACCGGCGGTAACTCCGGGCAGTGCATCGGCCTGTCGGAGGATCAGCCGCAGTTCGTGCAGCCGCACACCAGTGTGAGCTCCAGCCCGTAGCGACGTAACAGCGCAGCACTCGGCCGGGACGCCCGTACGCGGGCGTCCCGGCCGCTTTTGTGCCATCCGATGTGTCACGGGGTAACGAACTCCCAGCCAACTCATGGATCTCATGCAGATTTCTGTCAGCTTCCTTAGAATCTGTCCGACGTCTCGGTCAATAACTACAGAAAGCGTGACGATGGCGAGCTTCGAGTTTTCCGTTCCACGACTGATCCTTGCCGGCGGTTTCGCGGTCGCGGTGGCCGCCGCCCCGGTTGTCGCCGTCATCACGACCGTCGGCCCGGCCGACCGCCCGATGCTGGCGTGCGACTCCGGTGAGGAAGAAGACCTGTTCACGGGCAGCTGCCTGCCGCACACGGTGCCCAACTCCCCGGCAACGCCGTTCAGCTCGATCCCCGGCAACCCCGACCTGCCGGCCATCGGCGGGATCCCCTGCACCGGCCGCAACTCGGGCGAGTGCATCGGCCTGGCCGAGGATGCGCCACAGTTCCAGCAGCCGGAGACCAGCGTCAGCTCCAGCCCCTAATCCGTGCTGTAGGGGTTCCGGAACGGGCCGGTGACCCGGCCTGCCGCCGTGCGCCGTGCCGGGTCACCTACAGTAAGAAGATGCCTGCAAAATCTGAGACCGCCGATATCGGCGAAGTCGAGCCGGTTGCCGACGACACCGCCAGTCAGGCGCGTCGTGTCGTGGCCGCCTACGCCACCGACGCCGACGAATGCCGGATGTTCCTGTCCATGCTGGGTATCGGTCCGGCGAAGCAAGAGGCGTAGGTGGTGGCCGGAGACGGAAATTTGACCGACTCCACACCCGTCGAGGGCACCTCCGACTTCGTCGTGGTCGCCAATCGGCTCCCGATCGACCAGGTGCGCCTGCCCGACGGCACAACCACATGGAAACGCAGCCCCGGCGGCCTGGTGACCGCCCTGGAGCCGTTGCTGCGCAAACAGCGTGGCGCCTGGATCGGCTGGCCCGGCGTTCCCGACAGTGACGAAGAGCCGATCGTCCAGGAGGGGCTGCGGCTCTTCCCGGTACGGCTGTCCGCCGAGGATGTCGCCGAGTACTACGAGGGCTTCTCCAACGCCACGCTGTGGCCGCTGTATCACGACGTCATCGTCAAGCCCGAGTACCGCCGGGAATGGTGGGAACGCTACGTCGACGTGAACCGGCGGTTCGCCGAGGCCACGTCCAAGGCGGCGGCGCCCGGAGCCACGGTGTGGGTCCAGGACTACCAGCTACAACTGGTGCCCAAGATGCTGCGCATGTTGCGGCCGGACCTCACCATCGGGTTCTTCCTGCACATTCCGTTCCCGCCGGTCGAGCTGTTCATGCAGATGCCGTGGCGCACCGAGATCATCGAGGGCCTGCTCGGCGCCGACCTGGTCGGCTTCCACCTGCCCGGCGGGGCACAGAATTTTCTCATCCTGGCCCGGCGGCTGGTCGGCGCGAACACCTCGCGCGGGACCGTCGGCGTGCGGTCCCGGTTCGGTGAGGTGCAGGTGGGTTTCCGCACCGTCAAGGTCGGCGCCTTCCCGATCTCCATCGATTCGGCCGAACTCGACGCCAAGGCACGCGACCGCGGGATCCGTCAGCGCGCCAAACAAATTCGGTCCGAACTCGGAAACCCACGCAAGATCATGCTGGGCGTGGACCGTCTCGACTACACCAAGGGCATCGACGTCCGGCTCAAGGCCTTCACCGACCTGCTCGCCGACAAGCGCGCGGACCGCACGGACACCGTGCTGGTACAGCTGGCCACCCCCAGTCGCGAACGGGTGGAGAGCTATATCGAGATGCGGGAAGGCATCGAGCGCCAGGTCGGCCACATCAACGGCGAGTACGGTGAGGTCGGTCGGCCAGTGGTGCACTACCTGCACCGTCCGGTGCCGCGCGACGAACTGATTGCCTTCTTCGTCGCTGCCGACATCATGCTCGTCACGCCGTTGCGAGACGGCATGAACCTGGTGGCCAAGGAATACGTGGCGTGCCGCAGCGACCTCGGCGGCGCCCTGGTGCTATCCGAATTCACCGGCGCGGCAGCGGAATTACGGCAGGCCTACCTGTGCAACCCGCACCACACCGACGGCGTGAAGGAAGCCATCGAGCAAGCCCTCACCCAGACACCGGAAGAGGGCCGGCGCCGGATGCGGGCCCTGCGCCGCCAGGTGCTCGCGCACGACGTGGATCGTTGGGCGCGCTCGTTCCTGGACGCGCTGGCCACCGCCCGCAGCGCCTGACGGGCTACACCGGCTGGATGTACTTGATCAGCCACTTCCCGTCGATCTTCTGATAGTCGACGCGAAGCCGGCTGCCGTCATACACCGGCTGCTTCGACTTGTCGGTGACCGTACGGTTCATGAACACCAGCACCGAAGCCGAATCCCGTTGGGCGGCCAGCATTCCGGCACCGACCACGTTGGCCTGGCTGACCACCTGGCGATCACGGGCCTGCGGGATGATGTCCTTGGCGGCACGGTCCTCGAACTCGCGCCGGTAATCGGGGGTCAGCAGTGTCGCCGCTTCGGTCAGGCTGCGTTCCACCGTCTGGTAGTCATAGCCGAACACCTTCGGGATCTGCTCGGTGGCCAGCGCGGGCAGCGCGGCGCCGGCGTCCTGCACGGCCCGGTTCTGCGTGCGGTCCCAATACAGCGCACCACCGACCGCGGACAGGCCGACCAGCCCCAGCGCGAACACCAGCGCCACGAGCGCAATGAGCTTGCCACGCATCAGTTTCCACCCTCGGGATATTTCAGGTCGTATCCGGTCATGTGGCCGTTGTCGTCCTCGTGCACGACGACACGCATCCGGTAGGCCTGCGACGGCTTGTTGACACCGTCGAGGTCGGTCACGGTGACCCGCACCGCCACCAGCACCGCGGCGTTGCGCCCGACCTCGTCGATCTTCTCCAACGCGGCACCGCTGACCACGGCCTCCGAACTGGCCTGGGTGTCCCGGAAGATGGCCTTGAGATTGTCGACGTTGTTGCCCTGGCTCATCATGTCGCGCAGCGGGCCGCTGGTGCCGTCGACGAAGCGGTTCACACTCTCGTCGATGTTGTTCTGGTTGTAGCTGAACATGTTCAACACCGTCTGCTCGGCGGTGTCCACGAAACGCTGCTGGCGCGCGATGGCGGCGTCGGCCTGCCGATGCTGGGTGAGCAGCACCAAGACGGTGGTGACGAGCACGGCGGCCGCCAGCACCGCCGCGATGGCCGAGACCAGCGCCACCCGGCCGCGGTTGGGTTGTCGTCGCGGCAACGACACCGTCTTCTTCGACTTACCCGTGCGTGTGGCGGCGCGTGCACTCACCACCAGGGGATCCGGTGCCGACGCGGGGATGCCACCCGCGGGCCCCGCCGCGCGCGAGGCACGCCGGCGGACCGGCTTCGGCTTGTCCGCCGAAACCTGTTCCTCAACCATCTAGACCTGCCTAAACCTGCTTGGGCGCCATCATCAAATCTACCCAGTTCTCCGCCGGCGAGAACTTGTCGGATCCGGAGGCGAACACCCCCGTGCCGCCCGACGGATCCGCGAACACACCGGTCCTCGGATCGTAGGTGGTGCTCGCGGGAGCACTGGCCTGGGGTTGCGGCGCCTCGGCGGGCAGCGGCGGCGGTGGCGCATCCACCGGTGGAGCATCGGCGGGCGGCGGCGGTGGCCGTCGTCCGTACGGCGGCACCACCTGATCCGGCGGTGCGTAGAACGTGCCCGGCGGCGCGGGCGGGTTGTCGTTGGGCGGTACCGGCAACGGGAACGGTGCGTTCGGCGCCGGGCCCGGTCCCGGCTGCACGCCGGGCGGTAGCTGCACCGCGGGTGGTCCCGGGTCGTAGTCCGCGCCGGGCGGGATGTTCGGGAACTTGTTGGGCGGCAGGATATTGCGGCCGTCCTCGACGGGAGTGCCGTATGGGACAGGCGGCCCGCGCCACGGGTTGCTTCCGAGCGGTACATAGCCGCGCGGGTCACGGCACAGCTGGATGGTCGGCGCCCGCTTGCCGGGGAACTCCTGGCACGGGTAGTTACGGGCGCCGCGCACCACCGACGGATCGTTCTGTGCGGTCTTGCAGTACAGGTCGGCGGGCAGTTCCCGCAGGGTGGTGTCGGCGGGTGAGCGGATCGCGGTGGGCGGCAGGAAGCCGGTCGAGCAGGGTGGCGGATCACCCAGGTCGACCTTGAAGTCCAGCTTGCCGCCCTCGTCGGCGGGCACACCACCTGCCACAGTGTTCAGTGCTGCAATCAGGGCCGGGAAAATGACCAGCGCCTGTTCGATCGATTTGTTGTAGATCACGCCGATCCGGCCGAAGTCCGCCAGGTTCGCCGCGAGCTGCGGGAATGTCGGGCGGATGCCGGCGAAGGTGGTGTTCGCCTCGGCCACCGCACCGGGCACCGTCTGCAACACCGAGCGCAGCTGCGGGTCGGCCTTGTCCACCTCCGAGGTGAACCGGGCCAAGCCGTCGACGGAGGACTTGATGTCGTCGCCGGCGCGGATCTGCGCCTCCAGGAACGGTCCGGCCTGGTCGATCAGCTGGGTGGTCTGGCCGTAATTGTTGTTGGCCTCGTCGACCAGCGCGCGCGAGGACTGGATGAGCCGGGACAGCTCGGGCCCGGATCCGTTGAACGCCTTGAACGTCTCCTTGAGCAGCTCCTGGACGCGGCTGTCGCCGACGCTGCTGACCAGATCGTCGGCCTGGCGGAGCAGCCCGGCGATGTCCTGACCGATCGCGGTGTGCGCGACCTCGATGTTGGAGCCGTCGCGCAGGAGCTTGGTGGCCGGGGCCTCGCCGTCACCGGGTGGCACCAGGTCGATGTATTGCTCGCCGACGGCCGAGACGCTCTTTACCGTCGCGGTAACGTTATCGGGCACATCGATGTCGGTGTTGAGCCGCATGTGCGCGATGACACCGTCATCGGTCAGCCCGACCTGTTCGACCCGGCCGATCGTGACACCGCGGTAGGTGACGTTGGCGTTCTGGTACAGGCCACCACCGGCCACGAAGTTCGCGGTGATGTTGTAGGTGCCGATACCCATCGCCGCGGGCACGTGCAGATAGAACGCGGAGATCGCGGTCACGGTGAGCACGGTGACGACCGCGAAGATCGACAGTTGAAGTTTGGTCAGCCGGTCCAGCATTACGGGGCACCTCCGTGCTGCGTGGCCGTACCCGGCGGGATCTTGAACGGATCGGCGGCCTGCCCGGACAGGTTGGCCATCGCACCGGTCAGGAAGTCCGGCGGGTTGATGACCTCATCGAGGTGCTTCATGTTCGGGTCGAAGAACGATGTGGTGAACATCGATTCGCCGAACCGCCGTGCGGTGAGGTCGAATGTCACGAACACGTTCAGGTAGTCACCGCGCACCGCGTTGCGCAAGTACTTGTAGTGGAACGGGAAGGTCGGCAGGAACTCCAGGTCCTTGATCACGTCATCGGCATTGTCGTTGAACTCCTTGATGACCGGAAAGAGGTCTTTCAGGTCGGCGGCGAAGTCGGTCTTGGTCTCCGACAGCACGCGAGCCCCCACCGTGGCGAACTTCTGCAGTGCCTGGAACGCATCGACGATGTTGGACCGGTTGTCGTTGAGCACCTTCAACGCGTTGGGCAGCGTGTCGAGGGTGCGGCCCAGGTTGTCCTTGCTGCGGGCCAGCATCGAGGCGAATCGGTTCAGCCCGTCGGCCGCGGCGATGATGTCGTTGGTCTGCTGGTCCAGTGACGAGGTCAGTTCGGCCAACCGGGGCAACAGCTCGGCGAAGCTTCCGCTACGCCCGGCAACCGCCGCATACGCCTCGTCGGTGATGTCCTGCAGCGCACCGAGATTGCCCTTGTTGACCACCACACCCAACGAGGACAGCACTTCCTCGGTGGTCGGGTAGCGGCCGATGCTGCCGAGCGGGATGTTCGAGCCCTGCTTGAGCTTGCCGATGGCCTTGCCCTCCGGGGCCGCCAGTTGGACATGCTGGGAGCCCAGCAGCGAGGTCTGCGCGACGGTGGCGGTCGAGTTCTCCGGCAGGTTCACATCCCCGTCGAGCGACAGCTTGACCGCGGCGTAGAACGTACCGTCGGGCCGCTGCACGGCGTCGATACCCGACACACTGCCGACGGTCACGTCGTCGACCATCACCGGCGAATTCTGGGGCAGCGTCGCCACATCGGGCAGTTCCACGGTGATGGTGTAGGACCCCGGACCGTGTCCCGCGGTGCCGGGCATGTCCAGCGAGTTCAGCCCGCCGAACGAACAACCGGCCACCAGCAACGCCCCCGAGCTCAGCGCGGTGGTGCGCAGCGTCGCGCTTCGCAACGCCTTCCCCGAATGCCTCATCCGCCGGCTCCCTGCGGTGCGGCGGCCGGGGCGGAAGCACCCGCGCCCATCGGCGGCGCCGGCGGCACCGGACCCGCTGGCGAGATCTGCCCGGGGACGGCGGGCGGCGGCAGGATCAGGTCACTGAGGTTCCCGTCGGGGCCGGTTGTCGGCGGCGAGACACCGGGTGCCGGCTGCCATTGCAGATAGGGCACCGGGGTCTGGGCCTTCGCCTCGGTGGCGGGCGTGTCGTAGATGATCTGCCCCTTGTACGCGGTGATGCTGTCGATCGGATGGAACAGCACCGGCGGATAATTCATCGCGATGCGCTTGAACACCGGCCCCATCCGCTGCCGGCAGATCTCGGCCCGCTTGTAGTTGTCCGCCGACGCGCCGACATCGAAGGTGCCACCGCAGATGAACTGCACCGGATTCGCGAAGTTGGGCAGTGACAGCAGGCCACCGACGGTGCCCTGGGCCGGATTGTAGATGTTGTAGAAGTTGGCCAGACCGTTGGGCGTGATGTGAAGCGCCTGCTCGATGTCATCACTGTGGTCGTTGAGGATCTGGGTGAAGTCGGCCAGCTTGCCGACGGAGTCGATCAGCGACTTGTTCGAATCATGCAGCAGGCCTTTGACATCGCCGAGGGCCTGGTTCAGCACGCCCAGGGTCTGGTCGAGGTCCGCCGAACTGGCGGCCAGCACCTGGGACACCGACGCCACGTGGCTGGTGAACTGCACGATCTGCTCGTTACTGTTGGACAGCGCATTGACCAGCACCTGCAGGTTGCGCACCGTGCCGAACAGATCGGTGCGCGAGTCGCCGAGGCGCCCGGCGGTCTGCGACAGCTCACGCAGTGCGGCGCGGAACGAGTCGCCGTTGCCGTCGAAGGTGTCGGCGGCCTGGTTGACGGCGGCCACCAGCGGACCCTGCACGCCACCGTCTTTCGGGCCGAGCTGCGCGGACAGCGCGGTGAGCTGCTCCTTGACCTCGTCCCACTCGACCGGCACGCCGGTGCGGTCCAGCCCGATCTGGGCGCCGTCCGCCAGCGCTGCACCACCGGTGAAGGCCGGGGTCAGCTGAATGAACCGGGCGGACACCAGGTTGGGCGCGATGATCAGGGCCCTGGCGTCGGCGGGAACCTTGATGCCGGGATCCAGGGTCATCGTGATCTTGACATCGTCGGCACGGGGCTGGATCGCATCGATCCGCCCGACCGGCACCCCGACCACCCGGACATCGTCCCCGGGGTAGAGCCCGACCGCGGTCGGGAAGTAGGCGACCACCTTCTGCCCACCGCGGCTCGGCCACACCAGGTAGACGCCCACGGCGAGCAGGGCGACCAGCGCGACGGCCAGGCCACCGCGCAGCCACTTTCCGCGCGACGACGTCGAATCATATTGGGTCATGGTGACTTCGGCCTTACCAGAGTGCGCTCGGAGATGTACCCGCGCAGCATGTCGGCCAGGCTGTCCGGCAGCTTGCCCGGCTGGAAATAGCTGTCTAACAGAACCTCTGAGATCGAAGCGGGCGGCAGACCGTAGAGGTTGATCTGAAATCCCGACCCTCCCCCTACAACTTCACCTAGCGTCGTGGCGTATCGCGGCAGCCGCTTGAGCGCCTCGCCGATGTGCTCGCGACGCTCCAGCAGGTTGGCCATCACCGCGTTGAGCCGGCGAAGCAGCGGTTCGAACTCACGCTTGTTGTCCGCGACGAAACCCGAAAGTTGTTGTGAGACATCGTCGATACCGGCGATCAGGCTGCTCAGGGCCTGCCGGCGTTCATCCAGGGCGGCGAACAGCAGATTGCCGTCGGTGACCAGTTTGTTGACCTGATCGGCGCGCTGGGCCAGCGTGTCGGAGACGTTCTTGGCGTGCATGAGCAGCTCTTCGAGGGCCTGGTCACGCTTGTTGAGGCTGCGGCTCAGGCTCGCGACACCATCGAGCGCACCGCGCAACTGCGGGGTGGCGTCGTGCAGGGTGTCGGTCAGCGTCTGCAGGGCCTGCTCGAATTTGGGCTTGTCCAGCGCGCTCACGTTGCCGCCGAGGTCCTGCAGTGCGGTGTTCAGCGTGTACGGAGTGGTGGTGCGCCCCAACGGGATTACCGTCGAGTCGCCATTGCCCTTCGGGGTCACCGAGAGTGACTTCTGGCCGAGCACGGTGTCGGTCTTGATCGATACCAGCGTCTGGTTGCCGACCTTGATGTTGCGGTCAACGGTGAAGCCCACCTTGGCCTGATCGCCCGCCAGTGCCACCGAGGTGACCTTGCCGACCTTGATACCGGACACCGCGACGTCGTTGCCCGGCGAGATGCCGCCGGCATCGCTGAAGTAGGCCTCGTAATTGCGCCCCTGCGGGTACCACGGCAAGCCGGTGTAGCCGAAGGAGATCAGCACCAGGCAGACCACCACGAAGATACCGAGGATGCCGGTCCGTAAGGGGTTGTTGCCGCTGGGGCTAGCCATTTTCCGAGCACCTCCCCTTGGTCGGGTCCGGTGGGCCGCCGAACGGGATCAGGATGTCGCTGCCCGCCGGTCCGTTGATCTTCATCCGGATCGAGCAGTAGTAGATGTTGAAGAACGAGCCGTAGGCGCCGAGTGCGTTGAGCCGCATATAGTTCTCGGCCAGCGGCTCGATCACCTTGTTGATGTCGGCCTTGCGCTCGTCGGCCCGTTGCAGGAACGGTCGGGCGTTCTCGATGACGCCCTGCAGCGGTCGGCGGGACTCTTGCAGCATGGCGGTCAGGTCGTTCTCGGCCGAGGACAGCGGTCCCATGGCCCCGGCGATGGGGTCGCGGCCTTCGGCCAGACCGGTGATGAGCTTCTGCAATTCATCGACGCTCGCGTTGAACTGGGTGCCCTTCGCGTCGACGGTGCCCAGCACCGTGTTCAGGTTGGTGATCACGTCACCGATGAGCTGATCCCGGTTTGCCAGGTTCTGACTGAAGGAGCTGGTACTGGCCAGCAGGTTCTGGATGGCACCGCCCTGGCCCTGAAGCAGTTCGATGACGGCGTTGCTGACCTCGTTGACCTTCGATCCGTCCAGGCCCTTGAGCACGGGCCGCAGTCCGCCCAGCAGGGCATCCAGATCCAGTGCGGGCTGGGTGTTCTCGCGCGCGATCGTGCTTCCAGGTGGGAGCTTGCGCAGCTCGCCGGGGCCCGAGGTGATCTCCAGGTAGCGGTCGCCGACCAGGTTCTCGTAGCGCACGACGGCTCGCGTCGAGGTGTAGAGCTGGTAGCGCTTGTTGACGTCGAAGGCTACGTCGACGCTGTTGTCGGGGTTGAGCTTGACCGCCTTGACGCTGCCCACCGGCACGCCGGAGATGCGCACGTCCTGGCCGGCCTTCAACCGCGACGCCTCGGCGAAGTTGGCGTGGTAGCCACTGCTGGAAGCGAATCGGAACTGGCCGAACACCACCACCAGGCCCGCGGCGACCAGCAGCATCGCCCCCGTGAACACGGCGACGTTGATCAGCGTCCGCCTCTGGCTCTGCATCAGAAGTCATCCCGTTCGGCGTAGGCCCCGTTGAACAGGAACTGCAGCGTCGACGGCGCGTTGAACTGCAGTTCGGTGTTCGGCTGGTACGGTACGTAGGCGTTGTCGGTCACCAGGAACGGGGTGTGGTACCAACTGCCGCCGAACTGCTTGCTGGGCACGTCCGGAAGGCCGCGGCAGTTGGGTCCACCGGAGGCGTTCACCATCGGCAGGCTCTCCGGGTAGGTGTACGCCGGGGCGCCGGGCAGGAAGCTCGACGCCACGAACAGGCCGGGACGAATACCACCGATAATCGGCGCAAAGTTGTTGACAGCATTGTTGACTCCCTTGAACAGGCAGCCGAACTCCGGCGAGTAGTCACCCGCGACCTTGGCCAGCGCCCGCAGGCGCTTGATGGCAGCGATGTAGTCGTCGGCGGCCGGAGCCAGCGTCGCGTAACCGTTCTCGGCGAACCCGGTTGCGGCCAACAGCGCGGCGTTGAGGTTGTCCTGCTCGTCGACGATCGTCTTCGACAGCTTCGGCGCGTTGTCCAGCACGGTGGCCAGATCGGCACCGGTGTCGCCGTAGATGTTGGCGACGACGCCGGCCTTGGAGATGTCGGACTGCAGGGTGGGCAACTTCGGATTGAGCTGCGCCAGATAGCTGTTCAGTCCGGCCATGGTGGCGCCCAGGTCATCGCCGTGGCCGCGCAGGCCTTCGCCCAGCGCCGTCAGCGTGGCGTTCAGATTGACCGGGTCGATCTTGTGCAGCAGGTCGGTCAGGGTCTGGAAGAGGGTGTTGACCTCCAGCTGGACGCTGCTGGCGGCGATGTTGGTGCCCGGCTGCAGCGGCGTCTTCTTCGGATCCTCGGGCGGCAGGAACTCGACCGACTTGGCACCGAAAACGGTTGTGCCGCCGATCTTCACCACCGCGTTGGACGGGATGAACCGCATCTGGTTGCGGTCGATGTCCAGGGTCAGCTTGGCCTGCTCGCCGGCATAGGCGATGTTGGTGACCTTGCCGATCTGGATCCCGCGGTACTTGACCTTGGCATCGGTTTCCATCACCAGACCGGCGCGCTGTGAGGTGACGGTGACGGTGTCGGTCTTGGTGAAGGCCGCCGTGTAGGAGAGGTAGGTGAACACCACTGCGGCGACGATGATCAGCGCGAGGATCGAGGCGGCGATCCTGACGTGACTGCGCTTGGCGCTTCCGGAAGACACTGGCCGCCTACCCGGAGAGGTTGAAGTTGCCGGACGCGCCGTAGACGGCGAGCGAGATGAACAGGGTGATGGTGACGACGACGATCAGCGAGGTGCGCACGGCCTGGCCGACGGCGATCCCCACGCCGACGGGCCCGCCGGACGCGTTGTACCCGTAATAGGTGTGGACCAGCATCACCGCGATCGACATGACGATGGCCTGCAGGAACGACCACAGCAGGTCGGTGGGGATCAGGAACGTGTTGAAGTAATGGTCGTACAGGCCCGCGGACTGGCCGTTGATGAACACGGTGGTGAACCGCGCGGCGAAGAACGCGGCCAGCACCGACAGCGAATACAGCGGGATGATCGCGATGAGTCCGGCGATCAGCCGGGTCGACACCAGATAGGACACGGCATGCACCGCCATGGCTTCCACCGCGTCGATCTCCTCGGCCACCCGCATCGCGCCGAGCTGTGCGGTGGTACCGGCACCGATCGTGGCGGCCAGGGCGATACCGGCGATGACCGGCGCGACGATGCGGACGTTGAGGAAGGCCGACAGGAAGCCGGTGAGTGCCTCGATGCCGATGTTGCCCAGCGAGGAATAGCCCTGCACGGCGATGACGCCGCCTGAGGCCAACGTCAGGAAAGCCGCGACGCCGACGGTTCCGCCGATCATCACCAAAGCTCCCGCACCCATGGTCATCTCGGCGACCAGCCGGATGGTCTCCTTGCGGTACCGGGTCAGCGCATTGGGGATGTAGCGCATCGTCTCGCCGTAGAACAGCGCCTGCTCGCCCACGTTGTCCACGGCCCTGGGCACGCCGCGGAAGAACCGGCGCACGCGCAGTGTCACGTCATAACTCATCGCTGTGCCACCTACCGCTCCAGGACCCGGACGCCGACGGCGGTCAAGATGACGTTGATGACGAACAAACAGATGAAGGCGTAGACCACCGTCTCGTTGACGGCGATGCCCACACCCTTGGGGCCGCCCTGCACGGTGAGTCCGCGGTAGCAGCCGACCAGGCCGGCCATCAGACCGAACAGCACGGACTTGAACATGGCGAGCACAAGCTCACCCAGTCCGGTCAGGATCGTGAGGCCGTTGATGAAGGCCCCGGGATTGACGCCCTGCAGGAAGACGGAGAACACGTAGCCACCCGCCAGGCCGATCGCGCAGACCAGGCCGTTGAGCAGCAGCGCCACGAACGTCGACGCCAGCACGCGCGGGACCACCAGCCGCTGGATCGGGTCGATGCCCAGGACGCGCATGGCGTCGATCTCTTCGCGGATGGTGCGCGCACCCAGATCCGCGCAGATGGCGGTGGCGCCGGCGCCGGCCACGACGAGCACCGTCACGACCGGGCCGAGCTGGGTGATGGTGCCGAAGGCGGTGCCCGCCCCGGAGAGATCGGCCGCGCCGATCTCACGCAGCAGGATGTTCAGGGTGAAGGCGACCAGCACGGTGAAGGGGATGGACACCAGCAGCGTGGGGACGAGCGACACCCGGGCGATCATCCAGGTCTGGTCGAGGAACTCTCGGAACTGGAAGGGCCGCTGCCACATCTTGACGAAGGTGTCGATGGTCATCTCGAAGAACCCACCCACGGCCCGCGCCGGAGCCGCAAGCTGTTCGATCAACCTCGGCTCCGTTCTCGGTTGAGGGCTGAGCAATCCCGCGTTGGCGAAGAGCCCGAATATAGCGGGTATCCGTTCGCTCCGGCGGCCTTTCCACCCCTGGTCTGCACGCTGCCCTTAGTGAGCGGGCTCATATTAACTAGAACACGTTCACAGTGTCAAAGAACGGTAATCTTCACCAAACATCTTATTTTTGCTGTTCAGGGCATGTGTGACCGACATCATTCTAGAACGTGTTCTAGTCCAGGTCGGCCTGGCGGGTGCGCCCTTCTCGACTTCAAGAGCCCATCAGGGCAGCGGCCGAGAATCCTATTTCCGGATCGCGCTCAGCAAAGAATCCGCCCAGCGCCGAGCTCAGCTCCGCCGGATCCCACGCGTCACCGGTCGCGTGGAAACGCTGAGCGACCGTGGGCGCCGCAACCAGGGTGACGGTCGGACCGTAGACGATGAAAAGCTGCCCGTTGACGGCATCGGCCGCCGGCGAGCTCAGGTAGGTCACCAACGTCACCACATGTTCGGGCGACAGCGCGTCGACCTGGCCGTCGGGCAATTCCGGCGCGTCACCGAACACGTCGGCGGTCATCGCCGTGCGCGCCCGCGGGGCGATGGCGTTGGCCCGCACCCCGTACCGGCTCAGTCCGCGCGCCGCCGTCAGCGTCAACGCCGTGATCCCAGCCTTGGCCGCGCCGTAATTGGCCTGCCCCACCGGGCCGGCCAACCCGGCCTCCGACGACGTGTTGACGATGCGCCCGTACACCTGCCCGTCGGCGGACTCCTTGGCCTTGGCCCGCCAGTAGGCCGCCGCATTTCGTGTCAGCAGGAAGTGGCCGCGCAGGTGCACCGCGATCACGGCGTCCCAGTCCTCGTCGGACATGTTGAACAACATCTTGTCCCGGGTGATGCCGGCGTTGTTGACGACGATGCCCAAGCCCCCGAGACCATCGGCGGTGGACACCAACTCGTCGGCCGTGCTGCGCGCGCTGATGTCACCGGCGACGGCCACACCCTTGGACCCGACCGCGGCAATCTCGTCGAGCACGTCGGAGCGGTCCAGCGCGGCGGCCATGTCGTTGACCACCACGGTCGCGCCCGCGCGGGCCAGACCGATCGCCTCGGCGCGGCCCAGCCCAGCGGCGGCGCCGGTCACCACGGCGACCTTCCCGGACAGGTCGAGCGCAGCGGAGCTTTCCACAGATGAACTCAATTTATGAATACCTCTAGTCTTTTCGGATCAGGGCGGCCCGGGGGCATTCGGCGACGGACTGCTCGGCCAGGTCCTCCTGATCGGCCGGCACCGGGTCGGCCTTGACCACGGCGTAATCGTCGTCGTCCAGATCGAACAGGTCGGGGGCAATACCCACGCATACCGCGTTGCCTTCACAACGATCGCGGTCGACTTCCACACGCATGACAACCTCCTCGTGCCTTAACGCACTCCATGTCCAAGGTCTGCACGGCCCCGCCTCTGTGCCGGCTAACCATACCGCCCTGGACCCCAAGACTAGAACGTGTTACAACCGGTTGAGAAAAAGGTGCCGTCGAGCGCCTCCATTCCACCACGTATTCCACAGGCATCCCCCGCCCGACAGTGAGGACATCGACATGCGGATCGGTTACACCGCCGAGCAGGAGGAGTTACGCCGCGAACTGCGCGCCTACTTCGCCAAGCTGATGACACCCGAGCGGGCCGAGGCGCTGGCCGCCAGCGACGGCGAAATGGGGCGCGGCAACGTCTATCGCGAGACCGTCGCGCAGATGGGCAAGGACGGCTGGCTCACGCTGAACTGGCCCACCGAGTACGGCGGTCAGGCCCGCACCCCGATGGAGAGCCTGATCTTCAACGACGAGGCGGCGATCGCAAACGTGCCGGTGCCGTTCCTGACGATCAACAGCGTGGCGCCGACGATCATGCACTTCGGCACCGAGGAACAGAAGAAGTTCTTCCTGCCCAAGATCGCCGCCGGGGAACTGCACTTCTCCATCGGCTACTCCGAGCCGGGCGCCGGCACCGACCTGGCCTCGCTGCGGACCACCGCGGTGCGCGACGGTGACGAGTACGTGATCAACGGCCAGAAGATGTGGACCAGCCTGATCGCGTACGCCGACTACGTGTGGCTGGCGGTACGCACCAACCCCGAGGCCAAGAAGCACCGCGGCATCTCGATGCTGATCGTGCCGACAACGGCCGAGGGCTTCTCCTGGACGCCCGTGCACACCATGTCCGGCGTGGACACCAGCGCCACCTACTACCAGGATGTGCGCGTTCCCGTCAGCAGTCTGGTCGGCGAGGAGAACGCCGGCTGGAAGCTGGTCACCAACCAGCTCAACCACGAGCGGGTCGCCCTGGTGTCCGCCCAGCCGATCTTCCTGGCGCTCAACGGTGTTCGCGAATGGGCGCAGAACACCAAGGACGTGCACGGCAAGCGGCTGATCGATTCGGAATGGGTGCAGCTGAACCTGGCCCGCGTGCACGCCAAGGCCGAGGTGCTCAAGCTGATCAACTGGGAGCTGGCCTCCGCCTCGGACAGCACGCCCTCGCCCGCCGACGCATCCGCGGCCAAGGTGTACGGCACCGAACTGGCCACCGAGGCCTACCGGCTGCTCATGGAGGTGCTCGGCACCTCGGCGACGCTGCGCACGGGATCGCCCGGCGCACTGCTGCGCGGCCGCGTGGAGCGGATGCACCGCTCCTGCCTCATCCTGACCTTCGGCGGTGGCACCAACGAGATCCAGCGCGACATCATCGGCATGGTCGCGCTCGGCCTGCCCCGAGTGAACCGTTAAGAGGAGACTTCACATGGACTTCACCCCTACTGAGGCCTCGACGGATCTGGGCGGCCTCGTCCGCACCATCACCGAGTCGGTGTGCACCCCCGAGCACCAGCGCACGCTGGACGGGCTGGAGCAGCGCTTCGACCGCGGTCTGTGGGGCAAGCTGACCGATGCCGACGTACTGTCCACCACCGCACCGGAATCCGTCGGCGGTGGCGGGTTCGGCGTGCTCGAGCAGACCGCCGTACTGACCGCGCTGGGCCGCCAACTGGCGGCGGTGCCGTACCTGGAATCCGCCGTGCTGGCCGCAGGTGCACTGGCCAAATTCGGCTCCGAAGCGCTGCAACAGGATTGGGCCGTACCCGCGGTCAACGGCGCCAAGATCGTCACGGTGGCGCTCGACGGGGAGATGGGCGAGGGCCCGGTGCAGGCTCAGGACGCCGACGGCGGTTTCCGCCTGACCGGCACCCGGACCCAGGTGTCCTACGGTCCGGTGGCCGACGCATTCCTGGTGCCGGCCGAGACTCCCTCCGGCGTTCAGGTTTTCCTCATCACGGCGGGTGATCCCGGCGTCGCGGTGAGCGCACTGGACACCACCGGCCACGGCAGCGTCGGGCACGTGGAGTTCGGCGGCACCACCGTCGACGCCGCCCGCGTCGTCGGGGGCCAGGAGGTACTCGACTGGCTCACGCTGCATACCGCCCTGGGCCGCACCGCCTTCCAGCTGGGCGTGCTGGAGCGGGCGCTGGAGCTCACGGCCCTCTACGCCCGCGAGCGTGAGCAGTTCGACCGGCCGATCGGCAGCTTCCAGGCGGTGTCCGCACGGTTGGCCGACAACTACATCGACGTGAAGGCGCTGCGCTCGACCCTCACCCAGGCCGCCTGGCGGCTCTCCGAGGATCTCCCCGCGGATATCGACGTGGCCAGCGCCGCGTTCTGGGCGGCCGATGCCGGGCACCGCGTCGCGCACACCACGGTGCACGTGCACGGCGGTGTGGGCATCGACATGGACCACCCGATCCACCGCTATTTCCTGGCCGCCAAGCAGACCGAGTTCGCGCTCGGCGGGGCCACCGGGCAGCTGCTGCGCATCGGGCGCGAGCTGGCCGACACCCCGGTCTGACGTGACGAACACCGGCCCGACCGTCGGCGCCCTGCTGGCGCCGTTGGCCGGCGTCACCGACCGCGGCGTGCACTACGGCGACGAGTTCACCAGCTGGCAAGACCACATCGCGGCGGGGGCGACGTTGGCGTCCGCCTTGCGGGCCCGGCTCGACCCGGACCGGCCCCCGCATGTCGGTGTCCTGCTGGGCAATACGCCGTTCTTCTCCACCGTGCTGGTCGCTGCGGGGATGTCCGGCCTGGTGCCGGTGGGCCTGAACCCGACCCGCCGCGGCGCGGCGCTGGTGCGCGATATCGAACGTGCGGACTGTCAGTTCGTGCTCGCCGACTCGGGCGCGGAGGTGCCGGCCGGTGTGCAGCACATCGACGTCGAATCCCCCCGGTGGGCGGCCGAACTGGCCGGCCATAACGGCGCCGCGGTGGCCTTCGCCGAACGCTCCCCCGACGACCTGTTCATGCTGATCTTCACCTCCGGCACCAGCGGCGAACCCAAGGCTGTCCGGGTCACCCACGACAAGGTGGCCTTCCCCGGCCGGATGCTGGCCGAACGGTTCGGCCTCGGGCCGGCCGACACCTGCTACCTGGCCATGCCGCTGTTCCACTCCAACGCCATCATGGCGGGCTGGGCCGTCGCCGTCGCCGCGGGTGCCTCGATCGCGTTGCGGCGCAAGTTCTCCGCCTCACAGTTCATCCCGGACGTGCGCCGTTACGGTGCCACCTACGCCAACTACGTCGGTAAACCGCTGTCCTACATCCTGGCCACGCCACCGCGGCCCGATGATGCGGACAACCCGCTGAAGTTCCTCTACGGCAACGAGGGCGCCGCGCGGGATCTGGTCCGCTTCGCCGACCGGTTCGGTGTGCGGGTGGTCGACGGGTTCGGTTCGACCGAAGGCGGTGTGGCGATCGCGCGCACCCCGGACACCCCGGACGGATCGCTGGGCCCGCTGACCGACGAGGTGGCCATCGTGGACGTGCAGACCGGGCTACCGTGCCCGCCCGGCGTGGTGGGCGAGATCGTCAACCCGACCGGACCCGGATGGTTCCGCGGCTACTACAACGCCCCCGAGGCCGAGGCCGAACGCATGGCCGGCGGGGTGTACCACACCGGTGACCTGGCCTACCGGGACGAGGCGGGTTTCGTCTATTTCGCCGGGCGCCTCGGTGACTGGATGCGGGTGGACGGCGAGAACCTCGGCACCGCGCCGATCGAGCGGATCCTGCTGCGGCATCCCGGTATCGCGGAGGCGGCGGTCTATCCCATCCCCGACCCGGCGGTGGGCGACCGCGTGATGGCCGCCGTGGTACCGGCGCCCGGCGCGTCGTTCGACACCGCCGAGTTCGTCGCCTTCCTCGGCGCGCAGCCCGACCTCGGCCCCAAGCAGTGGCCGTCGTTCGTCCGGGTCAGCACCACGCTGCCCCGCACCGAGACGTTCAAGGTGCTCAAGCGTGAACTGTCGGCCGAGGCGACCGACTGCGCGGATCCGGTGCACGCCATCGAACGTCCGACCGTGCGCCGTTAGAGCGCTGCCATCGACCCGACCGGCGAAATGGCGGGCGCGGCGATATTCCTGGCATCGAATTCGTCGGTTTATATGACGGGCCCGACCATTAATGGCGACGGCGGAACGCCCACCGGGACCGGGCTGATCAGGGCAAATCATCGTATGAGAATTTGCCCTTCGGGGACACGTTTTACCGCCCGCGAATTGGAGTAGTTCTACTCAGCACGGTGAACGCGCGGCTGGGCTACGCTTCCGATCGGAATGCACAACGGTGACCTTTGCCGTAATTGCATTGGAAAGAACTTTGACCCGCAAGGAGCTTATGTCATGAGAGCATCTGCGCTCACCGGCCTGGCGGCCGCGGCCACCGCCCTCGCCGTCGTCCTGTCGGGCTGCGGCTCGGATACCAAGACCGCGACCAGCAGCAGCGAGAAGACCACCGCGTCGTCCTCGGAGAAGACCTCGACCAGCAAGTCGGCCACCAGTAAACCGAAAGTGGCCCCGCGCGACGAGGATGCGGCCGGTCCGCACGAGACGATCGCGAGCTACATCAAGGAGAACGACATCCAGGAGGCGCAGGTCAGGCGCGGCGATCCGGGATCGCCGACGATCGATCTGCCGGTGCCGGAGGGCTGGGACACCGCCGGCGCCGACACCCCGGAGTGGGCCTACGGCGCCATCGTCTACACCGGCCCGGAGGCCGCCGAGTACACCCCGAGCATCGTCGCGATCGTGTCGAAGCTGACCGGCAACGTCGACCCGCAGAAGATCCTCGACCTGGCACCGGGCGAGCTGCAGAACCTGTCCGGCTACGAACCGCTGAACGAGGGGGCCACGAGCACGCTGGGCGAGTACCCGGCCTTCCAGCTGGGCGGCACCTGGGTTCAGGACGGCCAGAAGAAGATCGTCGCGCAGAAGACCGTGGTGATCCCGGGCAGCGACGGCCTGTATGTGTTGCAGCTCAACGCCGACGGCCTCGAGGACCAGATGGATATCGTGAGCGCGGCGACCGATGTCATCGACTCCGGAACGACCATCACGCCCTGACGTGACCGCCGAAGATGCCTCCACGGGTGCGCCCGTGGAGGCATCTTCGTGTCTTCGGCGAATAAATCCGACGAGCGCTCTTTGCGTGACCGCCGGTACCGAGTAGGTTAGCCGTAACCGCTAGTTACTCACCAGTAAGGGAGGGTCGGCCATGCCCGCTCCATCAGCCGCCGACTTCGCACGACTGCGCAAGCTGGTCGCCATCGCCGACATCGACGCGCGCCCGTCCAAGCCGATCGAGGAGGTGTTCACCGGCCGCGAACTGACCACCATCCCGGTCGGCACCGCCGACGACGTGACCGCCGCATTCGCCAAAGCCCGCGCCGCACAGCGAGAATGGGCCGCCCGGCCGGTCACCGAGCGGTCCGCGATCATCGAACGGTTCCGCGATCTGGTGATCACCAACCGCGACTTCCTGATGGACGTCGCGCAGGCCGAGACCGGTAAGGCCCGCTCGGCCGCGCAGGAGGAGATCGTCGACATGATCCTCAACGCGCGGTACTACGCGCGGGAGGCGGTCAAGCTGCTGGGCACCAAGCGGGTGCAGGGCCTGCTGCCGGGGATCGTCAAGACCGTGGTCAACCACCATCCCAAGGGCGTGATCGGGGTGATCTCGCCGTGGAACTACCCGATGGCGCTGTCCATCTCGGATTCCATCCCCGCCCTGCTGGCCGGCAACGCCGTCGTGGTGAAACCCGACAGCCAGACCCCGTACTGCACGCTGGCCAATGCCGAGTTGCTGTACCAGGCGGGCCTGCCGCGTGAGCTGTTCGCGGTGGTGCCCGGCCCCGGCTCGGTGGTCGGCACCGCGATCGTGCAGAACTGCGACTACCTGATGTTCACCGGATCGACGTCCACCGGCCGGAGCCTGGCCGAGCAGTGCGGCAGCCGGCTGATCGGCTTCTCCGCCGAATTGGGCGGCAAGAACCCGATGATCGTGACCGCGGGCGCCAACCTGGACGTGGCGGCCAAGGCCGCCACCCGGGCCTGCTTCTCCAACGCCGGCCAGCTGTGCATCTCGATCGAGCGGATCTACGTCGAGCGGGCGGTCGCCGACGAGTTCGCCGCCAAGTTCGCCAAGCAGGTCAAGGCGATGAAGTTGGCCGCGACCTACGACTTCAACGCCGATATGGGCAGCCTGATCTCCGAGGATCAGATCAAGACGGTATCCGGGCACGTCGACGACGCAAAGGCCAAGGGCGCCAAGGTGATCGCCGGCGGCAACGCCCGCCCCGATATCGGCCCGCTGTTCTACGAGCCGACGGTGCTCACCGACGTCACCGACGAGATGGAATGCGGCCGCAACGAGACGTTCGGCCCGCTGGTGTCGATCTACCCCGTCGATTCGGTCGACGAGGCGATCGCCAAGGCCAACGACACCGAATACGGTCTCAACGCCAGCGTGTGGGCCGGCACCAAAGCCGAGGGCGAGGCGATCGCGGCCCGGCTGCAGGCCGGCACCGTCAACGTCGACGAGGGTTACGCGCTGGCCTTCGGCAGCACGGCCGCGCCGATGGGCGGCATGAAGGCCTCCGGTGTCGGACGCCGGCACGGTGCCGACGGTATCCTCAAGTACACGGAATCCCAGACGGTGTCCACCGCGCGGGTGCTCAATCTCGATCCGCCGCTGGGCATTCCGTCGGCCTGGTGGCAGAAGGCGCTGACCCCGATGATCCAAGCGGTGCAGAAGCTCCCCGGCCGGTGAGCGATACCGAACGGACCAGACCTCCGCTGGACGCGGACGAACGCACCAACCTCGAGGGGTGGCTCGACTTCTATCGCGGCACCCTGGCCGAGAAATGCTCCGGCCTGACCGACGATCAGTTACGCACGGCCAGTGCCGGACCGTCGACCCTGACGTTGATGGGGTTGGTGCAGCACGAGGCCGAGGTGGAGCGCAACTGGTTCCGTCGGGTACTGCTGGGCGAGGATGTGCCGCCGATCTACGGCGAACGCTCCCCCGACGGACATTCCGGTGGCTTCGACGTCGCGCCCGACACCTCGTTCGCGGCGGTGTTGCGCACCTGGCAGGACGAGATCGCCATCGCCAAGGCCAACTGTGCCGGCCGCGCGCTCGACGACACCAGCCCCTTCATGGGTGCGGCGGTGACGCTGCGCTGGATTTACACCCACCTGATCGCCGAGTACGCCCGTCATTGCGGGCATGCCGACCTGATCAGGGAGCGGATCGACGGGGCCAGGGGCGTCTGAGCGCTACCCGCCGGCGATGCCGTCGAGGCGCTTGGTGGCCTGCTCGAACCCGGCCACCAGCTCGGCGATGATGTCGGCGACTGGACGGATCTCGTTCATCCGGCCCACGATCTGACCGACGGGCATGGACACCGTGTCCGGATTGTCCGACTCGTTCATCCGCTGGTGCGCCTCGCTGACGAGGATGTTCTGCAGCGGCATGGGCAGCGGCTCCGGCGCGTCCGGGGCGTCCCAGGCCTCGGTCCACTTGGTCTTCAGCAGCCGGGCCGGCTTGCCGGTGTAGATCTTGCGGCGCACGGTGTCGGCGGTGGTGGCGCGCAGCAGCGCCTCCTGGATGGTGGACGTGCCGCCGGGCTCCCGGTGCCCGAGGTCGTACTCGGCGGAGGTCAGGAAGGCCGAGCCCATCCACACGCCGGAGGCGCCCAGCGCCAGCGCGGCGGCCACCTGCCTGCCGGTGCCGATCCCGCCGGCGGCCAGCACCGGTGCCTTCCCGTCCAGCGCGTCGACGATTTCCGGCCACAGGACAACCGAACCGATCTCGCCGGTGTGTCCGCCCGCCTCATGCCCCTGCGCGACGACGATGTCCACGCCGTTCTCCACGTGGCGCAGCGCGTGTTTGGCGCTACCGGCCAGCGCGGCCACCGGGACGCCGGCGGCGTGTGCCTGCTCGATGACATCCACCGGTGGGGAGCCCAGCGCGTTGGCGATCAGCTTGATCGGGTGCTTGAGGGCCACGTCCACGTGGCTGCGGGCCACCGAGTGCAACCAGCCCAGCACACCCTCGTTGCGCTCCTCGTCCTCGGGGAGCGGCGGAACACCAAGATCGGCAAGGGTTTTCGCGACGAAGTCGCGGTGACTCTGCGGGATCAGCTTGTTGATGTCGACGGCGCTGCCCTCGGTGGGGATCTTGGCGGGCATCACCACGTCCACCCCGTACGGCTTGCCGTCGGTGTTGGCGTCCATCCACTGCAGGACTTCTTCGAGGTCGTCGGCGTCGTTGAACCGCACGCAGCCCAGCACGCCGAGGCCGCCGGCCTTGCTGACCGCGGCGGCCACCTTCTCCGACGGGGTGAAGACGAAGATCGGGTATTCGATCCCGAACCTGTCGCAGAGTTCTGTGTGCATTACTTGGCTCCTACATGCTTGGCGTGCACCTCGTCGGCCGGGCGCTCTTCGGTGACGTCCTTGGCCCAGCGGTAGTCGGGCTTGCCGGCCGGTGACCGCTTCACCTCGTCGACCAGCCAAAGGCTGCGCGGCACTTTGTATCCCGCGATCTCGGTGCGTACGAACGCGTCGAGATCGGCCAGCGTCGGCCGGGTGCCCTCGCGGGGCTGAACGACGGCGGCCACGTGGTTGCCGAAGCGCTCGTCGGGCACGCCCACCACCAGCGCGTCGAACACGTCGGGATGGCCCTTGAGCGCGGCCTCCACCTCTTCGGGGTAGATCTTCTCGCCGCCACTGTTGATCGACACCGAGCCGCGGCCCAGCATGGTCACGCTGCCGTCGGCCTCGACCGTGGCGTAGTCGCCGGGGATCGCGTAGCGGACACCGTTGATGGTCTTGAAGGTTTCAGCTGTCTTGACCGGATCCTTGAAGTAGCCCACCGGGATGTGGCCGCGCTTGGCGATGATGCCGCGCACGCCGGATCCGGGCACCACCTCGTTGCCGTCCTCGTCGAGCACCACCGTGTTCTTGTCGATGGTCACCCGCGGGCCGCCGGTGTGCGACTGCCCCTTGGCCACCACGCTGGTGCCGCCGAAGCCGGTCTCCGAGGAACCGATCGAATCGGTGATGACCCTGTTGGGCAGCAGCTCGAGGAATTTCTCCTTGAGACTGGTGGAGAACAGGGCGGCGGTGCTGGCCAGCAGGAACAGGCTGGACAGGTCGAACTGGTTGCCGTTGTCCTGATGCGCCAGAAGTGAATCCAGCAACGGCCGGGCCATCGCGTCACCGGTGAAGAACAGCAGGTTGACCTTGTGGTCGTGGATGGCCTGCCAGACCTCGTCGGCGTTGAACTCCGGGACCAACAGCACGGTGCCGCCGGAGAACAGCGCCATCCAGGTGGCCGACTGGGTGGCGCCGTGGATCATCGGCGGGATCGGGTAGCGCACCATCGGCCCGTTGGCCGCGGCCTGCCGGGACAGGTCGTACTCGTCGGCCAGCGGTTCACCGGTGGCGAAGTCGGTGCCGCCCAGCAGCACCCGGTAGATGTCCTCGTGCCGCCACATGACGCCCTTGGGGAATCCGGTGGTGCCGCCGGTGTACAGCAGGTAGATGTCGTCCTCGCTGCGCGGCCCGAAGTCGCGCTCGGCGGAGTGCGGCGCGATGGCGGAGTAGAACTCCACGCCGCCGTACCGCTGGTAATCGTCGTCGCTTCCGTCCTCGACCACCAGGACCGTCTTGACGTTCGGCGTCTCCGGCAGCACATTGGCCACCCGGTCGGCGTAGCGGCGCTCGTGCACCAGCGCCACCATGTCCGAATTGTCGAACAGGTACTTCAGTTCGCCCTCGACATAGCGGAAGTTGACGTTGACCAGGATGGCACCGGCCTTGACGATGCCCAGCATCGCGATGACGATCTCGATGCGATTGCGGCAGTACAGGCCGACCTTGTCGTCCTTCTGGATGCCTTGGGCCTGGAGGTAGTGGGCGAACCGGTTCGCCTTCTCCTCCAACTCGGCGTAGGTGAGCTTTTCGTCGCCGCTGATGAGGGCGACACGGTCTGGCACAGCGTCGATGGCGTGCTCGGCGAGATCGGCGATATTCAGGGCCACGGAACCTAAACTAGAACGTGTTACATTTCGAGACAAGTCTGGGTCGAGATTGCAGAGAGGCTGACACCCGTGAGTGAGACCGAGAAGGGCCCCGACGCCCTCATTGAGCAGCGCGGACACACTCTGATCGTGACGCTCAACCGCCCGGAGGCGCGTAACGCCCTTTCCGGCGAGATGCTCTCGATCATGGTCGAGGCCTGGGACCGCGTCGACGACGATCCGGAGATTCGCACCTGCATCCTGACCGGCGCCGGCGGCTACTTCTGCGCCGGCATGGACCTCAAGGGCGCCACCAAGAAGCCGCCGGGCGACTCGTTCAAGGACGGCAGCTACGACCCGTCCCGCATCGACGGCCTACTCAAGGGCCGCCGGCTGACCAAACCGCTGATCGCCGCCGTCGAGGGCCCGGCCATCGCGGGCGGTACCGAGATCCTGCAGGGCACCGATATCCGGGTGGCCGGCGAGAGCGCCAAATTCGGCATCTCCGAGGCCAAGTGGAGCCTGTACCCGATGGGCGGCTCGGCGGTGCGCCTGGTGCGCCAGATCCCGTACACGATCGCCTGCGACATGCTGCTGACCGGACGGCACATCACCGCGCAGCAGGCGCTGGATTACGGATTGATCGGCTATGTGGTGCCCGACGGCACCGCGCTGGACAAGGCCCTGGAGATCGCCGAGGTGATCAACAACAACGGGCCGTTGGCGGTGCAGGCCATCCTCAAGACCATCCGCGAGACCGAGGGCATGCACGAACTGGACGCGTTCAAGCCCGATACCGCCAACGGCATCCCGGTGTTCCTGTCCGAGGACGCCAAGGAAGGGCCGCTGGCGTTCAAGGAGAAGCGGGCGCCCCAGTTCAAGATGAGGTAGGGCTCAACCCCGCCGACGCCCAGAGCGCATCAATCTGCGCCTCCCCCTCGGCAAGACTCTGCGCGGCAAGGGGTTTCAGCTCGGCCATGGCCGGGTTGACGTCGGCCATGGTCAACTCGACGACGACGAAACGGGGCTGCAGGCCCGTCAGCGACACCCCGTGCGTCAGCCAGGTCTGGGCGTGGTCCCACCCTTCGCGCGGCGTTCCGGGGCCATACCCGCCACCACGCGTCTCGATCGCCAGGAAATCGGTGCCGCCCAGCAGCCCGGCTCCGGTGTCGGCGTCGAAGGACAGGCCGGCCGCCACGATGTGATCCACCCATGCCTTCACGGTGCTCGGCGGCCCGAAGTTGTAGAGCGGCAGCCCGAGCACGATCGTGTCGGCGGCGGTGATCTCACCGATCAACGTCGCGCTCAAGGACGCCGATGTCGCCGGATCCAGGTGCGGTAGCGGATCGGCAACCAGATCCCGATAGGTGACGGTGCCGCCGGGGTGCGCGGCCAACCAGCGTTCCGCGGCGCGTGCGGTGAGGCGACGGCTCACCGACCGATCGCCCTGCACCGATGAATCGATGTGCAACAGATTCGACATGATCGACTCCCGATAGATAGTTAGTGGTTCACTAACTATCTATACACCATTCCAGGCTTTCGAATTCCCGTAGACTCACGCCGTGAGCACGCCGCCGCGCCAGGAGTTGCTGCTCGGCCCCCTGTTGGACCTGGTCCTACGACGGCTGCGCGGTACCGCGGAGGCCGAGATCGCCAAGGTCGGCCTCCGAACCAGGCACATCATCGCGCTCACGCTGCTCCGCGATTTCGGCGAGCAGGGCCAGGCGGGGCTCGCCGACTCCCTCGGTATCGATCCGACCAATGTGGTGATCCTGCTCAACGAACTGGAGTCGGCCGGGTTGGCCGAACGCCGGCGCTCCCCCGAGGACCGCCGCCGGCACACCGTGGTCGTCACCGAAACCGGCGCGGCCCGGCTCGCCGAGGCGGAGAAGGCCCTGGCGACCATGGAGCATCACATGTTCGGCGCACTGACCCACGACGAGCTGAGCACCTTGCACGGCCTACTGCAGCGGGCGGCAGAGGTGACGGCAGGCAAACCCGAGACGCCGCCGGCCGTCAGCTGTACCGGCGAAGACCACTGACACCGTCTTCGGCGGCTGCCAGGAACGCCTCACCCTGTTCGCGGTCCAGGTAGGTGCTGGCCTTGTTCTTCAGGAAGAACACGTAGACCAGCAGCGACACCGCGATACACACCGTCACGTAACCGATGAAGAGTGGCACCTGGTCGCGGGCCTTGAGCGCCTGGTAGATCAGCGGCGCGGTGCCACCGAAGGCCGAATTGGCCAGCGCGTAGCCGACTCCGACGCCGAGGGCCCGGACCCGAGCCGGGAATAGTTCGGATTTCACCAGCGCGTTGATCGAGGTGTAGCCGGTGAGGATCACGTAGCCGACGGCCACCAGCAGGAAGGACAGCATCGGTGAATGTGTCTGTGGCAGATAGGTGTACAACACGTAGGTGTAGACGACACCACCGATGCCGAAGAAAAGCAGCAGCGGCTTGCGCCCCACCTTGTCACTGAGCAGCCCGCCGACCGGCTGCAGCAGCATCAGGAAGATCAGGCCGACGAGGTTGATCCAAGTGGCCGTCATCGCCTCGTTCTTGTAGGTGGCCTTGACGATGGCCGGCGCGTTGACGCTGTAGGCGTAGAAGGCGACGGTGCCGCCCAGGGTGATCAGGAAGCACAACAGCAGCGGCTTCCAGTAGTCGGTGAGCAGGACCCGGAGGGATCCCGCGGTGTTGTCCTTGCCTTCCCTGATCGCCGCCAGCTGTTCGGCCGACAGCGATTCGTCCATCGTGCGACGCAGCCAGAACACCACGATGGCGGCCGCGCCGCCGATGGCAAACCCGATGCGCCAACCGAACTCGTGCACCTGCTCGGTGCTCAGCGTGGTGAGGATGATCAGCAGGGTGAACTGGGCCAGCACGTGACCGCCGACCAGCGTGACGTATTGGAACGACGAGAAGAAGCCGCGCCGCTCGCGGGTGGCCGCTTCGGACATGTAGGTGGCCGAGGTGCCGTACTCCCCGCCGGTCGCGAAACCCTGCACCAGCCGGCAGAGGATCAGGATGATCGGTGCGGCGACCCCGATGCTCTCCCGGCCGGGCACCAGGGCGATCACCAGCGAGCACAACGCCATCAGCGACACGCTGATGGTCAACGCGGCGCGCCGGCCGCGACGATCGGCGAACCGGCCGAAGAACCAGGAGCCCAGCGGCCTGGTCAGGAAGGTGACGGCGAAGATCGCGTAGACGTAGACGGTCGAATTCTGGTCGGCCTCGTCGAAGAACTGCTTCTCGAAGTACGTCGCGAAGACGGTGTAGACGTAGACGTCGTACCACTCGACGAGGTTGCCCGACGATCCCCTGACGGTGTTCCAGATGGCCCGGCGGGTGTCTGCCCGCGTCTCCGCCCGATCCTTTGATGTCGTCATGGATCCCATCTTCAGCTGCCCCGACGGGTCGGGGTGAAGGTCTGCCCGAAACTCTGCCGATTTCTTGCGGGGTTCTTACCCGGCACGCGTGCGGACTAGTCGGATGACGCCGCCCGGCCGCCGCCCAGGATCGCCATGATGTCGACGAGGTCGGCCCAGCGGGAGCGCGGGAGGACGGCGAACAATTCCTCCGCGGCCGCCCGGTAGGCCTGTTGCCACAGTTCGGCTTGCCGCACACCCTTGGGTGTGGCGACCATCTTGGTCACCCGCCGATCCGACGAGTCCTCGGACCGGGCCACCAGGCCATCCCGCACCAGCGCATCGAGCAGCGTGGAGGCGGTGCCCTGTGCGATGCCGACGGCGTTGCCGACGTCGGTGACACGCACCGGCCCCGACCGGACCACCTCCGCCAGCACGCGGGACCGCGGGAACGAAACACCCACCTCGGCGAGGCGTTCATCGAATTCCCTGGCCAGGATCTTGGCCACCCGGCCGAAGGTGTCCGCGAGCTCGACGGCCGTGGGTTGTTCGCCGTCTGATCGATTCGCCCCCACGCCGCACCTCCGTGACTGTCTTGACAGCAAAGTACATCGATGCCAATCTATTGATATCGATGTATCTATGTCGATGTATCTGCTCGGATGTATCTGTGGCGATGCATCGCGATCCGAACGAGGAGTCTTCCATGCGGATTTTCCTGACGGGCGGCAGTGGCTTCGTCGGCCGACATCTGATCGGCCGACTACGTGCCGATGGCCATACCGTGCTGGCGCTGGCCCGCTCGGCCGCCAGCGCCGCAACCGTGACCGATGCCGGAGCCGAAGCGGTGCCCGGTGACCTGACCGAGCTCTCCGACGCAGGTCGCACCCCGCACCCGGCGTGGCTGGACCGGTTGCGCACGGTCGACGCCGTGGTGCATGCCGCCGCCCGCATGGATTTCTGGGGCCCGGACGCGGGTTTCCGCGCCGACAACCACGAGCCGACCGTCGCCCTGCACGCCGCTGCCGCGCGAGCGGGTGTGTCGCGATTCGTGCTCATCAGCGCGGCGGGTGTCTCGCTCGGCAGCCAGCGCGCCGCCGTCGTCGACGAGACCACCGACGACGGCACGCCCAACATCGCCTATTGCCGCGTCAAGCTGGAGACCGAGCGAGCGCTGCGCGGCACCCCCACGCCGGGGATGAGTCTGGTCATCCTTCGCCCGCCGTTCATCTGGGGACCGGGCATCGGCACCATCGCCGACGCCGTCGACAGGGCGGCCAGAGGGCAATGGGTGTGGTTGGACAACGGCCGCCACATCATGGACCACGTCCACGTCGACAATCTCGCCGAGGCCGTCGCCCTGTCGCTCACCCGCGGCCGCGACGGCGCGATCTACTACGTGACCGACGGGCATCCGATGCCGATTCGGGACTTCTTCACCGCGCTGATGGCCACCCAGGGCGTCGACGTCTCCGGCGGCCGCAGCATTCCCGTGGCCGTCGCCGCGCCCATCGCGGCCGCGCTGGACGCCGGCGCCCGACTGCTGCGCAGGCCGACCGCCCCTGCGCTGAACAACTGGCTGATCACCATCATGGGTCGCGACCGCAGCTACGACATCAGCGCCGCCCGCGCCGACCTCGGCTACCGGCCGCGGGTCGGCTTCGATGCGGGCATGCAGGAGATGGCCCGATCGGCAGCGGCCGGGCCGGCCGCCGAACCTAGCCCAGCACCCTCGGCACCGGAGTGAACACCACCGGCATCGCCTCGGGCCCACTGACGAAGTTGGCCGGCCGCAACGGCACCTCGGCGCCGTCGGCCAGCCGCAGGTCGGGCAGGCGGCGCAGCACCCGCTCGGTCATCAACCGCAGTTCCAGCCGGGCCAGCTGATTACCCAGGCAGAAGTGCGTTCCGAAGCCGAATGCCAAGTGGCTGTTCGGGTTTCGGTCGATGCGGAACTCGTCGGGGTTCTCGAACACGGATTCGTCGAAGTTGGCCGACTCGAACATCAGCATGATCTTCTCCCCGGCCCGCAGCCGCGTGCCGTGGAACTCGGTGTCGGCCGTGACGGTGCGGCACATGTTCTTCACCGGCGAAGTCCAGCGCAGCATCTCCTCGATGGCGCCGGGCAGCAGTTCGGGATCGGCCACCAGCGACTCCCACTGGTCGCGGTGCCGCAACAGCGCTTCGGTGCCGCCGGACAGGGTGTGCCGGGTGGTCTCGTCGCCGCCGATGAGGATGAGCAGGGTTTCCATGACGATCTCGTCATCGCTCATCCGCTGCCCGTCCACCTCGGAGTGCACCAGCACGGAGAACAGGTCCTCGGTGGGTTCGGCCCGCCGCTTGGCGATGACGTCCATGGTGAAGGCGGTATAGGCGGCGAACGTGTCCATCAGCTTCTGCACGGTCAATTCGTCGACGTGCGAGGACAATCCGCACACCAGGTCATCCGACCACTGCAGCAGCATGTCGCGTTCTTCGGGCAGCACGCCGAGCATGTCACCGATCACCGCCATCGGCAGCGGGGCGGCGATGTCCCGGACGAAGTCCGCCTCACCCCGTTCGCAGACCCCGTCGATCAGGGTGTCGCAGAGCCGCTCGATGGACGGCAGTTTGTCCATCACCCGCTTGCGGGTGAATCCGGCGTTGACCAGCTTGCGCCGCACCAGGTGTGCGGGGTCGTCCATGTCGATCATGTACGGCATGCCGGGCTGGTCGGGCCGGATCCCGCCCGCGCTGGAGAACAGTTCGGGATTGCGCTCGGCGTCCAGCACCGCCTGATAGCTGGCGGCCGCGGCTTGACCGTTGCGGTCCCGGAACACCGGTTGATTCGCCCGCATCCACCGGTAGGCCTCGCGGGCCGCCGGGCCGTCGGCGTAGAAACGGCCGTCGGCGAGGTCGACGTCGGGCTTGGCGAGCACTGTTGTCACGAGATCTCCTCGGCGTCACCGAAAGTCATGTCGACGTTCGCCGCCGAACCGGAGAACAGCGCGCGCTTGGGGAAGCCGAGATCGGCGAGTTCGCGGGCATACGGGTGATCGCCGAGGCGCACCGTGACACCACCCGGCCGATACCGCGCCCCGGTCATCCGCATCTCCCCGGCGGTCTGCCGGGTGACGCCGTCGAGATGGGAGTACGTGGGATGCACCCGGGCGCCCGAGGTGAACGTCGCCGGCACCGGCAGGCCCGGCCGGAAATCCATGCCGACGGCGTGCCGGCCGTCGATGCTGACGTCGAAAGAGAAGCGTCGCCCGCCGCGGAAGGTAAAGTCAGCCAACACCTTCGGGTAGCCCCAGATGGACCGGCCGGCCTCCAGCGTGAACGACTGATCGACGGGCAGGTGGTGGATGAAGGCACCGGCCGACTGCAGCGCCCGCAGGCCCGTCGCGCGGGAACCCGGTGGATTGACCATCACGTTGGTGCCGTACTCGTGGTACTGGCCCAGGTCGGTGTCGAGGTAGTGCATCAGCATCAGCACGACGACGGCCTTGTTCGGCCGGTACCGGCAGACCTGCAGACCGCTGTAGTCGATCATGCGTTGGGCCGCGTCGGCGTCCACCGAGAACATCGCCATGTGTTGCCGGGCGGTACGCACCCGCACCGGCATGGTCAGCACGGCACCCTGGACTGTGTGCTGCGACGAGCGCTCGCGCGAGGAATCAGTGGTCCCGGTCACACACCAAATCTAGAACGCGTTCTAGACAACTTGCAAGATGTGTCTACACCAGGGCAGCGAGATCCCGGATCTGTTCGACGGACCGCGCGCCCACGACCATCATGGTGACGCCGGCGGCCTCCCAGGCCTTGATCTGTTGCTTGACGTAGTCGAGGTCGCCCACGATCGCCGAGTCGTCCACGAGTTCGTCGGGGATGATCTTGGCCGCTTCCTCTTTGCGGTCGCTGCGGAACAGTTTGGTGACGTCGTCGACGACCTCCGCGTAACCCATCCGCCGGTAGACGTCGGCGTGGAAGTTGGTGTCCTCGGCACCCATCCCGCCCATGTACAGCGCCAGGTGCGGCTTCATCAATTCCATGATGGCGGGCCGGTCGTCGGTGACCACCACCTGCGCGGTCGCGCAGATCTCGAAGGTTTCCCGGGTGTGCCGCGCCCCCGGACGGGCGAAGCCCTCGTCCAGCCACTCGTTGTACATCCCCGCGATGCGCGGCGAGTAGAAGATCGGCAGCCAGCCGTCGCAGATCTCGGCGGCCAGCGCCACGTTCTTCGGGCCTTCGGCGCCCAGCATCACCGGGATGTCCGCGCGCAGCGGGTGGGTGATCGGCTTGAGGTTCTTACCCAGCCCCGAGGTGCCCTCGCCCGTCACGGGCAGCGGGTAGTGCGGTCCGTCGCTGTGCACCGGGGCCTCGCGGGCCCAGACCTGGCGCAGGATGTCGATGTACTCCCGGGTGCGGGCCAGCGGCTTGGGGAACTTCGCGCCGTACCAGCCCTCGACGACCTGCGGCCCGGAAACTCCGAGGCCGACGATATGTCTGCCACCGGACAGGTGATCCAGGGTCAGGGCGGCCATCGCCAGCGCGGTGGGCGTGCGCGCCGACAGCTGCAGCACCGAGGTACCCAGCCGCATCCGGGTGGTCTCGCGGCCCCACCAGGCCAGCGGGGTGTAGGCATCCGACCCCCAGGCCTCGGCGGTGAAGACGGTGTCGAAGTCGGCTTCTTCGGCTGCCGCGACGAGTTCGGCGTGGTTGGTCGGCGGCTGCGCACCCCAGTAACCAAGCTGCAAACCCAGTTTCATTTAGCCCACCTTCCGACCCATGGTTGAAACCATTCTTAGAACCTGTTCTACTCGATGCCGTGACCACAGGCCAAAGCAGCCCGGTGCAGATCGACAAGCATGAGCGGCCCCTGTCAGCTCCGCTGAGGCTCTCATTCGACTACACCCGTTCAGTCGGACCACTCCTGTCCCAGTTCTTCACCGCGTTACGGGAACGACGCATCGTCGGTGTGCGCGGATCGGACGGCCGGGTACACGTCCCGCCCGCTGAGTATGACCCCGTCACCTATCAGGCATTGACCGAGGTGGTACCGGTCGGCAGCGTCGGGACGGTGCAGTCCTGGACCTGGCAGTCCACTCCGCTGGAGGGTCAGCCCCTGAGAAAACCGTTCGCGTGGGCACTGATCCTGCTCGACGGCGCCGACACCCCGCTGCTGCACGCGGTCGCGGTGGACTCCGCCGACGAGATCAGCACCGGCGCCCGGGTGCATGCGCACTGGGTCGACGAACCGGTCGGCGCCATCACCGATATCGCCTACTTCCTGCCCGGGGAAGAGCCCGAACCCGAGGGCGCGCCCGACGATCGCGAGCCCGTCACCGTGCAGGTGGCCCCCAGTTTCATCGAGATCCAGCACACCGCGTCGCTGCCCGAGACGACCTTCCTCAAGGCGCTGGAAGAGGGCAAGCTGCTCGGCGGCCGGACCCGCAGCGGTCGGGACGGCAAGCCCGGCAAGGTGTACTTCCCGCCGAAGGAAGCCGATCCGGCGACGGGTCTCGAACTCGACGAGTTTATCGAACTGCCCGACAAGGGCACCGTGACCACCTTCGCGATCATCAACATCCCGTTCACCGGGCAGCGCATCAAGCCGCCGTACGTCGCGGCCTACGTGCTGCTCGACGGCGCCGACATCCCGTTCCTGCATCTGGTCACCGAGATCGACCCGGCCGAGGTGCGGATGGGCATGCGCGTGCAGGCGGTGTGGAAGCCGCGCGAGGAATGGGGGCTGGGTATCGACAACATCGACTACTTCAAGCCGACCGGCGAACCCGACGCCGATTACGACTCCTACAAGCACCACCTGTAAAGGCCGGCACGCACATGACCGATATCGCAGTGGTGGGCTTCGCGCACGCGCCCCACGTCCGCCGCACCGACGGCACCACCAACGGCGTCGAAATGCTGATGCCGTGTTTCCACCAGCTCTACGACCAACTCGGCATCAAGCAGACCGATATCGGCTTCTGGTGCTCGGGATCGTCGGATTACCTTGCCGGCCGGGCCTTCTCGTTCATCTCGGCGATCGACTCGATCGGTGCCATCCCCCCGATCAACGAGAGCCACGTCGAGATGGACGCCGCCTGGGCGCTGTACGAGGCCTACATCAAACTGCTCACCGGCCAGGTCGAGACCGCGCTGGTGTACGGCTTCGGCAAGTCCTCGGCGGGCACGTTGCGCCGGGTGCTGGCCTTGCAGACCGATCCGTACACCGTCGCGCCGCTGTGGCCGGACTCGGTGTCGATCGCGGGCCTGCAGGCGCGGGCCGGACTGGACGCCGGCAAGTGGACGGCCGAGCAGATGGCCCAGGTGGCGCTGGATTCCTACGCCGCGGGCGGGCGCACCGACCGGGAAGAGGTCACCGGCAGCATTGACGACCTGCTGTCGCGGCCCTACTTCGCCGATCCGCTGCGCCGCCACGACATCGCCCCGATCACCGACGGGGCATCGGCCATCGTGCTGGCGGCCGGGGACAAAGCCCGCGAGCTGCGCGAAAACCCTGCCTGGATCACCGGTTTCGAGCACCGTATCGAGACGCCGATCCTGGGCGCCCGCGACCTGACGGTATCCCCGTCGACGGCGGCCTCGGCGCAGGCGGCCACGGGAGGCGATACCGGCTCGATCGACGTGGCCGAGATCTACGCACCCTTCACCCACCAGCATCTGATCCTCAAGGAAGCGATCGGGTTGACCGACAAGACCAAGATCAACCCGTCGGGCGGCGCCCTGTCCGCCAATCCGATGTTCTCGGCGGGCCTGGAGCGCATCGGTTACGCCGCACAGCACATCTTCGACGGTTCAGCACAGCGGGTGCTGGCCCACGCCACGAGTGGGCCTGCGCTGCAACAGAATCTCGTCGCCGTTCTGGAAGGGAAATAGCCGATGAGCCGCTTGCGCGAAGAGGAGAAGATCTAGTGGCGGGCAAGCTCGCAGCGGTGCTGGGCACCGGGCAGACGAAGTACGTCGCCAAACGCCACGACGTGTCGATGAACGGGCTGGTGCGCGAGGCCATCGACCGGGCACTGGCGGACGCCGACTCCACGTTCGACGATATCGACGCGGTGGTGGTCGGCAAGGCGCCCGACTTCTTCGAGGGCGTCATGATGCCCGAACTGTTCATGGCCGACGCTGTCGGCGCCACCAACAAGCCCCTGATCCGGGTGCACACCGCTGGCTCGGTCGGTGGGTCGACCGCGATCGTCGCGGCCAGCCTGGTGCAGTCCGGCAAGTACAAGCGCGTGCTGACCATGGCGTGGGAGAAGCAGTCGGAGTCGAATGCCATGTGGGCGTTGAGCATTCCGGTGCCGTTCACCAAGCCGGTGGGCGCCGGCGCGGGCGGGTACTTCGCCCCGCACATCCGCGCCTACATCCGCCGTTCCGGCGCCCCCAACCACATCGGCGCCATCGTGGCCGTCAAGGACCGCCTCAACGGGGCCAAGAACCCCCTGGCGCACCTGCACCAGCCCGACATCACCGTCGAGAAGGTGATGTCCTCGCCGATGCTGTGGGATCCGATCCGCTACGACGAGACGTGCCCGTCCTCCGACGGTGCGGCGGCCATGGTGATCGGCAACGAGGAGGCCGCCGAGGCGCATCTCGCCAAGGGTCACCCCGTCGCGTGGGTGCACGCCACGGCGTTGCGCACCGAGCCCCTGGCCTACGCCGGCCGCGACCAGGTGAACCCACAGGCCAGCCGGGACGCGGCCGCGGCACTGTGGCGCGACGCCGGCATCACCTCCCCCATCGACGAGATCGACGCCGCCGAGGTGTACGTCCCGTTCTCCTGGTACGAGCCGATGTGGCTGGAAAGCCTCGGCTTCGCCCCCGAGGGTGAGGGCTGGAAGCTCACCGAGGCGGGCGAGACGGCGATCGGCGGGCGGATCCCGTTCAACGCCTCCGGCGGCGTGCTGTCCTCGAATCCGATCGGCGCCTCGGGCATGATCCGGTTCGCCGAATCGGCCATCCAGGTGATGGGCAAGGCCGGTGCTCACCAGGTGCCCGGCGCCCGCAAGGCGCTCGGCCATGCCTACGGCGGCGGTGCGCAGTACTACTCCATGTGGGTGGTGGGCGCCGACAAGCCGACGCCGAAGGGCTGACATGGCGATCACCGATCCCGAACATCCCGCGCACCTGGCGGGCAAGCGTTCCCGCGCCGCCGTGGCCGCGCGGGACAAGGAGGCGTGGCTGGCGGTATTCGCCGACGACGCGGTGGTGCAGGATCCGATCGGGCCGTCGTTCTTCGACCCCGAGGGCGCCGGGCACCGCGGCAAGGAGGCGATCGCGGCGTTCTGGGACAAGGCGATCGCCCCCACCGACAACCTGGAGTTCCACTTCGTCGACACCTTCCAGTGCGGTGACGAGGAGGCCAATATCGGCAGCATCGTCACCACGATGGGTGGGCATCGGATCACCACCGAGGGCGTGTTCACCTACCGGGTGAACGCCCAGGGCGAGATGGTGGCCTTGCGGGCGTACTGGGAAGTGGACCGGGCGGCGAGCACGGCGACACCCACCTAGGCTCTGTACGGTTGACCGTAGTTCCGAAGTCAACCTTTCCCACGAGTCGACAGAGCACATTGTTTCGCTTCGCAGTCCCAACCGTCCTCACCGCGGTCCTGATCAGCGGCTGCGCCGGCACCAACGGCAGCACCCCCGCGGCGACCAGCCTGCCCGGTTTCCCCGCCCAGCCCACCTCGACCAGCACGACGGCCCCGCCGTCGGCCAAGGCGGCACCGGACTACCAGAAGCTCCTGGTCACCGCCGACGACCTCAGCGACACCGAGGACACCTTCCACCAACAGTCGGTGCAGTCCCAACCCGACGGGGTGCCCGGCGCCAGCGCCTTCTTCGTCAACGACGAGGACACCCGGGCGATCAGCAGTGTGGTGCTGATCTACCCGGACGCCGCGACCGCCGCGGCCACCCTGAAGCAGGCCCAGGCCACGCTGCCGTCGCTGGTCGCCGGCGGCACGCCGCAGCCCATCGCGGTCGGCAGTGGCGGCATCGTCGTCAGGGGCGCCAAACCCGAGGAGGACAAGTCCGTCACGCTGATGTTCTTCACGGTGGACCGGGCGCTGGTCCGGCTGGAGTTCCAGAGCGCGATCGGCGATCCCACCACCGACCAGTTCGTCACCAATGTCGGCAAGATGCAGGCGATCGCCCTGCGCACCGGGCTGGCTACTGCCCTGTGAGTACCTCGGTGAGGCCTTCGCGGTAGCGGCGCGCCAGGTCCTGATAGGCCTCGCCGTTGGTCTGGACCCAAATCTGCGCGCTGGTGCCGGCGATCGGTCCCTTGATCTTGGCAGGCACACCGGCGACCAGGACCTCGTCGGGAACCTTCGTCCCGCCCACCACGAGCGCGTGTGCGGCGACCAGGGTGCGGGCCCCGATCACCGCGCCGTCGAGCACTGTGGCGTGGTTGGCGATCACCGCATCGCTGCCGATATGCGCGCCGTGGATGACACAACCGTGCGCGATGGTCGCCCCCGGGCCGACGTCGACGGGGATCCCGGGTGGAGCGTGCAACACCGACCCGTCCTGCACGTTGGCCCCTTCTCGGATGATGATTGGCGCGTAGTCGGCCCGCAGCACGGCGTTGAACCAGACCGATGCTCCGGCGGCGATGTGCACGTCACCGACCAGGGTCGCGGTCGGCGCGACGAAGGCCCCCGGGTCCACCACGGGGGCCCGACCCTCGAATTCGTAAAGAGGCATGGTTCACATATACCGCAGGTGGGCATACACGCGTTGCGCGATGGAGGAGCAAAACTGTAACGTGTTCTAGTTAGAGAGACCGATACGGGAGGCCCACCGTGAGTACCGAATCTGCCGCCGCCGGCATCAGGGAGATCGACACTGGCGCGCTGCCAGATCGCTATGCGCGCGGCTGGCACTGCCTCGGGCCGGTGCAGGACTTCCTGGACGGCAAGCCGCACCCGGTGCAGGCGTTCGGTACCAAACTGGTGGTTTTCGCCGACTCGCAGGGTGAGCTCAAGATCCTCGACGGCTACTGCCGCCATATGGGTGGTGACCTGTCGCAGGGCACCATCAAGGGCGACGAGGTGGCCTGCCCGTTCCACGACTGGCGCTGGGGTGGTGACGGCAGGTGCAAGCTGGTGCCCTACGCCAAGCGCACGCCGCGGCTGGCCCGAACTCGTTCCTGGCACACCGACGTCCGCGGCGGCCTGTTGTTCGTCTGGCACGACCACGAAGGCAACCCGCCGCAGCCCGAGGTCCGGATCCCGGAGATCCCGGAGTTCGCCAGTGACGACTGGACGGACTGGCGGTGGAACTCGATGCTCATCGAAGGTTCCAACTGCCGCGAGATCATCGACAACGTCACCGACATGGCGCACTTCTTCTACATCCACTTCGGGTTGCCGACCTACTTCAAGAATGTCTTCGAGGGCCACATCGCCTCGCAGTACCTGCACAACGTGGGCCGGCCCGACGTGAACGACCTTGGTACCTCGTACGGCGAAGCACACCTGGACTCCGAGGCGAGCTACTTCGGGCCGTCGTTCATGATCAACTGGCTGCACAACAACTACGGCGGTTTCAAGGCCGAGTCGATCCTGATCAACTGCCACTACCCGGTCACCCAGGACTCGTTCATGCTGCAGTGGGGCGTCATCGTCGAGAAGCCCAAGGGCCTGGACGAGAAGACCACCGACAAGCTGGCACGGGTGTTCACCGAAGGCGTCAGCAAGGGCTTCCTGCAGGACGTCGAGATCTGGAAGCACAAGACCCGGATCGACAACCCGCTGCTGGTCGAGGAGGACGGCGCCGTCTACCAGATGCGCCGGTGGTACCAGCAGTTCTACGTCGACGTCGCCGACATCACCCCGGACATGACCGACCGGTTCGAGATGGAGGTCGACACCACGGCCGCCAACGAGAAGTGGCACGTCGAGGTCGAGGAGAACCTCAAGCGTCAGAACGAAGCCGCGACCCAACCGACCCAATGACCACCCACAACGAGCGGGCCCGGACGCCGGATGTCGACAATCTGGCCCGCTCGATGCTGGAACTGCTCGGCCACGACGAGCACGACCAGCCCGCCGGCACCGCCGCGCCGGCGGCCGGCTCCTGGTCCAAGGCACCGGATTTCGCCGACGACCCACACCGGGCCGCCGCCGTGCGAGAGGCCACGGCGCGGGATCGGGAGCGCTACCTGACGTCGGGCCTGGTGTCGGTGGACTGCCGGTTCTGCCACGTCGCCGTGCAGGTGAAGAAGCTGGGTCCGGAGCACACCTCGGTGCAGTGGAACGGTGAGGCCACCCGGCGGTGCGCCGTGTTCAGTGAGATCCGGGCCGCCGGCGGCGATCCCGCCCGGGCCCGGTCCTGCCCCAAGCTGACCGATAGCATCAGGCATGCCGTCGCGGAAGGCTGTCTGGAAGAGGTGTCGAGCGCGCCGTCGCCTGGCGACGGCTAGCTGCGTCGTCGCGGTCGGGCTGATGGCCGACCTGACCGGGTGTACCCGCGTCATCGACACCGCGGTACCGCATTCGGCGCCGCGGGTGGGCCCCATCCTGGCCACCCAGGTCGGCGATCTGCTGAGCAAGCACGCCCAGGACAAGGACGGCAACCGGTTCGTCACGGTCGAACCCGACTCCTGCGCGGGCGTGGCCCGCGAGCAGGACGCCCCCTTCATCGTCGAGCACCATCCGGCCGCCACCGACGGCGGGCATTGGGTCACCACGGACGGCCACGAGGTGTACGTCGAGGAGATCGTCGCCGTGTACGCCTCGGACTTCGACCCCAGGGCCGCCGTCGACGGGGCACGGGCCATCCTGGCGTCGTGCCGGGACACCCCGTTCACCGTCGCCGACATGAAGGGCCGCACGTACCAGTTCACGATGGGGCCGGCGCCGGCCGATCCGCGGTCACCGGACATCGTGGTGTGGTCGTTCCACGGCGCCGACTGGGCGTGCGACAACGCCTTCGTCGCCGCGCACAATGCGGCCGTCGAGCTGACCACCTGCGGCCCGGTCAACGGTTACAACGTCGGCGCGCTGGCCAAGGATGCCCTCAAACGCATTGAGCAGCTTGCCAATACCACCGCGTGACGGTCACAACCCCTTGAACCGCTCCTTGACCTGCTCGGCGGTCAACCCGTAGTCGGCCAGCGAATAGGTGTGCTTGGGCGCGCGCGGCCCCTGCTGGCTCTTGGCGTGGCTGTCCTGCATGGCCTGGCGCGCCGCGTCGGTGAACTCGATCCCGAAGGTCCGGTAGATGCCCTCCACCGCACCGATCGGATCCTTGACGAACTCGAAATAGTCGACGTCGCAGAACTGCGCCGGATCATGCTTGGCCCGCTCGGCCTCGAAGAGTTCCAGTCCGCGTGACCAGGTTTCCATCGAGTCGGCCCCGATCACCTCGCCCCGGAACGTGTTCGACCAGCCCTCGGTGGTGTGCTGGGCCAGCGAGCACATGGACGCCATGATCGTCTCGGCCGGCCGGTGACACTGCACCACCAGCGCGTCGGGATACGTCGCGAACAACGCATCGAGCGCGAACAGGTGACTGGGATTCTTGAGGACCCAACGCTTTTCCGGTTCGTTGAGGCCGATCAGTTGCAGGTTGCGGCGATGCCGCTGATACGACTTGGTCCAGTCCTGCTGGGCCAGCCACCGCGAATAGGTGGGGATGTGCGCCAGGGTCTCGTACGACACCGAGTGCAGCGACTGCCGCAACAGCTGCCAGCATTCCTCCACCTCGTCGGCGGTCATGTAGTGCAGACCGGTGTAGTCCGGGTTCTCCTCGTGCGCCTTGGTGAACTGGGCGTCCAGCTGCGCGAAAACCGGGTTCTGCGACCAGGTTTCCCGCGGCGGCCGGGGCTGCGGGAACTCGGCCAGCCACAGTTCCAGGCCCTGGTGCGCGGGGTCGGCGGTGAGCAGCCGATGGATCACCGTCGTGCCGGTGCGCGGCAGCCCGGTGACGAAGATCGGTCGCTCGATCGGGACGTCGGCATGCTGGGGGTACTGCTTGAACGCCGCCTCGGAAACCAGGCGGGCGACCAACGCATTCCTGACGAAGAAGCGCTGCATCTTGCTGCCCAACTCGGTCAGGTCGGCGTCGCGCTGATAAGCCTCCAGCAGGACCGCCAGCGCCTCCTTGTAGTTGTCGTCGTCGGATCCGAAATCGTCCAGGCCGCAGGCCTTGACGGCCGACGCGTGCAGGTCTTCGACGGTGCCTACATTGGTTCTGGGGCTCATGATCAGTACTTGTACTCTCCGCAGTTGACGTCCAGGGTCTGGCCGGTGATGCCGCTGGACAGGTCGCTGGCCATGAACAGGATGGCCGAGGCCACCTCGTCCTCGGTCGGCAACCGCTTGAGGTCGCTGTTGGCCGCAGCCGCCTTGTAGATCTCGTCCACCGTTGTGCCGTATTTGCCGGCCTGATGCTCGAAGTAGCTCTGCAGCGTGCCGCCCCAGATATAGCCGGGCAGAACGGAGTTCACCCGAATACCGGCCTCACCGAGCTCGCTGGCCAGCGACTGGGACATGGCCAGCAGCGCGGACTTGGCCAGCTTGTAGGCACCCTGCTTGGGATCGGAGTGCCGGACCACCATCGAGTTGACGTTCACCACCGATCCCTTGGCCTCCGTCAGCGCGGGGGTGAAGCCCTGGATCAGCCGCAGCGCCCCCAGCACGGTGAGCTCGACGGTCTCACGGATGTGCTCATAGCTGGTCTTGGCGAACGGTTTCATCGACGGCACCCGGAACGCGTTGTTGATCAGCACGTCGATCTTGCCGTATGCGGCAACCGATTCCGACACCAGATTGGCGACCTGCTCGTCGTCGGTGATGTCCGTGCCGATCGCCACCGCCCGCCGGCCCAGCGCGGTCACCTGCTTGGCGACATCATCCAGGCGCTCCACGGTGCGCGCGGCCAGCACCACATCGGCGCCGGCCTCGGCGCAACGCCGGGCCAGCGTGGTGCCCAGCGCCGGCCCGACACCACTGATGACGACGACCTTGTCTTGCAACAGTCCGGACATCTAACCCACCATTCTTTCGCCGATTTGCTTCTGCCGCAGCGCGATCCGGGCCCGCCAGTCATCCTCGGATATCTTGTTCGATTCGTGGTACGGCAGCTTTGCCGGCAGCTCGGCCAGGTCCACGATCTCGGCGGTCGGTCCGTCGGCCTCGGTCAGTTCGCGCGACACCCGCTGCCACCGGAACTGCAGATAGCCCTTGCGGTGCCCCAACGTCTCACACCAGTTCGTCACCCCGGGATTCGAATCGGAGACCACGATGCGGATCTTGCCGTCCGGATCCGCTTGGGCCTGAGTGCCGTTCAGCGAGGTCTGGTGGTTGATGTAATCCAGCGAGATGTACCACAGGCTGCCCAGCTGGAAGCCCAGATACGGCGCGTCGGTGACGGGCAGCGTGATGAGCACGGCCTGGTCGGGCGTGATGTCGTAGTGCCCGACCGATGAGTACTGGGTGGCCAAGCCGCCGGGTGTCAGCCGCGGCGCGGTCAGTGTGTTGACCCGCAGGTTGTCGTAGAACCATTTGGGGAACTGCAGCCAAGTCTTGACGCGCTGCACCAGTTGCGCGCCCGCCACCGCGAAACGCTTCTCGATCAGCTCACGGGTGAGCGGCGGTGGCGCCGTGCCCGCGGTGTCGGTCCGCGCGATGGCGAAGGAGCCACGCTGGGCCGACCAGTCGTTGTAGACCTCGCGGATCACCAATTGTGACGGCGTCGCCGGGGTGAACCGCCATTCGAAGGTGCCGTCCTCGGCGATGTCGAGCTTGCGATCGTCGAACGCGGTCTCGCTGTCGGGCACCACCTTGTCGGTGTATTCACCGCCGAGCAGCTGGAAGCTGACATCGGTGGTGGTCCCGCGGCGCCCCGTCACCACATACTCGTGACCGGCGTGCACTCGGGTGCCGAAGTACATGGTGTCCGGGTTGTCCAGGCCCATCTTGTTGAACGGACCGGTGCCCGTATGCAGGAACGGGTGGTCCCGGTCGTAGTCGAACGCGATGTGGGTGCAGGCCGAGATGCCGCCCGCGAGGTACTGGAGACCTTCCATGAGGTCGGCTTCGGACTCGATGAAATGCGCCTCGCACACCAGGCGCTCGGCCTCGGCGATGGCGTCCAGGAATGGTTGTGCGTACATCTCCATCCGTTCCCTGCGTTCCAATATTGGACCGCAGTGGTAGAGTTTCCGACCTGAGACTAGAACGCGTTCTAGTCTCAGTCAACGAAGGGGTCGTCATGACATTGCCGGAACCGGCCGGCCGCGCGTCACCGCCGACAGCTCGGGTGGTGGCGATCCTGGAGTTCCTGGCCCGCCATCCCCACGACCGCTTCGGGTTGTCCGAGCTGGCCCGCCGGGTCGGGCTGAGCAAGCCCACCTGCCTCGGCATCGTGACGACCCTCGCCGACGCCGGCTATCTCGTGCGCGAGGCGACCGAGAAGACCTATCGATTGGGCCCCGCGTTGATCGCGCTGGGCCACACCGCACAGGAATCGATGCGGGTCAGCCCCGCCGCACGCACCGAGCTCGGGCGACTGAGCGAAGCGTTCGCCGGCACCGCGGCGCTGTCGGGTGTGGTCGACGACCGGATCACCCTGCTCGAACTCGTCGCACCGACCGGCACCCCGCCGGCGGTGCGGGTCGGCCAGAGCTACCCGTTCGCCCCGCCGGTCGGGCTGATGTTCGTGCTGTGGGACGAGCGCGCGGTACGGGAATGGCTGGCCAAGGAGCCGACCATCCCCCTGCGCACCGACAGTGAGCGCCTGGAACGGGTGATCGCCGAATGCCGCAGAACCGGTTACCTGGTGGAGCGCCTCACCCCCGGCGGCCGGCGGCTCTACGCCCTGATGGCCGGGATGTCGAGCACACTCCCCGACGAATTACGGGCGCTGCTGGGTGAATTGGTGTCCGATATCGGGGAGCGTGTGTATCTGCCGAGTGATGAGCCGCTTGCGCGAAGAGCAGACAGCAGCGAAGCGGATCCGCACACCCGCCACGACATCAGCGTCATCGCCGCCCCGGTGTTCGACCACCACCGGCGCCAGGTGATGGTCGTCTCGCTCCAGGTCGGCCACGCGCTGACCGACCGCGAGATCACCCAGCGGGCGCGTGCCGTGATGGCCACCGCCGGCACGCTGACGGCCCAACTGGGCGGTACCGCACCGGACTGAGCACACCGTGTGGCGCCAGCCCGCAACCGAAAATCGTTTCCCCTGAACCGCTTCCTGTGCTGCGATGGCAGCCATGGCGGATCCGATCTGGCCTCTGGCGGAGCTGGAGGTGAGCACCCCGAACCTGGCCCTGCGCTACATCACCGACGAGCTGGCCACCGAGTTGGCGATGCTGGCGGCCCGCGGCATCCACGACCCGGCCACCATGCCGTTCACCGAGCCCTGGACCGACGTCGAGTCACCGCGGCTGGAACGCAATACCGTGCAGTACTTCTGGCGGTGCCGAGCCGAGGTCACGCCCGAGCATTGGGATATCCCCCTGGCGGTGATGGCCGACGGCCGGCCCGTCGGGGTGTGCACGGTGCATGCCGAGGACTTCCCCCAGCACCGCTCGGTGACGACGGGATCCTGGCTGGGCCGCGCCCACCAGGGCCGCGGCCTCGGCAAGGAGATGCGTCAGGCCGCGCTGCACCTCATCTTCGCGGGTCTGGGCGCGCAGCAGGCCGTCACCCGCGCGTGGCATGACAACGCGGCATCGCTGGCGGTCACCCGTTCGCTGCCCTACGTGCGCACCGGTGATGCGGTCGAGCTGCGCCGTGACCGCCAAGACCTGATGCTCTCGTTCACCATGACCCGGGACGCCTGGAACACCATCCGGCGCAGCGATATTCGACTCACCGGCGTCGAGGCGGTCGCCGGTCAGCTGGGGTTCTCAGCGCACCGCGGCCAACGCGAACGGCAGCACGGCTGAGGCGCCGGCCCGGCGCACCACCCGGGCCGCCATGGTCAGCGTCCACCCGGTGTCGGCGAAATCGTCGACCAGCAGCACCGGTCCGACATCGATCGGGGTGGGTGGCTCCCAGGCGTCCCGCAGCCCCGCCACCCGGTACGCCGAATTGGCCGCGGTGACCGGCCGGTGCCCGGCCCGGTAGCCCAGGACGCCGAGGTCGGTCAGCCGGCCGATCTGCGCCAGCCGCGCCGCCACCGAACGGATCAGCAGCGGACGGGTGGCCGAATCCATGGCCAGCACCGCGGTGGGCCGGGCCGTCCAGTCCCACGCCTTGAGCACCTCGATGGCCGCCTGCACCACGTCGTCGGGAACATCGCCGTCCGGCTCGTCGAGCAGCCGCCGCAACCGGGCGCCCCAGCCGAGGTCGGTGAGCCGGCCGATCACCCGGCCGGGCTCGGGTCCGTCCGGGATGCGCCCGGACAGCTCGACACCGATCGCCGCCAACCCGGTGGGCCACTGCTTGCGCGGGGCGAGTTCCACCCCGGGACGCATCAACTGGGCACGGGCCGACTCCGCGGCCGCGGCGTCCACCGTCGACGCATATTGCGGGCCGGTGCAGTTGTCGCACCGCCCGCATCGGTGCTCGGCGGTCAGCTCGGGATCGTCGAGTTGACGGCGCAGGAACGCCATGCGGCACTCGGTGGTCGACTGGTAGTCCAGCATGGCCTGTTGCTCCCGCTGCCGGGCTTCCTCCAGCTTGCGGTAACGCGGCTCGTCGTACACCCATGGTTGTCCGGTGCTGATCCAGCCGCCCTTGACCCGGCGGACCGCGCCGTCGACGTCGAGCACCTTGAGCACCATCTCCAGGCGGGACCGGTTGAGGTCGACCAGCGGCTCCAGCGCGGCCGTGGACAGTGCACGGTCCGGTTCCAGCGCATCGATCACCTTGCGCACCATGGCTTCCGACGGAAAGGCCACCGAGGCGAAATACCGCCACACGTCGGCGTCCTCACGCCCGGGCAGCAGGATCACCTCGGCACTGGCGGTGGCGCGCCCGGCGCGACCCACCTGCTGGTAGTAGGCGATCGGCGAGGAGGGTGCGCCCAGATGCACGACGAACCCGAGATCCGGTTTGTCGAATCCCATGCCCAGCGCCGACGTGGCGATCAGCGCCTTGACCCGGTTGGCCAGCAGATCGGCCTCGAGTTGCTCACGCTCGGCGGCTTCGGTCGACCCGGTGTAGGCACCGACGTGATAACCGCGCTCGCGTAGCAGGGTCGCGATGTCGTGGGCCTGGGACACCGTGAGCGTGTAGATGATGCCCGACCCGGGTAGCGAATCAAGCTGCGCGGCAATCCATGCCGCGCGTTGCGCCGGGCCGCCGGCCTGCACCACCGACAACCGCAGCGACTCGCGGTCCAGCCCGCCGCGCAGCACCACGGTGTCGGCACCGCCGACGCCGACGCCCACGCCCAACTGCGCCGCCACGTCCTCCACCACCCGGTCGTTGGCCGTCGCGGTGGTGGCCAGAACCGGTATGTCGGTGCCCAATTCGCCGATGAGCGTGCGGATCCGGCGATAGTCGGGACGGAAGTCGTGGCCCCAGTCCGAGATACAGTGCGCCTCGTCGACCACCACCAGACCGGCGTCGGCGGCCAGCGCGGGCAGCACGGCGTCGCGAAAGTCCGGATTGTTCAACCGTTCCGGGCTGACCAGCAACACGTCGAGCTCCCCCGCGGCCACCCGCTGGTGCACGCCGTCCCATTCGGTGACATTGCTGGAATTGATGGTCGCGGCGGCCACCCCGGCTCGCTGCGCGGCGGCCACCTGATTGCGCATCAACGCCAACAGCGGCGACACGATCACCGTCGGGCCACGCCCGGCGGCCCGCAGCAGTTTGGCGGCGATGAAGTACACCGCCGACTTGCCCCAGCCGGTGCGCTGCACCACCAGGGCACGCCGCCGGTGCACCACCAGCGCCTCGATGGCCGTCCACTGATCGTCGCGCAGCACGGCGCCCGGGCCGGCGAGTTGTTCCAGGATCGCCTGCGCCTCGCCGCGTGTTGCCATGCCCCCATGATGCCGGGCGGCCCACCGGGCTCGACACGGCGCTCCCGCGAGCCGAACGTTTCCGCTTGACGCCGCGCGCCCTGCGTGTAGGTTTGCATTTACTTCCAAATGGCAATAAACGCCGCGCGACGGACCGCACCGCCGTCGCCGAAAGGACCGCCCATGCCCGCACCCACCGATGCCGAGTACTTCGACCTCGGCGACTTCACCCTGCAGAGCGGCCACACACTTCGGGGTGCCACGCTCGCCTACAAGACCTACGGCACCCTCAACGCCGACAAGTCCAACGTGGTCGTCTACCCCACCTGGTACTCCGGCTGGCACACGAACAACGAATGGCTCATCGGGCCCGGGCGCGCCCTCGATCCCGGCGAACGGTTCATCATCATCCCGAACATGCTGGGCAACGGTCTGTCATCCTCACCGTCGAATACCCCCGCACCCTATGACGGCCCCCGCTTTCCGGCCGTCACGTTCTACGACCAGGTCGAAGCGCAGCATCGGCTGGTCACCGAGAAATTCGGCATCTCGTCGATCGCCCTCGTCACCGGCTGGTCGATGGGTGCCGGGCAGACGTATCAGTGGGCCGTGAGCCACCCCGAGATGGTGCAGCGGGCCGCTCCGTTCTGCGGCTCCAGCGCGACAGCCCCGCACAACAAGGTGTTCCTGGAATCGTTGGTCACCGCCCTGTCGGCCGACGCCGCCTTCGCCGGTGGCGACTATGACCCCGACAAGCCGCCGATCAAGGGACTACGGGCTTTTGCCCGCGTCTATTCGGGCTGGGGTTACTCCCAGGCGTTCTACTGGGAGGAGACCTGGCGCCAGCTCGGCTACACGTCGTTGGACGACTTCCTGTACGGGTTCTGGGAGGGTTTCTTCCGCGACGGACGCGACCCCAACAACCTGATCGCGATGATCGGCACCTGGCACAGCGGGAACGTCGGGAACACACCGGGTTTCGGTGGCGACCAGAAGAAGGCGCTGGCATCGATCCGGTGTCCGCTGCTCGCCATGCCCGCGGAGAAGGACCTGTACTTCCCGCCGGAGGACGAGCAGTGGGCCAGTCAGTTCATCCCGCAGGGCGAAGTGCGGGTGATCCCCGGCATCTGGGGACACTTCGCCGGCGGCGGCAGCAATGCCGTCGACACCGATTTCATCGACGCCGGTCTGCGTGAGCTGCTGGCCAAACCGGGATACACGCCCAGCTGACCAGCCGCTCAGTACGCGTAGGTGTTGGCCGGTTTGGGAATCGGGGTGGCGCGGACGACCTCCAGCGTCGGGACGAAATTGGTGGCCGGATTCGACGTACCGGGCACCACGCGGCCCTCGACGCGCAGCCAGGTGTCCTCGGGCTGCTCGGAGACGTTGCCGGACAAGTGAACTCGGGCCAACTGCGCGTCGGCCGCGCAGCAGATGATGACCACCCGGGCCAGGTCGGCACCCATGATGAAACCCGTGGTGGTGACCGTTCGATTGTCCAGGCTGTTCGTCGAGTCCGCGGCCGCCCGCATCAGGAGTTCGGGCAGGGAGACCGTGCCGTCGGCGGGCAACGGCGGGAACGCCCGCTTCTGCGGCTGCGCGGCCGCCAGGGTTTCCGGGGCGGCACCGACCACGCCCACCGCGGGCACCGCCACAAAAGCGGTGAGCGCCACCGGGATCAGCAGCAACCAGGCCATACTGCGATGGTGATGGTGTTCGCCCGCGCCGTACCGGGCGTCGGCGACGAAGCCGGCCAGCGCGAGCGCCACGAGGAGCACCGCGGCGGCGATCAACCACGGCAGCAAGCCCGGCTTCACGAAGTTGAGGTAGGTGCCGTTGCGTACCAGCAGGCCGGCGCTCAACCCGATCAGCAGCACCAGCGTGTTCTGGGTGACCCGGCTCATGTCGTACCCAGCACCAGCAGTCCGACGACGACGGCGCTGGCCGTCGCCACCACGAACGTCACCGGCGCGAACCGGACCGCGAACGCGCGCCCGAACATGCCGACCTGCATGGCGAACAGCTTCACGTCGATGGCCGGGCCGACGACCAGGAAGACCAGCCGGGGCAGCAACGGCAACATGGTGAACCCGGCGGCGACGAAGGCGTCCGCCTCCGAGCACAACGCCAGCACCACGGCAAGCACCGCCATCATGGCGATGCCCACCAGCAGATTGCCCGCGACGTGGCCGAACACCCAGGACGGCACGAACGCCCGCAGCAGCGCCACGGCGGCCGCACCGAGCACCAGGTAGCCGGCGGATTGCAGGAAGTCGTGCCGGGCCGCGCCGGTGAAGACCGCCCAGCGCGGTGCCGCGTCGTCATGCGGGGTCGGCAGGGTGCGGGTGACCCAGTCCGTGCGGCCCCAGCGCTGCCACAGCAGACCCATGACGACGGCGGTGAGAAGCGATGCGACGCAGCGGGCCACCACCATCTGCGGCTGACCGGGGAAGGCGACCGCGGTGGCCACCAGCACCACCGGGTTGATCGCCGGCGCGGAGAGCATGAAGGTCAGCGCCGCCCCACCGGTGCCACCGCTGAACAGCCGGCGCGCCACCGGGACCGAACCACATTCGCAACCGGGCAACGCCGCCCCGCCCACGCCGGCGGCGGCCACCGCCAGCACCGGCCGGCGCGGTAGCCAGCGCTGCAACCGCTCGGCGGTGACGAACGCCGCGACCAGTCCGCTGACGATGACACCGAGCACCAGGAACGGCAGCGCTTGGACGAACACACCGCAGAAGATGGTCGCCGCCGCCGCGACGCGGGGGTTCGTCGTCAGCAGGTCACTGACGACGCTCGCCGACAAGGCCAGCGCGATGAGACCGACCAGCAGCAGTTCGAGCGAACCCGCCCGGCGGCGTGTGGTCGCAGGGGTGGCCATGCGCCCTATCTTGCCCGTGCCGGCTGGTAGTTACCCAAATCGACGTTTTGTCGGCTTGCTCCCGCACTTTTGCGCCCGTTTGATCAATTGGGCGGGAAGGGGGTCAGGCGTTGGCGGCGGCTTCTTGTTCGCGCTTGATTTCCAGGGCGATGTCGATGAGCTGGTCTTCCTGGCCGCCGATCAGCTTGCGCTGCCCGGCGCGGTGCAGGAGCTGGTGTGCGGGCACGCCGTAGCGTTCGGACTGGCGGATGGCGTGCTTGAGGAAGCTGGAGTACACCCCGGAGTAGCCCATGATCAGGGCGTTGCGGTCGAGCAGGCATTCGGCCGGCATCGCGGGGGCCACCACCTCTTCGGCGGCGTCGGCGATGTCGAAGAAGTCGATCCCGGTCTTGACGCCGATCTTGTCGAACACCCCGATCAGTGCCTCGACGGGCGCGTTGCCCGCGCCCGCACCGAACCGGCGGCACGACCCGTCGATCTGCTTGGCGCCCGCGCGGACGGCCTCGATGGAGTTGGCCACCCCCAACCCCAGGTTCTCGTGGCCATGGAAGCCCACCTGGGCGTCGTCGCCGAGTTCGGCGACCAGCGCGGCCACCCGGTCGGCGACCCCGTCGAGCACCAGCGCGCCTGCCGAATCCACGACGTAGACGCACTGGCAGCCGGCATCGGCCATGATGCGGGCCTGGGCGGCCAGCTTCTCCGGGGAGATGGTGTGGCTCATCATCAAGAACCCGACGGTTTCCAGACCGAGTTCGCGGGCCAGCCCGAAATGCTGGATCGAGACGTCGGCCTCGGTGCAGTGGGTTGCGATCCGGCAGATCTCGCCGCCGTTGTTCTGGGCTTCCTTGATGTCTTCCTTGGTGCCCACCCCGGGCAGCATCAGAAACGCGATCTTGGCGTTCTTGGCGGTCTCGGCCGCGAGCTTGATCAGTTCCTGCTCAGGGGTTTTCGAGAACCCGTAATTGAACGACGAGCCGCCCAGGCCGTCGCCGTGGGTGACCTCGATGACCGGCACCCCGGCCGCATCCAACGCGGCGACGATCGAGCCGACCTCGTCCTTGGTGAACTGGTGCCGTTTGTGGTGCGACCCGTCGCGCAGCGACGTGTCGGTCATCCGGACGTCCCAGATCGGGTTGAAGAAGATATCGGCGGTGCTCATGCCTGACCTCCAGCGGTAGCCGCGACGCGTTCTTTGGCGATTTCCTCGCCGACCTTGGTGGCCGCGGCGGTCATGATGTCCAGATTTCCAGCGTACGGCGGAAGGTAGTCACCGGCACCCTCCACCTCCACGAACACGGTGACGACGTGGTTGCCGCCGTTGACCACCGACGGCTCGTCGAACTGCGGCTCGTTGAGCAGGCGGTAGCCGGGCACATAGGTCTGCACCTGGGCCACCACCTCCTTGATCGACGCGGTGATCGCCGCGTGGTCGGCATCTTCGGGGATGGCGCAGAAGATGGTGTCGCGCATGATCATCGGCGGCTCGGCCGGGTTCAAGATGATGATCGCCTTACCCTTGGCCGCCCCACCGATGTTCTGCACCCCGGCACTGGTGGTCTTGGTGAATTCGTCGATATTGGCCCGGGTGCCCGGACCGGCCGACGCCGAGGACACCGACGCCACGATCTCGGCATAGGGCACGCCCCCTTCATCGGCCACTGCGCGACTTACCGCGTAGACCATCGGGATGGTCGCCTGCCCGCCGCAGGTGACCATGTTGACGTTCGGCGCGTCCAGGTGCGCGCGCAGGTTCGCCGGCGGGATCACCCCGGGCCCCACGGCCGCCGGGGTCAGATCGATCGCCCGGATACCGGCGGCCTCATACCGCGGCGCCGCGGCACGATGCACATACGCACTGGTCGCCTCGAACACCAGATCCGGCAATTCACTTTGCGCCAGAAGCCAATCCACACCCTCGTGGCTGGTCTCCAGGCCCAGCTTGCGGGCCCGGGCCAACCCCTCGGACTCCGGGTCGATCCCGATCATCCAGCGCGGCTCCAGCCACTGCGACCGCAACAACTTGTACAGCAGGTCGGTGCTGATATTGCCCGACCCGACAATCGCCACTGACGCCTTATCGGCCATTGCAAACGTCCCCTATTCGAAACTCAGTCGGACCGAACCTAGTCCGTCGAAATCTGCTACGAAATCGTCACCTGGACGTGCATCTATCGCACGCATGCACGCACCCGGCAGCACGATGTCACCGGCCTTCAGCCGCACGCCGAAGCTGTCCACCTTGCGGGCCAGCCAGGCCACCGAGGTGACGGGATTGCCCAGTACCGCGTCGCTGCGGCCCTCCGCCACCACCTCGCCGTTGCGCTTGAGCACGGCGTTGATGTTCTTGATGTCAATATCCTTGGGCGACACGCGTTCCGGACCGAGCACCCAACCGGCCGAGGAGGCGTTGTCGGCGATGGTGTCACACAGCTTGATCTTCCAGTCGGTGATGCGGGTGTCGATCAGTTCGATCGACGGCGCGAAGGCGGCGGTCGCGGCCAGCACGTCGTCCTCGGTGCAGCCCGCGCCGGGCAGGTCGTCGGCCAGCACGAAGCCCACCTCCACCTCCACCCGCGGGTACAGGTAGTTCGCCGTCTTCACCGGCTTGTTCTCGAAAACCTCCATGTCGGCGAGCAGGTGCCCGTAGTCGGGCTCGTCGACGCCCATCATCTTCTGCATGGCCTCCGAGGACAGGCCCACCTTGTGCCCGATCACCCGGGCTCCCTCGGCAACGCGCTGCCGGATGTTGATCAGCTGGATCTCGTAGGCATCCACCACGTCGATATCGGGGTAGCGGTCGGTCAACGGCGTGGTCGGGACCCTGCTGCGCTCGGCCTGGGCGAGATCAGCCGCGAGCTCGTCGCGAACCTCGACACTCAGCATCTGGTGAATTCCCCTCATAAGCTCATCAAGCCCTCGACCGGCGCAGTTGCGGGCCTGTTGTCGAAAGGCTCTGCAATTCTATAACGTGTTCTACATGACTGGACAGGAGTACGGTGCCTTCGACGTGGTCGTGGTGGGAAGCGGTGCCGCCGGCATGGTCGCCGCCCTTACCGCCGCTCACCAGGGCCTCTCGACAGTAGTCGTTGAAAAGGCTCCGCACTATGGTGGTTCCACTGCGCGGTCAGGTGGCGGAGTTTGGATCCCGAACAACGAGATTCTCCAGCGTGACGGTGTCAAAGACACCGCCGATGCGGCCCGCAAATACCTGCACGCCATCATCGGCGATGTCGTCCCCGCCGAGAAGATCGACACTTACCTGGACCGGGGTCCGGAGATGCTGTCGTTCGTGTTGAAGAACTCGCCGCTGAAGCTGTGCTGGGTGCCGGGTTACTCCGATTACTACCCGGAGACGCCGGGCGGCAAGGCCACCGGCCGTTCGGTGGAACCGAAGCCGTTCGACGCCAAGAAACTCGGGCCCGACGAGGCGGGCCTGGAACCGCCCTACGGCAAGGTCCCGATGAACATGGTGGTGCTGCAGCAGGACTACGTACGGCTCAACCAACTCAAGCGACACCCGCGCGGCGTGCTGCGCAGCATCAAGGTCGGCGTACGGTCGGTCTGGGCCAACGCCACCGGCAAGAATTTGGTCGGTATGGGTCGCGCGCTGATCGCCCCGCTGCGCATCGGCCTGCGCGAAGCCGGGGTACCGGTGCTGCTCAACACCGCGCTGACGGATCTGCATGTCGAGGACGGCGTGGTCCGCGGCATCTATGTGCGTGCCGCAGGTGACCCGGAATCGGCCGAGCCGCAACTGATCCGCGCCCGCAAAGGGGTCATCCTCGGGTGCGGCGGCTTCGAGCACAACCAGGAGATGCGCACCAAGTATCAGCGGCAGCCCATCACCACGGAATGGACCGTCGGGGCCAAGGCCAATACCGGGGACGGCATCCTGGCCGCCGAAAAGCTCGGCGCCGCATTGGAAATCATGGAGGACTCGTGGTGGGGCCCGACGGTCCCGCTGGTCGATGCGCCGTGGTTCGCGCTGTCGGAACGCAATTCGCCCGGGTCGATCATCGTCAACCTCAGCGGCAAGCGATTCATGAACGAGTCGATGCCCTATGTCGAGGCCTGCCACCACATGTACGGCGGCGAGTTCGGCCAGGGCTCCGGCCCCGGCGAGAACGTGCCGGCCTGGCTGGTCTTCGACCAGCAATACCGGGACCGCTACATCTTCGCGGGATTGCAACCGGGACAGCGTATCCCGAAGAAGTGGCTGGAGTCCGGCGTCGTCGTCAAGGCCGACACACTGGCCGAACTGGCCGAGAAGACCGGCGTGCCCGCCGAGGCCCTCGGCGCCACCATCGAGCGGTTCAACGGTTTCGCCCGCACCGGGGTGGACGAGGACTTCCACCGCGGCGAGAGTGCCTACGACCGCTACTACGGCGATCCCACCAACAAGCCGAACCCCAACCTCGGCGAGATCAAGCACGCGCCGTTCTACGCGGCCAAGATGGTGCCGGGTGACCTGGGCACCAAGGGCGGTATCCGCACCGACGTGCACGGCCGGGCGCTGCGCGACGACGGCTCGATCATCGAGGGGCTCTACGCCGCGGGTAACGTCAGCTCGCCGGTGATGGGCCACACCTATCCCGGCCCGGGTGGGACCATCGGACCCGCCATGACGTTCGGCTACCTCGCCGCACTCCACCTGGCAGGAAAGGCCTGACATGCCGATCGATGTCGACAAGGCGCTCGCTGCCGACCTGGACCCCATCGAGTTCTCGTGGACCAGCAGCGATATCCAGCTGTACCACCTGGGCCTCGGCGCGGGCGCGGACCCGATGGACGAACGCGAGCTGCGCTATCTGACCGACAACACCCCGCAGGTCCTGCCCACCTTCGGCAATGTCGCGGTCAGCTTCCACATGACCGAGGCGCCGACGGTGCAGTTCCCCGGCATCGACATCGAACTGTCCAAGGTGCTGCACGCCAGCGAGGGCGTCACCGTGCCCGGCCCCATCCCGACCAGCGGTAAAGCCTGGTCCAAACAGCGCTTCACCGAGATCTGGGACAAGGGCAAGGCCGCCGTCATCGTCAGCGAGTCCACCGTGACCGACGAATCCGGCACCGTGCTGTGGACCACCAAACGGTCCATCTTCGCCCGCGGTGAGGGGGGATTCGGCGGCGAGCGGGGGCCCTCCACCTCGGTGGAACTGCCTGAGCGCGCCCCCGACGCCGAGATCGCGCTGCCGACGCTGCCGCAGCAGGCGCTGCTGTACCGGCTGTGCGGCGACCGTAACCCGCTGCACTCCGATCCCGCGTTCGCCAAGGCGGCCGGGTTCGACCGGCCGATCCTGCACGGGCTGTGCACCTACGGCATCGGTTGCAAGGCCATCGTCGATCACTTCTTCGACGGCGATGTCACGCAGGTCGGCAGTTACGGGGCACGGTTCGCCGGCACCGTCATCCCGGGTGAGACGCTGCGCGCCGACATCTGGAAGCAGGACGGCAAGCTCATCGGGCAACTGACGGCACCGAGCCGGGACAACACCGTGGTGCTGTCCGGGGTGGAGCTCGTTCCCGCCTGATCAGACCCGGCGGGACAGGTCCTCGCCACCGGACGGTCGGCCGTGTTCATGCGGTGATACCGGCGCCGGACCGGCGGCACCGGGTGCCGGCCCGGCCGCGCCGTGCTGGGGCACGGCGTCACGCGCGTCCTGCTGCGCCTGCCGCTGGTCCTGCTGGTGCTCACGCTGATCCTGTTCGGCTTGGCGCTGGTCCTGCTGCGCCTGCCGGTCGTTGAGCTGCTGCTCCCGCTGATCCTGCTGCTGACGATCGTCGGGGCGGCCCTGCTCCTGCGGTATCTGCCCTGCCAGCTGCGAGCCCAAGGACCCCAGCGAACCCAGTCCGCCGGCGCCGCCGCCGGCACCCGAACCGGAGCCGCCGCCCTGACCGGCACTGCCCATGGCCTGCTGCATCATCGAGCCGAAGCTTCCGGTCTGCCCACCGAGACTGCCGGCGGCCTGCATCGGTGTCTGGGCCAGCTGACTCATCTGGCCCATCTGCCCGAGCATGCTGCCGAGCTGGCCGACCGACTGGCCGCCGGCCTCGTCGGCGTTCTGGTACGCCGACTGCGCCGCCCCCACCTTGCCGGAGAACATGTTCTCCTTCGTCGACACGGCGGTCACATTGGCCGTCAGGGCCGCCTCGAGGGTCGGCAGCACGGCCGAGATGGTCATGCTCATCGCGTCGGCGCCGGGTGGGATGGTCGGCATCGGCGGCAGTTCGACCGACGCCGCATCCCAGCTCAGCCCCTCGGGTTTCTCCAGCGGACTCGTCATCGTCGATCACCACTCATCGTCGTCGACCTCGTCTTCCCCGTAATCCAGTGACGGCGGTAGCGCCAGACCCTGTTTGACTCCCCCACCCTCGCCGCCGCGCTGGCCCATCATGCCCATCGGCCCACCGCCCATGCCGGCTGCACCGGCGGCGACCGGCGCGACGCCGCCCACCACGGCGCCGGCCGCGGCCTCAGCCGGGGCCACCGCCACCGGCAACGTCTTCCCGACCAGACTGGCCATCAGCGGGGTCTGCGCCGATCCGCCACCGGCGCCGGGCAGCCCCGCCGCGCGCACCATCCCCGCGCCGCCGCCGGCGCCCGAACCACCCGCCAGGGGGTGGTTGGAGAACGCCGCGAAGGGCGACGGCCCGCCACCGGCCGACGGTGATCCGCCCTTGCCGAGCATCGAGGTGAGCTGCTGGAGGGGCTGGGTCAGCTGTTGCAACGGCTGCATCATCTGCTGCGGGGCCTGCCCCAGCGCCTGTCCCAACTGCTGCGGCAGCTGGGTGAGCATCGAGCCCATCTGGCTGAGCATCTGCATCGCCTGTTGCGGGTCCTGACCGGCCAACTGCTGCGCACCGACCGCGGGCGGACCCGAGGCCGGCAGGCTCGGCGGTGCTCCGATGGTGTTGGCGAGTTCGGTGGCGTTGGCGGTCACCGTGGCCGTGTTCTGCGACAGCCCGAGTTTGATCCTGGCCTGCACCAGTTCCTGCACATTGCTGACCGGCATGGCCTGGATGGCCATGCACTCGGCATTCGTCTCTTCGGCCATGGTGTTCACCAGCGTCTTGGTGGCGATGACGGCGGCCTCCATGCTGCGCAGCTTGGCCGCGATGGCGGCCGCCAAGGCGCCGTTGGACTCATGACCGCCGATGATGGTGGTCGCCTCACCCGCCGCGGCGACGGCCGACCCGCCCTGCCACGCGTCGGCGAGCTTCATCAGCTGGCCCTGTTGCTGCGGCACCACCGTCCCGGTGATCTTCGCCGCCAGCGCCTCGTACTGCGCGGCCGCAGCACCCAGCGCATCCTCGTCGACGTTCGGCCAGCCCGGTCCCGTCACCGTCTGCGAGCCGAACGGACTCATATCGGGCTGCATACCCATGACACGGCCCCCTCTCCGCGCACCCTCCGTACCACTCGACCCTACCGTGCAGGCCACGTACCGCGGACACACAAATCTGAGACCCGAACACACGGCGGCCCGGTCACGTATGTTGAGGCTGTGCCTGCCGATGGTGCCTGCTTGTGTGGCCATGGCCGCACTGCGCACCAGCATTACCGTGCCGGATCCGACTGCGCCCTGTGTGACTGCACGTCCTACCGTTCACCGGCCGCATGGAAGCATCCGCTGCGCTGGGTCTTGCGGGCGCTGCGCACCGGCCGCGACGAAGCGCCCTAGGGCCCGACCTGATCCGGGCGCTGTCCACCACCGCCGCCTGCATCGCCACGGTGGTTGCCGGCGGTGCCTTCCTGGCGCGCTGGCTGGAGGTGACCAATCACGTCGTGCTCATCGCCGCCGCCGCTGCGCCGTACGCCGTGCCGCTGTCCGCATCGGCGGCCGTCCTGCTCGCCGTGTCCCGGCGCTGGGTGTTCGCCGCGGCGGCCACGCTGGTCGCGGTCGCGGCGGCGGCCGTGCAGGCGCCGGTGTTCGTGCGGTCCGGTGACACCGCCGCCGGGAACACCATTCGGGTACTGACCGCCAATCTCTACGAGGGGCGCGCCGACGCCGGCCGATTGCTCGCCGCCGCCCGCGAGCATGCCGACGTCCTGGCCGTCCAGGAGCTGACACCCGACATCGTCCAGCGGCTGACCGCCGCCGGTGTGGCCATCGACTTCCCCTTCCGCTGGATCGCAGACGGTCCGGCCGCGGAAGGGGTGGGTCTGTGGAGCCGCTTCCCGTTGTCCGCCACCGGCCGCGTTGCCGGTTTCATGCTCCCGCTCCTGAGTGCCCGCGTCGACGTACCGGGTATCGAGGTCGACCCCGTCGTGCTGGTGGTGCACCTCTCCGGCCCGTGGCCCCAGCCCATCGACGACTGGCGCAGCGATATGGCGCAGCTCCCACGCACCTTGCGGTCCATGGCCGATCAGGCCGGGGCGGGATGCGTCATCGCCGCCGGTGACCTGAACAGCAGCGTCGACATGCGGGACCTCCGCACCGCGCTGGCGGAATCCGGCTACCACGACGCGGCGCGTGACGCCGGTGCCGGACTGCTCCGGAGCTATCCCGCCAACACCGTCGCGCCACCCGTGATCGGTATCGACCATGTGCTGACGCACGACTGCGCGGCCATATCGGCGCGAACGGTTCCGCTGCCGGGATCGGACCATCTCGGAGTCGTCGCCACCGTCGCTATCCGGTGACGATGCGCATGGGATCGCACAGCACCGCGGCCGCGCGTTCGATGGCCTGGCGCTCGAAGACGTTGTCGTGAAACGAGATTGCGATGGTGCGGGTGTCGTCGGCGCGGGCGCTCAGGACGGTGATGCCACACGGGCCCGCCGGGTCCAACAGACCCGTGGCGATCCTGCTGCCGCCGGCTCGCCACGGCACGTCGAGCCGGGTGAGCAGCCCCATATCCGTGTACATCACCTCCCCGGCCGCGGCCCCCGCGCGCTCGCCGGGAACGCTTCGATCGGGCCGGTACCCCAGCAATGCCCGCGCCGAGATGGCCGCCATTCCCGCCAGTGGGGTGCCGGCCGCCATCACTTCACGCAACCGGGTGGCGAGGACCGCGACGGGCGCGTCGACGTCACACGGAAGGTCCAGGCCGATCATGAAATTCCCGTTGGCCGCGTGTCCCTGCGGTTGATAACGACGGCAGTCGAAGGCGACGATCACCCGCGATGTCATCGGCACCTCGGCGGCTGCCAGCGCCCGGCGCACCAGGTGCAGCCACACGGCGGCGCTGCCCGGCTTCTCGCCCTGCGCTCGGCACCATTGGTTCACCGCCCGCTCCTGGTCCGCGCCGACATGCGCGAGCACCACCGCGTGCGACGGTGTCCACGGCACCGCGGACACCGCCATCTGGGCCGGCGGCGAACGGAATTCGGTTGCCTGCCGCCAAACCGTACGCAGCCGTCCAGGATTGCCGGCGAACATGTGAAAAAGCGCGCGGGGCAACGCAAGTCGGGTGGGACGGCTCGACACCCACGGTGTACTGCCATGCTTGCAGTGCGCGAAGAGCGCCGAGGTCAGATCCACCGCAAAACGTCCGTCGCCCAGCCCGTGGTCGATATCGAGAACCAGGTGCCGCGCCGATACATGCGCCGTGAGGGGACTCCTGGGGTCGGGCGATCGACGCACGTGTTGCAGCACATCCGTGGGATTCCCGGCTGCCACGTCGTCGGGTAGGCGGCACACCGGAATCGGCGTCGCGAGGTCTCGATTCCACATCCGCCGGCCCGGTTCGGGGGACAGCGCCAGCCTGGTGTGCGTGCCGGCCGCCGCTATCTCGGACAGGGCCGCGGCGACCACGGACGGCGGGGGCATCTCCAGGTCGCCGAACAGACACGTGAACCGGCGCCCGGCCAGATACTGGTCCGTTCCGCCCGCCCAGTGCCCACGCATCAGGTCATCATCGCACTGGTTTGCCAACCCGTGACGAGTTTGCTCGACTCGGGCCGTATCGGCGTGACAGGCCTCTGGAACCGGCATCTCACGATGTCGGCCACGGGCCACCTCGCGCGGCGCCAGGACCGTGTCATCCGATGGTCTGAAATTAGCTGTCTGATGGCCGTGGTGGCCCGCAAAGCACTGCCATACGGCTTCATCATGCGCTAATGTGGGTCCAGGTTCGGGAATGTTGAGATTTGCCATCGTGCGCTGGTTCAGTGCAGAACCCCAGCGGACGGAAGACGGGTGCAGGCATCATGGATGGTCACCCCGAGATTTCGGACGACGCGGTGCGCGAATTTGCGCACGAGGCGGCGTCGGCGCCCGCTGGGACGCTCGGTTTCGGGTGCGCCAGCCTGTACGCGCTGCCCTCGGCGCAGCATCGGCGCACCATGCTCGAAGCCGCTTATGAGTTGGGCATCCGGCACTTCGACGTGGCACCGACGTACGGGCTCGGGATCGCCGAGAAGGAACTCGCGGACTTTCTGCACCACCGCCCCGATGTGACCGTCGCGACGAAGTTCGGCTTGCGTCCATCGATCCTGGGCCGCATCGCCGGAGCCACCCAGCATCCGGTCAGGCAGGGACTGTCGCGGCTGCCCGCCCTCCAGGCGAGGATGCGCGGAGCCGCACGCCGGCAGGACCCCGGTGTGCTGGACCGGATTCTCTACACCGAGCGCGACTACTCGGTCGCCGCCGCGCGGCGGTCTCTGTTGGACAGCCTGCGGGTGCTGCGGCGGGACCACATCGACCACTTCCTGATACATGAGCCCGCCGGGTATCCGATCACTCACCTGGAGGTCGTCGAATACCTGGAGCAGTGTCGCCGCGACGGCCTCATCGGCAGCTGGGGGCCCGCCGGCGATCTGTCCCGGATGAACCCCGCACTGGCCTACATCTGCGATCACGCAGGCGTTCAACAATTCCCGTACGACCTGGTTCAGGGTGCGGCGGGCCGGCCCGCCGCGCCGCACACCGTGACCTACGGGTTCATCTCCGCGGCCTTGCCCCGCGTGGAACAGGCGCTGGCGAATTCCCCCGCGCTGAGCCGTCACTGCACCGAGCTCCTCGACGCGGACGTCACGGACCGGCGCACCGTGATCTGGCTGCTCGCCCGGGATGCCTTCCGCAACAACCCGTTCGGGACCGTGCTGGCGTCCACGACGAAGCTGGGGCACCTGCGTCTGATCCACCGGGCGGCCACGACGCCGCTGCCCAACGAAACCGAGGTCGCCAGGGCGATCAGGAAGGAGTTCGGCGAATGACGGTCCAGTCGGGCTACGAACTGGCTCCCGGTGCCCGGCTTCGGGCCTCGCTCGTCGTCGTCGGCGCCGGACCGGCAGGCATCGTCTGCGCGGTCGAAGCGGCGCGGCGTGGGGTCGATGTGCTGTTGATCGAGAGCGGCGGCCGCGAACCCGACCCGCACCGCCAGCGATTGTCGACCGCCACCGTCCGGCACCCGAACCTGCACGCGCCCGTCGAGCTCACGGTGAGCCGCCAGATCGGCGGTACCTCCGCGATCTGGGGCGGGCGTTGCGTGCCCTATGACGAGGTGGACTTCCTCGACCGCCCGATCACCGCACCGTCGCGCTGGCCGCTGAGCTATCCGGACGTGCAGCCCTACTTCGATGCCGCCTGCGACTGGTTCAAATGTGGCCGTTCGGCTTTCGACGTCAAGGATCTGCCGCATCTTCCGGCACACATGGTGCCCGGACTTCCGGACGGTGACGTGTTGGCATCCACCCTGGAACGCTGGTCCCTGCCCACACACTTCGGTCGGGAGTACGGCGATGTGCTGACCGGGTCGACGAGGTTGCGGGTGTTGACGGACAGCACCTGCGTGCGTGTCGACATAGACGAGGACCTGTCCCGGGCCACCGGAGTGACGTGCAAGACCCTGGCCGGCGGCACCTTCTCCGTCGAGGCGGACCGCGTGATCGTGGCGGCCGGTGGACTGGAGAGTACCCGGCTGCTCATGTGCTCACCGGCCGCGGGCGGGCGCAGCGCCGGTGACCACTCCGGGCACCTCGGCCATTGGTACATGGCGCATTTGGAGGGCGTGATCGCCGATCTCGTCCTGTGCACACCTGCCGCCGAGACGGTGCACGGTTACGAACGCGATGTCGACGGCACCTATGTCCGGCGGCGACTGACCTTCGCACCCGGCTATCAGCTGGAGCACGGCCTGCCGAACATCGCCGGCTGGATCGCCAACCCGGAGCTACCGGACGCCTCACACCGCAACGTCCAGCTGTCACTCACCTATCTCGCACTGGTCTCGCCGCTGGGATCCCGGCTCGCCCCGCCGGCGCAACGCCTCTCCCTCACGGGTACCAAGATTCCCGGCACCCCCTACGGCACCGCCGCCAGATCCCCCATGCGTGCGCACCTGCGCAATGTGCTGTCCGACCCCGCCGGCGCCGCTCGCTTCGCGGTGGATTTCGGGGCGAAGCGGGTATTTTCCCGCGGCCGGAAACCACCGGGCTTCTTCGTCTGGAGCGCGGACAACCGTTATCCGCTGCAATATCACGGCGAACACCTGCCCCACTACGAGAGTTGCGTGCGGTTGGCCGCCGCGACCGATGAGCTGGGCATGCCCCGTCTGGACATCGACATCAAATTCACCGACGACGACATCCAGGGAGTGCTTGCGGCACACCGGCACTGGGACCGTTATCTGCGGACAGCCGGCGTCGGCCGGTTGGAGTACGTGGTCGACGATCCGGCTGCCGCTGTGCTGGCGCGGGCCGGTGGCGGCTTCCATCAGATAGGGACCACCAGGATGGCGGCCAGTCCCGCCGACGGTGTCGTCGACACCGACCTGGCGGTACACGGTATCCCGAATCTGCACGTGGTGAGCAGCTCGGTATTCGTGACGTCCGGGCAGGCCAATTCCACGTTTCTGATCGTGGTGCTGGCACTGCGGCTGATCGGTGCGCTCTACGACAAGGCCGACTCTGCCATCGGGGGGATCGAACATGCGTGAAATTCGCCGGGATCAACTGCGTTGCCCCGCTGTGGTGCTCGACATCGACGTCCGCACCAGCTACGGGTCCACGACCGTCGACGTAGAGCGGTACCGCACGGCCTGGTGCCTGGTGCGGGACGGGGGCGTCGTGGTCGAGGCGAGATTCTTCGATATCGAAGACCGCGCCACACTCACCCTCGACGACGTGCGCGTCGAGCTCGCCGCCGCCGGGCTACCGGTCGCCGCGACGCCCTCCTGTTCGGGTCACGCGTCACTGACCGTAGCCATCCCCACGAATCGCGCCGACAGCCTTCCGATCGCACTGCAGAGTCTGACGAAGCAATCCGATCCGGACTTCGAGGTGTTGATCATCGACAACTCGTCCGACGGCAGGATCGCGGCCGCCATGACCGACTTCGGCGGCCTCACACTGCGCACCTGCCATGAACCGTTACCGGGCATCTCGCGCGCCCGAAACTGTGGGATCGCCTACGTCAGAACGGATCTGGTTGCCTGGCTCGATGATGACGAAGTGGCCGATCCGGACTGGGTCGCCTGGCTGAAACGAGGATTTGCCGCACCGGGCCGGCCCGACGCGGTGGCCGGCGTGATGCTACCGGCGGAGCTGGAAACCCAGGCCCAGGTCGATTTCGAGCGGTACGGCGGGTTCAACAAGGGCAGGCCCATGCAACCGCAGGAACTACGTACCGGTAGCCGGGCGGTGCTCAGCCCGCTCTACCCCCTACCGGGTTTCGGCGCCGGAGGCAACATGGCTTTCCGGACGGACGCACTGCGCTCCATCGGCGGCTTCGACAACCGGCTCGGGAGCGCCATCATCCACGGCGGGGAGGAAACCCGGGCGCTGTCGGAACTTCTGCACCGCGGATCCTTGATTCTGCACTGGCCACCGGCCGTGACATGGCATTACCACCGGCGCACCAACCAGGAGCTGGAGAAGCAGCTGTACGGATACGCGGCGGGTCTGACCGGCTTCTACATGAGCTGGTTGGTGGCATCCCCCCGCTCGGCCCTGGAGATCGCCGGTTTGATCCCTCGCGGTGTCCGGCGGATCCTTGCGACGCGGCGCTCGGGCCGGCCCGGCGGCCCACCTGCCGGTTTCCCGGAGAATCTGCTCCGCGCCAGTCGGCGTGGACTGTACCGCGGGGCGTGGATGTACCTGTGGGAGAACCGCCATCAACGCCGCTACACCGTGACCAGATGACACCCCGAAACTCGGCATCGTTCCTGGCCCTCGCACTTCTGACGAGCGCGTGCACCGCCTTGCCGTCGTCGGCTCCGGCTCCCCCGGTGGTGACGCCGCTGGTCCAGATTTCCGCTGCCGCCTGGGCAGAAAGAGGCATTGTGCAGCAACAGGAGCCGCTCGACCGGCTGGCGGACCCCGACTCGGTGATCGGGATGTCCCGGCGCGCCGTCTACTTGTCGGTGTCCGGCGTGGACGGCGGGGTGCGCCAGGTCTCGGGGGCATTCTTCACACCCCGCGGCCGGCCGCCGGCCGGCGGTTGGCCGGTCATCTCCTTCGGTCATGGCACGACCGGTATCGCCCCCGCCTGCGGCCCGTCATCCGATCCGGATCTGTTGGGACACCTGCCCTTGGTCCGCACCTTTCTCGACGAGGGCTATGCGGTGGCGGTCACCGACTACGAGGGCCTGGGGCAACCCGGCACCCACCCCTATCTGGAACCACGAACGGCAGCCTTCAACATGATCGACGCCGTTCGTGCACTGCGCGCGCTCACACCGGATGTTTCACCGCGCTGGATCGCCTACGGCGCATCACAGGGCGGCCAGGCCGCCTGGGCCACCGACGAACTGAACTCGTACTACGGATCCGGGCTCGATCTGCTCGGCAGCGTCGCCTTGTCACCACCGGCGAACATCACCGGCATGGCCCGTCTCGCGTGGACGGGGTCGCTGACCGAACGCCAGGCCGCCATGTACCCCTTGGTGGTCGTCGGCTTGGGCCGCTACAACGGCGACATCCCCGAATGGTCGTACTTGCACGGGCAGGCCGCCGCCAACGAAGGGGCACTGGACACCTGCAAGTCACCCATAACGGATCCCGACAGCGCCGCGGTGGACCTGAAACCGGATACCGAGGCACAGACCGATGCGCTACGGTCTGCTCTGCAGCGGATCGCCCTGCCGCAGCGCAAGATCGACAAGCCGATGCTGGTGGCCAATGGCAGCGAGGACCCGGTGGTGCTTGCCGATTGGGTGAATGCCGCAGTCGCCGAAAGCTGCGCCCTCGGTGGACAGATCCAGCACCTGGAGATCGCCGGTGCCGGGCATGACGGGATGCCCGCTGCCGACGGCGCGGTACATGCTTGGATCGCCGACAGATTCGCCGGCAGACCCGCGCCCTCCACGTGCTAACGGGTCACGCCGCGGGCTCCCACCGAAACCAGTCGACCACCATGGTGGCCGGCCACCGGGTGGTGTCGTCGGGAGGTCCGGCCCAGTCGTCGCCGACCGCGACGTTGAGAATGGCGTACATCGGATGGTCGAAAACCCATCGCTGGTCTGGTGACAACGAATCCGGGGTGAATGTCGCGAACGTCGTGTCATCCATGCCGATGACGATCGAACCGGGCGCCCGCACCGCCCAATAGGTGTGGAAGGCGGCGCTCAGGTCGACAGTCTGCGCCTGCGTCTGCAGTTGATAGTCAATTCGCGCGCCGGGCGGGCGGGCGGTCCACGGACCGTGCAGTGTCGTATAGCGATACGTCCCGGAGCTCGGCATTTCCACCAGGTCGATCTCACCGCAGTCCGGCCAGCCTGCCGTGTCGATATCGGTGCCCACCAACCAGAAAGCCGGTGAAATCCCCTTACCGGTGGGCATCTGGATACGCGCGGACAAGGTGCCGTACAACATGGGCACCCGCCGGCGCGTGACCAACCGTCCCGAGGTGATACCCGATGCGGTCGGCTTCGCCTCGATGATCAGATGCCCCGCGCCGTCGACCCGGACATTGTCGCGCGAGCTGGTGTACTCCTGGAGTTGGCCGTGCGTCCGCCATCGACCGACGTCATAACCCCAGACCGCGTCATCGGGAGCGCTGTTCGCAGCACCGTCGAAGTCGTCGAACACCGCTGAATCGGACCCGGGCACGGCAGTGTCGGCGACGCAGACGGCCTGCACCGTCGAGGCCGGCAGGGCGATGACCACACCCACGCACGCCGACTGCAGCACCCGCTGCCACGCATGCCCTCCGGTCATTCGGATGCGATCGGTGGACATCCATCGATGGCGCCCCATTCCGGATGCTGTTCGTGCGCCCTGGCGCACCATCGCTGTCCGTCGGAGCTCTGTTTCCACTCCATCGACTTTCGTTCACTGGTGGCGCGAACTGCCTCGGCGTCCGCGGCCGTATTGCCGGCCGAATAACCGGGATTGAGGGCCGTTGCAGCCTTGGGGTAACAGCTCAGATGAACCTGAACGACGTTGCCCCGCTGGATACCCGAGTCGTCGTTGAACTTGGCTTGTGACGTACCGACGACGAAACAGTCGTTCAGCGACACCCGGTCACCGGTCTTGGTGGCCACCACCGGCGTCAGGTTCGCTTGGCCGAAAACACCTTTGGCGTCGGAATAGGTCATGCCCACCACGTCGGGATCGGCATGACAGATCGACGCGAACAGCAGCGCGGCCGGTGCACACGCGATGCCGATCCCAATCCGTTCGACTAACCGGTACATATTTGCTGCCGCCTCTCGGTCATGGGTAATGATAACCCCGCGACCACCACCGAGAACAGGGTTGGCTTGCTCCGTCAGACCAGTTGTCACGTGGGTCAATTATGGCTGTCATCAGTGTATTTGATGAATCACGTATCTCGCCGCGAAGCATTCGACAGGGCCACCGGCGCCGATGCCGCCATCGTGGTCGACACCGCGGCAATCAGTTCGCTATGATCGCCGGGTGCGGGACGTGCCATGAACTGGAGCAGGGCATCGAAGCGCCGCAAGCTCTGCCGACTGCGGGTACTTCCCGCCGTCGCCCTCATCGCGTTGTCGGTGAACTGTGCACCGGCAGCGGCAAGCCCCCATACCGGATCGCCATATTGGTGGCAGGGCATGGTGTTCGACGACTTCGACGATTTCGACGTGACCAGCCGGTACTGGAACTACGAATACGGTCGCCCGGGAATCGCCAACCACGAGCTGCAGGAGTACACCGATTCGACCGACAACGTGCGCATCGACGATCTGGGAAATCTGGTCATCGAGGCCCGTCGCACCGCCGGCGGGTATACATCCGGTCGATTGTCCACCCGCGGCAAGCTGGACATGATGTACGGCACGATCACCGCACGCATCAAAGCGCCGTCGGGACAGGGGATCTGGCCGGCATTCTGGCTACTGGGATCAGACATCGACACCGTCGGCTGGCCGGAATGCGGTGAGATCGACATCATGGAACTGGTCAGCAGCGGCACCACCTTTCATGTGTCGATACACGGCCCGCCGGCCGGTTCCCAGTACGCGGACTCCGATGCCGTCAGCACGCAGGGTGCCATCGCCGATCTCACGACCGATTTCCACAACTACTGGGTCACCCGCCGACCCAGCCGTATCACCATCGGCGTCGACCAGCGCACCCTCGGTGAATTCACGCCCGACTCGCTACCGTCCTATGCCCGTTGGGTTTTCGAACGTCCGATGTATGCGGTGCTCAACGTCGCGGTCGGCGGCGACTGGCCGGGGTCACCGGACGCGACGACGCACTTCCCCGCCACCATGCTGGTCGACTGGTTCAGCTACACACCGTAGCCGCGTCACCCGAGCACGGGTCACTGGCCTGGGCGCGACGCGACAGCACGAACAGTCGGTTGTTGCCCCAGCGCTGCTCGTGTTCGGTCGACAAGCCGTGCACCGAGAACAGTGTCCGCAATTCGTCGGGGCGATAGTGATTCATCCAGCCCTGCGCCATCCTGCCGGCCTTCTCGTACAGTCCTTCCATCGATCGGCGTTTGGACTCCACGCACACGTAGGACACCACACAGGTTGGGACGCTGCGCGACAACCACTCCACGGTCGCGGGTACGTCGACGAGGTATTCCAGTACTCCCATGAGCACAGCGACATCGAAGGTGCCCGAGCCGAGATCGGGAAGGGGTCGACGATTGAGATCGCAGACGATGGTACCCACGCCTCGGTCGACCAGGTCGGATGCGACATAACTGCACGAGGGATGGAGGTGCCTCTCCAGAAGCCGATTGCCGGCGCCGAACTCGATGACCCGACTGCCCATAGGGACAAGGGCGGCCGCCTGCCTGGTTCGCGGCTCCCACCAGGCCTCCAGGCTGCGGGGGTCGGACCAACGTTGCCGATCGGTCTTGCGTAACACCGTCCCGACGGCTCGGGTCATCATCTGTGGCAACTCTCTTCACCGCTTTCTCTTGCCGATGACGGTTTCGGCCAGCCAGCCGGCGGCCGTGGCGACAAGTCCCGCCACCATCGCCACGCCGCAGGCCAATGCTGCCGCATCGTGATCGAACAGCGCGGACCGACAGGAACGCAAGAACGCCTGCGGCAGAACACGGGTGGCGAATCGCCGCTCCGCCGATGTGCTGGACTGCCATCCGGCGAAGCGGGCCAGCGCGGCCTTCCCCCGGCCCTCGTCCCAGCACCGCCGCAGGAAATAGCCGGGAGTGCTGCGGGCCTCCGGAACATGGTGTGCCACCGCGGCCGCCGGTTCGTACAACCAGTAACCGTCCGGTATCGCGCGCCCGATCCGCAGGCACAGATCGGTGTCCTCGGGGCGGGACACCGCGCCGGTCTTGCAGAATCCCGGGCGAAAGCCGCCCACCGCGTCGAGCGCTGTCCGCCGAATCGCCGTGTTACCGCCCCACACATTGCGAACCCGGCCCACCGTTTCCGGCAGTCCGGCATACGAGGCGCCGACCACCCAGTCGAACTCGGGCGGAAACCAGCGGGGTCGCCGCTCCGGCCAGTGCGGCAGTATCCTGCCGCCCACGCCGACCACGCGTGGATCGTCGAAATGGCGGCACAGTCGCTGCAGCCATTCCGTATCCACCGCGGTTTGATCGTCGTCCAGGAAGGCCACGATGTCGCCGCCGCTGTGCCGCACGCCGGTGTTGCGGGCCGCCGATGCGCCCGGTGATCCGGTGTTTTCCCGCACCGTGACGCCGGGCAGTTCCGCCCGGGCGCGGACGGCGAGTGCGGGGTTGTGATCGATGACCAGGATCACCTCCCGCGGGGCAGGCACCTGACGTTGCGCCGAAGCCACCGCGCTGACCGTGTCCGGCCAGCGCTCGTCTGCGTACGCCGCGATCACCACCGACGCCGGTGCGGTGGTCATACCCGTGCCCGCCGCAGGGAGTGCTCGACGATCGCACCGAATCGCTGGTACGCGGCGTCGGCCGCGGCCACCTGTCGTCGCGCGTTTCGATGGATGGCGTCGCGATCCGATTCCGTGGTGTCCCATGCCCGGATCAACGCGCGCGTCGCGTCACGCCCGAATTGCGGTCCGCTGCGCACGATGTGGCATCCGCCGGGGAACAACGCCGCCAATCCCCGGAACTTCCCGTCGTAGTAGCCGGAATTCGTGATGCACACGGCAGGCACGCCGGCCGCCAGGGCGAACACCGCGGCGTGGTAGCTGCCGGTGGCGACGACGCGGCAGCCCGCCGCCCTGCTGATCAACTGTTCTGGGGTGCCGTCGGATCCCTCGTCGCCGAGGACGCGCAGATCCGAGGCCGCACTGTTGTATTCGACCGGCAAGGCGACGGTGTCCACACCCCGTCGGCGCGCGGCGCATTCGACGACCCCGATCACCTGCCGGCCGGCCGCCTCCGTCACTCCGCTGTACCCCGCGGCCCGGACATTCACGCCGATCCGGATACCGGTGACCGGTCTGGCCGGCGGTGTGGCGAGCAGCAGGGCGTCGTCACCGGTGACGATGACCGATTCTGGCGCAACGGAAGCCCGGGAAACGATCGGCAGTGAACCCACGCCTTCGCGCAGCCCGAGGACCGCCAGTCGAGGGGTCACCACGCGCAGCAGACGCTTCAGTATCGGGTTGGTCAGCGGGCCGATGCCCTGTCCGAACATCGCTGTCGGTGTGCCGAGGCGCTGCGCCATCGCGAGCACGCTCAGCACGCCGACACCATGCCACCAGAAGGTGTCGTTGATGAATCCGCCGCCGCTGGAGACCACGACATCGGCGCGCCGGATCGCCGGCAGCAGATCGGTTCGGTCGTCGGTGCTCGGGCTTCGGCCCGATCCGGCGGCCAACGGCGCCGCCATCTTCCACAACTGCTCGGCGGCGAGTTGTGCCCTCGGCGGTAGTTTGGCCAGTGGCCCGCGATGGGCGATGGCGGCCACGACCGGCGTCGTCTCGGGGCAATACCGCGCGAGACGTTCGGCGGATTCGGTGATCACCTCGATGGTGGCGTCAGGCCAGAGCGATCGCAGTCGCAGCACGCAGGCCTGCAGCATGGCGATATCACCGATGTTCAGCAAGGCGTACCCGCTGTGGTCCACCAGAATCCGCATCGCATCCTCCCTTCGGTGCCTCGTCTGCCGACTGCGCCCTGGCCTTGCTGATCGCCGGCCAGAAACACACCGCTTCGATCGCGGTCGCCGCGCCCATGGCGACGCCGACCCCGGTCACCCCGGCAACCTGCAGTCCCACCTCGGCAGCTGCCAGCTCGAGTAACGCTCCCAGCACGGCCGCCCGGGCGGCTCGGCCCAGCGCCCCCTGCGCGCGGCGCACCGCGATGTAGATCGACTTGATGGCCCCGCAAAAGGTGCAGATGAGCAGCGCCATCAGGCAATAGCGGGCGTCGACGTACGTCGGGCCGAACACCGCCAGCAGGGGGCCCGCCAGGATCGGCCCACCGAGTGCCGCAGCGGCGGAGACCACCGCCGAGAGTTTCAGCGCCATATCCAATCCGGTGCGGAAGTGCTGCGGATCCCCACTGTGCAGCGCGAACATCGCGGTTCCGAGGTGGTTCGGGATGATCCAGATGAAGGTGACCATCAGCAGCGCGGCATAGAAGCCGGCGTTGGCTTCGTCGCCCAGCTGAGCCGCCACCATGATCGGCAACGCCAACCGCGGAGCCTGGGTTGCCACGTTCACCCAGTGATGCCCGGCGGCCGTGCGCCAGATCGGTATGAATCCGCGAGGTGACGGCAGCATTCGCAGCCAGCCGCCGAGATTTTCGACGCGTGCCGCCAGGAACAACAGCGACACGATGTTGCCCAGCAGCCAGCACAACAGGATGATCCGAGGTGACAACCCGGCCAGGTAGGCGGCGAGCGGCAGGGCGGCCAGTTTCACCACCGCGAATGTCAGGTTGCGCAGAACCTGCCTGCGGCTCTGCTGGAAACCGATGAGGGCGCCGTCCACCACGATGGTGACCGTGCTGACCGCCGTGGCGAACGCGAACAACAGCACCCCCGGCGGTGTCCCGTACATCCAGGTCGAGTCGGCCAGGATGTGGTGCACCAGCGCGAAACCGGTGGCGGCGACGAACGCGACGCACCCCGCGATACCGAACGTGGTCACCACCAGTCGCTTGGTGTCGGTTCCGGTGCGCCGGGGTAACTCGGCGATCAGCAAGGTGTGCAGGCCCAGGGTGGCGAAGGTGGCTATGAACTCCATGGCCGATATGACGGCGGCCGAGCGTCCGACGATCTCCGGGGTTCCCAGCCTGGCGGCCACCGCCCAGAAGACGAACCCCAGTCCTGCGGTCAGCACGGTGGTACTGCACAGCGCCGCGGCGACCCGGACCACCAGGTGCCCGCCGGACCGGGGTCCCGCGGCACGGCGTGTTCCGAAGATGCGCCGCCGCCCGCCATCCGTGCGGTGACGGGCGTTCGGTCGCGACAGTTCAGCGGGTGGCAATCCACACCATCCGATACGGTTCACCGGCGACCTCTCCGCGGTACAGGGACGCGCGGGCTTCGGCGCCCTCCGCGACGACGGGCAGGGTCCACACCTGCCCAGGCACCAAGGTCACCTGATTCGTCACGGTCCGGGCGCCGGTGTCCATCACGACCGTGAAGTCCTCCGTCGCCGATTCGTGGCTGCGGATGCCCAGTTCGGCGTGCACGGCCCGCAACGGGGAGCGCGCCGGATTATCTGGGACCAGCCATAATTCGGTGAAAGGCTGTTCGTGCCGGTTGAAGCTGTGCATCGAGACGAGGCCGGCCGCCACGACGACCGCGGCGGCGGTCACCAGCTTCGCCGCCGATTGCCAGGTGGACCGACCGAATTCGATGTGCGGCCGGTGCACCGGGGCGCCCGTCCGCCGGAAGTGGGCGATGGCGCAGCCGGCCAGGGTGACCACCAGGGCATAGGTCAGCCAGTTGAACCGGACGAGCCCGGACGGGATCAGATCGAGGACCAGCCCCCCGAAGATTCCCACGGCCACCGTGCCCGCGCCGACCGTGGTTCCCCATACGGTGGCGCTGCGATGCCTCGGCAGGATCGCCATCGCGATCGCGATTCCGGTGCACCCGAAGCAGACGATGACAGCGGCGACCGTGGCAAGCAGACGAGGTATGGAGGGCAGCACCGCGACGGCGTAACTCACCAGCGCGACGACCGCCGTCCAGCCGGCGCTGTCCATCCTAGTTCGCATACGGTGAACCTCCCCCGCCGCGCAGGTCGTACATGCGGGCCTGGCCGGAGTCATAGATGCGCGAAAGGCCCTTGACGGCATCGAATTTCGTCAGCCCCGGCAGCGCAATCGGGTCCCTGGTCTTGGCCGACATGACGTCTTGCGGAAAGTACTTGCCGTTGATGGGGGTATAGCGGGCCATCCGCAGATCCACGTCGACATAGATCGCCGAATGTGACTTGACGTGTGCGACATTGGCGTGCGTCACCGTTTCGGTGTAGTACAGCGTGTCCGGATCATCCACCGGATCGAGTTGACCGATCGTCGACAGCAGCGTCAGCCCGGTGACATCGCTGAAGTACCGCGAGCCCGGCCGCAGATACTTCGCCACCCACTCGGCCCTGCTCACACCGATGCGATCGATTCCGCTGGCATAACCCTCGATCCAGAATTCGCCGGGAATCCGTCCCCACCACGGTGGCATGCTGACCGTGATCGAGCTGACGAAGAGCACCACCGAAAGCGCGGTGGCGGTGGGCAGATGGCTGGTGATCCTGCGCAACCCGGCTCGGGTCCGCTCGGCCGAGGCGAGCCGGCACAGTGTGGTCGCGGCTACCACGGCGGTGAAGAAAGCGGCGAAAGTCAACAACCGTCCGGCCAGTTCGGCGCCGTTGGTGACGACGGCGCGCATCCCGACGGCTCCGAGGTACATCGCCAGGCCGACCCAGGCGAAGATTCGCTCAAGCGGAGTTCGGTGCCGCGCGTACCGCACACCGACGATGATGAGTGTCAACATCACCAATACTCCTGCCGGAGCAAGGATCCGGTCGAAGGCCGGTGTGGGCGGCCCGGGAAGATCGATCCCTCCGCTGAACTTGGCCAGATTGTGCAAGCTGTCCAACATCATCTCGGCGGGGCTGCCGAGGTAGGTGATGGTGATCGGCGCGACGGCCAGGATCCAGCAGGAGATGACCAGACCGGTGACCGCGGTGCATGTCGCCATCGGCAGGGCCAGGCGCCGCCCGTCCCTGAAGGCGAGCGCCGCCACGCTGATTCCGCCGAGCATTCCGACGGTGACGAGTGACGAGACGTGGTGGGTCACCGTGACCACCGCGAAGCACCCGATGAGCGCGTAGAAGCTGCGAGAACGGTTTTGGGTGTGCGTCGCGAACCGGATGGCGAACAGCAGCGACAGCACCACGAAGGGTAGGGCGGCGGTCTCGTAGATGAAGGACGTGTCGAAGTAGGACGCGTGCGGGTTGAGCAGATAGAGCAGCACCCCGACACACGCGACCCGGGTCGAGTGGGCCAGCTCGCGGAACAGCAGGATCAAACAGGCCGCGAGGAGAACGTGCGAGACGGCTGCCACCAGGGTGCCGGCCAGAAAGGGATTCGCCGAGGTGGTGTGCACGAGTTCGCTGGTGACGTTCTGCAGACCCGGATAGCGAGGGCTGATCGGCAGGTTGTAGTTGGGGCTGAACAGGTGGTGCGTGGTCAGTACGTTTTCGAGGGAGCGGTAATGCTGGAGCTCGTCGGAGAAGGTGAATCCGTGTGGGCTGTACATCCAGCGGATCATCGACTGGGCCGCCGCGAACAGCAGCACGAGAATCTCCCGCTCCCGCGGTGACGTCGCGGTTCGCAGTACCCGCCAGCACGGATAACCGAAGATGACGAGTTGCCCCACCCAGAAGAACGGTGCGGCGTACTGGGTGCCGGCCCGGCCACGCGCGTAACCCCATGCGACCAAGAGCACCCCGCCGGCCATCACCAGTGTGGCGTTGGCGACCCAACGCCACAGTTGCCCTTCGTGTTCCGGTGCGCTGACATGCTCCTCGCGAACGGGGGTCGACACGTCCCGGTCGGCGCCGATGACGATCACAGCGGATATCGCACCGTCGGCGGAGCGGGCTGGACCGCCGCCGACGGGCCCTGTCGAAGGTGGGCAGCCCGGACACCGGCCAGCACGACCACCTGTCCCGGTTGCGGCTCCTGATGTCTGCGAGACCGCCGAAATTCACGCCGGATGGTCGACAGCACCCGCAGGCCGTCGCCGACCGCGTTCAGGTTGCTCACCCCGTAGACCCGACTGGCCTCGTAACTGGCCACCTCGGCCACCTTGACGCCGCTGGCGGCGAGGCGCACGTTGATGAGCGTCTCGATCTCGAATCCGTCACCCCATTGCGATTGGCTCGTGGCGCAGTCCGGCAGCTGCATCACATCCAGACAGCACCGCCAGAATGCGTTGTAGCCGTAGCACAGATCGGTGTAGTTGGCGGTGAAGAGCACATTGACCAGTCCGTTCAGCCGCTTGTTCCCGAAACGCCTGATCCTGGTGATATCGGCACTCCCGCCGCCCTGGATGAAGCGGGAACCCTTGGCAAATTCGGCACCGCCGAGCAGCGCTCCGACGAACCGGGGGATCTCGGCGGGATCGGTGCTGCCGTCGGCGTCGATCATGACGATGATGTCGCCGGTTGCGGCGGCGAACCCACATGCCAACGCGTTTCCTTTGCCACGCCGTGTCTGCCGGATGTGCACACCATCGGGCCACAGTTCGCGGGCCACCTCCGCGGTGCGGTCCTGCGAGTCGCCATTGACGAAGACGATCTCGTCGACATCCAGCGGCATGCGTGCCGCGACCAGTGGCAGATTGCGTTCCTCGTTGAGAGCCGGGATGACGACACTCACGCGCGGTCGCGGAAGATGGTGTGGGACCACGTCCCTGATATGCGCTACCCCGGTCATCGGAGTGTCTTTCCGGACATCGGTGCTCCCATCGAGTGAAGCTTCTTCGGGACCCGATGACCCCGACCAGCAAGCGCTGAATGCTATCGCCGCAAACCCCGCAACTGTCGGTCACCCGCCTTCACTAGCCAGAAAGATAGCATTCGCTGAAATACGCCACAACGCGAATCTGGCAAAATCTGTGCGATTGTTGAAAACGTAAAAGCGAGCACACTGAACAATGCGTCCGAGCAGCGCGGATATGGTAATTGACCAGCTAGTTAGCGTGGTTTTCGGCACGCTATCGGAGCGCCTGAAAACCGCCGGAGGTCAGTCAAACGTACGACATCGGCGACATTCAGCAATATTGACAATTCTAGCAATTATTTGCCACAAGTCAGAACTGAGGCTTGATCGAGGTCGTCACGCGGAGGCACGATGGGGCATATCACCGCAATATCAGCAAACACGTCAATACTACGAACCGAGCCACCCCCGAGCGAACCACCACCCATTGGAGCCGCCGGCACTTCCCCAGATGGCCATCCCCGCACACACCCGTTCACATGGTCGGGGCGACGGGCCTTGCCCGCATGCACGGAGTTTGCCATGGACCTGAGATGGCGCCGGCATCCCCGCTCGGAACATCCCCACATTCCGGCGTCATTCACCGCCGACGGCCGCCAAAAGCGTTGTCGCATCACCTATTACGTCACGGGCAGCGCGGCGAAATCAGGCCGACAGGCGGCCGAACCGTCAGGCTCAGCGGTGTTATTTGAGTTTGCTAGGACCGTTGACAGTCGCGTTGGTCGAGGTTTACTGTCGGCCACCATCGACACGTACTAGCAAAGGAGAGTGCGATGACTGCAACGACATGGATGCGCCCGATCCTCCGGTTCGGTGCTGCCGCCGCGGGAGCGGGTGCCGTCGCCCTGGCCGGGGCGGCGATCGCCGGCGCCGACAGCGGAATCAACTTCACGCCGGGTAACGACGGACTGCTCAACGGCGGCACCGGCAACCGGGGTGTGCTCAACTTCGGAGTCGCCAACACCGGCATCGCCAACAACCTGCTGGGCCCCGGCGGTCTGAACAACGGCATCGCGAACGGTCTGCTGGGTGGTTCCGGCAACCAGGGTGTGGCGAACCTGGGCAACGCCAATGTCGGGGTGGCCAACATCGGCGCTTTCAACGGCGGCATCGCCAACATCGGCGCCTTCAACGGCGGCATCGCCAACATCGGTGGTCCCAACGTCGGGTTGCTCAATGTCGGGCAGTTCAATCTCGGGGCCGTCAACGTGGGCAACGGGCGCGGGGGGATCCTGCGGTTGGGATTCTGAGAGTCGTCACCACCCGGGGGCTCAGCCCAGGATCAGTCCCGACGTCGGCACGCCTGTGCCCGCAGTGACGAGCACGTGCTCCACATTGTCGACCTGGTTCACCGACGTGCCCCGCAGCTGACGCACACCCTCGGCGATGCCGTTCATCCCGTGGATGTAGGCCTCGCCGAGCTGGCCCCCGTGGGTGTTGATGGGCAGCCGCCCGCCGATCTCGATGGCGCCGCCGGCGATGAAATCCTTGGCCTCGCCCTTACCGCAGAAACCCAACTCTTCCAGCTGGATCAGCGTGTACGGGGTGAAGTGGTCGTACAGGATCGCCGTCTGGATATCGGCGGGTGACAGCCCGCTCTGCTCCCACAGCTGCCGGCCCACCAAACCCATCTCGGGCAGACCGAGCTCATCCCGGTAGTAGGAGTACATGGTGAACTGATCGGTGCCGGCGCCTTGCGCGGCGGCCTCGATGATCGCCGGCCGATGCTTGAGATCCTTGGCCCGTTCGGCGGTGGTGACGACGATGGCGACACCGCCGTCGGTTTCCTGGCAGCAGTCCAGCAGCCGCAGCGGTTCGGCGATCCACCTCGAGTTCTGGTGATCCTCGATGGTGATCGGCTTGCCGTAGAAGTGCGCCTTCGGGTTGTTGGCGGCGTGCTTGCGATCGGCCACCGACACGGCGCCGAAATCGGCACTGGTGGCGCCGTATTCGTGCATATAGCGCTGCGCGATCATGGCCACCGACGCGGCGGGCGTGCTGAGCCCGTGCGGATAGGACCAGCTGTACTCCACCCCGCGGGAGTCGGCATTGACCGTCAGGCCGGTCATCACCTGGCCGAACCGGAACTCCGAGCGTTCGTTGAACGCGCGGTAGGCGACCACGACCTCGGCCACCCCGCTGGCAACGGCCAGTGCTGCCTGCTGAACGGTCGCGGCCGCGGCGCCACCGCCGTAGCCGATCTGGCTGAAGAACTTGAGGTCACCGATCCCGGTCGAGCGCGCCACGGCGGTCTCCAGGTTCGAGTCCATGGTGAAGGTGACCAGACCGTCGACATCCGACGGCGACAACCCGGCATCATCGAGAGCGTCGAGCACCGCCTCGGCGGCCAGCCGCAACTCACTGCGCCCGGAGTTCTTGGAGAAGTCGGTGGCGCCGATACCGGCGATGGCCGCCTTACCCGACAGGCTCACTGCGTGCCTCCCAACGCAACCGTGGATGTGGCGATGACGTGATCGCCCAGGCTGTTGCTGCCCACCACTTTCAACGTCACCACATCACCGTCGGTCGCGGTCACCTCACCCCGAAAAGTGATGGTGTCGTAGGCATACCAGGGCACGCCGAGGCGCAGCTTGATCGACTTGACGACGGCGTCGGGACCCGCCCAATCGGTGACATAGCGCCCTACCAGACCGGTATCGGTGAGGATGTTGACGAAGATGTCCTTGGATCCCTTCGCCTGCGCCTTGTCCCGGTCGTGGTGCACGTCCTGGTAGTCGCGGGTGGCGATGGCGGTGGACACGATGAATGTCGGGTCGCCGTAAATCTGCAGTTCGGGCAGCTTCGTGCCGACCTCGATGGCGTCGACCGTGCGGCTCATGCTTGCGGCTCCCATGCGTACAAGGTCCATGCCGGGCTGACGTCACTGTCGGGGAAGTCGAGATACGTTGCGCGCACCGGCAATCCGATCTTCACCTGATCTGGCTCGATCCCGCGCAGTTCGCCGAGCATGCGGACGCCCTCCTCGAGTTCCACGAGCGCGATGACGAACGGGAGGCTGCGGCCGGGCACCTTCGGGGCGTGGTGCACCACATAGCTGTACACCGTGCCCTTGCCCGATGCGACCACGTAATCGGCGGGCGCATCCTTGTCGGCCCACACCGCGGGCACCGGCGGATGCTGCAGCGTGCCGTCCGGGCGGCGCTGGATACGCAACTCGTGGGCATTGACGCCGTCCCAGAAGAACTTGGTGTCACGCGACGACGACGGGCGCATCAGCTTGTCCGGGTCGAGATCCTCGGGGATCGCCGACGCCTCGGGTTGTGCCTGCTTGGCGGCGGGCAAGAACTTCATGATGCGCCAGTCCATGTCGGCGACTTCCTCGTCGCCGACATGCCAACGGATCTTCTGGTTGATGAAGTAGCCCTCGCCCAGCGCGGTCTGCTTGGGGCCGATGATGCTGACGATCTCGGCGCTCATCGCGACCTGCTCGCCGGGCCGGAGGTAGCGGTGATAGGTCTGGTCGCAATTGGTGGCGACCACGCCGACATATCCGGCGTCGTCGAACAGCTTCATCGCGCGGGCCAACGGATCGTCGTCGGACCGGGTGCGGCCCAGCCCCATCATGGTCCACACCTGGATCATCGCCGGCGGCGCGACGATACCGTCGTGGCCGGCCGCCCTTGCCGCCTCGTCGTCGACGTAGATCGGATTCTTATCACCGATCGCGTCGGTCCAGTGGTGGATCATCGGCTGGTTCACCGGGTCTCGCGCGATGGTGGGTTCACCACGGCCTGACGCGAGGATCTCCTCGATCCCCTGCTGCAGATCGCTCATCGGGCAACCCTCGGGACCTTCAGACCCGACGCCGCGATCATCTCCCGCATCACCTCGTTGACGCCACCGCCGAAGGTGATGACCAGATTGCGCTTGGTCATCTTGTCCAGCCAGTCGAGCAGGTGGGCGGTCTCCGGATCGGCCGGGTTGCCGTACCGGCCGACCAGTTCCTCGGCGAGCCGGCCGACCTCTTGGATCCGTTCGGTGGAGAAGACTTTCGTCGCCGCCGCGTCGGCGACCGCGATGGTCTCACCGGACGCCGCGACCTGCCAGTTGAGCAGTTCGTTGATCCGCCAGATGGCCTTGATCTGGCCGAGCAGACGTTTGGCGTCATCATGCTCGATCGGTGTGACACCGTCCGACCCGGGTTTGGAGGCCCACGTCTTGATCTGGTCGTAGATACCGGCGACGCGCCCGGCCGGACCCAGGCCGACCCGCTCGTGGTTGAGCTGGGTGGTGATCAGCTTCCAGCCGCCGTTCTCCTCACCGACCAGCATGTCGGCGGGAACGCGGACATCGTTGTAGTACGAGGCGTTCGTGTGATGGGCGCCGTCGGACAGGATGATCGGGGTCCAGCTGTAGCCCGGATCCTTGGTGTCGACGATGAGGATCGAGATGCCCTTGTGCTTGGCCGCCGACGGATCGGTACGGCAGGCCAGCCAGATGTAGTCGGCGTCGTGCGCGCCGGTGGTCCACATCTTCTGCCCATTCACGACGTACTCGTCACCATGCCGGACGGCGGTGGTCCGCAGCGAGGCCAGGTCGGTACCCGCGTCGGGCTCGGAATAGCCGATGGCGAAATGGATGTCGCCGGACAGAATTCCGGGAAGGAACTTCTTCTTCTGCTCCTCCGTGCCGTACACCTGCAGCGTCGGCCCCACGGTTTGCAGGGTGACCAGCGGCAGCGGAACGTCGGCGCGGTTGGCCTCGTTGACGAAAATCTGCTGTTCGATCGGCCCGAAACCCAGGCCGCCGTATTCCTTGGGCCAGCCCACACCCAGCTTGCCGTCCGAACCCATCCGCTTGATGACGGCACGGTAGGCCTCGTTGTGGCGGTCGGTCTCCATCGCCGCGGCTTCTTCGGGCGTGATGAGATTCGAGAAGTATTGCCGCAGTTCGGCTTGCAGCGCCCGCTGCTCGGGGGTCAATTCGATATACATGTGCCCTACGCTCCCACCAGGTCGAGACGATGCGTCGGACCGCCGAGCAGCCGGGTCAAGTCCTTGATCGACGAGTAGTAGCGGTCCATGGGGTAGGTGATGTCCATGCCCATGCCACCGTGCAGGTGGTGGCAGATCCGCATCGCCGGGGCGGCCTGCGATGTCACCCAGTAACCCAGAATGGCCAGGTCGTCATCGGCGTCCAGCCCTTCGGACAACAACCAGACCGCCGAGGTGGACACCAGATCGATGGTGCGCGAGGCGATGTAGACCTCGGACAGCTGCGCGGCCACCGTCTGGAAGGTGGACAGCGGCCTGCCGAACTGCTCACGGGTGGCCACGTAGTCGGCAGTCAGCCGCAGCGCACCGGCGACCAGACCGGCGGCGAACGCCCCGGTGCTCGCGAGCGCCAACTGGTTCACCCGGTGCGTGCTCGCGCCCTGGAGCACATCGGCGGGCGGCACCTGTACGTCGGCGAAGGTCACCACGTACTCGTCGGAGCCGTTGGCCGCCGGTGTCATGACCAGGCTCACGCCGGCGGCCGTCGGGGGTACCACGACGACGGCACTGTCGGCGGTCACCACCAGCCACTCGGCCGATTCGGCGTAGGGCACACCGATTTTGGTGCCGTTGAGCCGGCCGCCGGTGAAGGTGACGGTCGGCCGCTCGGGCAGCGACGAGCCCGGCTCGTTGAGGGCGGCCGACAGCACCGCTCCCTTGGCCACCCCGGCAAGGTAGCGATCCTGCTGCTCGGCGGAGGCCAGGTCGAGCAGCGGCACCAGCCCGAGACCGAGCGTCGCCAGCGCCGGGCTGATGGTGCCGTGCCGGCCGATCTCGGTCAGCGCGGTCGCCACCTCGAGCAGTCCGAGACCGTCACCGCCGAGGCGCTCAGGTGCGGCGAGCGCAAGTACGCCACCGGAAACCAGTGCGTCCCAACTGTTGTCCCGATCCAGCACAGACGTCACCACATCGATGACGGCCTGTTGCTCCGGGTTCGGTGCGAAGTCCACCCGTGTACTCCTAATTCAGTGCGCGACCGGGCACTTACCGGTGTAATCGACCTGCCAATGCTTAATACCATTGAGCCAGCCGGACTTCAGCCGCTCGGGCGTACCGATGGGCTTCAGGTCGGGCATGTGATCGGCGACCGCGTTGAAAATCAGGTTGATGGTCATCCGGGCCAGGTTCGCGCCGATGCAGTAGTGCGCGCCGGTGCCGCCGAAGCCGACGTGCGGGTTCGGGTTGCGCAGGATGTTGAATGCATGCGGATCCTCGAAGACCTCGTCGTCGAAGTTGGCCGACCGGTAGGACATCACCACCCGCTGGCCCTTCTTGATCTGCACGCCGGCCAGTTCGGTGTCCTCCAGCGCGGTGCGCTGGAAGGCCGACACCGGGGTGGCCCAGCGGACGATCTCGTCGGCGGCGGTCTCCGGGCGTTCCTTCTTGTACAGCTCCCACTGCTCGGGATGCTGCGAGAAGGCGATCATGCCGTGGGTGATCGAGTTGCGGGTGGTCTCGTTGCCGGCCACCGCGAGCATCACGACGAAGAAGCCGAACTCGTCATCGGAGAGCTTCTCACCGTCGATATCGGCCTCGATCAGCTTGGTGACGATGTCCTCGGTCGGGTTCTTGGCCCGCTCCTCGGCCATCTTCATGGCGTAGCTGATGAGTTCGAACGACGACATGGCCGGATCGACGTCGGCGTACTCGGGATCCTCGCCGGCGGTCATCTCGTTGGACCAGCGGAACAACTTGTCGCGGTCCTCCTGCGGAACACCGAGCAGTCCGGCGATGGCCTGCAGCGGCAGCTCGCAGGACACCTGCTCCACGAAATCGCCGGAGCCCTCGGCGGCGGCGGTCTGCGCGATCTTCTGGGCGCGCTCGGCGAGTTCGGCCTCCAGCCGGCCGATGGCCCGCGGGGTGAACCCGCGGGAGACGATCTTGCGCAGCCGGGTGTGCTGCGGGGCGTCCATGTTCAACAGCACGGCCCGCTGCAGGTCGACCGCTTCCCGGGTCATCTCCTGCGGCCACACCGGGATGGCGCCGTCGGGCGAGCTGCCGTAGATGTCGTTGCGCTTGGACACCTCTTTGACGTCGGCGTGCTTGGTGACCAGCCAGTAGCCTTTGTCACCGAACCCACCGGTGCCACCGGGCACGTCGACCCAGTGCACGGGCTCGGACTTACGCAGTTCGGCGAGTTCTTCCACGGGCAGCCGTTCCAGGTTGAGGCTGGCGTCGAGGAAGTCGAAGTCGGGCGAGATTGGGCATGGCATGAGTTTGCGCTCCTACGAATGCAACGTGTTCTAGTGCCAGTAAAACATGCCTCCACCGCAGATAAAAGGCACGGTGGCATCGTCGCTTGTCAGAGTAATGAAACGTGTTCTAGCCTGACGACATGGGTAATCCTGTCATCGTCGAAGCCACCCGCAGCCCGATCGGGAAGCGCAACGGCTGGTTGTCCGGCCTGCACGCCACCGAACTCCTCGGCGCGGTACAGAAGGCCGTGGTGGACAAGGCCGGGATTGCCGCCGGTGACGTCGAACAGGTCATCGGTGGCTGCGTCACCCAGTACGGCGAGCAGTCCAACAACATCACCCGCGTCGGCTGGCTGACCGCGGGCCTGCCCGAGCACGTCGGCGCCACCACGATCGACTGCCAGTGCGGTAGCGCCCAGCAGGCCAACCACCTGATCGCCGGCCTGATCGCCACCGGCGCCATCGATATCGGCATCGCGTGCGGCATCGAGGCGATGAGCCGGGTCGGCCTGGGCGCCAACGCCGGCCCGGACCGCAGCCTGATCCGGGCGTCGTCGTGGGATATCGACATGCCCAACCAGTTCGAGGCCGCCGAGCGGATTGCCAAGCGCCGCGGCATCACCCGCGCCGACATCGACGCCCTCGGCCTGGCCTCCCAGCTCAAGGCCAAGCAGGCTTGGGCCGAGGGCCGCTTCGACCGCGAGATCTCGCCCATCTCCGCCCCGGTGCTCGACGAGAACAAGCAACCGACCGCCGAATGGGCGCCGGTGACCCGCGATCAGGGCCTGCGCGACACCACCGCCGAGGGGCTCGCGTCGCTGAAGCCGGTGTTGGACGGCGGAATTCACACCGCGGGCACGTCGTCGCAGATCTCCGACGGCGCGGCGGCGGTGCTCTGGATGGACGAGGACAAGGCGCGCGCGCTCGGCCTCAAGCCCCGTGCTCGCATCGTCGCGCAGGCCAACGTCGGCGCCGAAACCTACTACCACCTCGACGGACCGGTGCAGTCCACGGCCAGGGTGCTGGAGAAGGCCGGGATGAAGCTCGGCGACATCGACCTGGTCGAGATCAACGAGGCGTTCGCCTCGGTGGTGCTGTCCTGGGCCCAGGTGCACGGCGCCGACATGGACAAGGTCAACGTCAACGGTGGCGCCATCGCGCTGGGCCACCCGGTCGGTTCGACCGGGGCCCGGCTGATCACCACGGCCCTGCACGAGCTGGAGCGCACCGGCAAGAGCACCGCCTTGATCACCATGTGTGCCGGCGGGGCGCTGAGCACGGGCACCATCATCGAGCGGATCTGAGTCCGGCCGGTGCCAGCTACGGAAGCAGACCGCATCGCAGCGGCACAGGCGTATATCGATGCCTTGGTCACCCACCGCGCCGACGAGGTGCCGTTCGCGCCGGGATGCATCCGCATCGAGATGGGGGTCAAGACCGGTCGCTCCGGAGATCACTTGCGGCGCAGCCTGAACAACGGCCCGCAGTTCAAGATCATCGAGGCGACGACGCCGCCGGAGTTCTCCGTCGACGGTGATCATGTGCGGGCCCGGTTCGATGTGCTGACCAAGCCGCGGTTGTTCGGCCGGCGGGTGTGCTCGCACGTCGACGAGACGTTCCTGATCCCGGAATCCGATGGCTTGATCCACCACATCAACGCCAAACTCACCCCCTTCATCGGCCGATAGGGACCGCAGACATGGCCACTCCGCCTCGCCCACTCAATGCCAAGCAGGTCGAACGGCTCAACGCCCCGGCCACGGGCACCGCGATCAAGTGGATGTCGCGAGCCCAGACCTGGCTGTTCAAGAAGTCCGGCGGCAAGCTGGCCAACAAGTTCCTGCGCGGTGCCGAGGTCGGCATCCTGACCACGACGGGCCGCAAGACCGGAGAGTTGCGGGACAGTCCGTTGCTCTTCCTGCAGGAGGGCAGCCGGATCGTCCTGGTCGCCTCGCAGGGCGGTCGCGCCACCAACCCGATGTGGTACCTGAACCTGAAGGCCAACCCGAACATCAGCTTCCAGACCAAGAAAGAGAAGCTGAACCTGATCGCACGCGACGCGACCGACGCCGAACGCGACGAGTACTGGCCCAAGCTGGACGCCATGTACGCCGACTTCGCGAACTACCGGTCCTACACCGACCGCAAGATCCCGATCGTCATCTGCGACCCGGCGTAACCGGCCCCCGGTCGCGCCGGGGGCCGACGGCCGCCGCTCAGGCGCCGTACACCGGTAGCGGGGTCCGCGACTTGGCCAACAGGTCGCCGACCACCGGCCCGAGTTCGGCCGGGTCCCAGCGGGCGCCCTTGTCGATCTCGGCACCACGCGCCCAGCCCTCGGCGACGCGGATGACGCCACCCTCGACCTCGAACACCCGGCCGGTGACGTCGCGGGATTCGGCACTGCCCAGCCATACCACCAGCGGTGAGATGTTCTCCGGGGCCATCGCGTCGAAATCCTGGTCCTGCGTGGACATCATGTCGGCGAACACCGTCTCGGTCATCCGGGTGCGCGCCGAGGGCGCGATGGCGTTGACGCGCACGCCGTAGCGGCCCATCTCGGCGGCGGCGACCAGGGTCAGGGCGGCGATGCCCGCCTTGGCGGCGCTGTAGTTGGCCTGCCCGACACTGCCCTGCAGGCCGGCCCCGGAACTGGTGTTGATGATGCGGGCGTCGACGGTGTTACCGGCCTTGGACTGGGCGCGCCAGTACGCGGCGGCGTGCTTCATGGTGGCGAAGTGTCCCTTGAGGTGCACGGCGGTGACGGCGTCGAACTCCTCTTCCGACGTGTTGGCGAACATCCGGTCCCGCACGATGCCGGCGTTGTTGACCAGGACGTCGAGTCCACCGAACGCGTCGACCGCGGTCTGGATCAGGCCTTCGGCCTGCGCCCAGTCGGCGACGTTCGCACCGCTGGTGACGGCTTCGCCTCCGGCGGAGACGATTTCGTCGACGACGGCCTGCGCGGCGCTGCCACCGCCGGCCGGCGACCCGTCCAGGCCCACACCGATGTCGTTGACCACCACGCGCGCGCCTTCGGCGGCGAACGCGAGCGCGTGCGCGCGGCCGATGCCGCCGCCGGCGCCCGTCACGATGACCACGCGGCCGTCGAGCAAACCCATTGTTGTTCTCTCCTTTTACTTGTTGGCGCTGGATGCCGCCAGGTAGGTCGGCGGCTCCCCGCCGCCGTGCACCTGGAGCGTGGCTCCGCTGATATACGACGCTGCTTCGGATGACAAAAAGGCTGCGGCCCAACCGATGTCAGCGGGCTTGGCCAACCGGCCCAGCGGGACCGTGGCGGCCACGGCGGCCACCGACCCGGCGTCGCCGTAGAACAGTTCGGACTGCTCGGTCTCGACCATGCCGACCACCACCGAGTTGACCCGCACCTTGGGCGCCCATTCGACGGCCAGGGTGGAGGTGAGGTTGTCGATGCCGGCCTTGGCCGCCCCGTAGGCGGCGGTGCCCGGCGTGGGCCGGTGCCCGCTGACGCTGGAGATGTTGACGATCGACCCGCCGCTGCCCTGGGCCTGCATGACGGCGTTGGCGTGGGTGGATACCGACAGCGCGCCGATCAGGTTCAGCTCGATGATCTTGGTGCTGAATTTCGCCGAGGCGTCGGCGGCCAGCACGTACGGGGAGCCGCCGGCATTGTTGACCACGACGTCGAGGCGGCCGTGCGCCGCGACGATCGCGTCGATCATGGCCTTGACGGATTCGTCGTCGCGGATATCGCAAGCATGGAACTCGTACGGCAGGCCCTCGACGGGACGGCGCGCACAGGTGATGACGGTGGCGCCCTGGGCGGCGAACACCGAGCTGATCCCGGCGCCGACCCCGCGCACCCCGCCGGTCACCAGGACCACCCGGCCCGCCAGTTGCAGATTGATTCCAGCCGCGTCGGTCACTGTGCTAGCGTACCAAGCAAGTGCTTGCTTAGGTAGCGACCCCTTCAGGAAGTGACCGTGTCAGAAAAAGCGAAGACCATCACCACCGAGACAGTCGAGCCGGGCATCGTCTCGGTCACCGTCAACTACCCGCCGGTCAACGCCATCCCCTCCCGCGGCTGGTTCGAACTCGGCGACGCCATCACCGCCGCCGGCCGCGACCGCAGCACCCACGTGGTGATCCTGCGAGCCGAGGGCCGGGGCTTCAACGCCGGCGTGGACATCAAGGAGATGCAGAACACCGAGGGCTTCACCGCCCTGATCGACGCGAATCGCGGCTGCTACCACGCCTTCCGCGCGGTGTACGAATGCGAGGTGCCGGTGGTGGCCGCCGTCAACGGCTTCTGCGTCGGCGGTGGTATCGGACTGGTGGGCAACGCCGACGTGATCGTCGCCTCCGACGATGCCAAGTTCGGGCTGCCCGAGGTGGAGCGCGGCGCCCTCGGGGCCGCCACTCACCTGTCCCGCCTGGTGCCCCAGCACCTGATGCGCCGGTTGTTCTACACCGCCGCCACCGTCGACGCCGAAACCCTGCACCACTTCGGCTCGGTACACGAGGTGGTGCCGCGCGCCGACCTCGACGAGTCGGCCCTGCGGGTCGCGCGCGATATCGCCAACAAGGACACCCGGGTGATCCGGGCCGCCAAGGAGGCGCTGAACTTCATCGACGTCCAGCCGGTCAACGCGAGATACCGGATGGAACAGGGGTTCACCTTCGAACTCAACCTCGCCGGCGTGTCCGACGAGCACCGTGATGCCTTCGCCGGTACCGACAAGGGGGCCAAATAGCCATGATTCGGCGGGTACGAGCGAAGCGAGCGGGGAAATAATGTCTGACAAGAGAACAACGCTCGACGAGGCGGTCGCCTCCATCGAGAGCGGCATGACCATCGGCATCGGCGGCTGGGGTTCCCGGCGCAAGCCGATGGCCTTCGTCCGCGCACTGCTGCGCACCGACGTGACGGACCTGACGGTCGTCACCTACGGCGGCCCCGATCTGGGCCTGCTGTGCTCGGCGGGCAAGGTCAAGCGGGTGTACTACGGCTTCGTGTCACTGGACTCGCCGCCGTTCTACGATCCGTGGTTCGCCAAGGCCCGTACCAGCGGCGCCATCGAGGCCCGCGAGATGGACGAGGGCATGCTGCGCTGCGGTCTGCAGGCCGCCGCCCAGCGGCTGCCGTTCCTGCCGATCCGAGCCGGCCTGGGCAGCGATGTCCGCACCTTCTGGGGTGACGAACTCAAGACCGTCAAATCTCCCTACGACGACCAGGAACTCATCGCCATGCCGGCGCTGAACCTGGACGCGGCGTTCGTGCACATGAACCTCGGCGACGAGCGGGGCAATGCCGCCTACACCGGCATCGACCCCTACTTCGACGACCTGTTCCTGATGTCCGCGCAGCGGCGGTTGCTGTCGGTGGAACGCGTCGTCTCCACCGACGAACTGGTGAAAGCCGTTCCGCCGCAGGCATTGCTGATCAACCGGATGATGGTCGACGCCGTCGTCGAGGCACCGGGCGGTGCGCACTTCACCACCAACGAGCCGGACTACCGGCGGGCTGAGAAGTTCCAGCGGCACTACGCCGAGGCCGCGGGCTCCGCCGAAACCTGGGCCCAGTTCGTCACGACGTACCTGTCCGGCAGTGAGGACGACTACCAAGCCGCCGTGCGTAAATTCGCCGAGGAGGCCAACCGATGACCCCCACCCGTGCCGAGGTGTGCGCCGTCGCGTGCGCCGAATTGTTCCGCGATGCCGGCGAGATCATGGTGTCGCCGATGACCACCATCGTGTCCGTGGGTGCCCGGCTGGCCCGGCTGACCTTCTCCCCCGACATCGTGCTGACCGACGGTGAGGCGCGCATCATCGCCGACACCCCGGCCATCGGTGCGGCCGCCGCGATCGAGGGCTGGATGCCGTTCAACCGAGTCTTCGAGACCCTGGCCTGGGGCAAGCGCCACGTGGTGATGGGCGCCAACCAGATCGACCGGTACGGCAACCAGAACCTGTCGGCGTTCGGGCCGATCCAGCACCCGACTCGCCAGATGTTCGGGGTGCGCGGCGCGCCCGGTAACTCGATCAACCACGCCACCAGTTATTGGGTGGGCAACCATTCCAAGCGCGTGTTCACCGACAAGGTCGATATCGTGTCCGGAATCGGCTGGGACAAGGTCGATCCGAAGAACCCCGCCTATCGGTTCGCCAACATCTACCGGGTGGTGACCAACCTCGGGGTGTTCGACTTCAACGGTCCGGAGCACCAGATGCGGGCCGTGTCGCTGCATCCCGGCGTCGAGGCCGAACAGGTCGCCGAGAACACCTCGTTCGAGGTGCACGGCCTGGGCGACGCCGAGACCACCCGACTGCCCGATACCGAGGAGCAGCGCCTGCTGCGTGAGGTGATCGATCCGAAGTCGTTGCGGGACACAGAGGTCAAGCTGTGACCAGCTTGAAGACCCCGTTGACCGAACTGGTCGGCATCGAGCACCCCGTCGTCCAAACCGGGATGGGTTGGGTCGCGGGCGCCCGGCTGGTGTCCGCGACCTCGAATGCCGGCGGCCTGGGCATCCTGGCGTCGGCGACCATGACGCTCGCGGAACTCCGGACCGCCGTCACCAAGGTCAAGGCCGCGACCGACAAACCGTTCGGCATCAACATCCGTGCCGACGCCGGCGACGCGAACGACCGCGTCGACCTCCTGATCCGCGAAGGAGTCAAAGTCGCCTCCTTCGCCCTGGCCCCCAAGCCCGACCTGATCGCCAAGCTCAAAGACGCCGGCGTGGTGGTCATTCCGTCGGTGGGGCTGGCCAAGCACGCCAAGAAGGTGGCGAGCTGGGGTGCCGACGCGGTGATCGTGCAGGGCGGTGAGGGCGGCGGCCACACCGGTCCGATCGCCACCACCCTGCTGCTGCCGTCGGTACTCGACGCGGTCGCCGACACCGGGATGCCGGTGGTGGCCGCCGGCGGGTTCTTCGACGGTCGCGGACTCGCCGCCGCCTTGACGTACGGCGCGGCCGGCGTCGCGATGGGCACCCGCTTCCTGCTGACGGCGGATTCGACGGTGCCCGACGCGGTCAAGCGCCGCTACCTGGATGCGGCGCTGGACGGCACCGTGGTGTCCACCCGGGTGGACGGGATGCCGCACCGCGTGCTGCGCACCGGCCTGGTCGAGAAGCTGGAAAGCGGTTCGCCGGTACGGGGTTTGGCCGCCGCGGTGGCCAACGCCCAGAAGTTCAAGAAGATGTCCGGCATGACCTGGAAGTCGATGATCACCGACGGTCTGGCGATGCGGCACGGCAAAGACCTCACCTGGTCGCAGGTGGTGATGGCGGCCAACACCCCGATGCTGCTCAAGGCCGGGCTGGTCGAGGGCAACACCGAGGCCGGCGTGCTGGCCTCGGGCCAGGTGGCCGGCATCCTCGACGACCTGCCGACCTGCGCCGAACTGGTCCCGGCGATCGTCGCCGAGGCGATCGAACATCTGGAGTCGGCCGCCAAGTACATCCAGGCCTGACTCCGGCGGCGCTCGTCGCCGGGGTCAGCCCGAGCGCTCCACCCGGACCTTGATGTTCTTCATGATCGGCTGATCGCTTTGCGTGCTGTAGTCGCCGATGGCGCACAGCACGTTCATCTCCGGCATATAGCCGGCGGCGTTCCCCCGGGGGATGCTGTACGGGATGGCCTTGTACCGGCGCAGCGATCGGGTACTGCCGTCACGTGCGGTGGCGACGATATCGACCTCGTCGAATTCCCGGATTCCGCGGTCGGCCATGTCCTCGGCGTTCATGAACACCAGGGTGCGCAGATTCTTCACACCGCGGTAGCGGTCATTGTCGGAGTACACCGTGGTGTTCCACTGGTCATGCGACCGTAGTGTCGCAAGGATCAGGCTGTCTTCGGCGACACCGTCGTCGGGCAGCGGGGGCGCCCAGAATTCGGCCTTGCCCGAGGGAGTCAGGAAGACGAGTTCGCGGGCCGGCTGCTTGATCCGGAACCCCAGCGGCAGGCGGACCCGCCTGTTGAAGTCCTCGAATCCGTCGAGCACCTTGGCCATCGTGTCGCGGATCCGGTCGTAATCCTCGACGTACCACTGCCACGGGGTGGCGCTGCCGGGAAGGGCCGCCGCCGCCATACCGGCGATGATGGCCGGCTCCGACATCAGCTCGGGGGATGCGGGCTTCTTCATCCCCCGGGACAGATGCACCATGCTCATCGAATCCTCCACCGACGACGACTGCACGCCCGAGCGTTGGTGGTCCTTCTCGGTCCGGCCGAGGCAGGGCAGGATCAGCGCACGGCGGCCGTGGACGACGTGACTACGGTTCAGTTTGGTACTGACCTGCACGGTGAGCTCGCATTTCCGGAGCCCGGCATAGGTGTATTCGGTGTCGGGTGCGGCGGCGGCGAAATTGCCTCCCATACCCACGAACACCTTCAGTGCGCCGCTGTGCATGGCTTCGATGGTCCTGACGGTGTCCAGTCCGTGCGCGCGGGGCGGGTCGATCTTGCAGACCTCGGCCAGCCTGTCCAGGAATTCCTCGGTGGGTCGGTGATCGATACCGCAGGTGCGGTTGCCCTGCACATTGCTGTGGCCGCGTACCGGCGACGGGCCGGCGCCTTCCCGGCCCAGATTCCCGCGCAGCAGCAGCAGGTTGACGATCTCGCGGACGGTGTCGACGCCGTGTTCGTGCTGGGTGACGCCCAGACACCAGCTGATGATGCTGCGGTCGGCGTCCCGGTAGATCTTGGCCGCAGCGCGGATATCGCGCTCGGACACGCCCGATTTCGCTTCGATCTCGTCCCACGGGGTGGCTTCGACCACGTCACGGTACTGCTCGAATCCGGCGGTGAAGCGTTCGATGAACTCCGCGTCGAGCGCCTTGGGGTCGGTTTTCGACTGTTCCAGAACGACTTTGGCGATGCCACGGATCAGGGCCAGATCGCCGCCGATCCTGGGTTGCAGGTTCAAGGTGCTGGTCTTGGTCGATTTGAACGTCGCCATCCGCAGGAAGTCGTGCGGGATGATGGTCCTGGTGGCGCCGCCCTCGACGAGCGGGTTGATGTGCACGATCTGCGCGCCGCGGCGATAGGCCTCGGACAGCGCGGTCAACATCCGCGGCGCGTTGGACGCGGCGTTGACCCCGAGAACGAACAGGGCGTCGGCCGTCTCCCAGTCGGCCAGGTCCACGGTGCCCTTACCGGTGCCCAGCGCGGCCTGCATCGCGCGGCCACTGGCCTCGTGACACATGTTCGAACAGTCGGGAAGATTGTTGGTCCCCAGCTCGCGGGCCATCAGCTGGTAGAGGAAGGTCGCTTCGTTGCCGAGTCGGCCCGATGTGTAATAGGCAGCCTGGTTCGGATCGTCGAGGCCGGCCAGGGCGGCGCCGACCAAGGCGAACGCATCCGCCCAGCCGATCGGCTCATAGTGGTCGGTATCCGGGTTGTAGACCATCGGTTCGGTCAGCCGGCCCTGGTCTTCCAGCGCGAAGTCACTCCAGTTCGCCAGCTCCGAGACCGTATGCGCGGCAAAGAACTCCCGCCCACAACGCTTGTGCGTCATCTCCCACGTGACGTGTTTGATGCCGTTCTCGCAAATGTCGAGCTTGAGGCCCTTGAGGTCGTCCGGCCACGCACAGCCGGGACAGTCGAACCCACCGTCCTCGTGGTTCATCTTCATGATGGCGCGGGGTCCGTCGAAGGGTTCACGCTCACGTGCCAGGAACTTGGTGACGCTGACGGCGGCTCCCCAGCCGGCGGCCGGGTGGTGATAGGGGTGGAACTCCGGGCGGTGCCGGTCGGTGTCGCTGTCCTCGGTCCCTCGGTCGGTCATGACCCCAGTCTGCTCGACGTCGAGCGCCGATGCCTACCGTCGGAGAGAATTCGTGATCGGTCAGCGATACCAGTCCGGAAGCTCACCCGGGCGCAGATCGGTGGTGTCACCGGGCCGGGTGAGCGTCAGCACCGCCCGCACGATGGTCGGCCGCGACTGCAGCTCGTCGGCGATGGCGTTCAACCGGGCGGCCACGTTGGATTCCGCCGCATCCCCGACCAGGTCGACGGCGGCGACCAGGTAGATCCGATCGGCACCAACCCATTCCATGTGCAGGTAGCTGACCCGCTCGACATCGTGGTGGTCCAGCAGGCCTTGCAGCGCCGTGTTGCGGGCCAGCGGCGTGACGGCTTCACCGGTCAGGAAGTCCATGTTGCGGCCGATGAGAAAGAGCGCCACCCCGCCCAACAGGACGCCCACCAGGATGGAGCCGACGGCATCCCAGACCGCGGCCCCGGTGAGCTGATGGGCCAGGATGCCGGCCGCGGCGATGACGATCCCGATCAACGCCGAGAGGTCCTCGGCGAACACCGAGCGCAACATCGGGTTGGACATCACCCGGACGTACCGCAACGGATGGATCCGGCGTTGCGCGGCACCGGATCTGGTCTGTTGCAACGCTTGCAGAAACGATGTGCCCTCCAGCACGAAGGAGACCCCGAGGACCGCATACGCCCAGCCATATGAGGTCGCCTCCGATTCACCGCCGAGTGATTGCACGCCGTGCCAGACCGACACCGCGGCCCCGACCGTGAACAGGCCGAAGGCCGCGAACATCGACCAGATATAACCGGCGCGGCCATACCCCAGCCGGTGGTCGGCATCGGCCGGTTTCATCGACCGGCGGGTACCGATCAGCAGGAACACCTCATTGCCGGTATCGGCCCACGAGTGCGCGGACTCGGCCAACATCGACGCCGACCCGGTGAGCCCGGCGACAACGGTCTTGGCAACGGCGATAAGCACATTCGCGCCGAGCGCGACGGCGACGGTCAGCAGGCTCTCGTTCTGAACCGCATCGGCTGCGGAATTCTCCCCCGAATTGCCCATGCTCAACCCTAGCGCCGAGGCTCCGGCCGAACGGCGGACCGATGTCAGCGCATCGGCCAGGCGGCGACTGCCTCCAGCACGCACGCCGCGCCGGTGACGGCGGCCAGCACGACGATCCCGGCCGCACGGATCAGGGTTCGTTTCATGCCCTCCATGACACCAGGGCGGCGTGAGCAGGTCCAACGACCATCGTCGATGCGAATCATCTGAGCGATAGATGCGGTCGTGGTCATGCCGATTCCGTCGTCGGGGTTGCGTCACCGCCATCGATGCCATACGTTCGACGAACACTTTGTTTAGTGATACAGAATGCATTGTTTGCAACCACGAACGGACGTCTCACCTTGATGCAATCTGGGGACGCGGGTGTCGCCGCGACCCCCGCGACGGCGGAATCCGATCTGGGTGCGCGGATCCGCGAATTCCGGTTGGCCCGCAAGTTGACTCTGCGCGAACTCGCCGGCCGGGCCGCGACGTCGGCGGGCTTCCTCAGCCAGCTGGAGCGCGGTCAGGTCAACGCCAGCGTCGGGACCCTGCGCCGGCTGTGCGAGGAACTCGGTGTCACGCTGCCCGACCTGTTCACCGACCACCATGCGCACGGCGCCCGCATCCTGCGCAGGCGGGACCGGCCGGAGATCCACGTCTCGGATACCAGCGCCAAATACCTGCTGTCCCAGAAGCCTTTGCGCAATCTTGAGGTCTATGTCGCCGAGTTCGCCCCGGGTGGCAGCGCGGGAGACGCCTACGTGCACGACGACTCGCAGGAGATCATGCTCGTCATCTCCGGCAGCATCGTGCTCGAGCTGGACGGGGCGATGCATCAGCTCGAGGCCGGTGACAGTGCCGAATACCGGACATCGGTGCCGCACACCGTCCACAACCACAGCGCCGAACGCGCCGAACTTCTCTGGATCGTCAGCCCGCCGACGATATGAGGAGTGCCCCTCGGCGAGGGCGCTCTGCCGCACCGGCTTACGTGACGAAGACGAACAGGAGTACATCAGTGCCATCCGAGGTGCCTTCCCAGATGCCTTCCGACACCCCGACGCAGTTCATCAATGGTGGTGTGTCGTACTGGTACCGATCGATCGGTCTCCCCGAGCGGCGGCCCGCGCTACCGGGCGACCAGGAGGCCGACGTGTGTATCGTCGGCGCGGGCCTGACCGGTCTGTGGACCGCGTACTACCTCAAGCGGCAACAGCCCGACCTGCGTATCACCATCCTGGAGAAGGAGTTCGCGGGATACGGCGCCTCCGGCCGCAACGGCGGGTGGTTGTCGGCCGAGTTGGCAGGCAACCGTGACGCCTATGCGGCGACGCACGGCCGTGAGGGTGTGGCCGACCTGATGCGGGCCATGCGGACTGCCGTCGACGACGTCATCGCCGTCACCGAGGCCGAAGGGATCGACGCCGATATCGTCAAGGACGGCCTGCTGGAGGTCGCCCGGTCGCGTGCGCAGCTGGGCCGGATGTACGAGACCCTGCGCTACGAACAGCAATGGGGTGCAGAGCCGGAGGATTTCGTCGCATTGTCGCGTGACGAACTGGACGAGCGCATCAAGGTCGCCGGCGCACTGGGCGGCTTGTACAGTCCGCACTGCGCGCGGGTGCAACCCGCCAAACTGGTGCTGGGCCTGGCCCGAGTCGTCGAGGACGCCGGTGTCACGATCTTCGAGAACACCACGGTCACCCGGATCGAGCAGGGCCGCGCCGTCACCGACCACGGGGTGGTCCGGGCGCCGGTGGTGCTGCGCTGTCTGGAGGGCTTCACCGCGAGCCTGGAAGGGCAGCGACGCGACTGGCTTCCGATGAACTCCTCGATGGTGATCACCGCGCCGCTGCCTGCGCAGGCATCCGACGAGATCGGTTGGCGCGGTGCGGAACTGCTCGGGGACTGCGCGCACGGGTACATGTACGCCCAGCGCACCGCCGACAACCGGATCGCCCTGGGTGGGCGGGGGATTCCCTACCGGTACGGCTCGCGCACCGATATCGACGGCGCCACCCAGGACTGGACGGTCCACGCGCTGACCGAGTTGATGCACGACATGTTCCCCGCGACGCGGTCGGTTCCCATCGTGCACGCGTGGTGCGGGGTGCTCGGTGTGCCTCGGGACTGGACGGCAACGGTCGACCTGGATCCGGTGACCGGTCTGGGGACGGCCGGCGGCTATGTCGGTAGCGGATTGACCACGACCAACCTCGCCGGCCGCACCCTCGCCGACCTGGTGCTGCGCCATGACACCGAGCTGACCCGGCTGCCGTGGGTGGGCCGCCGCGTCCGCCGTTGGGAACCGGAACCGTTGCGGTGGCTGGGCGTGCAGAGCATGTACGTGCTGTACCGGATGGCCGATCGGCGGGAAAGCGAGCGTAATCTCCCGGCCACCAGCCGGATTGCCCGTATCGCAAACATGATCACCGGACGTTGAGGGCGAAGGACCGCATGGTGCCTGCCGAACCGAGCGACCCGCACAGCCCGGTGGGCCTGCGCCACGTGCACGTCACGGAGACCGAACTGCCCGCACCGGAACCCAAGCCGACCAGCCGCAGCAATCAGCTGGAAGCCACCCTCGACGTGTGGGCGGCGGGAACCCTGTCCACCGGGGTCTGGGAATGCGGACCCGGCGAGTTCACCGCCGACCGTAGCGCCAATACCGAGGTGTGCCAGATCATCTCGGGGTACGGCACGGTGACCGGCGAAGACGGGACCGCCGCCGACATCGGTCCCGGTTCACTGCTGGTCCTGCCGCGCGGATGGCGTGGCACCTGGGTCGTCCGGGAGACGATCCGCAAGTCCTTCGTCATCGTCGACGGCTGACCGCCGGCCGGGCGCTCAGAGCCGTTCGATGATGGTCACGTTGGCGGTGCCGCCGCCCTCGCACATGGTCTGCAGACCGTAACGACCGCCGGTGCGCTCCAACGTGTTCAGCATGGTGGCGAACAGTTTGGCACCGGTGGCGCCGAGCGGATGGCCCAGCGCGATGGCGCCGCCGCTCGGGTTCACCTTGGCCGGATCCGCGCCGGTCTCCTTCAGCCACGCCTGAACCACGGGGGCGAACGCCTCGTTGATCTCGACGGTGTCGATGTCCTCGATGGACAGCCCGGTCTTCTGTAGCGCGTAGTGGGTGGCCGGGATCGGACCGGTGAGCATGTACACCGGGTCCGCGCCGCGGGCACTGATGTGGTGGATGCGGGCGCGCGGCTTGAGCCCGTGCGTCTTCACGGCGTCCTCCGAGGCGAGCAGTACCGCGCTGGCACCGTCGGAGATCTGGCTGGCCATCGCCGCGGTGAGCCGGCCACCCTCGACCAGGGTCTTGAGCCCGGCCATCTTCTCCAACGAGGTGTCACGCGGGCCTTCGTCGGTGACGAATCCGTCAACCGGAATGATCTCGTTCTCGAAGTAGCCGGCCCGGATGGCCTCCTGTGCGCGCTGATGGCTGGTGAGCGCGTACTGCTCCATGTCTTCGCGGGACAGATTCCACTTCTCGGCGATCATTTCGGAGCCGCGGAACTGCGAGATCTCCTGGTCGCCGTAGCGGTGCAGCCAGCTCTTGGATTCGTTGGTCGGTGACGTGAAGCCGAACTGCTCACCGACGATCATCGCCGAGCTGATCGGGATCTGGCTCATATTCTGCATGCCACCGGCCACGATCACGTCGGCGGTGCCGGACATGATGGCCTGGGCGCCAAAGGAAATGGCCTGCTGCGAGGATCCGCACTGGCGATCCACCGTCACCCCTGGAACTTCCTCGGGGTAGCCCGCGGCAAGCCACGACAGCCGGGCGATGTTGCCGGCCTGGCCTCCGATGGCATCCACGCAGCCGGCGATCACGTCGTCGACGGCACTGGGATCCAGATCGTTGCGGTCGAACAGTCCGCGCCAGGCGGCTGCCCCCAGGTCGACCGGATGTACTCCGGACAGCGATCCCCCGCGCTTGCCCACCGCGGTGCGAACGGCATCGATGACGTACGCCTCACCCATGATTGATCTCCTCTTTCGTTATGCCGCCGAGAACGATGGCCAGGTATTGCCGGCCGACTTCCTCGGCCGTGAGCGGTCCGCCCGGCTGATACCAGCGGACCGACACCCAGGTGGTGTCGCGGATGAACCGGTAGACCAGGTCGACATCGAGGTCCGGCCGGAACGAGCCGTCGGCGACGCCCTGATTCAGCAGGTCCAGCCACATCTTGCGCTGTTCCCGGTTGCGCTTGTCGACGAAGTCGAACTGCGGCAGCGCGGACAGCCGCTTGGCCTCGTCCTGGTAGATCACGACCTGCGCGTGCCGGTGCTCGATCGCCTCGAACGACGCCAGGAACAGTCCCTTGAGTCGTTCCAGGGGACTGTCCTCGGAGGCCGCGATCTGTTCATACTTGGCGAACAGCCAATCCAGGAAGTCCCGGAGGACCTCCTCGACCATCTGCTCCTTGGACTTGAAATGGTGGTACAAACTGCCGGACAGGATGCCGGCGGAATCGGCGATATCGCGAACCGTGGTCGCCTTGAGGCCCCGTTCGGCGAACATCGTCGCGGCGAGCTGGAGAAGCTCGTCACGCCTGCTCGCCGGCTGACCGGGCGGTTCCGTCCCCATCTCCGCAGCATAGCAACCAAGCGCTTGCTAGGTCGAATATGTGGTTGATGGCTTGGCTCATGCCGATGCCGGCGTCACCCCCGCACCCGTCACGACCACGCTCACCGCGCCCGCCCCGTCGGCGGCGATGACCAGTTGCGCCGCCCCGGGCGCCGAGACCACCTGCCCGCCGGTGACGCTCACCTGATACCCGTCGGGGAACTGGACGGCGGGCACCGAGATGGTGGTCTGCGCCCCGGCCGGGAAGCTCCCCGAACCGTCGGCCTTGGCGGTCGAGTAGCTGAACCGGAAGGTGCCGTCGCGGTAACTCCACGACGTCGGGGTGCCCGACACGGCCTGCGGATACGGCGCCGACAGCAGCTTCAGATTGCCCGTGTTGACATTGTCACCGGTCGGCGGCAACGCCGGGTCATAGACCAGCGCCTCATCGTCGTGCGTTCCGCTGGTGGTGATATCGCCCTTACCCGTGTAGGCCCACACCGCCCAGCTCATCAGGTAGCGGTCGGCGGCGCGCAGCTGCGCCGTCAGATCACCGCTGGCACTGGTGGCCCCGAACTCGTTCATGAACGCCGGGATGTCGCGGTGCTCGGCGTAATCGTGCGCGCCGCGGGCCAGGGCTTTGGCGATGTATCCGCACAGCGCGCTCAGGCTGGGCCCGCCGCAGTAGTCGTGGAATGCCAACACGACATTCGGGTCGTCGACGGTGCCCAGCATGGTGGGGAAACCGAGGATGTCCAGGATCTCGGAGACCGCCGGGTTGGCCGGCTCGATATACACCGCCGTGGTCGGGTCGACGGCCCGGATGGCCGCTATCACCTGGTTGTAGAACGGGGTCAACTGTTGGTATCCGAAGTGCGGGCTACCCAGCAGCGTCGGCAACCAGGAAAAGCCGGGGAACGGCTCGTTCATCACGTCGTACCCGATGACGGCCGGATTGCCGCTGAAGTGGCTCGCGACGTTCTCCCACATCTGGGCGTAGGCGTCCTGTAACCCGAGCCCGGTCGGCGACTCGGCGTTGTTCCAGAACCGGGTCCAGGCGTAGTTCATGGCGGGGTTCAGGTAATAGCTGCCCGGGAAACCGAAGTTCTGGTTGGGCAGCCCACCGGTCTGCGTCGCCCACTCGGGCGCGCCCTCACCGGCGAAGGTGCCACCGTAGAGGTCCTGGTGCATGTCGAGCAGCGTGTAGATGCCGTGATCGGCCAGCATCTGCACGGTCTGTTCGAGCGACGCCAGGTAAGCGGTGTCGTAGACGCCGGGTTCGGGTTCCACCGCCGCCCAGATGACACCCAGGCGCACCACGTTGAACCCGTTGGCCGCCAAGAACTCCGCGTCATCCTCGCTGAAGCCGCTGGCGGCCGGATCATAGGGCGCGATCTTGTAGACCTCGTTCACGCCGTGCAGGATGACGACCTGCCCGTCGCTGTTGGTGATCCAGGTTCCGGTGGTGGACAGGCCCGTGCCCGAACTCCCCGGGATCACCGTGCCGGTCCCGAAATGCCCGACGTCCCCGTGTGTTCCGAGCAGGCCGCCATTGCCGCCGGCACCACCGAGGGCCGGCAGCGTGGTGGCAGTTCCGCCCACGCCGCTCTTACCGGCATCCCCGCCGTCGCCACCGTTGCCGAGCAGCCGCGCGCCGTCCCCACCGTTGCCGCCCCTGCCGCCATCGGGTCCGGCACCACCGTCCCCGCCGGCACCGCCGATGCCGAACACCAAACCGGTTGCGTCGCCGCCGAATCCACCGGCACCGCCGACCTGGCCTGCCCCACCGTCTCCGCCGTCGCCGCCGATACCCATCAGCAGACCACCGGCGCCACCCCGGCCGCCGGCCGCCGCGGTTCCGCCGTTGCCACCCTCACCGCCGTTGCCGAGCAGTCCGGCCTTGCCACCGGCCCCGCCGGCCACCCCGGCTTCGGTGCTGTTCCAGCCTTTGCCGCCGTCGCCGAGCAACCAACCGGCCGCCCCGCCGTCGGGATGCGCTGCGGTGCCGTCGGCTCCGTCACCGATCACGTACGATCCGGCGGCCCTGTTGATGACACCGTTGACCTGACGGCCGAGCTCGGTATCGATCCATGCCTCGGCCACCGTGTGAACCGGCGCGTAGACGAAACGCCGGAATGCTTCGGCCGACGACTTCGGCGGCGGGCCGGTGACCACGGTCTGCGCGGCGCGCACCACCGCCACCGTGACCGCGCTGACCCCGTTGACGATCACCCGCACCTGGCGGGCGACCCCGGTGACGACGGACTGGACAAGCCCGACCACCGCCGGCACCCGCGGCACGGCGTTGCCGCTCGCCGCCGCGAGCGGGGCCGCGTAGGCCGAAATAGCCGGGGTAGACGGCTCTTTGGGTACCGAGGTGGCACGCACCGAGGGGGTGGCGGGCTCGGCCGTGGTGGCCGAGGAGGCCCTCGTCTGGGCGTCGGCCTTTTTCTTCTTGCGATGCGTGGTCGGCGGTTTGGGTGAATCCTGGCCGTCGGTTTCCGTTTTGGGTGTCTTGGTGTCAGCCGGAGTCTTGGTGTCAGCCGGTTTGGACTCGTCGGTCTTCGACTCACTGGTACTCGCCGAGGAGGTTCCGGTGTCGGATCCGGTGGATGTGTCGGCCGCGGCCACACCCGCACCGGCCAGCATCGCCGCAGACACACCTGCGGTGACCAGGCCCGCACCCATCCACGCCGAGAGTTGCTGCATGAATTCGCACGCTAACCGACACCGGGCCGGAAATTGGCGGAATGGTCAGGCGCGCTGGCTGGACACCGAGATGATCTCTCCGGTCAGGTAGCTGGAGTAGTCGCTGGCCAGGAAGGCGATGGTGGTCGCGATCTCCCACGGTTCGGCGGCTCGGCCGAAAGCCTCGTCACCGGCGAGGCGGTCCAGCAGTTCCGCCGACGACGTCTTCTCCAGGAATTTGTGCCGGGCGATGCTGGGTGACACGGCGTTGATCCGCACCCCGTATTCGACGGCTTCTATTGCGCTGCAACGGGTCAGCGCCATCACTCCGGCCTTGGCGGCGGCGTAGTGCGACTGGGAGTGCTGTGCGCGCCAGCCCAGCACGCTGGCGTTGTTGACGATGACGCCGCCGTGCCCGGCGTCGCGGAAGTAGCGCAGCGCGGCCCGAGTGGCGCGCATGACCGAGGTCAGCGTGACATTGAGGACACGATCCCACTCGTCGTCGGTCATGTCGATGACGGGTGTCTGACCACCGAGGCCGGCATTGTTGACCAGCACATCGATCCGGCCGGCCGCGGCCACCGCCTGGGTGATCAGCGCATCGACGGCTTCGGTGGAGGTCACGTCACAGACCACCGCGTCGACCTTGCCCAGGCCGAGTGCGGCCAGTTCGTCCCTGGTCTCGTTCAGCCGGCGCTCGTGGTAGTCGGAGACCACCACATCGGCGCCCTCGAGCAGGGCGCGCCGCGCCGTCGTCGACCCGATGCCGGTCCCCGCGGCGGCGGTCACCAGCACCACCTTGCCCGTCAGCAGGCCATGTCCCTCGATCTCCTGCGGTGCAACTGAAAGGTCGGTCATCCCTTTGCCTCTCGGGGAAGGCCGAGCACCCGCTCGGCGATGATGTTGCGCTGGATCTCGTTGGATCCGCCGTAGATGGTGTCCGAACGGGAGAACAGGTACAGCCGCTGCCATTCGTCGAACTCGCCGTCGGGCAGCGTCAGCCCGGCCATCCCCCGGACGTCCATGGCGATCTCACCGAGCTCGCGATGCCAGTTGGCCCACAACAGCTTTGACACGGAATCCTGGCCTGGTTGTTCGACATCCATGGTGGCCAGCGCGTAGGACCGCATGGCCTTGAGCCCGGTCCAGGATCGGGTGAGCCGCTCCCGGATGAGCGGATCGTCGACCGCGCCGGTGCGCTTGGCCAGCTCGACCAGATTGGCATGCTCACGGGCATAACGGATCTGTTGGCCGAGGGTGGAGACGCCGCGCTCGAAGGTCAGTGTGCCCATGGCCACCCGCCAGCCGTCGCCGGGCTGCCCCACCACCAGCGACGCCTCGGTGCGGGCGTCGTCGAAGAACACCTCGTTGAACTCCGAGTCACCGGTCAGCTGGATGATCGGGCGGATCTGCACCCCGGGCTGATCCAGCGGCACCAGCAGATAGGACAGGCCGGCGTGCCGCTTGGACCCCTTCTCGGTGCGGGCCACCACGAAGCACCACTGCGCCCAGTGCGCCAGCGAGGTCCACACCTTCTGCCCGTTGATGACCCATTCGTCACCGTCCAGGGTCGCGGTGGTCGACACGTTGGCCAGGTCGCTGCCGGCATTGGGCTCGGAATAGCCCTGGCTCCACAGTTCGGTGACGTTGCGGATGCCCGGCAGGAAACGCTGCTGCTGCTCGGGGGTGCCGAACGCGATCAGGGTCGGTCCGAGCAGCTCCTCACCAAGGTGATTGACCTTGTCGGGGGCGTCGGCCTTGGCGTACTCCTCGTAGAACGCCACCCGGTGCGCGACGGTCAGGCCGCGCCCGCCGTGCTCCTCGGGCCAGCCCAAGCAGGTGAGGCCGGCGGCCGCCAGATGTTGGTTCCACGCGCGGCGTTCCGCGAAGGCCTCGTGCTCCCGCCCGGGACCGCCGAGGCCCTTGAGCGCTGCGTATTCGCCGACGAGATTCTCGGCGAGCCATTGCCGGACCTCGGCCCGGAAGTCCTCGACCTCTATCACCCTTGTAGGCTAACCTACCAAGCACTTGCTTTGTTAGAGGAGCGTCAATGACGAGCGAACCGCGGACCGTTCCAGCGGTGCTGGATCGGGTGGCCGGGCGGCTTCCCGACCATGACGCGGTGGTGACCGACCAGCGCAGCCTCACCTACCGGCAGCTGCGCGACGAGGTCCGGGTGGCGGCTGGCGCCATGATCGAACACGGTGTGCAGCCCGGTGACCGGGTCGCGATCTGGTCCCCCAACACCTGGCACTGGGTGGTCGCCGCGCTGGCCACGCACTACGCCGGCGCCGTCGTCGTCCCGCTGAACACCCGCTACACCGCCAGCGAAGCGGCCGACATCCTGGCCCGCACGCAGGCCCCGCTGCTGTTCGCCGCCGGGCAGTTCCTCGGCGCCGACCGCACCGCGCAACTCGACCGGGCCGCGCTGCCGGCGCTGCGCCATATCGTCCGGATCCCCATCGACGCCGACGACGGCACCTGGGATGGGTTCGTGGCGCACGGCGACACAGAAGAGGCGCTGGCCGCGGTCGACGCCCGCGCCGCCGCCGTGGGCCCCGACGACGTCTCCGACATCCTGTTCACCTCGGGTACCACCGGGCGCAGCAAGGGTGTGCGCTGCGCGCACCGGCAGTCGCTGGACGCCTCGGCCGCCTGGGCGGCCTGCGGTCAGGTCACCAGCGCCGACCGCTACCTGTGCATCAACCCGTTCTTCCACAACTTCGGCTACAAGGCCGGCATCCTGGCCTGCCTGCAGACGGGGGCCACGCTGATCCCGCAGCTGACCTTCGATCCCGAGCAGGCCATGAAAGCGGTTGCCGAGCACAAGATCACCGTGCTGCCCGGCCCCCCGACCATCTACCAGATGCTGCTCGACCATCCCAGCCGCAGCAGTTACGACCTGAGCTCGCTGCGGTTCGCGGTGACCGGCGCGGCGGTGGTGCCCGTGGTGCTCATCGAGCGGATGCAGTCCGAGCTGGACATCGACATCGTGCTCACGGCCTACGGCCTGACCGAGGCCAGCGGCTTCGGCACCATGTGCCGGCCCGACGACGACGCCGTCACCGTCGCCACCACCTGCGGCCGGCCCATCGCCGACTTCGAACTGCGCCTTGGCGAATCGGGTGAGGTACTGCTGCGCGGGCCGAACGTGATGCTCGGCTATCTCGACGACCCGGAGGCCACCGCCGCCGCGATCGACACCGACGGCTGGTTGCACACCGGCGATATCGGCACCCTCGACGCGGCAGGCAACCTGACCATCACCGACCGCCTCAAAGACATGTACATCTGCGGTGGGTTCAATGTCTACCCCGCCGAGATCGAGCAGGTGCTGGCGCGCCTCGACGGTGTCACCGACTCGGCGGTGATCGGGGTGCCCGACGACCGGCTCGGTGAAGTGGGCAAGGCCTTCGTGGTGACCAAGCCCGGAACACAACTCGACGAGGCCGCGGTGATCGCCTACGCCCGTGAGCATCTGGCGAATTTCAAGGTGCCCCGGTCGGTGGCCTTCCTCGACGTTCTGCCGCGAAACCCAGGAGGCAAAGTGGTCAAACCGATGCTGCGTGAGATGGGCGGAGGGAACTGAGTTGGATCTGCATTTCGACGAGGAGACCGAGTCGTTCCGGGCCGAGGTCCGGGAGTTTCTCGCCGCCAACCGGGACGCGTTCCCCACCAAGTCCTATGACACCCTCGAGGGGTTCGAGCAGCACCGGCGTTGGGACAAAGTCCTTTTCGACGCCGGGCTGTCGGTGATCGCGTGGCCGAAAAAGTACGGTGGCCGGGACGCCACGCTGTTGCAGTGGGTGGTGTTCGAAGAGGAGTACTTCCGCGCCGGCGCACCGGGGCGGGCCAGCGCCAACGGCACCTCCATGCTGGCGCCGACGCTGTTCGCGCACGGCACCGACGAGCAGCTCGACCGGGTGCTACCGAAGATGGCCAGCGGCGAGGAGATCTGGGCGCAGGCCTGGTCGGAACCGGAATCCGGTAGCGATCTGGCCTCTCTGCGGTCGACGGCCACCCGGACCGACGGCGGCTGGCTGCTCAACGGTCAGAAGATCTGGAGTTCCCGGGCACCGTTCGGCGAGCGCGGCTTCGGCCTGTTCCGGTCCGACCCGGAAGCCCAGCGGCACAAGGGCCTGACATATTTCATGTTCGTCCTGAAGGCCGACGGTGTCACCGTGCGGCCGATCGCACAGCTCGGCGGGGACACCGGGTTCGGGGAGATCTTCCTGGACGACGTGTTCGTGCCCGACCGTGATGTCATCGGCGGCGTGCACGACGGCTGGCGGGCGGCGATGAGTACGTCGAGCAACGAGCGCGGCATGTCGCTGCGCAGCCCGGCCCGATTCCTGGCCCCGGCCGAACGGCTTGTCGCGCTGTGGAAATCCGACCGCGACCCGGTGTTCACCGATCGGGTGGCCGACGCCTGGATCAAGGCCCAGGCCTACCGGCTGCACACCTTCGGCACGGTCACCCGGCTGGCCGGCGGTGGTGAGCTGGGCGCGGAATCGTCGGTGACCAAGGTGTTCTGGTCGGACCTCGACGTCGCACTGCACCAGACCGCGCTCGACATGCAGGGCGCCGACGCCGAGATCGTCGACTCCTGGACCGAAGGTCTGCTGTTCGCCCTGGGCGGTCCGATCTACGCCGGCACCAACGAGATTCAGCGCAACATCATCGCCGAGCGCCTGCTCGGGTTGCCGCGTGAGGTCTCCGGGGGGAAGAGCAAATGAACTTCGAACTCGACGAACAGCAGCGCGATTTCGCCTCCAGCATCGACGCCGCGCTGGGAGCGGCCGATGTGCCCGCCGCGGTACGCGCCTGGGCGTCCGGGGACACCACCCACGGCCGCAAGGTGTGGGCCCAGTTGGCCGACCTGGGTGTCACCGCACTGCTGGTGCCCGAGAAGTTCGACGGCATCGACGCGCATCCGGTGGACCTGGTGGTCGCGATGGAGCGGCTGGGCTACTGGGCGGTGCCCGGACCGGTGACGGAATCCATCGCGGTCGCCCCGATTCTGCTCGCCGAGCATGACCGTGCCGCGACCCTGGCCTCGGGTGACCTGATCGCCACCGTCGCGATGCCACCCGCAGTGCCGCGCGCGGTGAACGCCGACGTGGCGGGGCTGACCCTGCTGGCCGCCGACGGTCAGGTCAGCGAGGCAACCGCCGGTGCCGGCCACGAGTCGGTTGATCCGACCCGCACCCTGTCCGACGTCACCGCATCCGGCGCCGCGCACCCGGCCGACACCGCCCGCGCCTACGAGTTCGGCGTGTTGGCCACCGCAGCCCAGCTGATCGGCGCCGGGCAGGCCATGCTGGACCAGTCCGTCGAATATGCCAAGCAGCGCAGCCAGTTCGGCCGGATCATCGGTTCCTATCAGGCCATCAAGCACAAGCTTGCCGATGTGCACATCGCCGTCGAGTTGGCCCGCCCACTGGTGTACGGCGCGGCGCTGGCCCTGGCCGACGCATCGCCGGACACCGCGCGCGATGTCAGCGCCGCCAAGGTGGCCGCCGCCGATGCCGCGCTGCTGGCCGCCCGCTCGTCGTTGCAGACGCACGGCGCCATCGGCTTCACCCAGGAGCACGATTTGTCGCTGCTGCTGTTGCGGGTGCAGGCACTGCGCTCGGCCTGGGGTGATCCGACCCTGCACCGCCGTCGACTGCTGGAGGCCCTCTAAACCATGAGCGAAGAACGCGAGCTGCTGCGCGACACCGTCGCCGCGCTGGTCGACAAGCACGCGGCACCGGAAGCCGTGCGCGCGGCGATGGAATCCGAACGCGGCTACGACGAACAGCTCTGGCAGCTGCTGTGCGAGCAGGTCGGGGCAGCCGCGCTGGTGGTACCGGAGGACCTGGGTGGCGCCGGCGGTGAATTGGCCGACGCGGCAGTGGTTCTGGAGGAACTGGCCAAGGCGTTGGTGCCCACCCCGCTGCTGGGTACCACGCTGGCCGAGCTGGCCCTGCTGGCCGCCGGTGCGCACGAGCCGCTCGAGGGACTCGCCGAAGGCGCCTCGATCGGTGCCGTGGTGTTCGATCCCGAGTTCGTGGTCAACGGGGACATCGCCGACGTGGTGATCGCCGCCGACGGCGAGAACCTGACCCGCTGGAACACTTTCACCGCTCAGGCCAAGACCACCATGGACCTGACCCGGCGGCTGTCGGCCGTCACCCCCGGAGAGACCAGCCCGCTCGGTGCCGACCCTGGCCTGGCCGATACCGCCGCCCTGCTGGTGGCCGCCGAGCAGGTCGGTGCCGCGAGCCGGGCGCTGGATCTGACGGTGGCCTACACCAAGGATCGGGTGCAGTTCGGCCGGCCGATCGGCAGCTTCCAGGCGCTCAAACACCGAATGGCCGATCTGTATGTGCGGGTGTCGGCAACGCGCGCCGTCGTCAACGATGCGATCGCCGAACCGTCACCGGCCGCCGCGGCGCTGGCCCGGTTCATGGCCAGCGAGACGTTGTCGACGGTCACCGCCGAGGCGATCCAGCTGCACGGCGGTATCGCGATCACCTGGGAGCACGACATCCAGCTGTACTTCAAGCGGGCCCACGGCAGCGCGCAGCTGCTGGGGCCGCCGCGTGAACACCTGCGCCGGCTGGAGGCTCAGATCTTCTGACCGGCCCGCACCACATCCCGGATCAACGGCACCCCCGGCCGGTACGCGAGGTGGATATAGGACGGCGCGTCCAGGCACACGAAGTCGGCCCGCTTACCGGGCGCCAGCATGCCGACGTCGTCGCGGCGCAGTGCGGCCGCGCCGCCGGCGGTCGCCGCCCACAGCGCCTCGGCTGGGGTGAAATTCATGTCGCGCACCGCCACCGCGATGCAGAACGGCATGCTGGTGGTGAAGGAGCTCCCGGGGTTGCAGTCGGTGGCGATGGCGACGGTCACGCCTGCGTCGATCATCCTGCGGGCATCCGGCCACGGTGCGCGGGTGGAGAACTCCGCACCCGGCAACAGCGTCGCGACGGTGCTGCCGGCGGCCAGCGCCTCGATGTCCGCGTCGGTGGCATAGGTGCAGTGATCGACCGAGGCGGCGCCGAGTTCCACCGCCAGCGCGATCCCCGCGCTAGGACCGAGTTGACCGGCGTGCATCCGCGGTTGTAGCCCAGCCTCGATGCCCGCGGTGAGAATGGCGCGGGATTCGTCGACGTCGAAAGCGCCGCGGTCACAGAACACGTCGATCCAGCGGGCCAGCGGCGCGCAGGCATCCAGCATCGGACCGGTGACCAGGTCGACATAGCCGGCGCGATCGTCGCGGTATTCGACGGGCACCACATGCGCCCCGAGAAACGTCGTCTCGCCGGTGTATTCACGGGCGACGCGCAGCGAACGCGCCTCGTCCTCGACGTTGAGGCCGTACCCGCTCTTACATTCGAACGTCGTCACCCCCGCGGCGGCCAGTTCGCCGGCGAGCCGGCGCACGCCCGCCGACAGCGTGGCGTCGTCGGCCGTCCGGGTCGCCGCCACCGTCGTCGCGATACCTCCTGCGGCGTAGGGCCGCCCACTCATCCGGGCCGCGAACTCCGCGGACCGTTCACCGGCGAAGACCAGATGCGCGTGGCTGTCCACGAACCCGGGCACCACGCTGACGCCGCCGCAGTCGACGTGACGATCCGCGGCCGGCGCATCGCCGCGCGGGCCGACCCATTCGATCATCTCGCCGTCGACGAGGACGGCCCCGTCGGCGATCACGCCGAGGGCACCACCGTCCCCCTTGGCCGGGTCATTGGTGACCAGTTCGGTGATGCCGTCGTACAGGATGGTCATGAGTCACCCAACAGTGCTGTGATGGCCGTCTTCAGCTCGGCGGCCACGTCGACGCGGACGTGTCTGCGGTCGGCGACCACCACCCGGCCGTCGACCACCACATCGGTGACGTCGGCGGCCGACGCGGCGAACACGATCGTCTCCGCGGTGGCGCCGCCACCGGCCGCACGCACCGAGTTCAGGTCCACCGCAACCAGATCGGCGCGAGCCCCGACCTGCAGCACGCCCGCGTCCGTCCAGCCGATCGCGTGCTGGCCGTCGGCGGTGGCGGCGCGCAGCAAGGTCGGTGCGCCGATGATGCCGCGCTCCTGCCGGACCAACCGTTCGTTCAGCTCGACGGCGCGGGCCTCCTCGAACATGTCGATGACGGCGTGACTGTCGGATCCCAGGCTGAACGGCCCGGGCATGTCGAGCAGCGCCGGCGCCGGGCCGATCCCGTCGCCGAGATCCCGCTCGGTGGTGGGGCAGAAGCAGACACCGGTGGCCGAGGCGCTCATGTCGGTGAGGTCTTGGGCGGTCAGGTGAGTGGCATGAACGGCGGTGGTCCGCGGGCCCAGCACACCGGCATCGCGCAGCACCGCGGTGGGAGTGCGCCCATGCACGGCCAGGCATTGCTCGATCTCGGCGCGCTGCTCCGAGGAGTGCACGTGCAGCGGAGCGCGGTGCGTCGCTGCCCACTCGACCACGTCGGGCATCTGGTCGACCGGGACGCCGCGCACCGAGTGCAGCGCCGCGCCGACGAGAACGCCGGGCCGGGAACGGGTTTGGTCGTGCAGCGTTTGCACCCGGTCGGTCCAACCCGCCCCGCTGCCGTCGCCGAACCGCTGCTGGGGCCCGTCCTGCAACGCGGTGCCGTCCGGTGCAGAGCTCAGATAGCAGGTGTCGAGCAGGGTCAACCGCACCCCCGCGTCGGCGGCGGCCTCGATCAGCGCGTGTCCCATCGCGTTCGGATCGTCGTAGCGCCGGCCGCCGGTGTCGTGATGCAGGTAGTGGAACTCCCCTACCGCGGTGATGCCGGCCAGCGCCATTTCGGCATACGCGGCGCGGGCCAGGGCCCGGTACCGATCGGGATCCAGGCGATCGGCCACCCGGTACATGAGGTCACGCCAGGTCCAGAACGATCCGCGGTCGCGTTGGGTGCGCGCCCGCAGCGCGCGGTGGAAGGCATGAGAATGGGCGTTGGCCATGCCGGGAATCACCAAGCCGGCCAACCGTTTCGATCCGTCCGGTGGCGGCGCGCCCGCCGCGATCGCGGTGATCCGCCCGTCGGCCACCGTGATGAGCACGTCCGGCTGCACCGTATCGTCCAGCCAGGCGTGCTCACACCACCAGGTGACCGTCACCGCGTGACCCAGTCGGCCATCACGTCGGCCAGTGCGATCGCGCCGCGGTTGCAGTCCGCCGGCTCGGCGTACTCGGCGGGTGAGTGCGACACTCCGGTCGGGTTTCGGACGAACAGCATGGCGGTGGGCACCTGGGCGGACAGGATGCCGGCGTCGTGGCCGGCCGCCGTCGGCAGGACCGGGATATCGCCCAGGTGGTGCAGCGCCTTGGTCAGCCGGGTGCGCGGGCCGTCCGGGAATTCGACGATAGGCGTGATCGATTCGGCGATCACGTCCAGGGTGACCGATTCCCGCACGGCGTGCCGCTGCGCTTCCGCCGAGATGGCCTCGACCAGCGCGCCGAGGGTGGTCTCGTCCGCGGCCCTGGCGTCCAGCCACGCGCGTATCTGCGACGGGATCGCGTTGGCCCCGTTGGGGGCCACGATCACCTTGCCGAAGGTGGCCACCGCATGATGCGCGGCGGCCTGGGCCCGCGCGGTGTGCACCGAGGAGGCAAACGCCAGCATCGGGTCACGGCGATCGACCAGCCGGGTGGCGCCGGCATGGTTGGCCTCACCGTCGAAGGTGAACTCCCACCGGCCGTGCGGCCAGATCGACGAGGCCACCGCTATCGGGGCGTCGACCAGATCCAGCGCCCTGCCCTGCTCGACATGCAGTTCGACGAACACGCCCACCCGCTCGACCAGTCGGGGATCCGGGCCCAGGTGCGCGGGATCGCGCCCCACCCGGGTCAGGGCCTCCGCCAACGTGACTCCGTCGATGTCGCGCAGACCGCGCGCCCGGTCGGCGCTCAGCGCGCCGGTGGACAGTTGTGATCCGACGCACGCCACCCCGAACCGGGCGCCTTCCTCGTCCGAGAACGCCGCCACCCCGACCGGGATGGCCGGCACCACACCGCGCTCGCGCACGATATCGATTGCGGCGAAGGCTGACACGATGCCGAGCGGCCCGTCGAACGCGCCGCCGTCGGGCACCGAGTCCAGGTGCGAGCCGGTCACGAACGCGTCGCGCGGATCACCGGACCAGCCCGGCGGCAGCCACCAGGCCCACAGGTTGCCGTTGCGGTCGACCTCGACATCCATGCCGCGCCGCGCGGCCTCGCCGGTGAACCACTCCCGCAGGGTCAAATCGGCTTCCGTCCAAGCGAACCGGCGATAGCCGCCGTTGGCCGGGTTGCGACCGACGTCGAGGATGGCGGCCCAAAGCGTGTCGAACGAGGTGCCGGACGATGTCACGCGTCCTCCCACATCGGAATGCGCACGCCCCGTTCGCGTGCCACGTCGGCGGCGTGCTGATAGCCGGCATCGACGTGCCTGATGACGCCCATCCCCGGATCGTTGGTGAGCACCCGCTCGAGTTTCTGCGCGGCCAGCTCGGTTCCGTCGGCCACACACACCTGGCCGGCGTGGATCGAGCGCCCGATGCCGACACCACCACCGTGATGGATGGACACCCAAGAGGCCCCGGAGGCGGTGTTGACCAACGCATTCAGCAGCGGCCAGTCGGCGATGGCGTCGGAACCGTCGAGCATGGATTCGGTCTCGCGGTACGGCGAGGCCACCGATCCTGAGTCCAGGTGGTCACGGCCGATGACCAGTGGCGCGGACAGCTCACCGGAGGCCACCATCTCGTTGAACCGCAGCCCGGCCCGGTGCCGCTCGCCGTATCCGAGCCAGCAGATCCGGGCGGGCAGGCCCTCGAACGCCACCTTCTCACCGGCCATGGTGATCCAGCGCCGCAGGTGGGCGTTGTCCGGGAACAGCTCCAGGATCGCCCGGTCCGTCGCGGCGATATCGGCGGGGTCCCCGGACAAAGCGGCCCAACGGAACGGTCCCAGGCCCTCCTCGAACTGCGGGCGGATGTACGCCGGCACGAAACCCGGGAAGGCGAAGGCGCGGTCGTAGCCGGCCTTACGCGCCTCGTCGCGGATCGAGTTGCCGTAGTCGAACACCTCGGCACCCTTGTCCATGAAGCCGACCATGGCCGCGACGTGCTTGGCCATGGACAGCTCCGCCTGCTCGGTGAAGTAGGCGGGATCCTTGTCGGCCATCTTCTTCATGTCCTCGAAGTCGATGCCCAGCGGCAGGTAGGACAGTGGGTCGTGGGCGGAGGTCTGATCGGTGACGATATCGATCGGGGCGTCGCGTTCCAGGAGTTCGGGGAACACCGCCGCCGCGTTACCCACCAGGCCGATCGACAACGGCCGCTTGGCATCCCGGGCTTCGATCGCCATCGCGAGGGCTTCGTCGATATCGGCGGCCTTGGTGTCCAGGTAGCGGTGGGCGATGCGCCGGTCGATCCGGCTCTCGTCGCAGTCGACGCAGATCGCCACGCCCTCGTTCATGGTGACCGCCAGCGGCTGGGCGCCACCCATCCCGCCCACCCCGGCCGTCAGTGTGATGGTGCCGGCCAGAGTTCCACCGCTGTGCTCATAGCGGCCAGAGGCCGCGAACTTGCGGGCCACCGCCCCGAACGTCTCGAACGTGCCCTGCAGGATGCCCTGGGTGCCGATGTAGATCCACGAACCAGCGGTCATCTGGCCGTACATCATCAATCCCTCGGCCTCCAGCTTGCGGAACTGCTCCCAGGTGGCCCAGTCGCCGACCAGGTTCGAGTTCGCCAGCAACACCCGCGGCGCCCAGACGTTGGTACGGAAGACGCCAACGGGTTTGCCGGATTGGATGAGCATGGTCTCGTCATCGGCCAGTGAGCGCAGTGTGTGCACGATGGCGTCGAAGGCGTCCCAGTTGCGCGCCGCGCGGCCGGTGCCGCCGTAGACGACGAGGTCCTCGGGGTGCTCGGCCACCTCGGGGTCGAGGTTGTTCATCAGCATGCGCAGGGCGGCTTCCTGTTGCCAACCCCGACAGGATATTTCGGTTCCACGCGGGGCGCGGACGGGGCGTGGTCCGGTCACGGAATGGGGCTTGGAATCGGTCACTGCAGTTCCTTTGACGAGAGAGTCGTTCACTGTGCGCTGATACCGGCGCCGGCCAGCCACTTCTTGGCGATGTCGGAGAGGTTGGCGCCGGTGGCGGCCTCGGCGTTCATCGAGATGAGGTCGTCGGTGGTGAGTTTCGCCGACACCGCGTCGAGGGTCTTGGTCACGGTGTCGTTCTGCTTGCCCGCCTTGATCACCGGCACCACGTTCTCCGCGGCGAACAGGTTCTTGTCGTCCTCAAGGGCGACAAGGTGATTCGATTTCAGACCGGGATCGGTGCTGAACAGGTCACCGGCCTGGATCTGACCGTTGGTCAGGGCCGTCATGGTCAACGTTCCGCCCGCGTCCAGACTGACGAAGTCCTTGAAGTTCAGTCCGTACACGTCGCGCAGGCCGACCACACCCTGCTGGCGCGTCTTCCATTCCGCCGGACCGCCCAGTACCAGCTCCCCGGCGACCGGCGCCAGGTCGGAGATGGTTTTCAGCTTGTACTTGTCCGCGGTGGCCTGTGTGACGGCGACGACGTCCTTATCCTCGGCGTTCGACGGGGTCAGCATGGCGATTCCGGCGGGCAGCTTGCTCTTGAGTTCGGTGGTGACGGCGTCCTTGGTCGCGGCGGTGGACTTGGGGTCCAGGTAGCTGAGCAGCGCTCCCGAGTACTCAGGCACCAGGTCGATCGATCCGTCCTTGAGGGCCTGGATGTACACCTCGCGGCTGCCGATGTTGAACTGTTCCTTGACGCTGACGCCCTTGGCCTGCAATGCCTGTGAGTAGATGCTGGCGATGAGTTGGCTCTCGGTGAAGTCGGCGGACCCGACGATGATCTGCGAGCCGGCTGATCCGGTGTTGTTCCCGTCACCGGAGAGGGGGTCGCCCCCACCGCCTCCGCAGGCGCTGAGCGCGAGCACTGCGGTGGCGGCGACGATCGAGAGGATGCTGCGCTTGTTCATGATGCCTTCTCCAAGGTGACGGTGGTTACTGAGGTTTCGACGGGTGACGTGGATTCGGTGCTGACCCGGCGCAGGCCGGGTGAGACGATGAGCCGGCCGATCCAGGCGAAGGTGAATTCGAGCACGATGGCGAGCACGGCGACCAAGATGGCGCCGCCGGCCATTTCGCTGAAGCTGGCCGTTGCCCGGCCGTCCAGGATGAACCTGCCCAGGCCCTGCAGGCCCAGATACGCCGCGATGGTGGCCGTCGAAACGATCTGCAGCGTGGCGCTTCTGACACCGGACACCATGAGCGGCAGCGCGCACGGCAACTGCACGCGCAGCAGGATCTGGATCCTGGTGAAGCCCATGCCGCGGGCGGCGTCCACCGCGTGCGGATCGGCGCCCTGGATGCCGGCGTACGTTCCGGTGAGGATCGGCGGAACGGCCAGCAGCACCAGCACCACGATGGTGGGCAGGACGTACACCAGCTTGCCGGCCACCACCGGTGAGATGACCAGGAACAGCAACACCAGCAGGCCGAGGGAGGGCAACGCGCGCAAGGCATTAGCGAACCCGGCCACCACCGCTTCACCACGGCCGGTGTAGCCGATCATGATGCCGAGTGGAACCGCGATGGCCAGCGCCACCAGCAGTGCGATGGCCGAGTACAGCAGGTGGTATCCGATCTGCATCGGGATGCCGCCCGCGCCGGTCCAGTTGGCCGGATCGGTGAACCAGCCGACGATGTTCATGACGTCACCGTCCGCTGCCGCCAGGGGGTGAGCAGTTTGTTCAGCCAGATGATCAGCCCGTCGAAGACGACGGCGAGCACCACGCAGAGCACCACACCGGTGATCAGCGGAGCGTACAGCCGCAGCTGAAAGCCTTGGGTGAACAGCGATCCGAGCTGCGGGATGCCCAGCAGGGCGGCCATCGTGACGATGCTGACGTTGGACACCACCGCGACCCGCAACCCGGCGGCGATCACCGGTACCGCGACGGGGAGTTCCACGAGCAGCAGGCGCTGCCAACCGCGGTAGCCCATCGCCTCGGCGGCGGCGACCGTGTCGTGCGGTACCGAACCGAGACCGTCGGCCACCACACGGACCAACAGCGCCAGGGTGTACAAGGTCAGTGCGACAACGATGTTCACCGGATCCAGGATCTTGGTTCCGAGGATCACCGGCAGGATGATGAACAGTGCCAGCGACGGAATGGTGTACAGCAGGCCGGCGGTGCCCACGATGGCGGCGTAGCCGCGGCCCGAGCGGTGCGCCCACCAGCCCAGCGGCAGGGCCAGCAGCAGCCCGAGCACCGTCGGGACCAGCGTGAGCCAGGTGTGGCTGACGGTCAGCGCGATGATGCGGTCGATGTTCGACGAGATCCAGTTCATGCCGAGACTGACCTGGCTTCCTTGGCCCGTCGGATCGCGTCGACGATGTCGTGATCGGTGGCCGTGCCGAGCAGCACACCCGCGTCGTCGGTGACGACACCACGTCCGCTCGGGCTGGACAAGGCGGCGTTGAGCAGGTCACGCAGCGGGTCACCACGGCGTGCGGTGGTGGCGCACAGGTTGACGTCGCTGTCGAGCACGGTGTCGCCGGACACCGCGACGGTGTCGACCCAACCGATCGGTGACCGGTGCGCGTCGACCGCGAGGACCCACCGTCCCGAACCGGCTGGAATCGTCGAAATGGACTGCCCCACGGTGATGGTCGGCTCCTGCTGCAGTGGCAGCCGGTCGTCGCCGGTGTGGAAACCGAGCGCCCGATAGCCCCGGGCGGAGCCGACGAAGTCGGCGACGAAGGCGTCCTTGGGGGCGGCCAGCAGCTCGGCTGGGGACGCCGCCTGCGCGAGGGTGCCGCCTTCGCGAAGCACGACCACTTGGTCGCCGAGCTTGAGCGCCTCGTCGATATCGTGGGTGACCATCACGATGGTCTTGGAGATGTCGGCCTGCAGACGCAGGAATTCGTCCTGCAGTTGGTTGCGGACAATCGGATCGACGGCACTGAACGGCTCGTCCATCAACAGGAACGGGGGATCGGTCGCCAGCGCCCGGGCCACGCCCACGCGCTGCTGCTGCCCGCCGGACAGCTGCCAGGGATACCGTCGGGCGAATTTGGCGTCGAGGCCGACCCGCTCCAACAGTTCCATTGCGGCCGAACGGGTTTCCTTCTTTCCGCCGCCGAGCAGCCGGGGCAGCGCGGCGACGTTGTCGACCACGGTGCGATGCGGGAACAGCCCGGCGTTCTGGATGACGTAGCCGATCTTGCGCCGCAGCGCCACCCGGTCCAGGGACTGGGTGTCGACGCCGTCGAGTTCGATGGTGCCGGAGGTGGGTTCGATGAGCCGGTTGATCAACCGCATCGAGGTCGTCTTGCCGCAGCCGGACGGGCCGACCAGTGCGGTGATCTTGCCGTTGGGCGCGGTGAGCGTCAGCTTGTCGACGGCGACGGTGCCGTCCGGGTACACCTTGGAGACGGTGTCGAATGTGATCATGACTGTCTTTCCGGGGGGCCTGATTTGGTGGGTCCGCTCAGCCGGGCGGAGACCTCCGCGGCGGCCGAGACCAGCATCTGGCCGTACCGCACCGTTTCCGGTGCGGTCAGCCGATAGCTCGGGATGACGAGGCTGAGCGCCCCGACGATCCGAGCCTCCGAGCGCACGGGACATGCGATCGCGGTGACATCGGCTTCGACGCCGCGCTCCACCACGACGTAGCCGTCGGCGGGGACGTCGCCGCGCAGTGCGTGCCCGGCGGCCGAGGCGTCCAGGGGTACGGTCCTGCCCACCCAATTGGCGTGCCGGACCGAGTGGGTGCCTTCGACGATGTTGAGGTAGAGCGCGGTGTGGCCGTGTCCCCGCACCGACAGGTAGGCGGACTCGCCGGTCTCGGCAACCAGGGCGTCCATGGTGGGTTTGGCGAGATCGATCAACGACTCGTTGCTCAACGCCTGGGCGCCGAGCTGGATGATGCGCCCGCCCGGCCGATAGTTGCCGGACTCGTCCTTGCTGACGAAGCCGGTCGTTTCGAGCGTCCGCAACAACCGGAGCGCGGTGCTGGGCGCCAACTCGCATTCCCGCGCGCTGTCCACAAGGTTCGTGCCGCCGGTCTCACACACGGTTGCGAGCAGTGCCAGCGCCCGTTCGACGGTCCGCGTGGATGCTTCGGCCACCGTGACCTCCTCTCCTCGATGCGCTGTCCTCGACACCGAAAACTAGGGCCTCGACGTTTCGATCAGGACACCCGCTGTTGCCACTAAGTAAAATTTGATTTCCATCTAGCGGAAATATTGGAGCTTCGGCGATGATAGGACCGATCGCCCGCCTGCGGTAGAGAACGAGGAGAATTACATGATTGTGCTGACCGGAGCGGGCACGATTGCCGACGTCGTGACGCTGGCGGACCGTCGCGATCAGGTCTGCGTGGCGCCGGCCGTGCTCGACGCGGTGACCCGGGCGCATCGCCAGGCGGCCGAGCTGAGTTCGCGCTTCGCCACCTATGGCCGCACCACCGGCGTCGGGGCGAATCGCAGCACACCGGTGGCACCCGACGATGACGACTACGGGCTGCGCCTGCTGCGCAGTCACGCCGCAGACGCGGGTGATCCGCTGGATGACCGGACCGTGCGTGCCATGCTGGCCGTCCGCCTGATCCAGCTGTGCATCCCGGGAGCCGGGCTGGATCCGCACATCCTGGGCGGCCTCGAGCGCATGCTCAACGACGACGCCCTGCCCGAACTGCGGCACTACGCTTCGATCGGAACCGGCGATCTGGCCGCATTGGCCGGTACCGCGCTGACCTTGATGGGTGAGCGGCCGGCCACCGGACCGCTGGTCGCGATGCCGCCGTGGGGCGCGGACAGCGCGCTGCCGTTCATGAGCAGCAGCGCACTGACCGTCGGCCGCAGCTGCCTGGCCGCCGACGAACTGATCCGGCTGGAACGCGCATCGAGTGTCATCTACATGCTGAGTTTCCTTGCCCTGGACGGCAACCCGTCAGCGTTTGCCGCCCCGGCCGCACGCGCGGCCGCCGCACCCGAGGTGGACGCGCTGGCCGCCCGCCTGCGGTCGTTGTTCACCGGCGCCGGGCACCCCGACCATCGGCCGGCCCGCATCCAGGATCCATACGGGCTGCGCGTCTACCCCGTCGCCCAGGCCAGCGTGGTGGCGACGCTGAAAGCTCTTGTCGGACAGCTGGAAAGGACGCTCAACACGGCCCAGGAGAATCCGCTGTTCGACATCGACGGCGACCAGGTGGTCCATCACGGGGCGTTCTACCAGGCAGCGCTGTCCCTGGAACTCGACGGCACCACGCTCGCGCTGGCGTTGACCGCGCCGATCACGCACTCCCGGATCAGAATGCTCAACGACCCGGAGACCAATGGCCGCAACGCTTTTCTGGCCGTCGCCGAGGACGGTTCGTCCGGAGTGATGATGGTCGAATACGTCGCCGCCGGGGCCATCGCGGAGATCCGGGCCGCCGCGCAGCCCGCCTCCGTCGGGACACTCGTGCTGTCGCGGGGCATGGAGGAGGATGCGACGTTCGCCTCCCAGAGCGCCCTTCAGCTGGAGCGGTCGGTGGCCGCCTACCGGGTGCTGTTGTGCTGCGAGTTGGTCGGGGCGTTGCGGCTGCTGCGGCAGCGCGGTCTGCACCGCCGGTTCACCGGTGTTGCCGGGCAGGCTCTGACCCTCGTTGCGGATCTGCCCTGGGATGACGCGGACCGGGACCTGCGCGGGGACCTCGCGGCGGCCGAGGCTCTGCTGGATGACCTCGGACGCCTCGTGCCCGCCGGTGATCCGCTCAGCTGAGAGGCCCGACGACCGCCTCGGCGGCGGTCACCAAGCTTGCCTCCCTTGCCAATTCGAGGACCGCTTCGATCTCCGGCGCCAGGTGGCGATCCGGCCCGAGGCCCGGTACCCGGTCACGCACCGCGGCGATCACCGCCGCGGTGGCCGGCGCCGGCCGCAACGGTGCCCGCATCTCGATTCCCCTTGCGGCGGTGAGCACTTCGATGGCCAAGACGCGGGTGAGCCCGTCGATGGCCTTGCGCAGTTTGCGGGCCGCCGACCATCCCATGGAGACGTGGTCCTCCTGCATGGCCGACGACGGGATCGAGTCGACGCTCGCGGGCTGGGCCAGACGTTTGAGTTCGGAGACGATGGCGGCCTGGGTGTACTGCGCGATCATGTGTCCGCTGTCGACACCCGGGTCGTCGGCCAGGAACGCGTTGAGGCCGCGGTTGCGCGCCGCGTCCAGGAAGCGGTCGGTGCGCCGCTCGCTGATGCTGGCCAGGTCGGCCACGGCGATCGCGAGGAAATCCAGCACATAGGCGACCGGGGCGCCGTGGAAGTTCCCGTTGGACTCGACGGTGCCGGCGTCGGTGATCACGGGATTGTCGACGACGCTGGCCAATTCCCGGTCGGCGACGCTGCGGGCATGCGCCACGGTGTCACGCGCGGCGCCGGCGACCTGGGGTGCACACCGCAACGAGTAGGCATCCTGCACCAGCGGGCAGTCCGGTCCGCTGTGACTGGCGACGATGGGTGATCCGGCCAGTATCCGCGTCATGTTCGCGGCCGCGACGGCCTGGCCGGCCTGGGGCCGCAAGGCCTGCAGATGTGCCGCGAACACTCGGTCGGTGCCCAGCAGGCCCTCGACGCTCATCGCCGCGGCGATATCGGCCAGCACCAGCAGCCGGTCGAGATCGGCCAGCGCCAGCACCAGCTGCCCCAGCATCCCGTCGGTCCCGTTGATCAGGGCCAGGCCTTCCTTCTCGGCGAAGGTGACCGGTTCCAGCCCGTGCGCACGCAGGGCGTCCGCGGCCGGCAGCAGCGCACCGTCACGGGTGCGGACATGACCCTCACCCATGACCGCGAGCGCGACGTGCGACAGCGGCGCCAGGTCACCGGAGCAGCCGAGGCTGCCGTATTCGTAGACCACCGGCGTCAGCCCGGCGGACAACAGCGCGGCGTACGTCTGGGCGACATGCGGTCGGACCCCGGTGCGACCGGTGGCCAGCGTCGAGAGCCGCAGCAACATCATCGCCCTGATGACCTCGCGTTCGACTTCCGGCCCCGATCCTGCGGCATGCGAGCGAATCAGGCTGCGCTGCAGCTTCGTTCGCAATTCTGGTGGGATGTGCCGGGTGGCCAGCGCCCCGAAGCCGGTGGAGATGCCGTACGCCGGGACGGGATTGTTCGCCAGCGCTTCGATGCGCGCCCGACTCGCGGCGATCGCGGCCACCGCATCGTCGGCGAGCACCGTAGCCGCATCATCACGCGCCACCCGCACGACGTCGTCGGCACTGACGGGGCCGACACCCACCACAACCTGAACCATCCGATGATTGTGCATGCACCACCGACCGGCCGGCCGATATGGGGCCAGGTGTTCTAGCCTGGCTCAGATGACCAACCCCGTGGCACTGCGCGCCGGTATCCCGCCGTTCTATGTGATGGACGTGTGGCTGGCGGCCGCCGAGCGGCAGCGCACGCACGGGGACTTGGTGAATTTGTCGGCGGGTCAGCCCAGCGCGCAGGCGCCGGCACCGGTGCGTGCGGCCGCCGCCGAGGCGCTGACCCACCACAATCTCGGATACACGGTCGCCCTGGGCATTCCGGAGCTGCGCGCGGCCATCGCCGCGTCGTACGAGCACCGGTACGGCCTGCATGTGGAACCCGATGCGGTGGTGGTGACCACCGGCTCCACCGGCAGTTTCCTGCTGGCATTCCTGTCGTGCTTCGACGTCGGCGACCGGGTGGCGGTCACCAGTCCCGGCTACCCCTGCTATCGCAACATCCTGTCGGCGCTGGGCTGCGAGGTGGTCGAGGTGCCGTGCGGACCGGAGACCCGGTTCCAGCCGACGGTGGCCATGCTCGAGGCGCTGGACCCGCCGGCGAAGGGGCTGATCATCGCCAGCCCGGCGAATCCAACCGGGACCGTCATCGCCCCGGCCGATCTCGCGGCGATCGCCCGCTGGTGTGACGCCAACCGGGTGCAACTGGTCAGCGACGAGATCTACCACGGCCTGGTCTACCCCGGCGCCCCGACCACCAGCTGCGCGTGGGAGACCTCGCGCAATGCCATTGTGGTGAACAGCTTTTCGAAGTACTTCGCGATGACGGGCTGGCGCTTGGGTTGGCTGCTGGTGCCCGAACCGCTGCGCCGCGCCGTCGACTGTCTGACCGGGAACTTCTCCATCTGCCCACCCACCCTGCCGCAGTTGGCCGCCGTTGCCGCGTTCGATCCCGAGTCGCTGGCCACCGCCGACGCCCTGGTCCAGGACTACGCGGTGAACCGGGACCTGTTGTTGCGCGGGTTGCCCGAGATCGGGCTGGACCGGTTGGCCCCCGCCGATGGCGCGTTCTATGTGTACGCCGACATCTCGCGGTACTCGCACGACTCACTGGACTTCTGCGCGCGGTTGCTGGCCGACACCGGGGTCGCCATCGCCCCAGGGGTCGATTTCGACACCGTGCACGGCGGGTCGTTCGTCCGGCTGTCCTTTGCAGGGGCTGCCGACGAGATCACCGAGGCCCTGACCCGGATGGGGTCCTGGCTGACCTGACTTGTCGGACGGTGGGCGTACAGTCAAACCATGTTCGAAAGGGTGTTCGATTTCGGTATCGGTGCCGGTGTTGATACCGATGTCGATGCATACGCCGACGCCGACGAGGCGACGCTGCGCGGGCTCGTCGAGCAGTTCGAACGGCTGAAAGCGGCCGCCGCCGCGGCGCAGGCACGCGCAACGGAGGCCTGGGCAACGAAGCGCCATGCGGCGGAGATGGCCGCGGGCATACCGAAGAAGAAGCGCGGTCGCGGGCTGGCGAGCGAAGTGGCCCTGGCCCGCCGCGTCGCTCCCAAACGTGGTGGCCAGCATCTCGGTCTGGCGACGGCGCTGGTGCGCGAGATGCCGCATACCTTGGCGGCACTGGAACGCGGGGTGCTCACCGAATGGCGTGCGACGCTGATCGTGCGTGAATCTGCGTGTCTGTCCGTCGAGCACCGCAGACAGCTCGACGCCGAGTTGTGCAGTGATGCATCCAAGCTCGAAGGCTGGGGCGACAAGCGGATCGCGGCCGAGGCGAAGAAGATCACCGTGCGGCTGGACACGGAAGCCGTGGTCGAACGCAATGCCAAGGCGGCCGAGGAGCGCTGCGTGTGGATCCGTCCCGCACCCGACACGATGACCTATGTGACGGTGTTGTTGCCCGTCGCGCAAGGAGTGGCGGTGTACGCCAGCCTCAAACGAGAGGCGGATACCACGTTCGACGGGCGCTCCCGCGGCCAGGTGATGGCCGACACGGTGGTCGAGCGCGTCACCGGGCGCCCCGCCGATGCGCCCGTTCCGGTTGCCCTCAATCTGGTGATGGCGGATACCACCTTGGCCGGGGACGACGACGAGCCCGGTTGGTTGGACGGCTACGGCCCGGTGCCAGCCGGATTCGCGTGCAAGATCGTCGGCGACGCGGCGATGGACGAAACCGTCAAGACCACCCTGCGGCGCCTCTACCGGCACCCCGACAGTGGGCAGCTCGTCGCGATGGAATCGCGCTCGCGGATCTTCCCCAAAGGGCTGGCCACCCTCATCGGGCTGCGTGATCAGACCTGCCGCACCCCGTATTGCGACGCCCCGATCCGTCACCACGATCACGCGCAACCTCACCGTGAGTCCGGCCGCACGAGCGCGCTCAACGGACTCGGTGAATGCGAGGCCTGCAACTATGCCAAGGAAGCCCCTGGCTGGCGGGTCCGGACGACGGAGCGAGACGGTCGCCACCGAGCGGACTTCACCACTCCGACCGGAGCCGTCTACCGGTCGATCGCCCCGCCACTACCGGGGCCACCGATCCGAAGACGGATCAGCATCACCGAGGGCCGGCTCAGTATCGATCTGGTCATGTTCGACGCTGCGTGACATACCAATCCAGCAGATCGGGATTGTCGACGGCGCTGCGTTCCACCACCCGAGCCGCGTCCGCCCCCTGGAACAGCTTCTTGACGGGCACTTCGAGTTTCTTGCCGGTCCGGGTGTGTGGAATACCGGGAGCCACGATGATCTCGTCGGGTACATGCCGGGGCGACACCTCCGAGCGGATGGTCTCGTTCACCTTGCGCACCAGGGCATCGTCGAGTTCGGCACCCTCGGCGAGCACCACGAACAGCGGCATCCAGTAGCCGCCATCGGGTTGCTCCACACCGATCACCAGGGCTTCGGCGATCTCGGGCAGCCGCTCCACCGACTGATAGATGTCGGCACTGCCCATCCGGATGCCGTGCCGATTGAGCGTGGAATCCGACCGGCCGTGCACGATGACGCTGCCGTGGTCGGTGATGGTGATCCAGTCGCCGTGTCGCCACACCCCGGGATACATCGTGAAATAGGCGTCGCGGTACCGGCTGCCGTCCGGGTCGTTCCAGAACGCCACCGGCATGGACGGCAGGGGTTTGGTGACCACCAACTCCCCCACCTCCCCGCGCACCGGCCGGCCGGCTTCGTCCCACGCGTCCAGCGCCACCCCCAGATACGGCGCGGACAGCTCGCCCGGCCACACCGGCACCGTCGGGACGCCACCGGCGAACGCCGACACCACGTCGGTGCCGCCGCTGATCGAGGCCACCTGCACCCGCTCACCCACGTTGTCGCGCAACCACAATGACGTCGACGGCGGCAGGGAAGAACCGGTGATGCCCACGGTGCGCAACGCGGACAGATCATGATCGGTGCGCGGTACCGCCCCGGCCTTGGCGCAGCCGAGCACATACCCGGGGCTGGTGCCCAGCACGGTGACCCCGAGCCGGGCGGCGATCTGCCACAACGCATCCGGTGCAGGATGCGCCGGACTGCCGTCATAACAGACGATGGTGGCGCCGGCCAACAGGCCGGCGACCTGGAAGTTCCACATCATCCAGCTGGGGCTGGTGAACCAGAGGAAGGTGTCGTTCGGGCCGATATCACTCTGCAGGGCAACGGCTTTGAGATGCTCGACGAGCACCCCACCGTGCCCGTGGATGATGCCCTTGGGCAAGCCGGTCGTCCCGGAGGAGAACAGGATCCACAGCGGATGGTCGAAGTCCACGGCGGTGGTCTCCAGCTCGTCGGCGCCCGGCGCGCTGGCCTGCGCCCAGTCCAGGCACCCGGCGGGCACCGGGGCCAACCGCGATACGGCCACGGTCGCCTTGAGACCGGGCAGGCCGGCCCGCAGCTCGGCCACATCGGCACTCTTGTCGTGCACCTTGCCGCCGAACCGGTAACCGTCGGCCGTCACCAGCACCACCGGCTCCAGCTGGCCCAGCCGGTCCAGTGCGGCCTTGGCCGAGTAGTCCTGGCCGCACGCACTCCATACCGCCCCGATGCTGGACGCCCCCAAGAAGGCGATGACGGCCTCGACGATGTTGGGCAGGTACCCGACCACCCGGTCGCCGGGGCGGACACCCAGGCCGCGCAGGGTGGCCGCGAAGGCGGCGGTGCGGCCCAACAGCTCGGTCCACGACAATTCGGTATCGGGAACGCCCTCGCCGATGCACAGGATGGCCGGCCGGTCCGTGCGCGCCTGCCGAGCGATCTGATCGACGTAGTTCACCGTCGTACCCGGGAACCATTGCGCGCCGGGCATATCCGAGCTGGCCAACACATCGCCGGCGATATCGCCCAGGCCGAAGTAGCGCCAGAGCGTGCCCCAGAACTCGGCGGGCTCGTCGACCGACCACTGCCACAGCGCGGGATAGTCGCGGGGCCGGCCGGCGAACCGCGCGAAGTCGGTGATGCGTGCGGCCTCGATCCCGGCCGGAGTCGGTTCCCACTGCGGCGTCGTCACATGGGCGAGCCTATGTCACGTGAGGGTCGCCCCGGTGACCGCTCGCACATCGTCGGCCGACACTCCCGGTGCGGTCTCGACCAGGACCAGCGTTCCGTCGCCCACCACGTCGATGACGGCGAGGTCGGTGACGATGCGGTGCACCACCCGTTCACCGGTGAGCGGCAGGCTGCACCGGTCGACGATCTTCGGGTTGCCCTGCTTGTCGGTGTGTTCCATCAGCACGATGACCCGGGATGCCCCGTGCACCAGGTCCATCGCACCCCCCATGCCCTTGACCATCTTGCCGGGCACCATCCAGTTGGCCAGGTCTCCGAACCGGGACACCTCCATCCCGCCGAGCACGGCGACGTCGATGTGCCCGCCGCGAATCATCCCGAAGGACAACGACGAATCGAAGTACGAGGCGCCGGGCAGCACGGTCACCGTTTCCTTGCCGGCGTTGATCAGATTCCCGTCCACCTCGTCCTCGACGGGGTAGGGCCCGGTGCCCAGGATGCCGTTCTCCGAGTGCAACGTGACCCGCACGGACGGGTCGAGGAAGCCGGGCACCAGCGTCGGCAGCCCGATCCCGAGGTTCACGTACTCGCCGTCGCGCAGTTCGGCGGCCACCCGGGCGGCCATCTCGGGCCTGCTCCAGCCGCGGCTGGTCTGGGTGTCGGTCATGCGGTGGCCTCCCTGGTGGTGCGCTTCTCGATGCGAACGTCCTGTGCACCCGTCTCGACGACGCGTTGCACGAACACGCCGGGCAGGTGCACCGTGTCGGGGTCGAGTTCGCCTGGCTGCACGAGCTTCTCGACCTGGGCGATGGTGACGCGACCGGCCATGGCCGCCAACGGGTTGAAGTTCTTGGCGGTCTTGTCGAACACCAGGTTGCCCTCGGTGTCACCGATCGCCGCGTGCACCAACGCGAAGTCGGCCTGGATACCGGTCTCGAGTACGTAGCGCTTGCCATCGAAATCGCGCGTCTCCTTCGGAGGGGACGCCACGGCCACCGAGCCGTCGGTGTCGTACCGCCACGGTAGCCCGCCGTCGGCCACCGGGGTGCCGACGCCGGCCGGCGTGTAGAAGGCCGGGATGCCCGCGCCGCCGGCCCGCAACCGTTCGGCCAGGGTGCCCTGCGGGGTCAGCTCGACCTCCAGTTCGCCGGCCAGGTACTGGCGGGCGAACTCCTTGTTCTCGCCGACGTAGGACGCGGTGACGCGGCGAATCCGGCCCAGGCCGAGCAGGACCCCGAGCCCGACCCCGTCCACACCGCAGTTGTTGGAGTACACCTCCAGATCGTCGACGCCGGATTCGGCGACCGCCTCGATGAGCTTGTCGGGGATGCCGCACAGGCCGAAACCACCGACCGCGAGCGTCGCGCCGCGCGGGATGTCGGCCACCGCGCGGTGCACGTCCTTGACTACTTTTCCGGACAACGCCTGACCACTTTCAACTCAGGTGCGTTCGCTCAACGAACGCACGAAACTCCCGATAAGGACAGCATCGATCCATGTTGGACACAACAGATTGTTCGTCTGACGGAACATCACACCCTTTTCGCGTCCACTCAATGGACGCTATGCTCGGAGCGTGACGGACGCGGGCACCCCGGTGATCACCCGGGTCGCCGCCATCCTGCGCGCGGTCGGGTCCGCCGCGGACGGCGTGACGACGACGGCACTGGCCCGCGCCACCGACATCCCGCGCGCGACGGCACACCGGATGCTCACGGCGCTGGCCGACCAGGGATTGGTGGACCGGGCCACCGGCACCGGCCGGTGGTACCTCGGCCCGGAGATCTACCTGCTCGGCTCGGTGGCCAGCAGCCGCTACGACGCCGTGCCGGTCGCCGATGACATCCTGCGCGCCCTGGCCCGCGACACGGGTGAAAGCGCGTTTCTCTCGACCCGCCGCGGCGACGAATCGGTGTGCGTATCCGAGGCCGAGGGCAGCTTCCCGCTGCGCTCGCATGTGCTGTACCCGGGCAAGCGATTCCCGCTCGGCGTGGCGTCGGCCGGCCTGGTCATGCTGGCCCACCTGCCCGACACCGAGGTCCAGGACTATCTGGACCGCACCGACCTGGAAAGGGCTTGGGGCAGTGAGCATTCGCGTGCGGCCGTCGAGGAGAGGATCCGGCAGACCCGGATCACCGGCTATTCGGTGAACCCCGGCCTGGTGGTGGAAGGCAGCTGGGGTATCGGCGCGGCGGTGTTCAACGCGCTCGACCAGCCCCAGTGGGCGGTGAGCCTGACCGGCGTCGCCGCCCGGTTCGCCGAGGGCCGCACCGAGGCCCTCGGCGAGACGCTGTTACGCGCGGCCCATGCGCTGACTCAACGACTCCGGCGCCGGAGCTGACCACTCAGCGCGCGCTCCATCCGCCGTCCATGGTGTAGGACGCCCCGGTCACCATGCCGGCGCTCGGCGAGGCCAGCCAACCCACCAGGTCGGCCACCTCCGCCGGTTCCACCAGGCGTTTGATGGCGCTCTCCTTCAACAGGATCTGCTCGAGCACCTGCTGTTCGTCCACACCGTGCGTGCGAGCCTGATCGGCGATCTGCTTGTCCACCAATGCGGTACGCACGTAGCCGGGGTTGACGCAGTTGCTCGTGACGCCGTGCGGGCCACCCTCCAGCGCGGTGACCTTGGACAGCCCCTCCAAGGCGTGTTTGGCCGTCACATAGGCCACCTTGTACTCCGAGGCGCGCAGTCCGTGCACCGACGACAGGTTGATCACCCTGCCGAATCCGTTGGCGTACATGTGCGGCAACGCGGCGCGGATGAGCAGGAACGGGACCTCGGCCATCAGGGTGAGGATGGTGCGGAAATCCACCGGTGCGAATTCCTGGATCGGCGCAACCCGTTGCACCCCGGCATTGTTGACCAGGATGTCGGTCTGCAGCCGCAGGTCTTCCAGCGCGGCCACGTCCAGCAGGTCCACTCCCCAGGCAGTCCCGCCGATCTCACGGGCCAGTTCGGCGGCGCCCGCACCGTCGCGGTCGGCGACGGTGACATGCGCCCCACGCGCGGCGAGCGCACGGGCGCAGGCCGCGCCGATACCGCTCGCGCCGCCGGTGACCAGTGCGGTGCGTCCGGTCAGATCGCTCACGCGGCAACCGCTTTCGCGTCGGCGCGGTCGACGTCGGCCAGGTCGATGCCCTTGGTTTCCCTGGCGAAGTACACGGCCACCAGGGTGATCGCGGCGGCGCCGGCCAGGTAGATCGCGATCGGCACCGAGGATCCGTAGGTCTTGAGCAGCCACACCGCGATGATCGGGGCCAGCGAGCCGGCGACGATCGAGGTGACCTGATAGCCCAGGGAGACACCGGAGTACCGCATCCGGGTCGGGAACATCTCGGACATGATCGCGGGTTGCGGGGCGTACATGAAGGCGTGGATCACCAGGCCCAGCGTGATCGCCGTGACCACGGGCAGGAACCTGCCGCTGTCCATCATCGGGTAGGCGAAGAAGCCCCAGCAGGCCGCACCGACGCCGCCGGCGAAGTACACCGGGCGCCGCCCGTACCGATCCGAGAGCGCGCCCACGGTGGGGATCACGGCGAAGTGCACGGCGTGGGCGACCAGCAGCCACCACAGGATGTCGCTGGTGTTGGCATGTACATGTTCCTTCAGATAGGTGATCGAGAAGGTGACCACCAGGTAGTACATGATGTTCTCGCCGAATCGCAGCCCCATCGCGGTGAACACCCCGCGCGGATACCGCTTGAGTACCTCGATGGCGCTGAACGAGCTGGCCTTGATCTCCTCGGCCTCCTGTTGCGCCGCAAGGAAGATCGGGGCGTCGGTGACCTTGGTGCGGATGTAGTAACCGACCAGCACCACCACGGCCGATAACCAGAACGCCACCCGCCAGCCCCACGACAGGAAGGCCGTGTCGGTCAGCGTGCCGTAGAGCACCAGCAGCACGATGGTGGCGAGCATGTTGCCCACCGGCACGCCGGCCTGGGGCCAGCTGGCCCAGAATCCGCGGCTGCGGTCGGGGCTGTGCTCAGCGACCAGCAGCACCGCGCCACCCCATTCACCGCCGACCGCGAAACCTTGGATGAAGCGCAGCGTCACCAGCAGGATCGGTGCGCCGTATCCGATCTGGGCGAAGGTCGGTAGGCATCCCATCAAGAAAGTGGACAGACCGACCAGGATCAGACTGAACTGCAGCAACTTCTTGCGGCCGAACTTGTCGCCGTAATGGCCGAACACGACGCCGCCGAGCGGCCGGGCCAGGAAGCCGATGGCGTACGTGGCGAACGCCGCCATGATCGCGTCCAGGTCGTTACCGCCCTGGGGAAAGAACAACTTGTTGAACACCAGGGTGGCGGCGGTGCCGTACAGGAAGAACTCGTACCACTCCACGACGGTGCCCGCCATGGAAGCGGTGACGACACGTTTGAGCCCGGTCGGCGTATACGGATTGTGATCGGCAGCACACATGGTGGTGAGTATTCATGCACGCACAGATGGGCACAATGGCTAGATCCGCAGGACGGGTCTGCAAATATGCAGATATGACCGCACCGAGCGCCGACGACATGCTGATCCTGCTGGCGGTCGGCCGGACCGGGCGCTATGTCACCGCCGCCGAGCAGTTGGGCATCAACCACACCACCATCTCCCGGCGCATCGCCGCGCTCGAACAAGCCATCGGAGCGCGGGTGCTGGTGCGGGTGGGCAGCACCTGGGAACTCACCGACCGCGGCCGTGAGGTCCTCGCCGCCGCCGAAGCCGTCGAGGCGGCAGTGCACTCGGTCGGCGGCGACCCGGGCCGCTCACCCAGCCTCGCCGGCGTGGTGCGCATCTCGGCGACCGACGGATTCAGCGCCTATATCGCGGCGCCGGCCGCGGCGCAGGTGCAGCGCCGGCATCCCGACATCGCCGTCGAGATCGTCGCCACCACCCGGCGGGCCAGCCTTCAGCGCTCCAGCGTCGACATCGAGATCGTGGTCGGCGAGCCCACCGTCCGCCGCGCGCTGCCGATCCGGCTCGGCGACTACTGCCTGGGTCTGTACGGTTCGCGGTCCTACCTCGCCACCCACGGCACGCCGGCCTCCGTCGACGAACTGGCCGAACACCCACTGGTCTATTTCATCGATTCGATGCTGCAGGTCGACGACCTCGACCTGGCCGCCGACTTCGCGCCGGCCATGCGCGAATCGGTCTCCTCGACGAACGTCTTCGTCCACGTCGAGGCGACGCGGGCGGCCGCCGGGTTGGGCCTGCTGCCATGCTTCATGGCCGACCGCTGGGCCGACCTGGTGCGGGTGCTGCCCGACACGATCTCCGCACGCCTGACCTATTGGCTGGTCACCAGGGCCGAAACCCTGCGCAGGCCCGAGGTGTCCGCGGTGGTGGAGGCGCTGCGCGAGCAGGTGGCCGCCCAGCGTGACGTCCTGCTGGGTGCGGGGTGAGCGAAACACTTGCCGCTCCGGCCCGCGGATGGTGCAGTATCGCAATGCCATTCCTCCAGTCCGGCGACACCCGGGCCTACTACCGGCACTGGGCCGCAAGCGATCCGCGCGCGGCCGTCGTCTTCCTGCACGGGTTCGGTGAGCACACCGGCCTGTACCACCGGTACGGCTTCACGCTGAACGCGGCGGGTATCGACCTGTGGGCGGTCGATCAGCGCGGGCACGGGCTGAGCCCGGGGCCGCGCGGGAACTTCGGCACGCTGGCCGACAGCTCCGCACTCGGTGAGCAATTGACCGCGATCGTGGAGCGGGAACGGCCCGGGCTGCCGTTGATCGCGGCCGGGCATTCGTTCGGTGCGGTGGTGACCCTGCTCCGGGTACTCGAACAGCCGGACCGCTACCGGGCCGCGGTAATTTCCGGTGCACCGCTGATCCCGATCCCCGAATTGCTGGACACCGACTCCGAATTCGACCTCGACCCGAGTTGGTTGTCCGGGGATCCGTTCTATGTGGATGCGCTGGAGAATGACCCCCTGGCCTTCACCGATGCCGACGGGGCGCCGCTGGCCCGGGCGCTGGACGCGGCCTGGGACCGGTTCGGCACCGAGCTTCCCACGTTGACGGTGCCCACCCTGGCCGTGCACGGCACCGCCGATCCGATCGCCCCGGTGGGCCCGGTGCGGGCCTACGCCGAACAGATCGATGCGTTGAGCATCGCCGAGTTCACCGGGGCGCACCACGACGTGCTCAACGAAACGGTGCACCGTGAGGTGGCGGCCACCGTCATCGACTTCGTGGGAACACATATCGGCAACTGACGGCGTTCCGGGATGGCATCCTGTAGCGCGATGGCATTGAGCAAGAGTGCGCAACGCACGTTGGTGAAGTTGTTGGCTGCCGCGGCCTTGGTCGCCACCGTGCTCGGCGGTTTCGCCGCGTGTCTGTTCACGGTGGGCATGCCGGGTAAGCAGGCCACCGCGCCGAAAACCGGACCGGTGCTCGACGGCACGTTCAAGGTCGACATCGGCCCGACCGCCACGCCGGACGGAAAACCGGTCCCCGGCACCGCGCGCACCGAGACGTGGGTGGCGCGGTCGGCATGTCAAGACGGGGGCGGCTGTGTCGCCACGGTGGCCGTCGTCGATCCCCGTAAGCCCGGCGAACCGGCACGGGACACCCTGGTGTTCGACTATGTCGGCGGCGACTGGCTGATGGTCCGCGAGGCGCCGGACACGTGCAAGGTAGGCGACGCCGACGTCGATGTACAGGGCTGGACCATCATGAAACTGCAGTCCCGGATCGATGGTTCGCTCGGCGGCGAGTACACCTGGGCCACCGCGCCGGCACTGTGCGCCAACAAACGGGCCATCAACCTGACGCCCACCCGGGGCACCGACAACAGCACCCAGCCGCCGGACCCGGCGACCCAGCCGCCGCTGAAGACCTCGCGCGGTGCGGCCCTGCGAGGTACCTACGTCTACACCCAGACCTACCCCGAGACCGGTGAGGTCTTCCCGTCACACACCTACGATGCGACGACGTTCTGCCTGCGCACCGGGGACCGGTGCATCTCGCTGATGGCGAGCCCCGACACCCACAACCTGTTCGTGATGATCTACGGCGACGGGCGTTTCACCGCCAACTTCCCCGACGGTGACGCCCACTGCACCGACGGGGTCGGCAAGGTGCGCCAGTCCTCGCGTGACGATCTTCCGCTGCCGCAGGGGCCGCAGGATCCGCTACTGGGCCTGCGGGGCAAGTCGTATCAGGACTACACCGGCGACTGCCCGGCGAAGGTGGAGCTGGACGTCACACTGCAGCGCACCGGGGACTAGAGCGAGTCCGTCACAACCAGGTGTCCGAGGTCGTGGTGGTGAGGAACGCCTCCAGATCGTCACGCCACTGCGCCGGGGTGTTCTTGTCCGGTTCGATACCGGTGTATTCACCGCGGTAGAACAGGAGAGGGCGTGGTTTGATGCGCGACCCATGCTCCTCGCGCGAGCGCTCGTCGGCCGGTTCCGACATCGCCTGGACCGCACCGAACACCACGAAATGGTCGCCGCCGTCATGCACAGAAGCGACCGTGCAATCGATGTGCGCCAGCGAGCCATCGATCACCGGAGAGCCGAGTTCGGAGGGGTGCCAGTCGATTCCGGCGAACTTGTCCGGCGCCTTGGACCCGAACTGCGCCGATACGTGCTGTTGGTTCTCGTGCAGCATGTTGACGCAGAACCGGCCGCTGGTCTCGATCGCCTTCCAGGCCCGGGACTGCTTGGTGGGGCAGAACAGCACCAGGGGCGGATCGAGCGACAACGCCGCGAACGACTGACAGGCGAACCCGATCGGCACGTCGTCGAGCGTGGTCGTGATTACCGTGACGCCGGTACAGAACTGGCCGAGCACATTACGGAATGTGCGCGGATCGATCGGCTGGGCCATCGCAGCGCTACTTGAACCCGACGCTGAAGTCGTGGCCCCACAGCGACACCGCGGTGCTCTCCCTGGCAACCCAGCTCTCGTCCTCGACTTCGAGCCCCTCACAACCGAATTCGATGTCGAACCCACCGGGGGTCTTCATGTAGAAGGACAACATCTTGTCGTTGACGTGCCGCCCCAGGGTGGCCGACATCTTCACCTTGCGGCGCAGCGCGCGGTCCAGGCACAGGCCGACGTCATCGGCGCTCTCCACCTCGACCATCAGATGCACGATGCCGCTGGGAGTTTCACCGGGCATGAAGGCCAGGCTGTGGTGCCGTGGATTCACCCCGAGGAAACGCAACCATGCCGGCGGACCGTCGGCGGGGCGGCCGACCAGCTGCGGTGGCAGCCGCATGGAGTCACGCAGGCTGAAGCCCAGCACGTCACGGTAGAAGTGCAACGTCTCCGCGTCGTCGCGGGTGGTCAGCACGACATGGCCGAGGCCCTGCTCCTCGGTGACGAACTTGTGCCCGTAGGGGCTGACGACGCGGCGATGCTCCAGCGCGACACCGTGGAACACCTCGAGCGTGTTACCCGAGGGGTCGTCGAACACGATCATCTCGTCGACGCGGCGGTCGGCCAGTTCGGTGGCCGTCGCCTCCTTGTACGGCGTGCCCGCGGCGTCCAGCCGGCTGCGGATGTCCTGCAGCTGTGCGGCATTGGCGGTTTCCCACCCCGACACCAGCAACCTGTCGTGCTCACCGGGCACGATGACCAACCGCGCGGGGAACTCGTCCATCCGCAGATACAGCGCACCCTCGGTGACCCCGGAGCCTTCCACCATGCCGAGGACCTTGAGACCGTACTCGCGCCACGCGGCGATATCGGTGGTCTCGATGCGCAGATAGCCGAGCGATTTGATGGTCATGAGTCAGCTCCCAGAAAATCCATGGTCAGCTTGTTGAACTCGTCGAACTTCTCCAGCTGCGCCCAGTGCCCGCACTGACCGAACACGTGCAGCTGCACGCGCGGGATCTGCTTGAGCGCCACCAGCGCGCCGTCGAGCGGGTTGACCCGGTCCTCGCGACCCCAGATCAGCAGTACCCGCTGCCGCAGCTTGTACACATCGCGCCACATCATGCCGAGCTCGAAATCCGCTCCGGCAAAGGACTTCCCCATGGCCTTGGTGGCGGCCAGCGATTCCGGGGTGCTGGCGATCTGGAAGCGTTCCTCGACGAGCTCGGGAGTGATCAGGCTCTGGTCGAACACCATGATGCGCAGGAACTTCTCGATGTTCTCCCGGGTGGGATCGGCGGCGAACCGGCCGAGCAGTTTCACGCCCTCGGTGGGGTCCGGTGCGAACAAATTCACGCTGAGCCCGCCGGGGCCCATCAACACCAAGCGCCCGGCACGCTTGGGGTTGTCCAGCGCGAAGCGCACCGCGGTGCCGCCGCCGAGCGAATTGCCCACCAGCGCAGCCCGTTCGATACCGAGATGGTCGAACAGGTTGAGCAGCGCGGTGGCGCTGTAACGGTTGTACTGCTCGTGTTCGGTGTGCTTGTCGGAATGCCCGTACCCCGGCTGGTCGACGGCCAGCACATGGAACTGTTCGGCCAGCACCGGGATGTTCTTCGAGAAGTTCGACCAGCTGGAAGCGCCCGGCCCGCCGCCGTGCAGCAGCACCACAGTCTCGGCGGCCGGATCACCGGCTTCGTGGTAGTGCAGCCGCATATCGGCCCGGACTTGGGCGTACCGCGAGGTCGACTCGAACGTGATCTCTTGCTGCTGGGCAGTTTCGGCGGCGAAAGACGTCATCGGCGGTTCCCGTTAAACCATCGTGTCCGCGGGCGGCAGACCGAACTCGTTGTTACCGAAGATCAGATAGGCGCGCTCGGGCTCGTTGGCGGCGTGCACCCGGCCGGCGTGGGCATCGCGCCAGAACCGCTGCAGCGGAGCGCCGGTGACCAGTGCCGTGGCGCCGGCCGATTCGAAGAGCAGATCGATCGAGGCGATGGACCGCGCGGTGGCGCGCACCTGGTCGCGGCGGGCGCGGGCCCGCAGCTCGAACGGAATCTCCTTGCCGGCCTGCAAGAGTGCGTACTCGTCACCGACGTTGCCGATCAGCTGGCGCCACGCGGCGTCGATATCGCTGGCCGCCTCGGCGATGCGCACCTTGGCGAACGGGTCGTCCTTGGACTTCTCGCCGGCGAACGCCGCGCGCACCCGCTTGCCTTGATGCTCGACATGGGCGGCGTAGGCGCCGTAGGCCATCCCGACGATCGGCGCGGAGATGGTGGTGGGATGCATGGTGCCCCAGGGCATCTTGTACACCGGCGCGGTGTTGTTCTGATAACCACCGGCGGTGCCATCGTTCATCGCCTTGTAGGACAGGAAGCGGTGCGTCGGAACGAACACATCCTTGACGACGACGGTGTTGCTGCCGGTGCCCTTCAGGCCCACGACGTGCCATACGTCGTCGATCGTGTATTCGGTGCGCGGGATGAGGAAGCTGCCGAAATCGACGGGGCGGCCGTCCTTGATCACCGGTCCGCCGAGGAACGCCCACGTGGCGTGCTCACTGCCGGAGGACCACTGCCACGCGCCGCTGACCAGGTAGCCGCCGTCAACGACGGTGCCGGCGCCCATCGGGGCATACGACGAGGACACCCGGACGGTCGGATCGTCGCCCCACACCTCGTCTTGGGCCTTCTGGTCGAACAGCGCCAGATGCCAGTTGTGCACGCCGATGATCGAGCTGATCCAGCCGGTCGAGCCGCACGCGCTGGCCAGCCGGCGGACCGCCTCGTAGAAGTACGTCGGATCGGCCTGCAGGCCGCCCCACTGCTCGGGCTGCAGCAGTTTGAAGAAGCCGATCTCGTCCAGTTCGTTGACGGTTTCGTACGGCACCTGACGCTGATCCTCGGCCAGTTGGGCGCGTTCGCGCAGCTTCGGCAGCAGATCATCGATGCCGGCGAGGACCGCCTGCACGTCACGCTGTTCAATGGACGTCACTGAAATGCCTCCCGGATCGAGATCCACCACTAGACAGAGATTAGAACACGTTACGATTTGTGTCGAGCAGGGCATTCTTTCAGCGGCTGGACCTGCGTAAGTTCGTTTTTGTAACATGTTCTAGTTATTGGGCGACGGAAGGGGTCCCAGGGTGACCGATGAGCCGCTCGGCAGCCACGTACTCGAACTGCAGGTGGCCCGGGTCGTCGAGGAGACCGCGGACGCGCGTTCGCTGGTATTTGCGGTGCCCGAAGGCAGCACCATCCCGGCCGACCGGTTGCGCTACTCGCCCGGCCAGTTCCTGACCCTGCGCGTGCCCAGTGACCGCACCGGTTCGGTCGCCCGCTGCTACTCGCTGTCCAGTTCGCCGTTCACCGGCGACCAGCTGACCGTCACCGTCAAACGCACCGCCGACGGCTACGCGTCGAACTGGTTGTGCGACAACGTCCATCCCGGCATGCGCATGCACGTGCTGGCACCCTCGGGCACCTTCGTACCCAAGACGCTGGACACCGATTTCCTGCTGCTGGCCGCCGGCAGCGGTATCACCCCGATGCTGGCCATCTGCAAATCCGCGCTGTCCGAGGGCAACGGGCGGGTGGTGCTGGTGTACGCCAATCGGGACGAGAACTCGGTGATCTTCGCCGCCACCCTGCGCGAACTGTCCGCCAAATACCCGGACCGGTTGACCGTCATCCATTGGCTGGAAACGGTGCAGGGCCTGCCCAGCGCCGCGACGCTGGCCGGACTGGTGGGCCCCTACGCCGGACACGACGCCTACATCTGCGGGCCGGGACCGTTCATGGCGGCCGCCGAGGAAGCCCTCAAGACCGCCGGCGCCGATCGCATCCACATCGAGGTGTTCAAGTCGCTGGACTCCGATCCGTTCGCTGCGGTCGTGATCGAAGAAGACGACAGCGATGAAGGACCGGCCACCGCCATCGTGACCCTCGACGGCACCACCCAGGAGGTGACGTGGCCGCGCCGGGCAAAGCTGCTCGACGTGCTGCTGGACAAGGGCCTGGATGCACCGTTCTCCTGCCGGGAGGGCCATTGCGGCGCCTGCGCGGTGGTCAAGAAGTCCGGTGATGTCGAGATGGAGATCAACGACGTGCTGGAACCCTCGGATCTGGAGGAGGGGCTGATCCTGGCCTGCCAGGCGCTGCCCACCTCCGATTCCGTGGAAGTCACCTACGACGAATAACGCCCGGGCTAACATTCGGCGGACCGGAGGGAGAGCCGTGAAGAAGTTTCTGGGAGTGCTCGCGGCCGCATGCTCGGTGGCCGCGCTCGGCGTACTCGAGGCCCCGACGGCAGCAGCCGGGGTGAACACCGCCACGACGTCGATACCGACGCCGAACGGGACCGTCGAAATGCACGTCACGGCCAACTGTGCGGGGCCGGAAGGCCGGTGCTTCTTCAACACCCAGGCCAATCTGCTGACGCCGGACGGACCGATCGGGCTGCCCGGGGACACCTGGGCCCGCCAGACCATCACCATCCGCAGCACCAACCGCGATGTGTACCAGAACGCCTGGTACAGCGCCCCGGCCGGGATGCCGCGGGAACTCAAGGGCGCCAACCACGACAACGTGCTGTCCAAGGCGTACAAGTCCATCTCCGACTACCAGGTGTCGGTGACCTATTTCGGTGGCGGACCGATGGAACGGTTTGCGGTGGACGGTGATTCGGTGCAGACCGATTGGAGCACCGGTCAGCCGAACCTCAAGGGTGGCTTCATCGCCTGCTCGGACATCCAGGTGGTGTTCGGCGGGGTGAACGTGACCACGCCGAGCGCCTGCGCCCAGACCACCTTCAGCTGAGCCGTTCTGGGGTCAGGTGCCGGGCCACCAGCCGGTGCCAGCGCCGCTGCCGATAGGCGAACAGCCCGCGCGCTGCGTGCACCACTACCGGCGTCAGGACACCGGCATCGATGTCGACGGTATCGGTATAGCGGCAGCGGTTTTCTTGCACAGGTTCGACGTGCAGGGTGTGGTTCCAGACTTTCAGCACCCCACCGAATTCGCGGGTGGTGATGGTACGGCTGTCCTCATCCACGCTCAGGATCTCCAACGTATGCCGGTAGGCAGGCAGCACGTGAAAAGCGAACAACCAGCCGGTGCCGCGCTCGCCGACGTGCAACGGGGTACCGCGCCCGGCCAGGGCCGGCATGCCGAACAGACCCCGGCACACGTAGAGGAATGTCACCGGGTATTGCATCGCCCGCCACACTGAATCGGCATCGGTGGGCAGAATGGTCTCGATATGTACGCGCTGCATGCCTCCATTCTCGGAAGCCGCTGCAGCGCCTGACTACTCGCTTTTGCCACGGAGGTGGTGGTGGCCCCGACCGATCGCTTTCGGGCGCGTAAGCAGCCACGACAGGCCCGCTCGGTCGAGACCCGGCAGCGGGTGCTGGACGCGGCTGCTCATGTTTTCAGCACGCACGGGTATGCCGCGGGCACCACCAATCGCATTGCCGCCGCTGCGGATATGTCGATCGGATCGCTGTATCAGTACTTCCCGAACAAGGACGCCATCCTGGCTGCACTGACCGATGCCCATATCGACGCCGGCGCGGCGCTACTGGCGCAGCGGGCGGCCGCCGGACTGCCGGCCGGGCTGTCGGACACGCTGCGGCTCGTTGTCCGGGCCACCATCGACAACCATCGCGGCGACCCCGCGCTGCACCGGGTGTTGTTCGAGGAGGCGCCGCGCTCCCCCGCGCTGCTGACCCGGCTGCGCGAGGCCGAGCAGAGTGCGGTGGTGGTCACCGCCGAGCTGCTACGCAACCACCCTGAGGTGACCGTCGCCGATCCGGTGTTGGCCGCCAGGATGACGGTCGCAACCATCGAGTCGCTGGTGCACCGGCTCATCACCCAACCCGTGGATCCCGCGCAACTGGAGGACGAGATCGTCGGGCTGTTGGCGGCGTACCTAACGCGGCAACCCCAGCAGCCGCTCGCCGGCCAGGGTGAGCAGGATCTGCTCGGTGCCGCCGGCGATGGACAGGCAGCGGGTGTTGAGGAAGTACCGCACATCGGGGCTGTCCACGATGCCCGCGCCGTCGAGTGAATCCATGATGGTCTCGGACAGGCCCTGCCGGTAGCGCACCCCGATCAGCTTGCGCACGCTGGACGGCGCACCCGGATCGTGCCCGCCGACCGCCATCCGGGCGATGAGTTGGTCCAGCAGCGAACCCACCTGGGCCGCAACGATCAACGTGCCCAGCCGGTCCGCCTCGGCGCCGTCGAGCTCGCGGTCACCGATCACGGCGAGCAGATGTTCCATGCCCTTGTCCAGCGCGCCGCCGGTGGCGATGGCCACCCGCTCGTTGGCCAGCGTGGTGCGGGCCAGCGGCCAGCCCCCGTCGACCGGGCCGACAACCTGCTCGTCGGGGACGAAGAGGTCGTCGAAGAACACCTCGTTGAACAGGGCCTCGCCGGTGATCTCGCGCAGCGGCCGGATATCGATGCCGGGGGCGCTCATGTCCACCAGGAAGTAGGTGATGCCCTTGTGTTTCGGCGCATCCGGGTTGGTGCGCGCCAGGCAGATACCCCAGTTGGAACGGTGCGCGTTGGAGGTCCACACCTTCTGCCCGGTGAGCTTCCAGCCGCTTTTGCCGTCGACCTCTGCGCGAACGGCTTTGGTGCGCAAGGCAGCCAGGTCAGAGCCCGCACCCGGCTCGGAGAACAGCTGGCACCAGTAGATGTCACCGGTCAGGGTGCCGGGGATGAACTTCTCGATCTGCTCCGGTGTGCCGTGCGCCAGGATGGTCGGCGCCGCCCACCAGCCGATGGAGATGTCGGGACGCGCCACGTGGGCCGCGGCCAGTTCCTGGTCGATGACCAATTGCTCTGCCGGCGTGGCGTTGCGGCCGTACGGCTTGGGCCAGTGCGGGGCCAGCAAGCCGGACTCGGCCAGCGCGCGCTGGCGCTGATCCTCGGGCAGCGCCGCGATATCGGCCGCGGCGGCGGCGATCTCAGCGCGCACCGCCTCGGCTTCGGTCACGTCGACGTGCAGGTGGCGCCGGACACCGGCCCGGGTCAGCTCGGCGGTGCGGCGCAACCAGCGCGACCGGCCACCCAGGAACTGGGACAGCGCATAGGCGCGGCGCAGATACAGGTGCGCGTCGTGTTCCCACGTGATGCCGATCCCGCCGAGCACCTGGATGCAGTCGCGGGCGTTCTCCTTGGCGGCGTCGATGCCCACCGCGGCGGCGACAGCGGCGGCGATCGAGAGCTGGCTGCCATCAGGGTCGGCGGCCGCGGCGGCCGCGTCGGCAGCGGCGACAGCGGCCTGCTGGCTGCGCAGCAGCATCTCGGCGCACATGTGCTTGACGGCCTGGAAACTGCCGATCGGCTTGCCGAACTGCTCGCGCACCTTGGCGTACTCGGTGGCGGTGTCCAACAGCCGGCGGGCCAGGCCGGCCGCCTCGGCGGCCAGCACGGTGGCCGCCAGGTCCTGCACGCGCTGCGCCGGGGCGGACAGCTGCTGTGCGGGAGCGCCGGTCAGCGTGACGCGGGCCAGCGGACGGGAGAAGTCGGTGGCCTCGAGCGCGTCGACGCGGACCCCGTCGGCGGCGGCGTCGACCAGGATCCACACCGCACCGGCCGGCAGCACCAACACACCAGAGGTGTCCGCGCCGAGCACCCACTTCGCCGATCCGGACGCGGTGCTGCCGTCGAACACGATGTCGGATTCCAGGGCCAGGCCGGCGCTGCGTTCGCCGGCGGCGAGCGTCTCCAGCACCGCCGGGTCGTCGACCACCAAGGTGGCCAGCGCCGTCGTCGCGACCGGTCCGGGCACCAGGGCGGCGGCCGCCTCGTCGATCATGCCGAGCAGGTCCTCGATACCGCTGCCGGCGCCGCCGTGCTCCTCGGGGATCGCGACACCGAAGGCCCCTAGTTGCGCGAAACCGTCGTAGGGGGCCCGCCACGCGTCCGGGTCGCCCAGCTCGACGTTGCGCACCGCGGTGATGGAGTTGGAACTGGCCGCCCAGCTCCGGACCAGTTCACGGGCGGCAAACTGTTCGGATGTGTCGGCCCTCGACGACAACACGGACACCGGCAACTCCTCACATTGGGTGAGAAGGCCACGCTTCCCACTAGAACGTGTTCTAATAGTGCCAGCGTTCGAACGTCAAGTCGACCGCCATCACGGCAGGACACGCCGCTTGTGCAGGGTGCTCGGAGGTGGGAAATTAGCTGTCGACATGCGTATCTTTTTTGTCAAGATCGCACTACCAAGGAGCAGCTCACCGAATGTCGTCACCAGCACAGCCCGGATCGGGTTCTGACTCACCACGTCAGGTGACGACGGTGGCCGTCCTCGCCGAATCCGAACTGGGATCCGAAGCGCAGCGCGAGCGCCGCAAGCGCATCCTCGACGCCACCCTGGCCATCGCCTCCAAGGGCGGTTACGAGGCCGTTCAGATGCGTGCCGTCGCCGAACGCGCCGATGTCGCCGTCGGAACCCTGTACCGGTACTTCCCGTCCAAGGTGCATCTGCTGGTCTCCGCGCTCGGCCGGGAGTTCGAGCGCATCGATGCCAAGACCGACCGGGCTTCGCTCACCGGCGGCACGCCGTACCAGCGGCTGAACATGATGGTCGGCCGGCTCAACCGGTCCATGCAGCGCAACCCGTTGCTCACCGAGGCCATGACGCGCGCGTTCGTGTTCGCCGACGCGTCGGCCGCGGGTGAAGTCGATCACGTCGGCAAGCTGATGGACTCGATGTTCGCCCGCGCCATGAGCGACGGCGAACCGACCGAAGACCAGTACCACATCGCCCGCGTCATCTCCGATGTGTGGCTGTCGAACCTGCTGGCCTGGCTGACCCGGCGCGCCTCGGCGACCGACGTCAGCAAACGCCTGGACCTGGCGGTCCGGTTGCTCATCGGCGACGGAGAACAATCTAAGGTTTGACGGGTGGATGACCTGCAGCACGCGCTGACTGCCATTGCCCAGACCCCACGCCTGCTGGTCACCTCCGATTTCGACGGCACGCTGGCGCCGATCGTGAACAACCCCGCCGATGCCCGGCCGCTCCCCGCGGCTGCCGAGGCCCTGGTCGCCCTGGCGGCGCTGCCCGACACCACCGCCGCGCTGATCTCCGGGCGCGCCCGCGGCGTGCTGAAGGAATTGTCGGGTATGCCGGACAGCGTGGCACTCGTCGGCAGCCACGGCGCGGAATTCGACACCGGCTTCGTCCGCGAGATCGACACCGACCTGCTGGCCACCATCACGGCCACGCTGCGCGGCATCGCCGCCGGCCGGCCCGGGGTGACCGTCGAGACGAAACCGGCCAGCGTGGCGCTGCATGTCCGCAATGCCGACCCGGCCGACGGCGACGCGGCGTTCGCCGCAGCGCGGGCCGCCGCCACGTCCTGGGACGCGCACCTCACCACCGGCAAGGCGGTATTGGAGTTCGCGGTGATCGTCACCGACAAGGGCGAGGCCGTCGACGAATTGCGCCGACGACACGGTGCCACCGCCGTGGTGTTCCTCGGTGACGACGTCACCGACGAGAAGGCGTTCCGCCGCCTGCGCGAGACCGATGTCGGGGTCAAGGTCGGCCCGGGTGACACCCTGGCCCGCTACCGGGTCTCGGCTCCGGCGGACGTCGCCGAGGTGCTGCGCTTTCTGCTCGCCGCGCGCCGCTGATCAGGCGGGCGGGCCCGCGGTGCGCCCGCGCATCAGTTCGGTGGCCAGCATGTCGATGACCGGCAGGCCCGAACGCGGCGGGTTGTGCAACAACCGGCCCGCGCGCCGGCCCTTCTCCATGCTGGGCTGAGCCACCGTGGTCAGGCCGCGGCGCAACGCCTCCGGCACCCCGTCGAAGCCCGTCACCGTCATCTGACCGGGCACATAGATGCCGCGCGCCCGAAGGGCATCCATCGCCGACAGCGCCAGCACGTCGGCGGTGCACATCAACGCCGTGATGCGCGGATTGCGGGCCAGCGCCACCTCGGCGGCCTGCCCGCCGGACGCGGGCCCGTGGTCGTAGCTTTCCACCACGGTGACCGACGCCGGGTCCAGCCCGGCCGCCCTCATCGCGTCGAAGACGCCGTGCGCACGTTCGCGCTGCACGTGGAAATGCGGGGAGTTCAGCCGCTCCGGTTGGGCCACCGCGGGGCTGGGATGCTCGTGCGGCCAGTCCCGGCCCAGCCGCATGGTCAGCAGGCCGATCTCGCGGTGGCCAAGTCCCACAACGTGTTCGGCGAGCTGGCGCATGGCGGCGCGGTCGTCGATGCACACCCGCGAACTGCCCGGCACATCCTTGGGTTGGTCGACGACGACGACGGGCAGGTGCCGCTGCAGTACCACCGGTAGATAGGGGTCGTCGTCGGAGGCCGAGTAGATCACGAAGCCGTCCACACCCGCCGACAGCACGGCGGCGGTGCCGTCGGCGACGCTGCGGTTGGGACCGGCCGCCACCAGCAGCAGGCCTTGCCCGGCCTCTTCACATGACTCGGCAAGCCCGGCAACGAAATCCAGGGCGGCCGGATCGCTGAACGAATAGTGCAGCGGTTCGGTGATCATCAGCCCGACGGCACCGGCCCTGCGGGTGCGCAGCGACCGCGCCACCGGGTCCGGCCCGGGGTAGCCCATCTCCTTGGCGGCGGCCAGCACCCGCTCCCGGAGTTCGGTGGACAGCTGGTCGGGACGGTTGTACGCATTGGAGATCGTGGTGCGCGAAACCTTGAGTTCGGCGGCCAACGAGGCCAGGGTGGCCCGTCGCCTGGGCGCCGGGCTTCTGGACATGCTCTCCGAGATTAGTGGACGTGCAGCCCGGAAGCGCCGTGTGGCGGCGCGATTCGCCGATCCGTTCCGGTCCGTTGCGCTATTGCCCACACCACCAGCCAGATGCCGCAGACGATCGTGACGATGACGAAGCTGGGCGGAACGTTGAACATCGCCGACAGCGCCAGCCCTGCCCACACCGAGAACACCGCCAGCAGCGTGGAGGCCAGCATGGCCAGTCCGGGCCGGGCCACCAACATGATCGCCGTGGCCGCGGGCGTCACGACAAGGGCGAACAGCAGCAGTGTGCCGACCGCTTGGACCGCCATCGTCACCGCCAGCCCGAGCAGCGCCATGAACACCACCGACAGCACCCGCACCGGGACGCCCTTGGCCTCGGCGACCTCGGCGTTGATCGAGGCGAACAACAGCGGCCGGTAGACGAACGCGACGACGACGGCCAGCACCAGCACCGCCACCCCGAACGACACCAGCTGCTCATGGGTCACCGCGAGCAGGTTCCCGAACAGCACGTTGGTGACGGTGCTGCTGCTCTTGGTGGCCTGCGAGCTGAAGAACAGCCCCAGCCCGGTGGCGGCGGCCAGCACCGTGCCGGTGGCCACCTCCCGTTCGTCGGCGCGTTTGCCCAGCGCGCCGATCACCAGTGCACCCCCGATGCAGAACGTCGCCAACCCGACGGTGACCGGCAGGCCCAGCAGCACCGCCCCGGTGGCACCGGGAAAGCCGATGTGCGCCAACGCATGTGCGGCGAAGGCGCTGTTACGCACCACGATGAAATAGCCGATCAGCCCGGCAGCCAGGGCCACCAGCGTGCCGCCGATCAGGGCATTGCGCATGAACGCCGACGTCAGGATCTGCCACCAGTTCTCCTGATAGCCCAGCGCCAGCACGGTCGTCTGCATCAGATACTCCGGACGTACATGTCGCCCTGCGGGGTGTGCACCACCTGGATGGAGGTGCCGTACAGGTGGCTCAGCAGGTCGGCGTCGACGACCTCGTCGGTGGTGTCGAAATGCGCGTGCCCGTCGAGCAGGTAGATAGCGCCGTCCAACACGGCCAGCAGCGGGTTCAGGTCGTGCGCGACCACCAGGATGGTCACCCCGAGTTCGTCGCGGATCTTGGCCAGCAGCCGCACGATGTCGCGCTGGTTGCGGACGTCCAGCGCGGTCAGCGGCTCGTCCAGGATGAGCAGCCGGGGCCTGGCCACCAGCGCCTCGGCGATCGCGATGCGCTGCCGCTGCCCGCCGGACAGCTGGGACAGCCTGCGGTGCGCGAACTCCGAGGCGTCGACGGCGGCGAGCACGTCGGCGACCCTGGCGCGTTCGGCGGCGCTGGCCCGCCCGAACCCCCACCGATTGCCGGTCAGCCCGAGCAGCACCGCGTCACAGGCCCTGATCGCGTTACCCGCGGCGACGGCGTAGTTCTGCGGCACATACCCGATCAATCCGGTGGCGGCGCCCGGCGGCTTGCCGAGTACCCGGATGGTGCCCGAGCCGACCGGGATCGTGCCCAGCACGGCGTGCAGCAGGGTGGTCTTACCCGACCCGCTGGAGCCGATGACGGCGACGATGCCACCGGCCGGCACGTCGAACGTGCCCTCCGACCAGATCAGCCGGCCGCCCCGAACGACGCTGACGTCCTGGAACGAGAGTGCGGGTGGTTCGGATTCGGACGGGTCAGGGCTGGACACCAAGGGCCTTGGCGAGTGCGGTGAGTTGGTCCACCTGCCAAGCCTCGAACGATTTCGCGCCCGGCGCCACCGTTTCGGTCACGTTCACCACCGGAATCCCGGCGTTCTGCGCCGCGGTGCGGATCTGCTCGGGCACCGATCCCTCGGTCTGGGTGTTGTAGATGAGAACGTCGACACCCTTGCCATTCAACAGCTTCAGGAAGGCGTCCAGGTCGGCCGGGGAGGGGTCCGTCTCATTGCTGGCGGCCGCCTGGAAGCCCGCCGGCGTCTTGTTCTGCAACCCGACCGCCGCGGCCATGTCGTCGAAGACGGATTCGGTGGCGCCGTAGGTCTTGCCTGCCGCACCGGCCTTGATCTTCGCGATCAGCTCGTCGTAGGGCTGCAGCGAGGTGGTGAACGCGCTGCGCTGGGTCGCGAAGTAGCCCTTGGCCTGCGGAGCCAGCTCGCCGAGCTTGGCGGTCACCGCGTCGGCGACCGCGGTCACGGCGGCCGGGCTGTACCAGGCATGCGGATTCACCCCGTCGCCATGGTCGTGACCGTCGTGGTCGTCGTGGCCCCCGTCCTCGGGGTGCTCGTCGTGCTCGATGCCGCTGGCCTGCAGGGCGTTGATCACCGGCGCGTTGGGCGCGGAGCTGGCCGCCAGCTTGCTGGCCCATTCGTCGTAGTGACCACCGTTGACGACGACGAGTTGGGCGCCGGTGAAGGTGGCGGCGTCCGACGGGGACGGCTCGAAATCGTGTGGGTCCACCGACGACCCGGCCAGGATTGTCGTCACCTTGGCGCAGGCCCCGCCGAGGCTGTTCACGATCTGCCCCCACTGGTCGACGCTGACGACGACGTTCACCGGGGTGGTCGGGCAGTCCCCGGAGGCGGCGGTGCTCGAGGTCGCCGTGCTGTCGCCGCCGCCCGAGCAGGCGGCCAGGGCGAACGGAACGGCGAGCACCAGGCCGGTGGCCAGGGTGCGGAGGGTCTTCGGCGCGGTCATGGCGATAACGATAACCGTTTGCATTAACCGCCGCGCAACCGGATCATATTTTTTGAAAATCATTTTCATTAAGGAGTCACATGCTGCTGCCCGTCACGGTGCTGTCCGGCTTCCTCGGCGCCGGCAAGACCACCCTGCTCAACCACATCCTGGCCAACCGCGAGGGCCGCCGGGTCGCCGTCATCGTCAACGACATGAGCGAGGTGAACATTGACGCCGCCCTCATCGCCGGCCAGGGTCACCTGGACAGGACGCAGGAGAAACTGGTCGAGCTCACCAATGGCTGCATCTGCTGCACCCTGCGCGAGGACCTGGTCGAGGCGGTGGCCGAGCTGGCCGGGCAGAACCGATTCGATCACCTGGTCATCGAATCCACCGGCATCTCCGAGCCCATGCCCGTCGCGGCGACGTTCGGCTGGGAATTTGAGGATGGCTTCAGCCTGGCCCGGCTGGCCCGGCTGGACACCATGGTGACCGTGGTGGACGCGTCCACCTTCCTGCCCGAACTGGCCCGCGGCCAGTCGCTGGCCGACCGCGATATGGTCGCCTGCCCGGGCGACGGCCGCAACATCGCCGACCTGCTCACCGACCAGGTGGAGTTCGCGGACGTCATCCTGCTCAACAAGACCGACCTGGTCACCGCCCAGCAGCTGGGCGCCGTCGAAGCCGTGGTGCGCAGGCTCAACCCCACCGCGCGGCTGCTGCACACCGATCACGGCGTGGTGGCACTCGCCGAGGTGCTCGGCACCGGGCGTTTCGACCCCGACGCGGCCGCGAAGGTACCCGGTTGGGACGAGGAGATCGCCAACGGCCACACCCCGGAAACCGACGAATACGGCATCGGGTCGATGACCTTCCGCGCCGACCGTCCTTTTCACCCCGACCGGCTGGCCGCGGCGCTGGAAAACATGCGGGGGCTGTTGCGCAGCAAGGGTTTCTGCTGGATCGCCAGCCGGCCGGCCATCGCCGCCATCTGGTCCCAGGCCGGCCCCAATCTGGTGATCGAGCCGGCGCAGTACTGGGCGTCCACCGATATCACCCCGGGCCAGGAGATCGTGTTCATCGGCGTGCGGCTGGACCGCGGCCGCATCGGTGAGCTACTCGATTCGGCGCTGTTGACCGACGACGAGGTGGCCGCCGGTGAGCCGAGCTGGCTGCGCTTCCCCGATCCGCTGCCGGCCTGGGGTGTCACGCATACGCACTGATCAGTCCCCCGTTTGGACCGGCAGCGCCGGGTCGGCGCTCCACTGCGACCACGAACCCGGGAACAGTGCGGCGTCGACGCCCGTCGCCGCCAGCGCCGCGACCAGTACCGCGGCCGTCACCCCGGATCCGCAGTACGCACCGACCGGCTCGTCGAAACGCGGCAGCGCGTCCAGCGCGAAGGTGCCGTCGGGGGCCAGCAGCGCGGTGCTCGGCAGATTGCGGGCGCCCGGGATGTGACCGGCCACCGGGTCGACCGGCTCCACCTCGCCGCGGAACCGTTCCGGCGCCCGGGCGTCGAGCAGAACCGCGGCAGCGGCGGCCTGTCCGGCGGTCAGCGTCGGGAGCGCACCGGCATAGAGGTCCTCGTGCACCACGGTCACGTCACCCGGTTCGGCCGACGACGGCCCGGTGACCACTTCCCCGCGCCATGCGGCAAGACCGCCGTCGAGGATCCGGACGTCACCGATGCCCGCGGCGGTCAGCACCCACCATGCCCGCGCCGAACCCGCCCGGTTCCAGTCGTCGTAGACGACCACCGGCACCCCGGTGCGCACACCCCAGCGACGCGCGGCGGCCTGCACGGCCGCGCCGGAGGGCAACGGGTGCCTGCCGCGGCCGGCCACCCCGTGGTCGGACAGCTCGTCCTCCAGCGATACGTATACCGCCCCCGGCAGATGGCCCCGCTCGAAGGCCGCGCGACCGTCGGGCTCGGCCAGCTCCCAGCGGACGTCCAGAAGGGTCACCGGGCAACCGGATTCAATCATTTCGGCTAGTTCGGCAGCGGATATCAGAACCTGCGCACGCGTGCTCACCCGACCAGCCTAGGCTGCGGTGGTGACCGATCACGCGTTCAGCGACACCGAACGTCAGGCCGTATACCGGGCCATCGCCGAGCGGCGGGACATGCGCCGGTTCGTCCCGGGCACCGAGGTTCCCGCCGACGTGCTGGCGCGGCTGCTGGCCGCCGCCCACGCCGCACCCAGCGTCGGATTGATGCAGCCGTGGCGCTTCATCCGGATCACCGATCGAACGCTGCGCGGGCAGCTGCACGACCTGGTGGACGAGGAGCGCCGGGAGACCGCGGCCGCACTGGGCACCCGCGGCGAGGAGTTCCTCGAACTCAAGGTCGAAGGCATCCTGGAGTGCGCGGAGCTGTTCGTGGTGGCCCTCGGCGAAGGCAGGCAGGCGCACGTCTTCGGCCGTCGCACCATGCCGCACATGGATCTGGCCTCGGTGTCCTGCGCGATCCAGAATCTGTGGCTGGCCGCCCGCGCCGAAGGCCTGGGCATGGGGTGGGTGTCGCTCTTCGATCCGGTGCGGTTGGCCGCGCTGCTGGACATGCCTGCCGATGCCGAGCCGGTGGCCATCCTGTGCCTTGGTCCCGTGCCCGACTTCCCGCCGCGGCCGTCCCTGGAAATCGACGACTGGGCCTACGGGCGGCCGCTGCCCGAGTTCGTCTCGGAGAACCGTTGGGGCCGAGCGGGACTCCTGACATGAGCGTTGATCTCAACGCCGATCTCGGCGAAGGCTTCGGGGTCTGGCACCTCGGCGATGACGACGCCATGCTGGACATCGTCACCAGCGCGAACGTGGCTTGCGGCTTCCACGCCGGCGACCCGGCCCGGCTGGTGCAGACCTGCCGGGCCGCCGCCGAACGGGGGGTGCGCATCGGTGCGCAGGTCAGCTACCGCGACCTGGCCGGGTTCGGTCGCCGCTTCATCGACGCCGAGCCCGAGGAGCTGCGCGCCGAGGTGATCTATCAGATCGGCGCCTTGGCGGCCATCGCACACAGCGTCGGCACCACGGTGTCCTATGTGAAACCGCATGGCGCGCTGTACAACTCGATCGTCACGCATCGCGAGCAGGCGGCCGCGGTGGCCGCGGCGGTGCACGCCGTCGATCCGGGCTTGCCGGTGCTCGGCCTGGCCGGCTCGGCGTTCTTCGCCGCGGCCGCCGAGCTGGGCCTGCGCACGGTGCCGGAGGCGTTCGCCGACCGCGCTTATCGCGCCGACGGTCAGCTGGTGTCGCGCCGGTTACCCAACGCGGTGCTGCACGACCCGGACCGGATCGCCGACCGGGTGGCCTCGATGGTGCAGCGCGGGCAGGTCACCGCCGTCGACGGGTCGACCATCCCGATCACCGTGGAATCGGTCTGCGTGCATGGTGATTCGCCGGACGCGGTGCGCATCGCCGCGGCGGTACGCGACCGGCTGCGCGCCGACGGTACCGCGCTGGCTGCCTTCACCGATTAGGGCAGTAGCGCCATCTCGCGGGCGTTCTTGATGGCGGTGGCCACCTGGCGTTGCTGTTGCGGGGTGAGCCCGGTGACCCGGCGCGACCGGATCTTGCCGCGTTCGGAGAGGAACGTGCGCAGCACCGACACGTCCTTGTAGTCGACGTGAGTGATACCCAGCGCCTTCAGTCGGTTCTCTTTGGGCCGCTTGATCTCCGGGGCGGCCGTCCGCTTGCGCTTGTTCGCCATCACCAGCTCGCCTTGCGCACACCGGGCAGTTCACCGCGGTGCGCCAGCTCGCGCACCCTGACCCGCGACAGCCCGAACTTCCGCAGATGTCCACGCGGCCTGCCGTCGACGGAATCCCGGTTGCGCACCCGCACCGGGCTGGCATCCCGCGGCATCCGCTGCAACGCCGCCTGGGCCTGCGCCCGTTCCAGCGGACTGCTGGACGGCCGCCGGATGATCTCCTTGAGTTCGGCGCGACGTTCCGCATGACGCTGCACCAGCACCCGGCGCTGCTCGTTGCGCACGATCTTGGCGGTCTTGGCCATCAGCGTTCCTCCCTGAAGTCGACATGGCGGCGCACGACCGGGTCGTACTTGCGCAGCACCAGCCGGTCCGGATCATTGCGGCGGTTCTTGCGGGTGACATAGGTATAGCCGGTTCCCGCGGTGGACCGCAGTTTGACGATCGGCGGGATCTCGTTGCGGGCCATCAGATTTTCTCTCCGTTGCGACGCAGCCGTTCGACCACGGCCTCGATGCCGTCCCGGTCGATCACCTTGATCCCCTTGGCGCTGACCCGCAGCCGGATGCGGCGGTCCTCGGAGGGTAGGTAGTAGGTCTTGAGCTGGATATTCGGATTCCAGCGCCGGCGGGTACGCCGGTTCGAGTGGGACACCCGGTTACCGAAACCCGGTGCGCGGCCGGTGACTTGGCAGTGCGCCGACACCTCAACCTCCTATGGCTATTGAAAATGATTTTCGACAAGTCGACTCCGGCACGGTAACGTACGGGGCACGTTAATGGCAATCATTTTCAATAGTACGGAGGCGTGATGCGGACCCCAGTGGTGCTGGTGACGGGTCGAGGGACGGCGGACGAGGTGGCCGCCACGTTGATCCGGACACCGGGCACGATCAGCGTCAGCTACGCGATCGAAGGGCACGTCGCGATCCGGCAGATCACCGAGATGCGCTCGCAGCGCCGGCTCATCTCGGTGTGGCCGATCGAGGTGACCGGCTGCCTCAACTGCGCCATCCGCGCCGACCTGCTGCCGCTGCTGCGCCGCCTGCACCGCCGCGAGGAGGTCACCCGAATCGCCGTCCAGCTGCCGAAATGGGCCGACCCCGAATCACTGTGCAACGCGATCGAACACACCCCGCTGCACCTCGGTCCCGGCTATATCGACGGGCCCGCCGCTCGCGACGTGGTCGTCACCGCCGTGGTGACCGGAATCGACACCGGCAGCTGGCTGACTGACGCCCTGGCTGATGACGACCTCGACGACGACCGCACGGTGGCGCAGGTGGTGGTGGGCCAGGCCGAGTTCGCCGACGTGCTGGTGCTCACCGCGCCCGATGCCCAGACCCTCGCGGTGCTACGCCGACTGGCCCCGCGGGCCCGCATCACGGTCGGCACCGACAACGTCGAGTTGGCGCTGGCCAACCTGGATTCCACGGCCCGGCGCGGCCGCTCCGACGACCCACACGACCCGCTGCTGGCCGGCCAACCGCCGTTGCGCCCCGACGGCGCGGTCCACCTGCTGGAATTCAACTCCCGCAAGCCTTTTCACCCGTTGCGGTTGCACCACGCCATCGATGAGCTGCTCGACGGCGTGGTGCGCATCCGCGGCCGAGCGTGGCTGGCCAGCCAGCCCGATGCCGTCGTCTGGATCGAATCGGCGGGCGGCGGCCTCGGGGTGGGGCACTGCGGCACCTGGCTGGCCGATATGGAACCCGGCGAACGCGCCTACGTGGACCCGGAGCGCATCGCGCTGGCCGCCTCGATCTGGGACGACCGGTTCGGCGACCGGCATATCGCGATGACCGCCCTGGTGTGCGGGGCCGACCCAGAGGTCATCACCGGCGCACTGAACCGGGCACTACTGACCGACGACGAACTGGCCAGCCCGCAGGACTGGCCGGACTACCCGGATCCGTTCGGCGACTGGCGCGAGACGGCCGACGCCGACACAAGCGAGGAGGCACGCAATGAAACCTGATATCCATCCGGACTACCACCCCGTGGTGTTCGCCGACGCCAACACGGGTGCCATGTTCCTGACCCGCTCGACGGCAACCAGTGATCGCACAGTCGATTTCCAGGGTGGCACCTATCCGCTGATCGTCGTCGACGTCAGCGCCGATTCACACCCGTTCTGGACCGGTTCGAGCCGGCACATCGACACCGCCGGCCAGGTCGAGAAGTTCCGCCGCCGCTACGGGGTCCGCGCCACCCCCTAGGGTGGGGGCATGCGCCTCAAACCCGGCCGCCCGGACCTCGCGGACTACGCGCGGTTCTTCGATCTGCCCGCGGCCGGCCGGGCGCCTTTGACCGTCACCTGGGCCGGCGTCACCACGCTGCTGGTCGACGACGGCACATCCGCGATCATGACCGACGGATTCTTCAGCAGGCCGTCGCTGCTGCGGGTCGGCTTGGGCCGCATCGCCCCGTCGGCCCCGCGCATCGACGGCTGCCTGGCCAGACTGGGAGTGCGCACACTGGCCGCCGTCCTGCCGGTGCACACGCATTTCGACCACGCGATGGACTCCGCGGTGGTGGCCGAACGCACCGGGGCGGCGTTGGTCGGTGGTACGTCGGTGACACACCTGGGCCACGGTCTTGCGCCCGGTCGCACCGTGGTCGCCACGCCGGGATCACCGATTGCGTTGGGCGCCTTTGACGTCACGCTCGTCGTGGGCGAACACTGCCCGCCGGACCGGTTCCCCGGGCCCATCACCGCACCCGTGCACCCGCCGGTCCGCGCGTCGGCCTACCGGTGCGGTGAGGCCTGGTCCACGCTGGTGCATCACCGGGCGTCGGACCGCCGACTGCTGATCGTCGGCAGCGCCGGCTTCGTCCCGGGCGCCCTGGCCGGGCAGCGCGCCGACGTCGCGTACCTCGGCGTCGGGCAGTTGGGCCTGCAACCCGAGCGGTATCTGGTGGACTACTGGACCGAGACGGTGCGCACCGTCGGGGCGCGCAGGGTGGTGCTGATCCACTGGGACGACTTTTTCCGTCCGCTCGACGTGCCGCTGCGTGCGCTGCCCTACGCCGGTGACGACCTGGACGTGTCCATGCGAGTGCTGCGCGGGCTGGCCGAACAGGACGGTGTCGGTCTGCACCTGCCGACGCTGTGGCAGCCGACGGATCCCTGGAACTGACCGCGCGTTGAACCTCCCCTTGCTGTTCGCTGCCGCGCTGCTCGCGCTCGTCCTGATCTTCACCATGGTGCGACCGCACCGCTGGCCCGAGGTGGCCGTGGCCGCGCCGGCCGCCGGTGTGCTGCTGTTGACCGGGGTGACGACGACCGAGTCGGCGACCACCGAGGTCCGGGAGTTGTTGCCGGTCACCGGATTTCTGGCCGCGGTGCTGGTACTCGGCAAGCTGTGCGACGACGAGGGATTGTTCCGCGCCGCCGGTGCCGTGATGGCGCGGCTCAGCCGCGGTGACCCGCGCCGACTGCTGGGTGGGGTGTTCGTGCTGGCCGCCGCAACGACGGCGGTGCTGAGCCTGGACGCGACGGTGGTGCTGCTGACACCGGTGGTGCTGGCCACCGCGCGCACCATGTCGGTGTCACCGAAACCGCACGCCTACGCTACGGCGCATCTGTCCAACACCGCGTCGCTGCTGCTGCCGGTGTCGAATCTGACCAATCTGCTGGCCTTCGGCGCCGCCGGCATCTCGTTCGGCATGTTCGCGGCCGTCATGGTGCTGCCCTGGCTGGCCGTCATCGCCGTCGAATATCTGCTGCTGCGCCTGCTCTTCCGGCGCGAACTTGCCGCACCACCGCCCCCCGAAGATCCGCCGCAGGCCGCCGAGATTCCGGTGTTCGCGCTCGTCGTCCTCGGGCTCACGCTGGCCGGGTTCGCCGCCACCTCCGCCCTCGATATCGCGCCCGCCTGGGCGGCGCTGGCCGGCGCCGTCGTGCTCGGCGTGCGCAGCCTGGCCCGCGGACACACCAGCGTGGCCGGCATCGTGAAAGCCCTGGACGTGCCGTTCCTGGTTTTCGTGCTGTGCCTGGGTGTCGTGGTCGACGCCGTGATGCGGCAAGGCCTCGGTGATTTCATGAAAGCCCATATGCCGCTGGGAACGTCGTTGCCCGCCCTGCTGGTGATCGCCACCGTGGCGGCGGTGCTGGCCAACGTGGTGAACAACCTGCCCGCGGTGCTGGTGCTGCTGCCGGTGGTCGCCGCCAGTCCGGCGGCCGGGCCGGTTGCGGTGCTGGCGGTGCTGCTCGGCGTCAACATCGGACCCAATGCCACATATCCGGGCTCACTGGCCAACCTGCTGTGGCGCAACATCATTCGCCGGGAGGGCATGTCGGCGAGCTTCCTGGAGTTCAGCCGCGTCGGTGCGCTGACCACCCCGCTGTGCCTGGTGGCCGGGGTGCTGGCGCTGTGGGCCGCGGCCCGGGTGCTGGGACTCTAAACCCGGCGCTGGCGGGCGATCTCGGCGAGCACCACCCCGGCCGCAACCGACGCATTCAGCGACTCCGTCGGACCGGCCATCGGGATGGAGACGATGGCGTCGCAGTTCTCCCGGACCAGTCGCGACAGGCCCTTGCCCTCGGAGCCCACCACCACGACCGTGGGCCCGGAGGCGTCCCATTCGTCGAGTTGGGTGTCACCACCGGCGTCCAAACCGACGATCTGCAGCCCGGCGTCGGCCCAACTCTTGAGTGTGCGGTTGAGATTGGTCGCCCTGGCCACCGGCAACCGGGCCGCGGCACCGGCACTGGTACGCCACGCCACCGCGCTCACCGACGCCGAACGCCGTTGCGGGATCACCACACCGTGGCCGCCGAACGCGGCCACCGACCGCACGATGGCGCCCAGGTTGCGCGGGTCGGAGATATTGTCCAGCGCCACCAAAAGTGCCGGCAGGCTGTCACTTTGGGCCGACTTGAGCAGGTCGTCCGGATGGGCGTAGGCATACGGCGGCACCTGCAGCGCCAGACCCTGATGCAGCCCGTTGCTGGCGATCCGGTCCAGATCGTGCTTCTGCACCTCCATGATCGCGATGCCGGAATCTGCTGCGCGCTGCACCGATTCGGTGATGCGCTCATCGGAATCCACCCCGAGCATCACGTACAGCGCGGTCGCCGGCACGCCCGCGCGCAGGCACTCCACCACCGGGTTACGGCCGAGGACCACCTCGACCTCATCGGTCTTGCGCTGTCTGCCCTGCGCCTGCCGCGCCGCCTTGGCCGCCTTCTTACCGGCCGGATGGTGCGGCCGCATGTGCGCGGGCGGGGTGGCGCCCTTGCCTTCCAGGCCGCGTCTGCGGACACCGCCGGAGCCGACCGTCGGCCCCTTCTTGGTGCCGGCCTTGCGGACCGCGCCGCGGCGCTGCGAGTTGCCGGCCATCAGTTGTTCCCCTCCAGCAGTGACCACTGCGGTCCGTCGGCGGTGTCGGTCACCTCGATACCGGCCGCCTTGAGGCGGTCCCGGATCGCGTCCGCGGCCGCCCAGTCCTTATTCTCCCTGGCCTCGGCGCGGCCGGCCAGCGCCCAGTGCACCAACACGTCGACGGCAGCCAGCGCGGCCGACGTCTCGTCCCGGGATTCCCAGCGCTCGTCGAGTGGGTCGCAGCCCAGGATGCCCATCATGGCCCTGATCGACTGCGCGGTTGCCATCGCGGTGTCGTGGTCCCCGCTGTCCAGCGCGCGATTGCCCTCGGCCCTGGCCGAATGCACCTCGGCCAGCGCGATCGGCACCGACAGGTCGTCGTCGAGCGCGGCGCCGAACTTCTCGGTCCAGGTGCCGGGCACCACGGCGCCGACCCGGTTGCGGACCCGGTGCAGGAAATCCTCCACACCGGTGTAGGCCTTGGCGGCGTCGGTCAGCGCGTTCTCGGAGAACTCCAGCATCGACCGGTAGTGCGCGCTGCCCAGGTAGTAGCGCAGCTCGGCGGCCCGAACCCGTTGCAGCACAGCGGGAATCGCGAGAACGTTGCCCAGCGACTTGCTCATCTTCTCGCCACCCATGGTGACCCAGCCGTTGTGCAGCCAGTACTGCGCGAAACCGTCACCGGCGGCCTTGGCCTGCGCGATCTCGTTCTCGTGGTGCGGGAACACCAGATCCATACCGCCGGCATGGATGTCGAACTGCGGTCCCAGATAGGACTCGCACATCGCCACACATTCGGTGTGCCAGCCGGGCCGGCCACGGCCCCACGGCGTCGGCCAGGACGGCTCACCGGGCTTGGCGCCCTTCCACAGCGTGAAGTCCCGCTGATCGCGCTTGCCGGTCGCCGCGCCCTCACCCTGGTGCACGTCGTCGATCCGGTGCCCCGACAGGGCCCCGTACTCGGCGTAGCTCAGCACGTCGAAGTACACGTCGCCTCCGGAGGCGTACGCGTGCCCGCGCTCGATGAGCCGCTCGATCAGCTCCACCATCTGGGTGATATGCCCGGTGGCCCGCGGTTCGGCCGACGGCGGCAGTACGCCGAGCGCGTCGTAGGCCGCGGTGAACGCCCGCTCGAAGGTGGCCGCCCACTCCCACCACGGCCGGCCGGCGTCGGCGGCCTTGTTCAGGATCTTGTCGTCGATATCGGTGACGTTGCGGATGAACGCCACGTCGAAACCTTTTGCGGTCAGCCAGCGCCGCAACACGTCGAAGGCGACACCGCTGCGCACGTGCCCGATATGGGGCAGCCCCTGGACCGTCGCACCGCACAGGTAAATGGACGCGTGGCCGGGACGCAGCGGTACGAAGTCACGAACGCCACCCGAGAGAGTGTCGTATAGCCGCAATCCAGTCACTTCGGCCGACCGTTCGCTCCATTCACGACGGGCCAGCTTACCGGCCTATTCGACCGGAACGAGCAACGCCGTCGCAATCGCCGCCAGCCCCTCGCCCCGGCCCGTCAAGCCCAGCCCGTCGGTGGTGGTCGCCGAGACCGACACCGGCGCGTCGAGCAGAACCGACAGCAACTCCTGGGCCTCGGCCCGTCGGGGCCCGATCTTGGGCCGGTTTCCGACCACCTGGACCACCGCATTACCCACCCGGAATCCCTCGGCCCGCACCAGGCCATGCACATGACGCAGCATGTCGCCCCCGGTGACCCCGCGCCACTGGGGCTGATCGGTGCCGAACACGCTGCCCAGATCGCCGAGACCGGCGGCACTGAGCAGCGCGTCGCACAAGGCATGAGCAGCGACGTCACCGTCGGAATGACCGGCGCAGCCGTCGGCGCCTTCGAACAACAAACCCAAAAGCCAACACGGCCGTCCGGTCTGAATGGGATGTACGTCGGTACCGATACCGACGCGCGGCAACTCCACGTCTAGTTGTCGATCGAAGTCAACGACATCGAGATCGACAGCTAGGAAGCTGCGGCCAACACCTCGTCGAGAATGGTCTCGGCCTTCTCGTCATCGGTGTTCTCGGCGAGCGCGAGCTCACCGACGAGGATCTGACGCGCCTTGGCGAGCATTCGCTTCTCACCGGCGGACAGTCCGCGTTCCTGATCCCGGCGCCACAGATCGCGAACGACCTCGGCGACCTTGTTCACATCCCCCGATGCAAGCTTCTCCAGGTTTGCCTTGTACCGGCGCGACCAGTTGGTCGGCTCCTCGGTGTGCGGGGCGCGCAGCACCTGGAACACCTTGTCAAGACCTTCCTGGCCCACAACGTCGCGCACACCCACATATTCGGCGTTCTCGGCGGGGACTCGAACTGTGAGATCTCCCTGGGCGACCTTCAAGACGAGGTACTCTTTCTGCTCGCCTTTGATGGTCCGGGTTTCGATCGCCTCGATCAACGCAGCACCGTGGTGTGGATAGACGACGGTGTCTCCGACCTTGAAAATCATCAGATTAGAGCCCCTTTCACTTCTCAATCTTAGCACGGGGCGCCTACGTGCGTGCACCAACAATGCAGGTCAGGGGCATAGCAGGTGAATACTAGGGGTTGACACGGCGACCATTACGTGCAACACAGCAACGTTTTGTCGGCCTCGCGCGGGCCTCCCGTCGACCGTCCCAGGCCCTCCGCTACCGCCCCCGATGGCGACCTACTACTGTGCATAGTTGAATTGCACGGCTGAACCGCAAAGGCGAGCAGGAGGCTCCAGTGGCTGCAAAAGCTTTCAAGGCGTCCGTCATCGGACTCGCCGCTTGTGCGGCGGTCGTCAGCGTCGCCCTGACGGGTTGCGGCGCCGGCCAGGTGTCCCAGACGGCCAACCAGGAGCCGGCGGTCAACGGCGCGGCCGCGACCGCGGGCAACATCGCGCTGCGCAACGTGCACCTGCGCGCCCCGCAGGTCACCGACTACGTGCAGCCCGGCTCGGCCGCCGAACTGCTGCTGGTCGCCGCCAACAACTCGGCCGACGCCAACGACAAGCTGGTGTCGATCACCTCCGATATCGGCAACGTCACCCTGACCGGTGACGGCACCGTCCCGGCCGGTGGCGTGCTCGTGGTCGGAGAGCCCGACGGCCAACTGAAGGCCCTCGACGCCGCCGAACGCGCCGACGCAGTCAAGGCCGAGGTCGCGTTGACCAAGCCGATCACCAACGGGCTGACGTACCCGTTCACGTTCAACTTCGAGAAGTCCGGCCAGACCACGGTCAACGTGCCGATCTCGGCGGGCGAGACCCCGCGCCGCGACGGCGAGCCGAACGCGGGCGTCGAGAAGGCCGAAAGCGACACGGACGGCGCCCACTGACGATCTGACGGTTCTGTCGCCCCCGGCAGTTACCGTTTGAGCGTGGCTTCGAAAGTACGTTCGCAATACCGTTGTTCCGAGTGCAACCACGTCACTCCGAAGTGGGTCGGACGCTGCCCGGATTGCGGAACGTGGGGCACCGTCGACGAGGTGGCCACGCTGACCGCCCTCGACGGGAAATCCATCCGGCGGGCCGTCGCACCGACCTCACCGGCAGTACCCATCACCGCCATCGACCCCGGGGTGACACGGCATCTCCCGACCGGGGTCAGCGAGCTGGACCGCGTCCTCGGCGGCGGTCTGGTGCCCGGCTCGGTCACCCTGCTGGCCGGTGATCCCGGCGTCGGGAAGTCGACATTGCTGCTGGAGGTCGCCCATCGCTGGGCCCGCACCGGCAAACGCGCGCTCTACCTGTCCGGTGAGGAGTCGGCCGGCCAGATCCGGCTGCGCGCCGAGCGCACCGGCTGCACGCACGACGAGATGTACCTGGCGTCGGAATCCGACCTGCAGACCTCACTGGGGCATATCGAAGCGGTGCGGCCCAGTCTGGTCGTGGTCGATTCGGTGCAGACCATGTCGACCACCGAGGTCGACGGTGTGACCGGCGGTGTCACCCAGGTCCGCGCCGTCACCACGGCGTTGACGTCCTACGCCAAGGCCGCCGGGCCTGGGGGCCTGTCGCTGCTGCTGGTCGGCCACGTCACCAAGGACGGCGCCATTGCCGGGCCGCGCTCGCTGGAGCACCTGGTGGATGTCGTGCTGCACTTCGAGGGCGACCGCGCGTCCTCGCTGCGGATGGTGCGCGGCGTCAAGAACCGGTTCGGCGCCTCCGACGAGGTGGGCTGTTTCCTGTTGCGCGACAACGGGATCGAATGCGTCGCCGACCCGTCGGGGCTGTTCCGGGATGAGCGGCCGGCCCCGGTGCCGGGCACCGCCGTGACGGTGACGATGGACGGCAAACGCCCCCTGCTCGGCGAGGTGCAGGCGTTGATCGGCAACGCCGCGCAGGGCACCCCGCGGCGCGCCGTCAGCGGTATCGACTCGGCGCGGGCGGCGATGATCACCGCGGTCCTGGAGAAGCGCGCCGGGCTGCGGCTGGCCGGCAACGACATCTACCTGTCCACCGTCGGCGGGATGCGGCTGACCGACCCGTCCTCGGACCTGGCCGTGGCGCTGGCCGTCGCCTCGGCCCAGACCAACCTGCCTGTCCCGGCCACCGTGGTGGCCATCGGCGAGGTGGGCCTGGCCGGAGATCTGCGCCGGGTCACCGGCATGGAACGCCGACTGGCCGAGGCGGCCCGGCTGGGCTTCCGGCATGCCGTGGTGCCGCCCGGGGTCACCGACGTGCCCGCCGGCCTGCGCATCACCACCGCGGGCAACATCGGGGAGGCATTGCAGGTTCTGAAGTCCATCACGGACAATGGCGGCCAGTCCAAGGAGGCGCGATGGCGGTGAAATCCAGGGCCGGCCGCACGGTGGTGCATCTGGCGCGGCCCACGCTGCGCGAAACCCTGGGTCGGCTGGCGCCGGGCACCGACCTGCGTGACGGCCTGGAACGCATCCTGCGTGGGCGTACCGGCGCCCTGATCGTGCTGGGTTACGACGACAGCGTCGAGGCGATCTGCGACGGCGGATTCTCCCTGGACGTCCGGTATGCGCCGACCCGGCTGCGCGAGCTGTCGAAGATGGACGGTGCCGTCGTGCTGTCCAGTGACGGCACCCGCATCCTGCGCGCCAACGTCCAGCTGGTGCCCGATCCGTCCATCCCCACCGAGGAGTCCGGCACCCGGCACCGCTCGGCCGAGCGCACCGCCGTGCAGACCGGCTACCCGGTGATCTCGGTCAGCCACTCGATGAGCATCGTCACCGTGTACGTCGCGGGGGAACGGCACGTCGTCCCGGACACCCCGACCATCCTGTCGCGGGCCAACCAGACCATCGCAACCCTGGAGCGCTACAAGTCCCGCCTCGACGAGGTGAACCGGCAGCTGTCGACGGCCGAGATCGAGGACTTCGTCACGCTGCGCGATGTCATGACGGTGGTGCAGCGCCTGGAGATGGTGCGCCGCATCAGCCTGGAGATCGACGCCGACGTGGTGGAACTGGGCACCGACGGCAGACAGCTGCAATTGCAGCTGGAAGAACTGGTCGGTGACAACGACACCGCGCGGGAGCTGATCGTGCGGGACTACCACGCCAACCCGGACCCGCCGAGCGCCGCCCAGGTCACCGCGACACTGGAGGAACTGGACGCGCTGTCGGACAACGAGCTGCTCGACTTCACCGCGCTGGCAAGGGTTTTCGGCTATCCCTCGACGGTCGAGGCACAGGATTCCGCGATGAGCTCACGGGGGTACCGGGCGATGGCCGGCATCCCGCGGCTGCAGTTCGCCCACGTCGACCTGCTGGTGCGGTCCTTCGGGTCGCTGCAGGGCGTGCTGGCGGCCAGCGCCAGCGATCTGCAGTCGGTGGACGGGATCGGGTCGATGTGGGCCCGGCACATCCGTGAAGGCCTGTCCCAGCTGGCCGAGTCGACGATCGCCGACCAGCTGGCCTGAGTCATCCGGCCGGTGCGGGTGCCGGCTCGCCGGCGGGCGCGGGCTCGGCCGGGGGCGCCGCCGGATCAGCCGGCGGCGCGGCGGGATCGGCAGGCTTGGACTCGGCCAGGATGAACGGCACCGGCGCCGAACGCAGATTGCCCAGTTGCACGATCAGGTTGTAGGTGCCCGGGCCGATCGGTTCCCGCGGCAGCGGGCAGTTCGCGGCCGACCCCATCCCGGTCCAGGTGACCTCGGTGGTCACCTGCTCACCCGGGTTGAAGGTCTTCACCAGAGTCTCGTTGGAGGGGGCGCAGTCCAGGTTGGACCACAGCCGCTTGTTGTCCAGCGAGTAGACGTAGGCCGAGAGCACGGCCGCGCCGACGTCACGCTTGCACGCCACCAGACCGATGTTGGTGACGACCATGGTGAACTTGGGCTGGTCGCCCATCACGTAGTCGGGGGCGCTGGTGATGCCCTTGACCGCCAGCGTGGAGTCGGGGCAGTCGTCACCCTCCTTGAGCACCGGCGGCGGGGTGACCGCAGCGGTCGGCGTGGGCGTCGGGGCCGGCGGCTGCGCGGGCACGACGGGCGTCTTCACACCGGGCGTCTCGCCGGGCAGCGGCGGCGGGGCGGCGGCAGGGCTGTTGCCGGTCGCCGCCGTCTTGTCCGGAGTCGGCGTTCCAGAGCTGGTGCTGTTGGCCACCACGATCGCGATGATGCCGGCGATCAGGGCGACCACGACGACCGCGATCCCGAGCGCCGCGACCCGGCGGCGCCGGTAGATCTGGCTCGGCGTGGGGCCACCATGCGGTTCTACGTCTAGCACGAACTCAACGGTAAGCCGGTGTCACGCCGTGCCGTCCGAGGCGGCCCGGCGTGTCGGTCTGCGGCTTGCTCTCAGGCTTCGCCGATGTCGCCCAGGTGGTCGCGCAACACCACGCGGCCGTCGGCCAGGTGGTAGGTAAGACCGACGATGGCCAGCGAGCCGGCGTTCACCCGCTCGGAGATGGCGGTCGAGCGCGCCATCAACTGGGCGCCGGTCTCGGTGACGTGACGGGCCTCGAACTCGTCGACCCTGGTCAGCCCGTCGCGGCGGCCCAGCAGGATCGACGGGGTGACGCGTTCCACGATGTCGCGGATGTAGCCACCCGGGACGGCACCCTCGTCGAGGGCGGACAGCGTCGCCTTGACCGCGCCGCAGCTGTCGTGCCCGAGCACGGCGATCAGCGGAACGTTGAGCACCGCCACCGCGTATTCGATCGACCCGAGCACGGCCGAGTCGATGACGTGCCCGGCGGTGCGGACCACGAACATGTCGCCGAGGCCCTGGTCGAAGATCAGTTCGGCGGCCACCCGGCTGTCACCGCAGCCGAACACGACGGCGGTCGGCTTCTGCGCGGCGGTCAGGCTGGCGCGGTGGTCGATGCCTTGGCTGGGATGCTCGGGCTTACCGGCGACGAAGCGCTCGTTACCCTCTTTGAGTGCCTTCCATGCGGATATCGGGTTCGAGTTGGGCATGACCGACATTCTGCCCGAGCCTGCGAACATCGTCGGGGCGGCCGCCCGCTCCGCGATCGACTCCGGCGAACTCGTCGCCTGGTTCGGCGCCGCCCAGCGGCCGCTGCCATGGCGCCGACCAGGGGTTTCGGCGTGGCAGATCCTGGTCAGCGAGTTCATGCTGCAGCAGACGCCGGTATCGCGGGTCGAGCCGATCTGGCTGGACTGGGTTGCCCGCTGGCCCACCCCGTCGGCCACCGCGGCCGCCGGTGCCGCCGACGTGCTGCGGGCGTGGGGCAAGCTGGGGTACCCGCGGCGGGCCAAGCGGTTGCACGAGTGCGCGGTGACCATCGCCGCCGAGCACGACGACGTGGTGCCCGACGACGTGGACACGCTGTTGACCCTGCCCGGGGTCGGCGCCTACACCGCGCGAGCGGTCGCGTGCTTCGCCTACGGCAAGCGGGTCCCGGTGGTGGACACCAATGTGCGGCGGGTGCTCTCCCGGGCCGTGCACGGCCGCGACGAGGCCCCCGCCAGGGCCCGCGACCTCGACGATGTGGCGGCCCTGCTGCCGGATGACGATGTCGTGGCACAACGCTTTTCCGCTGCCCTGATGGAGCTGGGCGCGATCGTGTGCACGGCCCGCGGACCCAAGTGCGGGCTGTGCCCGCTGACCGGTTGCGGGTGGCGCGCGGCGGGCTACCCCACCAGAGACCCCGCCGATGCGCCGGCCCGCAAGGTGCAGAAGTATGCGGGCACCGATCGCCAGGTGCGGGGCCGGCTGCTCGATGTGCTGCGGGCCAGCGCGACACCGGTGACCCGCGCGGCCCTGGACGTCGCGTGGTTGTCGGATACCGCGCAGCGGGACCGCGCCCTGCACTCGCTGCTGGTCGACGGACTGGTGGAGCAGACCCCGGCCGGGCTGTTCGCCCTTGCGGGCGAGGGCGAGACTCAGGACGCCCGCGCGAACCGGCGCCGGTAGTCCGACGGGGTCACGCCGATGACCCGGCGGAAGTGGTGGCGCAACAAGGTGGCGGTGCCGAAGCCCGACCGGTCGGCGACCCGGTCGATGTCCAGATCGGTTTCCTCGAGCAGGCGCCGCGCGTAGAGCACCCGCTGGTCGGTGACCCATTGCATGGGCGTGGTCCCGGTCTCCTCGACGAAGCGCCGGGCAAAGGTGCGCGCTGACATGCTGGCGCGGGCGGCCAGGGTGGCCACCGTGTGCGGTTCCTTCAGATTGGCCAGAATCCAATCCAGTTGCGGAGCAAAACCTTCCGAACATCGGATCGGGATGGGTTGGTCGATGTACTGACGCTGACCCCCGTCGCGCTGCGGTGGTACCACCATCCGGCGGGCGATCTTGTTGGTCACCTCGCTGCCGAGTTCGCGCCGGACCAGATGCAGGCAGGCGTCGATCCCGGCGGCGGTCCCCGCGCTGGTGATCAGGTTGCCGTCGTCGACGAAGAGCACGTTGCGGTCCACCCGCGCGGTGGGATACATCATGGCGAGTTCATCGGCATGCATCCAGTGGGTGGTGCACGGCCGCCCGTCCAACAACCCGGCTGCCCCGACGACGAACGCGCCGGAACAGACGGTCAGGATGATCGACCCGGCCGCCGCTGCGGCGCGCAGCGCCTCCAGCGCCACCTCCGGGTAGGGGCCGTACTGGGTGCTGACCGCGGGGACGGCCACCAGGTCGGCGCCGACCAGCGCGGAGAAGTCATGGTCCGGCGTGACCTGCGCGCCCACCGACGTGCGCACCGGCTGACCGGCCACCGGCCCGCAGATCTTGAAGTCGAAATTGGGCACACCGTCGGCGGAGCGGTCGATCCCGAAGACCTCGCAGATGACGCCGAACTCGAAAATCGCTAGACCGTCCAGCACCATCGCCGATACGCTTTTAATCATGGCAGCATCTTATCCAACTGGGGCAGTGCTGCCACTGTTCGGCTGGATATCGACTGTCGAAGAATTACTGCCATGACCGTTGCACTCGCCATCCTCATCCTGCTGGCTCCGTTCGCGCTCGCCATCGCACTCGGCTGGCTGGCCAACCGGTCGCACGTCCTGCGACTGCACCTCGACCAGTTCCGGGTTCCGACCTCGACATGGGACCGGCTCTTCGACGCCGACCCCGACGCGAGCCGGATGCATCACGACCTGGACGCGATCCGCACCCGGTTCGAGCAGGCCCCGTCCTGGCCCACCTCAGGCGTGCTGGGCGAACGTCGCTAGGAAGGCTTCCACGGCGGCGCGGTATTCCACCGGAGCGTCGTCGTGGATCAGGTGGCCGGCGCCGGGGACCCGCACATACGTTGTGCGGTAACCGGTTTCGGCCATCCGTTCCATCTGGCCCGGCGGGGCCACCGTGCCACCGGCCTCGATCAGCAGCGTCGGGACCCGGACCGCCTGCCACTGCTCCCAGTAGTCCCGCAGACCCCACTGCCCCGCGATCTCGATCCACCGCGCGGGGTGCCCGTGCAGGCGCCATCCGGTCTCGGTCCGGTCGAAGGCATCCAGGAAGTACTGCCCCGCCACCGGCCCGAACTCGTCGAAAACCTGCTGCGCCGAGGCGAATTCGACCGGAAGCGCATGCAGCCAGGGCTCCCAGGCCCCGGTGGTGCGGCCCTTGAAGTCCGGCGCCATGTCCTCGACCACCACCGCGTTCACCAAATCCGGGCGGGCCGCGGCCAGACACCAGGAGTGCAGCGCGCCCATCGAATGGCCCACCAGGGTGGCCGGCCGGCCCAGCTCGGCCACCGCCGCTGCCAGGTCCGCGACGAACCGCTCGGTGCTGATCGGGTACGGGTCGGCCACGTCGCGGCCCCGGTGCCACGGCGCGTCGTAGGTGTACACCGCGCCCAACCGGGTCAGCCACGGCAGCTGCCGGGACCATGTGCTGCCGCGTCCCATCAGGCCGTGCACCAGAACCAGCGGGGCGCCGGTGCCACCGCGTGCCGTCAGAAGTTCGGTCCGCATGCCGACATCCTGCCCGTGCCGGACACGGGTAACCTCATGCCATGCCCGTCGTGAAGATCAATGCCATCGAGGTCCCGCCCGACGCAGGCCCGGAACTGGAGAAGCGGTTCGCGCACCGCGCACACGCCGTGGACAACCAGCCCGGCTTTCTCGGCTTCCAGCTGCTGCGCCCGGTGAAGGGCGAGAATCGCTACTTCGTGGTGACCCAGTGGGAGTCCGAGGAGGCGTTCCAGGCCTGGGCCAGCGGGCCGGCCGTCGAAGCGCACGCCGGCCAGCAGAAGAACCCGGTCGCCACCGGAGCGTCGCTGCTGGAATTCGAGGTTGTGTTGGACGTTGCGGGGACCGGCACCCAGTCCTGACGGTGCCGGGGCGGTTCGCCGGATCACGGCACTGATCGGCACCCTCGCCCTGGCCACCGCGGCGCTGGGTGGCTGCGCGCCCAGCAGTACGCCGCCCGCCAATGCGGGCGGCGCTGTCATCAGCACCAACACCCCGCCGGGTGTGCGGGCCAAACAGCTGATGGACATGCTCAACTCGGACTGGCCGATCGGTCCGGTCGGAGTCAAGACCCTCGCCGCGCCTGCCCAGGTCGACGACATCGGCACCACGATGGACATGATGTGGTGGGATCGGCCCTACACCCTGGCCGGCGTGGACATCGGCGCCGGGGCGGCCACCCTGCACGTGGTGACGTCCTACGGTGCACGCCAGGACATCGAGCTGCGCACCGACGACACCACCACCTTGGTCGACCGCATGACGGTGACGAATCAGCCTCTGGCACTGCATAGTTGGGCCGACGTCGATGCGGTGCTGGCGAAGACCGGCGCCCGGTACGCCTACCAGTTGTCGAGAGTCGACAACGGCAGATGCGTGAAGGTGGCCGGCACCAACACCACCGAATCCCTGCCGCTGGCTTCGATTTTCAAGCTGTACGTGCTCTACGCGGTGGCCGATGCCGTCAAGGCGGGCACCGTGCGATGGGACGACCAGCTGACCATCACCACCGAAGGCAAGAAGCTGGGGTCCTCGGGATTCGACAAGCTGCCCCCAGGCGCCCATATCTCGGTGCGGCAGGCGGCCGACAAGATGATCGCCACCAGCGACAACATGGCCACCGATCTGCTGATCGAGCGACTCGGGCCCGGCGCGGTGGAACGTGCGCTGGCCGAGGCCGGACATCACGACCCGGCCAGCATGACACCGTTCCCGACGATGCACGAGATGTTCTCGATCGGCTGGGGTGAACCGGACCTGCGCACGCAATGGCAGCATGCCGACGCCGCCGGCCGGATCGAACTGCTCAAGCAGACCAGCGCCCGTCCGTACGAACCGGATCCGCTGCGCACCCACTCCCCCGCGTCGGCCTACGGCGCCGAGTGGTACGGCAGCGCCGAGGACATCTGCCGGGTGCACGCGGCGCTGCAGACGACCGCCGTGGGGCCGGCCGCGCCGGTACGCGACATCGTGTCGGCCATCCCCGGGATCGACCTGGACCGCGACGAATGGCCCTATATCGCCGCCAAAGCCGGAAACCTGCCAGGAGAGCTCACCTTCAGCTGGTACGCGGTGGACCGCGCCGGCCAAGCCTGGGTGCTGAGCCTGCAGACCAACTGGCCGCGCTTCTACAGTGTCCGGACCGCCGGTTGGCTGATGACGGTGATCAAGCAGATGTGGGCGCTGGCGCACCGCAGTTAGAGCCGGCGCACCGTCCAGGCCTGCCCGCGGAAGTGCATCACGGTGCGGCTCACCGGCCCGATATCGATGCGCCAGAACGACTTCGGCGGCGCATCCAAGGCGGTCAGCACGGCCGCGCGGATCACCGCCGGGTGCGTCACGGCGACCACTCTGGCCGGCCGATCGGGGAGGGTGCCCAGCCAGCTGCGAACCCGGCCGATCAGTTCCACGATCGTCTCGCCGCCGTGCGGCGCCCTGGCCGGATCGGTGAGCCAGACCGCAAGTTCCGCGGGATCGACACCGTCGAGGACCGTGCCCCGCCACCGACCGTGATCCAGGTCGGCCAGCGCCGGCTCGGTTCGGGGCCGTAGACCGAGCAGTTCGGCGGTCCGCAGCGCGCGTTGTTCCGGGCCGCTCAGTGCGATATCGGCCGGACCGACATCGATCGTGGTATCGGTCGCCTGACGCTGCCCCAGGGCGTTGAGCGGTTCGTCGGTGGGGAATCGCCCG